>NZ_JAAZUI010000001.1 GCF_012524075.1 Lutibacter sp. B1
GGTGTTTGTAAACCACATTAGAATGTAAAAAATGCCTCAATCTTGTCAATTAAATACAAAAAAGAAGCATTTTTATTTACGATATTTCACCTTAATTACTTGGTTATTAGAAGCTAAAAACGCTACTAAATATCGTGTTTTCTAATCTTTAATCAAACCACAACTACGAGTAAAGGCAACGTGTGTAGATTGTGAATATCGTGTTTTCTAATCTTTAATCAAACCACAACTAGAGGTCAATTAATTCATTCGCCTTGGAAATATCGTGTTTTCTAATCTTTAATCAAACCACAACTTAAAACAGCAGGAGAAGTAACATCATTACAATATCGTGTTTTCTAATCTTTAATCAAACCACAACTAAGATACACCTATTAATAATCCTATTACTGGTGTTTGTAAACCACATTAGAATGTAAAAAATGCCTCAATCTTGTCAATTAAATACAAAAAAGAAGCATTTTTATTTACGATATTTCACCTTAATTACTTGGTTATTAGAAGCTAAAAACGCTACTAAATATCGTGTTTTCTAATCTTTAATCAAACCACAACAAGAAGTTATCGAATATTTACAAGACCTTAAATATCGTGTTTTCTAATCTTTAATCAAACCACAACTATCAAACGAATCTATTGATGAAAAGTCAAATATCGTGTTTTCTAATCTTTAATCAAACCACAACATAATGCTGACGTTACTAATGATGAGCTTGAATATCGTGTTTTCTAATCTTTAATCAAACCACAACTTGTAAACCGCAGGGAACTGTAAAAATTAAATATCGTGTTTTCTAATCTTTAATCAAACCACAACAAGATTCGCTATACACTTTTCGAGATAAATAATATCGTGTTTTCTAATCTTTAATCAAACCACAACACTACTGGTAGTTGTTTGTTTTCTTGTAATAATATCGTGTTTTCTAATCTTTAATCAAACCACAACGATGACACGTATGAAATGGAGCGAATTTTCAATATCGTGTTTTCTAATCTTTAATCAAACCACAACAAGCTCGAGATAATAATATCCTGGTGGAAAAATATCGTGTTTTCTAATCTTTAATCAAACCACAACTAAACACTTCATTTGCTACAAAGCAAGAATAATATCGTGTTTTCTAATCTTTAATCAAACCACAACATTATTTATAATTTTATAAGACCCTATTTGAATATCGTGTTTTCTAATCTTTAATCAAACCACAACGGTAAATTCTTTTTGGTTGCCATTTTTAAGAATATCGTGTTTTCTAATCTTTAATCAAACCACAACAACGTTGGTGGTATGGTTAGTTGCCGATTTAATATCGTGTTTTCTAATCTTTAATCAAACCACAACATAAGTGTATCTTACAATTACTTCACGACTAATATCGTGTTTTCTAATCTTTAATCAAACCACAACCGCTTAATGTAATATTCTTCACAAACTAAAATATCGTGTTTTCTAATCTTTAATCAAACCACAACAGTTCTTACACTTGGTCTTAAAGTAGGTTTAATATCGTGTTTTCTAATCTTTAATCAAACCACAACGCAGATGCCATAGTGTATCGAGAGTATAAAAATATCGTGTTTTCTAATCTTTAATCAAACCACAACTAGCCAATTGAATCATTCATAAGAACTGTAAATATCGTGTTTTCTAATCTTTAATCAAACCACAACATTATTTATAATTTTATAAGACCCTATTTGAATATCGTGTTTTCTAATCTTTAATCAAACCACAACGCTTTAGTAGCAGCATTACCACCAGATACAAATATCGTGTTTTCTAATCTTTAATCAAACCACAACTTCGATATGTTTATCGAGAATTATTTTACTAATATCGTGTTTTCTAATCTTTAATCAAACCACAACTATACAAGCTCATCGCCTTCCTTTAAATCTAATATCGTGTTTTCTAATCTTTAATCAAACCACAACTATATCAAGCCAAAATAAACTTATATTAAAATATCGTGTTTTCTAATCTTTAATCAAACCACAACCTAATACAGTAGATGTAGCAATTGATTCGTAATATCGTGTTTTCTAATCTTTAATCAAACCACAACGTATAAGATTAGTGGCTTTAAATGAGCCGAAATATCGTGTTTTCTAATCTTTAATCAAACCACAACAAACCCAGAGAAAAAAAGAAAAGCATTTAAATATCGTGTTTTCTAATCTTTAATCAAACCACAACAAAACCTCACTTCGTTCTGTTTTGTTGTGGTTTTTATTGTTTAAGATTTGACTTTTTATGTCAAAGAACTTATTCCTGTCATACCGAAGCATGAGGAATCTCATAATTTTCACATTTTTAATGAAATTCCTAATACTATAAAAACAACTGCTATATTATATAAATCGACTCTCTAAAAACTCAAAATTAGCATTAAAGGAACGTATTAAATCTAATTTCTTTTCCCTGCTCCACCCTTTAAGCTCTTTTTCTCTGGCAATAGCATTTTGCACCCAACTAAATTGCTCATAATATACCAAATGTTGCAAGTTATATTTCGCTGCAAAAGTTTTGGCTCCCTTGTCTATATTCTCTTTATGCTGTTTTAAACGCTCATTTAAATTATTTGTCACACCAATATAGTAAGTAGATCGATACTTGTTAGTTATGATATACACATAATATTTATGATAACCTTCATTTTCATTAAACTCTTTCATTTTTATTTGTTTACTCTTATGTGATTCCTCATGCTTCGGAATGACAAACTATTATAATTTTTCAATTTTACCTGTAACAGATATTTTAACTTTTATAGGATTAAATGTTTTCCATCCTGTTTTACCATCACCAAAACTTTGAATTCGAATATAAAAAGGTTGAAAATTGTTTTGTATTGATGCTTCTGTATTTAATCTAAATTCATAAAACTTTGATGATAGTTTTTGAACTCTATACAAATGATCTTTTATCATCTCATAATCTTGATTTTCCCAATTAATTTCTTCATCATTTAACCCTAACAAAAACATATCGTTAATGTGTAAAGTGGTAATTATTTCTTTTCCATCTGTTGGTAATTTGTATACCGAATCTCCAATTCTTTTTCTTTCTACAACTGTCCAAAATGTTACAACATCTTCTTTTAAATTGCCTTTTTCGTCTTTATAAATTAATACATGATGATTATTTCTTGGGTTTACCCATTGGTTTATATTTTCTTTTAATTTTTCTGCACCACCAATATTTTCTTTTACTCTAACTTTTAAAATAGGAACAGGTTCACCTTTTTTATTTGGTAAGAAAATTTGTGGTTTTTTTATTCCGTTTTCTTCTATTATAAAAAAGGTGTTAGCAGGAACTCTATCTTTTACAAATCCACCTAATTCATTCACTCTTTTTAAAATCAGCATTCGAATTGTTTCATCAACTACTTTATCAATTTGTTTTGCAGTTTCTAAACTTTCAATAGGTTTTCTGACATGAAAAGCTTCTTCTCCTTTAAATGTTCGCTTACCAAAAACTGTTTCTTTATGCAATTGTCCTCTTGCCGCTACACCAATATTTTTATGTTTTTTTCCGTTTTTCTCTGTTATATGTGTTCGAACAGTAATATCATTTGAAACTTTTTTGTGAGAAACCAAAATATTTTCAACTGCTTTTTCCGCATCATAATTAAATGTTTCCCAAGGCATTGGAAAATATTTTAATTCTGGTTTTCTATTATATCTATTCCATTTAGATAATTCTTGCACATACGATCCTTTTGTACAAGCCATTACTAAAGCATCAATTGCATGATGACGATGATCTTCACGAGTTTTAGCATTTTCATAATTTAAAATATGATTCAAACCCCACTTTTGTCTCAAATTAGATGTTGCTTGTCCCGGAGAAACTGTAACATTTTCACAAATTCTTGATAAATAATTTTTAGCTTCTTTACTAATATATCGTGTATCATTTAATTGTCTTGAAGAAAAATCATCATCAAATTTTTGTTGTACAAATCGTTTAAATTTATTATATGAATTAGGGTATTCTTTAGTATCAGAAAATAATTTTAAAGCACGTTCTTTTATTGCAGACCAATTTGCTTCATCATCACCATAATATTCATAAGGTGTTTTATCACCTTTTTTTCTGTTTTCATCTGCCCAACATAATGTTTTATTTGAAAAACTATCATTTAAAGAACGACTCCATGGATGAATATGTTCAATTTGTACTTCTCCTGAAAATAATTGCGCTACTGAAATTGGCTTTCCTGTATATGGACACGTTTTTTTACATTCTTCCCATAATTTATATAACAAAATAGTATCATGAGTTATTCTAATACCTTCCTCATTTAATCTATCTTTTATTCTATCATTTTCTCTCTCTAAACGTTTTTGATCTCTACGGATTTTATTTCGTTGCGATTTGGAAATTTTTAAATCACGTGCCATTTCAACTTTAATTTCGTTAAAATTACCGTGTTCATCAATCAATTCATTAACTAATTTTCGTAGTTCAAATAAAGCTGTAATTACAATTGGATTTCTTATAGCCTGTATTTCTTTGTCTGCTTCTTTACCTAACGGCAATTTTTCTAACAATTCTTTTACATCGATTTTTGCAGAATGATGGTATAGTTTTTTAAGTTGCTTATCTGAAATATTGTAATCTTTTCTTAAAATATTTTTAATAATATCTATAAATCCGCCTTTAGTTTTTGAGCGAACAATATCTTCAACATTATCAATTAAATAATTTCTTTTTTCATCAGATAATTTTTCCCAATCTGTACCAAAAACATTTTTAATTCCACCTAAAACTACAGCCACATCATATGTAAAGCCCAACTGCAAAAAAGGAAGAATATTTGAAATTGCTTTTCTGCTTAAATTAGAATAACCATCTTTAACATTAAATTTTGAAATTGCTTCTGCTTGTTCTTCCGTAAAATTCCATTTTTTAATAGCATAATCTTTTAAATTCGATTTACTGTCAAAAAAGTACAACACATGCCATATATCTTCTTGTTCCTTTTCTGAAAACTCAAACCATTTTTTACCAAAATATTTTTTATTTGATAAATTTGATATGGTATGTGTTCCAACTATCTTATCATCATCTTTATAATTGAATTTGAATTGTGCATTTTCTTTCCCAATAACTTTTCTAATTCGTTTAAAATCGGGCTTTTCATTTGCATACAAAAAATCGATAATCTTTTCCTTTTCATCTTGAGAAATTTTATTTCCATTATATTCTACGGTGTTTACCCATTGCCATACTCTAAACTGTTCAAAAGGAATTGCGCTTATAGGACATTTTGTTTTAGTAGGTTCAAAAGAGCAATTACCAACTAAATGTTTTTGAGAACGTAATGGTCTTTGATGAAATAAAATTCCATCTTCTTTATAACCATCGAGTTTTCTACCACCAAATAAAATTTTTAATTCGTTTGTTAAACCTAAATAAAATTGAGCTTGTTTATTCCAAATCAATTCAAATTCATCAACATACATTTTACGTGTAGTATACCTGTTACGAATTCTCTCTAAACCTTCTTGAAAAGGATGATTTTCTTTTGGATAAATTTCATACAAATAAGAACCTAATGTTTTTTCTTGGATTTTCTCTTGTGTTTCTGTAATACCGATTTTTCCTTCTTTTACATTTCCTTTAAAAATAGCTCCATCATCTTTCCCCCCTTTTCTACTATTGCTTAAAAAGCCTCTACGCTGAATTAAATGATAAAATATTCTGCCTAATTCTTCTAATGTAATTTTTTTATTTAATGCTTTTTGCCTTAACTCATACGGATTTAATGCAAACCAAGTGGCTAACTTTATGGACGGAAATTCTTTTGTTCTTTTCCAATCTTCAAAATCTTTTGAATCCAATGGACACATTTTATTTTCTGAAAGTGCTTTTAATAACACTTTTTTTCTTAATCTTTTTCTAAAAAATTGACGCCTAACTCCTCTAGCTCCTGTTCTGCTTGCATTTTTAGACATTTCTCTCCCTTCCCCATCACCTAAATTATCAACTCCCATAGGAAATATCCTACTTCCCATTCCTAAAATTTTTTGGTGTGAATCATCAACAACCGCCCAACCAATACTGTTGGTTCCTAAATCTAATCCAAGAATTTTTGACATAACATATAATTTTATTGCAATTTTTTAAGACTTATAAAGTTAACGGTTTTTTATAAGATTTAAAAAAAGTTTACTATATTTGAATAGTGAAAAAATTATACTAATCTTTAATCTTATCACAATAAGGCTATATGCCGTAGATGAAAATCTTTAGTCCTGCTTCGGTAGGACTTTTTTTATATATAAAAAAGAAGTATTTATTTTACAGGCAATTTCTTTTTCAATGCTTCTACAATGTTATATGTTGCCGGGCAAATCTCCGTATTTTTTAATGTTAAATTAGTTATTTGAATAAACTTACGTCTATTGGTATGCGGATATTCACTACATGCTTTTGGGCGAACATTATAAATAAAACATGTATTGTCTTTCAAATCTAAAAAGGAACATGGAGCCGTTTTTAACACATAAAAATCATCCGAATCGCGTTCTAAATACTGTGAAATAAAATTCACAACCTTCATTTTTAAATGTTTCGAAATTCGTTCAATATCTTTTTCAGTAAAAATTGGGCTGGTAGTTTTACAGCAATTACCACAGGTTAAACAATCGGTTTTTTCAAACTCTTCATCATGTAAATCCTGCATTACCAAATCTAAATTTTTAGGTGTTCGTTTTTTCAATTTAGCAAAATACTTTTTACTCTCATCGTATTTTTCTTTGGCTAAATTGGGTAACTCTTTTAAAAACTGTTCCATTCTTCGTAATTTATAGGCAAAAATACAATTTAAACTTTTAAAATTTGTGTACTTTTGCACTTCAAATTATTTCAGTAAAAATTATGCAAAATATTTTAGAATCGGCTGTAAAAAAAGGGTTAAAACACATTTATAATGTAGCAATTGAAACTGTTGAATTTCAGGCTACACGTAAAGATTTTGAAGGAGATATAACTATTGTAATTTTTGCATTTTTACGCTTTATAAAAGGAAATCCTGCTGAAATTGGCACAAAACTGGGAAACTATTTAAAAGAAAATGTTGAAGAAATTGCAGATTTTAACGTAGTTAAAGGGTTTTTAAATTTGGTAATTTCCGATGCTTATTTTATTTCAAATTTCAATACTGTATTTTCAACTGAAAATTACGGATTTGTAACACCTAACAAAGGTGATAAAGCTGTTATGGTAGAATATTCTTCACCAAACACAAATAAACCACTACATTTAGGACATATAAGAAATAATTTATTAGGCTATTCTGTGGCTGAAATTATTAAGGCTTCAGGTAAAAAAGTATATAAAACTCAAATAATAAACGACCGTGGTATTCATATTTGCAAAAGTATGTTGGCTTGGCAACGTTTTGGAAATGGTGAAACTCCCGAAAGTACAGGCCTTAAAGGTGATAAACTGGTTGGTAATTACTATGTGAAATTTGACCAAGAATACAAAAAAGAAATCGGTAAACTTATTGCTGAAGGAAAAACAGAAGATGAAGCAAAAAAAGAAGCTCCACTTTTATTAGAAGCACAAGAAATGCTTATAAAATGGGAAGCCGGAGATGCAGAAGTTGTTGATTTATGGAAAACTATGAACGAGTGGGTTTATACCGGATTTAACGAAACTTATAAAGAATTGGGTGTTGATTTCGACAAAAATTATTACGAAAGTAATACCTATTTATTAGGAAAAGATGTTGTTGCCGATGGATTAGAAAGAGGTGTTTTTTATAAAAAAGAAGATGGCTCGGTTTGGATTGATTTGACTGAAGATGGTTTAGATGAAAAAATTGTGTTGAGAGCCGATGGAACTGCGGTGTATATGACACAAGACATAGGTACTGCCATTGAGCGTTTTAAAGATTTTGATTTAGATGAATTGGTTTATACCGTAGGTAACGAACAGGATTATCATTTTAAAGTACTGTTTCTAATTTTAGATAAATTAGGTTTTGATTGGGCTAAACATTTGTATCATTTATCGTACGGAATGGTTGATTTGCCAAGCGGTAAAATGAAATCGAGAGAAGGTACTGTTGTTGATGCTGATGATTTAATGATTGAAATGACCAATACTGCACGTGAAATTTCACAAGAGTTGGGCAAATTAGAAGGATACTCGGAAGAAGAGAAAGAAGAATTATACAAAACCATTGGTTTAGGAGCTTTAAAATATTTTATTTTAAAAGTAGACCCTAAAAAACGTATTCTATTCAATCCGGAAGAATCGGTTGATTTTAACGGCAATACAGGTCCTTTTATTCAATACACTTACGCAAGAATTCAATCTATTTTAAGAAAAGCCGATTTTGATTTTTCAGTAGAAATAAATGCTATTTCGTTAGATGGAAAAGAGCGCGAATTGATTAAACAAATTTTATTATTTCCTGAAACTATTCAAAATGCGGCTAAAAATCATAGTCCGGCATTAATTGCAAACTATACGTTTGATTTGGTTAAAGTATACAACTCGTTTTACCAAACAGTGCCTATTTTAGGTTGCGAAAATGAGCAAGAAAAAATATTCAGAACTCAACTTTCTGCTAAAGTTGGAAATGTTATAAAATCGGCATTTATGTTATTGGGAATTAATGTTCCTGAAAGAATGTAAATAGTTTTACAATAATAAAAGAGATTGTCTAAAAAGTCTTAAATGTCGTCATTCTGAATTTATTTCAGAATCTCAATATGCTTATCTTTAATTATTATGAAAACCTGAATTCGAAGATTCAGCGAAGCTAAATAAGCCTGCCTGTCGGCAGACAGGTTCCGATTAACTTAAAATACACTTTTTAAACAACCTTTTTCTTTTAAAAAAACTTTATATTTTAAGCCTCATTTTCTTTAGAACTATCTATTTTATCTTTTATATTTTTTATTGCTGCTTTTGATTCATCAGCAATAATTTCACCTTTTTCTTTAGCATTTTCAATAGTTTCATCTAACGACGCTCTAACATCACTTGCTACTTCTTTAGTTTTTTTAATGGCTTCATCTGTTTTTTCTGAAACTTTTTCTTTTACCTCTTTAGCAACTTTTTTTGTGTCTTCAATAAATTCTGAAGTTTCTTCTTTAATCTCGGCTGTTATTTCCTTTGTTTTTTCAGAAATAATTTCTTTAGCTTCCTTAGCCACTTCTTTTGCATCTTCAGCAAAATCAACTATTTCTTCTTTTAAATCATTTGCAATGTCTTTAGCTTTATCTACAGCCTTATCGGTTAGTTCTGACGCATCTTTTTTTAAGTCATCAGTTGCTACTTTTGCTTTATCAAAAGTATTTTCGGCAGTCTTTTTAGTACCACCAAATAATTTTTTTAATGAATCTAATAATCCCATGGTTTAAGTTTTAAATTGGTCTACGCTAATTTAAATATTTCTTAACTAAATTTAAGTTTATTTAGTTAAAATCTTTGTAAATTCGCCTCATATTTAATAAAAGTAAAAACATGAAATACGATATCATCATTATAGGAAGTGGTCCAGGAGGATATGTTACAGCTATTAGATCATCTCAGCTAGGTTTTAAAGTAGCTGTAGTTGAAAAAGAAAACTTAGGAGGTATCTGCCTGAATTGGGGATGTATACCAACAAAAGCATTACTTAAAAGTGCTCAAGTTTACGATTATTTAAAACACGTTGATGAATATGGTTTAAAAGCCGAAGCTATTGATAAGGACTTTGAAGCCGTTGTTAAAAGAAGCCGAAATGTTGCCGAAGGAATGAGTAAAGGTGTTCAATTTTTAATGAAAAAAAATAAAATTGATGTGATTGATGGTTTTGGTAAAATAAAACCGGGAAAAAAAGTTGATGTAACTGATGCTGATGGAAATGTTACTGAATATAGTGCCGATCATATTATTATTGCAACAGGTGCTCGTTCTCGCGAATTACCAAGCTTACCTCAAGATGGCAAAAAAGTTATTGGCTACAGAGAGGCTATGACTTTACCTGAACAACCTAAAAAAATGATTGTAGTTGGCTCCGGTGCAATTGGAGTGGAGTTTGCTCATTTTTACAATTCAATGGGTACCGAAGTAACCATTGTTGAATTTTTATCAAATTTAGTTCCGTTAGAAGATGTAGATGTTTCTAAACAATTTGAACGCTCTTTCAAAAAATCAGGTATCAAAGTTATGACCAGCTCATCAGTTGAATCTGTTGATACTTCAGGAGAAGGAGTTAAAGCTGTTGTTAAAACTAAAAAAGGTGAAGAAATTTTAGAAGCCGACATAGTTCTTTCAGCTGTAGGAATTAAATCAAACATTGAAAATATAGGTTTAGAAGATGTTGGTATTGTTACTGACAGAGATAAAATATTGGTAAACGATTTTTATCAAACAAATATTCCGGGTTATTATGCTATTGGCGATGTTGTTCCCGGACCTGCATTAGCGCACGTAGCTTCTGCCGAAGGAATTACTTGTGTTGAGAAAATTGCAGGTTTACATACTGATAAAATTGATTACGGTAACATTCCGGGTTGTACCTATGCTACACCTGAAATTGCAAGTGTTGGTTTAACTGAAGCTAAAGCGAAAGAAGAAGGTTATGAAATTAAAGTAGGAAAATTTCCTTTTTCTGCCTCAGGTAAAGCAAAAGCTGCAGGAACACCCGACGGATTTGTAAAAGTTATTTTTGATGCAAAATACGGCGAATGGTTAGGTTGCCACATGATTGGTGCCGGTGTAACTGATATGATAGCTGAGGCTGTTGTTGCAAGAAAATTAGAAACAACCGGCCATGAAGTATTAAAAGCAATTCACCCACACCCTACAATGAGTGAAGCTGTTATGGAAGCTGTAGCCGATGCTTATGGTGAAGTAATTCACTTATAAAATATTATTTTTAAAAGTAAAGCCCAAACTCAAAAGTTTGGGCTTTTTTTATAAACAGAACTTGTTCAAATTTTATAACTAAAAAATTTAATATATATTTGAGAATATACATTTGAATTTTAACTATGCGATTTTTTAAAATATTTTTATTTTCTGTACTTATAATCAGTGTTTCCTGTAAAGAAAAACAGTCTAAAACCATTATAAAAGATACCAATACTTCTTCCGAGAGTATTAAACATTATATATGCAAAAATAATTGTGAAAATAGCGGAGGTGCTATTGCAGGTAATTGCCCTGTTTGTAAAACTCCATACACACATAATGAAATTTATCATGCAAAAGATTTTTTAAAAGATGGTCCTTTAAATGTACCTAAATACAACGGTAACCAAAATAATAAAAATAACAGTACTCCTGCTCAAAATAGTTCTGGAGTTTATCATTATATTTGTAATAATGGTTGTTACGGAGGATCTGGTAAATCGGAAAAATGTTTAGTATGCGGAACAACCTTAGTACATAATCAAGCATATCATAACAACTAAATATTAAAAATGTCTTTTTCTTTTTCAAACCTTTTTAAAACAAAAAAAAATAAAAATTCTGTTGAAATTGCACCTAAAATAGAATATAATGGAGCTACAAAATATGCCGAAAACACTACAAATGACGCTTATTTAGATTTTGAAGAGCTTGGTGGGTTTCCTTATTTAAAAACAATTATTATTGGTGATTTTTCAACCAAAATTAAACGTACAGGATGTAAACTATCCTTTATTTTCGAAAATGATTCTTTAACCTTAAATTCTGATAATACAGATATTGATTCCACTCAAATAAAAAATACTAGTGCTTATTTTACGGAAATTGATTTTGAATTAGATGACCATGAAGCCTCTAAAATAAAAAATGAAAAAGTAATTGAACTGAAATACATTTTTAAATCCAAAACAATTTCATTTAAACCTATAGAATTTTAATTCTCGATAATTGAAAATTGTAATTTTAAAGGATTTAAAGCTGATAAAAGCATTGGTACTAGTTTATCGCCAAACTCTACATAATATTCAGCAAAATTTCGGGTGCGTTCTTCCAAACTCTGGTTAGGAAATAACTCATTTTGAAGTAATGTAATTCTCTCAATAACATCATTAAGTTTTCTTTTTTGTGCTTTCAGCAAACGTTGTTCTAATTTATCTAACCCATTTAATTGTTTCTTTTCCTGTGCATTCACAGCACCTAAAAATGAAACATCTGTTTGTTTTGCCAACTCTTTTAAACCTGTAAATTGTTGCTTTAAAAACAATTTTTGTTGCGAAAAATCAATTTCTATTTCAGAGATTTCTTTTATTTTTTCTGAAATTAAATCTTCTTGTTTAACAAAAATTTCTTCTAATGATATATCTAATTTTCGCAATTTATGCAGTTGCTTTTTGGAGATAAACAGTACTGAATTTCGTAACAATAAAATTGGAAATGGTATTTTAGAAACACTAAAATATTTTTTTAACTGAAACCAATAAGCCAACTCTCCACCTCCTCCAATGTAACATAAATTTGGTAAAACAGTTTCTTGATAAAGTGGCCGCATAATTACATTGGGACTAAATCTCTCCGGATAATTTTCAAGTTCATTCAATATTTCATCTTTAGTAAATGAAATTGAAGTATTATTAACAATGTAATTTTTAGTATCAAAAATAATTCTTTCTCGTAAATTATCTTTTAGGTAAAATAAATTAATTTCTCGTGGATTTACCTGGATTTTATAGTTGGAACTTAACTTATTATTTGTTTCTAAAACTGTTTTATAAGATGTATTTTCAATTAACTCATCTTTTAATATCGATTTAAACTCAGTTTTTAAAGCTTTATCATCTCCATCAACAATTACCAAACCATATTCACCAAAAAGTTCATTTACCAAATAACGTGTTGCTTCAGCTAATGTTGAATGCTTACTATATGAATTGTTAAATAGTTCTTTAAGTTTCTGTGCATTTTTTGAAGTATTCAATAAACTGATAAATTTTTCTTCAACTTCATCTAAACCTTTTGTAGAAATCCTACCTACAGCTCCGGTTACATTCTTATTCCAGCTAATTTTAGTTTCTTGAAAATTAAAATAGTTTATCTCATCAAAATCGTGATCTTCAGTAGCCATCCAATAAATAGGCACAAAATTGTACTTTGGAAACTGTTTTTTCAGTTCTTTTGTTAAATTTATTGTAGTAACTATTTTGTATAAAAAATATAATGGTCCGGTAAAAATGTTCAATTGGTGTCCTGTAGTTACTGTAAATGTATTTTCAGCACCTAACAACATTATGTTTTCAGTTGTTAAATCACTTGTTTTAAATGAATTGTATTGTTTATTTAAAGATTTAACCAACGTTTTACGTTTAGCAGCTTCAAAATTTGATTTTAGATTTATTTGCTTTTTAAATCCCTCAATATTTGGAAAATTTTCATAAAACTCCAATAATTTAGAATTTTTATCTAAATAATCGTTTATCAGATTAGAAAAATATCCTGTTTTGTAAAAAGGAAGATGGTGTACTTTCATTAAAAACTATGCTTTTCTTTGAAATAGAGTGTAAACAAATTCTCTTGTATTGCCTGAAGGTTGAAAATATGTATGGTTGAATGATTCTAACAAAATAAATTCATTTCCTAATTTTTCCTGTAGCATTTCCTCATTGTAATTTACAACATCCAATCCGCTACATTTTTTTGCGCCTTCTAAGTTAAATTGAGCCAAAATTACAAAACCATTTGGCTTTAAAACCTTTTTTAACAAATTAAAATATGTGTTTTGTTGTTCTTTCAATGTAAAAAAATGAAGAACAGCCCTATCGTGCCACAAATCTATATTTTTTAATTTTAAAAGTTCTGTAGGATTTGTTAAATCGTCAACTACAAATTTAACTTCTGAATGTTTATGCTTCGACAAACTATTTCTCAACTCGGAAAGTGCTATTGAAGAAATATCGTTTACTGTAAGGTTTGTGTAACCTCTATTTAATAGTTCTTCAATCAAACTACTGGCACCTGCACCAGGATTAAAAACAGAAGCTTCTTTAGGTAAATTACACAATTCAATAAGGTTTAATGACTGAGTTGCTTCTTTTTCATACCATCCCAAACTATTGATAGGCGTTTTTAAATAGGCATTGTTCCAATGCTTTTCAAAATTATAATCAGTACCCATATAAAACTGAAATTGAGGTTATAAAAATAAACAATTTAAAAATGTTCAACTAAAATTAACAAATTAAAATATTTATTTAATTTTTTATAACTAAAATCAATTTATACTACAATTTTTACACCTTTTTCTTAATAATTTAATCAAATGCTTATATAATCTTAAAAATTAAGTATTATTAATTACATTTGGCTTTTTTAAATTATTACATAAATGAAAAAAATCCTCTTAACATTCTTTACAATTTCATTATTATTTAGTTCAATTACTGCCCAAAATATTAAATCGCCAGCAGATTTTTTAGGTTATGAACTTGGCACACGTTTTACAAGACATTATAAAGTAATTGAATATTTTGACTATGTAAGTACTAATTCTGCTAATATAAAGCTTGAAAAATATGGTGAAACCAATGAATTTAGACCTTTATACATTTCATACATATCATCAGTAGAAAATATTTCTAATCTTGAAAAAATAAGAGAAAATAATCTTAAGAAAGCGGGTATAATTGAAGGAAATTCCAACTCTGAAACTGTTATTGTTTGGTTAAGTTACAATGTACATGGCAATGAGGCTTCGAGTACAGAAGCATCTATGCAAACATTGTACGATTTAATTACAAAAAAACAAGAATGGCTTAAAAATACATTAGTTATTATTGATCCTTGTATCAATCCCGATGGAAGAGATAGATATGTTAATTGGTATAATGAAACTAAAAGCACTCCATACAATGTGAATCCGGATGCCTCTGAACATAACGAGCCTTGGCCTAGAGGAAGAGCCAATCATTATTTGTTCGATTTAAATAGAGATTGGGCTTGGGCCAGTCAGGTTGAAACACAACAACGTTTGGTTGTTTACAATAAATGGTTACCACAGGTGCATGTAGATTTCCATGAGCAAGGTTATAATGAACCGTATTACTTTGCGCCGGCGGCAGAACCTTTTCATGAAATAATTACAGATTGGCAACGAGATTTTCAAACGCAATTAGGGAAAAATCATGCAAAATATTTTGACCAAAATGGATGGGGTTATTTTACAAAAGAGTTTTTCGATTTATTGTATCCAAGTTACGGCGATACGTACCCAACTTATATGGGAGCAATTGGTATGACTTACGAACAGGCCGGTATTGGTGCCGGATTAGGAATAACTTTAGAAAACAATTCTGTTCTTACTTTTGTTGATAGAGTTAAACACCATACAACTACAGGTTTATCAACCGTTGAATTATCTTCTAAAAATGCTGTAAAACTTATAACTGAATTTGGAAAATTCTTTGATAATTCTAATTTAAAATACAAAAGTTACATTTTAAGAGGAGACAAAACTAAAATTAAAAAACTTTCAGAATTACTTCACAAACACGGTATTGAAACGTTCCCTTCAGAAGAAAAATCACTAAAAGCTTACGATTATTATTCAAAAAGTGTAAAAACCATAAAAACAACTAAAAATGATTGGATAGTTTCAACCAATCAGCCTAAAGGAAAAATGGTGAAGGCATTGTTAGAACCTGAAGCTAAACTTACCGATTCTGTAACTTATGATATTACCGCTTGGAGTTTACCTTTTGCTTATGGTTTACAAGGGTTTGCATCGGAAGTTGAAATTCCTGTAAATAAAAATATTTCTTCTGAAAATTCAATCGTTAACAATGAAATCAACACAAATACCTATTCTTATATATGTAGATGGAAAGAAATTTCAGATGCCACATTTTTAGGAAAATTAGTGTCAAAAGGTTTTAAAGTTCGCTACAGTAATACTAATTTTTCTGTTGAAGGAAAAAATTTCACTAAAGGAACATTACTAATAATGAGAGGTGAAAACAGACATATTGAAAATTTTGACAAACTAATTGTTGAAACTGCTAATACATTAAATAAAAAATTAGAAACAACTAATACTGGTTTTGTTGATAATGGAAAAGACTTTGGGTCAGAAAACAATACACTTATCAGTAATAAAAATATAGCAGTTTTATCAGGTGAAGGAACTTCTTCATTAAGTTTTGGTGAAATTTGGCATTTTTTTGAAGCTCAACTAAAATATCCTTTAAATAATATCAATACTAAAAATTTAAATAGAATTGATCTTTCTAAATATGATGTTTTAATATTACCTGATGGATATATTGCAGATAAAGAAAGTCTTGAAAAACTTATTTCTTATGTTACAAACGGAGGTAAAATTATTGCTATTGACGGTGCTTTGGAAACTTTTTCAGACAAAGAAGGCTTTAATTTGAAAAAGAAAAAACCAGAAGAAAATAAAGAGCCTAATTTGTTACCCTATAATACTCGCGAAAGAGAATACATTAAAAACACAATTACCGGAAGCATTTTTAAAAGTACTATTGATTTTACACATCCATTAGCTTATGGCTATTCAAAAGATTATTACAGTTTAAAATTAGGAGCAAACAGTTACGAGTTATTAGATAAAGGAATAAATGTTGGTTATTTTAATAAAGATGCAACCAATATATCTGGTTTTGCAGGAGTTAACGCTTTAAAACTTGTCCCTGAATCTTTACTTTTTGGAATTGAAAATAAAGGTAGAGGAAAAATTATTTACATGGTTGATAATCCTCTTTTCAGATCTTTTTGGGAAAATGGCAAGCTATTTTTTGCCAATGCAGTTTTTTTAAATTAAGATCAAAATACTAGTTTATTAATATCCTAAAAGCTGTTTTAAAAGTAAAGTTTGAGTCAACCTGAACTTGTTTCAGGTTCTTATAATGATTTATTTTAGAACATTAAGATTCTGAAACAAGTTCAGAATGACGTTACATATTATTACTTTTAAAACAGCTTTTATTATTTTTTAATTTCCAAATTAGTTCACCGGTTCTCCGTACAAATCAAATTCAGTAGCTGAAGTAATTTTTACATTTGCAAATTTACCTACTTGAACATAATGTTTTGTGGCGTCAATCAACACTTCGTTATCAACATCGGGTGAATCAAATTCTGTTCTCCCAACAAAATAATTCCCATCTTTTCTATCAATTATAACCTTAAATATCTTATCAACTTTTTCTTGATTCAATTCAAATGAAATTTGACTTTGCAGTTCCATAATTTCATTAACACGATTCATTTTAACATCTTCAAGAACATCATCTTCTAAATTTGCAGCATGTGTATTTTCTTCATGCGAATAAGCAAAAGCACCTAAACGTTCAAAACGCATTTCAGCTACCCATTCTTTTAACTCTTTAAATTTCTCATAAGTTTCTCCCGGATAACCTACAATTAAAGTAGTTCTGATAGCCATATTAGGAACCGATTTTCTAAATTCAGCTATTAAATTGGTAGTTTTTTCATGTGAAGTACCACGTCTCATCGATTTTAAAATATCATCATTAATATGCTGTAAAGGAATATCCAAATAATTACAAACTTTCGGCTCGTTTTTAATTACTTCAAGCACATCTAATGGGAACCCTGTTGGAAAAGCATAATGTAAACGAATCCACTCAATGCCATCAACTTTTACCAATTCTTTCAATAAATCGGCTAAAGCCCTTTTTTTATAAATATCGAGTCCATAATACGTTAAATCCTGCGCAATTAAAATCAATTCTTTAATTCCTTTTTTAGCTAATTTAGTAGCTTCAATTACTAAATTTTCTATAGGTGTTGAAACATGTTTCCCTCTCATTAAAGGGATTGCACAAAAAGAACAAGGCCTGTCACAACCTTCTGCAATTTTTAAATAAGCATAATGCGTAGGCGTTGTTGTTAAACGTTCTCCAACCAATTCATGTTTATAATCAGCTTCTAAAACTTTTAATAAATTAGGCAAATCATGCGTTCCAAAATACTCATCAACATCAGGAATTTCTTTTTGCAAATCAGGTTTATAACGTTCACTTAAACAGCCTGTAACATAAACTCTATCAACTTCACCCTCTTCTTTTTTATTTACGTAGTGTAAAATTGTATTTATAGATTCTTCCTTGGCATCACCAATAAAACCACAGGTATTTATAACAACAATATTCCCTTCGTCATTTTCATCTTCATGAACAACATTTTTATTATTCGCTTTTAATTGTCCCATCAGCACTTCGCTATCGTAAACATTTTTACTGCAACCAAGTGTTACCACATTAATTTTATTTTCCTTTTTTGATTTTGTCCTCATTTCCTAATTTTAATTTTGCAAAGATACAACGTTAATTAAACCTTTTATATATTTATATGTCTTAAACTTGTCATTTACTACTATTTACTATGAAAAATTATTGGACATTATTTATTATAGTTGTGTTTACAGCATTTGCTAATTGTTCTACAGATAGCGATTCTCTTGTAAAAAATGATGATATTATTGATAATGAGTTATATTCCCCTCCAATAAATTCTGATATTTGGGAAACCATTTCTATAGAAGATTTAGACTGGAATTCTAATGCGCTTCAGCCATTATTAGATTTTTTAGATGAAAAAGGAACTAAAGCCTTTATTATTTTAAAAAATGGAAAAATTGCCGTTGAATGGTATGGTAATGATACTAATGTAAATACTAATTTAACATGGAATTCTGCAGCGAAAACACTTACTTCATTTTTAACAGGCATTGCTCAAGAAGAAGGTTTTTTGAATATTCATGATGCATCAAAAGAATATTTAGGCAATAATTGGACAAGTTTAACTGATGAACAAGAAGCTGAAATTACTGTTTGGAATCATTTAACTATGACAACAGGTTTGGATTATACCGTTGAAAATGCTAATTGTTTTGAACCTGAAGATTTGGTTTATAAAAATGAACCCGGTACATTTTGGTATTATCACAATGCACCTTATACCATTACTCATACTATTATTTCTAATGCCACAAATACAACTTTTGACAGCTATTTTAATACTAAACTTAGAAATAAAACAGGAATGAATGGCTTTTGGGTAACTATTGGTTGTTTTGATCTGTATTACAGCAATGCCAGAAGTATGGCACGTTTCGGACTTTTAAATTTGAATAAAGGTACTTGGAATACCAACACTATTTTAAATGATAAAAATTATTTTAATGAAATGACTACAACCTCTCAAAATCTAAATAAATCTTACGGCTATTTTTGGTGGTTAAACGGAAAAGAAAGTTATAGATTACCCTCTTCTGAAGCTGAGTATACAGGAAAATTAATTCCTTCCGCTCCCAATGATTTATTTGCCGCTTTAGGTAAAAATGATCAAAAATTGTATATTGTACCAAGTAAAAACTTGGTTGTAGTTAGAATGGGTGAAAATGCAAGTGATTCTCTTTTAGGACCAAGCAGCTTTGATTCACAACTTTGGGAGAAAATAAATACTTTAACAAATTAATAAAGTTTGAAAAACAATTCTAAATCATAGTATATAACTTAATTATAGTCTTTTGGGATTTTTCTAACATTTGTTAATTGCTCAAATGCATAACCAAGCTTTAATAATTTCTCTTCTTCAAAAGGTTTAGCGATAAAAGTTAAACTAATTGGCTCACCAGAATTTTCATATCCCATAGGTACCGATAAACAAGGATATTTTGCTACTGCAGCATAACCTGCATGGTAATTATTGATTGATAAAATTGCATCTAGATTATAGGTGTCCATTGGTGTTTTAAAAAACTCAATTCCACTATTATTTAATTTCAATTTAATTTCTTCAAAGTCCGCCACTGTAGTTGAATCTTTTACAATACCTTCAAATAGTTCTTGACCATACGGAGATCTTTTTACTGAATCTTGTATATTCAAATCTATAATATCTTTAATTGAGGTTATTGAAATATTTTTATCGGCATAATTTTTTAAATACTCCGGCAAATCATGTTTCATATCAATATTTAACAATGTTAAAAATCCATCAAGCGTTATTTGTGGTGGGTCATATTCAATAATTTCACCTCCTGCGGTTTTTATTTTTTCTATTGAAATACTGTAAATTGAATCTTTTAAAAGTTGCTTAATAACTCCAAACCTTTTTCCTTTTATGGATGAATTTGTTAAATTCTCAAAATAATTTATATTTTCATTCTTCTTTTTTGTTGCAATATCTTCAACATCTTCTCCAATCATAGCGGTTAAAAAAATTGCATTATCTATTATACTTTTTGTTATTGGACCCGGTGTATCTAATGTACTTGAAATAGGCACCATTCCTATTCTACTCAGCAATCCAACAGTTGGTTTTAATCCTACTACAGAATTTTTACTTGAAGGTGATAAAATTGAGCCCGAAGTTTCACTTCCTACAGCTGCTACTGCAAAATTTGCAGCCACTGAAACAGCACTTCCCGAACTTGAACCTCCTGTTTCAAAAATTTTTCTTCCGTAAGGATTTAAAGTTTGTCCTCCAATAGCACTATAACCAAGAGGACAACCCTCACAAAAATAATATGCCCACTCACTTAAATTTGCTTTTCCTAAAATAAGTGCTCCACTTTTTTTCAGTTGTTTAACAATAAATGCATCATCGGTATTTTTGTTGTCTTTTAATGCAAAAGCACCTGCCGTTGTTGGCATTTCTTTAGTATTAATATTGTCTTTTAACAAAATTGGTAAACCATATAATGTATTAATTAAACTATCTGGCTTGTTCTTATCTTTTTCCTTAGCCTCTTTTATTATAGATGGATTTAAAGCTATAATACTATGCAATGATAAATTATGATTACTTTCGAATTTTCGAATTCTATATAAATAGAAAAGCACAATTTTTTCATAAGATAAAATTCCATTTTTTACTGAAGTCTGCAAAGAAGGAATATCTTTCTCAATTATATATGGTTTTAAATTTTCATAATCTTGTTCTGAAAAATAAGCTAGATCTTCATCAAAAGACTTAAATACTTCATTCATATCTAAATATTTAGACTGAATCAGTTTAAATTTCATTCTATCAATTTCATGTTTATTCTGTATAGCTAATTCAGAAGTTTCATCATACGTTGTAAATTCAACAGGAGCTTCTTTCTTCTTACACGAAACTACTATCACTAAAAATCCTAAAATAAAAACTGCTTTTTTCATTATATATATTTTAAATAAAGGTATAAAAATAAAAAACCTCTTATATTTTAAGTATAAGAGGTTTAAAATTTTGTTTATTTTTTTTACTTAAAAAACGAATCTACAAATTCAATTTTATTAAATACTTGCAAATCATCTATACCTTCTCCAACTCCAATATATTTAACAGGTATTTGAAATTGATCTGAAATACCAATCACAACACCGCCTTTTGCTGTACCATCTAATTTAGTAACTGCTAATGAAGTAACCTCGGTAGCTTTGGTAAATTGTTTAGCTTGTTCAAAGGCATTTTGGCCTGTAGAACCGTCTAACACCAACAAAACATCGTGTGGAGCATCACCAACAACTTTTTGCATTACACGTTTTATTTTGGTTAACTCATTCATTAAATTTACTTTATTGTGTAAACGCCCTGCAGTATCAATAATAACAACATCCGCATTTTGAGCTACAGCAGATTTCAATGTATCAAATGCAACTGAAGCAGGATCACTTCCCATATCTTGGCGAACTATTGGAACACCTACTCTATCTGCCCACACTTGTAGCTGATCAATAGCTGCTGCTCTAAATGTATCAGCAGCTCCCAAAACAACTTTTTTTCCATTTTTAGTAAATTGAGCTGCTAGTTTTCCTATTGTGGTTGTTTTTCCAACACCATTTACGCCTACAACCATAATTACATACGGTTTTTTATCTTTAGGAATTACAAAATCAGTCTCATTTCCAAGATTAGTTTCGGCCAATAAACCGGCAATTTCTTCTCTTAAAATAGTATTTAATTCGTCTGTTCCTAAATATTTATCTTTTGAAACTCGCTCTTCAATTCTTTCTATAATTTTAAGGGTAGTTTCTACTCCAACATCTGAAGATATCAATACTTCTTCTAAGTTATCAAGTACGTCATCATCAACTTTTGACTTCCCTGCAACCGCCTTAGATAATTTAGAAAAAAATGATGTTTTGGATTTTTCCAAACCTTTATCTAAAGTTTCCTTTTTTTCTTTTGAAAATATTTTTTTAAATAAACTCATTTACTACAAATTATATAGTGTAAATATAAAAAAGAAAAGCTACCCTCAAAATATTGAAAGTAGCTTATATATAGTTTATGAACAAATATTATTTTTTGCTCAAAAAGTCTTTTACGTTTGTAGGATCAACAATAGCTTCAACAAAAGTGTAAGCTCCCGTTTTAGGAGATTTCACCATTTTAATAGCTTTTGTTAATCTTTTTGAACCTGTTTGTAATGATGCTACTGCTTTCTTTGCCAT
Source organism: Lutibacter sp. B1 (assembly GCF_012524075.1). Classification (GTDB taxonomy): domain Bacteria; phylum Bacteroidota; class Bacteroidia; order Flavobacteriales; family Flavobacteriaceae; genus Lutibacter. Next base: position 22,411 of record NZ_JAAZUI010000001.1, read on the forward strand.
GATCCTAAATTATTTAATTTCTTTATGAACAGTCATTTTCTTCAAGATAGGATTGAATTTCTTAATTTCCATTCTATCAGGAGTATTCTTTTTATTCTTCGTTGTAATATATCTAGAAGTACCTGGTAAACCGGTAGCTTTATGCTCAGTACATTCTAAAATTACCTGTATTCTATTTCCTTTACTCTTTGCCATTGCCTTATGCGATTATTTTTTTAAAAAACCTTTTTCTCTTGCTTCTTTTAAAACAGCAGAGATACCTTTTTTATTAATATTCTTTAAAGCTGATGTAGATACTTTTAAAGTAACCCATTTATCTTCTTCAGGAATATAAAAACGCTTTTTAATTAAATTAGCGTCAAATTTTCTTTTAGTTCTATTCAATGCGTGAGAAACATTGTTTCCAACCATTGCTTTCTTTCCAGTAAGTTCACAAACTCTTGACATATTTCTGTACCTTTATTAGTGTAATCTCAAACGAGATGCAAAATTACAACATCTCTTCAAAATACACAAACTTATTTTATTAGTTTTTTAAAATTTCTTGTTTTAATAATTCCAATGCTTTATTTGAAGCTCTTTCAATTACCTTTTCTCGCGGTTTGCCAAAGAAATATTCATTAGAAATAATATGAGTTGGTGTAGCTATTGCAATAAATACTACTCCAACTGTTTTATCTGTTTTATCGGTAGTTGGACCTGCATTACCTGTTGTTGCAATAGCATAATCAGTTTGAAACTTTTGCTGTATCCCTTTAGCCATTGCCTCTGCAACCTGAGAACTTACTACCGAATATTTATCAATTATTTCTTCTTCAACATTCAGTTCCTTTATTTTGATTGAAGCTTGATATGCTACTATTGACCCTTGAAAATATTTTGATGATCCTGCAACAGAGGTTATTTTTTTTGCAATATTTCCTCCTGTGCAACTCTCTGCTGTAGCCAAAGTTTGTTTTTTTTGGGTTAACAAACTTCCTATTTCAAGTTCCAAAGTTTCTCCTTCATCAAAACCAACTATAATATCCGGAATTATATTGGATAGCTTCTTTACCTCTTCAGCAACTGAATCTTCTAATACCTTCTTATTAATACCTTTTGCTGTTAAACGTAATCTTACTTTTCCGTAAGATGGTAAATAGGCTAACTTTATAAAAGTGGGCAGCTTATCTTCCCATTGTTCAATACGTTCTGCAACCATACTTTCACCCATTCCATAAGTAATAATTGTTTTATGATATATATATGGTAATAAATACTTTTCTTGTAATTTAGGTAATACACCTTTAAGCATTAATTCTTTCATTTCGTATGGAACTCCAGGTAATGAAACAACAACTTTATTAGAATATTCAAACCACATCCCCGGAGCAGTTCCTAAAAAATTTTTTAAAGGTGTGCATTTTTTTGGCACCAATGCCTGATTTTTATTAATCTCTGTAAACGGGTAATTAATTTTAGCAAACATGTTTTTTATATGTTCAACTATGTCTTCATTTAAAATTAATTCGTCATCAAAATATTTAGCCAAGGTTAATTTTGTGATATCATCTTTTGTTGGCCCCAATCCGCCTGTAATTATAACAATATCAACATTAGACTCAGCTTCTTTTAAAGCTTTTAAAATATGCTGCTCATCATCTTGAATTGAAGTAATTTGATATACTGATACTCCTATTTTATTTAATTCTTCTGCTATCCATTTAGAATTAGAATCTAATATTTGTCCTATTAAAATTTCGTCTCCTATAGTAATTATTTCTGCATTCATTAGTAAGCGTTATTGTTGCGATAAATGTACAAATTACCACGCAACCTTTTTAACAAAAAAACATCTAATAATAAAAGAAAAAAATAAAAAAGGAACGCTATGATATCATCAGTAGAATTAAATAACGAAGAGTTACTTCAACAATTTGAAGATTGCACTTTAAATCCAAGTTTATTTACCCATGAAGTACTTTTAAAACTTACATGGATTTTAATTAATAAATATGGGTTAAAAGAAGCTATTGTTAAAAATTGTGAACTTAAAGAACAATACTACATTAAAGCTTTAAAAAGTAAAAAATTCAATATAGCTTTAACTAAAGCTTATACTGAAATTTTATATCATTTTATGCAAAAATCAACTACTAAAGATTTTGATAAGTTATTGCGTGAATTTCCGCGCTTGAAATACAATTTTAAAGATTTAGTTAGAACTCACTATGGTTATGATATTTTAAAAGAGCATAGAAAAGAAGTTCCTCCTTCATTTAATCCTATTTTATTTACATTTTAGTTTATTATTTGATTTTTACCGAAAACATCTCTTGGTCTTTAATAGCACCAATAAGAATATCATTTTCTTTTACACTTCCAACACCTGCAGGAGTACCCGTAAAAATAATATCTCCTTTTTTTAAGGTGAAAAATTGAGATACATACGATATAAGTTCATCTATTTTCCATAGCATAGTGCTTGTATTACCATCTTGAACCAGCTCATTATTCTTATGAAGTGTGAATTTTAAGTTATTTAAATCACCTAATTTTTCTTTTGGATAAAAATCACTAATTACCGCACTTCCATCAAAAGCCTTTGCTTTTTCCCAAGGCAAACCTTTTGCTTTACATTCATCCTGAACATCTCTGGCTGTAAAATCGATTCCTAAACCAACTTCTTCGTAATATTTATGAGAAAATTTTGGTTGAATATGCTTTCCTACTTTACAAATTTTCACCAATATTTCAACTTCATAATGTATATTGTTGGAAAATAATGGTATTACAAAAGGTTGTTTTTTACCAAGTATAGCCGAATCAGGCTTTAAAAATATAACCGGATTTTCAGGTTTTTCGTTTTCTAATTCTTCTATATGTTTAGCGTAATTGCGTCCAATGCAAATTATTTTCATATATCAATGTTAATTGTTTAATTGTGTAATTGTGTAATTAAAATTTTAAAACCCGATAGTTGGAATTATTAGTCATAAAAAAATTGTCAATTATTAATTAACCTAAGGAATCCATTTTTTCTCAAAATTAGGCTTACGCTTTTCTAAAAAAGCATTGCGCCCTTCTTTGGCTTCATCAGTCATATAAGCCAATCGAGTTGCTTCACCTGCAAAAACTTGTTGACCAACCATACCATCATCCGTTAAATTCATTGCAAATTTTAACATTTTAATAGATGTTGGTGATTTTGCCAATATTTCCTGAGCCCACTCATACGCAGTATTTTCTAATTCATCATGAGGAATTACTGCATTTACCATTCCCATTTCGTAGGCTTCTTGAGCCGAATAATTTCTTCCTAAAAAGAATATTTCACGCGCTTTTTTTTGTCCAACCATTTTAGCTAAATAAGCTGAGCCATAACCACCGTCAAAGCTGGTAACATCAGCATCTGTTTGCTTAAAAACAGCATGTTCTTTACTAGCTAAGGTCATATCACAAACAACATGTAAACTGTGACCACCACCAACTGCCCAACCCGGCACAACCGCAATAACTACTTTAGGCATAAAACGAATTAAACGCTGCACTTCTAAAATATTTAACCTGTGATAACCATCTTCTCCAACATAACCTTGATGTCCCCGTGCTTTTTGATCTCCTCCACTACAAAATGAATACACACCGTCTTTAGTTGATGGCCCTTCTGCTGAAAGTAATATAACACCTATTGAAGTATCTTCTTGTGCATCATAAAATGCATCGTACAATTCTTTTGTGGTTTTTGGTCTAAAAGCATTTCTAACATTTGGCCTGTTAAATGCAATTCGAGCTACACCATTGTACTTTTTATAAGTAATATCTTCAAACTCAATTGCAGTTTTCCACTTAATTTCTTTCATCTTTATCTTATAATTTAGAGGTAAAAATACTGCAAAATTATGTGGAATAAAAAATTATTCTATTTATTAATTGGTTTGTTTTTAATATTTCTATAACAATTCTAAATAAAATAAATATTGTATTTTTGACTTGTTATAAAGTTGGTATTTATCTTAAAACTTAGGAAATGAGAGTATTCACTAATCTTACTAAAAAAACAGAACTACCCTTAAAATTTAAAATAAGTTTTGAGCCTGTTTATGAGTACCTTGAAAATATTGTGAAGGATAAAGATCATTATCTACACAGTACAGCAAAGAGTTTATTGGAGAAATACAATAAATACCCTATTTTAAGAGACGGTTTTTACGACTTTAATTATTTGGAAAAATACAATACAGAAATTGATGAACTTTTAAATGTTATTTTCCCTAAACCACTACAAAACAATGAAATAAAGGCAGTTACCATACCGTTGATATTTACAACATTTAAGTTATCTAATAAATTTGAAAAGATTTTTGAAAATGCCGGAGATAATCCTGAATTTAAACTGCATAACTTTGACCAAGATAATTTATACATTTTAGCTTGTACTTTAATTTTAATTCATAATTACAATGTTGATATAGATTTTAGCCGTCCTTTTTATTTTGAAATTCCTGATCAGAAAAGAGGAATTACTTGTCATTATCGAATTGTTTCGAGCGGTGGTTTTTTCAAAGTAAAACCTTTAAAAAATGCTGTACCTATTACAAATGATGATATTCATTTACTTATAGATAATTTTCATAATATTGATCTTTGGAAGGAAAAATTCCCTCCTGAAAGTTATGAGTTTATAGGTTTTGATATTGTAAATTTATTTGATATAACTTCAGATCATGCATTATCAAAAGTTAAAGAAAACCTGCTAAAGAAAGATGAAAAAACATTTGACTCATTAGAGCAAAGTATCTCAAATTTGTTTGGAACTTCTAATATTAAATTTGGTTTTTCAGGATTCAATTTAAACAACGAACGTGTTATTTTTAAATATAGAAGTGCGGTAATTTTAAATACATCGGATTTTGATAAAGAAAATTTCTTTTGTAAAGAAGTAGCTACTAAAGTTTTTGAGAAAAAAGAAATTATAGCAATTTCTAATGTTGATACTTACGGAATACAAACGAAAAAGAACGGATTATATCAAGTACTAAAAAAACAAGGTATTCAAAGTATTGTTTTGATTCCAATTAATTTGAATAATGACATATTTGGTGTTTTAGAACTTTCATCAAAAAATAAATACGAACTTAATTCGGTAAATGTTCAAAAACTGGAAGATGTTATTTCAGTCTTCAAAATTGCCATCCAAAGATATATAGAAGAGTTTGAAGCTAATATTGAGTCTGTTATCCAAGAAAATTATACCTCATTACATCCATCTGTAAAATGGAAATTTTACGAAAAAGCTCAGGAATTTATTTTAAATATGGAATTTAACAATAACGAAACAACCTCATTAAAAGATATTGTTTTTGAAAATGTAATTCCGTTATTTGGCGAGTGTGATATTAAAGGTTCTTCTACTGCAAGAAACCAAGCTATTCAAGAAGATTTGATCAAACAGCTTTCGTTAGCGTGGTCTATAATTACAAAAGCAAACAAAAAGTATAAACTACCAATATATGAAGATTTAATTTTTAGAATTAATGAATCTTTAGAAAATATTAAAAAGAGCTTAAATTCAGGAGATGAAAACTCCATAACTCATTTCCTAAATAAAGAAATATATCCTGTTTTCAATCACCTAAAAAAAATAGATAAAGATTTAAGTGATGATATTGATAATTACATGATGCAAATTGATGAAAACTTGCATGTAATTTATGATAAAAGAAAAAAATTTGAAGATAGTGTAACTATTTTAAATGACAAACTGTCCAAATTTATTGATTACAAACAAATTGAAGCTCAAGAAATGTTCCCTCATTATTTTGAACGCTATAAAACTGATGGAGTTGATTATAACATGTACATAGGTCAGTCTTTAGTAAAAAATTGCACTTACGATACGGTTTACTTATCTAACCTTAGACTTTGGCAATTAAAAATGACCTGTGAACTCGAAAATATTGCAAGAAATTTAAAAAGCAGTATTCCATACCCTTTAGATATTGCCTCATTAATATTGGTACACAGTAATCCGCTGTCAATAAGGTTTAGAATGGATGAAAAGAAATTTGATGTTGACGGTGCTTATAACATTAGATACGAAATTATAAAAAAACGAATTGACAAAGCTCTCATTAAAAATACCAATGAAAGATTAACACAACCTGGTAAAATCGCTATTGTTTACAGCAATAACAATGATTACGATGAATATATGAAATACATCAAATACCTCCAATCAAAAAAATATTTGTTAGAACTTGTTGAAGATTTGGAAATAGAAGATTTGCAAGGAGTTTCGGGATTAAAAGCACTAAGAGTTAGTGTAAATTATAATAACACTCATAAAAATAAAATTGCTATTGATGAATTTAATGAAATAATAAAAAGTGAAAATTAAAGAATACTTGCAATAAGTTCACTATTATTTTTCATTATAACAAACGATATAACGTATACAATTACAGATATTACAACTCCAAACATAAAAATTGTATAAGCTATTCGCAATAATTTATATTTCTTTTCAAGAACAAGACCTAAAAAATATAAATCTTTCATTAATGATTTGTATAAATAATCTTTATCACTCATTACATCCATCATCCCCTCTTGAAAATCTTCCAATGGCATTTTATTAAAATTACCAAAAAACAATAAATTAACTTTTCTGTTTTTTATATCTTCTTTGGTAAAATTTCCTGAAGTTACTTTTGGTCGTGTTGATAAAATGGAAAATATCATTGTAACAACTGTAATGAATAAAAAAATCATTGTTGGATAAATCAAATAATAATTATCGGGCTTATCTAATTTAGGGAATAGACTTGATAAAGCTATTGATAAAATAATTGCACTTACTGAAAGTAAAATATTGGCTTTTGTATCAGCTATATCACTTAATTTTAAATGATTTTTAAGTGTAACACGGTACATAGTTTCAATACCTCTTTCCGGAATATTATCTTTATCTTTTTTACGTTTTAAATCATCTTTTTTTAAGCTTCTTTTGAATTCTTCCTCCTCATTTTTAGCAATAGCTTTACGTAAATCTTTTTTCACCTTTAACAAATTCAGGTTTTTTTGCTCGTTTAATTTATCAAAAGCATATTGCGTGTAAAACTTATGTTTGGTTAAAAATTCTTCATTTTTTTTATACCATTCAATATTAGAAAACATTTTACCGCTTAAACTTTCCCATTCCGATCTTAACAATCCTGATTTTTTATTAAAACTCTCTAAACCAACATGATGCAAATCTGCATCACATAAAATTTCTTCAATTTTGTTTTTTGGCTCAACTGTTAGTTTTGTAGATTCAATAGCAGAACAAACTTTATCCGTTTTTTCTTTATCATAACCTTTTTCAGTTAAATAATTTTGAGCAATTTCTTTACTTTTATCTTCATGATTTTTATAATCAATCGTGAAACCCGAATCGTGAAACCAAGAAGCCAGTAAAACTATCTCTAAATCACTTTCAGAAATATGTTCGGCAATTGCAATTTCATTTGCAGTTTCTACAACTTGTAGTGTATGGTCAAAATTATGGTAAACAGCTTGAGAAGGTAATTCATTTTTATATAAATTAAATATATACGTTTTAACTTCTTCAAAAAAATAATTATCTAACATATCATTAAAAAATAAGTGCGAGTTAAAAATACAAAAATTTATGTACATTTATTTTTCTAAAACTAAATTTAAATATGCAATTAAAAACCTATACTAAACTTAGTATTTTAGTTAGTATTTTTTTTTCAAGTTGTGCAACTTACGATTTACAATACAGTAAATCTGTTTCAAACTTAAATACTGAAAATGGTGAATATACTGGTGATGAAATAGAGCACACATTTTACTTTATAGGAGATGCCGGAAATGCACAAGAAGGTGAAAACTTGAGTCATTTTAACTTATTAAAAGAGGAACTTACTTTAGCAACTAAACATACAAGCCTATTATTTTTAGGAGATAATTTATATCCGAAAGGTTTACCGGAGAAAAATAATCCAGATAGAGCTTTAGCCGAACATAGATTAGATGCCCAAATTGATATTGTAAAAAACTTTAAAGGTCAAACTACTTTTATTCCAGGAAATCACGATTATTATAGCGATGGTATAAAAGGTTTAGAAAGAGAAGCAGATTACGTGACAAAAAAATTAGACTCTAAAGATGCTTTTTTACCTAAAGACGGTTGCCCTTTAAAAAAAATTAAAATAAATGATAGTGTTGTTTTAATAATTGTTGACTCTCAGTGGTATTTAGAAGATTGGAATAAAAACCCGACAATGAATGATGATTGTGATATTAAAACACGAGAAAAATTCTTTGATGAATTTGAAAGTTTGATCAAAAAAAATAATGACAAAACAATACTTGTGGCAATTCATCATCCATTATTTAGTAATGGCTCTCATGGCGGACAATTTTCATTAAAAGCACAATTTAAACCTACAGACTTATTAGTACCTATGCCAATATTAGGCACTATGGCTAATATTTTTAGAAGAACCAGTGGAATTTCTCCTCAAGACATGAACAACTCCATTTATTTAGAGTTAAAAAACCGCATTGTTACCATTTCTCAAAAAGCCGAAAAAATAGTTTTTATATCGGGTCACGAACATAACCTCCAATATATAGTTAAAGATAATTTAACTCAAATTGTTAGTGGTTCAGGTTCTAAAACTACTGCTGCCAGAGTAATAAATGGCAGTGAGTTTGCTTACGGTGGTTTAGGATATGCAAAATTAGTTGTTTATAAAAATGGTTCAACTTGGGTCTATTTCTATTCCGAAATAAACAGTGAAAAGAAATTATTATTCAAAAAAGAAATTTATCCTCCTAAAAGCAGTAAAAAAGAATATAATTTTTCTGATGATTTTCCTAAACATGTTTCAACTTCAATTTATAATACTAATGAAGTCTCTAAAGGGAAATTTTTCACCTCACTTTGGGGAAAACATTACAGAAAATATTATGGAACAAAAATTTTAGCTCCAACTGTAAATTTAGATACTTTATTTGGCGGATTAACTCCTACAAGAGAAGGTGGAGGAAATCAATCACGGTCTATACGATTAGAAGATAAAGACGGTAAAGAGTATGTAATGAGAGCATTACGCAAAAGTGCCACAAGATACATACAAGCTGTTGCCTTTAAACAGCAATATGTTGAAGGTCAATTTGAAAACACCTTAGCTGAAGATTTATTATTAGATATTTATACAACAGCGCATCCCTATATTCCTTTTACTATTGGCAAATTATCTGATGCAATTGATGTTTATCATTCAAATCCGGCGTTATATTATATTCCAAAGCAAAATGCTTTAAACCAATATAATGAAAAATTTGGTGATGAACTATATATGATTGAAGAAAGAGCAGCTTCAGGACATGGTGATGTAGAAAGTTTTGGATTTTCAAATGAATTGATAAGTACCGATGATTTACTAATTAACCTGAGAAAATCTGACGATTATTATGTTGATGAAGATTCGTATATCAGAGCTCGATTATTTGATATGCTAATTGGTGATTGGGACAGACATAATGACCAATGGCGTTGGGCAGAATTTAAAGATGGTAAAAAAACTATGTACAAACCTGTTCCAAGAGACAGAGATCAGGCTTTTTCAAAATACGATGGCTTAATTTTAGGTTTTTTAACTCGTGCTATACCTGCTTTAAAATTAATGCAAGTTTATGATGATGATATTCGAAGTGTAAAATGGTTCAACTTAGAACCTTATCCACTAGATATGGCACTTATAAATAAATCTACTTATAAAAATTGGCAAGAACAAGTAGCTTACATTCAAAAAAATATAACCGATGAAGTTATAGAAAAAGCTTTTAACATAGTGCCAAATGAAGTAAATGATGAAACTATAACTGAAATTAAAATCAAGCTAAAAAATCGTCTTAAAAATTTACCGGAAATTTCTAAAAAATATTACAATCAGCTTTCCAGAATTGGAGCTGTAAAAGGAACCGATAAAGATAACTGGTTTGATATTGAACGTTTAAATAACGGAAATACGTCTATTAAAGTCTTCAATATAAAAAAAGGAGAAAAAGGAAGTAAGATTTTAGAAAAAGTCTATCATAAAAAACAAACCAAAGAAATTTGGATTTATGGCTTAGATGATGATGATGTTTTTAATGTTACCGGAGAAGAAAAAGATGTAATTCCTTTAAGAATTATTGGTGGTCAAAACAATGATACTTATACTATTGAAAATGGAAAAAAAGTTACTGTGTACGATTTTAAAACCAAAAAAAATACCTTTACCACAAATAAAGGGAAATACAAACTTTTAGATGATTATGAGGTAAATACCTACAATTATAAAAAATTGAAATACAATCAAAATCAATTATTACCATCTATTGGAGCAAATCCTGATGATGGATTTAGAGTTGGTATCAAAAATATTTATACAACTTATAAGTTTGAAAGAAATCCTTTTACACAACAACATACACTAACAACAGCTCATTACTATGCCACTAAAGGATTAGATTTTTCATACAATGGAGAATTTGCAAACATTTTTAATAATTGGAACTTTTTACTAGATGCAAGATATACAACACCAAATTACAGTTTGAATTACTTTGGATTTGGTAACGATACAAAAAATTTAGAAGATGAGTATGGCGAGGATTACCACAGAGTTAAAATAAGCATTTATTCTTTGACTCCGTCAATAAAATGGAAAGGTCGTTTAGGAGCAGAATTTAAAGTTGGAAACACAATTGAAAGTATTGAAGTTGAAAATACGCACGGAAGATATATTAATACAGTACCTAACCGAATTGAGAACAGGCAAACTTATTTAGGCTTATATACTTCTTATTTTTACGAAAATTATGACCACAAAGCTTCACCAACTGTTGGTATGAATGCTGAAATTATAGCAGGTTGTAAAACCAATTTAGATAAAAAAAGTGAAAATAATGCTTACATAACACCATCTTTCAGCTTTAATTACAAACTTGTACCCAGCGGTAAACTTGTATTTGCTACAAAAGTAAAAGGAAATATAATAATTGGTGATAATTACGAGTTTTATAATGCAGCTAGTATTGGTGGTTTAGATGGGTTACGCGGTTATAGAAACCAACGTTTTACAGGCGATAGATCATATTATCAAAATACCGATTTACGCTATCATATTAAAAACACAAAAACCAAGTTTATTCCTTTAGAAATAGGTGTATTTGGTGGTTTTGATTATGGTAGAGTTTGGCTTAATAATGATAAATCCAAAAACTGGAAAACTTCTTATGGCGGCGGTTTATGGATTGTAGGTGCCGAAATGTTAAACTTAAATTTGTCCGTTTTTAATTCAAATGATGGAGCTTATGTTAGGTTTGGATTTGGATTTGGCTTTTAATTAATTATAAAATATTAGAACTATGAAAAATATAATTTTTAAAAAACACTTGTTATTTCTATTAACAATCGTTTTTATTAACAGTAGTTTTTCGCAAGATATTAAACTTAAAAAATTCAATTCGGCTGAACTAAATAACGATCGTTATTTAAAAATATACATTCCTCCAAGCTATCACTTAGATTCTGCAAAAGTGTATCCGTTAACTATTGTTTTAGATGCCGAATATTTATTTGATGTTTACGTAGGCAATGCTATTCTTTTTGCAAATAAAGACAAAGCTCCGGAACAAATAATAGTTGGTATTAACCAAAATCAGTACAATGAACGATATGAAGACTGTTCTTATCAAATAGAAAATAGCTTTCCAACCGAACAAGGCGAAGCTTTTTATAGATTTGTAAGAGGTGAATTATTTGAATATTTTGAAGAAAATTATCGTATTTCTCCATTCAAAACCATCGTTGGAAACACATTAACTGCAAACTTTATCAATTACTTTTTAATTGAAGAATATCCCGGTTTTAATGCATTTATTAATATCAATCCGTATTATGCGTTAGATGTGCCAACCATGATACAAAATAAAATTCCTACTTTAAAAGATGAAAACATTTATTACTATTTATGTGGAGGAGAATATAATTCGGAAAAATGGCAAACACCCATTAATACAACCAATTCACTATTAGCTAGTACAGATAATCCTAAATTCAAATATAAATTTGACACTTTTAACAACAGCATAGCATCAATAGGGCAAGCAATACCAAGTGCAATGGCTTTTATTTTTGAAATGTACTCTGCAATTTCAAAAGAAGAATTTGATAAAAATATAAAAACCTTATCTCCGGCTGACGCTATTGCTTATTTAGAAAATAAATATGTAGAAATTGAATATTTATTTGGCAGTAATTTAAAAATTAGAGAGCGTGATATTTTTGCGATTGAACCCATAATTTTAGATAAAGAAAATGGTGATTACCTTAAAAACTTTGGTGAAATAATCAATAAACTTTATAAAGAATCTCCTATTGGAGATTATTATATTGGCAGATATTATGAAACCGGAGGTAAATACAAACAAGCTTTAAAATATTACAAAAGCGGTTATATGAAGTTGCCTGAAGACGACCCTAATGCCGATGCTTATTATGGAAATATTGAACGTGTTCTTAATAAAAAAGAAGGCATATTTGACGAACAAAAAAACTAAATAAAATTTATACAAATGAAACGCATTTTTCTTTTTATCACATTTTTTACAATAACTACACTTTTTTATGCTCAGGAAGATACTGTAGTAAAAGTTAACATACCTAATGAGCAAAAATATGAATTTACACCTATTATTGATATAGAGGCTTCTGCAGTTAAAAGTCAGGGAAATACAGGTACATGCTGGAGTTTTTCAACTTCATCTTTTATTGAATCTGAAATTTTTAGAAATACGGGCAAAATGATCGATATTTCTGAAATGTACACTGTTCGAAACACTTATCCTGAAAAAGCATGGAATTATGTAATGCGCCAAGGTAAAATACAATTTAGCGAAGGTGGTTTGGCACACGATGTGATCAATTCTATAAAAAAATATGGATTAGTACCTGAAAGTGCTTATTCCGGTTTGTTAAATAATTCAACAATGCACAACCATGCAACTATAATTCCAGACCTTGAAAAAGTTTTAAATGCTTATATTAAAAATGATAAAGATTCTGACTATCCTAATTGGAAAGTTGCCGTAGATTCTATTTTAGATAAGCATTTAGGTAAAACACCTGAAAATTTCAATTATGAAGGTATTACTTATACTCCAATGTCTTTTTTAGAAATGACAAAGATAAGCACCTCTAATTATGTTACTTTAACTTCATTTATACACCAACCGTTTTACAGCCAATTTATTTTAAATATTCCTGATAATTTCTCGAACGGAATTTTTTATAACATTCCTCTAAATCAATTGGTTTATGAGGTTGACAACGCTCTTAAAAAAGGATATACATTAGCATTGGATTGTGATGTTTCAGAAAAAACTTTTTCTCAAAAATATGGTGTTGCGGTGGTTCCAAAACAAGTAGAAGACTCTACAAAATGTTTGACTTATATTGTTGAAGAAAATACTATTACTCCTGAATTCAGACAAGAAGAATTTGAAAATTACAATACAACCGACGATCATTTAATGCATATTGTAGGTTTAGTAAAAGATCAAAACGGAAATGAATATTACAAAGTAAAAAACTCTTGGGGAAGTACAGGTAAACGCATTGGAAATGGCGGTTATATTTATATGAGTAAAGCGTTTTTTAAATTAAAAACCATTTCTGTTTCAGTACATAAAAATGCTTTAAGTGATGAAGTAAAAAATGAACTTAAAATTTAAACCTTTTTATAATAAAAAAATTGTTTAAAAATAGGTGTACACGTCATTCTGAACTTGATTCAGAATCTCATCATCTTGAATGCTAATAATTATACGAACCTGAAATCGAAGATTCAGCGTAGCTAAACAAGTTCAGGTTGACGAAAAATTTGCTTTTTAAACAGTTTTTTATAAACTAAACCAATCTAATTCCTTCTTCAGAAATTGTAATTAATTTTTGTCTAAACAAACCGCCAACTGCATTTTTAAAAGCTTTTTTACTCATTCCTAATTGGTATTTTATATCATCCGGCGAACTTTTATCGTTCAATGGTAAAAAACCTTCATTCTGTTTTAAAGCATTTAGTATTTTAATCTCGTAACTTACAATAGTCTGCTTAAAACCAATTGGTTGCAAGCTTACATCAAGTTTTTCATCATCACGAATTTTCTTTATATAGCCAATCAGTTCTTGTCCCTCACTAATTTTTTGAAAAAGTTCATTTCTATATAACAAACCTTCAAATTCATGCTCAATCAATACTGTAAAACCCAAAGCTGTTTGCCTTACAACAATTAAATCTACCTTATCTCCTACTTTTAATTCCATTATTTATACTTTTAAATTGTTGAAATATGATTTTAATACTATATCGTTCTTTTCTCTAGGCGTAAAAATTTCTACTAATTTAGGTTTGTCAGACTCATTATAAAAATCAGAAAGTTTTACATTTAATTCCTCTTCATCTTTAACTGTAATATATTCAAAATTATACATTTTACATATATATTTTGCAGTTAAATTATGAGGTGTTTCAAAATAATTCAAGGCATTGGTTTGGTTTGGCCCGGGAATAAACCTAAAAATACCTCCTCCTCCATTATTTATTAAAATAATTCTAAAAGATTTAGGTATATAACTGTTCCACAAAGCATTACTATCATAAAAAAAACTAATATCACCTGTAATAAAAACTGTGTTTTCTTTAACAATACTTGCCGCACCAATTGCTGTACTTGTACTGCCGTCAATACCGCTTGTCCCTCTATTGCAAAAAACACGTAAACTTTTATTGATATCGAACAACTGAGAATACCTAATAATTGAACTGTTACTTAACTGTAACTGTGAATTATTTGGAATTGAAGGTAGTATTTTACTAAAAACTTTTAAATCAGAGTATTCACAATTATCAATAAACTCTTGGTGTTTTTGTAATCTGAACGATTTTTTATTCAACCAAAATTGCTGATAATCGCTTTCTTTTAGCTTTGTTAAAAAGAAAAACTGACTAAAAAAGAGTTGTGATGAAATTTTAAAATGATGCTCTAAACAATGAAACGTATCAAAAGCTTTTTTAGCATCTACATGCCAATGATGTTTTGGCTGATATTTTCTTAAATGTTGTTTTATTTTTTTTGAAACAATCATTCCTCCTAAACTCAATAAAATTTCAGGTTGAAATTGCTCTAATTCGTCTTCAACAAAAGGAAAAATAAGCTTATCAATACTATTTATAAATTTCGGATTTGAAACATTTGCCGTATTTTCAATTAAAATTAAAACAGAAGGATCTTTAGCTAAATGCTCTAACTGTGTTTGCAACAATTCATCAGGAAAATGCTCACCAACCAATACTATTTTTTTAGTTGAAACATTCCAAATATCAGCAAATTTTTGGAGCTCATCTACTTCTAGTGGAATTTCATCCAGTAAACTATCTTTTAATTCTTCTTTCACTTCAACTTCTTCAAACTTAAAATCTTCAAATTCATATAAAGGCTCATCAAAAGGTACATTTATATGTACTGGACCCTTATTGGCTATTACTGCTTCAAACGCATTTTTAAGTATAACATCATCGTTTTCATTACCTAAATTTGCGCTAAATTCTATATGATTTTCAAAAACATTTTCTTGCTTAATAGTTTGTCCGTCTCCAATATCAATTAAGTGTTTGGGTCTGTCGGCAGAAATAACAACTAAAGGTATATTACTGTAAAAAGCTTCAGAAATTGCCGGATAATAATTTAACAATGCAGAACCCGAAGTACAAACAATTGCCACCGGTTTTTGCAATTGCTGAGCTATGCCCAAAGCAAAAAAAGCTGCACAGCGTTCATCTACAACACTGTATGTTTTTATTTTAGGATGATTAGAAAACCCAATTGTTAAAGGTGCATTTCGAGAACCAGGTGAAATTACTACGTGTTCAATTTTATATTTTACACAAGACAAAATTACTTGTTGAGCTAAATTGTTTAGTGGAAATTCCGGCATGTACTTTTTAAATTAAGATTACAAAGTTACATAAAGTTATTGTAGTTTTTATAATTTGGGTATAGTTTTAAAATTGATAATTATCATACAAAAACTATACGAAATACTCTAATTTTAATTGTCCAATAAAAATTATATATACATTTTGTTAAAACTACTATCATTACTTTCTCCTTTATTTATAAACTTATTTGGCGCTATAATTTTACTTGCCACATCAAATAAAAATTATAAGAATAGGTTTTATTTAGGGTTGTTTTTTGCTAACAGTTTTATAATTTTTACAGGTCATTTTTTATCATTTTTAAAGTATTGGGAGCTATTTAAATATATTGATTTTCTATTTTTATCGGCATTACTAGCATTTTACCCTCTCTTTTATTTGTTTATTAAAAGTGCTTTTAATTATAATATTTTATCTCCAAAAAACATATATCATTTCATCCCTTCAATTGTAGTTGGAATTTTAATGCTTGCTACAACTGTTTATACCGGTTCTAAAAGTTATACTATTTATATGAATAATAATTTATATAATAGTCCAATTAACAATAATGGCGCTTTAATTTTAGCTTTTATTTACAAAGGAAGCAGAGCTTTTCATCTTTTACAAATTCTATTTTATAATTTTATAACTATTAAATATATTATTGCTGCTAAAAAAAACATACACAACTCTTTTTCTAATTTGGATAAATATCAAGAAAAATATTTTTACATAGTTACAGTATCGTTTATTTTATTAATGTCTATTCCAGGTTTTTTTGTAACTTTTATAGGTAGAACTCCCTTTATCTCAAATGATATTATGCTTTTTTTAGTAACATGTATTTTTACATTGTTATATATAATTTTAGCCGTTATAGGAATACAACAAAAACCTTCAGAAAGCCACTTTTCTGATTTTGAAATTAATGATGAATTGAATCATAACAATGAGTTATTAGAACTCGAACAGCATCTTATTGAATATTTTAATAAAGAAAAACCTTGGCTTAATCCCGATTTAAATATTTGGGATGTTGCCAAAAATATTGGCACAAACCGCTCTTATGTTTCTAAAATAATAAATGAAAATTTAGGAAGTAATTTTAATCAGTTTGTAAATAATTACAGAATTGAAGAAGCTAAAGAATTATTAAAAAAATCTCCTGAACGTACAATAGGAGAAATTAGTGAACTTTCGGGTTTTGGATCGGTAAATTCATTTATCAGAATATTTAAACAAACTGAAAATTGTACACCTACTAAATTTAAAAAATCTTAAAGTTTTTTTACCATTTGAATATAGTTTTATACGATATAAAACATATTAAACAGATATACTTTATAATTTTATACTCACAAAAACCACTGAGTTTAACTTAAAATTTGAGATTTTATTGCTATGCTCAAAAGTAATTATGTAACCCCACGTACATATTCGTCTAAACTTCAAAAAGAAAATTAAATTTAGTGGTTTCTTTTATAAAATACTTTTCATAATTTGAGCCTTAGATACTGTTTCTTCCCACTCTTTAACAGGATTACTATCTATAGTTATACCTCCTCCAATAAATAAGTTTATACACTTTTTATCAATATTCATACATCTCAAATTCACAAATAAATTAGTTGAATTATCTACATTTAATTCCCCTAAATAACCCGAATAATAAGCTCTGCTATACCCTTCGTTCTCTAAAATAAACTTAGTAACAACTTTTTTAGGCAGTCCACAAACTGCAGGTGTTGGATGAAGTGAATTGATAAGGTTCTCCAATAAATCTAAACTCTTTAATTTACCAAAAATATCGGTTCTTATATGCACCAAATTTCCGGCCTTTACTGTATATGGTTCACTTACTTTAGTTATAGCAACTGTAGTTTTTAAGTTTTCTAAAATAAAATCGGTTACAAATTGTTGTTCTTGCTTTTCTTTTTGTTCCCAAATTACATTGGTGGTTCCTATATATTTTTGAGTTCCGGCCAAAGCAATTGTTTTAAATTGATTTTTAGTGATATTAATCAATCTTTCTGGTGTTGCTCCCATCCACAACCCAACTTTAGGATGATACCACAAATACACAAAAGCATTTTTGTAGGTATCCAACATTTTTTTTAATGTATGTACTACATCAAAATCCGTATATTCTATTTTTTCTTTTCTTGATAAAACAATTTTTTGAGCGTTTTTGTTTTTTATATACTCCACTCCTTTTTCAACTAATACAATATGTTTTTCTTTTAATTTTTCATCACTAACAATTGATAGTTTTTTTAACGAATTTGATGTACCTATAACAATATCATTATTTATTTTAACAGAGAAGGTTACACTTTTCTCTATCGGAAAAATTACTCTTTTTTCATTATTTTCAAAAGGAGCAAAAATAAATCCGGTTTGTTTAAAAGAGTCTAATTCAAATAACTCATCTGTTGTTTGCATATAAGCAAAAATGATTTGTTCATTTGGTTTTCTATAAACTACAAATGGTTTTTTAGATAAGTATATCTCTTCAATTTTAATAAAAAAATTTTCTATTTCTTTATTCAATTTTTAATTTTTAGGTAAAATAATATTGGTTAGTTTACAAATTGAAATTAAATTATTTTGATCATCGGTAATTTTAATTTCAATTAAATGTGTAGTTCTGCCTTTATGAATAAACTTAGCGGTTGCTGTAACTATACCATTTTTAACACTTTTTAAATGATTAGCAGAAAACTCAATTCCTCTAACAGTATAATTTTCTTTGTCAATAACTAAAAGCGAAACCGGGCTGCCAACACTTTCTGCCAAAGCCATAGTAGCGCCTCCGTTTAAAATACCATCGGGCTGATAAACTCTTGAATTTACCGGCATTGTGGCAACTAAAAAATCATCACCATAATCAACATATTTTATATGTAACGTTTCCATCAAGGTATCTTTACACATACTATTAAAAAGCTGAAGTGTTTTTTCTTTATTTTTCATAATAAAATGTTAGTGTGTAAAAATAAGAATTAAAACTTTATATTACATTTGTATATAATTTAAAGTGTTTAAACATGGCTTATAAATTTAGAGTTATACTAGACGTTGAAGAAGATGTTTTTAGAGATATTGTTTTTAATGATAAACTTTGTTTAGAAGATTTGCATTACACAATTGCCAAATCTTTTGGGTTTAATGGACAAGAAATGGCTTCTTTTTACAGAACTAACGATGAATGGGAACAAGGTGACGAAATTCCTCTTTTTGACATGTCGGAAGATGGTAGTTCTTTATCTATGCAAAACTGCTCTATAAAAAGTATTTTTAAAAAGAAAGGTGATAAACTAATTTATGTATACGATTTTTTCTCAATGTGGACTTTTTATGTTGAGTTATCTAAAATTATTGATGATAAAAATGTAGACTTGCCAAAAGTAGTTTTATCATTTGGTAATGTGCCCGAAAAAGCTCCCAAAAAAGAGTTTATATCTGATGATGATGACGATTTAGATGATTACGATTTATTTAATGATGAAGAGAACTTTAAAAATTTAGATGATTTAGATTTTGATAATTATTAATTACACTTTAAATCTATACATTATCTAATAATATACGTATTTACATTTTCGTAATTTCTTACCACAAAATCAAAAGCAACTTTTAGTATTTCTCCCATAGAATTACATTTTTTAAAGTTTTTATCTTTAGTATATTCTACTAAATCCATTTTTAATTGATGTATTTTTTCCGGAGTTGAAATTCTATCGTTTACCATACAAGCCAACAAATCATTAACTCTTTCTTGAGCTCCTTTAATTCTCCTTGCAATAGCAGAACGTTCTTCTTTTTTATATTGCTCAATTGATTCTTTTTGTAAATTATCAGTAACCATTTTTACAAAAGGATAATTTTCTTTGAAAAATTGAGGAAAGTACACTTTTAAATTTCCTTCAAAACTTTGCTGATCAAAATCCATAGCTCTAATTCTGTATTCAACCTGATCAAAATCGTACGATGCAACAATTACGTAATTATACGAACGCATATCACCCAATAAACGAATCATACAACGTTCATTAAATTTTACAAACTCTTTAGAAATTCTTTTTTTTCCTCTAACCGAAACTGTATTTAAGTTTTCTGCTATAAAAACATCTCCGGGAATTCCTAAAACATGTTCTTCAATTAAAGTGTCTTTATAAATTAAAAAATTTATATTATTTGGAGATAAAATATGCTCTAATTCTAAACCGTAAACTCTTGAAGCATCAGCTTTTTTAACGTATAAATACGTGTGGTTGTCATTTAAAATATTTCTAACTTTAACTCTAAAAGGTTTTGAATTTCCAAACGTACAATAATCAATTGCATCAACTGTTAAAAAGGGTAAAGAATCTTCACTTCCATCTCCATGCAAAATCATATACATTCTTTTTAAGCTCAAATCAATTTCATCTCTTTCATGTTCAGAATAATACACTCTTACCCACAAAGTATCTTCTCCATTTTTATCGTAAACTACAATAGAACCTGCAAAACGAAGCAAATCATCATAAAAAACAGGAATTTTAATATTTCTATTATATTCTGTTAAATAATCATACAATTGTTCGTTTATTGGAAACGCCGGTTTTTTCTGTGAAATTAGTTTTTGTTGCATCATAAAAATTCAAATTCTTTCAAATTTAGTATATTGCTGTAACAATATTAAAAAAATATCGTCTTAATTTTATACTAAACAAAAATATATTGGAAACAATCTTATCAATTAACAATCTTAATAAAAAATTTGGTAGAATCCATGCCGTTAATAACTTATCCTTTACTATTAAAAAAGGAAATGTATATGGAATACTTGGTCCAAACGGCAGTGGAAAGTCTACCACACTAGGTATTATTTTAAATGTTGTAAATAAAACTTCGGGGGATTTTAATTGGTTTGACGGTAGTTTATCTACACATGAAGCTTTAAAAAAAGTAGGTGCAATTATAGAGCGTCCAAACTTTTATCCTTATATGACTGCCATTCAAAACCTTGAATTGGTTTGTAAAATAAAGGAGATTCCTTCCGCTAAAATTGAAGAAAAACTTAAAGCTGTTAATCTTTATAAACGAAAAAATGATAAATTCAGCACCTATTCACTGGGTATGAAACAACGTTTGGCAATTGCTTCGGCATTGTTAAACGATCCTGAAATATTGATTTTAGATGAACCTACCAATGGTTTAGATCCACAAGGCATTCATGAAATTCGTCAAATCATAAAAGATATTGCTGCAAACGGAACAACCATTTTATTAGCTTCACATTTATTAGATGAAGTAGAAAAAGTTTGCTCACACGTTGTTGTAATTAGAGAAGGTATTAAATTGTATTCGGGTAGCGTTGATGAAATGACTGCTTCTTTTGGTTTATTTGAACTTAAAGTGGATTCAAATTCTGAAAAACTTATCGAGTTACTATCAAATTATGAAGGAATTTCATCCGTAAAAAAAGATGAAGATAAAATTATAGCTACTTTAAATAAACCTATTGAAGCTTCAGAAATCAATCAATATGTATTTAAAAACGGCTTTGTTTTATCACATTTGATAAAAAGAAAACCAAGTTTAGAGCAACAATTCTTAACAATAACTAATAACAACTAACAATGCTACGACTACTAAGTATTGAAATTCACAAATTAAAACACAACCGTGCAAGCAGAATTTTAATTATCATTTATTTTGCATTGTTAACTTCTATTGCATTAATAGCTGCAGTAAAATTTGATATTGGTCCGGTACAATTTCATTTAGCTGAACAAGGTATTTTTAACTTTCCTTACATCTGGCATTTTAATACCTATATGGCAGCTATTTTTAAATTTTTTTTATTGCTGGTTATTGTTTCAATGATGGCTAATGAGTACAGTAACAAAACTTTAAAACAAAATTTAATTGATGGCTTGAGCAAAAAAGAGTTTATACTTTCAAAATTCTACACAGTTATTTTATTAGCTTTAATTTCTACAATTTTTGTATTTATAGTTTCATTAATTCTTGGATATATTTATTCCGATTTTAATGAAATTTTAATAGTTACCACCGATTTAGAATACTTATTTGCGTTTTTTATTAAACTTGTTGGATTTTTCTCCTTCGGATTATTTTTAGGAATTTTAATTAAAAAATCGGCTTTTGCAGTAGGAGCTATGCTGGTGTGGGCAATGGTTGAAGGATTTGCCAAAGGTATGTTTCATTGGAGATTTGAAGGTCATGTAGATGATTTGATGAGAATATTTCCATTAGAAGCTATGAGCAACCTAATTAAAGAACCTTTTACACGTTTAGGAGCGGTAAAAACTGTTGCAAAACAAGTAGGTGAAGATTTGTCTAAAGATTTTTCGGTACAACTTTTAGATATTCTAATTGTTACTTGTTGGACAGCTATTTTTGTATACCTATCATATTGGTTGTTAAAAAAACGAGATTTATAAACATTTAACAAAATGTTCCTTGGCTAATTAATATATTTGAAGATTAGATTGTTTATTACAATTTTCTTTGAATGAAAAAATTAGTAGTACTTATATTTCTGTTAACCACAATAACAACCTTTGCTCAAGGTGAAGCCAACTATTGGTTTTTTGGTGAAAATGCTGGTTTAGATTTCAATACAAATCCACCCACAGCAATTACGGGAAGTTTAAATACAAAAGAAGGCTGTTCTTCTTTTTCTGACAAAGACGGAAATCTGTTATTCTATTCTGACGGAACTACAGTTTGGAACAAAAACCACAAAGTAATGCCTAATGGAACCGGATTAAAAGGAAATGCTTCAAGTACACAGTCTGCAATGATAATACCTCGTCCTGAAAGCAGTACTGAATTTTATCTTTTTACAGTAGGCGCGGCAATTAATGGAGGCAGATATGGTTTTTATTATTATACTATCGACATTACAAAAGATGGAGGTTTGGGTGATATTGTTGATGGTCCCATTGATTTAACCGAAGGCAGAGCAGATGATTGGACTGAAAAAGTAGCCGCAATTATAGGTAACGAATGTAATACATATTGGGTTATTTCATATGTTGAAAATGAATTTTACGCTTATAAAGTAACCAAAAACGGTGTGGCAGCCACACCTGTTAAATCAACTGTTAATTACAGCACGTATGACAGAAGAGGGTATTTAAAAGTTTCACCTGACGGTACAAAAATTGTTATAGCTCACTCGGCAAATTATAATGGAATAGATAAAATTCCCGGAGCAGTTATACTATATGATTTTAATGATAGTACCGGAATAATTACCAACCCTCAAACACTACCACTTAACACCCAAGGCAATTACCCTTATGGCATTGAATTTTCACCTAACAGTAAAAAATTATACGTTAATGCTTCTAATGATTACTATAACTTAGAATATCTAGAATATAATAATCCTAATAATCATTTTTCAACTTTATTTCAATTTGATATAAGTTCACCAATATTAGCAGATATAATTACATCAAGAGTTATCATAGATTCTCAAAATTTATTTAGAGGTGGTTTACAACTAGCTCCCGATGGTAAAATATACAGAGCCTTATCAAAAACCTATGATATTGGAATACCGTATCTAGGCGTTATTGAAAGCCCAAATAAAGACGGTGTGGCATGTAATTATAAACATAAAGCTATTTCATTAGGAGATAATAATTCAACACAAGGCTTACCTCCTTTTATAGCTTCCCTTTTGCTTCCTATTGAAATTACTGATGGCATAACTACACAAAACTTAAACAACACAATCGTAAAAAGGTGTTTAGGAGAGAATTATCAGCTTTCAGTACAAGATATCCCAGGTACACCTACTTATAAATGGACATTTAATGGAATTGATTTAAATATAAATTCTTCAATATTAACCCTTACTAATTTAGATTATACACACTCCGGTATTTATAATTTAGAAGCTGAAACTATTGATGATTGTGGATTTAAAACAAAATATTTAGGTGAAGTTTCTATTGAAGTATATGAACCTCCTACCATTACAAAACCTGAAAATATTTTACAATGCGATACTGATAATGATGGTTTTTATAATTTTGATTTAAACACTTTAAGAGATACTGAAATTTTAAACAAACAAGATCCCACTGAGTTTGAAGTAGTTTATTTTGCCAATCAAGCAGATGCAGATGCAAATAACAATCCTATAATAATGCCATATACTAATTCAACTTCTTATGGTATTGATACTTTAATTGCGCGAATTCATAACAAACAAAATCCTATTTGTTTCGAAACAGAAACATTTACTCTACAGGTTTTTGAATCTCCAAATCCACCAACAAACATCACAAATCTATCTCAATGTGATAGTAATTTAGTAGGTACAGATACTGACGGATTTGAAGTTTTTGATTTAACTGAAAAACTTTCAGAAATTTTAAATGAGCAATCATCTTCTGATTTTACCATAAAATTTTATTCTGATGCTACGCTTACTAATGAAATTACCAATTCAAATACGTTTCAAAACACCACACCTAGTTTACAACCTGTTTATGTAACAATTACCAATAATTACAATCCTGATTGTTTTATAACAACTTCTTTTAATGTTGAAGTATATGAACTCCCAAAAATAACATCTAATGTAGTTTATGAACAATGTGATTTTGATTCAAAGCCTAATGATGGTAGAACTACTTTTAATTTATCAACCAAAGAAGCTGAACTAACAAAGAACAATTTAGAGAGTACAGAAGTCACTTTTTATGAAATAGAAGATACTTCTTTAAGCAATCCGGTTTCCAAAACAGATTATATAAATCTAAGCGGTCCGTATCATACTTTAACTGTTAAAGTAGAAAATACAGCTATAGATTGTTATACTACAGGAACTATTGATTTAGTGGTTTCTCCAACAAGTTTAAAAAACTATCCTCCTATTAATTCCTGTGAAATTAATGAAAATCAGAACATACAAAATGACGCAAAAAGTGAAGGTAATGGTAGAGCTATATTCAATTTTAATGAAATAAATAAAATCATAAAATCTTATTTTTTAACGCCTGTAACTGTAGAGTTTTACCATAATAGTAGCGATGCTTTGAAACAAAGTGACAGTATTTTTGGAGTCAAAATTTATACTCCGCAAGAAGTTTTTGTCAGAATTGAAAACAAAATAACTAAAGCCTGTGAAGAAGGTGGCATTTTAAAATTAGAAGTTGAAAAATTACCCGAACCAAACGGCGATGAAACTGAACAAATTTTATGTGTAAGTAAGCAAATAGATACTTCACATTTAAACTCAATAACTTTAGATGGTTCTACAGGAAATCCTAATGACCAGTACCAATGGTATTGGAATGACATTGAACTAACAGGAGAAACATCCCCAATCCTAATAGCAACTAAAGAAGGTAATTACAAAATTGAAGCATACCGTGACCTAACAAATTATAGCGGATTCTTCTGTACAGGATACAATACATTTAATATAAAAGAATCAAACGCTCCTACTATTTCAATAAACGATATTGAAGTAATTGATGATTCTTACAACAATTCTATCACAATAAATACTGCTAATTTAGGTATTGGAAATTACGAATTTGCAATTGATGATATTGACGGTTCCTATCAAGATGAGCCATTATTTGAAAATGTTGCTCCTGGAATAAGAACTGTATATATTAGAGATAAAAATTTATGTGGTATTGCACAAATTGAAGTTCCTGTAATAGGTTATCCTAGATTTTTTACACCAAACAACGATGGTTATAACGATACATGGAAAGTGTTAGGTACAAACGAAAATTTCTATCCAAATTCCAATATTTATATTTTTGACAGGTTTGGAAAATTAATTACCCTAATTGATCCTAAAGGTGAAGGTTGGAATGGTAGTTTTAATGGAAAAATTTTACCTGCTGCCGATTACTGGTTTTCTGTTGAATTAATTGATAGCAATGGAAATATCAAGGTGAAAAAAGGTCATTTTAGCTTAATACGATAATTTTAACATAATAATTCTTATTTTTTCAAGTTTAACTTACTAAAAACAAGATATTTATATATATCTTTAACAATAAAAATTTCATTTTTAAAATGAAAAAGTTATTCTTTTTATTGCTAATTCTTTTCCCCTCAATTTTATTTTCTCAAAAAGAAGCAGCAATTTGGTATTTTGGTCAATATGCCGGGTTAGATTTTAACTCTGGAGTACCTGTTCCTATTTATAATGGTGAATTATATACTTATGAAGGCTGTGCTACAATTTCTGATTATCAGGGTAACTTATTATTTTATACCGATGGTGTTACAGTATGGGATAGAAACCATAATATAATGCCTAATGGTACTAACTTATTAGGCGATGCTTCAAGTACACAATCTGCAATAATAGTTCCAAGACCAAATAATATAAACCAATATTATATTTTTACTGTGGATGCAAGGGGAAATTCACCTTTATCAGCAAATGGTATAAACTATTCAACAGTAGATTTAACCCTTAATGGGGGTTTGGGAGATATCATTTCTAATGAAAAAAATATAAATTTAGTTTCTCGTGCTTATGAAAAAATAACTGCAGTTAAACATGCCGATAATAATTCTTATTGGGTTATAACTTTTATTACAGATCAATTTTTAGCTTGGAGAGTTAATGCTACAGGTATTGATACTAATCCAATCGTTTCAAATAACAATATATCGAGAGCTAATGATTCTAGAGGATATTTAAAAATTTCACCTGACGGAACTAAAATTGCTTGTGCCAATTTTGGGGTGCAACAAAACTTAATGATCTACGATTTTAACAATGCTACTGGTATAGTTTCCAATGAAATTGAATTAGATTTTGATGAAAGTGATGATAACCCTTATGGTGTAGAATTTTCTAATCAAAGTCAAAAACTTTATGTAACTACCAGCAAACTTGATAACGAGATCCATTCACCTCCCGGAAGATTATATCAATTCGATATGCTAAGTGCTAACATTCAAAACTCTAGAGTATTAATACATGAAACATCCGTAAATACTCGTGGTGCTTTACAATTAGCTATTGATGGAAAAATATATAGAGCTTTGTCTGTTATTGAAGAAGATCCCGGAGGTACTAATTATTTAGGAATTATTAATAATCCTGAAACCGATGGTTTAGCTTGTAATTATACACATAATGCTCTTGATATAAGTAATGGAGAATTAAACCGTAAGGTTTTTGAAGGTTTACCTCCTTTTATACAATCCTTTTTTTTAACTTCAATTTCAGCAAATGATGTTTGTTTTGGAAATGAAACCGAATTTACTGTAAGCTCTTCCGTTCAACCTACAACTATCGCATGGGATTTTGGAGATCCTTCAACAGGAATTAATAATACATCAACAGAACTTAATCCTACTCATATTTTTTCATCTCCAGGTATTTTTACTGTAACAGCAATAGTTACTATTGGTACCGAGACATCTACTCTAACATTAAATGTTACAATATATAATGAACCTATTGTAAATTCACCTGTAACACTTGTTCAATGTGATGATGATTTAGATGGAATCGTAGATTTTAATTTAGAAGAAGCTAATACTTTAATCTCAGAAGAAGATCCTTTACCAACAATTACCTACTTTACAACAGAAACTGCAGCAATAGATAATACTAATTCCATTTCAAATCCGACAACTTTTTCGAACGAAACTATTTCAACTGTTTGGGCAAGAGTAGAAAATACATCAGACTGTTTTGCAATTGCTGAAGTTATTTTAGAAGTTGTATATAATGAAATTCCTGAAGGTTTAATACTAACTTTTGAAGAATGTGATGATTTAGTTGATAATGATGATTCTGATGGAATCGCTACTTTTGATTTTAGCAGTGTTACAACTCAAATTTTAGATGCATTAGCTCCCGAAACAAATTTTATTATAACGTATTATGAAAACATAGAAGACGCCTTAGCTGAACAAAATAACATTACCCCTTCTAATTACAGAAATACATCATCACCAAACACACAACAAATTGTTGTTAGAGTTGATGATTTAGATAACAATTGTTTTGGATTAGAATATATTACACTAATTGTAAACCCAGTTCCAAAATTTGATTTGTTAGAATTAATTGAATTTTGCTCAAACTCAACAGATTTAAGTTTTGGTATTGAAAATCCCATTGGTATATATAATTATATTTGGAGAAATGAAGAAGGTACAGAAATTGCTTATACTCCAGATATTACTGTAGATTCTAGTGGTTTATATTCGGTAACTGCAATAGATACAACCAATACATGCGAGAAAGTAAAGTCTATTCAAGTAACAATTAATAACGCTCCGGTAGTTACAACGCCCGTTACACATACAGAATGTGATGATGATACTGATGGTTATTTTGATTTTAATTTAGAAAATGCTAATTCTATAATTTCAAACGAAACTCCAACACCAACTATAACTTATTTTCTAAATGAAACTGCTGCTATTAATAATAGTACAACTGATGCAATAGCAAATCCTACTGTATTTTCTAACGAAACTTCTTCAACTGTTTGGGCAAGAGTAGAAAATGACTCGAATTGTTTTGTTACTGCTCAAATTAATTTAGAAGTTATTTCAATCGAAATTCCTAGTGATTTAATGCTTATTTTTAATGAATGTGATAATATTTATGACAATGATGAAACCAATGGTATAACTACATTTAATTTTAGTGATGCCACAAATGAAATTTTAAACATACTGCTTCCTAAAACTAATTTGGCAGTAACATATTATGAAAACATAAATGATGCTACAAATGAAGTAAATAGCATAAATCCTTCTAACTACAGAAATACATCTTCACCAAACACACAACAAATTGTAGTTAGAGTTGATGATTTAACTAATACATGTTATGGTTTAGGTTACCACATAACTTTAAATGTAAATCCTGTACCTCAATTTGATTTATTAAACACTGTTTCATTATGCTTAAGCTCTTCAAATACAAATATTGGTGTTGAAAATCCATCAGATGATTTTAATTATATATGGTTTGATGAGTTTAACAACGAAATTGGTTATACTCAAAGTATTTCTGTTTATTCTGATGGAGAATATTCAGTAACTGCAACAAATGAATTTAACTGTACTAAAACCAAATCAATTATAGTAAACAGTAATGAAGTAACAGAATTATTAGGATTTAATATTAGCAATGTTATAATTACCGATAATTCATCAAACAACACCATTACTGTAGTAACAAATAATTTACCTAACAGTGTATATGAATACGCAATTGATGATGGGGAATACCAATCAAATAATTTATTTGAAAATGTTCCTGCCGGAATTCATACTGTTAGAATTATTGATATTGAAAACTGTTCTGAAAGTTCTGTTGAAGTTTCCTTAATTGGTATCCCAAACTTTTTTACACCAAATTTTGATGGATATAACGATACTTGGCATGTAACAGGAATTGAATTTCAGCCAAACTCTAACGTATATATTTTTGATAGATTTGGTAAATTAATTGCTGTTTTAGATCCGTTAGGACCCGGATGGAATGGTTTATATAAAGGAAACCCTTTACCTTCAACAGATTATTGGTACAAAGTTGAGCTAGATGATGGTAGAGTTTTAAAAGGGCACTTCAGTTTAATTAGACGATAATTTTCTTATTCTGAAAGTTGTAATTTATCTGCTATTTTTCTCCAATCAACAATTTTAAAATTCTGATTTAAAGAATCCTTTCCTTGTGTATTTGCTCCATCTTGAGCAATAAAAAAACCTTTTGGATATTTTGTACCAAACGAAACGTTTGTTACATCAATACCATCAGTATCATAAGTACCATCAATTGTACCATCATCAATTTTAAAACTTCCTTGGTACTGATTTGTAATTCTATCGAAAACAGCATAACTGTTATTTCCTTGAGATGATAAAATTACATATCCTTTTCCTTCACCTGAATCATAAATGGTTACACCTTCAAAATCATCTTTCATATTTAGTGCTCTTGTAGATATAACTCTAACCCTCTCATTCATTTTATTGGGTTCAGCTTCATATTTCCACAAAGCTTTATCTTCTTCAGCAACATATAATTTCCCGTAAAAATCATCGGCAACTATACCCTCAGTTTGTGTTGACAATACAATATTTCTAACTAATTTAGCGTCAATATATCCTTTCTTTTCAAAAAGTTCCCACTGCTCTACTCCTCCATCTTTTCCACAAATAAACACATAAATTTTGTTTGAAATGTTGCTTTTGTACATTCCTAAACCATATACTTCTTTTAATTCAGATTTTATAGGTCTTGCAGCTACATCAATTAACTCACCTGTTTGTGGGTTTACAATATGAACAGTAATAGTGTTATACGTTCTATTTGAAGCTGTAACAACCGAAACCTTTTGACCTTTATATAAAAACCCATTTCGTATATCAACATTATTTACTCTTCCTACCGGATATGAGTACAGTTCTTTTCCTTCTAAATTATAAACAACCAGTCCATTTTGTTTGTTAGTTCCAATTATAGTCGACTTCATTACATCTGTTGGATGAATCCATATACAAGCGTCATCAGCTGCATCATCAACTGAACTCACAGGCTCTGTTTCTAAATCAG
Organism: Lutibacter sp. B1; assembly: GCF_012524075.1. Classification (GTDB taxonomy): domain Bacteria; phylum Bacteroidota; class Bacteroidia; order Flavobacteriales; family Flavobacteriaceae; genus Lutibacter. Next base: position 53,032 of record NZ_JAAZUI010000001.1, read on the forward strand.
CAAAAACTGAAACCACCGGTTTTAATTTCATATCAATTTGTTCAATTTGCTGTGGTGGTTTACAACTAAAAATTACTAGTATAATTATAAAATATAGTCTGTTTTTCATTGGTAAAAATTTAGATACACAATGTACAGTAATTAAACTGTACATTGTGTGTAACAATAATTAACTAAGATTTATTTATGAAATTTTAAAAATTGTATTTTAATCCAACATTCCAGTTAAAATCATAGTACTCAGCCTGCATTGTTTGTTTTTTAGTACCTTGATAATAACGTAATTCTTGGTTTGTTATGTTTTTAAACTCTGTGAATAATTGCAATCCGTTTATAATTTCACAAGATGCGTTGATATCTAAAAACAGTTGAGAATCGTAATATCTGTCTTCAAAAGCTTCACCTCCGTATTCATCAATATAATCATCAGCATAATTTAAAGAGGCTCTTACTGAAAACTTTTTAGTTTCATAAGAAAGTGAACCATTAAACATATTTTCAACTGCGCCTGACAATGGCACATCATTTCTGTCTTCAATACCATCAGTTTCAGAATCAGTATATGTATAATTAAGATACAGATTTAAGTTTCTTAAAAAGCTTGGTAAAAAGTTCAATTTACGTTGTAACGCTACTTCAAAACCATAAACTTCAGCATTTTTACCATTACGTGCTTGTTTGTATTCAAAAGCAACATCAGGAAATGCACTATCAACATATCCATCTTGTCTGTAATCATAAATCCAATTATCTAAATCTTTATAAAAAGCACCTGCCGATAAAATACCAACTGAGGAAAAATAATGTTCAAACATCAGGTCAAAATTCATAGATTCTGTAGCTTTTAAATTAGGATTTCCTTCTTCAAACTCCAAATCATCAGAATTAATGAATTGGTATGGTACCAAATCGTAATAATTTGGTCGAGCAATTGAGTTTGTATAAGCGAATCTTAAAATAGTATTTTCGGTGAAATTATATTTAACTTGCACGTTAGGTAAAAAGTTGTTGTAACTTTTTGTAGCAGATAATTTTTGAGCATCATTAATTGATTCGGCAGTTTCAATATCTATTCTATAACCGGTATAATCAATATTTGTATCTTCAAAACGCACACCCGCTATAACGGTTAATTTCTCGCCTAAATCTTGTTGAAACATTACATAAGCAGCATTAACTTCTTCTTCAGCATTGTAATTAACAGGAACAAACTCTTCTAAAACAGCTGATTCTTCAAACAATGAGCTGTTAGTTAAATCTAAATTTCCTAAATAATTACTTCGAACAAAAAATCCGGATTTATATTTATCACCCGGCAAAAATCCACCAACAGTTTGATCTTTATATGGTACATCACTTAACAATTCAAAACCTTCCAACGGCTCATATTCATAAAAAATATTATCTCTGCTTTTTTCTTTGTTTTTGTATTTATAACCTGCCTTTAATTTATTTTTATAGTTACCAACTGTTGTTAAAGGAATTTTAAAATCAGCTCTAAAACCATAGTTTTCTTCCTTAGTATAATTATGATTTTCCGTTAATTCTTTAAATTCAAATGCACTAGGATTTGTATATGAATAAGGGTCAACGGCTTTTAGCTCAGGAAATCTCATTTTACTTAAATCTTGTCTAAATTTCACATCTTTATTTCTATAAGTGATATAACGTTCGTTTGGTCTATCTTCAGATGCTTCAGAGTAATTTGCTTTCCAATCAAATTCAACAGAATTAAATAAAATATGTGCTCCGCTAATTGAATATTTTTGAACTTCCTGATCTTCTAAACGCGCATTCTTTTCTGTTCCTCCTTTTGTTTGTCTTTGTACTTCTCCTTCATAAACACCGTCAGAAACTTCTTCAATATCTTTTATTCGTAATCTGTATCTATTTTCCCAATCTTTACGTTTATTAAAAATCGATTTAAAGAAAATAGTATTTTTATCATTAATTTTATAATCTAAGTTTGCAGCAAGACTTAATCTGTCTCTTCTAACATCATATTTTCTAATATCGTGTTCTGAAACGTACGGATTCTCAAAATCTCCGTCCCATTCAAATTCAATATTATCAGATCCATAATCATTCGATTGTAATGAAGCACTAACTACAGCACCTAACTTATTATCAAACATTCTACCGGCAACAACTGTTGACACATTATATAAAGGTTTATTTCTTACCGGATTTGCACCGGCAGCTCCTGTAATAGTTGCTCTAAAATTTGATGGTGCTGAACGAGTTACCAAATTTACAGAGCCTCCAATTGCATCAGCTTCCATATCTGATGTAATTGCTTTGTTTACTTCAACAGCCTGTATCATATCCGAAGGAATTAAATCCATTTGAACACGTCTATTATCACCTTCTGCAGATGGAATTCTATCTCCATTTAATGTTACAGAGTTTAATTGTGGAGCTAAACCACGTATAATTATGTCACGAGCTTCACCTTGATCATTTTGCATTGAAATACCGGGAATACGTTTTAAAGCGTCACCTATATTTGCATCTGGAAATTTCCCTACCTGATCAGCAGCAACAATGTTAGTAATATTTAAATTTGTTTTTTGTTGATTTAAGGCTTTTGCTTGCCCAACACCCAAACTACCTAAAAAAACTTCATTCAATTCATTTGTATCAACTACAAGCTTAAAGTTTGTAACAGTTGTTTTATTTGGACTTACATTAATTTCTTTAATTTCAGTTTTATAGCCTAAATAAGTTACTTTTAAATTGTAGGTTCCTTCATCTGTATTTAAAATTGTGTAATTTCCATTAAAATCTGAAGTTGAGCCAATTTTTAAGTTTTCAATAACTACTGATGCTCCAGGTAATGGTAAGTTGTTTTCATCAATAATTTGTCCACTTATAATTCCTTTAGTTTGCGCACTAATTGTTAATGCTAATAACATAGCACAAACTAATAAAGTAATTTTTTTCATAAAATATAGTTATTGTTAATTAATTTTAGACCAAACTTACTACCTCAAAACCAAGTAAAACTTAAATTAGTTTAATCAAAATGGAAATTATTTGTTAGCAAATCATTAACTATATTAAATAAACGTTACTTTTAAAAACAAGTCTAAATTAGTTTACTTTTGCAGTATGCAATTTAAATTAGAATCAAAATTTAAACCTACCGGAGATCAACCTGAAGCAATTGAACAATTGGTTACAGGAGTTATTAATAATGAAAAATATCAGACGTTACTTGGTGTAACGGGCTCTGGAAAGACCTTTACGGTTGCTAATTTAATTGAAAAGGTTGAAAAACCAACACTGGTTTTAGCTCATAATAAAACGTTGGCAGCCCAATTGTATTCAGAATTTAAACAGTTTTTTCCCAACAATTCAGTTGAATATTTTGTTTCTTATTACGATTACTATCAACCTGAAGCTTATATTCCTGTTTCCGGAACATATATTGAAAAGGACTTATCTATAAATGAAGATATTGAAAAATTACGTATCAGTGCTTCTTCTGCATTGCTTTCAGGCAGAAGAGATGTTATTGTTGTAGCTTCTGTATCTTGTATCTATGGTATTGGAAACCCTATTGAATTTAAAAAGAATGTAATTTCTATTGAAACTGACCAAACCATTTCTCGTACTAAATTTTTACATCAATTGGTTACAAGTTTGTATTCCAGAACTGAAACAGAAATAAGCAGTGGTACTTTTAAAGTTAAAGGAGACACCATAACTGTTTATCCTTCTTATGGAGAACACGCTTATAGAATTCATTTTTTTGGTGATGAAATTGAAGAAATTGAAAGTTTTGATGTTGCTAATAACACTGTTATAGAAAAATTTGAGCAATTAACCATATATCCTGCAAACTTATTTGTTACATCTCCTGATGTTTTACAAAATGCCATTCATGCTATTCAGGAAGATTTAATGAAACAATATGAGTATTTTCAAGAAATTGGTAAACATTTAGAAGCAAAACGACTAAAAGAACGAACCGAATTTGATTTGGAAATGATACGCGAATTAGGTTATTGCAGTGGAATTGAAAATTATTCTCGTTACTTAGACGGTCGGGAAGCAGGAACTCGTCCTTTCTGTTTACTGGATTATTTTCCTGATGATTATTTGATGGTAATTGATGAAAGTCATGTTACCATACCTCAAGTTCATGCAATGTATGGGGGCGACAGATCTCGTAAAGAAAATTTGGTTGAATACGGTTTTAGATTACCTGCCGCAATGGATAACAGACCGTTAAAGTTTGAAGAATTTGAAGCCATTCAAAATCAAGTTATTTTTGTGAGTGCTACACCTGCCGATTATGAATTGCAAAAAACCGAAGGTGTTTTTGTTGAACAAGTTATTAGACCAACAGGGTTGCTGGATCCTGAAATTGAAGTTCGCCCAAGCCTAAATCAGATTGATGATTTAATTGAAGAAATTCAAATTAGAGTTGAAAAAGACGAACGAACGCTAGTAACTACTTTAACAAAGCGAATGGCAGAGGAATTGACTAAATATTTGAGTAGAATTCACGTTCGTTGTCGTTACATTCACTCTGATGTAGATACGTTGGAACGAGTTGAAATTATGCAAGATTTGCGAAAAGGTTTATTTGACGTTTTAATTGGTGTAAACCTGTTACGTGAAGGACTTGATTTACCCGAAGTTTCTTTAGTTGCTATTTTAGATGCCGATAAAGAAGGTTTTTTACGTTCACATCGTTCTTTAACTCAAACTATCGGTAGAGCCGCCCGTAATATTGAAGGTAAAGCTATTATGTATGCTGATAAAATTACAAACAGTATGCAATTAACCATTGATGAGACCAACCGAAGACGCGCAAAACAAATAGCTTACAATACTGCAAATAACATCACTCCTACTCAAATTAAAAAAAGTATTGAAAATACATTGGCTAAAAATACAATCTCATCGTATCATTATGATAATTCGGTAGATATGGCTGCTGAAGATGAATTAGCTTATTTATCAAAATCTGATATCGAGAAAAGAATTCGCGATAAAAGAAAACAAATGGAAGAAGCTGCTAAAGCACTTGATTTTATTGTGGCTGCAAAACTTAGAGATGAAATTAAAGTTTTAAAAGAAAAACTTTAAATTTGGAAAAAAACTATGAAAAAGTTATTCTTTATTTTACTGTTCTTAATAAGCTGTAATTCTTTTTCCCAAAAGGAAAATTATAAATATGTAGATGAAAATTTTAATTCAATCAGCTTTATTAAATTTAAAAAGAAAATTGATTCACAATTATTTGATTTCACTATTAGTAATCTTGATACTATTATATATAAAAAATTACGTTATAAAGAATTTTATGGAAATTTAAAAACCAAAAATGCGCAATTAAAAAAATTATTCTTAAAACGAAATCAAATTGATACCACAAAAGCTTGGCTTATTCATGTTTTAGATACTTTACCAGATATTAAGGATATGCCAAAAATTTCCGGTATAGAATTACTCGATTCATTAAACAAACCTACCGGTATTTTTATTAGCTCAAAAGATTTTAAAAAGAATTTCAAAAAATATTTTTCAAAGAATCATAAACATGTTTTAAATGCTCAAGATTACATAAAAAGAATAGAAGATGAAAAATCAAAAATTGGAGACAATAGTGAACTCATACATTTGTACAATTATAATAAAGGAATACCTTTAGATGTATTAAAACGTAATAATTACTTTAATGATGAAAACTTTTTAATTAAAAAAATATTTTCAGACGGAATTATAAAATATCAAACTATAATAATTCATCCGAATGGAGAATTTTATGTCTCAATGTTTGGACAATTTGATAAGGAAATGAAATTATTAAATAAAAATAAGTTTGATAAACACAAAAAAAGTTGGTTTAAAAAAATCCTAAAATTAGATTAAAAAAAACACTCTTTTTGAAGTGCCCCCAAAAAGTTAGACACTATTTGGGGGTCAGTACATTAAGCCGCTTTTTTATTAGTTTCCTTTTTTGTAATCAGCTAAAAATTGCGCTAAACCAATATCCGTTAAAGGGTGTTTTAATAGCCCTTTAATTGAAGATAATGGTCCGGTCATTACATCTGATCCTATTTTTGCACATTCAATTACGTGCATAGTATGACGTATTGAAGCTGCTAAAATTTGAGTATCAAACTCATAATTATCATAAATTTGTCTTATTTCAGCAATAAGATTTAGTCCGTCGGTAGAAATATCATCTAAACGACCTAAAAATGGAGAAACATACGTAGCTCCTGCTTTAGCAGCCAATAATGCTTGACCTGCAGAAAACACCAAAGTTACGTTTGTTCTAATTCCTCTATCTGAAAAATATTTACATGCTTTAATACCATCAGCAATCATAGGTAATTTTACCACAATTTGAGGGTGTAAAGAAGCTAGTTCTTCACCTTCTTTTACCATACCTTCAAAATCTGTAGCTATAACTTCGGCACTAACATCACCTTCAACAATATTGCAAATATCAACATAGTGTTTCAAAATATTGTCTTTGCCTGTAATTCCTTCTTTTGCCATTAATGATGGATTTGTAGTAACTCCATCTAATACACCTAAAGCTTGAGCCTCTTCAATTTGAGCTAAATTTGCTGTGTCTATAAAAAATTTCATTGTAGTTGTGTTTTATTTAATTTTTATTGATTGATTTATTTTGTAACAAAAGTAATTAAATCATTATAATTTATAATGATCCATCAATAACTTTTCGTAAACTTTATCGGGTAATATTCTTTTTAATACAATGGAGAATTTTTGCATAAAATCACCTACTTTATAATGAATACTGGGTTTTGATGTGTTTATTATTTTATAAATTGCTTTTGCCATTTCTATAGGATCGCTACCACTATCTACATGAGTGTTCATTAAATCAAGATTCTCCTGATACGTTTTTTTATAAGGTGAGTTTTCAAAAACCGGTGTATGATATCTTCCCGATGCTATATTAGTAGCAAAATCACCCGGCGCTACATTGGTAACTTCTATTCCGAATTTTTTCACTTCCATTCTAACAGCTTCAGTAGCAATTTCTAAAGCTCCTTTTGTAGCAGAATAAATTCCTCTAAACGGCAACCCCATATAACCTGCAATTGAAGTTACGTTAATTATTAAACCACTTTTTTGTTTTCGCATTTGTGGTAACACCGCTTTTATTACATCAATTGGTCCAAAAAAATTAGTGTCAAATACGTTTCGCATTTCATTGGTTGGAGTATCTTCAATTGGCCCTGTAATTCCCATTCCGGCATTATTAATTAAAATATCCAATTTACCTTCTTTTAAAATTACTTCAGTAACAGCATTTGTAATACTTTCAACATTGTTTACATCTAATGCCACTAAATTAAAAGGATGATTTTCTATTTTATCAGGATTTCTACTTGTACCATACACAACAAAACCTTTTTTACTCAAAAATTCACCAACAGATTTTCCTATTCCTGAAGAACCGCCTGTAATTAAAATTACTTTATTCATTGAATAATTAGAATATTATATAATTGAACATTTAAAACCATTCAAAAATACGTTATTTAAAGGAAAATGAATATTATTAACTGAAATTTAAGGAGAAAAGTGACTTAAAATAAGTGTATAAAAAAAGGCAAGCTACCTACATCACACCGCTACAACCTAATACCTTTGCTGCGTTCCCGCCCTGGAGGATTCAAAGGGAGCTGGTTGTGTAGGACTTGCCGGCTGCAAATTTACAATCAATTTTCAGTATTACCAATGTTTTTTTATAATTTTATTGTAACATTTTTAAAGTGTTGTTTACTAATTAATTATTAAAACACAATTTATAACTAAAATTAAATTAATAAACTAAAACGGTATTTAGTATATTTGTTAATCTAAAACTAAACAAACAATTATGGAAACCCAAAAATCATCATCAAATCAAATAATGTTAAACTATGGTTTAATGTTAGGATTAGCAGGAGTTCTTTTAAGTGTTATAATTTTTGCAGTAGGAAAAACTTATGATCAACATTGGTCTGTTTCAGTCATCAGTGTATTAATATCTGTTACTATTATAGTACTAGGAATTAAAAAATTTAAAGAATCAAAAGAAGGTTACTTATCTTTAAGTGATGCACTAAAAATTGGTTTAGGCATAGCACTGATCGGAGGAATAATATCTGTTATTTACACATTTATTTTCACAAGTTATATTGAACCAGATTATTTCAAAAATATGGGTGATGTTCAATTCCAAAAAATGTTAGAACAAAACCCTACAATGAGTGATGAACAATTGGATGCGATTAACGAGTCAATGAAAAAATTCTCTGGGCCAGGAATTACATCTGCATTTATCATAATCTGGAGCTTATTCAGTGGTTTCATAATTTCACTTATTGGTGGAGCCATTATGAAAAAATCAAAAGAAGAATAAAAATAATATAAATGGATATATCGGTAGTAATTCCACTACTTAACGAAGAAGAATCTTTAAATGAATTATACGATTGGATTGTAAAAGTTATGCAATCCAATCGTTATTCTTATGAAATACTTTTTATTGATGATGGTAGTACAGATAGTTCTTGGGAAGTAATAAAAAAACTTTCTGCAAAAGATAACAATGTAAAAGGTATTCGTTTTCAAAAAAATTATGGAAAATCTCAGGCTCTAAATGCCGGTTTTAAAAAAGTCCTTGGTGATGTAATTATTACAATGGATGCCGATTTACAAGACAGCCCCGATGAAATCCCCGATCTTTACAATTCAATTAAAAATGAAGGTTACGACCTTATTTCGGGCTGGAAGAAAAAAAGATACGATTCAACAATCAGAAAAAATCTTCCTTCAAAATTATTTAATGCCGCTGCACGTAGAACTTCAGGTTTAAAATTACACGACTTTAATTGCGGATTGAAAGCTTACAAAAAAGAAGTTGTAAAAAACATTGATGTTAGCGGCGAAATGCACCGCTATATTCCTGTACTGGCAAAAAACGCCGGTTTTACTAAAATTAACGAAAAAGTAGTTGCCCATCAAGCACGTAAATACGGAATTACCAAATTTGGAATGGACAGATTTATAAATGGTTTTTTAGATTTAATTACCATTTGGTTTTTATCTAAATTCGGGAAAAGACCTATGCATTTATTTGGCTTATTGGGAACAATTATGTTTATAATTGGATTTTGCTTTGCTTTTTATCTTGGTTTTGAAAAACTTTTTTTGGTTCCTACAGGTAGATTAATAACCGAACGTCCTGAATTTTATATTTCTTTGGCTACTATGACAATTGGTACACAGTTCTTCTTGGCCGGATTTTTAGGCGAAATAATTTTAAGAACTAAAACCGATTCTAAACGTTACATGATTTCTGATAAAATTAACATATAACGTTTTCGTTAAATCCATTATATTTTTACATTTAATCGCCGTATTTTTACATCAAAATAAAACTTTTGAAAATGACTGAAATATTACAAAAAGCACAACTTTGGCTTACAGACACATTTGATACTGATACACAACAAGAAATTGAAGAATTAATCAACAATAATCCTGAGCAATTAACAGACAGGTTTTATAAAGATTTAGAATTTGGAACCGGTGGTATGCGTGGTGTTATGGGTGCAGGAACAAACCGAATTAATAAATATACTCTTGGTAAAGCTACACAAGGCTTGGCAAATTATCTTTTACAAGTCTTTCCAAACAAACAACTAAAAGTTGCTATTGCTTTTGATTGCCGTCATAACAGTAAATCTTTTGCTAAAATTGTAGCAAATGTACTTTCAGCAAATAATATTAAAGTTTATTTATTTGAAGATTTACGCCCTACTCCAGAGCTTTCTTTTACTGTAAAACACTTAGATTGTGATGCCGGTATTGTGTTAACTGCCTCTCACAATCCGCCTGAATATAATGGATATAAAGTATATTGGAATGATGGCGGGCAAATTGTGCCTCCGCAAGACGGTGAAATTATAAGCGAAGTAAATAGCCTGGAATTTTCCGATATCAATTTTAATGCAAAAGAAGAATTGATTGAATTTATTGGTAAAAAAGTTGATGAAGCTTTTATAAATGCCTCAGTAAAAAATGGTACATTTGATATTAAAGGTAGAGAAAATTTAAAAATTGTTTTTACTTCTCTTCACGGAACTTCAATAACAGCAATACCTTTTGCTTTTGAAAAAGCGGGATATACTGATGTAAATATTGTTGAAGAGCAACGTGTGCCTAACGGAGATTTTCCAACAGTTGCATCACCAAATCCTGAAGAACCTGCTGCTTTAAAAATGGCTACTGATTTGGCAAATAAAATTGGTGCTGATATTGTTATTGGAACGGATCCTGATTGTGACCGATTAGGAATTGCTGTTAGAGATTTAGATGGAAATATGAAATTGTTAAACGGTAACCAAACCATGTGTTTAATGACCGACTTTTTAATTAAAAAATGGAAAGATGAAGGTAAATTAAACGGAAATCAATTTGTGGGTTCTACCATTGTTTCAACCAATTTAGTAAATGAAATTGCTGATAGTTTTGGTGTTGAAACTAAAGTTGGTTTAACCGGATTTAAATGGATTGCTAAAATGGTTCGCGAAGCTGAAGGCAAACAAGATTTTATTGGAGGTGGTGAAGAAAGTTTTGGTTATATGGTTGGCGATTTTGTACGTGATAAAGATGCTGTAACTGCTACTTTATTGGCTTGTGAAATTGCTGCTAACGCAAAAGCTAAAGGAAGTTCAATGTTCAAAGAATTACTGCAAATTTATGTTGATAACAGTTTTTATAAAGAACATTTAATTTCATTAGTAAAAAAAGGAATGGATGGAGCTGAACAAATTGCGCAAATGATGGTTGATTTACGTGAAAATCCGTTGACTGAAATTGACGGATCTAAAGTTGAATCAATATTTGATTATCAAGCTTCAACTAAAACAAATTTATTAAACGGTACTGTTGAATCTATTGATATTCCAAAATCTAATGTACTAATTTACCATACTCAAGACGGAAGTAAAATTGCTGCCAGACCAAGTGGTACTGAGCCTAAAATTAAATTCTATTTTAGTGTTAAAGAAAAATTAGATGCTATAAAAAATGCAAGCAACGTTGAAGCTGAATTAGATGCTAAAATTCAACGTATTATTACTGAAATGAAATTAACTTAATGAATTATTTTAAAAAAATTCTAAAATACGCAAAACCTTATATCAACTATGCTTGGTTAAATGTAGTATTTAATATTTTATATGCAATTTTTAATGTACTTACAATTGTAGCGTTTATACCTGTTTTAAACATTCTTTTTAAACAAGAAAATAAAATTGAGGCAAAACCTGTTTATAATGGTATTTTTTCAATTGGAGATTATGCTCAAGATAGTTTTTACTATTTTATTTCTCAAAAAATAGAAAATGACGGTAATGTTAAAACATTGGTTTTTGTTTGTTTTTTAACGTTGTTTTTATTTTTCTTTAAAAACTTCTTTCGCTATTTAGCTTCATTTGTTTTGGCATATTTGCGTAACGGTGTTGTAAAAGATTTAAGAGATAGTATTTATCATAAAATAATAGAATTACCTCTAGCCTATTTTTCAGAAAAAAAGAAAGGTGATATTATTGCTCGTATGACTTCTGATGTTCAAGAGGTTGAAACTTCATTTTTAACATCTTTAGAAGCCCTTGTTAGTGAACCACTTACCATAATTATTTCATTAACAATAATGCTTATTATTAGTCCAAGTTTAACACTATTTGTATTTATTTTATTGCCTGTTTCGGGTTTTATAATTTCATCTGTAAGTAAAAAATTAAAAGCTAAATCGTTATTAGCACAGCAGGAAACCGGTAATTTTTTATCCTTTATTGAAGAAACTTTAACCGGTTTACGTGTAATAAAAGGATTTAATGCTGAAGATAAAATTGAACGAAAATTCAATAATTCTACCAGAAAATTCAGAAATCTAATGACCAACGTTTTACACCGCAAAACATTGGCTTCTCCAATGAGTGAGTTTTTAGGCTCTGCAACAATTATTGCTATTTTATGGTATGGTGGAAAATTGGTTTTGGGAGATGACAGCGCTTTAAAACCGGAACAATTTTTAACATATATAGGATTATTTTATTTGATATTAAATCCTGTAAAATCTTTAACAACAGCATTTTACAATATCCAAAAAGGAAATGCATCTGCAGAACGTATTTTAAATATTTTAGAAACTGAAAACACTATTGTAGATAAACCAAATGCCATTACAAAAGAAACATTTGATAGTGAAATTACATTCAAAAACATATCATTCAAATATTTAGATGATTATGTGTTAAAAAATTTCTCATTAACAATTCCAAAAGGACAAACAGTTGCTTTGGTAGGACAATCAGGTAGTGGAAAATCTACACTGGCAAATTTAATAACTCGTTTTTATGATGTTAATGAAGGTGTTATTAAAATTGATGGAATTGACATAAAAGATATCAATCAAAAATCATTAAGAGGTTTGATGGGAATTGTAACGCAAGAATCTATCTTATTTAATGATACCGTTAAAGAAAATATAAGTTTGGGTGTAAACAATGCAACTATTGAAGAAGTTACAGAAGCTTCAAAAATTGCAAATGCACATGAATTTATTAAAGATTTACCTAAACAATACGACACTAATATTGGTGACAGTGGAAACACCTTATCCGGTGGTCAAAAACAAAGATTAAGTATTGCCAGAGCAGTTCTTAAAAATCCGCCAATTATGATTTTAGATGAAGCAACTTCAGCATTAGATACCGAAAGTGAACAATTAGTACAACTTGCTTTGGAAAAAATGATGGAGAACAGAACCTCATTGGTTATTGCTCACCGACTTTCAACTATTCAAAAAGCAGATTTAATTGTTGTAATGCAAAAAGGAGAAATTGTAGAACAAGGTAAACACGATGAGCTATTAGATAAAAAAGGAGAGTATTTTAAGCTTGTTACTATGCAATCTTTTTAATAAAACCACTTTTAATTAATAAAAGAAAAGAGAGTTCTAAGAACTCTCTTTTCTAAATCTAGCTATGCATAAGCTATTAGTTTCCAAGTAACAGCGTTACCACTATATGGTGGCATTCTATTTCCTTTAGCAATGGGTGCGGTAGTTGATGGAGATCCTACAACTTTCCAAACACCGCTTTCAGGACAAGTCTGACCTGTCCTAGCAGTAGTACCAATTGGTGCTTTCATATTAAGCATACGTTTAATTTTTCCTCATATTTAGATTCCGAGTGAAGAAATTTACCCGACAAGGAAATTTGATTATTAGGAATTTAAACGTATATTTGATTTACTAAATAAATTTTAATTTAAATTCCAGGTCAAGCAATTTCCTAAACGAAACTTGACCTTTTTTTTATTTTCTTTCTCTACGTATTAATTTAAACATCTTATTATTTTCATACTCCATCTCTTCTATATCATATATCACAGTTTCATTTTTATAATCAATCTTAAGCTCTCTCATAATATTTTTAATAAAAACATAATAATAATCTCCTGCCTTAACAACTTTAAATGATTTCTCTGTCTCAATTTCAACAGGCACTAAATATAAACTTTTATCTTCCTCTTCTTTATTTAATCCAATATTAAAAAAATTTATGTTTTCAATATTCATAAACTTACTGGCTCCAGAACTAAAACCAAGTTTTCCAGTTTTATGAACAGTTGCTTTTACTACTCCAAACTTACTAGAAGAATCAAAAAAATCAAGACTAATCATATATTTTATATTTATACAAACGAATATAAGAATAAATATATTATAAAACAATTATATTTAAGATATATTTATTAACAATAATATTTTAATTTAGTATAGGTTCTAGATAGGTTTGAGATAGGTTTGAGATTGTAGTTAAATATAGATTTGAATATATGTTAATATAATTATATTAATATTGATTTATCTAGTAAATTAAATGTAGATAGTGACTAATAAATTATATAAGAGAATAATAATTATTTTATTTTCAACCCTAATTTTTCAGCTTTTTGAAGCATTAAATCATACGCCGAATCATAATCATTGGAAATTTCGCCCTCTAAAATAGCTTCTTTTATGGCATCTTTAATTATTCCTATTTCACGACAAGGTTGTAAATTAAAAATTTCCATAATAAGTTCACCCGAAATTGGAGGTTGAAAGTTTCTTACATGATCTCGTTCTTCAACTTCTTTAATTTTTTGACGAACTATTTTAAAGTTATGATGATATTTTTTAAACTTTGAAGGATTTTTAGTTGTAATATCTGCCTCACATAAAGTCATTAAACTTTCAATATCATCTCCGGCATCAAAAATTAAACGTCTAACTGCCGAGTCAGTAACTTCTGAAGCCAAAATAATTGGTCGAGAACTTAACAATACCATTTTTTGAACAAATTTCATTTTGTTATTTAATGGCATTTTTAAGCGTTTAAATAATTTATATACCATTTTAGAACCCACAAACTCATGTCCGTGAAATGTCCATCCAATAGTTTTATGAAACTTTTTTGTAGGTGCTTTTCCAATATCGTGCAACAATGCAGCCCAACGCAACCACAAATCATCGGTATTTTGTGAAATATTATCTACAACCTCTAAAGTATGGTAAAAATTGTCTTTATGCCTTTGTCCTTCAACCTCTTCAACACCAACCAAGTCAGTTAACTCATTAAAAAAACGTTCTAAAAGGTTCGTTTTAAAAAGCAATTTAAAACCAATTGAAGGTTTTGGAGAAGCTATAATTTTATGAAGTTCTTCAACAATCCTTTCTCTTGTAATAATATCAATTCGTTCAGCATTTTTTAAAATTGATTGAAAAGATGATTCCTCAATATTAAATCCTAATTGTGTTGCAAATCGAATAGCGCGCATCATTCTTAATGGATCATCAGAATACGTAATATCAGGATTTAAAGGAGTTCTGATAATCTTTTTATCCATATCTCCTAACCCATCAAACGGATCTAACAAAAGTCCATAATTTGACTTATTTAAACTTAAAGCCAACGCATTTATGGTAAAATCTCTCCTGTTTTGGTCGTCTTCTAAAGTACCATTTTCAACATTAGGGTTACGACTATTTTCATTATAAGATTCTTTTCGAGCACCTACAAACTCAATTTCAATATCTTCAAAACGTAACATTGCTGTACCATACGTTTTAAATACCTGTACTTTAGGTTTATTTGGAAGCAATTTAGCAACTTCTTCAGCTAATTTTATACCACTACCAACAGCAACAATATCAATATCTTTTGGTGTTTCTCTTTTTAAAAAATAATCGCGTACAAAACCACCTATCACATACGTTTCCAGTTGTAAATTATCGGCTGCAGTTGAAATAAATTCAAAAATTGGATTTGTTAAAGCGTTAATATATAAGTTGTTTTCTTTCATATTTTTCTAAACAATAAAACTCATTAAAATAATAAACGTCATTCTGAATTCATTTACTCACCCATTTCTTATTTTATTGATAAGAAATTCGTGAATCTCCAATTTCAAAATCTCACACACTATTAATAAATTATGATGCGAACTTGAAACAAGTTCAGGTTAACGAAACCTCCTATTTTAATAACTCTTATTATATGTTTTAAAATTTATTACTTGCGAAGTACAAGAATTTCACCATTTTCTTCAACTTTTAAAATTGTTGAAGATTTATCATTTATCGCTTCGCGCTGTAAATTTACAATATAGTCTACGCTATCCAAAATAGGTTGCTCTATTTCTTTAAAACTTTTTGGAGTTGGACTTCCGCTAATATTTGCTGAGGTAGAAACTATTGGTTTTTTAAATTGGTTAATCAATTGTTTACAAAACTCATTTTGTACAATTCTGATAGCAACTGTATTATCACTTGCAATAACATTTGATGCCAATTGTATCGGATTTTTATAAATTATAGTGGTTGGTGTTTTAGTGTTTTCTAAAATATCTAATACACTACTTGGTATTTTTAAAACGTATTTTTGCAACATTTTTAAACTATCAACTAAAATAATTAAACTCTTACTTTCAGGTCTTTTTTTAATTTCAAATACTTTGTTAACAGCACTTACATCGGTAGCATCGCACCCTATACCCCAAACAGTGTCTGTTGGATATAAAAAAACCTTCCCGTTTTTAAGAATTTCTAAACTGTTACTAATCTCTTGTTGCACTCTTCTAAATTTTACAAATAATTAATATATACGTATAAAATAAACTATTTATTAACCTTTACATAAATATTTCTTCAATTTTTACTAAAAAACTTTGCCACAAAGATATTTAAATTTAATCACTAATTTTTTATAAAAATCGTATGCATATTTCAGTTATAATAAGTACATACAACTCGCCTGTTTGGCTCGAAAAAGTTTTATGGGGTTATAATAACCAAACACATAACAATTTTGAATTAGTTATTGCTGATGATGGATCAAAAAACTGCACTAAGGATTTAATTGATTCTTTTAGAACCGAAGCTAATTACCCTATTACACATGTTTGGCAAGAAGATAATGGTTTTCAAAAATCACAAATATTAAATAAAGCAATTCTACAATGTAAAGCTTCATATATAATTATGTCTGATGGAGATTGCATTCCGAAAAGTAATTTTGTTGAAGTCCATGATTCTAAAAAGAAAGAAGGTTATTTTTTATCTGGAGGCTATTTTAAATTATCAAAACAGCTTTCAGAACAAATAAGTAAAAAAGATATTTTCTCAAAGAATTGTTTTGATATCAAATGGTTAAAAAAGAACGGATTAAAAAAGTCTTTTAAAAACAATAAATTAAGTTCCAAAAAAATAGAATCAGAAATTTTAAACAAAACTACACCAACAAAAGCCACTTGGAATGGACATAATGCATCCGGATGGAAAAAAGATATTATAGCTGTGAATGGATTTGACGAACGTATGCAATATGGCGGACAAGATAGAGAACTTGGTGAACGTCTTTTTAATTTTGGAATAAAATCAAAGCAACTACGGTATAGCGCTATAGTAATTCATTTAGATCATCCAAGAGGTTATGCTAATAAAGAAAGTTGGAAAAAAAATAAAGAAATTAGAAAGTATACACGGAAAAATAAGATTGTAAATTCACCTTTTGGCTTAATTAAGCATGGCAGTTATACTTAAAATCTGAAATATCCAAATCGTTTTCTTAATTGTAATTTTCTAAAAAGATTAAGTGGCTTTTTCTTTAATTTTTCACTTTCATTCTCCTTTAAAAAATGAAGCACAGCATCTACTACTCTTTTACTGGATTTACCATCAACGTATGGATGTTGTTTTAAAGCAAAAGATTTAATTCTTTTCATTAATTTTTTTGGTCGGTTTAAAGCGTGCTCAATACTTAGTTTTATAGTATCAACTTCAGTAATATTTACAAAACTTCGTTTAGGTTTATTATTTCTAAAAGTAATTACCGGTTTATTTTGAATTGCAAATTCTGTGATTATGGATGAGGTATCAGTAAACATTACATCAGCATATTTTAAAGGCTCTAAAGTATCTAAATAAGGAATATAAGTTACGTTATTATAACTGCCCAGTTTTTGAAATTTCTCAACAATAACACTATCCATTTTTGGATGTAAATTTATAATCCACTCCCAATTTTCACCTTCAATTAATTCAACTATTTTTTTATAAACTTCTTCATTATATGCTAAACTTAACCGTTCTGTAAAAGTTGAAGCTAAAAAAATAACAGGTTTATTTCCTTTCTTTTTTTCTGAAGGAAATAAAACATCAACTTTAGACCAACCCGTTTCAACTACTTTAAAATGTCCGTGTTCTTTAGCTAATTTTTTAAATCTTTTTGTTGTTGACGGACCTTGAGTACAGTACAAATCAAACAAACCTCTTATCCTGAAATGACCTTTATCTTTACTTCTTTTATTCACGCTAAAGCCATGAAATAATTGCACTTTAATTCCCGGAAAAAAATGAGGAACTTCATTTGATGCAACCAAAACAGCATCAGGCTTGTATTCTAAAACATCTTCAACGGTATTTAAAAGAATTTCATCAGGTAGCAACTTCTTTTTACTCTCTTCGAGTTCAACAAACCATTTAGCTTCAAAACCTCTTTTCAAAATTTCGGCTTGTAAAGGTCTTACAATTGGAAAACCATAAGAATATGATATGTATAATAAAAACTTCATTAAAAATAATTGGACAGCAAATTTACTGTTTTTTTAATTTATAGTATTATACAGCCTTAAACAAAAAAGGTTTCCTACGTTGAGGAAACCTTTTTTTATATCTAATAACATTTACTAAACAGCAACATCATATTCTCTCAAAGCATCGTTTAACGATGTTTTTTTATTGGTACTTTCTTTACGTACTCCAATAATTAAAGCACAAGGTACATTGTACTCTCCCGCATTGAATTTTTTAGTGTAACTTCCCGGAATAACCACCGAACGTGCAGGAACTCTACCTTTCATTTCAACCGGTTCATCTCCTGTAACATCAATAATTTTTGTTGATGCCGTTAAAACCACATTAGCGCCTAAAACAGCTTCTTTTTCAACTCTAACTCCTTCAACAACAATACAACGAGAACCTACAAAAACATTATCTTCAATAATTACAGGTGCTGCTTGTAAAGGTTCTAAAACGCCACCTATACCAACACCGCCGCTTAAATGTACATTTTTACCAATTTGAGCACAGCTACCAACTGTTGCCCATGTATCTACCATTGTACCTTCATCTACATAAGCACCAATATTTACATAACTTGGCATTAAAATAGTACCACCAGAAATGTAGGCACCATAACGTGCAACTGCATGTGGCACAACTCTAATTCCTTTTTCTTTATACCCTGTTTTTAAAGGTATTTTATCGTGATATTCAAAAATTCCAACTTCATACGTTTCCATTTTTTGAATTGGAAAATACATAACAACTGCTTTTTTTACCCATTCGTTTACTTGCCAGCCACCATCAATTGGTTCTGCAACACGTAAACTTCCACTATCTAACAAGCCTACAACTTTTCTAATAGCATTTTGTATTGTTTCTTCTTTTAATAATTCTTTGTTTTCCCAAGCGTTTTCAATAATTTCTCTTAATTCTTTCATGCTGTTTAAATTCTAATTGATGCAAATATAAAGTTTAAAAAATTATCTGATTGAAAATAACTAAATTTGCACAACTTTAATACTATATGTTAATATTTTGGCACGCATTATAGCTTTTGATTATGGTGAAAAAAGAACCGGTATTGCAGTAACTGATGAGTTACAGATTATTGCATCCGGACTTACAACCATTGAAACCAAAAAAATATTTTCGTTTTTAACTGATTATCTTAAAAATGAGAATGTTGAGCTTTTTGTTGTTGGAGAACCAAAGCAGTTAAACAATTCGGCAAGTGAAAGTGAACAGTTTATAAAGCCATTTATTGAAAAATTAGGTACAACTTTTCCTAAAATTCCAATTATTAGGGTTGATGAGCGTTTTACATCAAAAATGTCATCTCAAAGTATGATTGATAGTGGTTTAAAAAAGAAACATCGTCAAAATAAAGCTTTAGTAGACGAAATTAGTGCAACCATAATACTACAATCCTATCTATATAATAAATAGAAATAATTATCTATTTTATTATTCCTTTAATCTTTTGTACTTTTGCAGTCTCATAAATACAAAATATGATTTTACCTATAATAGCTTATGGAGATCCGGTTTTAAGAAAAATTGGAGTTGATATTGATAAAGAGTATCCTGGTTTGTCTGAACTTATTGAAAACATGAAAGAAACCATGGCTAACGCTCAAGGTGTTGGTTTAGCTGCTCCGCAAATTGGTAAGGCTATCAGGCTTTTTATTGTTGACACTACACCTTTTGCAGAAGATGAAGAGTTAGAAAATGAAGAACGTAACTTTTTAGGAGCATTTAAAAAAGTTTTTATAAATGCAAAAATTTTAAAAGAAGAAGGTGAAGAATGGCCTTTTAACGAAGGCTGTTTAAGTATTCCCGATGTAAGAGAAGATGTTTTTAGACAAGAAAAAATTACCATTGAGTATTTAGACGAGAATTTTGAAAAACACACTGACGTAATTGATGGCTTGGCAGCAAGAGTTGTTCAACATGAATACGATCACATTGAAGGAATTTTATTTACCGATAAAATTTCATCATTAAAAAAACGATTGATTAAAAAGAAATTAGAAAATATTTCAAAAGGAAAAGTAAATCCTGATTACAGAATGAAATTTCCTTCACTAAAAAGAAAATAATTTATGGAATTAAAAGATATAGTAGCCGTAAATGGCAAACCGGGATTATACCAAATTAAAGCACAAGCAAAAGGTGGTATTATTGTTGAATCGTTAATTGATGGTAAAAAAATTCCAGTTACAGTAACTCATAATATTAGTGCTTTGAACGAAATTGCCATTTATACGTATGAAGAAGAAGTGCCTTTACGAATTGTTTTTAAAAGCATTGCCGAAAAAGAAAATGGTAAAGAAGCAATTAATCCTAAAGAAAGCGGTAAAGTTTTAACTTCATATTTTAGAGAAGTTTTACCAAATTTTGATGAAGAACGTGTTTATACTTCAAACATAAAAAAAGTATTGCAATGGTATAATTTATTAGCCTCTAAAAATTTCGATTTTTCTTCAATTAAAGAAGAAGAGGAAGAAAATAAAGAAGCATAATAGCTATGAATACAAGAGAACAGCAACTCCAAGCCTTTGGTCGATTATTAGACATTATGGATGAGTTGCGTTCAAAATGTCCGTGGGATCAAAAACAAACATTGCAATCGTTACGTCATTTAACCATTGAAGAAACTTATGAATTAGGTGACGCTATTTTAAATAACGATTTACAAGAAATTAAAAAAGAATTAGGAGACCTGCTTCTTCATATTGTGTTTTATGCAAAAATAGGTTCCGAAACCAACGATTTTGATATTGCTGAAATTGCAAATTCCATTTCAGAAAAATTAATACATCGCCATCCTCATATTTATGGTGATGTAAGTGTTAATAATGCTGATGATGTTAGTAAAAACTGGGAAAAACTAAAATTAAAAGAAGGTAAAAAATCTGTTTTAGAAGGCGTTCCTAAATCATTACCGGCTATGGTTAAAGCTAACAGAATACAAGATAAAGTATCGGGCGTTGGTTTTGATTGGGAAAAACCGGAACAAGTTTGGGAAAAAGTACAAGAAGAACTTAGCGAACTAAATACCGAAATTGAAAAAGGAAATACCGATAAAATTGAGTCAGAATTTGGAGATGTGTTGTTTTCAATGGTTAATTATGCTCGTTTTATTGATGTAAATCCGGAAAATGCATTAGAACGTACCAATAAAAAATTTATCAACCGATTTCAATACTTGGAAAAAGAAGCCAAAAAAATTGGTAAATCATTACACGATATGTCTTTAACAGAAATGGATGTATTTTGGAATGATGCAAAGAAATTATATAAATAATAGTAAATTAGCATAGTTAAAAATGTACTATGCAAATTAAAGCCAACAATCCGGAAGCATATATTTCGAATATTTCTACTGAAAGAATACCGCACTTTAATAAACTGCGCCAAACTATTTTAAACAATATTCCTGAAGGTTTTGAAGAACAAATGAGTTATGGAATGATTGGTTATGTGGTTCCAAAAAACATTTACCAAAAAGGCTATCATTGCGACACTAATTTACCTTTACCTTTTATGAGTATTGCTTCGCAAAAAAATTTTATTGCCCTATATCATATGGGAATTTATGCCAATCCTGATTTGCTAAATTGGTTTGTTAAAGAATACCCTAAACATTGTAAACGAAAATTAGATATGGGTAAAAGTTGTATTCGGTTTAAAAAACCGGAAGAAATTCCTTTTGAATTGATTGCCGAATTAGCACAAAAAATAACTGTAAAAGAATGGGTTGATTTATACGAAACTAGTTTTATAAAATAATGGAAAAAATATTAATTATTACAGGTGGCAGTAAAGGTTTGGGATTTGGTTTAGCTACCAAATATCATAAAAAAGGATATAGAGTAATTTCAATATCCAGAAGTAAAATAGAAAAATTTTATTCTTTAGAACAATACCAATGCGATTTAAGTAAAACTGAAACCATAGAAAGTGTATTAACCGAAATCTTTTCTCATTTAGATAAAAACAGCACAACTAATTTAACTTTAATTAATAATGCAGGAGATTTAGGAAGAATAAATACAATTGAGAACTTAACTCCTTCAGAAATTAATTATACAATTCAAGTTAATTTAATTGCCCCTCTTGTTTTAAACTCTTTATTTATTAAATTATCAAAAGATTGGAATTGCAAAAAACAAATTTTCAATATTTCTTCTGGTGCTGCAATCAATCCTTATGAAAGTTGGGTAATGTATTGCTCATCTAAAGCGGGAATTGATATGATGACCAAGGTTATTTCAAAAGAACAAAAGGATTTGGAATACGGTGTAAGCATTGTTTCAATTTATCCGGGTATTGTTGATACCGATATGCAAGCCCAAGCCAGAAGTGCTCCTAGAGAAAATTTTAAATCGGTTCAACGATTTATAGATTTTTACGAACACGGAGATTTATACACACCCAAACAAGTTGCTGAAAAAATTTACCATTTAGATGTTACAGGTGAATTAAAAAACGGAAGAATTTTAGATGTTAGAAATATATAAAAAAATCAAACTGAACTGAATTTGCACACTTTTAGGATAAATTCAATTCAGTTTGACCTTATTAAAACTTAATACTTTATAATCGTTTTGCGTTTTTAACTTTTTGCTTAGTTAAAGCCAAATCAATAACCTCTTTCATATCATTAACATAATGAAATTTCAATCCTTTTAAATACGATTCTTTTATTTCAGCTATATCTTTTTTGTTTTCTTCACACAAAATTATTTCTTTAATATTAGCACGCTTTGCAGCCAATATTTTTTCTTTAATTCCACCAACCGGCAACACTTTTCCTCTAAGTGTTATTTCTCCTGTCATAGCCAATTTAGATTTTACTTTACGCTGTGTAAATACTGATACTAAAGAAGTTAACATAGTTACACCCGCACTTGGCCCATCTTTTGGGGTTGCACCTTCAGGTACATGAATATGAACTTTATACTCGTTCAAAATTTTAGCATTGATACCAAAATCGCTTGCATTTGCTCTAATATATTCCATGGCAATTGTAGCAGATTCTTTCATAACCTGACCTAAATTACCGGTAATAGTAAGTCCTTTTCCTTTTGAAATAATAGATTCAATAAATAATATATCACCACCAACGCTTGTCCATGCTAAACCTGTTACAACACCCGCAACTTCATTAGTTTCGTACTTATCTCGCTCTAAATGCGATGGTCCTAAAACTTTTTCAATAGTTTCAACTGTAATTTTCACTTCATACTCTTCATCCATTGCAATTGATTTTGCAGCATAACGAACCATTTTTGCAATTTGCTTTTCCAATCCTCTCACACCAGACTCTCGAGTATAGGCTTCAACAATTTTTTCTAATTCTCTTTTACCAATTTTTAAATTATTGGTTGATAAACCATGTTCTTTTAATTGTTTAGGTAATAAATGACGCTTCGCTATTTCAACTTTTTCTTCAATAGTATAACCTGTAACCTCAATTATTTCCATTCTGTCTCGTAAAGCCCAAGGAATGGTTGATAAATTATTCGCTGTTGCAATAAATAATACTTTGGAAAGGTCATAATCCAACTCCAAATAATTATCATAAAAAGCAGTATTTTGCTCAGGGTCTAATACTTCTAACATTGCTGATGAAGGATCTCCATTATGACTGGAAGAAGCCAACTTATCAATTTCATCTAATACAAAAACCGGATTTGAAGTACCTGCTTTTTTAATATCTTTTATAATTCTTCCGGGCATTGCTCCTATATACGTTTTTCTATGTCCACGTATTTCAGCTTCATCACGCAAACCACCTAAAGACATTCTAACATATTTTCTACCTAAAGATTCTGCAACTGATTTACCTAATGAAGTTTTACCAACTCCCGGAGGTCCGTATAAACAAATTATTGGAGATTTCATATCTCCTTTCAGTTTCAATACAGCTAAATGTTCAATTATACGCTCTTTAACTTTATCTAAACCAAAATGATCTCTATCTAGTATTTTTTGAGCTCTTTTTAAATCAAATTTATCTTCAGAAAATTCATTCCATGGCAATTCAAGTAATAAATCTAAATAATTGCGTTGAACTGAATATTCAGCAACTTGCGGATTCATACGCTGTAAACGTCCTAATTCTTTTTCAAATGTTTCAGCAACTTCTTTATTCCATTTTTTAGCTTTAGCCTGCTCACGCATCTCATCCAATTCCTCATCATAAGAAGCGCCTCCTAATTCTTCTTGAATAGCTTTTAACTGCTGATGCAAATAATATTCACGTTGTTGCTGATCAATATCCGATCTGGTTTTAGATTGGATAATATTGCGTAATTCCAACCTTTGCATCTCAACATCCATCTTTTTTAAAGTAAGTAATGCTCTTTCTTTTAAGTTATCAGTTTGTAATAACTCTTGTTTCTCCTCTACTTTCAAGTTCATACTTGAAGAAACAAAATTGATTAAAAAAGGTTTACTTTCAATATTTTTAATAGCAAAACTGGCTTCGGTTGGCATCGCTGGATTTTCAGTAATAAGACGAATGGCCATTTCCTTAATTGAATCTACAATAGCTTCAAATTCCGCTTCTTTTTCTTCTTTACGATCTTCTTTACATGCTTTTGTTGTTGCTTGAAAATAAGGCTCTTCTTTTACAAAGTCTTCTACCTCAAACCTTTTTTTACCTTGAATAATTACAGTTGTATTTCCATCAGGCATTTTTAGCACTCTTAAAATACGAGCTACTGTTCCTACTCTGTATATATCATTTATTGTTGGATCTTCAATTGCTTCATTTTTTTGAGCAACAACTCCAATAATTTTATTGCCTTTATTGGCTTCTTTTATTAATTGAATAGATTTATCTCTTCCGGCAGTGATAGGAATTACAACACCAGGAAAAAGTACTGTATTACGTAAAGGTAATATGGGTAAAACTTCAGGCACATTTTCCTTATTTATTTCTTCTTCGTCTTCCGGGGTCATTAAAGGTATTAAATCTGCATCCTCATCTAAAATGTGCTGTAATGACAGATTGTCTAGTTTTAAAAATTTTGATTCGCTCATAATTTATTTTGGGTCATTTTGTCATTTATCAATCTTATTCACTAATCATCGAAAACAACAAAATTAATTTATTTTTTTGTTTATCAGTAACTTACATCAAATTCATTCACTCTTGCTATTATTAAATTTCAATTGTTATGCCAAATAAGTTTATATAGCTGATATTTTTTTTAGTAATTTTAATTAAAACTGTAACAGTTAAAAAATAAACGTGTCTTTTTAATAGAAATCGATTTTTGAAAGCAGAGAATCAACATAAAAATCAACTGTTAGAGCTTTGTAAAAAAGGGGATAAAGGTGCCCAGTTTGCTCTATACAAACAATATTATAAGGCTATGTTTAACACAGCTTATAGAATTGTACAGAATAGTTTTGATGCTGAAGATGTTATGCAAGAATCATTTTTAGCAGCTTTTACAAAATTGGATTCGTTTAGTGGTAATGTAACATTTGGTGCTTGGCTTAAAAGAATTGTAATAAACAATAGTATTACCTTATTAAAAAAGAACAATAATTTTGATACTGTACCTCTTGAAAAAGTGAATCTGAAAGAGAATGAAAATGATGAGCATAATGTGAATGACTATAGTTTGCTTAAAGCCGGCGATATTTTAAAAAAATTATCACAATTAAAAAATAATTATAAAATAGCTTTAACACTAAATTTAATTGAAGGTTACGATTATGAAGAAATTGCTCAAATAATGGATATTAGTTATGAAAACAGTAGAACAACAATATCCAGAGCAAAAAATAAATTAAGACATCTTTTATCTCAAGAATATGAAGGACAATATAGATAAACTATTTAAAGATTTAGAACATCAATTCGATATTGAAGAACCAACTATTGGGCACTTTGACAGATTTGAAGCTAAATTAAATAAAACAAACTCTAATAATTCTAAAAAAAAGAATTTTAAACTATTGCCTTATGTTGCAGTTGCAGCCTCTTTTATTTTGTTATTTGGTATTTGGTTAGGTGCTTCTTTTTCTAATAAAGGAATGGAATTAGCAAACGTTTCATTAGAAATGAAAGAAACACAAAATTATTTTATAACAACTATTCAAAAAGAACTTGAAACTATTGAAAAAGAAAGAAATAATGACACTGAGCTATTAATTAAAGACGCACTTCTACAATTAAATAAGCTGGAAAAACAATACCAAAAACTTACTTTAGAACTTAAAGAAAGTAATAAAGATAAAAGAGTTATTTACGCAATGATTTCAAATTTTCAACAACGTATTGATGTTTTACAAGGTTTATTAAATAAAATAGAAGATGTTAAACAACTAAAAAAACAAAACAATGAAACCTATGTATAAAATATTACTTATTTTATTTTTAATTCCTTTTACAATTACTGCAACAAATAACAAAGGAAAATACACCAAAAACAAAGTAATTACTAAAGAGTTTAAGGTTAACAAAAACGCATCATTAAATGTTATAAATAAGTATGGAAATATTGATATTGTTACTTGGAGCGAGAACAAAATTGTTATTAAAGTTAGTATAACAACCAGTGGTAACGATGAAGATTATGTTAAAAAACGCTTAGATCAAATTGATGTGGAATTTGACGCCGGTTCAAACAGCGTTTCTGCCGAAACTATTATTGAAAAACAATACAGTTCTTGGAGTTTTTGGGGAAAAAGAAACAATGTAAGTATGGAGATTAATTACACTATTAAAATGCCGGTTACTAATAATGTTCACCTAAATAACGATTATGGAGCAATTAGCATAGATAAACTTGAAGGAAGTTCTAAAATAAATTGCGATTATGGTTCTTTAATTATTGGTGAGTTATTAAGTTCTAATAATACTTTTAATATTGATTATATAAATAAATCAACTATAGAGTTTGTTAAAGAAGCAACTATTAATGCTGATTATACTTCATTAAGTATTGAAAAATCTGAAAAAATAAAATTAAATGCCGATTATTCCAACATCTCTATTGAAAAAGTTTCAAACCTTAATTATAATTGTGATTATGGAAGTTTAAAAGTTGGAGAATCAGATAATATCTACGGAAGAAGTGATTATATGCCAACAACCATTGAAAATATTAATAGTACAGGTGATTTTGATATAGATTACGGTTCATTAAAAATAAATGAGGTTAATACTAATTTTAAAAAAATAAAAATTAACTCATCATACACAAACGTTAAAATTAAAAGTAGCCAAAATACTTCTTTTAATGTTGTAGCTTCTTTAAGTTATGGAGGTTTTAAATATGATGATGGCTTCACTTTTAATAAAGAGATTACTAAAAGTACTTCAAAATACTATGAAGGATATCATAATTCACCAAATTCAAACTCAATAATCGAAGTAGATTCAAGCTACGGAAGCATTTCATTTCTAAATAATTAAAATTAAACATCATGAAAAAACTAATTAGTTTAATCGTTCTTTTAACTATAACTGTTACTATAAATGCCCAATTTTTTAATAAAAAAATTAATGGTAATGGAAATATTACAACTGAAACCCGAAAAATTTCAAATTTTGACAAAATAAGTGTAGGTGGTTCCTTCCATGTAGAATTATTTAAAAGTAATGAAAACACTATAACAATTAAAGGAGATGAAAATGTATTGGAATTTATTGTTACTGAAGTTGAAAATAATAAATTGAAAATATACTTTGAAAAAGGCTACAATATAAATACCAGAAAAGCTGTTCAAATTACAGTACCGTTTAAAAATTTGGAAGAAGTTGCTTTGGCCGGTTCCGGAGATATTATTTCCAATGATGTTATTGAAGCTGACACACTAGAAACATCTATTGCAGGATCTGGTGATATTGAATTAAAAGTTTCCACAAATAAATTATCGTCTAACGTTGCCGGCTCGGGTAATACTAATTTTACCGGAAACACTAATGACTTTAATTGTAGTATAGCGGGTTCCGGAGATATTATGGCCTATGATTTAACTTCTAAAATTGCAACTATTAAAATTGCAGGATCAGGTGATGTTAAAGTGAATGTAACTGATGAAATTCATACTTCTAATGTAGGTTCCGGTGATGTATATTATAAAGGAAATCCTTCTGTTATAAAAGCAAAATCAGTTGGTTCCGGAGATATAATTGATAAAAACTAAACAAAAAAAGCCTCGAAAATTTCGAGGCTTTTTTTTAAAAATTTCTATATTTTTCAGTTATTTTAAAAACGTGCTCTAAAATACGTTGTTCCTTTTCATCAAACTCTAAATCTCTTCTTTTAAATACTAAGTTGGCAGTTTCTTTGGCTTTATTAATTTGGTATGTTGAAAATCCTGCTGCACCTCCCCAACTAAAAGAAGGAATAAAATTTCTTGGGAAATTGCTTCCATAAATATTTGAACTAACACCTACAACCGTCCCTGTATTAAACATAGTATTTATGGCACATTTAGAATGGTCTCCCATCATTAAACCACAAAATTGCAATCCGGTTTTATCAAACCCTTCTTTTTCATAATTCCACAAACGTACTTCGCTATAATTATTTTTTAAGTTTGAATTGTTTGAATCTGCTCCAATATTACACCATTCACCTAGAACAGAATTACCTAAAAAACCATCATGTCCTTTATTAGAGTATCCCATAATAACAGAGTTATTAACTTCACCTCCAACTTTACAATAGGGACCTACTGTAGTTCCTGTATAAATTTTGGCTCCCATTTTAATTACAGAGTTTTCCCCCAAACTAAAAGGGCCTTTTATTAAACTACCTTCCATTATTTGGGAGTTTTTACCAATATAAATTGGACCTTCACTTGCATTAAGAACTGAGAATAAAATTTCGGCTCCTTCTTCAATAAAAATGTTTTCTTTATTTAAATATTGAACTCCTTTTGGAATTGGAAGTGATTTTCTTCCTTCGGTAATTAAATCAAAATCTTCTTTTATAGCTATATGATTTAAAGAAAATAAATCCCACGTATTTTTAATTTGAAGCACGTCAAAATCAACTTCAATTTGTTCATAATTATCAAAATCAACTTCTTCTTGTGTTTCATCAGTAAAAAAAGCAATTACTTCATCATTCTTAAAAATTGCTTGATTTTTATTGAGCTCTTTAACTATTTCAATTAGCTTTTTATTAGGTAAAAACGAAGCATTTATCATTACATTTTGCTCCATTTCAACCATAGGATATTTTTCTTCTAAATATTCTTCAGTAAGGGTAGTTGTAGTAAAACCTAAATGTTGCTCCCATTTTTCTCGTATGGTTAAAATACCAATACGCAAATCTGCAACAGGTTTAGTATATGTAAATGGCAATAGTGCATTTCTAACTGTACCATCAAATAAAATATAATTCATTACAATAGTTGTTTTACACAAAGGTACAGTAAGTTTTTTCTTTCTCAAATGAAAAAGAAAAATAGTAATTTATAAGACTTTATTTTTTCTGAAATAAGTATCTATTGTATCAGCAGTATCAAAACATGCACTAACAGTATTCAATTCAGAACAATAACGTGAATCTATTGTATGATTTTTACATGCAATAGCACTCATTTCTATTGTTTTGAAATTTTTATCAACTTCAACACATTTATTATATAATGTTTCAATTGTTTCGTTTGGCTGAAGTTTAACATTATGTTTGGTTAAATACCCTTTTAAATAATTTTCAATTGCAAATTGAGAATTCTTACAAACTGAATAACTTACTATGTCTTCAGAAGGTTTTAATAATTCTTCTTTTGCTATTTTTAATTTTTTTTCTGCTTCTTTAAAAAAAGCTTCTGATCTGGATTTCATATCAATAGTTTTTAAAGAGTTAAAAAAAGTGCCAGATATATTTTACACCCGGCACTTTTATTCTAAATTAATCTATAAATTTTTATAAAGCTCTAGTTTTTCCCACTGAACATCAATTTGTTCTTGAGCTTGATCTAACAATTCTTTAGCCAATTCAGCATTGTCTTTAACAACTCTACTGAAACGAGACTCGTTATACATAAAGTCGCTTACCGGTGCTGAAGGTGCTTTAGAATCTAATCTGAATTTCTTTCCTTTAACTTCTAAAGGATTGAATCTAAATAATGGCCAATAACCTGTTTCTACCGCTTTTTCTTGGTGTTTAGCACCATCTTTTAAATCGTAACCATGTTCACCACAGTGTGAATAAGCTATAATTAATGATGGTCCAGGATATGCTGCAGCTTCTTCAATAGCTTTTAATGTTTGGTTGTCTTTTGCGCCAATTGCAATTTGAGCAACATAAACATTACCGTAAGATACTGCTTGCAATGCTAAACTTTTCTTAGCAATTGGTTTACCATTCATTGCGAATTTAGCACTCGCTCCAAGTGGTGTAGCTTTAGACGCCTGACCTCCGGTATTTGAATATACTTCAGTATCCATTACTAAAACATTTACATCTTCTCCTGATGCTAATACGTGATCTAAACCACCAAAACCTATATCATAAGCCCATCCGTCACCACCAAATATCCAAACTGATTTTTTACGTAAGTACTCAGAAAGGTTTCTTAGTTTTTTAGCTTCATAAGTATCAATAGTATCTAAAATACGGTTAAGTTCTGCAATTTGATTTAATTTTTCTTCTTTTAAAGTTTCGGTATCTTCAGGATTTTCAATTATTGATTTTACTAAATCACTTCCAACTTTATTTTCTAAAGATTTTAATAAATCAACAGCAATTTCTTGCTTTTTAGTTAATGCTAAACGCATACCTAAACCAAATTCGGCATTATCTTCAAATAATGAGTTTGCCCAAGCCGGACCACGTCCAAATTTATTAGTTGTATAAGGCGTTGTTGGTAAGTTACCTCCATAAATTGAAGAACAACCAGTAGCGTTAGCCACCATCATATTATCACCATATAATTGTGTAATTAATTTGATGTATGGTGTTTCACCACATCCTGAACAAGCTCCTGAAAACTCAAATAATGGCTCTAAGAATTGTGATCCTTTAATGGTAGAAGTTTTAAGTTCTTTTCTATCATAATCAGGTAATTCAATAAAGTAATTCCAGTTTGCATCTTCAACTTCTTCAACTTTACGTTTTTCAGTTAAATTAATTGCTTTAAAGTTTTCAATCTCTTTGCTTTCAGCAGGACAAACGGCAACACATAAATCACATCCTGTACAATCTTCAGGAGAAACTTGAAGTATATAACTTTCTGTATTACTGTCGAATGGTCTACCTTTAGCCGGAACATATTTTAAACTAGCCGGAGCATCAACTAACATTTCATTAGGAACAACTTTTGCTCTAATTGCTGCGTGTGGACAAATACTAACACATTTATTACATTGTGTACATAGATTTTCATCATCCCAAACAGGAACAAAATCGGCAATACCACGTTTTTCATATTTGGTTGTTCCTGTTGGGAATGTTCCATCAATTGAAAAAGCACTAACCGGTAAAGTATCTCCTTTTCCTGCTAAAATAGTACCCAAAATTTCTTTTACAAAATCATCGGCATCTTCTGTCATCATTGATTTTAATCCATCTTTATTAGTTAAATGACGAGGATATTCAACTTGTTGAAGGTTTTCCAAGGACATATCAACTGCCTTAAAGTTCATTTCAACAACTTTATCTCCTTTATGAGAGTATGATTTTACAATGGCATCTTTAATTTTTTTGATTGCTTCATTTTTTGGAAGCACACCAGAAATTGCAAAGAAACAAGTTTGTAAAACAGTATTTGTACGTTTACCTAAATTAGCTTCGTGAGCTACATTGGTTGCATCAACAACATAAAAATCAACATCATTATCAATAATTCTTTGTTGAAGTGTACTTGGCAATTCTGTCCAAACTTTATATTTAGAAAAAGGAGAGTTTAATAAGAATGTACCTCCTTTTTTAATATGTTCTAAAACATCGTATTTATAAATAAAGTTAAATTGATGACATGCTATAAAGTTTGCCTTATTTATTAAATATGAAGAATCAATTGGATCTGGTCCAAAACGTAAATGTGAAACTGTTTGGGCTCCTGCCTTTTTAGAATCGTACACAAAATAACCTTGTACATAATTATCGGTTGTTTCACCAATAATTTTAATTGAGTTTTTATTTGCACCCACAGTACCATCTGATCCTAAACCGTAGAACATACAATTAAATGTAGATTTTTTGGTTTTGAATTCCGGATTAAATGATAAACTTGTATGAGTAACATCATCATTAATACCTATTGTAAAATGGTTTTTAGGTGAATTTTTAGCTAGTTCATCAAAAATACCTTTAACCATTGCAGGTGTAAACTCTTTAGATGAAAGTCCATAACGTCCACCAATAATTGTTGGCATGTTTTCACCCATTTCAACGTAAGCGTTAACTACATCTAAATATAATGGTTCACCAATACTTCCAGGTTCTTTAGTTCTGTCTAATACAGCAACTTTTTTAACTGTTTTAGGTAATTTTTCAATAAAGTCATAAACTGAGAACGGACGGTATAAACGCACAAATAATGCTCCTACTTTTTCATCTTGTTCAGCTAAGGTTTCTACAGTCTCTTTTACAGCTCCTTCACCAGAACCCATAATAATTACTACTTTTTCTGCTTCAGGATGACCTATATATTCAAATAAACTATATTTTCTACCTGTTTGCTTGTAAAATTCGTCCATAGTTTTTTGAACTATTTCAGGTACTTTTTCATAAAATGGATTTGCAGCTTCACGTGCTTGGAAGAAAACATCCGGATTTTGAGATGTACCTCTAATTACAGGGTTATCAGGGTCTAATGAATTTTTTCTATGCTTCATTACTTCCTCTTCCGGCATCATGGCTTTAATAACTTCATCAGGAATAGCATCTATTTTAGAAATTTCGTGAGAAGTTCTAAATCCATCAAAAATATTTAAAAATGGCACTCTACTTTTTAATGCTGCAACTTGAGTTATCAATGCAAAATCATGAGCTTCTTGTACTGAGCCCGCAAATAACATTGAAAAGCCTGTTGCTCTAGTAGCCATAACATCAGAATGATCACCAAAAATTGATAATGCATGAGTTGCTACTGTTCTTGCAGCTACATGAATTACTGTTGGTAATAATTCTCCTGCCATTTTATACATGTTAGGAATCATAAGTAACAACCCTTGAGATGCTGTAAATGTAGTAGTAAGTGCTCCTCCTTGCAAAGAACCGTGTACTGCACCTGCTGCACCACCTTCACTTTGCATTTCAATTATTCGAGGAACATTTCCCCAAATATTTTTTTTACCTTTTGCACTAAAAACATCAACATGTTCACCCATAGGTGATGCCGGAGTTATTGGGTAAATAGCACAAACTTCATTTGTTTTATGTGCCACACGAGCTACTGCTTCGTTAGCATCACAAATTAATTTTGAATTTTCTTGTTTCATTTTACGTTATATTTACACATTATTATTTGCAAAACGAATATTATATATGGGAATATTTTGCAAATTAACTTATTCATTATTAAATTATTTACAGTAAAATTATAGCAATAATGTAAAAGTTATAATGATATATGTCAGTAAATCAGCCCTAAAAAATTATTTAGAATTGATAAAAATAGAAAACGTAACTTATTGATTTTAAGATTCTAAAAAAAATAAAAAATATATAACTTTTAAAGTTTGTAACAATATTCACAAAATAAAAAGATTAAAAAGTCTTCAAATAATTCGTATATAACTTAAATAAAATAAATTTAGAAAATTTAGGCTGCTGTAATAAGCCGTAAAATTTTATCATTAAATAAAAAAAGCCGACTAAATTTAGTCGGCTTCGAATACAATAATATAATGTAGGTATTTTATTTTGTTAAATACATTTTTCTGCGAGAATACAATTCGTAAAATTGATCATCTTTTAAATTATCAATAAATAGTATGCTCTCTCCGGTAGATTTCATTTCAGGGCCTAACTTTTTATCTACATTTGGAAATTTATTGAAAGAAAACACAGGTTGTTTAATAGCAAAACCATCTAATTTAGGGTTAAATGTAAAATCTTTCACTTTATTTACACCTAACATTATTTTAGTAGCGTAATTTACGTAAGGTTCTTGATACGCTTTTGCAATAAATGGCACGGTACGAGATGCTCTTGGATTTGCTTCAATAATATAAACAATATCATTTTTTACAGCAAACTGAATGTTTATTAACCCAACTGTTTTTAAAGCTAAAGCTATTTTTTTTGTATGATCTTTTATTTGCTGCATTACAAACTCACCTAAATTAAATGGTGGTAATGTTGCATTAGAATCGCCTGAATGAACCCCACAAGGCTCAATATGTTCCATGATACCTATTATATATATATCTTCACCATCACAAATAGCATCAGCTTCAGCTTCAATAGCACCATCTAAATAATGATCAAGTAATAATACATTATTTGGTATTTTACGTAATAAATCTACCACGTGCTTTTCTAATTCTTCCTTATTAATTACAATTTTCATTCCCTGTCCACCTAAAACGTATGATGGACGTACTAAAATTGGAAAATCTAAACTATCCGCTATTGCAGAAGCCTCATCGGCTGTTGTGGCAGTTCCGTATTTTGGAAAAGGAATTTTTAGATCTACCAAAAGTTCTGAAAATCGTTTTCTGTCTTCGGCTAAATCTAAAGCTTTAAAGCTAGTTCCTATTATTTTTATTCCGTATTTATCTAATTTTTCTGCTAATTTCAGAGCTGTTTGTCCGCCTAACTGTACAATAACACCTTCCGGTTTTTCATGCTGAATGATATCGTAAATATGTTCCCAAAAAACAGGTTCAAAATATAATTTATCGGCAATATCAAAATCGGTTGAAACAGTTTCAGGATTACAGTTGATCATAATAGTTTCATATCCTGCTTCTTTAGCTGCCAAAACACCATGCACACAACAATAATCAAATTCAATTCCTTGCCCAATTCTATTTGGACCGGAACCTAGCACAACTATTTTTTTTCTATCTGTAACTATACTTTCATTATCTGCAAAGGAACCTTCAGCAGTTTTCATTTTATTTTCAAAAGTAGAATAGTAATAAGGAGTTTCCGCATTAAACTCTGCTGCACAAGTATCTACCAATTTATAAACTCTGTTAACTCCTAATTCTTTTCTTTTAGTATAAACTTCACTTTCCCAACAATCTAACATATGAGCAATTTGCCTGTCTGCAAAACCTTTTTGCTTAGCTTCCAATAACAACTCATACGATAAAGTTTCAAGTTTATTTGTAGAGATTTCCTTTTCTAAAGCTAATAATTCTTCATATTGCTTTAAAAACCACATATCAATTCTTGTAATTTCATGAATTCTACTTAATGGGATTCCCATTTGAATAGCATCATAAATAACAAATACCCTATCCCAACTAGGATTTTTTAATTTATCTATAATAACATCGTAGTTCTTTTCTCCTTTACCGTCTGCTCCTAATCCATTACGTTTAATTTCTAATGATTGTGTAGCTTTATGAAGTGCTTCTTGGAACGAGCGTCCAATTCCCATTACTTCTCCTACCGATTTCATTTGTAATCCTAACGTACGGTTTGAACCTTCGAACTTATCAAAATTCCAACGAGGTATTTTTACAATCACATAATCTAATGTTGGTTCAAATAAAGCTGAAGTGGTTTTAGTAATTTGATTTTCAAGTTCATCTAAATGATATCCTATAGCGAGTTTAGCTGCAATTTTTGCAATTGGATATCCTGTAGCTTTTGAAGCTAAGGCTGATGAACGTGATACACGAGGGTTAATTTCAATAGCAATAATATCCTCTTTATCATCCGGACTAACAGCAAATTGAACGTTACAACCTCCTGCAAAATCACCTATTGAACGCATCATGTGTATTGCCATGTCACGCATTTTCTGAAAAGTTGTATCACTTAAAGTCATTGCCGGAGCTACTGTAATAGAATCTCCTGTATGAATTCCCATAGGATCCATATTTTCGATAGTACAAATAATAACTACATTATCATTTTTATCTCTTAATAATTCCAGCTCATATTCTTTCCAACCTATTAAAGCTTTATCAATAATTACTTCATGTATAGGAGATGCTTCTAAACCTCTACGTAATAAATCGTTAAAATCTTTTTCATCATAAACTATCGATGCTCCATAACCTCCTAAAGTAAATGACGGACGTATTACTAATGGAAAACCATATACTTGAGCAATTTCTTTTCCTTTTAAAAATGAATTTGCGGTAGTTGAAGGTGCTTGTCCTACACCAATTTCAAGCATTAATTGTCTAAATTGCTCTCTATCTTCAGTAATATTTATAGCGGCAATATCAACACCTATCAACTTAACATTATAATCATCCCAAACGCCTTTATCTTGTGCCTCAATACATAAATTCAACGCTGTTTGTCCGCCCATTGTTGGTAAAACAGCATCAATATTTGGATGCATTTCTAAAATTTGAATAATTGATTTTGTAGTTAAAGGTTTTAAATAAACATTGTCGGCTAATGACGGATCTGTCATAATTGTAGCCGGATTTGAGTTTATAAGTGTAACTTCAATTCCTTCTTCTTTTAAAGATCTAATTGCTTGAGATCCTGAATAATCAAATTCGCATGCTTGACCAATAATAATTGGGCCGGAACCAATTATTAAAATAGATTTAATGTTAGTATTTTTAGGCATTTGTGTATATAAAAATTTTTGGTGTAAATATCAAAAAAAATCGTTTTTATTTACTATTTAATTTACAGAACTTATTAAAAGATATAAAAAAAAGGTGTTACTTAAAAAAGTAACACCTTCTATATAAATAATTTTATTCATTATTTCTTAGGTCTTGGATCTGAAGAAACACTTAATCTCTTTCTACCTTTAGCTCTTCTTCTAGCTAAAACTTTTCTACCAGTTGCAGAAGCCATACGTTCTCTAAACCCATGTTTATTTCTTTTCTTTCTTTTTGACGGCTGATATGTTCTTTTACTCATTACAAATATCTTTAAAAAATCGTGTTTCTTTTATTCATGCTTTTTTGTAGAATACCTCTCTTTAAAAGCGTTGGCAAATATACAATTACTTTTGTTTATGACAAATAGATTTTTAAAAAAATTAAAAATAATTATTTCAGAGGTTAAAAATGAAAAAATATTTACATTTATAAAAATAAAAAATCGAAACTATGTATCAAAAACCAATGCTTAAAGAAGATAGCTTAAAAAATCAAGTAATTGTTGTAACCGGAGGGGGAAGTGGTTTAGGGAAAGCTATGTCTACTTATTTTTTAGAACTGGGAGCAAATGTTGTAATAACTTCAAGAAATATTGAAAAATTAAAAGCTGTAAAAAATGAATTAGAAGAAAAAACCGGAGGAAAAGTATTAGCTGTACAATGTGATGTAAGAAATTACAGCGAAGTTGAAAATGTTTTACAAGCTACTTTAACCGAATTTGGCAAAGTTGACGGACTTTTAAACAACGCTGCGGGTAATTTTATAAGTCCAACCGAACGCTTATCGGCAAATGCTTTCGATACCATTATTGATATTGTTTTAAAAGGAAGTAAAAACTGCACATTGGCTTTTGGTAAACATTGGATTGACACTAAACAAGAAAAGTCTACTATTTTAAATATTGTAACCACGTACGCCTGGACAGGTTCGGCTTATGTAGTGCCATCAGCTACTGCAAAAGCAGGCGTATTGGCTATGACTCGATCTTTAGCTGTTGAATGGGCTAAATACGGAATACGATCTAACGCCATTGCTCCGGGTCCATTTCCAACCGAAGGCGCATGGGATAGGCTACTTCCGGGAGATTTAAAAGATAAGTTTGACATGAAAAAGAAAGTACCTGTTGGTAGAGTTGGTGAACATCAAGAATTGGCTAATTTAGCCGCTTATCTAATGAGTGATTTTTCGGCATATATTAATGGTGAAGTAATTACTATTGATGGTGGAGAATGGCTAAAAGGAGCAGGCGAATTTAATATGCTGGAAGCTATACCAAAAGAAATGTGGGATATGTTGGAAATGATGATACGTAGTAAAAAAAAGTAGTAAAATATAAAAACTGAACAATTGGACATAAAGCAATTTATTAAGGAAGAAAAAATATTCTCACTAATAATTATACTATCTTTAGTTTCATCATTACGAACTCTAGTTGTTCCTCTTCAAGGTGATGAGCTAACATATCTTAAGCTTGCCAATAACTTATTGAATGGTAAATATTACCTATTAAATAATCCTTCAACCGTTGCTCCTATTATTCCTTTTATTATTGCATTTTTTAAAATAAATGCATTTCCAATGTTAGGTTTTGCTCTAAGTAAATTGTTTCATATTGGGTTAACAATATTTGGCTTTAGATACTTATACCTATTCTTAAAAAAACAACAGATAGATAACCGTGTTATATTATCTATAATAGCACTCACCGCAGTTAACCCTATTGCAATAAACTACTTTGGAAGCCTATATCCAGAAGCAATTTTATTCTTTTGTTTTTGGGGGTTTCTTTACTATTCTATATCAGAATGCAGTATTAAAAACTTTATAAAAATGCTTGGGTTATTTTTATTAATAAGTATGACAAGGTATTTATATCTTGTTTTAGGAATAATTGTAATTTTCAATATTTATAGATATTATAAAACTTTTAACAAAAAAAATATATACAAACTAATAAATTATACTATCATAATCATTTTACCTATTCTTTTTTGGGCTAAATATGTATATAATATTGAACAAAACAACTTATCCGAAATAAGTTATTTTAATAGATTTAAAACTGAAAATCAGTTCCTTTATAATGTAAAAGCTGGACTTGGAATTATTAAACATCATGAAGTTAGTAGAATAAATGGTATTCCTGCTTTTATTTCACTTTTTGTACCAATAACTGGTTTTAGAAATTATTTGGGAAGTGTGATTTTGATTTTGGCTTTTGCTTTTGGGTATTATAAAAAAAATAATTCATTTGGAATCAAAATCTTAATAATATCTATACTAATTACTATGCTAGGCCTTATATTTGCCGGAACAGGTTTTAGCAGATATTGGCTAATTTTATTACCTGGTTTTTTACTAGGATATTATTTTTTAGCAACTAAATTTAATATAAATGATAAATGGTTTATTTATACATCCCAAATTATTTGTTTCATTTATATTGCTAATGAAATACGACTCAATTTTTTAATCCTTAACAAGCATCTCTAATTTATTTTGAACTAAATGACATCAAAAAAGATAATAATATATATGCCTGCTCTCAACGAAGGGCAAACAATTTATAAGGTGCTAAAATCTGTTCCAAAAACAATAAAAGGTTTTTCTAGTTTAGAACTGTTAGTAATTAATGATGGTAGTATAGACAATACTGAAGAAGAATCTTTAAAATCTGGAGCAACTGTAATCAACCATAATTATAATAAAGGCGTTGGAAATGCTTTTCAAACAGCCTTAAACTATTCTTTAAAAGTAAATACAGATATTTTAGTTAGTATTGATTCTGATGGACAGTTTGATGTTAATCAAATAGAAGAAATGATTTCACCCATAATAAAAAATGAAGCGGATTTTTGCATAGGAAATAGATTTAGTAATTCTAAGCCTGAAAAAATGCCTAAAATAAAATATTGGGGCAATCGTCAAATAAGTAGAATTGTTAGCTTCGTTGGGAATTCTAAAATACAAGATGCATCCTGTGGATTTAGATCTTATTCAAGAGATTGTTTACTTAATTTAAATTTACAAGGAAGTTTTACTTATACACATGAAACCATTTTAGATTTAGTAGATAAAGGATATAGAGTTGCACAAGTTCCTGTTAATGTAAAATATTTTGATGATAGAGTTTCTAGAGTTGCTGATAATCTATTTAAGTATGCAGTAAACACTTCATTAATCATCTTTAAATGTTTAAAAGATTACAAACCCTTACAATTTTTTTTATCAATAGCACTGTTTGTACTATTAATTTCCTTTTTTATGGGAGGTTTTGTCTTAATTCATTGGTTTAAATACGGTACAATTACACCTTATAAAAGTTTAGGAATTATAGCACTTTCCTTTTGTGGTATGTCTTTATTATTAACCATACTTGCTTTTGTAGCCGATATGCTTAACCGTATTCGAAACAATCAAGAAAAAATGTTATACCTCATAAAAAAAGATTATTTTGAAAGAGATTGATCATTCAAAACTTAATATTAGTGTAATTAAATCAAATAAATAAGGAATTTATAATGAATGACATTATTGGAAAAAAATTAGAAAAAATTAGGATTGATAAAGTGATACCTCATATTGAAGGTAATCTACTAGATATAGGCTGTGGAAATAATCAATTGACTAAGACATATGGTCAAGGAATTGGTGTAGATGTTTTCGATTGGGGAAACGTAGATATTCTTGTTGAAGACACATCTAACATCCCATTAAAAGATAAATCATTTAATACAATTACCATTATTGCAGCACTTAATCATATACCAAATAGAGATAAAGTAATTAAAGAGTGTCATAGGCTTCTTGATATAAATGGCAAACTAATAATTACAATGATACCTCCCAATATTTCAAGAATATGGCATTTTTTAAGAAAACCATGGGATATTGATCAAAAGGAAAGAGGAATGAAAGATGGGGAAGTTTTTGGTATGAAAGAGAAACAAGTTATTTCATTAATGGAAGCAAATAAATTTAAGATAACCAAAGTTTCCTATTTCATGGCTAGAATAAACAAATTATACATTTGTCAAAAAAAATAACAATAAATTGCAATTAAAAACATTTAAAAATATTGTAAGTAAAGAAAATAAAATATTCTTTTTGAAATATATTATTATAAGTTTACTTGGTTATCTATTTATTTTTATTGGACTTTTCATTTTAATAAATATTTTCAAAATAAACAAATCCTTTTCTTTTTTAGTAATCTATGGAATAAACTACTTAATTTTATATATTGTACAGTTAAAGTACTTATTTAACACTCAACATCACAATAGTAAATTAATTCGATTTGTTGGCTTTATTCTATTCTTCTATTTATTAGCAAATATATTATATAATATAGGTCTTAAACTAGAATTAAATTACTTACTATCGACCGCCCTAACAATAGTTATTTTAATGCCTTTTAGATTAATTATTTCAAAAAAAATTGTTTTTAAAGGTTAACTATACAACTTGTAAACTATTGATAATAGGGTTAATATCAACTATAAAAAATAAAAAAGTGATTTTTGTTTTGAAATCCTACAAAACTTATAAGATATGCCAAATATTAACTTTTTGTAATTATATATATAAAATAGCAGCTTATATTATAACGAAAAATAATTTATATATTTATGGTCAATAATAAACTAGAAAATTAGTGAATGCGAATCCGCTACTTTTCATATACAAGACCATTAATAAAATTAAAGCCCCAAATCTATTTAAAAAGCAACCGTTTTTAATAAAAATACTTGATTTTCAAACAACTATTAAACTCTTTAAAATTTATTTCAGTTTTAGAGGGTTCTTTTTTTGTCAACTAAAATAGAGTTAGTACTTTTGCTCAAACCTAAGCACAATGAATAAAACTAAATATGTTTTTGTAACCGGAGGCGTAACTTCATCACTTGGAAAAGGAATTATTGCCGCCTCTTTAGCAAAATTATTACAAGAAAGAGGTTACTCTGTTACCATCCAAAAATTAGATCCTTATATTAATGTAGACCCGGGAACATTAAACCCTTACGAACATGGTGAATGTTATGTAACTGACGATGGTGCTGAAACAGATTTAGATTTAGGTCATTACGAACGTTTTTTAAACATTCCAACCTCTCAAGCAAATAATGTTACTACAGGTAGAATTTATCAATCTGTAATTGATAAAGAACGTAAAGGAGATTTTTTAGGAAAAACCGTGCAAGTTATTCCTCATATTACTGATGAAATAAAAGACCGCATCCAAATTTTAGGGAATACAGGTAATTTTGATATTGTAATTACTGAAATTGGAGGTACAGTTGGTGATATTGAATCTTTACCTTATGTAGAAGCTGTTCGTCAATTATTATGGGAATTAGGTGAAGAAAATGCGATTGTTATTCATTTAACACTTGTGCCTTATTTAGCTGCGGCCGGTGAACTTAAAACCAAGCCAACACAACATTCTGTTAAAATGTTGATGCAAAGTGGTGTTAGTCCGGATATTTTAGTTTGCAGAACAGAACATGAAATTTCCGAATCAATAAAAAGAAAACTCGCTCTTTTTTGCAATGTTAAACAAGAAGACGTTATAGAATCAATAGACGCTAAAACCATTTATGATGTCCCCAATTTAATGCTTAAAGAAGGTTTAGATACTGTAGTATTAAAAAAATTACAATTACCTTCAGACAAATTACCAAATTTAAATGCTTGGAACTGCTTTCTGAAAAAATTTAAAAACCCGAAATACACTGTTGAAATTGGTTTAATTGGTAAATATGTTGAATTACGCGATGCATACAAATCAATTTCAGAAGCTTTTATACATGCAGGTTCTCAAAATGAAATAAAAGTAAATATTCACTGGATTCATTCTGAAGAATTAAATGTTGAAGATGTACCCGGAAAATTAAAACATTTAAATGGTATTTTAGTAGCTCCCGGTTTTGGAGGAAGAGGTATTGAAGGTAAAATTGAAGCTGTTAGATATGCACGAGAAAACAACATTCCGTTTTTAGGAATTTGTTTGGGTATGCAAATGGCAGTTATTGAATTTGCAAGAAACGTATTAGGTTTGGAAGATGCTAATTCTACCGAAATGGATGAAAAAACTCCATATCCGGTAATTGATATTATGGAAGACCAAAAAGATCTTACAATTTATGGTGGTACAATGCGTTTAGGCGCTTGGGATTGTAAACTTGAAAACAATAGTAAGGTAAAACAAATATATAAAAGTGACATGATTAGTGAACGTCACAGGCATAGATACGAATTTAACGATACTTATTTAGAACAAATACAAAATGCCGGAATGATTGCAACCGGAAAAAATCCTAAAACCAATTTGGTAGAAGTAGTTGAGATTCCATCACATCCTTGGTTTGTTGGTGTTCAATATCATCCGGAATATAAAAGTACTGTATTAAATCCGCATCCATTATTTATTGATTTTATAAAAGCCGCTTTGGAACACTCTTTGAAGTAATATAGAATCATCAATAAAAACTAAATAATAAAGATACATTTACTACATTTGTCGCGCTTTTTACTTTTTTATTGAAAAGTTTAATGACAAACTGACATTTTAAACACACATGGAAGAAAAAAAATTCGACATCAATACACTTATAGGTTTTGTTTTAATGGGAGCTATAATGTTTTGGTGGATTTACAGCACACAACCAACCCCTGAAGAAATAGAGGCTGAGAAAAACAAAACAGAACAAGTTAAAGAAGACACAACCGTTACAAACCCAACTACTTCAGAAATAATTTTGCAAGCCGGTGATTCTGTAACTTTAGCTAAAGCCCAAACTGAATTAGGTTCATTTGCTTATTCTACAACTTTACCTTCTGCCAAAGATTCAGAAACTATTTTAGAAAATGATTTACTAAAACTGGTTATTTCAAACAAAGGAGGTCAAATTAAAGAAGCTTTAATTAAAAAATATGTTACCTACGATTCTTTACCATTATATATGATAAAAGATAACAATGCTTCTTTTAACATA
Source organism: Lutibacter sp. B1 (assembly GCF_012524075.1). Classification (GTDB taxonomy): domain Bacteria; phylum Bacteroidota; class Bacteroidia; order Flavobacteriales; family Flavobacteriaceae; genus Lutibacter. The sequence goes on from NZ_JAAZUI010000001.1 coordinate 96,941, forward strand.
AATTTTGGCACAACCGATAATAGAACTTTAAATACAAAAGACCTGTTTTTTGAACCTAGCTTAACTAAAAAAGGCGAAACACAAATACTTTCTATGAAGCTGAAAGTGTCTAACAATCAGTTTTTAGAATATCAATATGAGATAAAACCAAATGAATATATGGTTGATTTCAATATCCGTTCACAAGGTTTAAGCAATGTTTTCAATTCTTCTCAACAAATAAATTTAGATTGGAATTTAGAAGGATTCAGACACGAGAAAAGTATCAGATACGAAAATCAACAAACTGAGTTATATTATGAAAAAGATGATGAAAATATAGATTATCTGTCAATTGGCGGAGAAGATGATGCCGAAGAGAATGATGTAAACTGGATTGCATATAAACAACATTTCTTTTCATCCATTTTAATTTCAGAACAAGCTTTTGATAATATAAAACTTAAGTCTAAAACTTTAGTAGAAGATGAAGAAGTTGACACAACTTTTACAAAAGCATTCTATTTAAAAGCACCATTAGCACTACAAGGAGGTGAATTAAATTATAATATGAATTGGTATATTGGCCCAAACGATTACCAAATTCTAAAAAAATATGATAGAAATATCAAAGAAATCACAAATCTTGGTTGGGGAATTTTTGGTTTTATTAACCGAGCTGTATTTATTCCAGTTTTCAATTTCTTAAAAGGATTTATTGGAAATTACGGTATCATAATAATTCTATTAACAATTGTGGTAAGAATTATAATGTCTCCTTTAGTATACAAATCTTACTTGTCAAGTGCAAAAATGAAGGTTTTAAAACCTGAAATGGATGAAATAGCAAAAAAATATCCTAAGAAAGAAGATGCCATGAAACGTCAACAAGAAACGATGGCACTTCAAAGTAAAGCTGGTGTTAGCCCGCTTTCCGGTTGTATACCTGCGCTTATACAAGCACCGGTTTTCTTTGCCTTATTTAGATTTTTCCCTTCAAATATAGATTTACGTCAAAAAGGATTTTTATGGGCTGATGATTTATCTGCTTATGATTCTGTATTTAAATTGCCTTTTAAAATTCCATTTTATGGAGATCACATAAGTTTATTTCCAATATTGGCTTCTATTGCTATTTTCTTTTATATGAAAATGACACAAAGTCAGCAAATGAATATGCAACAACCTACACAAGAAGGTATGCCCGACATGCAAAAAATGATGAAAATGATGATGTACCTTTCTCCTATAATGATGCTGGTATTCTTCAATATGTATGCGAGTGGATTAAGTTTATACTATTTTGTATCTAACCTTCTTACCATTACAATTATGCTTGTGATTAAGAATTTTATTTTAGATGAAGATAAAATTCATGCTAAAATCCAAGAAAATAAAAAGAAACCTAAAAAAGAAAGTAAGTTTCGCCAACGTTTAAATGATGCCATGAAACAAGCACAAGAACAACAGGCTCAACAACAAAAAAGAAAAAAATAAATACTTAAATAAGTTATTTTAAAGTCTCAAAGAATAGTATTTCTTTGAGGCTTTTTTGTTATCTTTAATTTTTTATTATGACTGAACTGATTGCTAAATATAAAATATTAAAAGAACATAATTTAATAATTGAATATTACTTTGGCGATTTAGAGCTCGACTCTCTAATAAATCACAAACAAAAACTAACTTTAGATTCTGAATTTTCTCCCGGATTTAACTGCTTTATAAATTTAAAAAATGTAACATTCAAAACTACACCTGAAGATATAACAAATTTTGTTTCTTTTATAAAAGAAAAATCTTCTGTGTTTGGGAAAAGAAGAATAGCTTTAATTAAAAATTCACCTAATCAAGTAGTTTCTACTTCATTATACAAAATACTTCAGCAAGGAATGGACCAATCAGTAGAAATTTTTTCAACCTACGAAAAAGCATTAAAATGGCTAAATATTGATATCGATTCAAACGATATTATAAAAATTTTACAAAAATTAAAAACAAGTAGTTAATTTTGATTTAAAAAAGTAAGCACATTATTTTCTATTCGTTGAATAATATTTGTTAAATCGGCTTTTATAAATTTCTCTCCGGTAATATTTTCGTATAACTCAATATAGCGATTCGAAATTTCAGTAATTTTTTCTTCAGTCATTTCCGGAATTTGCTGTCCTTCTAATCCTTGAAAACCATTGGCAATTAACCACTGACGCACAAATTCTTTAGAAAGCTGTTTTTGAGCTTCTCCTCTACTTTGCCTTACTTCATAACCATCAGCATAAAAATAACGTGAAGAATCCGGTGTATGAATTTCGTCAATCAAAACAATTTTCCCTTCTTTTGTTTTACCAAATTCATATTTAGTATCAACCAGAATTAAGCCTTGTTTTGCAGCAATTTCAGTACCTCTTTCAAATAATGCTCGGGTATATTTTTCGAGAACTTCATAATCTTCTTTTAAAACAATTCCTTTGGCAATAATATCTTCTTTCGAAATATCAACATCGTGTAAACCTTTATCTTCTTTTGTTGATGGTGTTATAATTGGTTCAGGAAATTTATCGTTTTCTTTCATTCCTTCAGGCATTGGCACTCCGCACAATAGTCTTTTTCCCAACTTGTATTCACGTGCAGCATGACCAGACAAATAACCTCTTATAACCATTTCAACTTTAAATGGTTTGCACAAATGCCCTACTGCAACATTTGGATCGGGCACAGCAATAATCCAGTTTGGAACAATATCTTTTGTAGCTTCCATCATTTTAGAAGCTATCTGATTTAATATCTGCCCTTTATAAGGAATTTGTTTTGGCATAATTACATCAAAAGCCGAAAGTCTGTCAGATGCAATCATTACTAAAATTTCATCGTTTATGTTATAAACCTCCCTAACTTTACCTTTATAAACCGATTTTTGATTTGGAAAGTTAAATGCCGTGTTGTTAATTGTGTTGCTCATTACTTTTATAGAACCTTTTTATATTTTTTTTTAATAAACCAATCCTATTCGTTTATTATTCATTCCCTACTTCAATACTTTTATAAGCTGAAATTATTTTCTTAACCAATCGGTGTCTAATCACATCTTTATCATCCAAATACACAAAAGCAATTCCATCAATATCTTTTAAAGTAAGCATTGCCTCTTTTAAACCTGAAATTTGACGCTTAGGCAAATCTACTTGACCTGGATCTCCGGTTATAATAAATTTTGCATTTTTACCCATACGCGTTAAAAACATCTTCATTTGGTTATGGGTAGTATTTTGAGCTTCATCTAAAATTACAAAAGCGTTGTCTAAAGTTCTTCCTCTCATAAATGCCAAAGGTGCAATTTGAATAATCCCTTTTTCTAAATAAGAATCTAATTTTTCAAAAGGTATCATATCTCTTAAAGCATCATATAAAGGCTGCATGTAAGGGTCTAATTTTTCTTTTAAATCTCCCGGTAAAAAACCTAAATTTTCTCCCGATTCTACTGCCGGACGAGTTAAAACAATCCTTCTTACTTCTTTTTCTTTCAAAGCTTTTACTGCCAAAGCAACAGCTGTGTATGTTTTTCCGGTTCCTGCAGGGCCAATTGCAAAAAGCATATCGTTTTTATCCATCAGCTCAACCATTTTTCTCTGGTTAACTGTTTGAGCTTTAATTAACCTTCCGCTAACACCATGAACCAAAACACCATCTGCAACTTTTGAAGTTTTATGCTCATTTCCATTCGATGTTAATAAACGTTCAATACTATTTTCATCCAATTTATTATAACGATTGAAATATGCAATAAGCATTTCCAGTTTTTTTTCAAATTCGTCAAGAATTTCTGGTTCACCGTAAATTTTAAGATTTGTGCCTCTAGCTACAATTTTTAATTTTGGATAAAATTTGCGTAGTATATCTACGTTAGAATTTTGGGTTCCAAATAATTCATTTGGATTAATTTCTGTAAGTTCAATAATACGTTCGTTCAAATGGCGCGTTGTTAAGTTTTAATATAAAATTAGTTTTACAATAACCGAATATTTGATTAGATTTGCTTAACAAATGTAATAAATATCAAATTACAAAAATTAAATCTTAGTTAATAAGTTTTAAACATTTTATTAAGGATTTACTTTTGTTTTTCACTTAAATATTTACCCACATAATTATATGTCAATAATTACGCTAACTACTGATTTTGGTACAAAAGACCACTTTGTAGGCGCCATAAAAGGAACCATTTATAGTGAATTACCTGATGCTCGAATTGTTGATATATCTCACCATATATCACCTTTTAATATTACAGAAACTGCTTATATCTTAAAAAATGCTTATAAAAGCTTTCCTGAAGGAAGTATTCATATTATTGGTGTAGATTCTGAATTAAATGAAGAAAATAAACACATTGCTTTAAAACTTGATAATCATTATTTTATTTGTCCGAACAATGGCGTTATTTCATTATTAGCTTCAGAAATTAAACCCGAAAAAATTGTTGAAATAAACATACACGACAGAGTTGAAACAAGTTTTCCTGTATTACATGTTTTTGTTAAAGTTGCATGCCATATTGCAAGAGGTGGCACATTGGAAGTTATTGGTAAATTAATTCCTGAATTTAAAAAAATTGTAGAACTTCAACCTACTCTTTCGCCTGATAATAAAACTATTTATGGCAATATTATTTATGTTGATAATTATGGTAACTCCATTAGCAATATCAACAAAAAACTTTTTAATGATATTGGGAAAGGACGTAAATTTGAAGTATTAGCCAATAAATATATTTTTACAACTATTTACAATAAATACAGCGATATTGTTGATTTTTCGTTATCAAAAGATCAACGTCAAAAAGATGGCAGCAGACTAGCCCTTTTCAATTCGGCAAATTATTTAGAAATTGCAGTGTACCGTAGCAATTTAAATACTGTAGGTGGTGCAGCGTCTCTTTTAGGATTAAATTATAGAGATGTTATTACAGTAAAATTTTTATAAACCAAATACACGAAAACTAAATTATGTTTATACGAATTGTAAAAATGAGTTTTGATAATTCAAAAATTGAAACGTTCTTAAAAAACTTTAATTCTAACAAAACCAAAATACGAAACTTTGAAGGTTGTCGTTTATTAGAGTTATATAAAGACAAAAACAATTCGTCAATTTTTTTCACATATAGTTATTGGGAATCTGAAACACATTTAGAAGCCTACCGTAATTCCGATTTATTTAAAACTGTTTGGGCTAAAACCAAAGTTTTATTTAACGATAAACCACAAGCTTGGAGTGTAGATAAAATTGAAACATTACCTTAATTAAAACTAAATGATAGCTATTTTAAAAAAAGAATTAAACTCCTTTTTTTCATCACCAATAGGTTATTTGGTGATTGCTGTATATTTAATAATCAACGGATTATTTTTATGGGTATTTAAAGGTGATTTTAATATTTTACATGCAGGCTTTGCCGATTTAACCAGCTACTTTTTTTTAGCTCCATGGATTTTCATGTTTTTAATTCCGGCAATTACAATGCGCAGTTTTTCTGATGAAATTAATACCGGAACTCTCGAAATTTTAAAAACAAAACCTTTAACAAACCGGCAAATAATTTTAGGTAAATATTTTGGATCATTTACATTAGCAATCTTGGCAATTACACCAACTTTGATATATGTTTACAGCGTTTACCAACTTGGAAACCCTATAGGAAATATTGAATTTGGAACCACTTTTGGTTCATTTATTGGCTTATTATTTTTAGTAAGTGCTTATACTGCTATCGGTATTTTTTCATCAACCTTATCTAAAAATCAAATTGTTTCATTTATAGTTTCCGTTTTCATTTCTTTCATTCTATACTACGGTTTTGAAGCTGTTTCAAATTACAACTTGTTTGGAAATTTAGATTATACCGTTAAATATATTGGAATGAGCGAACATTATAACAGTTTAAGTAAAGGTGTAATTGATACACGCGATCTCATTTACTTTTTGTCGGTTACTTTTTTCTTTTTAGTATTAACCAAATTTAGAATACAACATGAGAAATAAGTATTCTAAAATAGCGGTTATTTTACTAAGTTTAATTGTATTAAATTTTGTTGGTTCAAAAATTTATAAGCGATTTGATTTAACTGAAGATCATAGATATACATTATCTGAAACAACAAAAAACATTGTTAAAAACGTTAAAGATATTATTGTTATTAAAGTTTATTTACAAGGTGATTTTCCTGCGGAATTCAAACGTTTACAAACCGAAACAAAACTACATTTAGAAGAATTAAAAGCTTTAAATAAAAACATCCAATTCAAATTTGTCAATCCTTCTGAAATTGCTCAGGAATTAATTAATGAAGGATTAGAACCAAGCCGATTAGAGGTTCAGGAAAATGGAAAATTATCAGAAATTGTTATTTTCCCTTGGGCAGTTATCAATTATAAAAACAACACCGAAACCATTCCTTTACTTAAAGATATTTTTTCTAATTCTCAAGACGAACAGTTAGAAAGTTCCATCCAAAATTTAGAATATGCTTTTGCAAATGCCATACATAAAGTAACTTCAAAAAAATCAAAAAAAATTGCAATTTTAAAAGGAAACGGTGAGTTAAACGATATTTATATAGTCGATTTTTTACAAAAATTAGGAGAATATTATTTTCTTGCTCCATTTACTTTAGATTCGGTTGAAAATCAACCTCAAAAAACACTTCAAGAGCTTTCAAAATTTGATTTGGCAATAATTGCAAAACCTACTGAAAAATTTACTGAAGAAGAAAAATACACATTAGATCAATATACAATGAATGGAGGAAAATCTTTATGGTTGATTGATAATGTACAAGCCGAATTAGACAGCTTAATGCAAACCGGAGAAAGTTTAGCTTACCCAAGAGATTTAGGTTTAACCGATTTCTTTTTCAATTATGGCATACGCATAAATTCCAATTTAATTACCGATTTATACAGCTCTCAAATTCCTTTAGTAACAGGAAATACCGGAAACAAACCTCAGTTCAGTTCATTTTTATGGAAATATTATCCATTGATAAATTCAACTAATAATCATCCAATCAATACCAACATACAAGCCGTTAATTTGCGTTTTACAAATAGTATTGACACATTAAAAAACTCCATAAAAAAAACAGTTCTGTTACAAAGTTCTAAACTCTCAAAACCCATTGGTACGCCCACTATTATTTCATTAAAAACAGTTACCGAAAAACCCGAACCTGCCAATTTTAACAACGGTAACCAACCTGTTGCAGTACTTTTAGAAGGTAACTTTAAATCGGCATACAATGGCCGTGTAAAGCCTTTTCAATTTGAATTAAATAAAAATACCGGTAGTGAAAACAAAATAATTGTAATTGCAGATGGAGATATTATTGCAAATGAAATTTCACAAGGAAAACCTCTTGAATTAGGTTTTGATAAATGGACAAACCAGCTTTTTGGCAACAAAGAATTTTTATTGAATACTGTTAATTATTTGTTGGATGACAGTGGGTTGATTAATATTCGATCAAAAAAAATAAAAATTGACTTTTTAGACAAACAAAAGGCTTACCAACAAGCCAACAAATGGCAGTTAATAAATATTATTTTTCCACTAATAATTTTAGCTATATTTGGATTCATTTTTAATTATTTCAGAAAGAAAAAATTTCAATAATTCCACTACAAACCTCATCTTAAATAATTGTTAAAGTTACATTACCTTTTTAAATAGGCTTATTAAATGTTATATTTGTTAGTATAACTTAAACTTCACACTATTATGCTAAAAAAAATTTCAATTCTAATAGTATTTATCGGTTTAATTTCTACGGTAAATGCTCAAATTAAAACGCCTCAGCCAAGTCCGGCTGCTAAGTTGGAACAAACTGTTGGTTTAACCGAAGTTTCACTGGAATATTCTCGCCCTGCAATGCGTGGTCGAACCATTTTTGGTGGTTTAGTGCCTTATGGACAAACTTGGAGAACAGGAGCAAATGTCAATACTAAAATTACTTTTGGCGATGATGTTATTATTGATGGCAAAGAATTAAAAAAAGGAACTTATGCTATCTATACCATTCCTAATAAAGATTCTTGGGAAGTTATTTTTTATACCGACGCTAACAATTGGGGAACACCTCAAAAATGGGACGATACCAAAGTTGCTTTAAAAACAACAGTAAACGTAGAATCAATGCCTATGAAAATAGAATCGTTTACCATTACTTTTGATGATGTAAATTCTAATTCTGCTGTATTGGGTTTTTTATGGGAAAACACATACGTAGGTGTTCCATTTGAAGTTCCAACTGAAAAAATTGCTTTAAAAAGCATAGAAACTGTTATGGGAGGTCCAACAGCTAACGATTATTTTCAAGCAGCATCATATTATCATACTGAAGGTAAAGATCTAAAACAAGCATTAGAATGGATGAAACTTGCAACTAAAGGAGAAAATCCTCCATTTTATTATTTACGTAGAATGAGTTTAATTCAGGCAGATTTAGGTGATAAAGCCGGTGCCATTGCAACAGCTAAAAAATCTTTGGCAGGCGCAGAAAAAGCAAATAATGCCGATTATATTAAAATGAACAAAGAATCAATTGCTCAATGGCAACAATAATTCTTTAAAAAAAACAAAAAAAGCACTTTACTCAAGTGCTTTTTTTATTTCATTTTTATTTGAAAAAGTTTGAATTAAAATTGCTATTCCCATTACCAACATACTTCCAAATAAGTTTAGCCATAAATATGGCATCCAATCGTAATTCCAACCAATTATAACAATAATTTGAGTAATAATCGCCGCAACAAAAACGGCATTGCTTTTAACAAATTTCACAAAAAATGCCAGCAAAAATATACCTAAAACATTACCATAAAAAATAGAACCAATAATATTAACCAACTGTATTAAGTTATCAAATAAATTGGCTATACACGCAATTGTTATAGCAATTATACCCCACATAAGCGTAAACCATTTTGATACTTTTACAAAGTGTTCATCATTTTTAGGTACTTTTAAATTCCGTTTATACAAATCCATTGCTGTTGTACTAGCTAAAGCATTTAGTTCTGAAGCTGTGCTGGACATAGCTGCCGATAAAATTACCGCCAACAACAAGCCTATTAATCCTTTTGGGAGATAATTTAAAATGAAGTGTATAAAGACATAGTCTTTGTCATTAGTTTCAACTGATGAGTTTGCTTTTGTTATAATTTTTTTTGCTTTTTCTCTTAATATTTTATCATTATCATTTAATGTTTGAACTGCTTCAGTATCAATAAAATTACTTAATAAAAGTTCTTTTTTACTTTCTTCAATTTGCTTATGCTGAAGTTCCAATTCCTTGTATTCCTTTGAAAACTCCGATTTAAGTACTGATTCTTTACCTGAAGGATTAAAATTCAATGGAGTATCATTAAACTGATAAAAAACAAAAACCATTACTCCTACTAACAGTATAAAAAACTGCATAGGCACTTTTAACAAACCATTAAAAACAAGCCCTAATTGCATTTCTTTTACCGATTTACCCGATAAATAACGTTGTACCTGACTTTGATCTGTTCCAAAATAAGAAAGTGCTAAAAAGCTTCCTCCTATAATTCCACTCCAAAAAGTATATCTATTTTCCAAATCAAAAGAAAAATCAAGGATATTCATTTTACCACTATCTCCTGCAATTTCCAAAGCTTTTGTAAATGTAATACCATCGGGCAAATAACTTATTATTAAAAAGAAAGCAATAAACATACCGGTAAAAATTACCGTTAATTGTTGCTTTTGTGTAACACTAACTGCTCTGGTACCTCCTGTAACAGTATAAATAATTACAAGTACACCAATTATAATATTTAGTGTATTTAAATCCCAACCTAAAACAGCCGAAAGGATAATAGAAGGAGCAAAAATAGTTATTCCGGTAGCTAAACCTCTTTGTATTAAAAATAAAATAGCTGCCAAACTGCGTGTTTTTAAATCAAATCTGGTTTCTAAATATTCGTATGCGGTAAATACTTTTAACTTGTGATATATTGGAATAAACACCAAGCAAATAACAACCATTGCTATTGGTAATCCAAAATAAAACTGAACAAATCCCATACCGCTATGAAACGCCTGCCCGGGTGTAGAAAGAAATGTAATTGCACTCGCTTGAGTAGCCATAACAGACAAACCTACAGTCCACCACTTAGCTTCACTACCTCCTTTAATATAATCAGTTACGTTTTTACTGCCACTTGTTCTCCAACTGCCATATAAAACAATAAAAATTAAAGTTCCTGAAAGTACAATCCAATCTATTAGCAGCATAATCTAAGAGAAAGTTTTCATTATTAAATAGAAAAGAAAAATATAAATTGCATTAGCAATTAAAACTAAAGTATATTCTTTTTTCCAAATGTATTTTTGCTTGTCCATTTTTAATTTTTTATAGGTTTTTCGGTGGTATTTTTCCCAACAGAAACCATGTTTGCAAACAACCTGTATGCTCCAGAGACTCCTTCGGGCAATTCTCTAAAAAAACTCAACCCGGAATATACAAAATTTCCTTTACCAAATTTAGCGACTAACAAACTTCCATTTTTTGGAGTTTCATTTTTATCGTTTATACTTAAAACAGTTTCAAAATTTGAGTCCCACTCGTTTGGAAAATACAAACCTCTTTCTTGAATCCAGCCTTCAAAATCTGCCTTTGTGATTTTATTAGGATAGTTCAAAATCTCATGATTCGGATTGATAATTCTAACTTCTGAGTTCTCATCGGTCACTCTATCATGCGATAGTTTTAACGGAAAAGGAGCTACTTGGTCAACCTCTAATCTAAAACTAGTGTTGTATTGAGTAATTAGAGTTCCGCCATTTTTAACATATTCAAACAAATCCTTTTGGTAAAATTTAGAACGAGTATTAGTATTATAAGCTCTTATTCCTAAAACTACAGCATCAAAATTCTTTAATTTCTCAAAAATAATATCATTTTCATTTAACTCAACAACAGTATATCCTATTTGACGTAAAGCTGTTGGAACATCATCTCCGGCACCGTGAATATAACCAACAAGTTGTCCTTTTTTTTGTATCTCTAACCTAACAATTTTTGCTTCAGCCGGTTTTATAACGGATTGAAAAGGAATATGATTGTAATCAATCTCAACTAATTCATTTGTATACGTTTTATTTCCAATTTCAATTATGGGAGAAATAAGTCCTTCCGATTGATTTTTAGGTGGATAAACTTCAAATTGAAAACTTTGCTCCTCACCTTTTTGGTGTAGCTTAAATTGAATATTCTCAGGAAAAACTTTCCAATTTTCAGGAATACACAAACTTATTTTTCCTTGTAAACTATCTTTCACCGATTTAACTTTTAGTGTAATTTCTCGAGAATTATTGTTAGAAAAAATATAAACTTTCTCGTTGAAAGAGGCTGAGACTTCAGGTAAAATTTCAAAAGGTTTATAAACTTCACCTTTAACAGGATCATTGTATTTGTAAACTACTTCTTTAGTGATGGGAATTTCAATACCCTTAAAATCCAATATAAAATTTACAGCTAAAGTTCTTGGTGTTTCAGGCAAACCAATAAGCTCTAAATCGGTTACTTTATACATTCCTAAAGTTCCTTTTTCTCTCAACCAATAAGGTGACGTTTCTTTTGCATTATCAGGAATTTTTATTTTATATGAAGTTTCAAACGGTTGATTATTATTAAGTTTTTGACCTATACTATTTGTAATTTCCAACGGATTTATACTTATTTTTTTAAGAATTATTTCAGCATTGCTTCTGTTAATTGCTTCAATTTTTATGGAATTTTGAGTGTTTACCGTAGCCGAAGATGAATTGGCTACCGCTTCTAAATAAAGTCCGGCACAAGCAGCTATAATTTCTTTAATCTCTTTTGATTTAATTTTTTTCCAATGTTCATCTTTTAATTGTGAAATTAACTTGTAAGCCTTAACTAAATTAGGAATACTTGCTGAAGGATTTTTAAAATCGTATTGTAGTTCTACTTTATTTAAAATAGCTGCAATTGCTTTCCCTCCATCTACTCTATTCCATGTTGTGTCAATTCCTTCAAATATTTTTTTATTGGAAGGAAAATCACCTTTTAAAAATTCTAAGTATTCGGTTTGACTTCCTCTGCTTCCTGTTGTTCCAAAACCTTGCGATTGATGTTTGCTTCTGCTTAATGAAGCTATTTCGTTATTTGACAATCCTTTTTCTGGATAAAAAGTTCCAATATCTAAACTCACTAAATTTGTTTTATCTGCTTTATCAAAATTTTCTTTACTTCCGTAAAACCACCACGAGGTATTAAAAAATAAACGTTTTGGTTGCCAAATTATATCATTTTTTGAATGTGTTTTATACGCTTTATCCGAAGCCAAATCAAAAGCTTCAACACTTAACATAGCTGATGCTGTGTGGTGCCCATGTGTACTGCCCGGAGTTCTATGGTCAAACCTATTGATAATTACATCGGGCTTAAAATTTCTTATAACTGTAACTATATCGTTTAATACCTCTTCTTTATTCCAAATTTCTAAGGTTTCATCAGGATGCTTTGAATACCCAAAATCATTGGCTCGTGTAAAAAATTGTTTTCCTCCGTCAATTTTTCTGGCTTCAAGCAACTCTTGAGTTCTAATTACACCTAATAGCTCTTTTAATTCAGAGCCTGTTAAATTTTGTCCTCCGTCACCTCTTGTTAAACTTAAATATGCAGTTTGGGCTTTTACATCATTAGAAAAATAAGATATCAAATTTGTGTTTTCATCATCAGGGTGAGCCGCTACATACAAAACACTTCCTAAAAAATTTAACTTTTGAATGGACTCAAATATTTCGCTCGAATTTGGTTTTTTGGGGGCTTGTGCTATACTATAAATAGTGAAAATAGATATAAGCAGTAAACTTAAAACAGTTTTTTTCATAAAAAGTTTTATTTTTAGAAGTAAAACAAATATAAAATTAAATTTACTCCTTTAAAGTTTTTTGTTTTTATATTAACATAATTATAACTTTTTAGATTATCTATATCTAAACCACTATTAATGATAATTTTAGAGCACAAACACCTTAATTTAACTGTTGATAAATAACTTTTTGAAAACAACATATTTAGAATATATTTGTAATTCATTCTATTAAAATAATCGTAAATGAAATTTATAGTATCAAGTAGTCAATTATTAAAACAACTTCAAGTATTAGGAGGCGTAATTAACAATAGTAATACGTTACCAATCTTAGATAATTTCTTATTTGAATTAAATGAAAACGAGTTAAAAATATCGGCCTCTGATTTAGAAACAACAATGAGTACAACTATTGAAGTTGAGTCTGACTCGGAAGGTTCTGTAGCTATTTCAGCACGCTTATTATTAGAAACGTTAAAAACATTTCCTAACCAACCATTAACATTTAAAACTGAAGAAAATAATACAGTTGAGATAAGTTCCAGTCAAGGTAAATATGATATGGCTTATTTTGACGGGCAAGAGTTTCCAAAAGCAGTTTCAATTGAATCTCCAAGTAGCACAATTATACCCGGAAGTATTTTAGCAACAGCTATTTCAAAAACTATTTTTGCAGCCGGAAATGATGATTTAAGACCAGTAATGAGTGGTGTATTTTTTCAATTTAATTCTGAAAGCTTAACATTTGTTGCAACTGATGCACATAAATTGGTTAAATATTCAAGAACCGATGTAACTGCTAATGATACTGCTGAGTTTATAATGCCAAAAAAACCACTAAATTTATTAAAAGGAATTTTAGGTGGTACTGATAGTGATGTTACAATTGAGTACAACGATGCAAACGCTAAATTTACTTTTGATAATGTAGTATTAGTTTGTAGATTAATTGATGGGAAATACCCTAATTATGAAGCGGTTATTCCTAAAGAAAATCCAAATAAATTAACTGTTGACAGAGGTACTTTTTTAAATTCAGTAAAACGTGTTTCTATTTTTTCAAGTAAAACCACGCATCAAATTCGTTTAAAAATGGCCGGTACAGAGTTAAACATATCAGCAGAAGATATTGATTACTCTAACAAAGCTGAGGAGCGTTTAGTATGTGAATACCAAGGAGATGATATGCAAATAGGCTTTAACTCGCGCTTTTTAACAGAAATGCTTAGCAACTTAACTTCGGATGAAGTTTTAATTGAAATGTCGTTACCAAACAGAGCCGGAATTTTAACACCAATTGATGGTGTTGATGAAGGAGAATACATTACAATGCTTGTAATGCCGGTAATGCTTAATAGTTAAAATATTTAAGAAATTTTATATAAAAAAACCACAGCTTTTAGTTGTGGTTTTTTATTATCATTTTTTTTTAGGAATGCAATTTATACATAAAACTATAGGAACTAAAGTAAATCTTTTTCTTTAAGAGAGTTTTTTATTTCTTCATGATTTTTCCAAAATTTAGTTTCAATTTCATTAAATATTTTTTTGAATTCAGGTACGTTTTTAATGTTATCTACTAATGGTTCCAGTTTAAAGAAAAGTAGTACCCAATATTGGAAATTATCTTCTTTTGCAAATAACTTTAAATGATTAATTGATTTTTTTTGATCGTTTTTATAAGCATAGTAAACAGCTAAACTTAAATGCTTGTATATAGATTCATCATTTTTAGCGTACTCAAAATAACTATTTAAAAGTTTTTGTGACTTCACTTTCTCTCCCATTTGTTCATATACATAACCAATTTTTGAATTTTCATGCTTATAAATATCTAATTTTTGGGTTTCCCTTATTGTAATAAATTTATTATAATATTTATAAGAGTTTTTATAATCTCTCATGTAATAATAAATTTTTCCAATTTCCTGCATAATATCCAAGCGTGTAGTGTCTTTTTGAAATTCTTTAATTAACAGTTTTTGTGTTTGTTGTAAATCTTTATTTTTAGCAAATAAAACATACGCTTTTACATATTCTGAATATAAATTTTTAGGATTGTAATCTAAAGATTTATTAACATTTATAATAGCTTCTTCTACAAAACCAGTTTGTATAAATGCGTTACTTATGTGCAAATAAATATAGCTGGCAGTAATGGAATCGTTGGCCGCAATATCTAATTGAGCGCCTTTTAAAGCATATTCAAGATATTTTTGGGTATTTGGCATATAGCTTGTGTAAAAATCTGACAATAAATTAATAATAAACGCTGAATTTGGGCTAAATTCTAACGCTTTCTCTAAATAAGGAACTGCCATTTTGTATTCAGAAATATTCATATAAGAAAGTGCTTTTGCAATTAAACTTTCAGGTTGTTTAGGGTCTAATAACATGGCCTTTTCAGTATACTCATTTATTAAAGCTGTATGCTGTTTTTCAGATTGAAAAAGGTCTAAATAATAATATGCGATGGCAATATCGGCATAGGCGCGTGTAAATTTATTATCATGTGCTATGGCTTGCTTAAAATAAGGAATAGCTTTTAGTAAGCCTTCGGCAGTTTCTTTATGAAAATGATCTAAACCTTTTAAAAAATAATCATAGGCAACAGGGTTATTTGTTGGTAGTTTGTCAATTCTTTCCTCTTCTTCAGGTGTAATAATAACTTCAATTCTATCAGCAATATTTTTGGCTACCTCATTTTGTAGTTTAAAAATATCTGTTACTTGTTTATTGTATTGTTCTGCCCATAAATGATTATCACTTGAAGCTTCAATTAATTGAATATTCAGTAAAATTTTATCACCAATTTTTTGTCCGCTTCCTTCAACAAAATAATTAACATTTAACTCTTTTGCCAATTCAGGAATTGTTTTAGAACTGTTTCTATACTTTTCTACAGAAGTTCTGCTTATAACTTTTAAATCTTCAATTTTTTGCAGATTTGCAAGAATAGATTCCATTACTCCATTGATAAAATAAACATTTGTAGAATCGTTACTGTCGTTTTTAAAGGGTAGTACCGCTATAGACTTTTTAACGTTTATTTTTGTCGAAGCATTTTGTTTAAATATGTTGAATAATGCAATAAACACAATAAAAAATAAAATAGCTAAAGTAATTAAGATAACATTCCTTTTCTTAGTTGTTTTCTCCGTTTGAATTAAATTATTTTCGGGCAATTTTTTAGTATCAACTTCACCGGGCGGATATCCATAAAAATCTCTAAAGCACTTAATAAAATAAGATGTACTTCCAAAACCAACTTTGTAAGATACTTCCGAAACAGTAAATGAATCTTGTTTTAGCAGGTCCATAGCGTTTTTTAAACGCACCTGCCTTATAAACTGACTAACAGATAAATTTGTTTGCTTTTTAATTTTTCGAAGTAAATTAGAACGACTCATTCCAATTTCACTTGCAAGTTCAGAAACTCCAAATTGTTCATTTGAAATATTATCCTCTATAATTTCAGTAAGCTGACTTAGAAAATCATTTTCAGTAGATTGCAAATCTGACATTATCATTAAAATTTAAACCGAAATTAGACATTTTTTTGAAAAGATACGAATTATTAAAGTTGAATCTATGATTGTAAATAAGCCACATTAAAAATTACTGTTTTTAGACTTTTTTTGACACTTGCGTCATAATTTATATTCATTCGTCATAGTTTACAAGGGTTTCATTAAAATTTATATTCTCTTTCTTTTTTTTGATTAGTGCTGCATCAACGTTTAACAGACCTTTACGCCATAGAAAAAAGTTAAACTTTAAAACAAATCAAAAATGAAAATACTTAAGATTAATTTAAAAAAATCAGTAACAGCAGTACTAGTAATAACTGCTTTAATTATCAATGTTTCGTGTAAAGAAAAAAACGAAAAATCAGACAAAGATAAAATAGAAAATTCAGTTTCAAAAACTGAGATAAAAGCTCCAACTGAAGACATTTTAACTGCAACTTTTTTAGGTAACCTTAAAGTTGTAGAACAACATATAAATGCCGGTACAGATTTAAATAAAAAAGACCAATATGGTTCTACACCTCTTATTGTAGCAGCTACCTTTGGAAAAACCGATGTTGCCAAAGCTTTAATTAACGGAGGTGCAAATTTAAATTTAACAGGAGGAGATGGTTCTACTGCATTGCATACTTCAGCTTTCTTATGTCGAACTGAAATTGTGGAAGCTTTAATAAAAGCCGGAGCCGATAAAAATTTAAAAAACAACTATGGTTCTACAGCTTTAGAGTCAGTTTTGGCACCTTTCGAAAATGTTAAACCAATTTATGAGCAATTTAATAAAAATTTAGGACCTATGGGTTTAAAGCTTGATTATACGTATTTGGAAAAAACAAGACCTATAATTGCTAACTTATTAAAATAATAAAAATAATGTCAGGTTCAATAAGAAGATATGATATAGATTGGTTAAGAGTAATTGCTATTGGTTTACTTTTAATATACCACATTACAATTGTTTTTCAACCTTGGGGAGTATTTATAGGGTTTATTCAAAGTGATAAGCCCTTAAATTCTCTTTGGATACCAATGTCTATGCTAAATGTTTGGAGAATTCCACTACTATTTTTTGTGTCAGGAATGGGTGTTTGTTTCGCTATAAAAAAGAGAAATTGGAAACAATTAATAACTGAAAGGTCGAGAAGAATTTTATTACCATTTATTTTCGGTATATTTTTTATAGTTCCAATACACTTTTTAATATGGCAATTTTATTACAGTCAGGATGTGTCATATGTATTAAATAGAAGTCATTTGTGGTTTTTGGGGAATATATTTGTTTACGTACTAGTTTTGTCTCCATTGTTCTTTTATTTAAAGAGAATTGAAGGTAGTTTATTAGGAAATAAAATAAAAAAGTTATTTGGTAATCCATTAGGTTTTTTACTAATATTAACTTCTTTCGTTATTGAAACGTTTATTGTTAAAATTGAATCTTTTGAATTATATGCTATGACTTCTCACGGATTTTTTTTAGGATTATTAGCATTTCTATTTGGTTTCTTATTAATATTCAGCGAAACTTATTTTTGGAATTCAGTTCTTAAATGGAGATGGGTTTTAGTAATTGTAGCGTCATTACTTTTCTCAGTTCGCTTGTTTTATTTTGAGTTGGTAAATGCACCAAATTATTTAAAGGCTGTTGAGTCTTGTTTTTGGGTATTTACTGTATTTGCGTTTGGTTATAGATATCTCAACCATCAAAGTAAAACTTTAAGTTATTTAAGTCAAGGAGCTTATCCCATTTATATAGTTCATATGATTTTTCTATTTTTAGGATCGTATTTAATTATACCTCTAAATATCCCTACAATATTAAAATTCATTTTACTTATAGTTTTTACTATTATAGGATGCTTTGCTTTATACGAATTTATAATTAAGCGCGTAAAAATATTAAGACTTTTTTTTGGTTTGAAAAATGAATATAGCAATACTCATCTTTTGAATAAACTTAGAATTAATTTCAATAATAATTAAAAAGAATTTTAACTTCAATTAATAAACCTACATGCAATGCTAAACAGTTAAAATATTTTACATAAACTTACTAAAAATCCGCTATTGGCGGATTTTTTTGTATCATTGTTTTAAATTTATTGTATGAATTACTTGGCTCATCTATATCTTTCAAAAAACAACAAAAATATTTTAATTGGTAACTTTATTTCCGATGCTGTAAAAGGAAAAAATTATCAGCACTACCCAAAAGAAATTCAACAAGGTATTATTTTACACAGAAATATTGATACGTTTACCGATACACATCCAATTGTTAGAAAAAGTAAACATAGATTGCATGAACGTTACAAACATTATGATGGTATAATTATCGATATTTTTTACGATTATTTTTTAGCAAAAAACTGGAACGATTATTCTGAAATACCATTAAATGTTTATGCAAGTAATATTTATCAATTATTAAAAAATGAATCAACAGTATTTCCTCCAAAAATGCAACAGATATTGCAATACATGATTCAATATAACTGGTTAGAAACCTATCAATCAAAAAAAGGGATCGAAAAGGTTTTACAAGGTATGAATAAAAGAACTGAAGGTAAATCTCTAATGAATTTAGCTATAGAAGATCTTCAAAAATATCATGATGAATTAGAAGCAGATTTTAAAACTTTTTTTAAAGATTTAATAAATTTTACTAATGAAAAAACAAAACTATTGTTAGAAATATGAAAAAAATTATCCCCTTAATTTTATTAGCATTTTTAATTGTTCAATGTAAAAGAAATTCAAACGAAAATGCAAACAAAAATAAAATAACCGGATTTATAGCTGATAGCTCAATGGTTGTTAGTGCAAGAAAAGAAGCTTCTAAAATTGGTGTTGAGATTTTACAAAAAGGCGGAAATGCGTTTGATGCTATGGTAGCAACCGAATTGGCTTTAGCTGTAGCTTACCCTTTTGCCGGTAATTTAGGCGGAGGCGGTTTTATGGTTTACAGGACCGGTAACGGAGAAATTGGAGCTTTAGATTACAGAGAAAAAGCACCGTTAGCTGCTACAAAAAACATGTATTTAGATGAAAACGAAAATATAATTGAAGGTAAAAGTATTTTAGGAGCTTTGGCAGTTGGTGTTCCGGGAACTATTGCAGGTGTATTTGAAGTTTATAAAAAATTTGGTTCTCTGCCTCTACAAGATATTTTAAATCCGGTAATTGTATTAGCAAAAAAAGGAGTTGTTGTAACCAAAAAACAAGAAGAAAGGTTAAAACATTATTGTGAGTCATTTCAAAAAGTAAATAAAAATATCATTCCATTTGAAAAAGCTTGGCAAGAAAATGATACTATAAAATATCCTGAATTAGCCAATACATTAGAGCGTATTTTAGCTAACGGTAAAGATGAATTTTACTTAGGCGAAACTGCAAAAAAACTTGTTTCGTTCTTACAAGCAAATGGTGGAATTATTACTTTGGAAGATTTGGCAAAATATGAAGCAAAGTGGAGAAAACCTATTACTTTTGATTATGATAATTTACGGATAATTTCAATGTCGCCGCCGTCAAGTGGAGGAGTTTGTTTAGCTCAAATTATGAAATCTATTGAACCTTTTGATTTACATGAATTTGGACATAACTCCACAAAAACCATTCAAGTTATTACAGAAGCTGAAAGAAGAGCTTATGCAGACAGAAGTTATTTTTTAGGCGATCCAGATTTTATTACAATACCTATTGACACTCTAATCAGTAAAAATTATAACTCTAAAAGAATGAATTCTTTTTCTTTCAAAAAAGCGACTTCATCTGAAGAAGTTTCACATGGAAAAATTGAAATTATTGAAAGTGACGAAACCACACACTACTCTATTGTAGATAAATTTGGAAATGCCATTTCTGCAACAACAACTTTAAATGGTGCATACGGTTCTAAATTATATTGTAACGAGCTTGGCTTCTTTTTAAATAATGAAATGGACGACTTTAGCAGTAAACCGGGAGAACCAAATATGTTTGGTTTAATTGGTGCCGAAGCAAATGCTATTCAACCTGAAAAAAGAATGCTAAGTTCTATGACACCTACTATTGTAGAAAAAAATGGTGAACTTTGGATGGTTGTTGGCACTCCGGGTGGTTCCACTATTATAACTTCAGTTTTACAAACCATTCTAAATGTGCATGAATTTAAAATGGGGATGCAAGAAGCAATAAATCAACCTAGATTTCACCATCAATGGTTGCCCGATATTATTAGAATGGAACCAAACAAGTTTGATGAAAAAGTAAAACTCGAATTGCAAGATTTAGGCTATATTTTAGATGAAGCTAACTCTCCAATTATTGGAAAAGTTGAAAGTATATTAGTTTTACCTAATAACACCTTAGAAGGTGGAGCCGATCCAAGAGGAGACGATTTTGCTTATGGTTATTAATTAATTTCATACTTTTATAACAATATATACTTAAATGAATTCTAACACTATAACTAAAGGAATATTAAAAGCAATTGCAATTGTTGTTGGCGTATTGGCATTGCTTTATTTTTTATATAAAGTACAAGCAATTATAATTTATCTTGCAATAGCCGGAGTAGTTTCATTAATAGGTCGCCCACTAATTCGCTTTTTTAAACTTAAATTAAAATTTCCGGAAACATTAGCCGTAATAATTACAATTCTTTTGTTTTTCGGACTTTTATTAGGAATAGCAAGCATGTTAATTCCTTTAATTATCAAGCAAAGTGAAAATTTATCGCTTTTGAATATGGATGAACTTCAAGCTAATATTCAAGATTTATTAAATGAAATAAACGATTACTTTTTAACTTATAACATCAACCTATTCAATGAAATCAAAAATATTGATCTCTTCCAAAATTTTAAAATTATACCTAATTTTCTAAATTCAGTAATAGAAACCATAGGAAATATAGGTGTTGGGCTGTTTTCAGTTATTTTTATAGCTTTCTTTTTTATGAAAGACACTCACTTAATGGAAAATTCTATTTACGTTTTAGTAAACGACAAAAATGAAATTAAATTACGAAAATCATTATCAACTATAAAAAACTTATTATCAAGATACTTTATCGGACTTATATTTCAAATCACCATTTTATTTGTTATTTACACCATAGTCTTATTAATTTTTGGAATTGAAAATGCCATAGTTATTGCTTTTTTATGTGCTTTATTAAACTTGATTCCATACATAGGTCCATTAGTTGGTGGAGTAATTATGTTGTTTTTAACAATGAGCAGTAATTTAGGTCAAGATTTTAGAACTGAAATTTTACCAACAACAATTTATGTGATGATTGGGTATATTTTTGCTCAATTAATAGATAATTTTATAAGCCAACCGCTTATTTTCTCAAAAAGTGTAAAATCTCATCCTTTAGAAATATTTATAATTATAATGATTGGAGGCTTTTTATTTGGTGTTACGGGTATGATTATTGCAGTTCCTACATACACAGCAATAAAAGTTATATTAAAAGCATTTTTGGCTGATAATAAAATAGTTAAATCGTTAACTAAAAATTTATAATTTACTATGGTAACGTATATAGCACTTTTACGAGGCATAAATGTATCGGGTCATAATAAACTAAAAATGACTGATTTAAAACAATGTTTTATCGATTTAGGTTATACAAATATTACAACTTACATTCAAAGTGGTAATGTTATATTTCAGTCAAATAAACTTGAAACTAAACATATTGAAAACAAAATTAGTAAAGTAATAGCTACAAATTTTAATTATGAAATTAACGTATTGGTTTTAACAAAAGACGATTTACTGTTAATTTACAATTCTAATCCTTTTTTGCAAAATGAAGGTATTGATAGTACAAAACTTCATGTAACTTTATTAAATGATACACCTAATTTGGATAACTTACATCAAATCAATCATTTAAAAAACAACAATGATGAGTTTGTTATACTTAATAAAACTATCTATGTTCATTGTCCTAACGGCTATGGAAAAACAAAACTTACCAATAACTTATTTGAGAAAAAATTAAATTCTAAAGCAACATCACGCAATTGGAAAACAATCTCAAAACTAGTTGAACTAAGTAATCTTTAAATTGAATTTTGAAATTTTAAATAATGAAGTTCAAGAATTTATTAATTCTAATTTAAAATCGGATATTACAAAACTGATTCTAAAAGGAAGCCCTTTCCCTTCAATTAAAATTCAAGAAATTGCCGAACAAATATTAGCTAAAAATAAATGTAAAAAAAAATTGCCAACATGGTTTAATACTTCTAACATTTATTATCCTAATAAATTAAATATTGAACAAACTTCATCTGAAATCACGGCAAAATATAAATCTGATTTAATATCCGGCAACAATTTAATTGATATTACCGGCGGTTTTGGAGTAGATTCGTATTTTTTTTCACAAAAAGTTCAAAATATTACACATTGTGAAATAAATGACGAATTATCAAAAATTGTAACTCACAATTACAAAAAACTAAATATTCACAACATTACAACGTTTAAAGGCGATGGAATTCAATTTTTAGAAAATAGTACAACCAAGTTTGATTGGGTATACGCCGATCCTTCTCGCAGAAATGATGAAAAAGGGAAAGTATTTTTATTAGAAGATTGCATACCTAATATTCCTGAAAATTTGACTGCTTTATTTGATAAAACGAATAACATATTGCTCAAAATTTCTCCAATTTTAGATATAACAAGTGCTATAAATGAATTAGTTTATGTAAAGGAAATTCATATAATTGCTATAGATAACGATGTGAAGGAATTGTTGTTTTTATTAGAAAAAAACTATGCGGAACCTATAAAAATTGAAACCATAAACTTTACTAAAAATTGTACACAACAATTTGCCTTTTATAAAACCGAAAAACCAAGTGCAACTTACTCAACCCCTAAAAAATATTTATACGAGCCAAATACTGCTATATTAAAAGCCGGAGCGTTTAAACATATTTCTGAGAAATTAAAGATTGGTAAATTACATCAACATTCGCATTTATACACCTCAGAAAATTTAATTGATTTTCCCGGCAGAGGTTTTGAAATTATGCACCTAATACCCTACGACAAAAAAAGGTTAAAAAGATTAATTCCAAGTAAAAAGGCTAATATTACTACACGTAATTTTCCTGAAAGTGTATCTCAAATTAGAAAAAAAACAGGATTTAAAGACGGCGGAAACATCTACTTATTTTTTACAACTGATATTAACAATTCACATATTGTTTTAGTTTGTACTAAATTATAATATTTGGGAAAGAAAAAGGAATAAATAGCACGTTTTTATAAATAAAATACATATTACCTTAAATAATTTGCATTTATAAATAAAAGTAGTATATTTGCATTTATAAGAGCGTCCCTATAATTGCAAATTTTTACGGAGAGGATTTGTAGTTTATTGATTTTTTTTAATAAAAATTCCCGTTTTTATGAGTTTAAAAATCAAATTTTGCTTTTAAATATCTCCAAAATAGAAGTTTTATTAACTAAAATTAAGGTGTTTAAATTTTGTTTCAATCAACTGTAATGATTTGATTTTAAATAAGTTAACACCCTTTCATCTTCATTATTTTTAAAATTTAAAAAATAATGCAGGATTTTTTTTGTTTATACGTAAGATTTGTAGTAAATTCGAGGTTCTTACTAATCATTTAATTCTTACTAAAAATGAAAAAATTAAAATTAATTTTCGGGTTGCTTATGGTAACAGCTTTTGTTGCGGTTACTGTTTTAAGTTATACTTCTGCTGAAGATCAAGCTATCAGTAAAATAGGGATAATTTTACCACCAAACGGATAAAATTTAATAGTTAAATATTTTATCAATCTTCAAAAGATATATACCACAATAAATATTTATTGTGGTTTTTGTGTTTATTATTTTGTACCTAATTTTTAAAAAATTATATTTGATAATAATTTTTATTAATTTTTATGAAAAATATAAGGAAATCCTCTTTGTGGATAGGTAGTTTTATTACACTAGCTATAATATTTATCCCATATCTATTATATATACATCAAAGAATATCTGCAGAAGCAACTAATATTGAAACTATTTTCGGGAATTTTGAAGGCGGAATATACATCAAAGTTCAAACATATGTTTATTTTTTATTCTCTAAATTGGTTCCCTTACTCCTTTTAGTTATTTGGTTTTTAACTAACAAACATTGGTGGGTACATGCTATCATTATTCCAATTTCTGTTTACTTATTTCAGTTGATATCCGTTATCAATGATAGTGTAAAATATGTTGATGAGATTGAATTTATATATTCTGTACCTTTAACAATAATTGTAATGGTTGTCCTGTATTTTATAAGAAGCAAAATAGCAGTTTATATACAAGCGGTTGACTTAAAAAAAGAAATGGATGAAACAATGAACCACCCAAAACCTGAAGAATAGTTAGTTCATTTATTTAACAAGCACAATTTATACTAAAAAAAAGTCACTATCTAAATTTTAATTCCCACGATATACCAAAAGAATAAATCCAAAAGTAATTACCCGGATCAAAACTTATTTCTTGGTGTGTAATTCCAAGTTTTGTTCCCCAAGCATTCTTCTTGTTATTAGATGTAAAATAATATCCTAAATTCAATTTTTGAGATTGTAATTCAATTATATTATCTTCATTCCCTTCAAAATCGAAATTATATATCTCCGGTGAAAAACCTATGCCTGCAGAAATTGTAAAATAGTTATCAGCATCACTTCTATATTTTCTGTAATTTAATGTACCTGATTTGCTTGTTCCTGAATCTCCCGGAGTAAAATACGGACGAAAAGACCAATAACTATTCCCAGTATACCATCCAATTGAACCTGTGTATATATTTGTAGTACTATTATATTTTAAAGACCTAAAACCTAATGATATTTCAAAGCTTTTTGGTAACGATTTATACAGTTCTGCTCCATACCTGATATCCGGATATAAAAATGTATTAGCTAGTCCAAAATTTAAATACGCATAAAACCCTTTTGAAATTTTTGGATACATATCTACTTCAAACTGAACACCATTTTCTTCAAATCTTCTGCTAAAATTAATTTTCCCAATAATACTCCCATATTTTGTTTGTCTACTGTACTTTAAAGTATAGTACTGCATTGGATCAAATACTTTAGAATATAAATCAACTGTAGCCAATAACCCTACTGAATTATAACTTAGTTTTTGTTCTAAATTTTTCTTGTAGTCTAAAGCTTCTTTATTTAAAGGGTTTTTGTTTAATAAATATTGAACAGTTTTAAATGCATCTTCAGGATTGTTGGAATTTTCTTCAGCACTGGCTTTTAAATACATAATTTCATCATCATCAGGAAAAACATCTAATGCTTTATTTGCTGTTTCTAATGCCTTAAATGGTTCTTCAGCCCATAGCTCGTTTTTAATTAATCCAATCCATGCATCTTTCCTGTTTAAATCCTTTTTTAAAACATACTTATATTCAGTTTCAGCCTTATCATAACTTCCATCCCATGAGTAAGTACTAGCTAAAAAAACTCTGATATCGTGATAATTAGGATATTTGGTCAAAATCAGCTGTAATGTATCTTGAGCTTGCTTTCTATTTTCATTAAAAGCCAACTCTCTTGCAACTTTAAAAGCCTCATCAGGATCTCCGTTAAAAATTTTCTGCTGTGAAAATCCACTAAAAACAGATAGAAATATAATAATAAATAGGATTTTACTAAAGGGTTTTGACATCATTATTCTAAAGATTGGTTATGATTTAAGTATTCTATATTCTCAGGATAAATTTTTATAATACTATCCATAATTTTTTGAGCTTTCAAAGTATCGTTCATTCTTTCATATGCTTTAGCCAATTTATAACTAACTTCTGAATTTGTTACTTCATTCTCCGTTGCTTTTTTATAAATTTCTATTGATTTATTATCTTGATTAGACCACCAATATAAATCAAATAAAGCCAAGTAAATCTCATCATAAGAAGGGTGTCTTTTTAAAGCGTTTAAAAATTCCAATTCTGCTTCATTATAATTTCCTTGCCAAGCATTTATTCTTCCTTTTAAAAGTCTTACATCAGGATGATCTGACTGAATATTTAAAATATAATTACACAATAATAAGGCTTTATTGTATTCTTTATTAAAAGCCAATTCTCTTGCTACTAAAAAGGTTTGATCATTATTTAGTCCATCAGCTAAATTTTTAATAGTTAGAAGCTCATCTTTTGTAAATTCAACCTTCTTTTTAATATAAATATTCATCAAATCAGGATATATTTTATCATTGAGAGTAATATACGCATTCAATTTTTTAAAAGCTTTTAAAGAATCCTTTAGTTCACTTAAAACAATTGTGTCTTCGATTTTATAAGTATTAAAACTCTCATCAATTTTATACAATTCATCATCAGACAAAAGATACTCTTTGTATATATAATCATTTATCCCTCCTTTATATTTCATTAAAGGTATTTTCTTTAAATTTCTATATTTTACTGCTGTATCAAGACCTTTACCCATCCATGAAGTTTCTTCTAACTTATTGAATTTGTAATTTTTCATTAAAAAAGAAAGTAAACTTGGTGCTACATCCCAATGTGATGATACTGATTTAAACTTTGAAGTTTTAGTTAACATTGGACTAAAAATATATAAGGGGACATGAAATCGGCACAATTTATCCTTTTGTGGAACAGGTATCAACCTATGATCACCTGTTATTATAAAAATTGTATTTGTATATTCCGGCCTTTGGGAATATCTCTCCATAAAATTTTTAATTGAAGTATCGGTATATAATAAAGTAGCAAAAATATCTTTATAAGAAGTTATTTCATTATCTGAAATTTTTAATGAATGATTTGTTTGCACTAAACTATCAACTTTTTGTATAAAACTTTCTTTTTCGGGAAATTCAAATGGTTCATGATTAGAAAGTGTCATTATAACATCAAACCTTGGCTGCTTTTTAGCATCAAATGTGGTTAATGTTTTTTCAAATATCTGCTCATCTGCATAACCCCATGAAAATCCATCAATATTCTTTTCGGTTTTAATAAAGTCTTTACCAAAATTACTTTCATCAATAATAATATCCGTTTGATTGTTTTCCAAAAATCTATTTTTATTATCAAATTCAGCTCTATCACCCGTAATAAATGATGTTGTATAGTTATTTGCTTTTAAAACACTTAATAGTGAAATGTGAGAAGGAACTTTTTCCAGTTCTAAAAAACCTTTATCACCATAAGGTAAGGAGCCTAGTATTGAAGGTAGCACACCAAATGTTCTCCCCGCATTGCTTACAAAATTTTCCCAATACAACGATTTACTCATTAACGAATCAAGATACGGCGTAAACCCTCCATAAGAACCACTTCCAACAAATTCCGCTCCTAAACCTTCAACTATAATTATAATAATATTAGGTTTTTCATTGGCAATTTTAAAAAAAGGTGCTAAAACATCTTCCGTCTCATTAAATGGTTTCAGCAATGGGTAATCAGTTCTTTTAGAAAATAAATAAGAATTTAATTCGTTTTTTTCCTTTTTAAACTTATAAACATCATTTACTAAGTAGGCTATTTTATTACTATCTTGAGTATGATACGAATGTGAAGTTAATTTAAAAATTCCAAATCCAATAAATAAAATAATCGCTGAAATTATACTTATATTTTTAGAAATAAATTTTTTTAAAAAATAAAATATACTAAATAACAACAAAGGAAAGATAATAAATGGTAAAAAATATGCTAAAGAAAATGCTTCTGAAGACTTTATTGTTGTGTAAATATCTTTGTTTGAATAACCTAATAAGTCTGCACCTAAATTAAGTAAAGTAGTTAAGCTATATTTTACAAGTGATACGTTAATTATAACAATTAGTGCAAATAAAAATTTAATTAAATATTTGCCTGCTTTTTTATTTATAACAGACACTAAACTATATACAGGAAATAAAATTAGCCCAATTAACAAACCTGTAAAAAAATCGTTTACTAATCTGCTTACTATACTTATAAAATAGGTTGTTTGTTCATATTGATCTTTAATCATGTAAAACTCAAACAAACTAGTAACCCAAAATACAATTATTAAAGATATTGTTAAATAAAAGCAAGTATATATATCTATAGCTTGGGATTTAAACTTCATATAATAAATTTATTAATCTGTTAATTAAATACTTTCCGTTTTTACAAGTCCTTTTCGTTCCATTGCTCCCCATTTCTTTTTCTTATTAAAAAAATAATCAATATTTCCTTTTACCGCTGCATATAATATAAATCCATGAAAAACAATAGGTTCTAAAAAGCTCATCAATATTAATTTAAAACCTGTTCCCTTCTTCTTATATTGATGATATGTGAGTTCTTCTGAAAAAATAGCCGTAATAGTAAATAATACTGCAAACAAATACGCTAAAATAAAAAAGGCTAAGGTATAATCCCATTTAACTTGATTGAGAGCAATTAAAATTCCGAAATAAATAAATCCAATTACTTCAAAAATTGGAGCAAATCTTTCAAAAATCAACCAATACGGATAGCTTAATAAGCCTAAATTATGATACTTAGGATTAAAGGCTAGTTTTTTATGCTTTTTCAATGTTTCAATAGTTCCTCTAGTCCATCTATTACGCTGAGAAATTAAAATTTTGTACGAATCAGGTGCTTCAGTCCAACATAAAGGATCCGGAATATAAGCCACCCTGTATTTTTCTTTTTTCTCTTCCATAAACCTCCGCATACGGACAATAATTTCCATATCTTCTCCAACAGTATTTGTATCATACCCGCCAACTTCTATGGCAACTTTTTTATCAAACATTCC
Organism: Lutibacter sp. B1; assembly: GCF_012524075.1. Classification (GTDB taxonomy): domain Bacteria; phylum Bacteroidota; class Bacteroidia; order Flavobacteriales; family Flavobacteriaceae; genus Lutibacter. The sequence continues at coordinate 126,189 of NZ_JAAZUI010000001.1, forward strand.
AAAAGCACCGGAAATTACAAGCAATCCGTTTAATTTACTCCAAGCCATTCTACCCAATAAAAAAGACCTTAAATATTCTAATATTTGAGCTTGTTCAATTATTTTTTTGGGGAAATTAATATCTAATAATTTTCCGTCTTTAATAATACATGAATTGGCAATTCTTATAACACCTCCGGCTGCAATTATTTTATTATCGGTTGCCTCCAAAAATGGCTTAACCAACTTTTGAAGTGAATCTTCTAATAATAAACAATCAACATCAATACACGCCACATATTTACTTTTACTTATGTTAAGTCCCATATTAAGTGCATCAGCCTTACCTCCATTTTGTTTATCTACAACAATTAATTTTTCGAATGCCGGATTTGTAGATTTGAAAACTCCTGCTCTTAATGGCTTTGTTTGAATTTTTTGGTTTACCAAATAATCAATTTTAACCAAATCGTAAGCTTTAATAAGCCTTTCTAAACTATCATCCTTACTTCCATCATTTACAATAACAACATCATAATTTACATAATGATTAGACAGTAAAGACCTTACATTTTCAACTATATTTAAATTTTCATTATATGCAGGGGCAATGATAGATATTGAGGGAGAAATTGTTGAAGACATTATTTCTTTGTAATTAACAAAGCTGTTCTTTTTCATATAACTAATTGTTTCAACAGCTGAAATTACAGATAATATGATATAGGATAATACTGCTCCAAAAGCATAAATAAAGAATAAATAATGAATTATTTCTATTATTATTTTTACAGTATTAGAATCCAATATTAATTATTTTCTACGAATTCAATCATTTGATTAAATTCCGGTTGGGTTAGTTTTTGTTTTAAGCTTTTAAACTTATCAATATTTATGATTTTTAAAATTTTTAATACTGATAGTTTAATATCGAAATTTGTATGATGTAAATTCTCTAATAAAAAGGGTTCATCCTCAACTTCAAAAGTATTATTCAACATATTTATAAATGCTATTTGCTCATCTTCACTAGAATTTTTAAAATTAGTTTTTAAAACACTTTTTGCGTCTATAATATATAAATGATTTAATATTTCTATTACTTGAACTCTTATTTCTTTCGATTCATGAGTTAACAATATCATTAACTCATCTTTCATATCATATAAATTATAGATCTTCGTCAATTTCAATGCAAAACTCACAACCGATTCATTTTCAGACATTAACAAAGGAGTTATATCTGGCAACTCTTGATTATCAAACTTTTGCAATACCTCCAGCAGTTGTATTTGATCCCATTCTGACAGTTGACTTTTTACATTTTTTAAATATTCAAGTTCTTCAAAATGAAATAAACTAATTAAATATAATTGTGCTTCTTTACTAACTTCAGGCTTTGGATGATCTAAATGTATTACAACCTCATCATGTGCTTCTTTAATCTTAAATTGAGTCAGCTCTCTAATTCCTTTGGCTACAATATACCAATTTTTACTTTTAAGTTTAATTAATGCATATTTTACCAAACCAGAATCAATATATAATTTTTGAATTGCATCAACCATTTCACCTGAAATTTCATTTCTAAGTTTTAGTAAAATTGATACTACTATGTCTCTTTTAAATTTATTATTAACACAAACTTTTAATCTATTTATAATTTCCTTTTGTTCAGAACTTTCACTATCAGAATCCGTATATAAATAATTTATTAAAAGGTGTTCGTATTCGCTTTGAAATTTTTCAACTGTTTCTTCGTTTCTTCTCAAATAAGTTCTTAAAATTTTTAAGTAAATTATAAGTACTAGAATAATTTGAAATAAAACAAACCCAACACTCCATACAATTTGGATTAAAAGTGGCAGTTGATCGAAATACTCAAAAACATCTTGTAAATAACTCATTAATTTTATCCTAATAATCTTTTAACACGTATTAACAGTTCATTGGGACTAAATGGTTTACCCATAAAATCGTTAGCTCCCAAATTAAATGCCTTAAGCACCATTTCCTCTTGTCCGGCTGCTGAAAATACAACTATCGGTATTTCTAAATTTAATTTATTTCTAACGTGACTAATAACTTCTAAACCACTTATAAATGGCATCATTATATCAGTTAAAATTAACTGAGGTTCGTTAGCTTCAATAAGTTCAATTGCTTCTTTGCCATCTTTGGCAATAAAAAGCTGATAACCTTCTTTTTCCAACTTAAACTTCAATAAAAGTGATAGTGTGGAATTATCCTCTGCTAAAACTATTTTTTTCTTAGTCATCACTTATTGATTTTAATTCTGCTGATAGTTCTTTTTTAACCTTACTTAATATTTCTTTACATAAATTAATATGCGTTTCAATATCTTCTAATTGTGTTTCATTTCTAAATCTGTTATCTAATAAATGAATCGTTGGCTCTAATTTAGAAATACCAAACATACTTATGCTTGGTTTAATTTTATGTGTTGCCTCAAATAATTTTTTCCAATTTTTTGTTTTAAAATCCTCATCTAAAGTTTTTAAATATTCATTAATATCTTTTATAAACAGTTCAATTAATAATTTCAATATAGAAGTTTCATTTAACGTTTCTTTTCTTAAAAAATGAAGATCAATAAATTTTGTTATTTTATTAATATCATTTTTCTCTTCATTTTTTTTATATTCTTCCTCAATTACTGCAGTATTATTTCCATACTTTTTTAGGATGGAATATAGTTCAACCGGTTTAAAAGGTTTAAAAATATAGTCGTTCATACCTACATTCAATACTCTTTTAATATCGGTACTTGACGTATATGCCGTCATTGCAATTACCGGAATTTTAGATACTTTTTCAGAAATATCGTTCTTAATAATTTTGGTTGCCTCATAACCATCCATAACAGGCATTTGAACATCCATTAAAATGATGTCATACATTTTTTTCTGGGTCATTTTAACACCTTCTATCCCGTTGTTTGCTATATCAACTTTACAATCCCACCTTTCCAACCTGGTTTTAGCTAATAACTGGTTGGTTTTATTGTCTTCAACCAACAAAACATTTAATCCAAGTGACTGCTCAATTGAATTTTCTTGTTCAAAATTTAAACTAGGAATTTGATTTTCCTTACCTAATTTTAAAGGTAATGTTAATTTAAACACACTGCCTTCTCCAAATATACTGGAAACTTTAATTTCTCCTTTTAATAAATTAACCAACTTTTTTACAATAGTAAGCCCTAAACCAGTTCCTCCATAAATTCTGGAAGTATCACTTTTTGCTTGGGTAAAAGCCCCAAAAACAGTATTAATTTTATTTGAAACAATACCAATACCAGTATCTTTAATTTCAAAATAAATAGTTGAAATATCAAGATTTTGATTGAGTTGCTTTACAGTGACTGTTACAGAACCTTCATTAGTAAATTTAACTGCATTCCCTATTAAATTTAATAGTATTTGACCTATTTTAGTTGGATCGCTTATTACTTGATCTGGAGTTTCAGGTTCTATAATTAAATCTAAAGAAATATTCTTTTCTTTTGCTTTAATTTTCATTAAACTCACTACTTCATGTAAACGATTATGCAAATTAAATGGAATATTTTCAACTTCTAATTTGCTGGATTCCAGTTTTGAAAGGTCCAGCACATTATTTATAAGAGAAAGAAGAATTTCTCCAGAATTTCTCATTGTTTCTACATATTGCTTTTGCTCAGAAGTTAATCCGGTTTCTAAAAGTAAATCGGTAAAACCAATAACAGCGTTAAGAGGTGTTCTAATTTCATGGCTCATATTTGCCAAAAATTCATTCTTAACTTTTAATGATTCTTCTGCTGATTCTTTGGCTTTTTGTAGTTCAATATCTGTTAAAATTCTATTAGTAATATCAGTTCCTATTGAAATATAAGTTTCGTTTACACCTTTTGATATTTGCCATTCAATCCATTTATAATTTCCATTTGTAGTTTTAATTTTTTGCTTAAAAATATCAACAAATCCTTTTTCATTTAAAAAGACATACTTATAGATGGCTTCTTTAACTCTGGATGCGTCGTAAGGACTGCTATATGTTACTTTCCACCATTTATCTCCCATTATTTCATCCTTAGAATATCCTATCATTTTCTCAACAGATGGTGAAGCATATAAAACTTTTCCATCAATATCACTAACAAGCACAATAGATTCTACATTTTCAAGTATAGTGTCAGATTGAATTTTAATTTCTTCTGTTTTTTTCCACTCGGTAATATCAACTCCAACCGAAATATAGGTTTTATCAACTGTTATTGAATCTCTCCACTCAATCCATTTAAGGCTTCCATCTTTACAAAGTAATTTTCTATCATAAGGTTTTGGATTAACCTCAGTTTTTCCTGTAACAATATTTAGAATATTATTTTTAAATAAACCCTTATCATCTATAGAAAAAAAAGTTAAATCCCACCATCCTTCACCTAAAAGACTCTCCGGTTTATACCCAATAATCTTTTCCGTAGCAGGAGAAATATATGTAATATTACCTTTTATATCACACGATAAAACAATTAAATTCACTTCATTTAAAAGCGATTCTGAAGCATTTAATTTTTTAAAATCTGTTTTATTTTTCAATACTTTAAAATGTTATCTTTTTATTTACTAGCTTTAAATACTCCTTTTTTATATACTTAAAAAGCAGTATGTTTTAAATATATGTAAATATAAATAATTTATAAACTTTAGTTTAATTAAAACCTAATAATACTAAAAAAGAATTAAATCGCTTAAAATCTATTTATCTAAAAAATTAACATCTTAATTTTGAATGATTTAACAGCAAATAATGAAGATGAACAACTGTTTTTATAAAAACAAAAAGCCTTACTAAATTAGTAAAGCTTTTTGTGATCGCGACAGGATTCGAACCTGTGACCATCTGCTTAGAAGGCAGATGCTCTATCCAGCTGAGCTACGCGACCATTAATTTCAGTCGGGGTGGCAGGATTCGAACCTGCGACCTCCTGCTCCCAAAGCAGGCGCGATAACCGGGCTACGCTACACCCCGAAAAAATAAGCGGAGAGACAGGGACTCGAACCCTGGCGACAGTTACCCGTCGACAGATTAGCAATCTGCTCCGTTACCACTCCGGCACCTCTCCTAAAAAGTTTGTTTATGAACTTATTTTTGCGAGTGCAAATGTAACATTAGAAATGCATTTACACAACATTTTTTTACTTTTTTTAAATAAAACAGTATAGTCCTTATTCAGGATATTCAATTCTTAAATGGTAAATGTTCTTTAACTTCTTCTTTAGCACCTTTTTAATAATTTGCAATTCTTTAAAAGTTATATCGGCATTCATAAACTGCCCATCTTCCATTTGCTTGTTTACAATTCTTTCAACCAAATCATCAAAAGCTTGTGCTGTAGGCTCTTTAATACTTTTTGAAGCTGCTTCTAAAGCATCACACATCATTAATATTGCTGTTTCTTTTGAAAACGGTATTGGTCCGGGATATTGAAAATAATTTAAATCAACATCTCCTCCGCTTAACTCTTCTTCTTTTTTATAAAAATAATAAACCAATGTGGTACCATGGTGTGTTCTAATAAAGTCAATTATCCTGTCCGGAATATGATTTTTTTTAGCTAACTCAACACCTTTAATTATATGATTGATTATAATTTGTGCACTATCTTTTGGTGTGAGCTCATCGTGCGGATTTACATTAGTAGATTGATTTTCAGTAAAATACATTGGATTATCCATTTTACCTATATCATGATACAATGCTCCTGTACGAACAAGCATTGAATTTGCATGTATCTCATTTGCAGCTGCTTCAGCTAAATTAGCAACTTGTAATGAATGTTGAAAAGTTCCCGGGGCTTTTTCAGCCAAATCACGCAATAATTTAGAATTGGTATTTGATAGTTCTTTTAACGATTCGTCGGACACCAATCCGAAAAGTTTTTCAAAAACATAAATTAAAGGTAGCACAAATAAAGTGGCTGCACCGTTTAGTGCAAAATAAATGTATTTTTCCCAATTTAGATTTTGTGCATTTCCTTCTTGTATAATTGAAAAGGCAAAATAGGCTATAAAATAAACAAAGGTTATTTGTAAAACAGAAATAAACAGGTTTGCTCTTTTGTATAATTCAGAAATAGTTAAAATGGTAACTATTCCTGCTATAATTTGCAAAAAGATAAATTCAAAACTGTTTGGAACTATAAAACCTAAAATTAATACTGTTAATACATGTGTAAATAAGCCCAATCTTGCATCAAAAAAAGCTTTTAATACTAAAGGTAATATTACAATTGGTGCAATATAAACGTATTTTGCATCATATTTAACAATAAAAGTTATCATTAAAACTATTAAAATTATATTAAAAAATATAAAAGAAACTTTATTGTTATTTTCATAAATATCAAGCCTGTATTTTCTTAAAAATAAGAAAAGCATTAAAAAAGCTAAAGCTACTAAAATAGTATAACCAAAAACAATCCAGTTGTAATTTGATTTACTCCAAACTTGAGATTCGAACTCACTTTTTAATGAATTTAAAATGGTTAGTTTATTTCCTTCAACAATATCTCCTTTAAAAATAATTCTTTCTTTTTCTGAAACCAATCCTTTTGTATAAGATATTTTACTTAAATTTTCTTCTAATACCTTTTCTGTAAAACTTTCATCAAAACTTACATTTGGTTTTAATGCATCATAAAGTATGCTTATAATTACATTTTCTTCTTCGGTTATTGGCTGTTTACCAATTTTAGAATTTATAAAACTTAATATTTGAGCAGATCTAAATAGCTTATTTGGCTGTATTTCTTGTATTTTATTTCCTCTTCTTAAAGTAATTAATTGTTTGTCTGCTTTTTGTTCATCTGAGTTTTTTAAATACCCAAACTCATAAATCGTATTTACAATTTCGCTTACTTTAGATTTTATTTTAGTTTTATAAGCATCTGACAATTCTGAATTTTGTAAAATCTCTTTTACTTTTTCATCAATATTTTGTTTTACGTCTAAAACTACTTTTTCATCATATTCAAAATAGTATTTTGAAGTTTCTTTAATCTGCTTTACTTCGGCATCAATTTCTTCAGTTGTTTTTTGAATAGCAAAATCGAATGGAGCGTAATAGTTTTCGTATTGCCAAGGTTTTCCTTTTTGAAATTCGTATTTGAACTGACCTCCTTTTGGAAATAAATAAACTACTAAAATTATGGTAGCTATATATAAAAACAGTTTATATATTAAGGAATGGTTTACAAGTAATTTATTTATGATTTTTTTCACTAAGTAAAAGTTTGCAATTCAAAAATAACAATAATTATCTTATATGCATTTGGTATGCTCTTTATTTTTAGTGAAATCCTCTAATCTAACTGGTGTGTGTTTTTTAGTCCACTCAGAATAACTTGTATATCTTATTTTTTTATGGATTTGATCTGTTTTTTCTATAATTCCATTTATAATTGATTCGGGCTGAATTTCAAGTTGAGAAATTTCATCTACAATACTAGTTATTTGCTTATTAACATTACTTTTTATTTGATTATTAAGGTTCAAAAGCCATTTTTCAAACTCATCTTCAGTTAGGTGTTTATCAATAATTTTTTCAGTCATTTCTTTTCCATGTTGTTTCGATTCCTGAATGTTACCTCTACCTGTTACAGCGTTTCCAATTGCAAATACATTTCTAAATCCGTAAACATGATATTCTTCATTATCTTGCATTTTTAAAGTTGAAGAATCATAATATAAACCATCTATTCTTTCGGGTATGCTTCCTATTGATGAAATTAACATCTCTGTTTTTATTGTAAACAAACTATTTTCAACAGGTTTAATTTTTCCGTTATCTAACTCCACTTTTTGAAAAACAACTCCTTTTAACTTAGTATTTTGTTCAATAAAATCAACAGGAATACTCAACGGAATAAATTCAAATAAATATTTTTCAACGTACTTATTTAATAATTTCTCTGAAACAATTTTAGCCGTTTCAACACTTTCTTTTGTTTCATCTTTTGGCGATTTTAAAGGCATCTCTTTGGCAGTACGCCTATACACAAGCTTAGCTTTTCCTATGTTTAAATCTTTCAAAGTTAAATTAAGCTCTTCTAAAATTTCATGTATACCTTTTTTTTCTAAAGTAAATAAATCTATATCAATACCTTTTTTTATAAATAGTTGTTTTTTAACTAACTCTATCATTATAATTTTTACAACATCTAATGATGCCAAACCACCACCTATAACTACAGAGTTGTTTTTTATAAAGTAATTTTTACCATTATAGTCGTACTCATGTTTGTGATTGAACCAATTAATGAAAGAATTTTGATAAATCAGATCTTTATCTACAAACTTTTCAATATTGGGTATAGGCAGTTTTCTATCGCACCAAGCACCATTTGCAATTATTACAGCAGAAAATCCCCAATTATGAATCAAATCTAAAAACTCAATATCTTTTCCAATTTTAGTGTTTGGCACAAATCTTATATTTGGATGATCCAACTTTTTATCAATCTCATCAATTTGCCTATTTCTTAAATTAATATGCCAATTTGGTAATCCGTCTTCAATTTTTCCATAAGGCAATTTATTCATATCAAAAACAACAACTCTAAAACCATTTTGGGCCAATAAACCAGCAGCTTCAGACCCAGAAATTGAACCTCCAATTATAGCAACATAATGTTTTTTGTATGCTTCTTCCTTCATCATAAATAACTGATTTTGAATATTTCATACAAATTATAAAAAATCCGTCATATAAAAGTAATATTTATTACAAATAATAAACTACAATTCAAAAACAAAAAGATTGCTCAAAAATGCCTAAATTCGCAATTAAATATTTTATTTTTATTACATGAAAGAAGTTGTAATTGTATCGGTAGCCAGAACTCCAATTGGAAGTTTTTTAGGTAGCTTAGCTACTATTTCAGCCCCAAAACTGGGAGCAGTTGCTATAAAAGGTGCTTTAGAAAAAATAAATTTAGATCCAACATTAGTAGATGAAGTTTTTATGGGTAATGTTGTTTCTGCCGGCTTGGGTCAGGCGCCAACACGTCAAGCATCTATTTTTGCCGGAATTCCAAATACAGTTCCTTGTACTACCATAAACAAAGTATGTTCATCGGGGATGAAAGCTATTATGTTTGCTGCGCAAGCTATTAAATGTGGTGATGCAGAAATAGTTGTTGCAGGTGGTATGGAAAGTATGAGTAATATACCACATTATATAGCCGGAAGAAAAGCAACAAAACTTGGTGCTTTAAAAGTTGAAGATGGACTTTTAGTTGATGGTTTAACTGATGTTTACGACCAACAACATATGGGAACTTGTGGTGATTTATGTGCGAGTGAATATAACTTTAGCAGAGAAGATCAAGATAATTTTGCTATTGAATCTTATAAAAAATCTGCAAAAGCTTGGGAAAGCGGAAAATTTGCAAATGAAGTTGTTTCGGTTGAAATTCCTCAAAGAAAAGGAGATCCTATCATTTTTTCTGAAGATGAAGAATACAAAAATGTACTAATGGATAAAATTCCAACTTTACGTCCGGTTTTTAATAAAGATGGAACAGTAACTGCTGCAAATGCTTCAACTTTAAACGATGGAGCCGCTGCTTTAATTTTAATGAGTTTAGAAAAAGCGAAAGAATTAAATCTAAAACCAATTGCAAAAATAAAAGGATATGCCGATGCTGCTCAAGAACCAAAATGGTTTACAACAGCTCCTGCAAAAGCCTTACCTAAAGCCTTAGCAAAAGCCGGTATTACACAAAATGAAATTGATTATTTTGAATTGAATGAAGCTTTTTCAGTTGTAGGTTTAGCCAATATTAAAATTTTAGGATTAGATCCTAACAAAGTAAATGTTAATGGTGGCGCTGTTTCTTTAGGTCATCCATTAGGCATGTCTGGTGCTCGTATTGTTATAGCCCTTACTTCAATTTTAGAACAAAATAACGCAAAATATGGTGCTGCAGGTATTTGCAACGGTGGTGGTGGTGCAAGTGCTATAGTAATTGAACGGATGTAAATTAATTGTATGCACTACGGTATTTGTAATTTAAGTATAGTTCCTATTAGAATTGAGCCAACCGATAAAAGTGAAATGGTTTCACAATTATTATTTGGTGAACATTTTAAAATATTGGAAATAAGAAAAAAATGGAGTAAAATTCGTGTTGCTTTTGATAATTATGAAGGTTGGGTTGATAACAAACAATTTGAGGTAATACATGAAGAAGACTATAGTAATATTGAAAACTGCAATACCGTTTTAGCTGCTGAAATAATTGATTTTGCTACCGATGAAAAACAAAATTTCTCTACAATTCCAATTGGTTCAAGTTTTCCTTTTTACAACAATCAGAATTTAAAAATAAGCACTACTAATTACCATTACGACGGACAAGTTTTTAATAAAAAACTACCTAAAGAATCTATTGTTGAAATTGCATTTAAATTTTTAAATACACCTTATTTATGGGGAGGAAAAACCCCTTTTGGCATTGATTGTTCCGGATTAACTCAAATGGTATACAAACTTTGTGGTTATAAATTACTACGTGATGCTTCGCAACAAGCAACTCAAGGAGAAGTTTTAAGTTTTATTGAAGAAAGTGAACCCGGAGATTTGGCTTTTTTTGATAATAATGAAGGAATTATTACTCATGTTGGAATAATTATGAACGATAATTATATTATTCATGCACATGGTAAAGTTAGAATTGACAGAATTGACCATAGTGGTATTTTTAACATTGATACTCAAAGACATACACACAAATTAAGAGTTATCAAAAAAATTATTTAGTATGAAATATAAAAAAAGCCTTTCAAATTGAAAGGCTTTTTTTATACAGTTTATTTAAATTTTTTTATCTCATTATATATCTTTCAGCTTGACCATCCAAATTTAACATTACAATACGGATTGCTGCACCTCTCGATTTACGCTCTAATTTACTCACAACATCATCAACAGTATTTATTTTTTCTCCATCAATTTCAGTAATTATATATCCTTTTTTTACATTATAATTTAAAAGATCCTTATTTGAAATCCCAATTATTTTAACACCATTGGATATTTTAAGTTTTTTAAGCTCGTTTGCTTCTAAATTTTTAAGTTCTAAACCTAAAGCAGATACTTTTGTAATCTCATTTTTAGATAAAGTAACATTTGCATTCTTCAAATTTCCATCTCTTATAAACGTTAATTTAATTACATCATTAGGACGTTTAGTTCTTAAAAAACCTTCTAAATCTGCATACGTTGATATTTTTATACCATCAGCTTTTGTAATAATATCTTTTTCTTTTAACCCTGCTTTTTGTGCTCCGGAGCCTTCAGTAACTTCAGAAATATAAAATCCTTCTGTATAATCAATATTTAAAGTATCCGCAACTTGACTATTTAACTCACCTCCTTTTACACCAATAATCGCTTTTTGAACATTACCAAACTCCATCAAATCTTCAATAACCTTTTTGGCAATATTAGAAGGTACTGCAAAAGAATATCCAACAAACGACCCTGTACTCGATGATATTGCAGTATTAATACCTACCAGTTCTCCTCTAATATTTACTAAAGCGCCTCCACTATTTCCAGGATTTACAGCAGCATCGGTTTGAATAAATGAATCTACAACACCTCCATTACCTTCTAAATCTCTTCCTTTTGCACTAACAATACCTGCTGTTACAGTTGACGTTAAATTATATGGATTACCAACAGCCAACACCCATTCTCCAACCTTTAAACTATTTGAATCTCCAAAAGTAATATAAGGTAAATCTGTAGCTTCAATTTTTAGTAAAGCAATATCATTAGTTGCATCAATACCAATAACTTTCGCTTTATATTCTTTTTTGTTATTCAATGTAATTTCAATGTCAGTAGCATTATTTACAACATGATTATTTGTAATAATATATCCGTCCGAAGAAATAATAACACCACTTCCCGTTCCAATTTGGGAATATTGTTTTGTGCCACTTCCCTGACCATAGAAAAATTCTGCAAAAGGATCTATAATTGTTTTATACATCCTATTTTTTACGTGAACAACCGAGTTCAACGTTTTTTCTGCAGCAACAGTAAAATCTGTGTTTTCAATTGATGGCACTACTCCATTAGTATAGTTAGCAGACACAACAGCAGGCTTCGACTCAACTGCTTTTTCAATAACAACTTGTGGTTTTTCAATAAATAATTTATAAGCTCCTAAGGTTAGAGCTCCTCCAATAGCTGAAAACAATATAATACTTACTATTTTTTTCATTGCTTATTATTTTTAAATTCAACACTCAAAATTATACTATTATTAATCACCATAAAACAGGTTTAACTGTTTATTAACTATCATTTAACTGATTTTAACAATACAAAATTATACCTATTTTTAAATATTAAAAACTACACCTAATTTATTACATTTGCAGTGATGAACTTACATTTTTTTAAATATCAAGGCACAGGAAACGATTTTATCATGATTGATAACAGGGAGTTATTTTTTCCTAAAAATAATGAAACCCTAATTAATAAATTATGTGACAGAAAATTTGGAATTGGTGCTGATGGGTTGATTTTATTGGAACCTTCTAATACCTACGATTTTAAAATGATTTATTTTAATGCTGATGGTAAAGAAGGAAGTATGTGTGGTAATGGTGGAAGATGTATAGTAGCTTTTGCGAAACAGTTAAACATAATAAATACAAAAACAACTTTTGATGCTGTTGACGGATTGCACTATGCAACTATTGAAAATGAACAAGTAAATCTAAAAATGATAGATGTTAGCAATATTGAAGTTACTAATGATTTTTCATTTTTAAATACCGGATCTCCTCATCATATTCGTTTTTGTGATGATGTTGCATCTATTAATGTGAAAGAATTAGGAGCAAAAATACGTTATGGAGCCCCTTATTTTGAAAATGGTACAAATGTTAATTTTGTTGAACAAACATCAGAGAATTCATTTAAAGTACGTACTTACGAACGAGGCGTTGAAAACGAAACCTTAGCATGTGGTACAGGAGTTACAGCAGTTGCAATTGCAGCCAGTAAGACAAAAAAAACTACAAATCAAAACATCCAAATTGAAGTTTTAGGAGGTACATTAGAAGTCTCTTTCAAAAAAGAAGACAATACATATACGAATGTTTTTCTAAAAGGTCCTGCTCAATTTGTTTTTGAAGGAAATATAAGAATTTAATGGCAGTTTTATTAGGTAAAAATATAAGTTTAAGAGCTTTAGAACCGGAAGATTTAGATTTTTTATTTTCTACTGAAAATGATAAAACTTTTTGGGAAATAAGCAGTACACAAACTCCTTTTTCAAGGTATATTTTAAAAAAATATATTGAAAACTCTCATCAAGATATTTATGAAGCTAAACAATACCGATTTGTAATTTGTGACATTAAAAATAATCCTGTTGGTATGATTGATCTTTTCGACTTTAATCCACAACACCACAGAGTAGGTTTAGGAATATTATTACTACCTAAATACAGGGGATTTGGCTACGGAACTGAAGCAATTGAGCTAGTAGTAGAATATGCTTTCACATATTTAAATATTCATCAAATTTATGTCAACATTACTTCCGATAATGTTAAAAGTATTTCATTATTTGAAAAATTTAAATTTAAAAGAGTTGGCATTAAAAAAGATTGGATTTACTCAAATTCTACATACAAAGACGAAATTTTGTTCCAGTTAATAAAACCAAAGAATGAAAATTAAAAAATCAATTTTATTTATTCCTTTAATTATAATTTTAATTGGAGGAATTTTTAGTTATAATTTATACAGTAAAATTTACAAACCGAATACAACTAAAAATGGCTTTTTATACATACCAACTAATGCTGATTTCAATGAAGTACTTTCATTAGTAAGTCCATTTTTAAAAAATGAAAATTCTTTCAATTGGGTTGCAAAAAAGAAAAATTATCCAAATACCATAAAGCCAGGAAAATACAAGATTTCAAAAGGAATAAATAACAACACTTTAGTCAATTTACTTAGAAGTGGCAAACAAACTATCGTTAAACTCTCTTTTAACAATCAAGATACTTTTGAAAAATTAGCAGGTAGAATTGCAGAACAAATTGAAGCCGATTCAATTTCTCTTCTAAATTCTTTTACCGATAGTTCTTTTATTCAACAAAACGGATTTACTAAAAATAATGCCTTAGGAATGTACATTCCAAATACTTACGAATTTTATTGGAATACATCTGCTGAAGTATTTAGAAATAAAATGCTAAATGAATACACGAAATTTTGGAATCCAACGCGTTTAGAAAAAGCAAAAAAGTTAAATTTAAGTGAAGATGAAGTTATTATTTTAGCTTCAATAGTTCAAAAAGAAACTTCAACTGTAAGCGAAAGACCTTTGGTTGCAAAATTGTACTTAAACCGATTGAAAGATAATTGGCCTTTACAAGCCGACCCAACAATTATATTTGCTCTAAAAAAGGAACTTGGAAATAATACAGTAATTAAAAGAGTATTAACAAAAGATTTAGAAATAAACTCTCCTTATAATACTTATAAAAATATTGGACTCCCTCCAGGCCCAATAGCAATGCCCGATATTTCTTCTATAGATGCAGTTTTAAATCCTGAAAATCATAATTATTACTATATGTGTGCCAGCGTTACAAACATTGGTAAACACGAATTTGCAAGAACTTTGGCTCAGCATAATAGAAATGCTGCAAAGTACCAACAATGGATAAATAAACAAGGGGTAAATAGATAGAATCCAACAACTTTAAAGCAGTATATATCTGTTTTTAAATTAGTTAGCTATTTGTTTTGAAAAATGCAATTTATTTATAAAAATATTCCATTTGCATATTTTCTTATATCATATATCTATTTTTAAATTTTTATATTTAAATAGATGCTATTTTTACACCGTAAAGTTTTTCCCACTATAAACAAAAATAAAATTTAATAAACTTTTCAAAAGTAATTTACATCTACTTCAATTTTATCCCTAAAGCAATAACTAATAAATTAAAAAATATTTTTAATAATTCCATTTTTGTTAAATATTTTATAAAAAATAAAAATAAATAGATTAATAATTGCTAATTCAATAATTATTATTAATTTTGCCCCCCGAAATTTAATAGGTAAAAACCCTATAAATTATGAAAAAAATAATAGTTTTTATAAGTTTATCTGTTTTAGTAATATTTATTTCTAGTTTCACTAAAAATAAAACTACAAACGCAAACTATAAATTAAATTACAGTAAAACAATTAGTTTTGTTCCAACAGAAGAAGAGAGTTTTTCGCAAACTTATAACATTCCTTTTGTAGGCAAATCTTTTAACGGTTTTAGAGAAGCTCTTGCATTTAAAGAATCACAAGGTAAATATCATATAGTTAATTCACTTGGCTATTTAGGAAAATATCAATTTGGAAAATCTACACTGAAAAGATTTAAAATACACAATACTCAAGACTTTTTAAATAATCCTGAATTACAAGAAGAAGCTTTTTTAGCCTTATGTTCATTAAATAAATGGATTTTAAGAAAAGATATAAAAAGAAATGTTGGCAGAAAAATCAATGGTATAGAAATTACTGAATCCGGAATATTAGCAGCAGCTCACTTAGCCGGAGCAGGAAATGTAAAAAAATACCTAAGAAGTAGTGGTAAATATAGATTTCAAGATGCTTACGGTGCTTCTGTACAACAATATATAAAAACATTTTCCGGTTATGATACTTCATTTATTGAAGCATCTAAAAAACCTGTAATATAATTTGAATTAGTTTGGTTAATAAAAAAGGCTTAAAATTTTTGTTTAAGCCTTTTTTTTATTCTTTATGAATTATAAATATTGTCGGTTTTTTATGTAGGTCGGGATGCTCGTTTTTCCAATCTTTAATTTCTAAAGTTTTAATAAATTCTGATTGTAATGTAATATTACATGCAATACAAAGCTTAGTTGTAGGCGTTAAAGTGCTTTTTAAATCGTTAAACATCTTCTCATTTCTATAAGGTGTTTCAATAAAAATTTGAGATTGACCTTTTTCTTTAGAAAGTTTTTCTAAGTTTTTTATGGCAGATTTTCGATCTGCAGAATCTATTGGTAAGTAGCCATTAAATGCAAAATTTTGACCATTAAATCCTGATGCCATCATTGCTAAAATAATAGAAGAAGGTCCAACCAAAGGAACAACTTCAATCCCTTTTACATGAGCCATTTTAACAATTTCCGCTCCCGGATCGGCTATTGCAGGCACACCAGCTTCAGAAAGCAATCCTACCGAAATACCATGTAAACATACATCCAGATAAGTTCTAACCTCTAATTCATCAGCATACTTATCAATTTTAAATATTTTTAATGATGGCTGCGATTTTTTTGGAGTAATTCTTTTAATAAATCTTCGAGCAGTTTTTTCATTCTCTACAATAAAATAATCTAATTGCTCAATAATCTTTTTTACTGAATATGGCAGTACTTCCAATGGCTCTGTATCACCCAAAGTAGTTGGTATCAAATATAATTTACCTTTTAAACTAGACATCCGGATTTAGTTTTTTTGCAATAACATCACATGCTTCATCTAACATATTATAAACATTTTTAAAACCAAATTCCCCACCATAATAAGGATCGGGAACATCTAAATTTTCATTAGGAAAAACCTCATTTAAAATAAGCTTCACTTTAGATTTATCTTTATCATTTCTGGCTAAAGCCATTACATCTCTATAATTAGAATTATCCATTACATAAATATAATCAAACTTATCAAAATCCTTTACTTTAAATTTTCTGGCTTTTTGTGTCGAAATATCTATCCCATTTGCTTTAGCAACAGCTATCGAACGCCTATCCGGCTGTTCTCCAACATGATACGCGCCTGTACCAGCAGAATCTACATCAATCTTAAATCTAAAAACTTTAGATTTTAAAATTCCTTCTGCTAATGGTGATCGGCAAATATTACCAAGGCAAACCATTAATACTTTAACCATTCTTTTTTATTAAAAGGTAAGTTTTTTTGTCAAATCATCTACATACTTTCTAAATTGCTTGTCTGTTTCAGTTAAATTATCAACTGTTTTACATGCATGAAGTACAGTAGCATGATCTCTTTTTCCTATTTGAGAACCAATACTGGCCAAGGAAGCTTTTGTCATTCTTTTTGCAAAATACATTGCTAATTGACGAGCTTGAACAATATGACGTTTTCGAGTTTTAGATTGAAGTGTTGCCACATCTAATTCAAAATAATTTGAAACAATTTTTTGAATATAATCTATAGAAACCTCTCGTTTTGTGTTTTTCACAAACTTATCTACAATCTGTTTTGCTAAAGCTAACGTAAACTCTTTTCTGTTAAATGATGCTTGAGCTATCATTGAAATTAAAACACCTTCCAACTCACGAACATTAGATTTTATATTTTTAGCAATATACTCCACAATTTCGTAAGGCATCTCAACACCATCTCGATATAATTTATTTTGTAAAATGGAAACTCTGGTTTCATAATCAGGTGCTTGTAACTCAGCAGATAATCCCCACTTAAACCTAGACAATAAACGTTGTTCAATATCCTGCATATCAACAGGAGCTTTGTCTGAAGTTAAAATTACTTGTTTTCCGTTTTGGTGTAAATGATTAAAAATATGGAAAAACACATCCTGCGTTCCTGTTTTCCCGGATAAAAATTGCACATCATCAATAATTAACACATCAATCATCTGATAAAAATGAATAAAATCATTTCTTGAATTACTTTTTACTGAATCTATATATTGTTGTGTAAATTTTTCGGATGATATATACAGAACTGTTTTATCAGGATATTTATCTTTAATTTCAACACCAATAGCATGTGCAATATGAGTTTTACCTAAACCAACACCACCATATACTAATAACGGATTAAATGAAGTGCCTCCCGGTTTATTGGCAACTGCCATACCGGCCGAACGAGCTAATCTGTTAGAATCTCCTTCAACAAAACTTTGAAAATTATAATTCGGATTTAACTGTGATTCTATTTTAACTTTTTGAATACCAGGTATTATAAAAGGATTTTTAAGCTCTCTTTTATTAATATCTACCGGTACCGTAACTCCTTGAGATGTTATTGGATTTCTGTTAGAACTTGGAATTTTTACAGTATGCGGGTTGCTACTACTGTAATTATTTTCCATTCTAACATCATATATTAGTTTCGCATCTTCACCTAGTTGCTTAACCAAAGCAACTCTTAACAATTTTATATAATGTTCTTCAAGCCATTCGTAAAAAAATTTACTTGGTACCTGAATTGTAAGTGCTTCACCAGATAATTTGATTGGTTTAATTGGCTCAAACCAAGTTTTATACGCTTGCTGCTTAATGTTATCCTGAATAAAAGACAGGCACTCATTCCAAACTGATGATGCAGTTTTAGTCATTCTTAATTAAATCGTATTATTTAGTTAAATTAGTTGATAGCACAGAGTAAACTCTGTTATTTTTTGGTTATACAAAAATGTGAATATTTTTCCTCAAAAAAAAATAAAATAACTATTGATTTTTATTTTTTTTTTACGTAACATAAGCCAACATAAAATCAACAATGATTACAAATTTAATACAATTTAGAATACGATATGCCGAAACTGATCAAATGAGTTATGCCTACCATGGAAATTATGCCCAATATTTAGAAATGGGCAGGATAGAATGGCTTAGAAACATAGGCATTTCCTATAAAAAAATGGAAGAACAAGGTATTATGTTACCTGTAATTAATCTAAATATAAATTACTTAAAACCAGCAAAATACGACGATTTACTAACCTTAAAAACTACATTACTTCAAAAACCGTCTGCAAAAATAAATTTTGGATATGAGATATATAATGAAAAGAACGAGTTAATTACTACAGCTTCTACAACCTTAGTTTTTGTTAACATGAAAAATAGCAAACCTACAAGACCCCCTGCTTATCTTTTAAATAAATTGGATAAAATTATCTTTTAACATCCTCAATTTTAACTCCATACATGTTTTCAAATATATCTTTAATTTTAGATGATTTTTTCTTTCTAACTGATATCAAAAATTCACAACTCAAATCCATATTTTGGTCAAAAATTTCGAGATTATTTTCTTTAATAATTCTCATAACTTTATTCATATCAACATACTCAAAGTTTAATTTAAAATAAGCATCAATTGTTTTTTCAACAATTTCGCATTCATCCAAAATTAATTTTGCTGTAGTTTTATAAGCATTAATTAAACCTCCTACTCCTAATTTAATACCTCCAAAATACCTTACTACTACAACTAACACATTTGTTATTTCTTTAGATAATATTTGTCCGTAAATTGGTTGGCCTGCAGAATTGTTAGGCTCACCATCATCATTTGCTCTGTAGCGTATAGTATCAAAACCCAACTGCCAAGCATAACACCAATGTCTTGCTGTATGATGCTGCTTTTTTAAATCGTCAAGTATATTTTTAACTTCATCTTCAGTAGTTATAGGATATGCATACCCAATAAATTTACTTCCTTTATCTTTAAAAAGTGCATCACCTTTAATTGAAGCTATTGTTTTATATGTATCTTTTTCTAAAATTAGAATAAACTTTAAGTTGCAAATATATCAAAATTCAAATCTTTTAGTTTTCTCTTTTAAATTGAATATATTTGAAATATAAAATATACTTCATAATGAAAAAAACAATCCTTTTACTATTTATTCTTCTTTTAGCTTTTTCTTGTAAAACATCGGACAAAAATGAACCGCAGCGAGAACCAAATTCATTTTCAATTGTAATACACGGAGGTGCTGGAGGAATCAAACGTGAATATTTTACCGATGAACAACAACAAGCATATAACGACAAACTTCAAGAAGCTTTAAATGCGGGTTACGAAGTTTTAGAAAAAGGAGGAATTTCTTTAGATGCTATACAAGCAGCTATAAATGTAATGGAAGATTCTCCTTTATTCAATGCCGGAAAAGGTGCTGTGTATAACAGTAAAGGAAATCAGGAAATGGACGCTTCTATTATGGATGGTAAAACATTAAATTCAGGAGCTGTTGCAGGAGTAAATCATATAAAAAACCCAATTTTAGCAGCTCGTGTGGTTATGGATAGTTCTGAACATGTAATGCTTTCCGGAAAAGGAGCAGAAATTATGGTGAAGAAATTTGGTATTGAAATGGTTGACAGTTCTTATTTTTTCACCCAAAAAAGATTGGATCAATTAAAAAAGATTCAAGGAAAAGAGAAAACTGAATTAGATCACTCAGCATTTCTAATAAAAAACGAATTAATTGACGACCATAAATACGGAACAGTTGGTGCGGTTGCTATTGATAAAGAAGGAAATATTGCTGCCGGAACCTCAACCGGTGGTATGACCAATAAAAAATACGGACGAATTGGTGATTCACCAATTATAGGTGCCGGAACGTACGCAAACAATTTAACTTGCGGCATTTCGTGTACGGGAACAGGCGAATATTTTATTAGAACTGTTGCCGCTCACGAAGTATCAAATTTAATACAATATAAAAAAATGAATCCTACCGAGGCTTTGTATGAAGTAATTTTTAATCAAATCGGTAAACTTGGTGGCGAAGGAGGTATGATTTTACTTGATAAGTATGGTGATATCTACTGGGATTTTAACTCAACAGGTATGTTTAGAGGCTATAAAAAATCAGACGGAGAAACTAAAATTGAGATGTTTGAAAAAGAATAGAATTTTAATTTAGGGGATTGATCGAAGTCAAAATAACATTTATCAAAAAATTGGCTTCGACTCCGCTCAGCCACCATTTAAATATTCCTATAAATACTTAAAGTGTCCATTAAAACTTTTTTAACTTCAACAGGCTCTTTTTCAATTTTTGGAGCTTTTAAACCTTGTTTAAATTCAACATTCCCAACAAAAACAAAGGCTTCATCCCATAAATTCTCATCAATAAAACTTTGCAAGGTTTGAAAACCTCCTTCAATAATAACCGATTGTAATTCGTACTTATATAAAATCTTACAAATTTGTTCCGGAACATTTTGTGTGAAATCAATTTTTTCAAAAACCAGATTCTCACCAGACTCCGCTTCTTTATCCGTTAAAATAATTGTTTTTATACTTTTATCGAACAAATTATAGGTTGAAGGAATTTTTAAATTTCTATCTAAAACAACTCTTACAGGATTTTCACCGTACCAACTTCTCACATTTAAAGCTGGATTGTCATTTAAAGCTGTTGTTGCACCTACTAAAACAGCTTGTTCATCAGCACGTAATTTATGTACCAATTGTTGCGAATAAGAATTTGAAATCCAATTAGGTGTATTTTTGGAATTAACTCCTCTAATTTTATCAATAAAACCATCAGCTGTTTCAGCCCATTTCAAAATAATATAAGGTCTCTTTTTATTATGAAACGTAAAAAAACGCTTATTTAATTGATTACATTCATTTTCCAAAACACCAACAATTACATTACAACCATTTTTTTTCAGGTGCTCAATCCCTTTTCCACTAACTAAACTATTGGAATCTATTGTCCCAATAACCACATTTTTTATACCTTTTTCTACAATTAAATTAGCACACGGCGGTGTTTTTCCCCAATGAGAACAAGGCTCCAAACTCACATATATTGTAGAATCTTTTAATAACGATTTATTTTTTACTGAATTTATAGCATTTACCTCCGCATGAGGTTCTCCTGCTTTTTGATGCCAACCTTCACCAATAATTTCATTATTTAATACAATAACGCTTCCTACCATTGGATTAGGATAGGTTTTTCCTAACCCATTTTTTGCCAACTCAATACAGCGTTTTATGTATTTTTCATGTATATTCACATCGCAAAAATAATATATTAAAATGACTCTCAATAATTTTAGAATTCGAGAAATTAAACCAGAAGATAATCCTCATATTGCAAAAACCATTAGAGATGTTTTGATAGAATTTGGTGTACCTAAAGTTGGAACGGCTTATGCTGATAAGATTTTAGATACTTTATATGAAGCTTATAATAAAAACAAATCGGTTTACTATGTAATTGAATCTAAAGGAAATATTTATGGTGGTGCCGGAATTGCTCAATTGGAAAATTACGAAGGAAATGTATGTGAGCTTCAAAAAATGTATTTTTTACCAGAAGCAAGAGGTTTAGGTTTAGGAAATAAAATGATGAGTTTATGCTTACAAAAAGCAAAAGAATTTGGTTTTAAACAATGCTATTTAGAAACCTTGCCTTATATGGAAGATGCTCGAAAATTATACAGAAAAGTAGGGTTTAAAGATTTAGATGCTCCAATGGGCGATACCGGACATTATTCTTGCAATTTATGGATGCTTAAAGATTTATAATGCTGATTAACAACTATAAAAAACATTTTTTTACAGAGCTTTCTAATTTGTATCCACTAACTGAAATTCAATCATTTTTTAATATATTGATAGAATTTAAGCTGAATTTATCTCGTGTTGAATTAGCACTTCAACCAAATTTAGAATTCAGCAAAAATGAATTTGATTTTTTTCAAGAAGCATTGTCAAAACTAAAAAAAGAAATCCCGATACAATATATTTTAGGTGAAACTGAATTTTTCGGCTTAAAATTGAAGGTAAATAATAAGGTATTAATTCCACGCCCTGAAACTGAAGAATTGATTGAATGGGTTCTCAAAAACTCAAAACTCAAAACTCAAAACTCAAAACTCAATATCCTTGATATTGGTACAGGAAGCGGTTGTATTGCTATTTCGCTAGCTAAAAATTTACCAAATGCTGAAGTTTATGCTATTGATATTTCTTCGGAAGCTATTAAAATAGCTCAAAAAAATGCTAAAATTAACAAAGTGAGTGTCAATTTTATTGAAACTGATATTTTAAAGATTGAAGAATTACAATACACCTTTGATATTATCGTTAGCAATCCTCCTTACGTACGAGAATTAGAAAAAGAAAAAATGCACCAAAACGTATTGGCTAATGAGCCACATTTGGCTTTATTTGTTGAAAATAACAATCCTCTCCTTTTTTATGATAAAATTGCCGATTTAGCAAAGTCTTATCTTACAAAAAACGGAAATTTGTATTTTGAAATCAATCAATATTTAGGGAAAGAAACTGTAGATTTATTAAAATTGAAAGGATTTAATACTATTGAATTAAAAAAAGATCTTTTTGATGTAGATAGAATGATTAAAGCTACTAATACTAAATCTTAACTTTCGCCTTTTCCAACTTTATAACTCAAAAAAGATTTATCTTTGCAACATGCGAATTGATATTATTACCGTTTCTCCAGAATTAATTAAAAGTCCGTTTGAATATTCCATTATTAAACGTGCTATTGATAAAAAATTGGTTGAAGTTTATTTTCACGATTTAAGAGAATATGCTATTAACGATTATGGAAAAATTGACGATTACCAATTTGGTGGTGGCGCAGGTATGGTATTAATGGTTGAACCTATTGATAAATGCATTTCAAAATTAAAACAGGAACGTGAATATGATGAAATTATTTATATGACTCCTGATGCTCCAACTTTAAATCAGCAAACCGCCAATACATTATCTTTAATTAAAAATATCATAATCCTTTGTGGACATTATAAAGGTGTAGATCAACGAGTTAGAGATTTATTTATTACAAAAGAAATTTCGATTGGAGATTTTGTTTTAAGTGGTGGAGAATTAGGTGCAGCGGTATTATGCGACACAATTATCAGATTAATTCCAGGTGTTTTAGGTGATGAAACCTCTGCCCTAACCGACTCATTTCAAGACAATTTACTATCACCACCTGTATACACCAGACCATCGGAATACAAAGGTTTAAAGGTACCAGACATACTTTTATCGGGTAATTTTCCAAAAATTGAAGAGTGGCGTAACGAAAAAGCGCTTGAACATACTAAAAAAATAAGACCTGATTTGTTGGAAGACTAAACTTTTTTACTAAATTTGCACACTCAAAATCAACCTCTGACGAAAATCGTGAATGTTGATTTATGGAAAACCCATTAAAAAAGTAACAATGGAAAATTTAGTAAAATTTGTACAAGACGAATTTGTAACAAAAAACGAATTTCCTGAATTTCAAGCAGGAGATACTATAACTGTATACTACGAAATTAAAGAAGGTGAAAAAAAACGTACTCAGTTTTTTAGAGGTACTGTAATTCAAAAAAGAGGTACAGGTGCTTCTGAAACATTCACTATCAGAAAAATGTCTGGAACAGTTGGAGTTGAGCGTATTTTTCCTGTAAATTTACCAGCAATTCAAAAAATTGAAGTTAATAAACATGGTAGAGTGCGTAGAGCACGTATTTTCTACTTTAGAGATTTAACAGGTAAAAAAGCAAGAATTAAAGAAAGAAGACGTTAATCAACTTTCTAAAAAGAAATTAAATAAGCCCGTTTTGAGTTTCAAAACGGGCTTTATTGTTATTAACAATTGTTAATAACCTAAGTTCATATATTGTTCAAAATAAAACAATTATAAATTTGGAAATTAAATTTTTACGTACTTATTTTACATAAGAATTAACAGAGATATGTTATCACAAAAAATTTAAAACGCAAGTTGGAAGTTTTTTTTAACAGTGTCGAAGTGAAATTCAAAAATGTTCTTGAACATAGTTTTTAAAGCCAAACTTTTATAAAGTAATGTGCCCAAGTATTTAGCATGAATAGATGGATACATGGTTTTAAAGACAAATTTTAAAATAACGTTTTAAGATATGTGATTTTGAAAAAAGTTACAACAAAGTCTTAGACATTATTTTAAAAGAAGCAACTAGTTTAATAAGAAGTGATTCGTAAGAAACCCAAGTTTTAGTACTTTTTTTTAATGCGTTATACTTATAAGAGAATAACATTAGTCACTTAAAAAAAGCTAAAGACTTATTAAAAAAAGTGTTTCAGCAAAAAGCCATGATAGTGAGTAATCGTTATTATGGCTTTTGTTTTTTTCTACTATTACTATTCCTTTAATTTTTCAAGATTATTTTTATGTAATAATTAATACAAAACCTCTATTTATAACGTTTTCGCAATAGATTTTTATTACAATATGATTATATTTGCACTGCTTAATTTAAACTTAATCAGTAATGCTATAACCACATAGTTTATAGCTTTGAAAACATAAAAATAATCATGAGTAAAACAACTAAAATAATTTACACAAAAACAGATGAAGCTCCTGCTTTAGCAACCTATTCATTTTTACCAATAGTTGAAGCCTACACAAAACCTTCAGGTATAGAAATTGAAACCAAAGATATTTCTTTAGCTAATAGAATTTTAGCGGTATTCCCTGAAAGTTTAACTCCCGAACAAAAAGTATCAGATACTTTAGAAGAATTAGGAGAATTGGCTAAAAAACCAGAAGCTAACATTATTAAACTTCCTAATATTTCTGCTTCGGTACCTCAATTAAAGGAAGCTATTAAAGAGTTAAAATCTTTAGGATATAATATTCCCAATTATCCTGAAGACCCTAAAACAGCTGAAGAACAAGAAATACAAAAAAAATACAATAAAGTAAAAGGTTCAGCTGTAAATCCGGTATTACGTGAAGGAAATTCTGATCGTAGAGCTCCTAAAGCAGTTAAAAACTATGCTAAAAAAAATCCCCATTCTATGGGTGCTTGGTCTGCCGATTCTAAAACTCATGTGGCAACAATGGGTAAAGGAGATTTCTATTCTAACGAAAAATCTTTAACTATTTCAACAGATACTGATGTTAAAATTAAATTTATTGATAAAAATGGAACAACTACAGTTTTAAAAGATAAAACAGCTTTATTAGCCGGAGAAATTATTGATGCCACTGTAATGAGTAAAAAAGCATTAGTAAACTTTCTTGAAAAACAAATTAAAGATGCTAAAGATAAAAATGTATTGTTTTCATTACATATGAAAGCAACTATGATGAAAGTTTCCGATCCTATAATTTTTGGACATGCAGTAAGTGTTTTTTTTAAGAATGTTTTTGAAAAACATGGTACTTTATTAGAAGAACTTGGAGTTGATGTAAATAATGGTTTTGGAGATTTATTAAATAAAATTCAAAATTTACCTGAAACTCAAAAATCAGCTATTGAAGCTGATATTAAATCTTGTTTTGAAAATGGTCCTTCCATAGCAATGGTAAATTCAGATAAAGGCATAACTAACCTTCACGTACCAAGTGATGTTATTATTGATGCTTCTATGCCTGCAATGATTCGTACTTCTGGTCAAATGTGGAATGCTGAAGGAAAACAACAAGATACAAAAGCAGTAATACCAGACAGTAGTTATGCAGGAATATATGAAGTAACCATAGATTTTTGCAAAAAGAATGGCGCTTTTGATCCTACTACAATGGGTACTGTTCCTAATGTTGGTTTAATGGCTCAAAAAGCGGAGGAATATGGTTCGCATGATAAAACTTTTGAAATACAAGATAAAGGAACAGTTCAGGTTGTAGATGCTTCCGGTAAAATATTGATAGAGCATCCTGTTGAAAAAGGGGATATTTGGAGAATGTGTCAAGTAAAAGATGCACCTATTCAAGATTGGATTAAACTTGCTGTAAATAGAGCAAGAGCTACCAACACTCCGGCAATATTTTGGTTAGATAAAAACAGAGCACATGATGCTCAAATTATTAAAAAAATACAAAAATATTTACCAAACCACGATACAACTGGCTTAGACATTCAAATTATGTCGCCAAAAGATGCAACGCAATTTACTTTAAAAAGAATAAAAAATGGTTTAGATACTATTTCTGTTACAGGAAATGTATTGCGTGATTTTTTAACAGACCTATTTCCAATTCTAGAGCTTGGTACTAGCGCAAAAATGCTTTCTATTGTTCCTTTAATGAATGGTGGTGGTTTATTTGAAACCGGTGCAGGAGGTTCTGCTCCTAAACACGTGCAACAATTTGTTGAAGAAGGTCATTTAAGATGGGATTCTTTAGGTGAATTTTTAGCGTTAGCTGTTTCGTTAGAACATTTAGGCAATAACTTTAACAATCCTAAAGCATTAGTTTTAGCAGAAACTTTAGATGATGCTACCGATAAGTTTTTAGAAAATAAAAAATCTCCTTCTCGTAAAGTAGGTGAATTAGATAATAGAGGAAGTCATTATTATTTAGCTACTTATTGGGCGCAGGCATTAGCAACTCAAAATAAAGATATTGAATTAAAAGACAGATTTACTAAAGTTGCTAAAGAATTAGAATCTAATGAAACTACTATTATTAATGAGTTAAATGCAGCTCAAGGCTCTCCTGTTGATATTGGAGGCTATTATGAACCAAATGAAGCGTTAACTAGAAAAGCAATGAGACCTAGCAATACATTAAATACTATAATAGCAAGTATTTCGTAGAGCTATCTTAAAAACAGTAGACAACATTTTAGCAAAAAGCAAATAAAAAAAGCGAGAAATAAATTCTCGCTTTTTTTCTTACTAACCAATAATTATTCTTACTTAATCATTGTTACTACACGCTGGGGAAGCGCTCTCTTATTATTATACTTTAAAAATATGATCGTTTTAATAATTGGACACATAAAAATATTTTAGGTCACATTAAAAAATATCTAATTAATAATCTATTACTTTTAGTATTTTTGAATTATGAGTTTTATAAAAACAACAGAACAGGCATCAAATTACAATCATCTAGAAAAAATGACTGTAAAAGAACTTCTTACAAACATAAATGTAGAAGATAAAAGCGTTCCGTACGCTGTTGAAAAAGCTATCCCTGCTATTGAAAATCTAGTTAATTCAATAGTATATAGAATGAAAAAAGGTGGCAGACTCTTTTACATAGGAGCCGGAACAAGCGGCAGACTCGGAATTGTTGATGCATCAGAATGTCCTCCAACATTTGGAGTTTCACATAACCTTGTTATTGGAATTATTGCTGGTGGAGATTCAGCCATAAGAAAGGCTGTAGAATTTGCTGAAGACTCTACAACACAATGCTGGAAAGATTTACAAAAATTTAATATAAATAAAAATGATTCCGTAATTGGAATTGCTGCTTCCGGAACAACACCTTATGTAATTAGCGGTATACAAAAATGTAATGAAAATTCTATTTTAACAGGCTGTATCACTTGCAATGAAGGAAGTCCTCTAAGTAAAGTAGCTCAATACCCTATTGAAATTATTGTTGGTCCTGAATTTGTTACCGGCAGTTCTAGAATGAAAGCCGGTACCGCACAAAAACTCGTTTTAAACATGATTTCAACCAGTATAATGATTCAACTAGGTAAAGTGAAAGGAAACAAAATGGTTGATATGCAATTAACAAACAACAAATTAGTTGATCGTGGTACTAAAATGTTAATGGATGAATTAAATATTTCTGAAGAAAAAGCAAATGAACTTCTTTTAAAATATAAAAATGTAAGAAACGCAATTAATAATTACACCAATGGCAACCGATAGAAAAGAGCTTGTAAGAGGCTTAAAATATGAATTAATTGCTTTACCGTTAGTTATTTTAGCGCCTATTTTAATTACTATTGGCTATAAAGCTATAAAGCAACAAAATAATTATATATGGATTGTTATTGGTATAGGTTTAGCCATAACTGCAATCATTTTAGGTTTTTTAGGTATTAAAATTATTTTAAACGCTTTTTTTAATGATAAAGAATGAAATACCTAAAGTTTACTAAACTTAAAAACTGGGAGTATTGGCCTGCATATATGTTTTATGTTCCACTACTACCCTATGCACTATATTTAGCGTTGCGAGCTAAAAATATGGTGTTTTTTTCAGCAGTGAATCCAGCTATAGTACACTCAGGAAATGGCAGTGAATCTAAATTTAAAACCCTTGAACTTATTCCTGAATCATTTAGACCTACTTCAATTTTTATAAAAGCTCACGAAAGTTTTAATACTGTAGCACAATTAATCCAAAAAAACAATCTTAAATACCCTTTAATTATTAAACCGGATATAGGTTTTAGAGGATTATTAGTTAAAAAGTTAGATACTGAAGCAGCACTTCAAACTTATTTAAATAAAAATAATTATATAGATTTAATTATTCAGGAATATGTAGATTATTCTAATGAGTGTGGTATTTTTTATCACCGTATGCCTAATGAAACAAAAGGAAAAATCACTTCAATAACCCTTAAAAAATATTTAACTGTAACCGGAGATGGAAAAGCTACTTTATTTCAATTAATTCAACAAAACAAACGTGCTAAAAATTATATGGATGTAATTAAAAATCTTCATTTTAAAGATTTTGATATGGTATTAAAAAATGGCGAAAAAAAAATAATTAGCACTATTGGAAATCACTCAAAAGGCACTCAATTTATTAATGGTAATTATTTAATTGATAAAAAATTGGAAAAAGCAATAGATGCCATTTTTAAAAGAATTCCTCAAGTGTATTATGGAAGAATTGATATGAAATATGAGTCGTTTGAACATTTAATACAACTAAAAGATTTTAAAATAATTGAATTAAACGGCATTATTGCCGAACCAACTCACATTTATGATTCTGTTAATGGTTCTTATTTACAAGCTTTAAAAGAAATTTGTATCCATTGGAAATTGCTTTATAAAATAGCCTTGATAAATCACTCACAAAACCAAATTCCTTTCGATAAAATTAGTGATTTTATTAAAAGTGTACTCAAAATTAAAAAACATACTAAATTGATAAAACAACAAAGCTTATCTATTTAAATAAATATAGCCTGTTCTGCTACTTTTTTTACCATTTAAATATAAAATATAAAAGTAAGTTCCTGCGGGTAATCTTGTTTTTTTACCAATGGTTAGTTCATGCTCTGAAATACCATCCCAATCATTTTTATAATTAGTAGTACTATATACAACAGCTCCCCATCGGTTTAGTATTTTTAAGGTATTATTTGGATATAGTTCAAGACCTTCAATTACAAAAGTATCATTAATACCATCACCATTAGGAGATATTCCATAATTTTTTGAAGTTATAACTCCTAATACATTTCTTAAGTCTGATCCTATTGTTAAAACATCATAGTCATTCGGAATAAACTTACTTGATTTTATACTTCCCTCATTTATATTTCCAACCACATTTTCACTACCTAAATCAACCCATTTTCCTGTAATTTTATCCCATCCAACTACTCGTAAATTTTTGATATCGTTTGAAATTAAATTAATTTTACTAGTTGAATCCCAAGTTAAAACAACGTTTGTTTCCATATTTCCATCCAAATCCCAAAATTCTTCTTCATTTATTTTTGACAATTCAAACTGCATGTTTTTTGTATTAAAACTTTGCAAAAAAGTAGTTGGACTGTTAGGATTCTCTTTAAAATAAGCTCCTTTGTAATATGTATTTACTTCCTGATTTGGAATAATCATTGGACGAAATGAATCATCATCACCTATTGGAAAAATAAATTCACCTATATTTTCTGTAAGTACATACCCATCTACATATTCATTATCTCCTTCACCTGAATAAACGTTGTAATTCAAAAATTCTAAAGAAATACTTGTATTATCTCTTGGTGTTTGCACTTTACCTGTTATAAAAGATAAATTATTAGTAACTCCTACTGATGTTCCTAAGTATAAATCATCAACAACATCAACTTCAACATTATAAAATACAGGTTTATTAGCTCCTAAAACTTCTAAAAAGTTGTTATTATTATAGAAACCAACCAAGCCTTTATTTTGATCAAAAGTACCGTCATTTACTAAATTTGTATGAAAGCCTATTTCACCATTAGTATGTATTTGAATAGTACCAAAATTTTGGAAAGCGGTTTGTGCATTTAATTTAAAAATACATAAATAGATAATCGTAATTAAATAATATTTCTCTTTTATAAACACGCTTCTCTACTCTATATAATTAATCTGGTAATCTCCTTAAAAAAACAGCAACTCTAACATTCTTTACAGTTCCACTTACAGTAACTGTTCTAAATCCTAAACTTGTTCCTGCTGGAATACTTATTGGTGTCGTTAATATTTCCGTATAAACCATATTGTTCACACTACCACTTGCTGTAAACGTAAATAAGTTAGTATTCGTATCTGAATCTATTATAGCCATCTTTACCGTTTCTGATGCTCCATTTGTATTTGCTGCATTAAAACTAACCGCATATGCTTCCCATGCTTCAGGTAATGGTATACCTATTTGTCCTGTGGCTCCATTTCCAAATGACCATTGTAAATTATTATCCGACAAAGTTCCATTTTCATCTGCCCAAATTACAATTTTTTCATACACTTGTTTTTGATATGCACCACCATCAGTACCTACAGAAATAGCATTATTTGCATCAGAACTTACAACATTTGTTGCTGTAATCTGCTGCCAATCAGCACCATCACTTTGAATCCATAAAACTGAATTATTATTAATAGTTTGTATGCTTACGCCTTTTTCATTTATGTATGAAGAAATAGTAGTTGCAAAATCATTCTTATTTTTAATAATATATATCCTACCTGTACAAGAATTTGCAGTAGGTAATGTTATAGCATGATTTCCTTCTAATATAATAGTATGATGATCTTCAGTTAATGTTAAATTGCCAGTAGTACTAATAATTGATTTTGAAACTGATCCATTAACTTGAAATGTTGAATTCGCAATATTTAAACTTGTTTGAGCGTCATTATAAGTTTGATCAATAGCTATTCCAGAAGGATTTATATTAATACCAAACCTTGTTTTAGCACTAGCAGAATTATCACTACCTTGTACTCTAAATAATTCTTTATTTGTTTGATCTCTATAATCATACCTTTTAAATATAATTGGTTCCGCACCATCATCTCCAATAACAAATTCTAATCTACCATCATTATTTGGACCTGCAGATCCTATTTCAAATAAATCGGTACCACCAGCACTTCCTTTTAATCTAAAACTACCATTTGCTGTTGTAAAAAAAATGGGTTTGTAAAAAGATGCTCCAGAAGCTGCAAATTGTAATCCTGCTGTGTTTCCGTCTCCTTTTACATATACCAATGGTTGATCTAAACGCTCATAATCTGGGTAAGGTTTATCCAATCCTAATGTTTGCCTTCTACCAAACTCTAACATAGGTGTGTTATTGGACCGTATTTGCATTTTCACATCATTAGTAGTTCCTAAAAAATTATTATCCGATGCGTTAAGATTATTTCCTGTAATTAACCAATTTTCATTACTACTATTAGTAGTGTTTACCCAAATAGTACCATCAAAAACCATTATCTTTTTTGATTCTGTGTTATAAGCAATAGAACCAGCTGTTGCTGTTGTTACAGCATTAATTTCAGAAGCTGTTCCAGATGGTATTCCCATTACAGAATTTTCATCCAGCTGCGAAAAAGCTATAGAAACATTTAAAAAAAAACTAATTACTATTAAATAATTTTTCATTTTTTTACTTA
Organism: Lutibacter sp. B1; assembly: GCF_012524075.1. Classification (GTDB taxonomy): domain Bacteria; phylum Bacteroidota; class Bacteroidia; order Flavobacteriales; family Flavobacteriaceae; genus Lutibacter. The sequence goes on from NZ_JAAZUI010000001.1 coordinate 158,679, forward strand.
ATTAGAATAAACTTATAACGGTTAACATAAACTCTATATCAACAGGATCTTTACGATTACTTCCATTATCACTGTCTCCAATAAGAATTCTAAAACCAGTGTTAGACTGACTGCTATATGTAATTCCAATATCATCATAATTTTGAGAAGTTGTTCCCGGACAGTTACCTTCACAATCTTTAACCGTTAATTGAATTATGTAATTATCATCCAATAAATCAGATAAAGCTGTATCAAAAATTACATCATATACTCCTTCACTAACCCTTGTAATAGTATTAACATTTAATTCTTTAGCTATTGAATGCCCTGTATAATTATCACTTCCATCATAAGTTATTTCAACTTTTGCAAATGCTTTAATTGGACTTTGAAAATAGGCACCTCCATCTGTACCTAAAGTAATATCGTTATTAGTATCTGTACTTACTACTTTTGCTTTAATTGTAAGCCAAGAAGTACCATCCCATATTTTGGTTATTACACTATTAACATCTGTATTATCAAACCAAATATCTCCAACAACTGGTATTGCAGGTGCTATGGAAGCTGTTGTTACTGTATCTACATCTAATTCAATCCATTGTATTCCGTCATAAATTTTAGATATATTGGTAATGGTATCAAACCAAATATCTGCTATTAACGGACTTGTTGGCTCTGCTCCCGTAGTTACAGTATTGTTAATTACATCTATTTTTGTTCCTTTCTGATTAATTACAGTAACTTGTTGTGCAAAACTAATTTGCACAAAGCTAAAGCATACTATAATAAGTAGTAAAAATCTAATGATTTTTTTTTGAAACATATAAAACAATTAATCTTAATTTAAAAATACACTTAGTAAAGAGTATTGAAATGGTATTAACATAGATTATAATTTTACAGGTATTATTACCCTTGACAACTCATATAAAGATTTATTTCTTGTAGGTTGCCGTTTACACGGCAACCTAATTATATTTCAAGAAATAACAACACTTCATTGCTGTTTTAAAAAACAGTTTAAGTATATTAATTATTTAATATATTGAATCTCAATAATATCACCTGCATAATTTGGTAAATCAGCAGTTACATTAATCGTAACTACTGAACCACTAATTGTATAATCTACGTTAGCAATTAATTTTGCACCATTTCTATATACCCAAACTTTACTATACTCAGGTAATGGAATTTGTGCTCCACTCATTGCAGGAGTACCAGAAGCTACGTCAAAAGTATCATCACCTGTAGTAGCAACAGTAAAAACAGTTTGTCCACTTGTAATCAAATCAGTAGCTAACATTTTTTGAATTTCTCCAGATGTTTCATCCCTTACTAGAAGTGTAAATCCGGTTCCATCAACAGCTGTGGCAGCTGTTAAAGCTGTTTCACTAATTCCAGTAATTGCAAAAACTGCACCAGAAGCATCAATATAAGTATCATCAGTTAATGTTCCTCCTAATTGCCATGTTGTTGTTGTAACATCATCCGTTGAATTAACAATTTGTGTAATTCCATTGTTTGATTGAAAATATTTAATAGTACCTTTATTATCAATTACTTTAACTGCTGTACTTCCTTTAGCAACATCCGCAGTTGCTTGTGCATTTGCAAAGCTAAATGCTAACATAAATAAGGCAAATACTCCTAATTTTATTCTATTGTTTAATTTTGAATTTGTTTTCATTTTTTTAAATTTTAATTTGATTAGTTTTTAAATGTTTATTTTTATCTTTTTTCTTTACTTACTTAAGTTTAATTGGGCGTTTTTATCATCGTAAATCGTTTTATTTTGTTGATATTTATTTTTTTAATTTATATACTTAGTAAAATTGAACAATCCTTATTTCATCATTTTGATAGCAAACCGCTTCAGCTTCCAACTCAATGGTAGTACTATCAATTACTGTAAAATCGATTCTAACCCCATTTCTATACACATTAACTTTTTTAGAATTTGTAATTGGTAATGGTGTAGTAAATTGAATTTGATTGTCTTGAGCAATTATTAAAACTACTTCTTCTTTCAATAATGATGAAGCTGTTACTTTTTTTAATATTCCTGTATCTTTTTCAACCACAACTAAATCGGTCTCATCAGCTTCATTTATATCTTCTAAACCTCTAATAGCTAATGTATTTACTGAATTTGTAGTTATTTCTGTAGCTTTAAGTAATGTTCCTCCTAACTGAATAACATTGCTTAAATTTTTACTTATACCATTATTAACGGTACTGGTATTTGTAGATGTATTATTTAACCAATTGCTTCCATTATATGTATATAAATTCCCTGTAGTTTCATCTACATATATATCTCCTGCAATTGAGTTTTGAACTGTTGCTGTAGTTGGAGCTCCTTCTCCACTTTTAGGATTAATATTAATAGGAACCCAACCTCTTCCGTCCCATATTTGAACTAAATTTCTAGACTTTGTATCATCAATCCAAAAATCTCCAACTGCATTAGCTGTAGGCATGGTTGAAGATGTTGTAACAACAGTTCCTGAGTTACACAAACTTTTCCATTTTGTACCTTCAAAAACAAAAATGCATTTTTCATCAATATTATAAACCATTGCTCCTTGCAAAGGATTTATTTTATTCATTTGATCTGAAGTAATTCTACTTAAAACTAATACCTTGTCTGAACTTTCTAGTTCTAACAAAGAGTTTTTATTAATTTGAGAGGGATTATTTCCTATTTTAACTTGAGCAACTATTGAAATATGTAAGAAAAAAAAGAAGAATATTAGGGCTAAAATTTTATTCATTTATTTACGATAATTTATGGGGATAATCATACAAAACTTATTAAAATAATAACCTGAATTCCTATCAAAATTATGGCTTTCAATTTGATTAGAAAAATTAATTTTATTTGGTATTAATTTTTTAATAAATGGCACGATTTTAGCTACAAAAGGTAAGTCGCTAATTTTAAATTGATTTTGGAGTGGTAGGATTAAACCCAAAATCTTCATCGGGTAATTGAATTCCTAATTGTGAAATAATATATCCAACACTTGCAAAATGATGAATGGCATGGCTATGAGCCTGAATTAAAACAGCTCCTAAAGTATAATTTACAGTAACAGTACCTAAACCTAAATCGTCTGTAACTTCAATCAACTGATTAAAATCCTCATTTTTAAGCAATTTACATTGGTCAATTATTTCATTAAAATACTCAATTCCATTTTTAGTATATTTCTCAACTAATTGATTTCTTTTACGATTGATAAGATTTATCTTTTTTGAATGCAATCCTTCAAAAATACAATTAAAAACATCTAAAACATGTCGCATATGACCTCCAATACTCGAATAATATGGAGCTATTGTTGTATCACTATATTGTTCATCAGTAATATAGTTTAAAAGTGAAACACCTCTTTGTAAATTTTTCTCAATAGCTTCTGTCATATAAAAAAGTTAAACTATGTAAATAACTTTATCAAGGTAAAAATTCCTAAGCTAAAAAACAATAAACTTAAAATTATATTAATGTTTTTTACTATAAATGAAATCCTGTTTATAATAATTTTCGCAAAAGATATATATGTGTAAAATAATAAAAATGAACCTACCGAAGCTCCAAAAACAAAAAATAAAATATATGGAAATTCTAAAATTACTTTATCTTCTGAAGCCAAAACAATACTAACTCCTAAATAAAATGGTATAGCCAACATGTTTATAGATGACATTCCCATACCTTTTAAAAAATAATTTCCTTTAGATGATTTTTTTATTGCAGAAACTCTTTTTCTTGATTGTAAAAAAAATACAACCGATAATATAAAAAAAACCAAAACTCCAAACATTTTTAAATTATCAACCACATTTGGGTTTTTAACAAAATAATCAGCAAAAAATAACGCAATAGCAGCCTGCACAAAAACAATTGAAGCTGCACCAAGCGCAAAGTTTACACTTTGAGATTTCCCAATTTGTAATCTGGTTCTTAAAGCAGTCATATTAAGCATTCCCGGAGAAATAAGTCCAAAATATGCCATTATAATTCCGTAAAAAACATGCAGCAAATAATCCATTTCTATAAAATCTAGATATTATAAAGTTTGCCGAATATATCAATTTAAAGTTAGTTCCTGTTGTAACATTAATTACATTTTCATTTATTTTTTAATTCTATATTTGATTGAATTACATTTATTAAAATTTATACTGCTTAAATTGATTTTTCATAAAGACAACCCGTTAAAAGTAAACTTTTAACGGGTTTCTGGTTTTATTCAGAAAAAATAAATAAATACTTTGGCACACTCTTTGAAAAATTAAGATTAAGTAGAAGCCGAAAAACTTATAGAGTAAGCATAATCTTTTAAATTATTTATTATGAAAAAAGGATTACTAGTTATTATGGCAATGTTTATGTTTGTTTCAACAATTGAAGCAAAATCAAACGAAAATACAAACAACAAAATAGATTATAACACAGTTAAAATACAACCAATTGTATTTGTAGAAAATGGTATTAAATTTTCCGTTTTACCTAATGGCGAATTTAAATTTTCTAAACTAAATTTAAATACACTATACAGTCATAGAAACCCTAGATTTGAAAGAAATAGAAGTGTTGCTATTGTTAGAAATTTTAAAGGTCAAATTACACAAGTTGGAAACGTACCTATATTTTATACCAGAACAGGAAAAGTAGCTCAAATAGGTGCAATTGATCTTAAATACAAACACGGAAAACTTCAAAAAGTTGGTAATTTACACATTATAAACAACCCAAATGGAAAAGTAAAATATATTGGAGAAGTCAAAAGTAGCTCTTATAAAAATTTGAATAAACGTATTATTATCGTTTCTTAAAAATAAAACCTGCTGTTGCAGGTTTTTATCATTTAAAATATTTGGAAACCAAACTGTCAATATCCTCTGATATTTGAGCCTTTCTAATAAAAAACACATACAATATACTTACAATAACACTTTTCAAAACTATTGATAAAATAGGATGTATATTAAAATTCCAAAAATAAAATACTACAAAAATAACAGTTGTAATTAATAACAACTTAAGCGTATTTATACTAAAAGGCTGAATATTTAACTTATATTTTATATAAACTATTTTAATACTGCTATAAATTAAAACAACTATTAAAGTTGCTAAAGCAGCACCATTTATCCCAATCAAATTAATTAACCATTTATTAAGAAATATTACTGTTACAGCCATAGCTAAGGACATATAAAAGAATATTTTATAATATTTGGAGTTTACTAAAATGGCATTTCCTGTTCCTAAAGCTAGTTCCATCAATTTAGCTACTGAAATTATTAAAACAATCCATATTCCTTTTGTAAACTGAGGTTTATTAATTAACTCGTATAAATCAGCAATATTTAAATTAATCAGCAAAAAAAGTAAACCTCCGGCTACTAAAAGATTAATAGAGGTTTGCTTGTATAATTTGCCAACTTCATCAATATTATTTTCATTCATATCTTTTGCAGTGATAGGAATTGTAATTTGTTGCATAGCACGAGTTGGTATTGCCACAACACTTGCAATATAAATACCTACCGAATAATAAGCAACCTCTGCAATTTTTTCCATTTGTGGAATCATAAACTTATCAATTTCCAATAAAACTCCTGCAGCTGAACCTGCAACAATTATATATGCCGAAAATGAAATAATTTCTTTAATATTTTTGGGTAATTTAAATAACAGTTTTGGCTTATAAACATAAAACGCATACAATTTCATTATAAGCATTCTAAGTCCGTAAACTATTACAATTGCATAAATAAATTCTTCGTTTGTTAACCATTTTAAATATACAGCTATAAGTAAAAATGATGTGCAAATACGAGCAAAAACTTCTTTTACAAAATTTCCAAAAACAGATTTAAATTGAATTTTTGTCCACGAATAAAATACTTCAAAATAGCCCATAAATATGGCTAGTAAAAATATTAGATATGTGTAATTTTTTATCAGGGGATTTTCAGCAGAAAGCCAATTTGATATTTGCTCGTAAGCTAAAATACCCAATAAACTTACAGGAATTATTACTAATAAAGGTGTAAAAAGTGCTGTAGTTAAAAATGTATCTTGTTCTGTTTTTGTTTTATAAGCTGAATAATATTTTATAATAGTATGTTGCATTCCAAAAACCAATAAAGGCAACAAAATATTGGCAGTTGAGAGTAAAAAAGTAATTAATCCAAAATAATCTTCATGTAAAAAATGAGTGAATAAAAACATCACATTAATACCACCAATTGCAAAACCCACAAAAAGAATTATGGTATTTATAAATGATTGTTTTAATACAATTCCCATTACAATATATTATGAATTTCTTTATAAATTCTTTCCCCAATTTTATCGCCGTACAAACTCATTGAAAAATCACTTTTTGAATTTTGAAAATGTGTATATGCAGCAATAATTTTTGTTTTATCACTTCCCACAATTTTAGCAAAACCATTTTTTACAAGCTCTATCCACTCGGTTTCTTCACGAGCAATAATGCCGTATTTTTTATTAAAAAAAGCTTCTTTTTGCAAACCTCCACTATCTGTCACAACCAAATTACACTTTTTTAAAAGTTCCAACATATCAAAATAACCTACAGGCTCAATAGTGGTAAGCGATGTTTTCAAATTGTTTTTCTCTAAAATACCTTTAGTTCTTGGATGAAGCGGTAATATAACTTTCTTTTGTCTATCAATTTCTTCCAATCCGGCAATTATACCTTTCAATTTTTCAATATCATCCGTATTTTCTTGTCTGTGAATGGTTGCCAGTACAAACTCATTTTCCATTAAATCTAATTTTGAAATAATGGTAGATTTTTTTGCTGAAATTTTACCGTAAAATTCAACAGCGTCTTTCATAATATCACCACATTTTACAACTTTAGAAGTAAAATTATCAAAACCTTCATTTTTAAGGTTTTCAATAGCTGTAGCAGTTGGGCATAACAATAAATCGGCTATTCTATCCGTCAAAATACGATTTACTTCTTCAGGCATTTTCATATTAAATGAACGCAAACCTGCCTCAACGTGAGCAACTTTTATATGTAATTTTTTAGCCGCTAAAGCACCTGCCAAAGTAGAATTTGTATCACCATAAACTACCACTAAATCGGGTTTTTCATTTACTAAAACCTCTTCAATTTTTAAAAGCATTTGCCCTGTCATTGCACCATGGCTCAACCCGTTAATATTTAAATTGTATGTAGGTTTTGGTATTTCCATTTCATCAAAAAAAACAGCACTCATATTAGTATCAAAATGTTGCCCTGTATGTATAATTACTTCTTCAATTTCATTGTGCTTTGAAATAACTCTGCTTAAAACAGCTGCTTTAACAAACTGCGGACGTGCGCCTAATATGGTTACTATTTTTTTCATTTAGTGATCTTAAAAATTATTTCAGAAAGTTTTTTTGTGAGTTCTTTTCTATGATATTGCTGAATATTTTCTGAAGTAACGGTTAAGTTATTCTGTTTAAATTTAGCATACAAATCTAAAATAACTCTTTTTAAATGTTTACTGTCATCAAAATTAACTACAGTCCCGGAATTGGTTTTAGAAATAATCTCTTGTAAATCTCCATTTGTAGGTGCTATAGCTAAAATTGGACGTTTTGCCATTAAATATTCAAAAATCTTGCCTGTAATTATAGCTTTTGCACTTGGAACGTTATTTACAATCAACACCAAAACTTGTGATTTTTTTTGAAATTCAATCACTTCATCATGAGATACATAATCAATAACTTGAACATTATTTGAAAGTTGAAAATTTGAAATATCCCGTAAAACTGTAGCGTCAATTTTACCTATCAACTTTAATTGAAAATCGTTTTTAAAATCTTCATTTTCAGCAATAATTTTAGAAAGAACTTCCCATAACATTTTAGGATTTCTATCGGCATTCATTAAACCTATATGAGTTAAACTGAATTTTGAATCTAAAGCAACATTTTCATCACTTATATCAGCATCAAAACCGTTAGTAATAGTAAACGTATTTTTGTTAAACAGTTTATAACTTTGATTCATCGAATCTCCTACTACTATCACAGCATCAGCATTTTTCAATACTTTTTCTTCTAAAAAATGATGTTTTTTAATAGCTGTTTTGGTTAAAGGCAACTGATAAAAATAATCAATCTCAGTCCATGGATCTCTAAAATCTGCTATCCATTTCATACCTAATTGTTCTTTTAATTGTAAGCCTATTAAGTGCATGCTATGTGGCGGACCTGTAGTAATTAATACGTCAATTTTATTTTCTTTTAAGTAATTTTTCAAATACTTAGCCGAAGATTTTATCCAAAATTTTCTGGCATCAGGAATAAAATAATTTGCCCGAACATACTGTACTATTTTTCCAAAAAATGACGGATTTGGATTTAAAAAACCGGCACTTTCCTGTTTCTTTTTTCCGAAAAAAGACAACACATTATTTGGTTCCCAAATGGGCTGAGTTAAAACTTCAATTTCTTCAGGAATATCATTTTTTAAAGACTCGTCAGTTATAGGATAATTGGGATTTTGAACTGTATAAACAACAGGTTCAATCTCAAAATTGCGTAAATATTTTACAAATTTAAGCCAGCGCTGCACACCGGAACCTCCTGCAGGAGGCCAATAATATGTTATGATTAGTGCTTTTTTCATCAACTTAAATTAGTATATAAATCTATTAATTTTTCTGAAGTTTTTTCCCAGTAAAATTCGGTATCAATAAAATGCTTCCCATTAACTCCTAACCTATGTTGTAAATCTTTATTCTGATACAATTCCAATACTTTAGCTGAAAAATCGGTACTATCTTCTGCAATATGAACCAATCCTGAATTTGCTTTTTCAACTATATTTTTTTGAGATATTGCATCGCTCACCAACAACGGTTTGGCAAAACTCATATACTGAAATATTTTGTTGGCATACGTAGTATCGTGATGTAAATTTCTGTGCAAAGGCGAAATACAAATAGCACTTGCACTCATATAGGATGGAAAAAGTTTTTCATTTTGCCAACCTTGAAAATCTACCCAATTTTGAATTCCTAACTCTTCAACCTGTTTTTTTAAAATGCTGTCGGAAGTATTACTGCCAACTATTACCAATTTAATTTGTTGAATTGTATTTTTTAGCGTTGAAATACTTTGAATTGCGGTTTGTAAGCCTCTACGCAAACCTGTATCTCCAACATACAACAGCACAAAATCATTTTTATAGTTCTCTAATATATCCTGATTGAGTTCAGCTTTATTATAGTAATTTTTATGAACAGTATTTGGTACAACTACAACATTTTTAGGATTTTTATGTGTTCTATTTACAATTTCTTCTTTGGCTTCTTCAGTAACAACAACAACATTAGTTGCTTTTTTTATAAGCTCTTCTTCTTTTTGCTTCCATTTATGTACTGAAATTAAAAAATTACCCGGAAATTTTTGCAAATGCGGGTAAAATCGCATTATTTCAGGTCTGTTTTCGTGTAAATCGAGTGTGATTTTAAGTTGCAATTTTTTATTCGCTTTAAAAACAGCTTCAGCAATTTGTATATCGTGAATATGTATCACATCTATTTGATTTTCGACTAAAAAATGATGTATTTTTTTAGTTAAAATATTGGTGTAAAACGAAAAAGTATATGCTAAAGCCGAAAGTTTGTATGTTAATTTGTCAGATTGATATCTTTTAACAATAATTCCATTATAAACTTCACTGTTTTTTTCATCTGAATATTTTAAACAAAACAGAAACACCTCATGGCCATTTTGAATTAATGAAACAGCCTCGTTTTCAACCCTTGGATCAGGAGGAAAAGTTTTGTCTAAAATCATTCCAATACGCATAGCAACTATTTTACTGCATAAACTGCGTAATAACGCGGTGTATATTTTCTCAAAATTGGTCTTATTCCAATCTTATTGATTGGGCTGGTCCATTTTTCAGTTTTTTGAATTTGCCAACCCGATTTTTCCAACAACCAATCGAACTGCCAATCTTCAAATTCGTGATAATGTCTGTCCCACATATCGGTTTTACTTCTGTAAGCTTTTGCAAACCATAAATTTAAAGGAATTGTAGCTATAATTTTACAAGCTTCAATTTCTTTTAAAACATTGAACGGAGCAATTAAATGTTCAAAAATTTCGAAAGCTGTAACTGCATCAACCTTGTATTTTTTTACAATTTCTGGTAACATATCCAAATCTTCACCTTCTGTATTAAAAACTGTATAACCATTTGCTTCCATTATTTCAGAAAACGGATTTCTAACACCTAAATCCAAAATTGTTGCAGGTGCAGGTAACACACTTTTTAAAAATTGCAACGTATGGTTATACCGTTTTGAAGGTAGTGTGCTATACATTTTTTTTCTTTTTTTCAACAAAAAACCAACCTAACGGAATGATAACTAACAACACATACGAAATTAATGTAAGTGTATTTCCTTTTTTAATTACTGTAGGTTCAAATTTAAACTCAATTGTATGCTTTCCTTTCGGAATTTCCATTCCTCTCAACACATAATTTACGTTGTAATGTGGTGTTAATTTTCCATCAACATAAGCATTCCAACCATTTTTATAATAAATTTCAGAAAAAACAGCAAACTGATTTGTTGAAGTATTAGATTCATATTTTAATTCATTTGCTTTGTATGAAGTCAACTTAATTGTGGCAACAGAATCTATTGGATATTGAGTAACAATATCGCTCGTGATTAAACTACCATTTATCACAGCTTCAGTTTTCGTTTGCAAACTATCCAAAGCCATAATTTCTTCATTTGCAGTATTTACAACTTTTATAGTATTTACAAACCAAGCATTTCCGTTAGTTTCAGAATTTACTTGAACGCCTTTTTCACCTTTTTCATTTGCGCCAATAAAATACTTTGCATTTAACATATTCAATACCTGAATATTTCCTTTTGCAATATGGAAATCGTATAACTCTTGGTAACGTCTCGGTTTAGCTGCATGATATCCACCAATTGATTTATGAAAATAAGATGTTGAACCATCGGCCATTGGATCTTTGGTAAAATCAATAACCCTGTAATAGCTTTTATCTTTTAAAATTTCTTTATCAATTTGAGTTTCTTTAAAAGGTTTATCAACTGTTCGAGCAGAAACAAAAAAGTCGTTATTTACATAACGTTTATCAACATTTATCAAATCGAATAGCACCAAAACTCCAAAAACAAAAATCAATACTAATTTGCCTATTTTTTCTTTTACAAAAAGCCAAATTACTCCTACAAAAATTGACACAAGCACTAATGTACGCAAGCTATCGTTAAAAAATAACGCTTTTCTATCGGCAACTATAGCATCTAAATAACCACCTAATTGTTCATCTATTTGTAAATCAATTGGTGTTTCAAAAGTAAATAAACCTGTACCTCCAACTGTAAAGATTAATGCCAAACCACCAACAATAATTGTTGTCCATTTTAAAGCATTTAGTTTTGTTTCTTTTGAAATTTCTTTAGAAAATAATTCCTTCAACCCTAAAATTCCTAAAAGCGGAATTGTTAATTCTGCAATTACTTGTATGGATGAAACTGCCCTGAATTTATTGTACAAAGGCACATAATTAATGAAAAAATCAGTTAAAAATGAAAAGTTTTTACCCCAACTCATTAAAATTGAAAAAATAGTAGCCGCTATTAACCAATTTTTGAGTTTTCCTTTTACCAAAAATAGTGCTAATACAAATAGGAAAATAAAGATAGCTCCTATATAAGCCGGTGCGGCTACAATGGGTTGTTCTCCCCAATACATTGACGAAATATTCAACAAATAGTTTGCATCACTTGGATTTAAACCTTTATTTACCGCATCTTGTAAAAACTGATGCAATTCACTGTTTTCCAATTCTTCATGGCGAGTTCCACCCATAAATCTCGGAATAAACAAGTTGAACGTTTCTGCTTTACCATAACTGTATTCGGTAATATAATCTTTGGTTAAACCTGTAGTAGCTTCTTTTGGTGTACCATCGGGTTTTATGGTTAATTCACTTTTACCACGTGTACTAAATTCAGCATACTCCTGAGTTGCCATCAAACTTGTTGCATTTATACCTACAGCAATAATTACAGCAATCACTAAAATAGCAATACTCTTAAAAAAATGAGGTAATTCTTTCTTTTGAATAGAATCAATAATCTGTACAATACCATAAATAATAACCAAAAACATCAGGTAGTAAGTCATTTGTATATGACTTGCACTAATTTCTAAAGCCATTGCAATGGCAGTAAGTATAAATCCCAATAAATATTTACGCTGAAAAACAAGTAAAATACCCGACAATACCAATGGCATATAGGCTATTGCATGAGCCTTTGCATTGTGTCCAACTCCCAAAATAATGATTAAATATGTGGAAAGCCCAAAACCCAATGCACCAAAAATTGCCAATTTCCATTCTACTTTTAAAACTGTAAGAAGTACAAAAAAACCTATAAAATATAAGAAGAGATAATCTGCCGGATGTGGTAAAAAACGAAGAACTTTGTCTAATTTTTTAATATAATCATTCGGATAATATGCGCTAACAGCATACGTTGGCATACCTCCAAAAGTAGCGTTTGTCCAATACGGTTCTTTATCATTCGCTTCTCTAAAATCTTTGATTTCTTTAGACGAACCTATAAATTGAGCGATATCACTTTGCTGAATTTTTTTTCCTTCCAAAACAGGAGAAAAATACGCTAATGAAATAATAACAAAAATTACAATTGCTATTATATAAGGAAGTACTTTTTTTACAGTGATATTCATTTATTTATCATCTTTAACCTCTTCGTAATCAACATAATCACCTACATCTTTATTTCCTTCTTTATAATCAGAAGGTTTTTTGTCAATAATGGTTTCGCCCACTTTTCCTGCTTCATTTTTATATTGACTTTCTTGTTTTTCCTGAAATTTTTTTTCAACATTATCAACCATCTTTTTTACAAATAATGGCATAATATATTTTCCTATTATTTTTAAAGCGTAGTAAATAATTAATATAATTGCTATAGTTCTTAACAATCCCATTTAGTAAAGTTTTTTATATTTTTCAAAAATAACAATTTGAAAGTAACTAAAACGTTTAATTATATAAAATCTTATATTTACAAACTAATCAACTTACTATGAAAAAAGTATTTTTACTACTTCTAACCTTTTGCTCAGTTTTAACTATAAATGCTCAATATACCGATATTATAAATTCAAAAAGACCAGGCTTTTCTGAAAGTCCGTACAGTATTGGTACTGATGTATTTCAATTTGAAACCGGATTATTTTACAGAGATAGTGATGATGATGCTTATTTGGCAAAAACAAAATCGGTTGGAGGAGAATTATTTTTTAGATATGGAAAGTTTTTTGAAAGATTAGAAATGAATGCAAAAATTGCTTACCAAAATGATGATGTAAATAATTTGTTTGGTGACAAAATAAATAATTATGGAATTAGTGAGTTAACAATTGGAGCCAAATACTTGATCTATCAACAAGAATACACCGATAAATCTAAAGAAATAAGAAGTTGGAAACGCAGAATGGCTTTTGATAAAAAACGTTTAATCCCATCAGTTGGGATTTATGCAGGTTTAAATACTGATTTTTTAGGTGAAGATTATAAAGATGATGGAATGAGTTATAAAGCTGCAATTTTACTTCAGAATGATTTTTCTGAAAGATTGGTACTGCTCACAAACTTAATTGCCGATAAAATTAGTTCCGACAATGAGTTTTATTCTCATATAATTACCATGACCTATGCAATTAATGAACAATGGTCGTTTTTTATTGAAAATCAAGGAAATTATAGGGATACTGCTAGTCCCGAATTTCATTTTGGTACCGGTGCCGCTTATTTATATTCAAAAAATTTACAATTCGATGCCTCTGTAAGAACAAACCTGTTTGATGATTATACATTTGTTTATGGTGCTTTAGGCGTTGCCTGGAGATTGGATAAACACAGTGATGAAATTATAAATAAAAGCTCTCCAAGAGGTCAAATGATGAAAAAGAAAAGAAAAAAGAAATTTCTATTTTTTTAAGAAACAAACTTATATGATTACAATACAAGAACTTACAACTCAAAAAGAATTAAAACAATTTGTTAAATTTCCTTTTAAATTATATAAAAACAATCCGTATTGGGTACCTCCTATTATTAGTGATGAACTAGAATCTTTCGATAAAACTAAAAACCCCGTTTTTAAACATGCAGATGCACGCTATTTTATAGCTTTAAAAAACAATGAAATAGTTGGAAGGGTTGCGGCCATTATAAATAATTATGAAATAAATAATCAAAATGTAAAAAAAATGCGTTTTGGTTGGTTTGATTTTATTGATGATATTGAGGTTTCTAAAATGTTGTTAAAAAAGGTTGAAGAAATTGGCGTTCAGCATAACCTTGAATTTATGGAAGGTCCTGTTGGATTTTCTAACCTCGATAAAGTTGGGGTTTTAACTGAAGGTTTCGACCATATTGGTACAATGATTACTTGGTACAACCATACATATTATAAAGATCACTTTGAAAAATTAGGGTTTAAAAAAGAAAAAGAATATTTAGAAAATAAATTTCCTTTTAAAAATGTTGATCCCGATTTCTTTTTAAAAGCAAGTTCACTTATAAAAAGACGCTACCAATTAAAATCTCTTAATTTCACAAATTCAAAAGACATTTATCCGTATGTAGATAAAATGTTTGACCTTTTTAATGAATGTTACGCTTCATTATCATCATTTGTACCTATTTCTGATATTCAAAAAGAATATTTTAAAAAGAAATACATAAGCCTAATAAACCCTGAATATATAAAATTTGTAGTTGACAACAATGACAAAATGATTGCCTTTTCAATTACAATGCCTTCGTTTTCAAAGGCATTACAAAAAGCAAACGGTAAACTTTTCCCTTTTGGAATTTTTCATTTATTAAAAGCCAAAAAAAATAGTAAAGACATCATTTTTTACCTAATTGGTGTGCACCCAAACTACCATAATAAAGGCGTTACAGCAATTCTTTTTGAAGATTTTTACAATACATTCAAAAATAAAGGTATTGAAAACTGTATAAGAACACCTGAGCTTGCTGATAATACAGCGATAGCTGCAATATGGAAAAATTTTAATCCTGTAACTCATAAAAAACGTTGTACTTATAGAAAAAATATCTAATGCAATTATTTTACAATCCTGACATAGCAACAAATACACAACAATTTACTTTTAACAAAGACGAAAGCAGGCATATTGTACGTGTTTTACGAAAAAAAGAAGGTGATAAAATATTTATTACGAATGGTTTAGGCGAATTATTCACCTCAGAAGTACTTGTAGCTAACGACAAAAAATGTTTGGTTAAAATTATTGATACTGAAGAAAAAGTTAAACCATGGAATTATTACCTCCACATAGCTATTGCCCCAACAAAATTAAATGACAGGTTTGAATGGTTTTTAGAAAAAGCAACTGAAATTGGTATTGATGAAATTACGCCAATTATTTGTGACCATTCGGAAAGAAAAGTTATAAAAATGGATAGAATGGAAAAAATAATTCAATCTGCAGCAAAGCAATCTTTAAAATTTCATTTTCCTAAATTAAATGAACCCATCAATTTTAACCAATTTATAAACTCTGATTTTGAAGGACAATTATTTATTGCTCATTGTGAAGAAACTAACAAAAAATCATTAAAATCAACAATAAAGCCTAACCTAAAAACCACAATACTTATTGGCCCTGAAGGTGATTTTTCAATTAAAGAAATACAACAAAGCTTGAAGCATAAATTTATTCCGGTATCTTTGGGTGAAAGTAGATTAAGAACCGAAACTGCCGGCGTAGTTGCTGTTCACAGTGTAGCATTTATTAATGAGTAAATTAATGAAACTATTTAAAAATCAATATTTTAAAGCATCTACACAAAGATTAAAAATAATTGTAATCACTTTTAATCTTCTGTGCATACCATTATCTATTATATCTGCCCAACAAATTGCCATTTTAAAATATAATGGCGGCGGCGATTGGTATGCAAACCCAACAGCATTACCCAACTTAATTGATTTTTGCAACAATACTATACATACAGCACTTAATAAAAATCCTGAAACCGTTGAAGTTGGCAGCACAGACATTTTTAATTATCCTATTATTTTTATGACCGGACATGGAAATGTTATTTTTTCTGATGATGAAATTGAAAATCTAAGGAGTTATCTTATCTCAGGAGGTTTTTTACATATTTCTGATAATTATGGCTTGGATAAATTTATAAGAAGAGAAATAAAAAGAGTATTTCCAGACTTAGATTTTCAAGAAATACCATACAATCATCCTATTTATAATCAACCTTTTAAATTTGAAAATGGTATCCCTAAAATTCATGAGCATGATGGTAAAGCCCCTCAAGGATTTGGTTTATTTTATCAAGGAAGATTAATTTGTTTTTACGATTATGAATCTGATCTAAGCGATGGTTGGGAAGATAAAGAAGTTCATAACGATAGTTTTGAAGTTCGTGAAAAAGCTTTAAAAATGGGAGCCAACATTATTCAATATGCTTTTACTAACTAAATAAAACAGATAGTTATTCAGAAATGATAGCATCTTGTATCAATTGCTGAATTTTGGTTCTAATTTCTGTTTTTACAAGTTTGGTATTTTCCATATTTGGGTAAACACGATTTGATAAAAAAACATACACAATTCCCGATTCCGGATCGGCCCAAGTATATGTTCCGGTAAAACCACTATGTCCGAAACTTGAATCAGAAACACAACCACAAGTAGCCTTTTCTTCTTCTTTTAATTGAGGCTTATCAAATCCAACACCTCTTCTTACCTTATCTTCAGCAAAATATCGTGTATTGAACAAATCGATTGTTTCAGGTTTAAAATAGCGTTTACCTCCATAATACCCTTTTTGCAAATACATTTGCATTATTTTAGCAACATCATTTGCATTGGTAAAAATACCTGCATGCCCACCAATACCTCCTTGCATTGCTGCACCCATATCGTGCACATAACCATGTATTAATTGATAACGGTAATACTCATCTTTTTCGGTTGGAACAATGTTATTTTTGCTAAATTTTTCCAATGGTAAATACGTTGTTCTGTTTGTTCCTAAAGACTTATAAAAATGACTTTGAGAGAGTTCATTTAAATTGGAATGGTAATAATCTTCTATATAATCTTTAAAAATATAAAAAGGCAAATCGCTATACTTATATCCAACTCTTAAACGTTGGTCTGCCGTAATAATCTGATCAAAAATAGAGTCTTTATAATCGTTTCTTAAATATAAACTATCGGCAACTTTTATGGTATAATTCTCTTGCTTAATATCACTGTAATACTCAACTGAAGGTTTTTTGGTGATACTATCTAATGTTTTAATATAAAAAGGAATCCACGCTTTTATTCTGGCAGTATGAGATAGTGCTTCTTTAACTGTTAGTGTATCTTTATTGCTATTTTTAAGTTTCGGCATAAATTCGCCCAAAGTGCTTTCCAATTTAAACTCGCCTTTTTCTTCAAGTTCCATTATTAACGGCAATGTTGCTAAAATTTTAGTCATTGAAGCAACATCGTATAAATCGGAGTTTTTTACTGTTATTTTTTTCTCTTCTGTATGAAAACCGAAACTTTTATTATAAACAACTTTACCTCTACGAGCCACTAAAACTTGTAAACCCGGAGCCATTTCATCTTTTAAAACAATAGCAGCAACCGAATCTATTCTTTTAAGTTTTTCGCTGCTTAAACCTACTTCTTCCGGTATTGAATAGCCTAATCTTTTTAATGAGGTTGTCATTAAACCATGTCCTGCAGAAAATACATTTTTAATAGATACCGGCAATTTACCTTTGGTTTCCAACGCTCCAAAAATCATTTGAGCTGAAATTTCTTGAGAAAGTTCACTATTTTGATAAGACATTACTACGCCTTCTATGTTTTCAAATGTTTTAATTTGTAAAAGGCTGTACGGACTTGCGAAAATATCTAAAATAACATTGTTTGTTCTTGCTATTTCTTGCAACCAAACTAACTCAACACCTTTAAACTTATAATCTTTCCAAGGATTGGCATTAGATTTATGATACCCAACAATAACTAAATTATAGGGTTTTAATTTGGTAATCAACTCATCTAAATTGTTCGAAGAAATTACATCGATATCCGTATAATTTTTCAACATATTTATAAAATAGGCGTTTTCATCATCACCCAATTTTACATAAGCTATCTTCTTTTTATCCAAATTTTGAATTGGAAATATCAATGAAGAATTTTTAACCAATGTAATTGAATTTTCAACCAGTTTCCTATGCAACAATTCATCTTCAACAGAATTTAAATCTTCATGCAGATTATTTAAATCTATCATTTTGAAGTTTTTTAATCCTGCCCAATATTTTGCTTTCAGTATTTTTTTTACAGAATAATCAAGTCGTTCAGTTGTTATAATACTATCATTCAAAGCTTTTTTGATTTTTACTATTGCAGAAGGAACATCTTCCGGAATCAATAATATATCATTTCCTGCTAAAAATGCTGCCAAATCTACATCACCTGGTTTTGCATAATTTGAAGCACCTTTCATGTTTAGTGCATCTGTTAAAATCAATCCATTAAAATTAAGCACTTGTTTTAACAAACCGTTTATAACTTTGGGCGATAATGAAGTAGGTAATTCAGAATCAGGTTCTAAAGCTTTTACACTTAAATGAGCTACCATTACACTAGCCAAGTTATTTTTAAACAACTGTTTGTATGGATATAATTCTATAGAATCTAATCTTTCTATATCAAAATCTAAAACGGGTAATTGTTTATGTGAATCGGTTGAAGTGTCTCCATGACCGGGAAAATGTTTTGCATTTGCCAGTACATTCTGGCTTTGCATACCATTTACAAAAGCCAACGCTTTTTGAGTTACGTTTTCTCTGTTTTCACCAAAAGATCTATTCCCAATTATTGGATTTTTAGGATTTGTATTGATATCTACAACAGGTGCAAAATTGATATGTATCCCTATTCTTTTACAGTGTTTACCTACTCTTTCTCCAAATTCTTCAATTAATTTATGATCTCTAATTGCTCCTAAAGTCATATTCCACGGAAAACGATACGTGTTTTTTAAACGCATATCCAAACCCCATTCGCCGTCAAAACCAATTAGTAAAGGTGTTTTAGAAACCGATTGAAACTTATTAGTTAATTGAGCTTGTTTTTGTGGCGTTCCTTGCATAAAAATAAGTCCGCCAATATGATACTTTTCAATTAAATTTTCAATAAAATCAGTATGCTTTTTGTCTTTATTAGAATAAGCTTGCACCATAAATAACTGACCAATTTTTTCATCAATGGTCATTTTATTCATCAATGAATCAACCCATATATTTTGAGCTATACTGTCTTTGGTTTTTATAGGGTCGTTTATTTGCGCTTTTAATAAAGCAACATTAAACAAAGCAATTATTATGAATAGTAATTTTTTACTCATTTAATACAGTTTCTAAAAACTTATGAAATTATTGTACCAAAAAACGCTTGTGCCAACTTTTATCTGCTGTTACTTCCCAATTTTCTTCAAAATCAGCTTTTGTAGTAACCAAATTATTAAATACAATTGTATTTGAAGTTATTTTTTCTTCTTTAGCATATTTTTGAAAATCGGACAAACTTACAATATTAATATTAGTAGTATCTTTAAAAGAAATATTTAATTTATTGGTTAAATCAACTGAAAATTCTTTTTCAAGTTGTTTAATTAAATTAACAGACGAATCAATTGAACAACCTGAAACATTGTTATAACTTTCATCTACAAATAATACAATAAACTGATTGTATTTTATTTGGTATGAAGCTTTTAAATCATCTCCATGGCGTTTCCATTGTTTGATAAAATTTTCAATTTTTGTTTTAACCTGTTCAACTTCAATATCTGTCAATTCTTTATTTGATTGATAAATCCACGTTTTTGAAGTGTTGGGCATTAAATTATAATCTACTAACATATTATAGTTTATTATTAAAACTCCTTAATTTTATTGCTGTTAATACTTTTTTTGTATATAAAGGAAAATCGGCATTTTGAATCCATGAGAAATAACCTTTATCTTTTTCTAAAACATCTTCAACTTTATGTCCTTTGTATTTTCCAAAGGTAAAAATTTCTTCTCCATCATCATTAAACATTATAAAACCTGCAAAATCTGCTCTTTTATTAAATGTAGAAAATTCATTTAAAAATTTAATATCATTCTCTAAATCGTCATATTTATCTAGTTGAGCTTTTAAAATTTCGTACGTTGCATTGGTATCAGCCTCTGCCGAATGTGCATTTTCTAAATCTTTACCACAATAAAACTGGTAAGCTGCACTTAAAGTTCTTTCTTCTTTTTTATGAAAAATAACCTGAACATCTACAGAAACTCTATTGTTCATATCAAAATCTACGTCAGCTCTCAGCATTTCTTCAGCCAATAATGGAATATCAAATCTGTTTGAATTAAACCCTGCCAAATCACACCCTTTAATCATATCGCTAATTTGATTTGCCAACATTTTAAAAGTGGGTTCATTTACAACTTTTTCGTTTGTAATTCCATGAATATCAGAAGCTTCTTTTGGTATTTCAATTTCAGGATTTACAAGCCATGTTTTACTTTCTTTATTTCCATTTGGATGTACTTTTAATATTGAAATTTCTACAATTCTATCTTTTGCTATATTGATGCCTGTTGTTTCTAAGTCGAAAAAAACGATGGGTTTCTTTAATTTTAATTCCATTGGGTTAGGTTAAATTTATAAATGGTAAATATACAATTGTAATTTACGAATTACGAATTAGCACACCCTATTTTTTTGACTTTTTAACAATAGTTTAAAGAACCTGTAACTTATTCTGTTGCTAATTGATTTTTATAATTTTCAATTTCAAGTTGGTATTTTTTTGGTAATTCAGGCTCTTCAAAATTGTATTTTTCTAAAGTTTCTAAAATAATCTTGGCAACTAAAAAACGTGCTGTAGGTTTATCATCAGCAGGAATTACAAACCAAGGCGCATGTTCTTTAGATGTTTTATTTAACAATTCCTGATAACAAAATTGATATTTATCCCAAAGTTTACGCTCTTTTAAGTCTCCCGGAGAAAATTTCCAGTTTTTTTCTTTTAACTCTAACCTACGTAAAAGTCTGTCTTTTTGTTCTTTTTTAGATAGATTTAAAAAGAATTTTAAAATAATTGTTCCATTATCTGCAATTTGTTTTTCAAAATTGTTGATTTCTTCCATCCTTTTATTATAAAAGTCATCATTTAAGTCATCCAAACTTTTAACTGAAGGAATATTTTCTCCAAAAACATATTCAGGATGTACACGAGTTACCAAAACATTTTCGTAATGTGTTCTGTTAAATATTCCTATTTTCCCCTTCATTGGTAATGCAATGTAATGACGCCATAAATAATTATGCTTCTTTTCATTTTCAGTAGGTACTTTAAAACTGTGAACAACAACACCACGCACATTTACTTCTTTAAAAACTTCTCTAACAAGACTATCCTTACCGGAGGTATCCATGCCTTGCAAACAAATTAAGGCTGCATATTTTCCTTCAGCATACATAGTATCTTGAAGCTTTCCAATTTTATTTCTGATTTTATCTAATTTTTTTTCGGCTTTTTTAATTACTTCTTTTGTATTTACTTCTTTTAAGTTTATTGAATTAACAACTTTATATTTTTTCATTTTAACTAGTTTTTACGATTAAATATATAAAAAATTAGGTTCAATTAATATATTCTTTATTATAAAAAAATCCCGAGTTTAAACTCAGGATTTTTTAATTTAATTAGTAGTATATTTTAGTGTAGTAGTAATTTATTTATCTATAGAACCCAAAACTCTTTTCATAAAAGTATTGAGTGCTTCTTTTTGCGGCATTCCTTCTTTCACCATTTTATCAACTTCTAAAGCACCATAAAGATTAGAAATTATTTCACCAATTACATCTAACTCTTCATCTTTTAATGAAGGAACCTCAGTTAATGCTTCTAAAGTTTCTATAGTTTCAATAACATAATCCTGATCGTTTTCTTCGATAAAATTAGTTAAGTGTTTAATTATTGGTAACTTCATCTACTAAATCTTTTAAAACATCAAATTTATTTGTTTGCACTTGATTTACAAAAGTTCCTCCTTTAAAAGTAGCAAATGTTGGCAAATTATCTACCGTTGCTAATTTTCTTGTATTTGGAAATTTTTCAGCATCAGCAATTACAAAAACAGCATCTTCATTTTCTGAAGCCAGTTTTTTAAATTTAGGCTTCATAATTCTACAATTACCACACCAAGTAGCTGCATATTGCACAACTACAGTTTTATTGTTAGCAACAATTTGTTCTAAATTATCTTCTGTTAATTCTTGAAACATATTCTTTCTTTTTTAGTGAGAAGCTAAATATTCTGCAGTTCCGGTTCTGTTTGCTTTCATGGCATCTTTTCCTTCTTCCCAGTTAGCAGGACAAACTTCACCTTTTTCTTGTACGTGAGTATAAGCATCAATTAAACGTAAATACTCATTTACATTTCTACCTAAAGGCATGTGATTGATACTTTCATGAAAAACAACACCATCTTCATCAATTAAGTAAGTTGCACGGTAAGTAACATTATCTCCTTCAACTTGAACAGTACCTGTAGCTTCATCGTAAGTTTCGTTAGTAATATCTAAAATTCCTAATATGCTAGATAAATTACGGTTGCTATCTGCCAAAATTGGGTAAGTAACACCTTCAATACCTCCATTATCTTTTGAAGTGTTTAACCATGCAAAATGTACTTCAGGAGTGTCACAAGATGCTCCAATAACAATAGTGTTTCTTTTTTCAAATTCAGCTATAGCAGCCTGAAACGCATGAAGTTCTGTTGGGCATACAAAAGTAAAATCTTTTGGATACCAAAATAACAATACTTTCTTTTTATGATTTACTGCTTCTTCCAATACATTTAATTTAAATGTATCTCCCATTTCATTCATTGCATCTACGTTTAAATCTGGAAATTTTTTACCTACTGCTGTTGACATATTTTTTAAATTTTAAAGTGTTAATATTCTTTTTTAATAGGACAAATATAATTAAGACAAAGAACGGCAATCCATTAAATCTATGCTATTTTTTTATGTTATTATAAGTTTTAATTATAATTAATATAATAGTATAATTATCAGTTAATTTAGTACATAAAAAAAGAAAAAACCTTTATTAATTAAGTTAAACAAAGGTTATTTTATTTAGAAAATTAAATATAATTTATTTGCTTGCAAACAATTTTACATCATTTTCAGATACTTCTTTTTCTCCTAAAATAATTAAACGTTCAACAATATTTCTAAGTTCCCTGATATTTCCGGTCCAATCGTATTCTTGTAGTAACTTTATGGCGTTTTTTGAAAAAGTTTTTGCTGCTGTACCATGTTCGCTTGCAATTTGTTCTGCAAAAAACTTAATTAAAAGAGGTATATCATCTCTTCTTTCGTTTAAAGAAGGAACATTGATTAAAATTACTGCAAGCCTATGGTATAAATCTTCTCTAAATTTTCCTTCTGAAATTTCTTTGATTAGATCTTTATTGGTTGCAGCAATAACTCTAACATCTACTCTTATATCTTTATCGCTACCAACACGCGAAATTTTATTTTCTTGCAAGGCTCTTAACACTTTTGCCTGAGCAGAAAGACTCATATCTCCAATTTCATCTAAAAAAATAGTACCTCCATTAGCTGTTTCAAACTTACCTGCTCTATCTTTATTTGCTCCGGTAAAAGAACCTTTAACGTGTCCAAACAATTCACTTTCTATTAATTCTGAAGGAATTGCAGCACAATTTACTTCAACCATTGAAGCTTTTGTTCTTTCGCTTTTTTCGTGTAACCAATGTGCTACCAATTCTTTACCTGTTCCATTTGGTCCTGTAATTAGTACTCTGGCATCGGTTGGTGCTACTTTTTCAATCATACTTTTAATATGAGTTATGGCCTCACTATTGCCAATCATCTCATATTTTTTGCTAACTTTTTTCTTTAACAGTTTATTCTCTATAACCAATTCTTTTTTATCCAATGCATTTCTAACTGTATTTAATAACCTATTTAAATCGGGTGGTTTAGAAATATAATCAAAAGCGCCTAAACGCATTGTATTAACCGCAGTATCTAAATCACCATGACCGGAAATCATTACAATTGGTATTTCAGGTTTTAAATTTTTAACTTTTTCCAATACCTCAACACCATCCATTTTAGGCATTTTAATATCGCACAAAACCAAATCAAAATCATTTTTTGTTATCATATCAATACCAACCAAACCATCTTCAGCTTCTTCTACTTGATAGGAATCATTTTCTTCTGAAATATTTTTTTTTAATACTCTGCGAATTGCAGCTTCATGTTCAATAATTAATATTTTTGGCATTTTTACTCTTTATTTTGTATTATATGTACATCTCTTTGCGGAAATGGTATTTGTATATTATGCTCTCTGAATTTTTTATCGATTGCAAAACGTAAATCACTTTTAATTCTAAGTTGAGAGAAACTATCATCAATTATAAATCTTAATCTAAAATGCAAAGCACTATCACCAAAATCCATAAAAAATACTTCAGTCTTATTTTTATTTAATATTTTAGGATGTTCCTCTGCAGCTTCAATAAGCAATTTTTTAACTTTTTCAACATCAGATCCGTAAGCAACACCAACTTCAACAATTTCAGTGGTTTCTGTTCCGTTTTGTGTCCAATTATATAAGCTGTTTGTTAAAAATTTATGATTAGGTATAATAATTACTTTGTCGTTAACAGTTACAGCTCTGGTTGTTCTTAATTTAATTTCAAAAACTCTACCAACTTTATCATCAATTTCAATTATATCATTTACGTGTAACGTTTTATCAAGAATTATAAAGATACCTGATACTATATCTTGAAATAAAGTTTGAAGCCCTAAACCCAAACCTACTAATAAAGCTGCAGAACCGGCTAATAAAACACTTACTTGTACACCTAACGACTCAAGAGCAATTATAATTACAATTGTGTAAACAAAATACTTTAAAAAAGAAAATATGGACCTGAATTTATCTTTATCTTCAGCTTCTAACCTTCTGTTAACAATTTTTCTGAATAACTTCAAGAAAAAACTTGTTGCAATAAATATTACTATTAAAATCAAAACCATTTTAATAGTAATGCTTACACTATCAGTTATTGGATAGGAATGATTTAATATGTCGAGAATTTTTTTTAACATCTAATATTTTAACCACTTATACAATTCTTTATAACTCGGTTTTTTACCGTACATTAAAATTCCAACTCTGTAGATTTTAGCCGCAAACCATACTATACCTATAAAAGTAAGAATTAACAATAACATAGATATTGCTATTTGCCACCAAGGCACACCAAACGGAATACGCATTAACATAACTATTGGTGAAGTTAATGGAAATAATGAAAAACCTAAAGCTATTGGTCCGTGCGGATTTTCAATTATAGAAAACCCAACATAAATTGCTATCATTAAAGGAGCTAAAACGGGCATCATAAACTGCTGTGTATCGGTTTCACTATCAACTGCTGCTCCAATTGCTGCATATATTGAACTGTAAATTAAATAACCTCCTAAAAAATAAAAAATAAACGAAAAGAATATAGTTAATATTGGTAAATTTTTTATTTCACCTAAAGCAATTTGTAAATCGGTACTTGAGGTTTGTTGAACTTGCTGTACCATCTCAGAATTCATTTGAGCAATTCCAGAACTTGAACTTGCAGCTTCAATTCCAAGCACGTATGTAATTAAAAACAACAATAATCCGGCAGTAACCATCCAAATAACAAATTGTAAAATTCCTGCCAAAGCATTTCCGAAAATTTTACCAAGCATTAATTGAAATGGTTTTACTGATGATACAATTACTTCAATAATTCTACTTGTTTTTTCTTCAATTACACTACGCATTACTGAAGTACCATAAATTATAATGAACATAAAAATTAAGTATCCGAATCCTGCTCCAGCCATCATTCGGAGAATACTTCCTATTTTTGAAGACTTTTCTCCTAAAAAATTTTCGGCAATAATTTCAACATCAGTATCGGCTGCTTTAATTTTCTCTATATCAAAATGAAGTTGTTCTATTTTTAAATTTCTTATTTTGTTTTCTAATTTATTTTCAATGCTTTCTATTACTCCTAAACTGGGAGCATCCGTAGAATAAAATGAAATTCCTTTAGAAAGATTTTGTAAACTGTCATTTTTCGGAATATAAACTAAACCATAATAAAATTCTTTTGTTTTGTTTTTGGCTTCTTCTATACCCAAATCGGTTAAATTTACATACTTAGTTGAATTTGTATCCGTAAAAACTGATGATACTAAGTTAGATTCATCAACATATGCTATTGTTTTAACCTCTTCACTATTTTTTTCATTTAAAAAAATGATCAATAAAATAAGGCCAACCATTAAAAGCGGACTTAAAATTGTCATCACAATAAACGACTTGTTTTTAACTTTTGCTAAAAACTCTCTTTTAGTTATTAATTTTAACTTATCCATTATTAGCTACTGCTTTTAAAAATATATCGTTGGCACTTGGAATTATTTCGTTAAAATGGTTTATTTGAGCTTTATTATTTAAAAACTTTATCAAATCTGTTGATGTTTCACCATTTTTTAAACTAATCACTAATTTTAAATCTGTATTAAAACTAATAGATTCTGAAGTTTCAACAAAATAATTAGACTTAATTTCATTAAATAATTCTTTTTTATTATTGCATAACAAACCTACTTCGAACTGATTGGTTTTAAAAGCTTGTTTAATATCAACTAACTTACCATCGAGTATTTTGTTTGATTTATTGATCAAAGCAATATAATCGCATAATTCTTCAACAGATTCCATTCTATGAGTTGAAAAAATAATGCTTGCTCCATCATCACGCAGTTGTAATATTTCGTCTTTAATCAAATTGGCATTTATAGGGTCAAAACCACTAAAAGGTTCATCAAAAATCAACAATTTAGGATTGTGCAGAACAGTAACAATAAATTGTACTTTTTGCGCCATTCCTTTAGATAATTCTTGAATTTTTTTATTCCACCAATCGGTTATTTCAAACTTTTCAAACCAATATTGCAGTTTCTTTTTAGCATCTGTTTTAGACATTCCCTTAAGCTGTGCCAAATACATTGCTTGATCTCCAACTTTCATACTTTTATATAAACCGCGTTCTTCGGGCAAATATCCAATATATTGAATATGATGAGGTTGTAATATTTCACCATCTAAATAAACTGAACCACTATCGGGTAATGTAATTTGATTTATAATTCTTATTAATGAAGTTTTACCTGCACCATTTGGTCCTAGCAGACCAAAAACACTGCCTTTTGGTACATTTATTGAAACGTTGTTTAATGCTGTAAAATTACCGTAGGTTTTACTAACATTTTCAATCGTTAATATATTATCCATTCGATTTTTTTTGATTAAAAAACGAAAGTAAATTTATTTTATTAAAATTCGGTTAAACTTTTAATAAAATTAAAGAAGTTTTTCTATATATTTTTTTTGTATGGTTTTTAATAAATCAATTGAAATTTTAGGTTTTACAATACGCAACATCTCTGTAATACCTCCATTTACATAAAATATTCCTTTAGCTATATCGTAATTACTGTCTGTAATATTGTTTTTTATTTCAAATGTCATATTTCTAAACTCTTCCCAACTAATATACCTTGGTATTTCAACATAATGTACATTACTTTCATCTAAAGAATGGTAAATACCCATATCAATTTCTTCAACATTAAAAAAACGATTAATACGAATTAATGAGTCGGTATCTTTAAATTTCTCACTTTTAGCAAAATCAAAACCTTCGTCTTTATAATACTGCTGAATTTTCTCAATTTCCGGATAACGATTAATTCCTTTTACCCTAATTCCATTCAATTTACGCGAACCTATTGCAACTTCACATTTTGCTCCACTTAATTCTAAATTATACGTTTCATTTATCTTTTTGGTTACACGCAAAATATTTTCGAATGAATTTGGCGTTTTAGTAACAAAAATTATTGACGTTGGTTTATTAATATCTGTAAACCTACTGTAATACGATTTATATGGATCCGGAACATTTATAACAAAAGTTTTAGGTATTTTATTTTCGTGTATAGTATCAATATTTTCTTGTATAATAATTTTACCAATAAGTTCTTTTGTTTCCATCGTAATTGAGTTTATGATTAGTGTACTAAACTTATCCATTTTTTTTATAAAAAGCAAAAAAAACAGCATCAAACTATTTTTTTCTTATTTATTATGCGCGCATAGTATTTTTTTTATATATTTGAGAAATGCAGAAAGAACAAACAATAGATCATGTACTAAGAGCAACTTGGCAAGCCGTTGCAAAAATGTACAATGAAAAAGCTCTTGAATTTGACAGTACAATGGCTATAGCTTTTGTATTGCTGAATATTGATAAAGAAAACGGCACTCCTTCTACAGCTTTAGGCCCAAAAATGGGTATGGAGCCCACAAGTCTTTCACGAATATTAAAAAACATGGAAGATAAAGGTGCAATTTATAGAGAAAAAAACCCTAAAGATGGCAGAGGTGTTTTAATTAAATTAACTGATTTTGGTAAAGAAACCAGAAAGATTTCTAAACAACATGTAATAACTTTTAATGAAACAGTAAAAAAACATATATCAGAAGAGAAAATTAAACACTTTTTTGAAGTTACTCAAACAATTACTAAATTAATAAACGACAAAAAAATATTTTAAAAACTACCTAATTAAAATTAATAAATAATGAAAAGACCAATAAAAAAAGTAGCTGTAATTGGTTCCGGTATAATGGGATCAGGTATTGCCTGTCATTTTGCAAATATTGGTGTAGAAGTTTTGCTGCTCGACATTGTTCCTCGTGAATTAAATGATGTTGAAAAAGCAAAAGGCCTTACTCTAAATGATAAGATTGTACGAAACCGATTGGTGAATGACAGTTTAACTGCTTCGCTAAAATCAAAACCTTCTCCTATTTACAATCAAAAATTTGCAGAACGAATTTCTACAGGAAATTTAGATGACGATTTACATAAAATTAAAGATGTAGATTGGATAATGGAAGTTGTTGTTGAACGATTAGATATTAAACAACAAGTTTTTGAAAAAATTGAAAAATACCGTAAACCGGGAACGTTAATTACATCTAATACCTCAGGTATTCCAATTAAATTTATGAATGAAGGCCGAAGTGAAGATTTTCAGCAACATTTTGCAGTAACTCACTTTTTTAACCCTCCTCGTTACTTAAAATTATTTGAAGTTGTACCGGGTCCAAATTGTAAACAAGAAGTTACAGACTTTTTAATGATGTATGGTGAAAAATTTTTAGGAAAAACTTCAGTTTTAGCTAAAGATACACCTGCATTTATTGGTAACAGAATAGGTATTTTTGGAATAATGAGTTTATTCCACTTAGTTAAGGATTTAGACTTAACAATTGAAGAAGTTGATAAATTAACAGGACCTGTAATTGGTCGTCCAAAATCTGCCACATTCAGAACAGTTGATGTTGTTGGCTTAGATACCTTGGTACACGTTGCAAACGGAATATATAAAAACTGCCCCGAAGACGAAGCTCACGAATTATTTAAATTACCCGATTTCATCAATAAAATGATGGAAAACAAATGGTTAGGAAGTAAAACCAAACAAGGATTCTATAAAAAAGTAGTTGATAACGGTAAATCTTCTATTCTGTCATTAGATTTAGATACACTTGAATATACCGAAAGTAAAAAAGCAAAATTTGCTACACTCGAACTTACCAAAACAATTGATAAAGTTATTGACAGATTTAAAGTATTGGTAAAAGGAAAAGACAAAGCAGGTGAATTTTACAGAAAAAGCTTTGCCGGAATGTTTGGTTATGTTCAAAATCGAATTCCAGAAATTTCTGATGAATTATACCGAATTGACGATGCAATGAAAGCAGGTTTCGGATGGGAAAACGGTCCTTTCGAAATTTGGGATGCCATTGGTGTTGAAAAAGGTATTGAATTAATGCAAGCTGAAAATATACCTGTAGCTTCTTGGGTTACTGAAATGGTAGAAAGTGGTACCAAAAGTTTTTATTCAGTTAAAGACGGAGCTAAATATTACTACGCTATTCCTTCTAAAAAACAAGAAAAAATTCCTGGACAAGACAGTTTTATTATTCTTGATAATGTTAGAGAAGCTAAAACAATTTGGTCAAATTCAGGTGCTTCAATTCAACATTTAGGTAATGGCGTGTTAAATGTAGAATTTCAATCTAAAATGAATAGTTTAGGAGGTGAAGTTTTACAAGCTATTAATAAAGGTATCGATTTAGCTGAAACCGAATATAATGCTGTGATTTTAGGAAATCAGGCAGCTAATTTTTCAGTTGGTGCAAATTTGGGTATGATTTTTATGATGGCTGTAGAACAAGAATACGATGAGTTAAATTTCTCAGTAAAATATTTTCAAGATACAGTAATGCGCTTACGCTACTCATCCTGCCCAACAATAATTGCACCACACGGATATACTTTTGGAGGTGCTTGCGAAATGAGTATGCATGCCGATAAAGTAATTGCTGCTGCCGAAACATATATTGGTTTGGTTGAATTTGGTGTTGGAGTTATTCCCGGAGGTGCAGGAACTAAAGAAATGGCGTTAAGAGCATCAGAAGGTGTTTTAAAGGATGATGTAAAATTAAATAAACTTCGTGACTACTTTATCAATGTTGCCATGGCAAAAGTAGCTACATCAGCGCACGAAGCTTACGATTTAGGTTTTTTCAAAGAACATAAAGACATTGTTGTTGTTAATAAAGACCGCCAAATTGCAACAGCAAAACGCCATGCAATTCAATTATTGGAAGATGGTTATACACAACCTACTCCTAAAAAAGCATTGGTTTACGGACAACAAGCTTTAGGTATGTTCTTGGTTGGAACTGACAGTTTGGAAAAAGGTCATTATGCATCTGAACACGATAAAAAAATAGCTAACAAGTTAGGCTATGTGATGGCAGGTGGAGATTTATCTGAACCAACTTATGTTTCAGAACAATACCTATTAGATTTAGAACGAGAAGCATTTATGAGTTTATGTACTGAACGTAAAACACTAGAGCGCATTGAACACATGTTAAAAACAGGGAAACCATTACGTAATTAGAGTTTAAAAGTTGCAAGTTAAAAAGTCTAAAGTTTTTTTAACTAACAACTAAAAACCAACAACTAAAAACTAGAATACATGAAAACAGCATATATAGTACAAGGATATAGAACCGCAGTTGGTAAAGCTCCAAGAGGTGTTTTCAGGTTTAAAAGACCTGATGAGTTAGCTGCTGAAACTATAGAGCATTTATTAAAAGATGTTCCACAATTAGACAAACACAGAATAGACGATGTAATTGTTGGTAACGCAATGCCAGAAGCTGAGCAAGGCTTAAATATGGGACGTTTAATCTCGCTAATGGGGTTAAAAATTGAAGATGTACCCGGTATGACAGTAAATCGTTATTGTGCATCAGGCTTAGAAACTGTGAGCATTGCCGTTGCAAAAATTCAATCAGGAATGGCAGATTGCATTATTGCAGGTGGTGTAGAAAGCATGAGCTACATTCCAATGGGTGGTTACCGTCCGGTACCAAATTACAAATCTACTAAAGAAGGAAACGAAGATTATTATTGGGGAATGGGTTTAACTGCCGAAGCGGTTGCGCAACAATTCAACGTATCGCGTGAAGATCAAGATATGTTTGCCTACAATTCACATATGAAAGCTTTAAAAGCTCAAACTGAAGGAAAATTCAATGATGACATTGTTCCTATCAATGTTGAGCAAATTTTTGTTGATGAAAATGGGAAAAAACAAACCAAAAACTATACAGTTTCTTCTGATGAAGGTCCAAGAAAAGGAACATCAATAGAAGCTTTAGCAAAATTACGCCCTGTTTTTGCCCAAGGCGGAAGTGTTACTGCAGGAAATTCATCTCAAATGAGTGATGGCGCAGCATTTTTATTGGTTATGAGTGAAGATATGGTAAAAGAACTAAATATTGAACCTATTGCTCGTATGGTTTCTTTTGCTGCTGTTGGTGTAGAACCACGTATTATGGGAATTGGCCCTGTAAAAGCTATTCCAAAAGCATTAAAACAAGCTAATTTAACTCTGAATAATATTGATTTAATTGAATTGAATGAAGCTTTTGCTTCTCAATCATTAGCTGTACTACGTGAACTCGATATCAACCAAGATATTGTAAATGTAAATGGAGGCGCTATCGCTTTAGGTCACCCACTTGGTTGTACAGGTGCTAAGCTTTCTGTACAATTATTCAATGAAATGCGCAGAAGAAAAAACAAATACGGTATAGTAACAATGTGCGTTGGAACAGGTCAAGGTGCTGCAGGTGTTTATGAACTTTTAAAATAAAAACCCATCCAAACCTTCCCTAAGGGAAAACTTTTTGGAATATGAAATAATATAATAAAGTATAACAATAAAAACTACTTCCCTCTTGTAGAAATTTCCCCTTCGGGGATAAAAGGGGACTAAAAAATGAAAAGTAATATAAAAGGTGGAGAATTCTTAGTAAAGGAAACAAACTCTGAAGATATATTTATTACAAAAGAATTTACAGAAGAACAAACGATGATGAAACAAGCGGTACAAGAATTTATCGACCGCGAAGTTTGGCCAAACAAAGAGCGCTTTGAGAAAAAAGACTACGCATTTACCGAATCGTTAATGAAACAAATTGGTGATTTAGGCTTATTAGGAATCTCAGTACCGGAAGAATATGGCGGAATGGGTATGGGCTTTGTATCAACTATGTTGGTTTGCGACTATATTTCAGGGGCAACAGGTTCATTAGCAACAGCTTATGGTGCACATACAGGTATTGGAACTATGCCAATTTTATTATATGGAACTGAAGAACAAAAACAAAAATACATTCCAAAATTAGTTACAGGTGAATGGTTTGGATCGTATTGTTTAACTGAACCGGGAGCCGGTTCTGATGCCAATTCCGGTAAAACAAAGGCAGTACTTTCTGATGATGGTACTTACTACTCTGTCACAGGTCAAAAAATGTGGATCAGTAATGCAGGTTTTTGTAGTTTAATGATTGTTTTTGCTCGTATTGAAGACGATAAAAATATCACAGCTTTCATTTTAGAATACGATAAAAACAATCCTAATGGTATTACTTTAGGTGAAGAAGAAAACAAACTGGGAATACATTCTTCATCTACTCGTCAGGTTTTCTTTAACGAAACTAAAATTCCTGTTGAAAATATGCTTTCAGAAAGAGGACATGGTTTTAAAATTGCATTAAACTCATTAAATGTTGGTAGAATAAAACTTGCAGCAGCATGTTTAGATGCCAGCAGACGTGTAACTACAGAAGCTACTAAATATGCCAATGAACGCGTTCAATTTAAAACACCAATTGCACAATTTGGAGCCATAAAATATAAATTAGCCGAAATGGCTACAAAAACGTATGTATCTGATGCTGCAACATATAGAGCTTCAAAAGATATACAAAACAGAATTGATGAACTTTTAGCTGAAGGAAAATCACATCAGGAAGCTGAACTTAAAGGTGTTGAAGAATTTGCTATTGAATGTGCCATGTTAAAAGTGTACGCATCAGAAGCTGCTCAGTATGTTACTGATGAGGGTATTCAAATTTTTGGTGGTATGGGATTCTCTAAGGATACTCCAATGGAATCTGCTTGGAGAGATGCTCGTATTAGTAGGATTTACGAAGGAACAAATGAAATAAACCGATTACTTTCCGTTGGAATGTTGCTTAAAAAAGCAATGAAAGGTGAAATTGATTTGTTAACTCCGGCTATGGAAGTTGGAAAAAGTTTAATGAGTATTCCATCATTTGCAATACCTGATTATTCAATACTTTTTTCAGAAGAAAAAGAAATGATTTCTAAGTTAAAAAAAACATTCTTAATGGTTTCGGGTAAAGCC
Source organism: Lutibacter sp. B1 (assembly GCF_012524075.1). Taxonomy (GTDB): domain Bacteria; phylum Bacteroidota; class Bacteroidia; order Flavobacteriales; family Flavobacteriaceae; genus Lutibacter. The sequence continues at coordinate 192,859 of NZ_JAAZUI010000001.1, forward strand.
GTTGAAACATTTGGAATGGAACTTGAAAAACAACAACAATTAATTTTAGCTGCTGCTGAAATTATGATGGAAATTTATATGGCCGAATCTGTTATTTTAAAAACCGAAAAGTTAGTTAAAATGACTTCGGAAGAAGCTTGTGAAGCTGAAATTGCTATGGCTAAACTTAATTTATTCAATGCTGTTGAATTAACAAGTAAAAAAGGTAAGGAAGCTATTGTATCATTCGCTGAAGGCGATGAACAACGAATGATGTTAATGGGATTAAAACGTTTTACAAAATATGCAAACAACCCAAACCCAATAGCATTACGTAAAACAATTGCTGCTAAAATTATTAGCGAAAACAGTTATTGTTTCTAATAATTAAAATCAATCAATTTAATTACTCCAAAAAGCTGCAAAATAAATTTTGCAGCTTTTTTTATGTAACCTATTGATAATTAAATGCTTTTTTTGTAATTTTAATGTAGAAAACTTAACACACCTACTACCCCAATTGTTTAATCTATAAATCTACAATTATGAAAAAAAACATTGGTATTTGGATTGACACTTCTCAAGCGTATATTATTAAACTTTCCAACAACAAACATTCAATAAAAAAAATTGAATCAAATATTGAAACCAGAGAACGTATTCCCGGAGAATCAAAAAAATATGGAAGATTTGGTGGTCAATATATTACTTACGAAAAAAACAGACAAAATCGTAGAAACGAACAAACCAATCATTTTTTAAAAGATTTATTAAAAGAAATTAATAATTGTGATTCTTTAGTATTATTTGGACCTTCTAAAATGAAAAAACTACTTGAAAAAGAGATTAAAAATAATATGCAACTTTCACATAAAATAGTTGGCATTGCTAATTCAGATTTATTAACAGAAAATCAAATGGTAGCTTGGGTAAAAAACTTTTATAAGATTAATTTAACTCAATCTACACATCCTTAATTTTATACTTTTATATCAGTTTAAAACTTTTATAACCCACATATTAATAAATTTTTAGTATAAAATTAATTATGAATAATTAATATTGTATTAATTTATTTAAATAACCGTACATATGAAATCTAAATTTTTATTAATAGTTATAACAGTTCTTTTCTTTAACCTAACTTCAGCGCAATCTAATAAAGTTGATATTCTAAAAACCAATAATGGTTCTTTAAAAATTCAACCTATAACGCACGGTAGCTTAATATTAACTTATAATAACAAAACTATTTATGTGGATCCTTATGGTGGCGGTGAATTGTATAAGAATTTAGAATCACCCGATCTTGTTTTGATAACCGATATTCATGGAGATCATTTAGATCAAAAAACATTAGACTCAATTGATACTTCAAAGGCAATTTTTATTGTTCCAAAAGCTGTTGCCGATAAACTTCCTGTACAATACAACTCAAAAATTACAGTGCTTGATAATGGACAAGGTGTGCATAGATTAGATTTATTTATAAAAGCAATTCCTATGTATAATTTACCCGAAGAAAGAGGCTCTAAACACCCAAAAGGAAGAGGTAATGGTTATATTTTAACTATTGACGGCAAACAAATTTATATTTCAGGTGATACAGAAGACATTGCTGAGATGAGAGCCTTGCAAAATATTGATATTGCATTTATTTGTATGAATTTACCTTATACAATGGATATTAATCAAGCAGCAAGTGCTGTTTTAGAATTTCAACCAAAAGTTGTGTATCCATATCATTACAGAGGTAGTGAAGGCTTCAGTGATATCCATCAATTTAAAAACTTGGTAAATGCTAAGAACCCTTTTATTGATGTTAGACTAAGAGATTGGTATACAACAAACTAATTTTTCAATAATTCTTTTCCAATAGCGCATTGTAAACAAAGCTGTTTATTGCAATATTCGTTTTTTAATTCGAGTAAAGCTTGAGTTTTAAAAGCATTTTCACTTCTAATTTTCAAATCATTAAATTTTGAAATTATTGAATTACTTTCCGGTTTTATGTTTTCTGCAATAGAGATTATTGAACTCACATCATCTTTCCCTATACTTTTTAAATACCAAAATTTAATAGGTATTATAGTGTTTATAAGTAATAGATCGATAAATGATTTTGAGAGTTTTTTTACACTTTTTTTGGATTCTTTTTCAAATGTAAAATGCGTTTCCCAAAACGGTGAAGTTGTTATATTAAATAACTTATAATAATCTTCAATAGTTTCAATTTCAATAACTTTTGAAAATAAACTTTGATATGTATTGTACAAAAAAGCAATTTGAGACAACCTAATTGTAGGAAAATTATTGGGGCGTAATCTAAAAAATTGAACTTGTTCTTTTAAAATTGGTTGTAAATGAAACTTAGCTGTTAAATAATCATATTCTGCTTTTAAACTATTGAAATATTGAGACTCAACCTCATTCAACAACAAACCTGCTTGTCCAAAAAACAGTGCTTCCAATTGTTCAATATTTGATGAAACTTTTCTAACAATTGAGAAATTTATCGATTTTGCGGTAGTATAAAATGCTTCTCCATTTACTTTTAACCCAAAATTTTTCATCAGCAAAATAAAAAAAGTTGCTTCCCAATTATTGTTTGTTTCTTTTAAAATTTGCTCAATTAACTTAGACTTATTTTCAATTCGATTAATATAAAGCCTCTCAAACCAATTAAACAGCACAAAAGGGCTTATTGTGTTTATCTCACTCTCACAATTTATCCAATTTTTATTTTTACTAAAAAGTTGTTTGTAATTTTTTAATAAATCGTTTGAAATAAAATTCTTTAACTCCAATGTAGTTATTACCTCTTTTGTTTTTCTATAAATAGCAACATCATGTTCCCAAACCACATGTAAGATTACGGAATCGTAATTTTCGTCTAATTCGTGATGATGAACATACCAATCTGATGAATTTATATGAATTTCAACATTCCCTGCCCAAAGTTGATTATCAATTAAAATTTTGGCATTTAAAAAATCAGGACCAGAATTAAAGTTCTGATTTCCATTTGAAATAATTTCTACTTTTTCTCCGTTTGTAGATTGTAATTTACCTGTTGAAAACAGTTTAAGTTTCCAAATAAAATGCAATAAGTCTTCTTTCATAACAATTTTAACTTTTTAAAAGTAAAAAATTACTTTAGACAAAAAAAATTGGTATCTAAAATTACATGTTTTTCGGTATTTTTAAATTAATTTTGTAATAAACCTTAATTAAAATGAATATTATAAATAGTTTAGAATGGAGGTATGCAACTAAAAAGTTTGACCCCTCAAAAAAACTATCAGATCAACAAATTGAAACACTTAAAAACGCTTTTAATTTAACCGCAACTTCATTTGGATTACAACCTATAAAAATGATTGTTATCCAAAATAAAGAATTACAGGAAAAATTTGTAGAATATTCCTATAATCAACGCCAAGTAGCAGACGCTTCACATTTATTGGTTTTATGCATTGATACTGATACTACAACTAAAGATGTAAATGCTTATTTTGATTTAGAAAAGAAAATCAGAGGTGTATCAGAAGAAGTAGTTTCTAATTTCAGAAAACAACTTGTTGAAATGTATAAAAATAAATCAATTGAAGAAAGGCAACTTTCAGCAAAATATCAAACATATATTGCATTAGGAAATTTAATGACAGTTTGTGCAGTTGAAAAAATAGACGCATGTCCTTTTGAAGGTTTTATACCTGAAAAAATTGATGAATTATTAAATTTAAAAGAAAAAAATTTAATGTCAGTTTTAATGATGCCTGTTGGATACAGAGCTGATGATGACATTATAAGCAAAATGAAAAAAGTAAGAAAGCCCTTAAATGAAACTATTATAGAAATTTCATAGTAACGCTAAAAAAAGTATGTAATCATGAGTAAAGATATAAGAGCCCTTGAGCCTAAAGAATTATGGAATAATTTTGCCGATTTAAATGCGGTTCCAAGAGGTTCAAAAAAAGAAGAACGTGTTATTGAGTTTATGGCAAATTTTGGAAAAAAATTAAAGCTTGAAACTGTAGTTGACCTTGTTGGTAACGTAATTATAAAAAAACCTGCAACAAAAGGTATGGAAAACCGTAAAACTATAGTTTTACAATCTCATTTGGATATGGTACACCAAAAAAATGCCGATACTCTTTTTGATTTTGATATTGAAGGAATTAAAATGAAGGTTGATGGAGATTGGGTACGCGCCGAAGGAACAACCCTTGGAGCCGATAATGGCTTAGGTGTTGCTGCAATTATGAGTATTTTAGCCTCTAAAGATATCAAACACCCGGAAATAGAAGCACTATTTACTATTGATGAAGAAACCGGTATGACCGGAGCTATGGGACTGCAATCAGGTTACTTAGAAGGTGAAATTTTACTTAATTTAGATACTGAAGATGATGATGAAATTGATATAGGTTGTGCAGGAGGTATTGATATTACAGCACATAATACTTATCACGAGGTTCATTCTCCAATAAATAGCTCAGGTTTTTCTATAGCAGTTACCGGCTTAAATGGAGGCCACTCAGGCATGGATATTCATAAAGGATTAGGAAATGCTAATAAAATTATGAATCGTTTATTATATGAAGTAACCGATTTTATTAGAATTTCTGAAATTAATGGTGGAAGTTTAAGAAATGCTATACCAAGAGAAAGTTTTGCTAAAATATCAGTATACGACACTAAAAGAGAAATATTTTTAAAAATTATTTCTAAAATTTCTGAAGAAATTAAATCAGAGCTTAAAACTATTGACCCAAATTTAGAAATTAAAATAAATAAAATAAAAAATCCTGAAAGGGTAATGACTACTATTAGTCAAAACACACTTTTAAAAACAATCTATGCTGCACATAATGGTGTTTACAGAATGAGTAATGACATGGAAGATTTAGTGGAAACTTCAAATAATATTGCTCGAATTATAGTAAAAGACGAAGAAATTAAAATCATGTGCTTAACAAGATCTTCTGTTGAAACTTCAAAATTCGATCTGGCAAATGCTTTAAAAGCTACTTTTGAATTGGCTGGTTACAATGTTTCACTTTCAGGAGCATATCCGGGTTGGAAACCAAATGTAAACTCTCCAATTCTACAAGTTTTAAGTCAAACTTATGAAAAACTTTTCGATAGCAAAGCAAATATTGTTGCTTGCCATGCCGGTTTAGAATGTGGAATTTTAGGCACCAACTATCCGGATATGGATATGATTTCATTTGGACCCACAATTAAAGGTGCACATTCACCCGATGAAAGAGCAAGTATAAAATCTACCCAAAAATTTTGGAAGTTTTTATTAACAATTTTAGAAAATATACCTTTAAAAAACTAATAAAAAACAAAAGGGATTGAGTAATTTCAACCTCTTTTAATTTAAGTCTTTGTTAACATTATTAGCTTTTAAAAACAATAAATAATTGTATTTTTACACCTTAAAATAATTCAATATTCTTTTATGGGAAAAATTATTGCAATTGCTAATCAAAAAGGTGGAGTTGGTAAAACAACAACAACCGTAAATTTGGCTGCCGCTTTAGGTGTGTTAGAAAAAAAAGTGCTACTTATAGATGCTGATCCACAAGCCAATGCGTCATCTGGTTTAGGAATTGTAGTTGAAGAAGTTGAAAAAGGAACGTATCAATTATTAGAACATGCTATAACAGCACAAGAGGCTATAATACCAACAAATTCTCCTAATGTAGAAATTATACCTGCACATATTGATTTAGTGGCAATTGAAATTGAGCTGGTTGATAAAAACAAAAGAGAATATATGCTTAAAGAAGTTTTACAAGATATTAAAAATTCATATGATTATATTTTAATTGATTGTGCTCCTTCTTTAGGATTAATAACATTAAATGCTTTAGTTGCAGCAGATTCTGTAATAATTCCTATTCAATGTGAATATTTTGCTTTAGAAGGGTTAGGTAAATTATTAAATACAATAAAAAGTGTTCAAAAAATACACAATCCAAATTTAGATATTGAAGGTTTATTACTTACCATGTACGATTCTCGTTTACGCCTTTCTAATCAAGTTGTAGAAGAAGTTAAAAAACATTTTCAGAATATGGTATTTAAAACCATCATACAACGTAACGTTAGGTTAAGTGAGGCTCCAAGTTATGGTGAAAGTATTATAGCTTATGATGCAACAAGCAGAGGTGCCGTAAATTATATTAACTTAGCCAACGAAATATTAAAACAACACAATAAGGATGGCAAAAGCAACTAAAAAACAAGCTTTAGGAAGAGGATTATCTGCTTTATTGAAAGAAAGCAGTGAAGATATAACATCAGCAAATGATAAAAATGCAGATAAAGTTGTTGGAAATATTATTGAAATTGAATTAGATACAATTGAAGTAAACCCTTATCAACCAAGAACTTATTTTAATGAGGAGTCGCTACGCGAATTGGCAAGCTCTATAAAAGAGTTAGGTGTAATTCAGCCTATTACTGTTAGAAAATCAAAAGGAAATAAATTTCAATTAGTATCGGGTGAACGTAGATTCAGAGCTTCAAAATTAATAGGAAACAGCACTATTCCGGCCTATATTAGACTGGCAAACGACCAAGAAATGCTAGAAATGGCATTGGTAGAAAATATTCAGCGTAAAGATTTAGATCCTATAGAAGTTGCATTATCTTATCAAAGATTGATTGATGAAATTGACTTAACTCAAGAAGAAATGAGTTTGCGTGTTGGTAAAAAACGATCAACAATAAGTAATTATTTACGATTATTAAAATTGGATCCCATCATACAAACCGGTATGAGAGATGGATTTTTATCAATGGGTCACGGTAGAGCATTGATCAATATTGATAGTACTGAAGATCAATTAAAGATTTATGAAAAAATCATTCAGCAAAAATTATCGGTAAGACAAACTGAACAATTGGTCAAAAATCTAAAAGAAGGATTTCCTGTAAAGTCAACACCAACTCCTAAAAAAGTTGAGATTCCAAAATTTGTTAACAAAGAACTAAAATCAATTAGTGAATATTTTGGTCATAAAATTGAAGTTAAACTTTCTGGTAAAGACAAAGGAAAATTAATTATCCCATTTCATTCAGAAGAAGATTTCAATAGAATAAAAAAATTACTACAGTAGTGTTTAAAAAACCAGTTTATATATTCTTTATACTAATTTACTTAATTAACACTAATTGTTTCTCGCAAGAGACAGTTACTATAAAAGTAAAGGATACTGTAGTTGTAAATTCTAATGATTTTGATGCTTTATCACCGGCTAAAGCTGCATTTTATTCTGCTATATTACCGGGATTAGGACAAGCTTATAACAAAAAGTATTGGAAAATTCCGATTGTTTATGGGGCTTTAGGAACTGGAATTTATACTTACAGTAGAAATAACACCAATTACAACAGGGCCAGAAAGGCTTATAAATTAAGGATTAATGATAAACCTGATGAATTTGATGGTCTAAATGGAAATCCAAATTTATCAACAGACGCACTTGTAAGAGCTCAAAAATCATATAAAAAAGATAGAGATTTATCGTTGCTTGTAACAGTTGGTTTGTATATTTTACAAATAGTGGAAGCAAGTACAAATGCTCATTTGTTACAGCACAATGTAGATAATAATTTATCAATAAATCCTAAAATAATTAAAGACTCCTCAACCAACAAATCAATTGTTGGAGCATCAATAAATTTTAAATTTTAACAATGAAAATAGCTTTATTAGGTTATGGTAGAATGGGTAAAACAATTGAACAAATTGCTTTACAAAAAGGGCATGAGATAGTTTTAAAAGTTGATGAAAACACTAAAAATTACGATATAACTCTAGCTGATATTGCTATTGATTTTAGCATACCGTCTGCAGCATTTAACAATATTTCAAACTGTATCAACAATAATGTACCGGTAATAAGCGGAACAACAGGTTGGTTAAACAAATTTAATGATATTACAGCCCTTTGTAAACAAAAAAACGGTGCTTTTATTTATGCTTCAAACTTTAGTTTAGGAGTTAATATTTTTTTCGAATTAAATGAATATTTGGCTAAAATGATGAAAAATTTAAGTCAGTATAACATTTCAATGGAAGAAATTCATCATACAAAAAAATTAGATGTCCCAAGTGGTACAGCCATTACTTTAGCTGAAGGAATTATAAAACAAACATCGAAAGAAAGTTGGACTCTTGATGTAACAAATAAAGAAACTGAAATACCAATAGTAGCAAAACGTATTCCTGATGTACCGGGAACCCATTCAATAAAATATGAATCTGAAGTTGATGCTATTGATATTAAGCACACTGCGTATAGCAGAAATGGTTTTGCTTTAGGCGCAGTTATCGCTGCGGAATGGCTTTTAGGAAAAACCGGTATATTTACAATGAAAGACGTTTTAGGTCTAAAATAAAAACATATTATTATGACAATGATTCAATGGTTTATATTCTTTTTAATAATTCAGGTAATTCATTTTTTAGGCACCTGGAAATTATACATAAAAGCAGGTAGAAAAGCATGGGAGGCTATAGTTCCTGTTTATAATGCTATTGTTTTAATGAAAATAATTAACCGTCCAAAATGGTGGGTTATCTTATTATTTATTCCAATTATAAACTTGTTGATGTTTCCTGTAATTTGGATAGAAACCATTAGAAGTTTTGGGAAAAATTCGAGGTTAGATACAGTTTTGGTGGTACTAACCTTAGGTTTTTATATTTATGTTGTAAATTATGTTTATGATGTTACGTATGTTGAAGATAGAAGTTTAAAATCCAGATCTGAATTAGGTGAATGGATAAGTTCAATTGTTTTTGCTATTGTTGCAGCCACCTTGGTTCATACATACATCATGCAACCTTACACAATACCAACTTCATCATTAGAAAAATCGTTATTAATTGGTGATTTTTTATTCGTAAGTAAATTTCATTACGGCGCTAGAGTTCCTATGACTGTTGTTGCAGCTCCTATGGTTCACGACTCATTACCTCTAACAAAGTTAAGATCTTATCTAAAAAAACCACAACTACCTTATTTTAGAATTCCTGGCTTTGAAAAAATTAAACGAAATGAAATTGTGGTATTTAACTGGCCTGTAGATACTGTTCGCTTCTTTTTTGATAAATCTAACATTCATATTGATAAACCTATCGATAAAAAATCGAACTATGTAAAACGTTGCGTTGGTATTCCGGGAGATTCACTGGAAATTAAAGATGGCTATATTTATATCAATGGTAAACAAACTGTTTTACCAGACAGAGCTAAAACTCAATATTTGCATAAAGTTGTTACCAACGGACAATTAAGTGCTACTCTTTTAAACAGATATAATGTAACTGAAGGAAGTTTTTATGGCGATTATTATATGCTCAATTTAACCGATGAAAATGCAGCGAAGCTTAAAAATAATCCGTTAGTTAAAAGTATCACTAAACAAATAACACCTAGCGGAAATTATAATAAAGCCGTTTTCCCTCACAGTCCTTTATACCCTTGGTCTGGTGATAATTTTGGTCCAATTTATATACCTGAAGCAGGTAAAACTGTAGAATTGAATTCAAAATCTTTACCATTTTACAAAAGAATTATTGAAGTTTATGAAAACAATAATTTAACCGTAAATGGAAATGAAATATTTATCAACGGAAAATTAGCAACTACCTATACTTTTAAACAAGATTATTATTGGATGATGGGTGATAACCGCCATAATTCTGAAGATGCACGTTATTGGGGCTACGTACCATTTGACCATGTAGTTGGTAAGCCTGTATTTATTTGGTTTAGCTGGGATACTAACGGACAAGGTATTGCAAATAAAATTAGATGGGAACGTGTATTTACAACAGTACATGGCAGCGGAAAACCAGTATCTTATTTATATTATTTCTTAGGAGCTTTAGCTTTATGGTTTGTATATAGCTTTTTCAGAAAACGTAAAAAAGAAGAAGGATAATTAATAGTATGTCACCCTGAATTAATTTCAGGGTCTTATTCTGGTTTACTCATAAGCTCATAAGATTCTGAAACTAGTTCAGAATGATGAAGCTTTTAAATTAGTATTAAAAAATGGTTTTACTACAACCTACATATTTTTCGCCAATAATACAATATGTTGCAATAACCAAGTCTGATAAAATAGTTTTTGAAACCGAAGATAATTTTCAAAAGCAAACCTACAGAAACAGGTGCTATATTTATACTGCTGATGGCAAACATTTGTTAAATATTCCTATTCAACATAATAAAGGCATAAAACAAAAGACAAAAGATGTAAAAATTGATTATAAAGACAATTGGAATAAGCAACATTTAAAAACCTTAAAAACCGCTTATAGTTCCTCTCCTTTTTTTGAATTTTATATTGATGATTTATTGCCTGTTTTTGAGAAAAGATATACCTATTTGTTGGACTTAAATTTATTAACCCACCAAATTGTTATGGATGCTTTGCAAATTGAAGTACCTTTTATCAAAACCAAAGAATACATAACTGAAACACAAAATTTGGATCTACGATACCTGGCAATTGCTAAAAACAGCAAAAATTATAACTTAAATAGTTATATACAGGTATTTTATCAAAGCCATAACTTTCTACCAAACTTAAGTATTTTAGATTTATTATTTATGGAAGGTCCAAATGCATTGAATTATTTAGAAAGTCAACAAATAACATTTTAGCAGTGGAAATTCTAAGATTCATAGTTCACTACGGAATGCACTTTTTAGTTCCCGGTTTAATTGCTATAGTGTTTTTTAAAAATAATTGGAAAAAAGTATGGCTTATGTTAATTGCTACAATGCTTGTAGATGTAGATCACTTTATGGCAACTCCAATGTTTGATGCAAACCGATGTAGTATAAATAACCACCCATTACATTCATATTATGCCATTTTTGGTTATACAATTCTTTTAATCTTCCCAAAAACTAGAATTATAGCAATAGGTTTACTTTTTCACATGTTTACCGATTGTATAGATTGTTTATGGATAAAGTAATCATCTAAAAAAACACCAATACATATTTTGTAAATTATTAACTCAACTTTACAATTTTTTAATAAAAAAACAACCTTTTATAATTATAATTACCTAACTTTAACATCATTAACAATTTTTTGTTAAACACTACTACTTTCTAATTTAATCAAAAGTTTTTAAAACCCCGTTTTTAAAATACTGATATATGATTAAAAAATTATTTATCACTTTATTTTTATTGGGGATTGTTGTGATTGGTTTTAAGTATTTTTTATTTATTACTGAACATAACAACAAAGGAGAAATTCCTATTTCAAATCTAAAAAATGGCGATTTGGTTTTACGCTGTGGCCGTTCAACTGAAAGCTATGCTGTTTATTTAGCAGATAAAGATGCTGAGTTTTCTCATATAGGAATTATACAAATTGATAACAATATCCCTTATGTTATTCATGCAGTACCGCATAAACTTAAAACTATAAAAAAAGAAACACTCCAAGAGTTTCTAAAACCAGAAAATGCATCTAAATATGCTATTTACCGTACCACATTTAGCCAAACTATTTTAAATAAAGTTGTTAATGAAGCAAATCAATTCTATACAAAAAAACTCACATTTGATGATGATTTTGATTTAAAAACCAATAATAAATTGTATTGCACAGAGCTTATAGTAAAAGCATTTAAAAATGCTGGAGTAACACTAAACATTAAAACAAAAAACCTCAATTATATAGTTAATACTCACGCTATTATTTTCCCTTCAGAATTCACTAAAAAACCAATTTTTAACAAACTAAATATTAATTAAATAACAAAAGTCATGAAAAACAAACTTCTTTATTTGGACACAATGATTACTCCACAAATTATCACATTTATTTACTGGATTCTTTTATTATCAAGTATTGGTGCAGGCCTTTTTACTATGTTTGGTGGTTTTGGAGGATTCACATTCTCAAAATTTTTAACAGGTATTTTTACTATGGTTGCCGGTGCAGTTGCAGTAAGAATTTGGTGTGAGTTGCTAATTGTAATTTTCAAAATCCATGAAAATCTTAAAAAAATAGCAACTAACAAGGAGGAATAAAAAACTATTCAAAACAATAAATTTTAGTAAACAATCAAATATTATAAATCATGAAAAATTCAACAATTTACACAGTTCTTTTAACCTTAATTATTACAATAGGTTTATTTTCTTGCGGTTCAGGAAACTCTCCAAGTAGTACAGTTTTAAAAAGTTTTGATTTAATGAAAAGTAAAGATTATGAGAAAATAGCTGCTATGTATGTAAACGATAATGGAGAAAAATTATCAGAAGAAGAAGCTAAAAAAATAGAAGGTTTAATTGGTATGGGAGCTAAAGAGCATGAAAAAGAAGGTGGTATAGACAACGTTACCATTGATGAAGAAACTATAAGTGAAGATGGAAAAGAAGCTACAGTAGACTTCACAATACATTACAAAAATGGAGAAACTGACAAAGATGATGCAGATTTAATAAATGTTGACGGAAAATGGTATATGGTTCTCAATATGAATTAATTAAACTCAAAAAAATCCCGGAAGAAATTTTGGGATTTTTTGATTAAAAATATAGGATAGTAAATAAAAACAATATTATGAAATATAAAATTATCTTCTTTTCATTATTGTTCATTTTATGTTCAACGAAAAAAAATTTAGCCCAAGAGAATAAATCAATAAAAATTGAAAATATAGCTGAAGAAACTGTTTGGCCTTCTGTTTATAAAACATTCCAAGAACTAAAATTACCACGACCAATAATTGATAAACAAAGCGGAACAGGACAAACTAATTACTATAACTATACCAGTTTAATAATAAAAAACAGGCTTCGTTTTAAGTTTGAATATGGGTATGGAATATTAACAATTACACTTTTTGAAAGACAATATCAAACAGATAATGGATGGGCTGACAATCCTTTACCAATGTCCAAAAAAAAAGCTGAAAAAATTCTAAACCCCATCAAAAAAAGAATTGTTGAACTCACAAAGGATAAACCCTACATAGACACAAGCCAAATTACTCAAGCCAAACAAGAATCTGAAAAAGAAAAAGCAGGAATTTATGATAGCTTTGTTATTGTAAAAACAGATGATGATAAAATGGATTTACTTGCCATTCATGAAAATGGCAATATTATGGGATTTGATTTATCGGAAGACAAAAAAATGGTAAAATCACTCATTTTTAAAGAAAATGAAAATGCAGAAGCTGTGATAATGCTTTTTAATAATGAAGGATTCCCAAAAGGATTAGTTACTAATGAGTATGCTGTAAATATTAAACCTGCCGAAAATAATATAGTAGAACTTTCTATTTATGATTTAAATGGAAATTTTATCAGTACTGAACAGACAGAATTACAAGATTTAGAATCTTTTTCAATAACTATAGAACAGGAAAAAGAAGGAAAAGGACCCGGAACTTCATCAATAATTTTCGTAATCGATCTAAAAAATATGTCCAAGTATCTTGGCTATGCCTCAACTGCATTACAAACTGTTACATGTGTAGGCTTAATTGCCTCAGGAGCCGGAGTTCCTCTTGCTGCCGTTACTTGTGGCTCTGCCTTAGTTGATTTAACAGTTCAAGTATTACCCAAAGAAAACTTTCTATATGATGAATTGGAACTTTTATCGGAGGTGAGTGCACTTATACCTACCAAGAGTCCATTAGCATTTGTAAAACTTTTTGAAAATTTTGACCGAGGAAATAAATTATTGGTGGGTTTAAAAAGACTTACTTCAAGTTCCAGCGACCTTTTAGATAAATATTTTCCGGAAGATAAAGTTGTTATAGAAAATAATTCTGAAATTATTAGTGAATCAACTACACAAAACTCAAAACCAAAAAACAACAAACCTGCTATTATAAAAAAGGCTTGGGAAGAAGATGAAAATTCGTTGCCTGAAGAAGAAACCGGTTATCGAAATAATTTCTCTTTAGACAATACTTCTCCCGGTAAAACTATGGTATTATTAATTGATTTATTTAAAAATAATGAATTTGAAAAAGCCGCCAGTTTATATGTAGGGCCTGATGGAGAACAGTTTTCTGAAGATGATTTCAAAAAAATGGAAGGTTTGTTAGCTATGGCTTCTGAAAAACAAAAAAAGCAAGGAGAAAGTTTCAAAAAAGTAACTATTAATAAAGAAACTATTAGTGAAGATGGCAAAACTGCAATTGTTAATTCCACCATGGAAAACAGCAATAACGAAACAACTACACAAGATAATAAATTATTTAATATCGATGGTAAATGGTATGTTTCAATAAAATAATATCTTAACAAAAATCCCAGCTTATGATGGCTGGGATTTTTTAAATATTATCTTATCAACTTCTTATACTTGATACGTTTCGGCATTAAATCGCCACCTAAACGCTTTTTCTTATTTTCTTCATATTCAGAAAAGGAACCTTCAAAGAAATAGACTTGAGAATCACCCTCAAAAGCTAAAATATGTGTACATATTCTATCTAAAAACCAACGGTCGTGACTAATAACTACAGCACAACCTGCAAAGTTTTCCAAACCTTCTTCAAGTGCTCTCAATGTATTTACATCTAAATCGTTCGTAGGCTCATCTAATAATAATACATTTCCTTCTTCACGTAAAGTCATTGCTAAATGCAAACGGTTACGCTCACCTCCCGAAAGTGTATTCACTTTTTTGTTTTGATCACTTCCGGAGAAATTGAATCTACTTAAATATGCTCTAGAATTCACTTGCTTTCCTCCCATTAAAATCAGTTCCTGCTCATCAGCAAAATTTTGCCAAATGGTTTTTTCAGGATTAATATTAGAATGTGTTTGATCTACATAAGCAATTTTAGCGGTTTCACCAACTTTAAATTCACCTTTATCAGAAGTTTCTTCACCCATAATCATTCTGAAAATTGTAGTTTTACCGGCTCCATTTGGTCCAATAATTCCAACTATTCCGGCTTGTGGTAAGTTAAACTCCAAATTTTCATACAATAATTTATCTCCATAAGCCTTAGAAACACCTTTAGCTTCAATTACATTTGTTCCTAATCTTGGACCATTTGGAATATAAATCTCTAATTTTTCATCCAATTTATTTTGATCTTGACTCATTAACTTATCATAATTTGCCAAACGCGCTTTTGATTTTGCATGACGTCCTTTTGGAGCCATTCTAACCCATTCTAACTCACGCTCTAACGTTTTTTGGCGTTTCGAAGCGGTTTTTGATTCCAACGCCAATCGTTTCGATTTTTGATCTAACCACGATGAATAATTTCCTTTCCAAGGAATACCTTCACCTCTATCCAATTCCAAGATCCAACCCGCAACATTATCTAAAAAGTATCTATCGTGTGTAACTGCAATTACGGTTCCTTTGTATTGTTGTAAATGATTTTCTAACCAATGCACAGATTCTGCATCTAAATGGTTTGTTGGCTCATCTAACAATAAAACATCGGGTTCTTGTAATAACAATCTACACAATGCAACTCTTCTTCGTTCACCACCTGAAAGATTTTTAATTGGAGTATCACCATCAGGTGTTCTTAATGCATCCATGGCAATTTCTAACTTAGTGTCTAATTCCCACGCATTAGAAGCATCAATTTTATCTTGAAGTTCAGCTTGTTTAGCCATTAATTTATCCATTTTATCAGCATCAGAGTATACTTCTTCCAAACCAAACATATCGTTGATTTTATTGTACTCATCTAAAATGGCAACTGTTTCGGCAACACCTTCTTTTACAACATCTAAAACCGTTTTAGTATCATCTAATTGAGGTTCTTGCGATAAAAACCCAACAGAATATCCAGGAGCAAAAACAACATCTCCCTGATAATTTTTTTCAATTCCTGCTATGATTTTAAGCAACGTAGATTTACCGGAACCGTTTAAACCTAAAATCCCAATTTTAGCACCATAAAAGAAACTCAAATAAATATCTTTTAAAACAGGCTTATTTGCTCCTTGGTAAGTTTTACTTACACCGGACATAGAAAAGATAACTTTCTTATCGTCTGACATATTTTTTTATTTTTTATTGAATTGTGTGAGTATCTATTTTTTCACTTTGACTCCGTTCTGCGACCAAAATTACTTCTATCTTTTGACTTTTTACTAAACTCTACCTTTTAGGGCATTAAATACCCAAGCTATTGCGAAAAACCCTATTCCAACTGATGCGAAACCCCATCCGGCAATATCATCATATTTAAAAGCTCCTAATGCTATTAAAATAACTCCTTCTAAAATCATAATAAATGTTGCCCACGCTAATACTTTATTTTTATTCATTTTAAAAAAATATTTTAAATGTTAATTTCTAACTACTTACAATTAAAGCAGTTTGCAAATATCGTAAATTTATACCGAATTACATAAAAAACGCCCTCAATAAGAGAGCGTTTAATCCAAACGATATAAAAAAATCAGTTTTTAAAACTGAGCAATTTCAGTTGAGTTTTTCATGGCTGCAGTTGAAGTTTTTCCACTTGTAACCGAATTTTGAATGGCATCAAAATAAGTTGTACCAACAAAACTTTGGTGTTTTACAGCTTTAAAACCATCTTTTTGCAATGCAAATTCACGCTCTTGCAATTCAGAGTAACCTGCCATACCACGTTCTTTATAAGCTTTTGAAAGTTCGAACATACTTGTATTTAAAGCATGGAAACCTGCCAATGTTATAAATTGAAATTTGTATCCCATTGCTGCCAACTCTTCTCTAAAAGTCTCCATTTCTTTTACTGTTAATTTTGCGGCCCAGTTAAATGATGGAGAACAATTATACGCCAACATTTTTCCCGGAAATTTAGCATGAATTCCCTCTGCAAATTTTCGAGCTTGTTCTAAATCGGGATTTGAAGTTTCCATCCAAAGTAAATCGGCATACGGCGCATAAGACAAGCCTCTGTCTATACCTTGTTCAACTCCATTTTTCACATAAAAAAATCCTTCAGAACTACGTTCACCGGTAATAAATTTATGATCTCTGGAATCGATGTCACTTGTAATTAAATTTGCTGCGTCAGCATCTGTTCTTGCAACAATAAGCGTTGGTACACCCGCAACATCAGCCGCTAAACGTGCCGCAATTAACTTATTTACAGCCTCTTGTGTAGGCACTAAAACTTTACCTCCCAAATGTCCACATTTTTTTGCTGAAGATAATTGGTCTTCAAAATGAACACCTGCAGCTCCGGCTTCAATCATAGCTTTCATCAATTCAAACGCATTTAAATTTCCGCCAAAACCGGCTTCAGCATCAGCTACAATAGGCACTAAATAATCAATTTTTTTGTCTGAATTATTTACACATTGTATTTGATCTCTTCTAATAAGTGCATTATTAATTTTTTTAACTACAGAAGGAACACTATTTACAGGATATAAAGATTGGTCCGGGTACATTTCACCGGCTAAATTGGCATCGGCAGCAACTTGCCATCCACTTAAATAAATAGCTTCTAAACCTGCTTCAACTTCTTGCACCGCTTGATTGCCTGTTAAAGCTCCCAATCCGGCCACAAAATCCTGATTGTTTAATTTTTTCCATAAAATTTCTGCACCTCTACGCGCTATAGAATGTTCAATTTGATAAGAACCTTGCAATGTTACTACTTCTTCTGCAGTATAAGGCCGTTCAATTCCTTTCCAACGCGGGTTCGTTTCCCAATCAGTAATTAATTGTTGTATTCTTTCTTTAGTTTTCATAATTTTGGTGTGTATTTAATTTTTATGATTAATTATATGAATCACCCTTTAATTTAGCGGTTTTTGGGTGGTTTTTTTATATGTATTTATATGCTTTTAAGGTTAAAAATTCCTCAAATTCATCTGATATTACTAAGGAATTGAACAATTCGATTGCAGTACTGAATTTTCCGTTTTGATAGTACTCTTCACCAACTAATTCTTTAATTTTTTGAATTTCACTATCTAAAAAATCCATATAAAGCTGTAAGGTAAATTTTCGTCCATCTTCCATTAAAACATTACTGTGCAACCATTGCCACAATTGAGTTCTTGAAATTTCGGCAGTTGCAGCATCTTCCATTAAATTATATAAGGCAGCTGCACCATTACCCGATAACCACGATTCCATATATAAAATTCCTACATTTATATTTTTTCTGATTCCTTTCTCGGTAATGGTACCTTTAGGTTGTTCAATTAATTGTTCTTCGGTAATATTTAAATCGGTTCTTTTATTCTGGATTTGATTTTTTTCGGGCATATATGTATCAAAAACTTCCATGGCAACTGAAACCAATCCCGGATGCGCTACCCAAGTACCGTCGTGTCCATTTTTAGCTTCCCTAATTTTATCGACTGTAACTTTTTCAAAAGCTATTCTATTTGCTTCTTCATCGTTTTTTACAGGAATTTGAGCTGCCATACCACCAATTGCATGTACATTACGTTTATGACAACGTTGAATTACCCGTAACGAATACGCTTCCATAAAAGGCGAAGCCATAGTTACTTGATCTCTGTCCGGCACTATAAAATTTTGATGATTTCTAAACTTTTTGATGTAAGAGAAAATATAATCCCATCTGCCACAATTCAAACCTGCCATATGCTCTTTTAACTCATATATAATTTCATCTATTTGAAAACTTGCCGTAATAGTTTCAATTAAAACAGTAGCTTTTATAGTTCCTTGTTTAACATTTAAATAATTTTGAGCATATATAAAAACCTCATTCCACCAACGAGCTTCTAAATAGTGTTCTAATTTTGGTAAATAAAAATACGGACCGGAGTTATTTGCTTTCAATTGTTTTACATTATGAAAAAAGTACAGTCCAAAATCTACCAAAGAGCCCGACATTTCTCTACCGTTTACCATCATATTCTTTTCATTTAGGTGCAAACCTCTTGGCCTTACTAAAAGCGTGGCTGTTTCAGAATTTAATTTGTATTTTTTACCTGCTTCATTTGTAAAAGATATTGTTTTGTTAATTGCATCCATTAAATTTTTTTGCCCTTCCATCACATTTTTCCATGAAGGTGAATTGCTGTCTTCAAAATCGGCCATAAAAACTTTTGCTCCTGAGTTTAGCGCATTTATGATCATTTTTCGCTCAACCGGGCCGGTTATTTCTACTCTTCTATCCAACAAATCATCAGGCAATGGTGCTGCAACCCAATCTCCTTCTCTAATTGCTTTAGTTTCTCTTGGAAATTCAGGAAAATTACCTTTATCAAAATGCTCTTGTTGTTTTTCTCTTCTTGCTAACAATTCCAATCTTTCACTATTGAATTTTTCGTGTAATTGAACTAAAAAATCTAATGCTTCATTAGTTAATATTTCGCTGTAATAATTTTTAACTTGTTCTGCAAAAGACACTGTTTGAATTGTTGTTTCATTAAAATTTTTCATGACTTTTAAATTTTATGTAGACAAACATAGAATAAACTTTTTAAAAAAACAAGCGAACGTTCGCTAATTTATATATTTTCGTTTATTTTTATTATTTCGCTAAAAATTGTATCTTTGAATTATGAATATCGAAGAAGAATATATCAGATTAATCTTTGGATTGAAATTAAAGCAAATTAGGACAGAGAAAAATTTGTCGTTATTTGGCTTATCCAAACTTACAAACATCTCAAAATCATACCTTAACGAAATTGAAAAAGGAAAAAAATACCCAAAAACCGATAAAATTGCTTTGTTATCTCAGGTATTGGAAACTCCTTATGACAACTTGGTTTCATTAAAACTGGATAAAAATTTAGCGCCTTTAGGTGAAATATTGCAATCTAAAATATTAAAGGAAATTCCTCTAGATTTATTCGGAATACAAGAAGCAGATCTAATTGATATAATTTCTAACGCACCTGCTAAAGTAAATGCATTTATAAGCACACTTATTGAAATTGCAAAACACTACAACCTTTCACGTGAAAGTTTTTTCTTAGCTGCTTTACGTTCCTACCAAGAAGCTCATAATAATTATTTTGAAGATATTGAACAAAGTGTTGAAAAGTTTGCAAAAGCCTATCAAGTTAATTTAAACGAAAAAATAAAATCTGAAGATTTAGAAGAAATTTTAATTGAAGAATTTAACTACACCATTATAAACAATGGTTTATCTCAATACAAAAATTTAAAGGAGTTACGTTGTGTTTTTATACCAAAAACAAAAACACTTTTGTTGAGTGATACTATTGTTGAATCTCAAAAAACTTTTATTTATGCTAAAGAAATTGCTTATAACTATTTAAACTTAAAAGATAGGTTGTATACTTTTTCATGGATTAAGTTTGACAGCTTTGATCAAGTTTTAAATAATTTTATTGCTTCATATTTTGCCGGTGCTTTGATAATACCAAAACAAGCTATTGAAAATCAATTGAAATATTTTTTCAATCAAGAAAAATGGGATAGCAATTTATTTAATGAAATGATCACTCGTTTTACCGATTCTCCTGAGACGTATTACCAACGCTTAACCAATATATTACCTAAGGTTTTTCATTTTAAAAATTTATTTTTCTTACGATTTACCAATAAAGAAGGTACTAATAGTTATAAGCTTTCTAAAGAATTACATATCACTCAATTACAGCCTCCAACAGCAAATGAAACCCATGAACATTATTGTAGACGCTGGATTTCAATAGAAATTTTTGAAAGCATACATAAAAACGAAATCACTACAAAAGCACAGATATCTTATTACCCGGAGTTTGACACAAGCTATTTAGTTATTTCGAGTGCTACACCTGATCCTTTTAAAGAAAATTATAACAGAAGTATCAATATAGGTTTACTTATTTCCCCTCTTCTTACAAGCAAACTCAATTTTTTAAATGATACATCAATACTAACCAAAAATGTGGGAGTTACTTGTGAACATTGTCCTATAAAAGATTGTGATGTTAGAGTTTGTGAAGCAACTGAACTACAAAAAGTTGCCGAAAACGAAACTATTGCCAATACTGTTCAGCAAATAATAAATGATTATTCTTAAAATTGCATAGGAACTTCAATAAAAAGCAAATCGGTATTGCTTATAGAATTTAAAGAGACGCTCTCGGTTTTAAATAAACCAATAGCATCTCTTTTTGTTAGTAGCTCGTTATCAATACTAATTTCTCCATCAATTACCATCATATAAACTCCATGATTGATAGATTTTAGCGTATAAGTGAATTCTTTATTTTTTTCTAAATTGATTCTCGAAATTTGAGCATCTTGATGAATTTTTAACGAACCTTCCAATTCTTCATCAATAGAAGAAACAAGAACTTGTAATTTATTATTCCGCTTATCACTTTTAAATTTCTTTTGATCATACCTTGGCTCAACATCAACTTTATTTGGAATGATCCAAATTTGAAACAAATTGATTTTTTCTGTAGCTGAATTATTCATTTCTGAATGTTGCAAACCACTTCCGGCAGACATTACTTGCACTTCTACTGTTTCTATAGGAATCCATTTGTTACCCATAGAATCTCTGTGCTTTAATGATCCTTCTAATGGAATAGTAATAATTTCCATATTATCGTGTGGATGTGTGCCAAAACCCATACCTGCATCAATAAAATCATCGTTTAAAACCCGTAAGGCTCCAAAATTTATTTTTTCCGGATTGAAATAATTAGAAAAACTAAACGAATAATTTGCATTTAGCCAACCATAATTTGCCTTACCTCTATCTTCTGCTTTATGAACAATTTTATTCATTTCTCTTTTTTAAATATTATCTTATTTTATCTAAAAGCTTGTTTAAAATTTTAGCTTCATCTTCACTAATCGTATTCAATTGTTTATCAAAATCATCTAAATTGATTTTATTTAAAAGCTCCAATCCTTTTTCTGATATTTTTACATAAACCACTCTTCTGTCATTTTCACAACGAGTTCGTTCAATTAATTTTTTGTCACGTAACTTATCCATTAATCTTGTTGAGTTAGGCGATTTATGAATCATTCTTTCTTTAACTGTATTTACAGTAATTGCGGTACCTGCACCTCGTAAAATTCGTAAAATATTGTATTGCTGAACAGATATTTTGAATGGTTTTAAACGCTCATTTTCAATATTCTCCAGCCAATTGGCAGTATATTTAATATTGATAAATGCTTTTACCCTTTCATTTGGAAATTTTGAATTAATATCTTTAGCAATATCACCCATTACTACTATAATGCTTTACTTAAATCTGCAGTTAGTTGAACTAATTTTTCTTTCAATTCTTCATTTACAACCTCTCCATCTTTAAAATTATCATAAAAAGAAGGAAAAGCCAAACTTCCAATAATATTTGCTCCCAAGTATGGAAATCTGTCCAACGCAATATTTAAAAGTGTAGCTCCACCAAAACCACCCGGCGAAGCAGTTAATAATAACATTGGTTTTTCTCTCCAAACTTTATTTTCTATTCTAGAAAGCCAATCCAACGCATTTTTGAAAGCTACAGAATAAACACCATTGTGTTCAGCTAAACAGATTACAAAACCATCAGCTGTATCAAAAACTTCATTTAAATCCTCTGCTCCTTTCGGGTGCCCTTTTTCATTTTCAACATCAACAGAATACATTTCCATTTCAAAATCGTTTAAATCAACTTTCGTTAATTCAACATCTGGTAACAAACCTGCTGTATATTCAGCTAATTGCTTAGTAATTGAACTTTTACTATTGCTTCCTCCTAGTGTAACTATATTTTTTTTCATTTTTATAATTTAGTGTTTATGGTACAAATATAGTAAAATTAATTATATATTTACCTAGGTATTTATTTACAAGGTATATTTTAAAGATTATTTAACATTCATTTTGTACTTTAGCTATGAATTAAAGCAGTGTATAAATGGACTTAAACTTCAATAAAAACGAAGATTACAACAAACTCCAATTGTCTGAACTAAAAAAAAGACTCTTAAAAGTTTATAAAGGCGGCGGCGATAAAAAAATTGAAAAACACAAAGAAAAAGGCAAGTTAACCGCAAGAGAACGTATAGATTATTTATTTGACAAGAATAGTGAATCAATTGAAATTGGCGCACTTGCAGGTGAAGATATGTATAAAGAACATGGCGGTTGCCCTTCAGGTGGTGTGGTTGTTAAAATTGGATATATTAAAAATAAACAATGTATTGTTGTTGCAAATGATGCAACAGTAAAAGCCGGAGCTTGGTTTCCTATAACCGGTAAAAAGAATTTACGCGCTCAAGAAATTGCCATTGAAAACAAATTACCCATTATTTATTTAGTTGACAGTGCCGGTGTGTATTTACCTATGCAAGACGAAATTTTTCCGGATAAAGAACATTTTGGACGCATTTTTAGAAATAATGCAGTAATGAGCAGTATGGGAATTACTCAAATTTCTGCAATTATGGGAAGTTGTGTTGCCGGCGGAGCTTACTTACCAATTATGAGTGATGAAGCTATGATTGTTGATAAAACAGGAAGCATTTTTTTAGCAGGAAGTTATTTGGTAAAAGCGGCTATTGGAGAAAGTATTGACAACGAAACTTTAGGCGGAGCAACAGCTCACTGTGAAATTAGTGGTGTTACAGATTACAAAGCGAAAGATGACTATGATGCTTTAGATAAAATTAAAAACATTATTGATAAAATTGGTGATTTTGACAAAGCCGGATTTAATAGAGATAAACCCAAACCACCAATTGAAGATTCTGATGATATTTTTGGTATTATCCCACAATCTAGAACAGATCAATATGAGGTTCGTGGTATCCTTGAACGTATTGTTGACAATTCTGAATTTCAAGAATACAAAAAAGATTATGGCAAAACAATTGTGTGCGCCTATGCGCGCATAGATGGCTGGGCAGTTGGTATAGTTGCCAACCAACGCAAAGTGGTTAA
This sequence comes from Lutibacter sp. B1, assembly GCF_012524075.1. Taxonomy (GTDB): domain Bacteria; phylum Bacteroidota; class Bacteroidia; order Flavobacteriales; family Flavobacteriaceae; genus Lutibacter. The sequence continues at coordinate 216,731 of NZ_JAAZUI010000001.1, forward strand.
AAATGCCAATAAAGAAATGCAATTTGGAGGCGTAATTTATTCTGATTCTGCTGATAAAGCAACCCGATTTATAGCAAACTGCAATCAGAAAAAGATTCCATTGGTATTTTTTCAAGATGTAACAGGTTTTATGGTTGGCAGTAAAAGTGAACACGGTGGTATTATAAAAGATGGAGCTAAAATGGTAAATGCAGTAAGCAATTCTGTTGTTCCAAAATTCACCATTATAATTGGTAACTCTTACGGAGCCGGAAATTACGCCATGTGCGGTAAAGCCTACGATCCAAGGTTAATTGTTGCTTGGCCTTCTGCACGATTAGCGGTTATGGGAGGCGAACAAGCCGCTAAAGTTTTACTCCAAATTGAAACTGCTTCCTTAAAAAAACAAGGAGAAAAAATTTCAAAAGAAAAAGAAGAGCAAATTTTAAAATCAATTCAAGAAAAATACAACGCACAAACATCTCCTTATTATGCGGCTGCACATTTATGGACTGACGCTGTTATAAATCCGCTTGATACACGAAAATGGATTAGTATGGGCATTGAAGCAGCCAACCATGCTCCTATTGAAAAACCATTTAACTTAGGTGTTATTCAAGTTTAAAATTGTTGTAAAAACACTTTGTAATATTTACATTTGCATCACTTAAAATAATAGTAAATTATGGGAAGAGCCTTTGAATTTAGAAAAGCAAGAAAAATGAAGCGTTGGTCTGCAATGGCAAAAACATTTACCAGAATTGGTAAAGATATTGTGATGGCTGTAAAGGAAGGAGGTCCTAATCCGGAAACCAATGCGCGTTTAAGAGCTGTAATTCAAAATGCTAAGGCAGCAAACATGCCTAAAGATAATGTTGAACGTGCCATAAAAAAAGCAAGCGATAAAGATACTGCAGATTATAAAGAAGTTTTATTTGAAGGTTACGCTCCGCATGGAATTGCTGTAGTGATTGAAACAGCAACCGACAATAATAACAGAACTGTTGCCAATGTGAGAGCTGCTTTTAACAAATGTGATGGAAACCTTGGTACTTCAGGCTCTGTAATTTTTATGTTTGATCATACGTGTAATTTCAGAATAAAATCAGAAGATCTAAAAATGGATTTGGAAGAATTTGAATTAGAATTGATTGATTTTGAAGTTGAAGAAGTTTTTGATGACGAAGATGGTATTGTAATTTATGCGCCTTTTGAACAATTTGGTGCCATTCAAAAATATTTGGAAGAAAATAATTTAGAAATTCTATCATCGGGTTTTGAACGTATCCCAACTACTACAACAAAACTTTCTGAAGAGCAACAAGCTGATGTTGAAAAATTATTAGAACGCTTGGAAGAGGATGATGACGTTCAAAATGTATATCATTCAATGGAAATGTAACTACTATGATTTTATTTGGCAAAAAAACTTCTGAATTAAAATTTAAAATACCTAAGGAAGTTATTTGTCCAAATTGCAATACAAGTAACACTACAAAAGTATCTGTAATAGGTATTTATAAACACTTACTTCATATTCCCTTTTTATCTGGCGGGAAGTTCGGTAAATCTATCTGCAATAACTGCAATAAGACTTTTGAACTAAATAATATGCCTAACAGTGTTAAGTTAGCTTACTATGAACTAAAAGAAACAGTAAAAACACCATTTTGGTTTTATATTGGTTTGATTGGCATAAAAGCGCTGGTTTTGGTTAAAATTTTCAGCAGATACTTTTAAAGTAAAAAAAACAATTTAATACTCCAAATCAACCAAGGTATATATGGAAGATATATTTAGACCTAAGTTTTTCAGCATTTTAAAAATTGGAATTTCTAAAAAACAAATTTCATCAGACATTTTTGCAGGTATTGTTGTTGGCATAGTTGCTTTACCTCTTGCAATTGCCTTTGCTGTAGCTTCAGGAGTATCACCTGAAAAAGGGATAATAACAGCAATTATTGCGGGATTTTTAATTTCATTATTAGGAGGTAGCAGAGTGCAAATTGGAGGTCCAACCGGTGCTTTTATTATTATTATATATGGGATTATCGAAAAATATGGTATAAATGGCCTCATTATTTCAACTTTAATGGCTGGTGTTATATTGATATTATTTGGATTACTAAAATTAGGCTCTTTATTAAAATATTTCCCTCATTCACTAGTTGTTGGGTTTACCAGTGGCATAGCTTTAGTTATTTTTTCAACTCAAATTAGAGATGCCCTTGGTTTAGAAATAGCTGAAGTACCCTCAGGTTTTATTGATAAATGGAAAGTGTTTTATGCTCATTTAGATGATGTCAATTACTATGCATTGGCCGTTACCTTATTTACAATTTTTATAGTTTTACTATTTACTAAATTAAAAACAAAAATTCCAGGATCATTTATTGCAATCCTTTTTATCACAATTATTGTTCAAATATTTCACATTCCGGTAACAACAATTGAATCTTTTTTTGGCGATATTCCGGCACATTTTAATTTTGTTGTTCCACATTTTGAATTAAATAATTTATCTATTTACATACAGCCGGCATTAACAATTGCACTATTAGGAGGAATTGAGTCATTACTTTCTGCAGTAGTTTCCGATGGTATGATTGGTGGCAATCACCGTTCAAATACAGAATTAATTGCCCAAGGCTGTGCTAATATAATTACTCCGTTTTTGGGGGGAATTCCTGCTACCGGAGCAATAGCAAGAACTGCTACAAATGTAAAAAATGGAGGAAGAACTCCAATTGCAGGTATGACTCATGCAATTACATTACTGCTAATTATGTTATTTTTTGGGCAATGGGCTAAATTAATTCCAATGTCCGTTTTAGCCGGGGTTTTAATTATTGTTGCTTATAATATGAGTGAATGGCGTACTTTTCGCTCAATTTTACATAGCTCTTCTTTTGATATTATAATTTTGTTTAGTACTTTTTTATTAACAGTATTAGTGGATTTAACAGTAGCAATTGAAGTTGGTATTGTATTGTCTGCTTTATTATTTATGAGAAGAATGTCTAAAATGGGAGCAAATTTACCTGAGAATATTGATAATGACTTAATTGAAGATTATTCAAGTTTACCAAAAGATTTTTCAATTTATGAAATCAGTGGGCCTTTATTTTTTGCTTCGGCCAAGCAATATGCTGAAGTTATAAAAAATTTAGGTTTTACCAGTAAAATATTAATTATTCGGATGCGACACGTACCATTTATTGATGCTACGGCTGTACATAATTTTTTAGAAGTTTTAAAAATTTTAAAGGAAACTTCCGAAGTTACAATAGTGGTTTCAGGAGTGAGACCAGATGTGCTTAAAGACTTAGAAAAAAATGGAATTATTTCCATTATTGGTAAGGGAAATATTTTTGATTCATTTAATAATGCTTTAAAACATGCTGATAAAATTTATGAATCTAAATATTAGTTAAAAATAATATTACGCTCTTTCTAACTTCCGGTTAATAGTTTTTGTTTTATTTTTTTGTAGTTCTATAAAAATTAAAAAGCTCGAACAGCTCGAACATTGTAATTGTAATCTTTGTAAGAATAAACTTGCTTGCCATCAAAAAAGTATTGAGTCCAAGCATTTGTATAATCGTACTCTGTTGAACTCCAATAATAAGTATCAGCAAAATTAGTACCACCGTTTTTAATGGCAGTTTCGTTAATTTTTGCTTTATTGATATACATTAAATTTAATTCTTCTTGTGTAGGTAAATACCAATCTTTATAAGTAACACCGTTTTCTTTTATTTTTAAATCTTCACAAATTCGAATAGCATACATTTTTTTACATTCTTTGTTAGATTTTGTATCAAATAAGGCTTTTTTGGTATTCATATTATCGGTAAGCCAATTATTTTTTCTAACTGTTTTTCTTTGATTCCATCTTACATTAGCAGCTTGATCTTGTTTTGTACAAACTAAGCCGTGTTCACCTGTTTCATCAACAAAAAATACAATACCTCCATAAGCATAATCTCCAATCGATACTTTAGAATTATTTAAATTACTTGCTACTTTATTTTGAGCAATTGCAGTTGTTGTAAAAACAACTAATATTAATAGGTTAATTAGTTTTTTCATAATACTAAAATTTTTAAATGCTTAACATTTAAATTATTTTGACACAAAATTAAAACTTTTATTTTAGATATTTATTTGATTGTGATAATTATAACATAGCTACTTCCTGTGTTATTTATCTAAAATATTTATAATTTCTTTTCTATTTATTTTACCTGTTGCAGTTTCAATAAATTCATTTACTAAATATATTTCTTTAGGAATTTCAAATTTAGAGAGCGTTTGTAAATTACAAATTCGAGTGAATATGGCTTCTTTTGAAATACTATTTTGTACATTTTCAATCACAAGAATCAATTTTTCTCCTAAAATAGCATCCGGTAAACCGGCAACAAAAAAACGAGTATCAATAATTTTTTCTAATTTTTCTTCAATTTGTTCAGGAATGAGTTTTATTCCGCCCGAATTAATTATGGTATCAAACCTACCTAACCATTTAAATTCTTTTTCCGAAATTATGTCAACCAAATCGTTTGTAACTATCTGTTCTTTAGCAATTTTTGGCGCATTAATTACTAAACAACCTCTATTATCTGTGGAAATTGATATATTGGGTAAAATATAATAATGAGATGCTGAAACCAGTTTAGCATGACTCATATTATTAAGTTTTTTAACAGCAATGTGTGTGATAGTCTCGGTCATACCAAAAGTTGCAAAAACTTCTGTTTCAATATTTTGAATTAAAGAAAGTAATTCTTTTGAAACAACTCCTCCACCAACAATCAGCTTTTTAATTTGATGAATTTCATTTATAGAATTAGATAATTGTATAGGAACCATTGCTGAAAAATCATATTGCTTTTCACAATTTTTTAGAGGATTTGAAGTAGGCTCAACAATATCCAAACTCCAACCTAAAGTTAAAGCTCTAACCAGCATCATTTTACCGGCAATATAATTTGGAGACATGCATAGCAATGCTGATGTATTTTCAAATAAACTAAAATATTCTCCGGTAGCTTTGGCACTATTTACCATAAACTCTTTTTCAAGTTGTATGATTTTTGGTATACCTGTAGAACCCGAAGTTTTAACTTCAACAAAAGAATTATCACTAAACCATTGCTCCAGTAACGTAAAAACTTCAACAGAAATTTCTTTTGAAAAATTGATAATTTCTTGCGAATTTTTAAAAGATTTACCTTGTAGTTGAAAACTTTTATGAAATTGGTTATTATACATTTTTTTTAATTGTGATTTCAACTCCGCTCAATCACCAAAACTAAGCTATAAATTTATCTTCATCAAACTCTATAGGTTTCTGGATTTTTCCTGTTAATTTTTCACGCCAGTTAGTCCATTCATATTTTCTTGAAAAAATTAGTAAAACCAATGGAAATAAAATAAATACAGGTACAAACATTTCCCAATTTACGGAAGGTTCAGAAATGTCAATCAGCAAAGCTTCTGTTTGAAAAACTGTCCAGTTAGTTGTTACTAAAACTGCTGCAACAATATTATTTGCTGCATGAAAACCCAAAGCTAATTCAGTACCTTCATCCATTAAGGTTAAAATACCTAAAAGTAAGCCGGTACCAATATAATACACCATGGTAATCCAACCCAGTTTTTCAACTTCCGGATTTAAACCATGCAACAAACCAAATATAACCGATGTTAAAACTAAAGGAACCAACGCATTTTTAAACCAAGTTCCAAAACCTTGCATTAAATAACCTCTAAACAACAATTCTTCCATACTGGTTTGTATAGGCAAAAACAAAAATGAGATTAAAACCAGCGTAAAAAAAGGCACAGGTTTAAAATTCCATTCATAACTCTGAGGTTCAAGATAATAATCAACATAAACCATAATTAAACCTATAATAGCCCAAACCGTAAATGCATATAAAATTCGACCCCAATCAATTTTATTTCTACTAGTAGTTAAAGTGACTATTTTACGCTTGTGTATATATTTTATCCCCATAAACAAAGCAATTAAACCACCAAAAAAAGTAGCTATTACAAGTAAAAGATATAAATTGGAATCTATTCCTAAAGATGTAAAGTTATCGTTAGCAGCCATCATAAACTCGCCCATATCTTCAGAATATTGAAGAGCAACAATTGTTAAAGGAATGACACCAAAAAACTGCCATCCAAAAAAAACTATAATTAATGTAACTAAGTATGCCCACCATTCATTATTTCCTTTGTATGCTTGTTGTATAAATTTCATTTTCTGAGGTTTTAAAATCACTTCGACTCTGCTTAGCGACCATTTATAAATTAAATTTCCAATTTTTAGTATTGTTATACCGTAAATAACCGTTTTTTACTTCTAACGGACTTTCAATATTATTTGTAAACAAACTACCCGTTCCTAAACCTTGTGGCATTTTATTATTTAAAGTATACGTCCACTGCGCAATAGCATTTAAACCAACATTACTTTCTAAAGCCGATGTAATCCACCACCCAATTTGTTGTTTTCCTGCAAGTTCAATCCACTCTTCACTTCCTTTAAAACCACCTACTAAACTTGGTTTTAGAATTATATATTGGGGGTTTATTGTTTGTACTAATTTTTGCTTATTTGTTACATTAAAAACTCCAATTAATTCTTCATCTAAAGCTATTGGAATTGGTGTTTTTGAGCATAAATCAGCCATTTCCAACAATTGCCCTTGTTTAATGGGTTGCTCTATAGAATGAATTTCAAAATCGGATAATCTTTTTAATTTTTCCAGTGCTTCTAAAGGTTTAAATGCTCCGTTTGCATCTACTCTCAATTCTATCTCTTCTGCAGAAAAATCATTTCTAATACTTTTTAAAATTGAAAGTTCAGTATCAAAATTAATTGCTCCTATTTTCATTTTTAGTGTAGAAAAACCTGATTTTAATTTTTCTTCAATTTGCTTTTTCATAAAAGCTTCAGAACCCATCCAAATTAAGCCATTGATAGCTATTCCTTCTTCTGATTTTGTAAGTTTTGAAGGAAACAGTTCAAAATTATTAGTCCTTTTTAATGATAAATACGCTTGTTCCAAACCAAATTGAATAGAAGGAAATTCAATAAGTTCAACTAATAACTCATTATAGTCTTCTTCAATATGATCACAAAGCCATTGTAGTTTATCTTCATAATCCGGTCTATCATCAGCACTCAATCCTCTAAAAACAGCACATTCTCCAATTCCAACTCTTTCATTTTCAACTACCTTTAAAAAATAAGTCTCTTTTGTACGCAGTACTCCTCGAGAAGTTCCACTGGGTTGTTTAAAATTCAAAATGTATTTTTGATAATACGCTTTCATTATTTTCAATAAAACCGAAAGGTACAAATATTTAAAAATTTATTTTATATTGGATAAAAATTATATTATAGTATGAATATTCCACATATACCGGATTTAATTTTATATGCAATTCCATTTTTTATTGCAACTGTAATTATTGAAGGAATTGTTATTTCTAAAAAAAATCCTAAGAATTTTGAATTTAAAGACACTTTAGCTTCATTATCAATGGGAATTGGTAATGTTTTTATAGGAATGATTAGTAAAATAGTAGTAGTTTTTGTTATTGCTTTTTTATATGAAAATTTTAGAATTACCACTATTCCTTTTGTTTGGTGGGCTTGGATACTTATTTTATTTGGTGATGATTTTTGCTATTATTGGTTCCATAGAATTAGTCATGAAAGTCGCTTTTTTTGGGCTTCTCATATTGTACACCATTCTTCACAAAAATATAATTTGAGTACTGCTTTAAGGCAAACCTGGACAGGTGGTTTTTTTAGCTTTATTTTTTATATTTCTTTACCCTTTCTAGGGTTCCACCCATTAATGATTTTAACACAAATGTCTATTAGTTTATTATATCAATACTGGATACATACAGAATTAATTGATAAAATGCCAAAATGGTTTGAAGCTGTTTTTAATACTCCTTCGCATCATAGAGTACATCATGGTTCTAATCCACTTTATTTAGACAGAAATTATGCAGGAATTTTTATAATTTGGGATAAACTTTTTGGTACTTTTCAACCTGAACTACGTGAAGAAAAAGTTATTTACGGTCTTACAACCAATATAAATACTTACAATCCGTTTAAAATTGCATTTCATGAATGGATAGCTATTTTTAAAGATGCCTTAACATCCAATACTTCTTTAGTAAATAAATTAAAATATTTTATAAAACCTCCCGGCTGGAAACACGACGGAACAGGACTTCTTTCTGAAAATTTAAAAGAAGAATGGCTTTTAACTAAAAACAAAAAAAGAGAGGGCTAACCTCTCTTTTCATTCATTATCTTTAAAATATCTTCTTTGTTAAAAGAAATCAGCTTTATAACTACCATTTACAGGTTTATAATCACCGGTTATAATACGTATTATATCTACAATCCACCAAACTCCTAACCCACCTGCTGTTACAATAAATAAAACATTCCAATACCATGGGCTACCTAAATACCAACGATGCCCCGCTAAAAAGCCTAAAAATATCCCAAGAATTAAAGCAATTCCCTGACTTTTTTGAGAGCCGACTGCTGCAGGTGAAATTAACATTTCTTCACCTTGTGCTGTTTGGTTTAATTGTGTAATGTTGTTTTTAGCTGCCACTCTTTTTACAGGAAAGGAAGCATAACTTACACTTGTAACTAATAATAAAATCGCAATCGAAAAAATAATTTTGAATTTCATAGTATTTAAGTTTAGATTTGACAGTAAATCTAATCAAAATGATAAGAAAAAGCATGTATTTCATTATTTTTTTAATTATTTCATCTTTAAATAACTATATTTTTGCTCAAAATTCACAAGAATATTTAGGTATTATAAAACTTAATGACTCTTCTCTAATTTCTTACAGATTAAATTTATTGGAAAATAATGGTATAGTTTCAGGTTATTCTATTACTGACATTGGTGGAAACCATGAAACAAAGTCAAACATTACAGGTACATATAACAAAAAAACGAATCTAATTTCTTTTAAAGAAGTTGGCATTATTTACACAAAATCTGAAATTTCAGACTACGATTTTTGCTATATCCATTTTAGTGGGAAATTACATAACATTAATGCTTATAATAATATAAATGGCAGTTTTAAAGGACTTTATAATGACGGCAGTACTTGTATTGATGGAGAAATTATTTTAAAAAGTGTTGAAAAAATTGAAAAAAGAGTTGTAAAAGCAGATAAAATAATTCAAAAATCAAGAAAAATTAATGATAGTATTAAGTCAGAAATCAATATTTCTAAACTCCTTGATACTCTAAAAATGAATGTACTAAAAGCGAATCAAAATTTAAGTATGTTTTCAACTTCAGAAAAACTTACTTTAAAAATTTATGATGCCGGTAAAGTTGATGGTGATAGAATATCAATTTATGTAAACAATAGTTTACTACTCAAAAATTACAACGTTACAAAAAAAACAAAAGAATTAACTATTCCATTAAACTCAAAAAAAACAATACTTAAAATAACAGCCTTAAATGTTGGAAGCATTTCTCCAAATACTGCAAAAATTGAAATTATTGACAGTAAAAACAATATCAATACCTTAACCAGCTTAAAAGAAGGTGAAGAAACATTGATAACAGTTATTAAACCAAACTAAAGCCTATTTACAATTTAATACTATCTCCTATAGGCAATAAATACAATTCTTTTTTAGCTTTAGCAAATTTCTCAAAAGCTTCTTGATGGTTAATTTTTATAAAGCCAAAAGTATCGTAGTGGTAGCCTAATATTTTATTGCAACTTAAAAATTTACTTGCTTTAATGGCTTGGTCAATTCCCATAGTAAAATTATCTCCTACAGGTAAAATTGCCAAATCGAGTTCACCTATCATATCAGGTATCAATTTCATATCGTACGTTAAAGCTGTATCACCTGCTATATATAACCTATGGTGGCTTGTTTCAATTACAAACCCGCCAGGTTGCCCACCATAACTTCCATCAGGAAAAGAACTTGTATGTATGGCATTTGTATAATGAACGGTTCCAAAATCAAAATGCCATTTGCCACCATGATTCATTGGATGTCCTTCAATTCCTTTTTCTCCAAAATAATTTACAATTTCAAAGTTTGAAATAACTTTAGCTCCGGTTCTTTTAGCAATGGCTTCAACATCTAAAATATGATCTGAATGTGCATGTGTAACTAAAATATAATCGGCTTGTAATGTGTCAATATCAATATGTTTTGCCAATTCATTACCCGTAATAAACGGGTCTACCAAAAGTGTTTTGTCTCCTGTTTCTATACTTAAACTTGCATGTCCTAAATATGTAATTTTCATTGTGAAGTTGTTTTGAAGGTTTACGGCAATTTAATCATTTTATTTCATAAAAAAAACCACGGGAAACTAATTTCCCGTGGCCAACAAACAAACAAATAAGTATAAATCTAATATTAGAAATTATACTTAATATAGGTAGTAAAATTTCTACCCGGTTCATATATTCGTCCAGACAAAGTGTCTGAATTTGTATATGAATAATTTAAATGCTCATAATATGTTCTATCAAAAATATTTAACACCGCAACACCAATTGAAAGCCCTTTGTAAGGTGTAACACCGGCTCTAAAATCAACAGTTCCAAAACTCGGAGTTTCTTCTTCCATAAATGTTTTAGAAACTCTGCTTTGCTTCGCTACCAATCTGGAATTTAACGCTGTCCAAAAGTTTTTTTCTTCAAATTTCACTCCTAAGTTTGCCATAAAAGGAGGTATTTGAGCCAAAGGTTCATCTAAATCTTCATTTTGAGCATAGGTATAAGAAACGTCAGACGTAAATGTTAGCTTATCTGTAGCTTTTACATTAAAAGTGAACTCCGCTCCTGTTTGAGTTGCTTTATCAATATTAATAAATTGCTTAGTGTAAGTTGGCTGTGAAGTTGGCATAAACTTACGCGGAATATTGGTATTCACTTTTGCAGAGATATAGTCTCTCAAGAACGAATGAAATATACTTGCTCCTACTTCAATGGTTTCAAATTTTTTAAGAAACGACAACTCTAATTGGTTATTTACTTCGGGTTTTAAATTGGGGTTTCCTACATATTCATAAGGGTCAACTCCAATTGAGAAATGGTTGATATATCGTTCAATCATTGAAGCAGTTCTAACACCTCTTCCAATAGCAAATTGAACTTGTAAACCGTTTTTTTGATATTTTACCGAGGCATTTGCACTTACATTAACTTCGTTTTCATCTTTAATATTTCCTCCATAAAAAGCTTCAAAATCAGTCGCCGGATCATCTAACGAAGTTGAAATAAAATCGGCTCTAATACCTGTTGTTAAAATTGTAGTATTTGAAATTTTGTAGTTACCTTCTGCAAACACTCCAAAATCGTCTAAACTGGCATCTTGCCAAATTTTATCTACAAAAGTCATAGGATTTGGCAACATCATACCATTCATTGCTTTTACAATTCGTGTTCTGTCACCTTTTCTGTCAATTAAATTTACATCAATTCCAGTATAAATTCTTGTTTTTTCTGAAGGAGTTAAAACCAATTCGGCTTTACCACCATAAGTCCACGATTCTACAGGCGAAGCAGCGTCAGTCATTTTAAAACTTGGTCTTTCTTCATTGGTCATTAAATGATCTACATACGAATAAAATACTTTCACCGCAAAACTGTTTATTTTGTCGGAAATCTCTTTTATTTTATAATCGATTCCGGCTAACATACTATCATCATAAGGTGAATCCATAGGCAAACCGGCATGGTCAATATCTCTTGCAAATGATTGTCTCCAACTTAATTGCAAACGTTGATTGGTTTTTGGATTTATTCCCACTTTTACCGAATAATCTGTTGTTCTAAAAGAAGAAGGAACTTCTGTTCCATCACCATCTTCATAATCGCCAAAATCTCTGTACGAACCGTTAAAGTGAACATCAAATTTTTCATCAACATAAAACAGTGAAGCTCCTGTAACCAAATTTTCTCCATTAGTTTCGTAACCACCTTCAACACTTCCATGAAAACCCAATTGATTTTTGGTTGGATTTTTTGATACCAAGTTGATGATTCCTCCAAAATTTTGTCCAAACCTTACAGTAAAAGGTCCTTTAACAATCTCTATTTTCTCAATTTCTTCAGGAATTACATGTGTTGTTATTGGGTCCATTCTGTTAGGACAAGCATTTAATACTTTCATTCCACCATCGTACTGAACATTTAATTGCTCGTATTTAAAAGAACGAAAAACAGGCTCTGAGGCATACGCACCTCTTTTAACAATACCAAAACCTTTGATATCTTTAAACAAATGCCCTACACTGCGAGGCTGACTTATTCTTTTTTCTGCATCATTAATCACTACCGATTGAGAAATATCTTCTAAAGGATTGGCCTCTATTAATATTTCGCTCAACTCTATTTGAGCAGGTTGTAATTTTATTATTAGTAGTTCTTTTATTTTAGTTGTTAGTGTTTTATAACTTAAATGAGAGATTTCAATTACGTCACCTTCATTAGCAATCATTTCAAACTCACCATTTTCATCACTAATAACAATTGTACTGTTATTTAAGTTTTTTATCGAAGCATCTACTACCGGTATATTGGTAGTTTCATCAATAACTTTTCCGGTTATTTTATGTGATTGAGCAAATGAAACGCTTATAATTAGCATTGCTAAAATATTTAGTGCTAGTTGTTTTATCATTATTATTTAAAATTAGTTTTTGTAGTTTTAATTGTTAGCTCATACATTCAAATATTTGATTTATAATTACATACAATTATTACCGGCAATATAAATTTCAATATTACCAATACAATCAAAATTGAATATTTGTGATATACGCTTTAAATTATGTTTGTATAATGAAACATAGGTTGTAATACCAAGTAAGTTTTTAGACATAAATACAAAATATTTATACCATTATTTTTGGTGAAAAAGCGTTAAAAAATTAAGAAATGTACCGAGGTGGTTTTAATAAAAAATTATAAAACTCTTGTGAAGTAAATTTTTGATGAAATATTTTTTCTTTAATAGAAATTGAAAATTTATTCAACTTATCTAAAGCTAATTCATCTATAAGAGATACAGGATATTTTTCCATATCAATTTGTGGAACAGTTGATTTATGCTCGTGATCACTCGTATTTACCTTATTTAATTGTTTCTGTAAATAACATTTTCCGTTACATTCTAAATAAGGTTTATCTCTGTTCTCGCACAAAACAGTTGCTATATAATCGTAATTGGCATAATATTCAATTATTGGAACAATTGGACGAACCATTGCCAACAAATAAAGTAAATAAAAAAATATGCCAAAAATTTGATTTTTCACTGTTACAAATGTTACGGGCAAATATATCTTTTGTTTTTGAAACTTTTACGTAACAAATATTACAATTTAATTATTTAAAATTAGGCCTAAACCAAATAAAATTGAGAATAAAAAAGTACTAATTGCCAGTTTTTTCAATTCCGGGTCGAGTAATTTTGGGATTTTATTCTTATAAACCGTAATTAAATGTTTAAAAATTGGAATATACGCTATAATGAATAAAAATTGATATACAGATGTATAATGAATTAATACATATAAAAATGCAAATAAAAATGAAGCTATTAATAAATAATAATGGTAATATTTACTAAATTCTATTCCAATTTTAACAGTCAATGTTTTCTTTCCCGATTTAATATCTGATTCTCTATCTCTCATATTATTCAAGTTTAGCACTCCTACACTAAGAAGACCTACAGAAAATGCCGGTAAAAAAATGGTATAATCTAGTTGTTTAGTATACAAATAATAACTCCCGCAAACACTAAGTAAACCAAAAAAAAGAAATACAAATAAATCGCCTAAACCTCGGTAACCATACGCTTTTTTACCCATAGTATATTTTATGGCAGCAACAATACTCGCAATTCCTAAAAGAAAGAAAATGGTAAGATTTAAAAAGTCTTCTTTCCCAAAAGATACATAAATAAGTGCGAATGCTATAATTAAAGTTACTGCAATAGAAATTTTAATTGCCTTTAACATTTGTTTAGGTGAAATTGCTCCGCTTTGAATAGTTCTTTTAGGACCAATTCTATCTTCATTATCGGTACCTTTTACACCATCACCATAATCATTGGCGAAATTAGAAATTACTTGGAAACAAACAGTAGTTAGTAAAGCCAGAATACAAATTTTCCAATTAAAAAGATTTTGAGAAGCCGCAATAAAACTCCCAACAATAATACCCGAAACTGAAAGTGGTAATGTTCTTAAGCGAGCAGCTTCTATGTAGTTTTTTATCATAATTTAAAAAGAATCAGATAAGTATTGCCTAAAAGTTATTACAAATCTTCAGCATTTGCAATAAGTTCGGCAATATCCAACACTTCTATTTCATTTTCTTTATCTTTTGCTTTCACACCATCAGTCATCATTGTATTACAGAATGGACATCCGGTAGCAATTATATTTGGACTTACTTCTAAAGCATCTTCTGTTCTTTCTACATTGATATCCTTTGTGCCTTTTTCCGGTTCTTTAAACATTTGAGCACCTCCGGCTCCACAACATAATCCGTTGGTTTTACAACGCTTCATCTCAACTAATTCAACATCTAATTTTTGAATTAATTCACGAGGAGCTTCATAAACATCATTTGCTCTTCCTAAATAACAAGGGTCATGAAATGTTATCCGTTTTCCTTTAAATTTTCCTCCTTCAATGGTTAATCTTCCTTCATCAAGTAATGATTTTAATAACTCGGTATGGTGCACAACTTCATAAGTTCCACCTAATTCAGGATATTCGTTTTTTAACGTATTGAAACAGTGAGGACAAGCAGTTACAATTTTTTTTACTTCGTAAGCATTCAATATTTCAATATTGGTCATTGCCTGCATTTGGAATAAAAATTCGTTTCCGGCTCTTTTTGCCGGATCTCCTGTACAGCTTTCTTCAGTACCTAAAACAGCAAAATCTACCTTTGCTTTATTTAAAATTTTTACAAATGCTTTGGTAATTTTTTTTGCTCTGTCATCAAAACTTCCGGCACAACCTACCCAAAATAAAACTTCAGGTTGTTTTCCTTGCGCCATCATTTCAGCCATTGTTGGTACATTCATTATAAAAAAGGATTTAAATTTTTATTCGTGTTGACCGTCGTCAAAAACTTCAATTGTAACTTCTTTTTCTACTAAATCAGTAAATTTACCTCTATATCTGGTGGCTTTAACCAAATGATTATCAATCCAATGATAATTACCTCCTCTAGGTTTTCCCATTAGCAAACTATGATATTTAAAGCCATGTTTTTTTAACCAAATTTCGGTATATTCTCTGTGTGCTTCGGTACGCGATGTAAAGAAGCAAATTATATGACCTTCATCATACCATTTGTTTAATGTTCTTAGCGCATCAGGATATACTTTAGCTGTAAGCATACGTTCCGGTTCTTCATTTGGTATATCATCACATACAGTACCATCAATATCTATCAAGTAGTTTTTTATCCCTTCAGGTAAAATAGGACTTATATGCAAGCCATCTTCTACTTTATCGTGCAATAATTTATCTACATCTTCTTTTTTCATCTTTGTGTTTTTGATTGTTAGTTTGTCTATATTATTTTATCTATTCGTCTTTCCAATTTAATCTATCCATTTGGTTGTATTGCCAAGGAGCTCCATTATTTTCAATATTTGTCATCATCATATTCAATTCAGGTGATGCAGCAGATTGTTCCATAACCAAATATCTACGCATATCCAGAATAATTGAAAGTGGGTCAATATTTACCGGACACTCTTCTACACAAGCATTACAACTTGTACAAGCCCAAATTTCTTCCGGTGTTATATAATCGTTTAATAATTGTTTATTATCATCAACAAATTTACCATTTTTATTAATGTTTTCTCCAATTTCTTCTAATCTATCACGAGTTTTCATCATAATAGCTCTTGGAGATAATTCTTTACCTGTTAAATTTGCCGGACATGAGGAAGTACAACGTCCGCACTCTGTGCAAGTATAGGCATTCATTAATTGTACCCAATTCAAATCTGTTACATCGCTTGCACCAAATTTTTCGGGAGTTTCATTATCATCTTCAACAGGTGCAGCAAAAGGATCGGCACTTGGATCCATCATTAATTTTACTTCGTTAGTAACTGATTCTAAATTATTAAACTTTCCTTTTGCATTTAAATTAGCATAATAGGTATTTGGAAATGCCAAAAGTATATGTAAATGTTTAGAATAGTATAAATAGTTTAAAAACACTAAAATACCTGCAATATGCAACCACCAAGCAACTCGCTCAATAACATGTAAACTCTCTGCGCTAAAACCATCAAAAATTGGTACTAAAAACTGACTTATCGGGTTTCCGAAATTCATGCTTTGAAAATGTACGTCTGTTGCATTCATAATTAAAAACAACGACATTAAAACCATTTCAAAATATAAGATATTTAGTGCGTCATTTTTTGGGAATCCTTTCATTTCTTTATTCCAAAAACGTGGAATTCTAACAACCATTCTACGCAACCAAAATACTATTACAGCTACTAAAACCAGTAATGCCAATATTTCAAATAAACCTATTAAAAAATTGTAAATTCCGCCTAAAAAAGACAAAACTCTATGTGTTCCAAAAAGGCCATCAATAATTATTTCAACAACTTCAATATTAATAATTATAAAACCTACATAAACTAAAATATGCAAAATACCTGCTACCGGACGTTTAACCATTTTAGATTGCCCTAAAGCAACCATTGCCATATTTTTCCAACGCTCATTAGAGTTATCGGTTCTATCTATATGTTTACCAAGTTTTATATTTCTGGTAAGTTTTTTTATGTTTTTAACAAAAAAACCTATCCCTAAAAATATCAGTACAGCAAATACTATATTGTCAATATAATTCATACTTTCGGTTTAATATGATTCTAAAATATTCAAAATTAATATTTATAAACTTCTTACTATTTTTATAGGAAATTTAATAATATCCTTAAATATTTATCAAATATTTTACAAAATAAATTAGTTAACAAATTTAATTTAATAATATTATTTCTAATATTGTTTTTATATTAATTATTTAGAAATAAAATTTATATTATTTTCCGTGTTCTTCGGCATTATAACCTTTGTCTTTTTTTCCAAATAGTGAAAAATGGACGAAACGTTTTGGATGTAATTTCATTTCTCGTAACAATTCTTCTAACTCTTTTGATGCATTAGTTAAGTTGTTATACATTTCTTCATCTGTTACCAATTTCCCTAAAGTTCCGTCTCCAGACTCTACATTCTTTAAAATTTTATTCAAACTATTTACAGTTATCTCTAAATTTTTTACGGTTGTTCCAATATTTGCATTAGCTAACGAATCGGAAAGTATTGCTAAATTTGTAGCCATTATATTAGCTTTATCTAACGTGTTTCCTAACTTTTCTTCATTATTTTTTATAAGTTCATCTACATTTCCTGAAACTGATTTAAAATTAGAAATAGTTGTGTGCAACTCTGCAATACTAGATTTTAAATTTTCTCGCGTTTTAACATCAATCACATCATTTAAACCAACCAATAAAGAATCGGCGCTAACAATTACGTTTTCTACTTTTGCCTGTAACGGATTTAATTTTTCGGTTACTGATGAAAAGATGTCAGATTCTATTTCTCCCTTTAAAAAATCTCCCGGTTTAGCTATTTCTCCTTCATAAGAAGGTATTATTGCCAAAGATTTTCCACCCATTAAACTTGCACTATATATTTTTGCAATGCTGTTTTTTGAAAATTCAAAATCATTTTCTACGCTAAATTCAACTAATAATCTACCTCTTTTTTCAGGATCTTTATTAAAATTAATATTAATAACTTTTCCTACTTCAACTCCATTTATAGTAACAACACTTGCTGTGTTTAATCCTTGAACATTTCCATATTCAGTAAAATATGTTTTTAAAGATCCTTCGAATAAATTAAGTCCTTTAAGGTAGTTATATCCCCAAATGGTTAAGGCAATTACAGTTACTGCAACAATACCGGTTTTTAATTCTCTTGTTAGTTTCAAAATACTGTTATTAGTTGTAGCAATATTACTAATTATTTTTGGGAGTAATAAATTATAGACTTATGATTTTTTTAAAACCTGATTTACAGGAATTTTTTTACCGTTTTTAAACGCCACAATAAATGCAGAAGTATATCCTTTTGACTTTGCTAATTGATGAAGGTCTTTTATTTGAGAATAGTTAGATGTTTTACCTAAATAATACTTATAACTATTCCCTACCTTTATGCGTTCAACATTTTTAAGTCCTTTAAAGTTATATGGTTTTGTGTCTAATTTACGTGAACCTGAAGCTATTTGCACTTTAAATTCTATATCTCCGTAATCTTCTGCAGAAGTAGCAACTGACGTAGCTTGTGTTTTATTTTCATTTACCGAAATTGAAGTGCTCTCTACGCTATTCAACGTAAGTTGTTCTTTATATTTTACAATCCCTTTATAAATTGATTCAGCAAATTTTTGCTGACCTTGTGAGGATCCTAAGAAAAGCCCTTCATATTTATTGGTTATAAATCCGGTTTCAATTAAAACACTTGGCATATATGTTTGATGTAAAACCACAAAACCTGCTTGTTTTACACCTCTGTCTTTTCTTTTTAAATTTGAAGTAAATCCATTTTGAATAATACTGGCTAACTGAATACTTTGATCTAAATATTCTTCTTGCATTAATGTTAACCCGATTACAGATTCAGGAGAATTTGGATCAAAACCCTTATAATTGGTTTTATAATCATCTTCTAATAAAATTACCGCATTTTCAGCTTTCGCTACTTCAAAATTTTGCCGGTTTGCATGTGTTCCCAACACCCAAGTTTCAGCACCATAAGCTTGAGTATGATGGGCATTACAATGAACAGAAACAAATAAATCGGCATCCGCTTTATTTGCAATTCTACCTCTCTCCCATAAATCTATAAAAACATCTGTTTTTCTGGTGTAAACAACTTTTATATTTTTATTCTTTTCTAATAACTTACCTACTTGTAATACTATTTTTAAAGCTATATCTTTTTCTTTTACTTTTTTATAGCCTACTTTACCCGGATCTTTACCTCCATGACCGGCATCTAGCACAACAACAAAATCTTTTTCCTGCGCATATAATACATGATATGAGCTAAAAAGAAACATTATAAAAAATACGAAACCAAAACTGATTTTCGTTGTAATTGTAATTTTAGAAAAGAGTTGTGAGTTCATCAATTATTTTAATTATTTTTGGCATCTGTTATTGTATGTTACAATTATTAAGCCATACATACAAAAACAATCAATTATAATGGTTGATTAATTAATAAGCTAAAGTAAAAAAACTTACGCTATCAAACCAATTTATAAGTTATTTTTATAAAAAAATACATTATTAAAACAATTAATAAAAAAATACATTATATCCTTTTTTTGGTAGTAGCTTTTAGCTGTATCAATTCAACTATTTATTCCCAAGAAATTAAAGAAAAATCTTCTGAAAATTTTCCTGGTAAATTTAAAGACACTATTAAAATTCCTGTAAAAGATTCAGTAACTACTTCTATTACAGACTCTTTATTAGTTAAACCTGTTGACTCTATTAAAAAACCCAAAGAAATTCTTGAAAGTATTATTGAACATACTGCCGACAGTTTAATTAGACAAGACATTAAGAACAATAAAATTATTTTATATAAAAACGCTCATATCCATTATAAAGATATTGATCTAAAAGCGGGTTATATTGAAATTGACAACAATACAAATACTGTAATAGCAAAAGGAATAAAAGATAGTATTGAAGGCTACACTGAACTTCCGGTTTTTAAACAAGGTTCTCAAGAATCTACCCAAGACTCTATTGCTTTTAATTTTAAATCTGAAAAAGCAAAAATTTGGAATTTAAATACTGAACAACAAGGGTTAATTATTAAAGGTGAAGTAAGTAAAAAATATAGTGATTCAGTAATTTTTTTAAAAAATATTAAAATTACAAGTTCACAAAAAAAGAATCCGGATTATTATATTGGAATTAAAAAAGCTAAATTTATTAAAGATAAAAAATTAGTTGCAGGAACAAGTCAGTTAGTTATTGCCGATGTACCAACACCACTTGCATTACCTTTTGCCTATATTCCTTTAACCAAAGGTAGAACTTCCGGATTTTTAATGCCAACATGGGGTGATACAAATGAACAAGGCTATTTTTTACAAAATGGAGGTTATTATTTTGTTTTAAACGATAATTTTGATTTAGCATTATTGGGAGATATTTATACCAATGGAAGTTGGGGGCTCAGGGCCGAATCCGGTTATAAAAAAAGGTATAGATATAGCGGTAGGTTTAACTTTAGGTACGAGAACTTAATAAACAGTATAAAAGGTTTATCAGATTATTCAAAAATCAAAAACTATAACATAAGATGGAGTCATAGCCAGGACGGTAAAGCAAGTCCTAACTCCAGGTTTTCAGCTTCTGTAAATTTAGGAAGTAGTAAATACTACAAAGAATCTTATAATGAATATAACACAAATTCATTTTTAAACAATACTTTAAGTTCATCTATATCATATTCAAAAAGATTTGTTGGCACTCCGTTTAACATGTCGTTATCGGTTACTCATTCACAAAATACAAATACTGAAAAAATAACGATGACACTTCCATCTTTACAATTAAATATGGATAGAATTTACCCCTTTACAGGTAAAAGTGGAGCTAAAAATAATGCGCTTCAAAAAACCGGCTTAACCTACTCTATGAGAGGTGAAAATAGGATAAATACTGATGATGATAATTTTTTCAAAAAAGAAATGTTTGATAATGCCAAAGCCGGTATACAACATAATATGTCATTAAATACCAACATGAAGGCTTTAAAATATTTTACAATTTCTCCAAGTTTAAATTATAAAGAAGTTTGGTATTTTGACCGATTAAGCAAAGAGTTTGATGATATCCAAAATGCTGTTGTTACTGATACTATAAACAGTTTCAGTTCTTTCAGAGAATACAATACATCTGTGTCATTATCAACCACTCTTTATGGTATGTTCAGATTTAAAAAAGGAAAACTTCAAGCTATTCGTCATACAATAAGGCCATCTATTTCACATAGTTACAAGCCCGATTTTAGTAATTACAATAAAGAATATCAACAAAGTGAAGATCCAAATGATATTGTAGAATATTCTCCTTTTGCAAATGGAATTTTTGGGCAACCAAGCACTTCATTATCAAATAGCTTAAACTTTTCCATAAACAATAATATTGAAGCTAAAGTTAGGCCTAAAGATTCTTTAGATACCGAAACAGAACCCAAGAAAATAGTTTTACTTAACAATTTAAACTTTTCTACCAGTTATAATATGGCTGCAGACTCTTTAAAATGGAGTCCGGTTAGTGTAACGGCCGGTACTAAAATTTTTGATAATAAATTAGGAATTAACGCAAGAGCTTCGTTAGACCCTTACGCCTTAGATGTTAATGGCAGAAGAATTAATACTTTCAATATTAATAACGGCGGAAGTTTATTTAGGTTAACCAACGCCGGAGTAACTATGAATTATTCTTTTTCAAGTAAAAACAAAAAAGGACAATCTACACAGCAAAAAAACGATCAGGATAACAATTCTGATGGTATTTTTGGAGAAAATCTATCTGCATCAAATCAAGTTGACGGAACTCCCAATGAGTCTGAAGAGAAAGTAAAAAACACCAAACTGTACCACGCTACATTTCCATGGACACTTAAAGTAGCCTATTCCTTAAATTACACAAATTCAAATAGGCAAAATGAGATTAGTTCCAACTCTTTAATGTTTTCAGGAGATATTGAATTAACTCCTAAGTGGGCCGTTGGTTTTTCTTCTGGTTACGATATAAAAAATGAAGGATTTACCTACACACAATTAAGATTTTCTCGTGATTTAGACAGTTGGAAATTAAATTTTAATTGGGTACCTTTTGGAACTAGACAAACCTACTACTTTTTTATTGGTGTAAAAGCATCAATGCTTAGTGATATAAAATACGATAAACGACAAGTACCTGATAAAAGAATATTTTAAATTTTTAAAATGAAAAAAATTATAAATACAATTAATGCTCCGGCACCAATAGGACCATATAATCAAGCTGTTTTAGCAGGAAACACACTATACACATCTGGTCAAATAGCTATACATCCAACTACGGGAAAACTTATAAATTCTTCTATTGAAGAAGAAACTAAACAAGTGATGGAAAATTTAAAAGCTGTTTTAGCTAAAGCTGAAATGACTTTTGAAAATGTTGTAAAAACGTCTATTTTTATTGCAAACATGAACGATTTTGCTAAAATAAACGAAGTTTATGGTAGTTTTTTTAATGTTGATACTGCTCCTGCAAGAGAAACCGTTGAAGTTTCAAATTTACCGAAATTTGTAAATGTAGAAATTTCAATGATTGCTGTAAAATAAACGGTTTATATTGATCTTATCAAAAGTTCAGCAGTTGCCGGATTGGTTGCTAAAGGCACATCATGTACATCACATAAACGCATTAACATTGCAATATCCGGTTCGTGAGGATGTTGCCCCAGCGGGTCTCTGAAAAATAATATCATATTGGTTTTACCTTCTGCAACCCGAGCTGCAATTTGAGCATCTCCACCATACGGGCCTGAAAGATATTTAGTAACTTTAAAACCTGCCTTTTCAGCATGTTTCCCTGTGGTTCCGGTGGCAATTAATTCTATATTTTTAGACAAAATTAATGCTTTGAAATCCATTAAAAACTGAATCATTTCAGCCTTTTTACCATCATGTGCTATAATTGCTATTTCCATAATTTAAATATATAAAAAATTAGTACATAAATGGGCGCAAAATTATTTAAGAGTTGAAGCATATTCTATTAAATCGATTACTTTATTAGCATACCCAAATTCATTATCATACCACAAAATAAGTTTGTAAAAATTTTCATTCAACGCCAATCCGGCATTTGCATCAAAAACTGAAGTTCTGGTTTCTGAAACAAAATCTTGAGAAACAACTTCATCTTCGGTATATCCTAAAATACCTTTCAATTCATTTTCTGAAGCTTTTTTTACAAGTTGTTTTATGTCACCATATGAAGTTGATCTTTTTAAACGAACGGTTAAATCTACCAAAGAAACATCAGCAGTTGGAACTCTAACAGCCATTGCCATTATTTTTCCATCCAAATCAGGTACTATTTTTGTAACTGCTTTACCGGCTTCGGTTGTTGTAGGTATCATATTATTTAAAGCCGATCTTCCTCTTCTCCATTTAGCTAACGGTCCGTCAACAGTATTTTGATTTGGTGTAGCTGCATGAACCGTATTTACCATAGCCTCAACAACTTCATAATTTTTATGAAGAATGTTTAGAATTGGAGCTAAACAATTTGTTGTACAAGAAGCATTTGAAAAAACAGTATCATTTTTAGATAAATCTGTATGATTTACACCCATTACAAACATAGGAGCATCATTTGACGGAGCCGAGATAACCACTTTTTTAGCACCTCCTTTTATGTGTAAAGCTGCCTTATATTTATCAGTAAACAAACCTGTTGATTCTATAACATAATCTACATTCACATCATTCCATTTAATGTTTTCAGGACTTGTTTCGGATGTAACTCTAATTTTTTTATTGTTTACAATAAGGTTTCCTTCTTTTACTTCTACACTTCCATTAAAACGTCCATGAACCGAGTCGTATTTTAACAAATATGCTAAATTCTCTACATCAAGAATATCATTTATAGCAACAATCTCAATAGTATTTCTATTAATTGCAACTCTAAAAGCTAAACGTCCGATTCTACCGAATCCGTTTATACCTATTTTTATCATCTATTTTTATTGGTATTCTTAAAAATTATAGTATTTATAACTTTATAAAGTTGAAGAAAAAATTAATTAAAACTATCAATTAAATTGACATAATATCACTAACTCTTAACAATTCTTTATTGATTTCGTGATGCCCTTTTACTGCATGTTCCAAATCTGTAGTTACAATATTATTATTAACCAAACCAACCATTAAATTGGTTTTACCATCTAAAAGTAACTCAACAGATCTAACGCCTAATCTACTTGCTAAAACTCTATCAAAACAACTAGGCGAACCTCCACGTTGCATGTGACCCAATACTGAAACTCTTACTTCGTACTGTGGTAAATTTGCTTCAACGTAATTGGCTAATTCAAATACATTTTTTCCAATTTTATCACCTTCGGCAACAACAACAATACTTGACGATTTTCCGGATCTTTTACTGCGTTTTAACGACTCTAACAATCTGTCTAATCCAAGATCTTCTTCAGGTATTAAAATTTCTTCAGCACCTGCACCAACACCTGCATTTAAAGCTATAAAACCTGCATCGCGCCCCATAACTTCAACAAAAAATAATCGGTTATGCGAACTTGCAGTATCTCTTATTTTATCAATAACTTCAACAACCGTATTTAAAGCTGTATCATATCCAATGGTATAATTAGTGCCAAAAATATCATTATCAATAGTTCCGGGAACACCTATACAAGGAAAATTATACTCTTCATTAAAAACCATTCCTCCTGTAAAAGTTCCGTCTCCACCAATTAATACCAGCGCATCAATTTGTGCATTTATAAGATTTTCATGTGCTTTTTTACGACCTTCTTTTGTCATAAATTCTTTAGAGCGAGCAGATTTTAATATAGTACCTCCAAGGTTAATTATATTACTCACACTTCGGGCTTTCAATTCAACAAAATCTCCCTCAATAAGTCCTTGATAGCCTCTATAAACACCTACACATTCAACATTATAATAACTACATGCCCTTACAACTGCTCTAATTGCAGCATTCATTCCAGGCGCATCACCACCTGAAGTCATAACTCCTATTTTCTTTATTTTTTTCCCCATAAATTGCTGCGTAAAAATAGATTTTATTTTTAAACTAAAAAATACTATTAATTTAAATTAATGTATTCATTCAAAGAACCTAAAACAGTCTTTAAAATTCTTCGAATGAATCTATTTATATACTACACCCATAAATTTTTTGGGTAAATTCCTTTATCTTTTAATTTTTGAATTTCAGAAGTTACATACTCTTTATCTTCTTTATAAGTAACACCAAACCAACTTGCATCAGATTTTAAAACTTCCATAGTAGCTATATTGTTTACTATAACATGATTAACAGCTAACGGAATAAAAAATTCTGCTTTTGGTTCTTTATAATTTTCTTCTAAAAATTGCTCAAATAAAGATTCGGAAATTTCAAAGTATTTAGGTGTAAAACCAAAGAAATTCATTGAAACGATTGTTTCTTCTGAAATTGGTACCATTTCACCGTTATCATCTTTAAATTTTAAAGCTCCATCAAATTTTTCAACATGTGTTCTTTCAGTAATTCCAGTTAAAAATCCTTTTTCATCAACTTTACATTCACCTCTTGAAACAGAACCGTAAGATGAAACTGTATTTTTTAATACATATCCCATCATATTAAAATTATTAGAATTTTTATCGATTTTAGTTAATGCTTCAGCAATAACTTCGAAAGCTTCTCTTCCGTAAAAATCATCGGCATTTATAACTGCAAAATTTTCTTTAACAACATTTTTAGCCATTAACAGCGCATGCCCTGTTCCCCAAGGTTTTTGTCGGTCATTATCTTTAAATCGCTCAGGTATATCATCTAATTCTTGAAAAACATATTCGATCTCAATTTTTCCTTCCAATTTTTTATTGAAAAAAGCTTTAAAATCATCTTCAATACTTTTTCTAATAATAAATACTACTTTTCCAAATCCGGCTCTTATTGCATCGTAAATTGAAAAATCTAAAATTGTATCTCCTTGTTCTGAAAATGTGTCTAATTGTTTAAGTCCTCCATAACGGCTACCTATTCCTGCAGCTAAGACTACTAATGTTGGCTTACTCATTTGTATTACTTTTTTTGTTTTTAAATTTATATAATTTATCTATTTTCTCAATTGTATCAATTGGCATAGTATTCTTAAGCGAATCTAATGGTTTTTTCTTTTTCAACCCTAATTTTTCTAATAATTCTCCTCCGGTATTAAAGTCGATTTGGTATGATAAACCCACACCTTGCGTGTATCCTTCTTCTTCTTCGGTATATTGAATTTCATTTTGACGATTAAAAATTGATGACCGTAGTGTGCCTTCTTCATTCAATAAAAACTCTACATTTACTTCACCAATTACATTAGACTGCTCTTTTGATCCAATTGGCATACCAAATTTACCGTTTATTAAAATCCGATCATTAACTTCATAATCTACATCAATAGCTAATTGATCGTCAACACTTCTAGTATCAACTCTATTTTTTTCACCCACAGTATATACAGGTCTTAATTTAAAGCGACTATCTCCTTGATTAAAAATATTATCAAACGCATTTGAAAGTAATTCAGTCCAAGTTCCTGAAACCAATCCATTACTATTCACACTAAAATCACTTTCATTGTAAAAACTTCCAGTAGCCAGTAGTGCCATAAAATGGATAGTTTTACTATTTGTATCATTATTATTTAATTTAAATTCTAACTCTGAAGCTACTGTTGAGCTGGAATTTGGTATTTCAATATCAAACTCACGTTTGGAGTTAAATAATTCGCCTGAAAAACGGGTTATTAAATCTATCGGAATTTTACGGCTTGTTGTAATATTTTCTAATAAAGACTTTGGATTTGCATTTACTCTATAAATTGCTTCAATATTAATATCAGCAGTTAATGGGTTTCCACTCCAAGATATACTTCCGCCTCTTTTTACTGTAAATGGTTTACTAATAATTCCTCCATACTTAAAATTATAAATACCATTATCTACAATAAAATCTCCATACATATCAAACTTATCTTTTGTATCTAATTCAATTAACAAGTTTCCTGTTCCACTTCCTCTTAAATAACTTCCGGTAGCTTTATCTAAAACCATTTCTACAACAGCATCTTTTGTTACTTCAATATTGAAGTTTAAAGACAATCCTTTTAACTTATCTGATAAAAATGCTCTTCTGATTTCTTCATTTTCTTCTTCTTTATTTTTATTTATAAAACGTATTAATTGCGACGATTCTACTGTTTTAACATCGCTAATTGGAATTACAAAATAAGTTCCTTTTTTAGTACTTCCAACAACATCAATAACCAGCTTATCTGTTGGTCCTTTTATAAAGGCATTACCTTCTAAAAATGCAGTACCATAATATGCCGAATTTTCTTCTTCTTCAGTATTTAAAACCAATAAATTTTTAGTACTTATATCTAAATCGAGTTCCCAATCTTTAAAAAAAGTATGTTGTATATTACCTGTTAGTTTTCCTTTTGTATTTTTCTCTTTATCTTTTAAAGTAACATCTTCAATAGTGAATTTTTGATCTTTTAAACTAATAACACTAGTACCGTCAAAATCATAATCAACATTTAAATAAGGAATATATAAACCTGCCTGATCTAAGAACAAATCTCCTTCCATAGTCGGATTGTTTAACAAACCTGTTACATGAACATTTCCATAGGCAAACCCTCTTATTTTACTCAAAACTTCACCTCCTAAAGGACTAAAAGCATCGAGTTTAAATTCTTCAAAATCAACCATAACATCTAAAGTTGGTTCTTTTGGTGTAAAATCCAAATCTCCAACCGCCGAAAAATTCACATAATTATCTCTTTCTAATGAAATATTTATACCATAATTTTTTAATGAATTTTTACCTTCCATGTCAATTTTTAAATTGCCTTGGTATGAATTATTTACATTAAAACTTGTTATTGTTAAATTTGCTGTTGGTTTTAATTGATTTTGAATTTGATTGTAATTTAACGTTCCGTTTAATAAACCTTTTAATTTTAAACTATCAATTTCCGGAGTAATACTCGATAGTTTTACATCTTTAAAATTAAACTTTAAGTCTTTAGAAACGGTATCGTTTATTTTTCCAAAGAACTCAATTTTTTGATTTTTTGATTCTATTTTAAAAGGACTGAATTCATAAGAATTCGTTTTACTGTCAACAACTAATTTATTTTCTAAGTTATTGGTTGGATTGATAGTCCATGTATTGTTTTTAAATGTAAAATTTGATTTTTGAACTCCAAAAACCGATTTATTTTCTTTATTAAATGTATGGTAAAAGGATAAATTATAATCTTCAGTTTCATTTATACCGCCTTTAAACTCGGTTCTAAAAAATAACGTATCATTTAATGTAATATTTACTAACTGTAATTTAGATACATCATAATACTCTGTATTTATTTTATTTACAGTAAGTTGTGTATTAAATAATGGGTTTTTATTGTCAATTTGAACATTTAAATCATCAATAATATTTTTATATGCAATTACTTGAGGTGATTTAATATTCAGTCTAAACAAACCATCGTTAGAACTAATATTTCCTCTAATAGTTGTATTTGCAGATAAGGTTACTTCAGGATAAAAAATCTCTACAATTTTATTATAAATTTTAAATCGAAAATCTAATGTTTGACCAGATGTTACCGGAAATGGTTTATAATTGGAATACAAACTTCCTATTGAGTTTTGAGTTAATTTACCCAACTCGTTAAATTTAAATTTTCCTTTTACACGTCCTTCAATTATTTCTGAGGAATTGATAGTTATGGTTCTTATACTATCTTGAAAAGAAGAGGTTATATTAAAATCTTTAAAGAAATAATTACCTTTTTGATTTGTGTATAACGAGTTTTTAAAATCGGCTGTTCCAATTAAATCATCAAAAGAGTTTCCTTTAACATTGATATAAATATCTCCTTTTAAATTAGAAATACTATCTCTTTTAAATATGTTAATTGCATTTAAGTCGCAATAATCAATTCTGGTTTTAAAATCAAACTTATAAATATCAGAAGACAAATCGGCCAAACCATTAAAATTCAGCTTAATATTATCATCATTAACTTCCATTTCACCATTAAAATTCTTGTTTTTTACAACTCCGTTAACGGTAATATTGTTATATAAATAGTCTTTATATTCAACCTTAGATATTTTTCCTTTTATTGAAGTGTTTATTTCTTCTAAAGTAAAACCTTTTCCATTTACATCGGCTTCAATAGAAAATTGACCAACTAACGGATTATTTAAAACTTCACCTAATTCAAAATCTATTACTTCAATATAGCCTTTATACGAAGCTGCATCAATATTGTCAATGTTGGTTAATTCCAAATCAGATATAGCCGAACCAATATCAGTATGCATTGTTAAATTAGCATTTATCCGGTTTTGGTCTATATAAGTTTGCCCCATTAAGGTAAATCTTCCAAATTTTTCAAATATGGTAGGTAACGTATTTCCTAAAATATTTGGAAGCAACGATTGTAATTGGTAATAATCGGAAGTAAGATTTGTTAAATCGCCATCAAGTGAGAATCCGTCTTCTTTATTAAAAATATTTTTAAAATTGAAATCTCCTATAATTACTGAATGTTTATCGCTGGTTAATTCTAAACTTTGAGCTTCAAAATTATTTAAATTACCGGTAATATTTGTTGTAAAATGAAGCACATCATTTGTACCTAATTCATTATAAAATTTAGTTAAATCTGTTAATGAAACATCTGCTTTGTGTATATCAGCTTCAATAGCCACTTTATTATTAAAATCTGACAAATCTTCTTTATTATATGAAAATTTAATATCGGCTAAAATTAACGAAGTATCTGTTTTTAACTCGGTATTTAAAAAATTCATATTGGTATTTGAATATAAAAACTGAGTAGACAAACTTTTTACCTCCACATTGTGATTTTCAATAAAACCAAGTTTATCAATATTTGCCGATACATTAGGTCCTTCAATTTTAAATTCGTTTGCATTACCTGTAATATTCTTAAAAAATAAAGGAGTATCGTTTTCGCGATTTTCATCAATAATTTCAACATAACCATTTTTTAATTTTAATTTAGTTGATGTTAACAAAAAACCTGAAGGTTCTGTAGATTTGGTACCATCATCAAACTTATCTATAAAAACTGATAAGGCATCATTGGTTTCTCCCTTATACGTTTTCATATTTAACACAAAATTGTCTAACAAAATTTGTCCAAACTCCAATTTGTTATTCACTAAATTTTTATAACTGAAAACCGATGTTTTTAAGTTATTGACATAAATCAAAGTATCTGCATGGTGATTATTAATTAAAATATCTTTAAGTTGAACGTTTCCTAAAATTGATAAATCTACTTTTTTTACATTTATATCTACATCAAATTCTTTTCTTAAATAGTTGGTAGCTGATCTTCCAAGGCTGGTTTGTACCGCCGGAATTGACAATAAAATACTTACCACTGCTAATAAAATCAGTAGTACAAGTAAAATTCTGACAACTATTTTTTTAATTCGTTCGATAAGCGCTAAATTTGCATTTTTTATGGCAATTTTCGTGCCTTTATTTATTAATTAATGATTAAAAATAAACCCATATATATACTAGGTATTGAATCATCTTGTGACGATACAAGTGCTGCTGTTATTTGCAACGGAAAAATACTTTCAAATGTTGTTGCTAATCAAGAAATTCATGCCAAATATGGTGGCGTTGTTCCCGAATTAGCTTCACGTGCTCATCAACAAAATATTGTTCCTGTAATTCATCAGGCAATTCATCAGGCAAATATCGACAAAAAAGACTTAAATGCCATAGCTTTTACACGTGGACCCGGATTAATGGGATCATTATTAGTTGGAACCTCATTTGCCAAGTCACTTTCATTGGCTTTAGACATACCTTTAATAGCTGTAAACCATATGCAGGGACACGTTTTAGCTCATTTTATTGATGATGAAACCCAACAAAAACCTCCTTTCCCTTTTTTATGTTTAACAATTAGTGGCGGTCATACTCAAATTGTAAAAATTACTGATTATTTTACTATGGAAGTAATTGGTGAAACCTTAGATGATGCTGTTGGTGAAGCATTCGATAAATCGGCAAAAATTTTAGGGTTACCTTATCCCGGAGGTCCTTTAATAGACAAACATGCCAAATTAGGAAACCCTAAAGCTTTTAAATTCTCAAAACCAAAAGTTGATGGTTTTAACTATAGCTTTAGCGGTTTAAAAACAGCTATTTTATATTTTATTCAGAAAAAAGTAAAAGAAGATCCTAATTTTATTAATGAAAATCTGAATGATATTTGTGCTTCAATTCAACATACTATAGTTGAAATATTATTTAACAAATTAAAAAAAGCCGCTAAAGAAACAGGTATCAAACATATTGCTATTGCCGGAGGAGTTAGTGCCAATTCTGAAATTAGAAAAGAATTGAAGTCTTTTGAAAAAAAATTTGGCTGGACTACCTATATACCAAAATTTGAATTTACTACTGATAATGCTGCAATGATCGCTATTGTAGGCTATTTAAAATATTTAGAAAACGATTTTACTACAAAGAACAATACTGCTACTGCTAGACTAAAAGTTAATGAAAACTAACTCTTTTTTTAATACCAAAAATGAAAGAAAACACTTTTAAAAATGTTCTACTACTACTAATCATTACAACAACAACAATTACACAATCACAAAACAATAATGTAAATGAGGAAATAAATCTGTTTGAAAACGTAACTATGTCTGGCGATTGGTTTTTGGCTAATAGCAATACTAAAAATGGAGATGAAGATTGGGGAAATAAATTTATTGTAAAACGAAGTTATTTTACTTTGAAAAAAGATATTAATGATATTTTTTCGGTTCGTTATACACAAGATATTGCAATTGATAAAGAAGGTGAAGATTCCGGAAATGTTGAAACCCGAATGAAATATTTGTACTTAAAAATTGAACCTAAATGGAAGGGTAAAATTACGGGTGCTTATTTTGAAGTAGGTATGGTTCACAGGCCATGGATTTCGTATGAACAAGAGGTAAATCCATACCGCGTACAAGGCAATATGGCAGTTGAAAGAAATAACCTATATAATTCTGCCGGGTTTGGTATTTTATTTGGCGGTAATATTGGACCTGAAATGGACAAAGATTATTTAGAAAATGTAAATGGAACCATGAAAGGTAAATATGCAAGTTTTGCCATAGGGATCTATAACGGTGGTGGTTATGCCGCTTTTGAAGAAAATACCAATAAGGTTTTTGAAGGTATTTTAAATTTTAGACCATTTGCCAACACTATTCCTCAAATCCAAATTAACCATGCATTTAATATTGGAAAAGGAAATACAGAATTTTCTCCAACCTTTAATCAATTCTTATTTCATGGAGGATATGTTGGTAAATACTTTGATTTAACAGGGCAATACCATTTTGGCCAAGGAGATTTTGAAGGTAATTATGTACAACCTTCAAATCCATCAAAATCATTAAAAAATGATGGTTTCAGTATTTTTAGTGAATATATATTTAAAAATTCACCTTTTGCTGTATTTGCACGGTATGATAATTTTGAAGTTAAAGAAGATAAATCTAATGATACTGAACGTGAAATTATGGGTGTAAAGTATGTTTTATATAATGGTATCAGCTTGGTTTTATCAGGTGAAAGGGTTTCTTATGAAACTAAAAAAGAAGATTTAACAGTAGATTTAAATATGCAAATTTCATTTTAACCTAAACACAAAAATTCTTATCATATAAAAAAACCTTCAATTAAATTGAAGGTTTTTTATCTTATTTATTTTAATTTTAAAATTCAGAATTCACATCCCAAGCTTCTAAACTTTCTTTAACTGCTTTTATAAACATACCACCTAAAGCACCATTTACTACTCTATGATCGTACGAATGTGAAATAAACATTTTATGACGTATTCCTATAAAATCACCTTCAGGAGTTTCAATAACAGCAGGTACTTTTCTAACAGCACCTAACGCTAAAATTGCTACTTGAGGCTGATTTATAATAGGTGTTCCAAAAACACTGCCAAAACTTCCAACATTAGTAACTGTATAGGTTCCTCCTTGAATTTCATCTGGTTTTAATTGTCCTTTTCTTGCTCTATTTGCCAAATCATTAACAGCTCTTGTTATGCCTACTAAATTTAACCTGTCTGCATTTTTAATTACAGGCACAATTAAATTACCATCGTTTAATGCAGCTGCCATTCCTAAATTAATAGCCTTTTTCTTAATAATTTTATCTCCATCTACAGAAATATTTATCATAGGAAAAGCTTTAATAGCCTTTGCAACAGCTTGCATAAAAATTGGAGTGTATGTAATTTTTTCGCCTTCTCTATCAAAAAACTTGTCTTTAACTTTATTTCTCCAATTAACAATATTTGTTACATCAACTTCAATAAAAGATTGCACATGTGCTGAAGTTTGAACAGATTCTACCATATGATGAGCAATTAATTTACCCATACGGCTCATTTCAAGTATTTCATCTTCACCATTAACAGAAATTGGTGTAACTGCTTGTACAATATGCTTTTTTACTTCAATACTTTTTTCTGACAGTTTTTGAGGTTTTTCAACATATTTTACCTTATCAGCTAGTTTTCGATCACTCTCAATATATGCTAAAATGTCATTCTTAGTAACTCGGTTATCTTTACCTGTACCTACTATAGCTTCAAGTTCTTCCATACTTACACCTTCCGTAACAGCAATATTCCTTACTAAAGGTGAAAAGAACTTTCCTGATTCTGAAAATTTATCAATTGTTGAAGTCTCAATAGCATGTTCAACTTCTTTCTCAACTTCAATAGCTTCTTTTGGTATTTCAACAAATAGACTATCGTCTTCATTTTTAGTCGAGCTCTCTTCCAATGTATCAATTATTGCAATAATATCACCCACATTAACAACATCATTAACATCAAATAAAATCTCTGTTAGTGTACCTTCAACTTCACTTGGCACTTCAGAATCAACTTTATCTGTTGCTATTTCTACAATAGCTTCATCCAGCTCTACACTATCTCCAATATTTTTTAACCAAGATGTAATTGTTGCCTCTGCAACACTTTCTCCCATTTTAGGAAGTTTTACTTCAAATCTTGCCATTCTATATTATTTTTTTAAGATTCGCAAATTTACAAAAATATGCCCTATAATTTACTGTTCTTAATTATTATTTACTCTATCAAATCGTAATCATTTAACATTTTAATAATCATATTATTCTAAACCAATAACAAATTATATTTTATTAAACAACTTTATGTTTTTATTAATTATTCTTTAAAATCATTAAAACAGCTCCTGTTTTCAATTATACCAATAAATTTTAAAATCATATTCTTTGTAACAAAAATCACACTTCAATGTAACAAAGTTAGCGTAATAAATCTTTAAAATAAATTTTAATGATTCTAAATAAGACCTATTCTTTTGATTTTCAGTATTTTAAAATTAATAAAATTATGATTAAAATCATATTTTTAATATTTAGTTGTTCTTAAATTTATCTAAGATTCAAAACAAACAAACAAATATCTAATATTATGAAAAATTTAAAATTTATAGGCTTCTTGATAATCATTGCGTCAAGTTTAATGTTTATACAATGTACAAGTGATCCTGAACCTGGTCCACAAGGAATAGCCGGGGTTGATGGTGTAGATGGAGTTGATGGTGTAGATGGAGTTGACGGAACTGCTAGTTGCGTTGCGTGTCACTCTGAGAGCCACAGAACTCCAATTGATGCATCATACTTAAAATCTGGGCATGCAAATCAAACTATTATGTACACTGGTCAGGATTTAGCAACTTACGCTAATGGTGTTTCTGGTTCTTGTACAAAATGTCATACAAGTGAAGGTTACATTAACTACGTTTCAGGAAAACCTGCTGTTGCACTTACTAATCCAACAGGTATTAGTTGTACTACTTGTCATAGTAAACACAGCACTTTTGATTTTGAAAATGATGGTCATGACTATGCTTTAAGAAACTTTAGTCCTGTAGTATTAGATGAATCTGATATTTCTTATACAATTGATTATGGTAATGCAAGTAACAACTGTGTAACATGTCACCAACCAAGAGGAAAAGCTCCAATTGATGCTGATAATGATGGGCTTTATTTACAAGATAACTCAAGATTTTACCCTCATTATGGTGGTCAATCTACAATGCTAGAAGGAATTCAAGGTGCAATTATTGCCAATGGATCAACCGATATGCCAGTAGTTGGATCTTCAGCACACAGAACAGGTGCATCATGTACATCATGCCATATGAGTTCTTCAACAGACGGAGAAACTGGTATGCACACTTTTAAAGCAAATTACGATTCATGTAAAACTTGCCATACTACAGTTCCAACTGAAGTTACGGGCTTAGCTGCTAATATGGAAACCTTACATAATAAATTATTTGATCTTGGCTTAATAGCGGAAGATGGTTCTACACTGGTTCAAACTGAATTGATTCCTTTTAAAACCGCACAGGCATTATGGAATTATAAAACTGTTGAAGAAGATGGAAGTAATGGTGTACATAACCCAAAATATGCAACTGCATTAATTAAAAATGCAATTGAAGCATTAGAAGAAAACTAATATTAGATTAAAATTACCTTCAGGGTGTATCATTTAACATCCTGAAGGTATAAAACTATTGGTGCTTCAAAATAAGTAATGATGTTAACTTAAAATTTCAACTACTGAAATTATTACAAAAGTTAATCAATAATAAAAAAACAAACAAATGAAAAAACTATTTCAAATAGTTCTAGTTAGCAGCTTAAGTTTATTGTGTTTTTCATGCTATTACGATGATTATTCGGAAGAAATAATTATTGACATTCCTGATGACCAACCAATTTCTTTTAGTAGCGAAATACAGCCTATTTTTTCAAAATGTACCGGATGCCATGGCACAAATATTAGTCCAGATTTAAGAGAAGGCAATTCATACAACCAACTTGTACCAAACTATGTAACTGCAGGTGATGCAGAAGGTAGCGATTTATATAATTATTTACCGGGTAATGGACATCATGATATAGGTTTTACTTTAAGTGGAAATGAGATTGCATTAATTAAAGCTTGGATAGACCAAGGCGCACTAGATAACTAAATTTTAAGACACTGAACATGAAAAAATATATATCACTACTTTTTATTTTTTTGATACTTCCATTTATAGTGACGGCTCAAGAAGATGACGATACAAAAAAAGAAAAGGTTAAAGAAAAACTTGAAAGGGCTGCTTTTGAAAGTTCATCAATTATAGACAATCCAACCAATGTTCTATTCAGTAAAAATACTTTAGAAGTACAAATGCAACATAGATTTGGGTTAATTAACGGCGGTGAAAATGATATGGCGGGTTTTTGGGCTCCTTCAAATATTAGAATTGGTCTTTCTTATGCAATTCACGAAAGATTAACAATAGGATTTGGAACTACAAAATTTAATCGTTTACAAGATTTTAACTGGAAAGTAGCACTTTTAAGACAAACAAGATCCGGTAGTATGCCTATAAGTGTATCTTATTATGGTAATTTTACTATTGATGCACGTAAAAAAGAAAATTTCAGTCAAAAACAAGATAGATATTCTTATTTCAATCAATTAATTATTGCAAGAAGATTTAGTCCAAATGTATCTTTCCAAATTGCTCCTAGTGTTTCTCACTATAACTTAGTTGAAGATACTATGCAAAATGATATGGTATCAATTTCATTTGGAGGTCGTGTAAAAATAAGTCCGCAAACTTCAATTTTAATGGATTATAGCCAACCGCTAACTCAATTTGATAAAGAGCAACCAAAACCAGGAGTTAGTTTTGGAGTTGAATTTGCAACCTCTGCACACGCTTTTCAAATTATGATTACAAACTATAATGGTCTTGTACCACAAAAGAATTATATGTACAATGAGTACGATTTCTTTAAAGGAGATTTCTTGATTGGATTTAATATAACAAGAATTTATAATTTCTAAAATACAAAAAACTTTGAAACAGGTTAGCAAGGAAAAAATAATCAGCCCCCTATTTTAAAACTAGAGATTAACCTGTTTCAATTTTATTAAGTATTAATTTTTTTAGCAAGTTTTATTATGGAAAATAATGAAAATAAAAAAGGAGGAACTGACAGACGTAAATTTCTAAAACTAGGGCTTTTATCCAGTGTAACTGCCGTAGCAGGAACGTCTTTAGTATCAAACCTTGCAACTGATGAAGAAAGTAAAACATCCGGAGAAAAAATCAGATTATTGACACCTGATGGAAAAATGGTTGAAGTTGATGCTGATAATATAAATAAATATCCTGAAGCACTTATTACACCTGAAGAATCTAGAAAAGGAATTCCAAACCGTAAATTTGTTATGGTTATTGATCTAGCCAAGTGTAAAAACGCAAGAAAGTGCGTTGAAAGCTGTCAAAAAGCTCATAAATTAGATCATCATGAAGAGTTTATGAAAGTTCAGCTCATTCAAAATAACGAAGAAGGATCTCCTTATTGGTTTCCTAAACCTTGCTTCCATTGTGATGAACCGCCTTGTGTTACAGTATGCCCAACCGGAGCAACATTTAAACGTGATGACGGTATTGTTTTAATTGATAATGACCGTTGTATTGGATGTAAATTCTGTATTACAAGTTGTCCATACTCTGCTCGTCAATTTAATTGGGGGCATAAAGATAAGTTTGATGATAAATCACAGCCTTATTCACCTGAAACCAGTGTACCGGCTGCTGAAGGTACTGTTATGAAATGTGATTTTTGCCCTGATTTATTACGTCAAGGAGAATTACCACATTGTGCTAAATCTTGCCCAATGGGAGTTATTTATTTTGGTGATAAAAATGAGGATATAGTTACTAACGGCGAAGAAACCGTTCGCTTCTCTCAATTAATAAACGACCGTGGTGGTTACAGACACTTAGAGCATTTAGGAACTAAACCTAATGTTTATTATTTGCCTGCAACAAACAGACAGTTCCCGTTAGAACGTGGTTTTGGTGATGACGAAGAAATTAACGAACGTTATAAAAACGTTCCTTATGTTCAAGAACTAAAAAAACAAGGTAAAATTTAACTTAAATAACTCTTAATTATGAATTTAAATAACAGAAAAAGAGAATTAGTTAAAGAATTTTCTCCAATGCTAGAAAAAACCAGTTTAGTATCTAAAATATGGATTGGCTTTTTAATAGCAATAATATTAGTAGGCTTGTATGCTTTTATTCTTCAAGTAATTAAAGGGCATGAAGTTACAGGAATGAGAGATAATGTAGTTTGGGGAGTTTATATTATAAATTTTATATTTTTTGTATGTATAAGTTATTCCGGAGCTTTTATTTCGGGTATCTTACACTTCTTAAAAACACCTTTAAAAAATTCAGTCTCAAGAATTATTGAAATTATAACAGTGCTATCAATTGTAATAGGACCTGTTTTTATTTTATTATGTATTGGAAGATTGGATAGATTGCATTATTTATTTCTTTATCCACGAATTCAATCACCAATTACTTGGGATATAATTGCAATTATTACCGATCTTTTTGGGTGCTTCATTTATTTATACTTAACATTTATTCCGGATTTGGCAATTTTAAGAGACAACGATAACTTAAAAGTTCCAAATTGGAGAAAAAAACTGTATAAGTTTTTAGCAATGAATTATCAGGATACACCAACACAAAGAGAAAGGCTTCATAAAATAACCAAAACAATGTCTACAATGGTTATAGCATTAGCAATTGTAGCATACACAGTTTTAGCATGGATTTTTAGTTTAACCCTACAACCCGGCTGGAATAGTACCATTTTTGCTCCTTATTTTATTATTGCAGGCTTATATTCGGGTGTAGGTGTTATTATAATTGCAATGTACTTAATTAGAAAGTATTTTAAATTAGAAAAATATTTAGTTCAATCTCATTTTACTTGGGCAGGTTTAGTTTTATTAGTAATTGCATTACTATACGCTTACTTTACATTTAGTGAATATTTTTCAAAATGGTTTAGTCATAAAATACACGATACAGATTTATTAAACACATTATTTACTCGTTATTTTTGGCAATTTATTTTTGCTAATTATATTGGTGTAATTGTGCCATTGGTAATTTTATTTGTAAAAAAATTCAGAACAATTAAAGCCATTACATTTGCCAGTGTTGTTGCAGTATTAGGTTTATGGTTAAACCGCTATTTAATTGTGGTTCCAACTTTAGAAACTCCATATTTACCTATTCAAGATACAAGACCAGAATATATTTATTACTCGGCTACGTGGGTTGAGTGGGCTTTGAGTTTAACCGGTGTTGCAGCATTTTTCCTATTCTTTTTACTCATAATTAAATTTGTTCCTATCATACCGATATCTGGAATTATTGATAATGAAAGAGATGAATTAGAAAAAGATGAAAATCTGAACAAAAATTTAACTGAATAACAACAAATTAATTTGAAATTATGAAAAGTAACTTATATAAATACACTTTTATTACTTCAATAATTATAGCATTTTTATTCAGTAATAATAGTACAGCACAAGAAAATGATATTAGCAACTATAAAATGATGTTTAAATTTAATTCTTTTAAACAATCTGATAATTCTCGTTTATTAGAAGTAAGTTTTATAGCTAAGAATAAAAAAGACAGAAAAGATAAAGTTCCAGTTTATGATGCTGAAATTAAATTTTTTAATATTTTAAATGATGAAGAAGTACTTTTGGGTACCGCAAAAACTTCAAAAGAAGGTATTGCAAAAGTAATAGTCCCTGAAAGTCAAAAATATTTGACTGATGCAGATGGAAATATAAATTTAACAGCTCGATTTGAAGCAACTGAAGCATTAGATGAGGAAGAAGATGAAATTATTATTAAAAATCTTAATTTAGTATTAAATTTAGCAGAAATTGACAGCGTTAAAACTGTTAGTGTAAAAGCTTTTACTATTGATAGTTTAGGCGTTGAAGTTCCTTTAGAAGAAGCCGATATAAATTTTTATATAGAAAGTATGCTTTCTAAAATGAAAATTGAAGAAGGATCAATTAGTGATGGCGAATATGAATTTGAGTTAAACAAAGAAATTCCAGGTGATGCAAATGGTAATATTACCGTTATTGCTATGATTGAAGATAATGATGATTTTGGAAATATAACTCAAAAGAAAACTGTAAATTGGGGTACTTTTAATAAAATTACAGTAGAAGAAAGTAATACTTTATGGTCTGAAGCTGCTCCAATTTGGATGTATGTTGTATTAACCATTTTATTAGTTGGAGTATGGGCTAATTTTTTATATACAATTATAAATTTAATTAAAATTAAAAAAGAAGGACAAGATGAAGATGAAGAATTAGAAGAAGTTGAACTTGAACTAAAAATAGATAAATAAAAATATTACGAACTACCATAAAAATAAACTTATGGTATCATATTTGATAAATAAATTAATAACAAACAAATAAACTTATAAAAATGAAAACACTTAAATTTTTAATGTTCATCGGGGTAATTAGCATTGGTCTTTTAGCTTTTGATAAAATTCAACAAGATGAATGGCCTGTACCTGCTAAATACCAAAAAATGAAAAACCCTACTGAAGCTGATAAAGAAAATTTAGCTTTAGGAAAATCGTTATACGCTAAACATTGTAAATCTTGTCATGGTAAAGAAGGTTTAGGAGATGGCCCAAAAGCTGAAGAAGTAGACGGAAATTTAGGAGATTTTTCTTCTAAAGAATTCCAATCTCAATCAGATGGAGCTTTATTCTACAAAAGCTACTTTGGTAAAGATGATATGCCTAACTATGAAAAGAAAATGACTGAAGAAGATATGTGGCTTGTAATTCATCACCTTAGAACATTAGCAGAATAATTATAAAATATAATTAGTAAAAAAAAGCCGAATTTAAAAATTCGGCTTTTTTTTTATATTGTCATTGAAAATATTCGAGTTTCGGGTTTATTTTCTATCAACCGTAAATCAAATGCCATACAAATATTTCGTACAAACATGCGCCCTTCTTCTTTTATAGTTACTTTATTTTCGGTAATTTCAATTAAACCATCATCAATTATCTCTTGTAATCTTTCTATAATTTCATTTTTAATTTGATTATTTAAACCAACATTCCATTCGGTTTCCAAATTACACATTAAGTTTAATATATGCTTTCTAATAATTAGATCAGTTTCAGTTAGTAAATGACCTCTAAAAATTGGTAAAATTCCTTTATTAACTTTTTCAGTATAATCATCAACATCTTTTTCATTTTGAGCAAATGCATACCATGAGTCACTAATAGAAGACATTCCCAAACCAATCATTAATTCGGTTTTACCGGCAGTATACCCCATAAAATTACGATGTAACTTTTTGTTTTTCATCGCCTTATGAAGTGAATCTGAAGGTAACGCAAAATGATCCATTCCTATCTCAACATAACCACTATCAAAAAACAATTGCTTTCCTAATTCGTATAAATGGCGTTTTTCAGTATCTTTTGGTAAATCATTATCATCAAAACCTCGTTGCCCAACTCCTTTTATCCAAGGCACATGCGCATAACTGTAATATGCAATTCTATCAGGTTTTAAAGCAATGGTATTTTTTATGGTATTTCTAATACTTTCTTCCGTTTGAAAAGGTAAACCAAAAATTAAATCGTGACTAATAGATTCGTATCCTATTTTTCTTGATAAATCGTGCACTCTTTTCACTTGTTCAAAGCTTTGAACTCTATGAATTGCTTTTTGAACAATAGGATCATAATCTTGAATACCAAAACTATTTCTACGTGAACCTAAATCATACAATGTTTGTAATTGTTCTTCTGAAGTGTGATTTGGATGACCTTCATAACTAAAATCAAAAACCTTAAACTTATCAGCTCTTTTAAAAATACCGTTAATTAATTTTTTTAAATTTTCAGAAGAAAAAAAAGTTGGCGTACCTCCACCCAAATGAATCTCTCTTATTTTTGGTCGAGAATCAAACATATCACAATACAAATCCCATTCTTTTAAAACTGTATCTATATATGGTTGTTCAACTTCATGCCGCTTCGTAATTTTTTTATGACATGCACAAAACGTACACAAACTCTCACAAAATGGTAAATGAATATATAAACTTATCCCTTCAATATCATTGCTTTCATCAAAGGACTTTACTACAGTTCTTTTCCAATCATTAAGGTCAATACCCTTTTTATCCCAAAAAGGCACAGTTGGATAACTTGTATATCTAGGACCGGGTATATTATATTTTTGAATTAGATTTTTCATTTTTTCAGTTATAAGTTTACAGTTATAAGTTTACAGCTTATTTATAAGGTTAACTTAATTTTATTAATTAAAGAAGCTAACATTTTCTTTATTTCCTGAATTTCATCAAGTAAGGAATCTGCCGCCTCCTTAGAAATAAAACCTAACTTCATTGAAACTAAAATTAAGTAATCCAATTCATGTGCTGAACCAGATGATATATATAAAAATCTTAATAACTCCTTTTGAGTTTCTCTACCACACCCTTCAGCAATATTAGTGGGAATTGACAATGAAGCTCTTTTTATTTGAGAAATTAGATTGAATTGTTCTTCTTTTGGAAAACTACTCAATTCTTTATAAATTTTTAAAACCAAACTGTGAGATTTTTGCCATACACTATAGTTTTTATAATTTACCATAATTTAAAACTTCTAACTGCTAACTTTAAACTGTATACTCCTTTACAGCATCAATAAATGCTTTCGCATTATCTAACGGTACATTTGGTAAAATTCCGTGACCTAAATTAACCACATATTTATCTTTTCCAAAATCGTTAATCATTTGAGTAACCATTTTTTTGATAACTGATGGTGGTGATAATAAACGAGTAGGGTCAAAATTACCTTGTAAAGTTACTTTATTACCCGTAAGTTTTCGTGCCATTTGAGGCGTAATAGTCCAATCTACACCTAAAGCTGATGCATTTGAATTGGCCATTTCTTCTAAGGCAAACCAGCATCCTTTACCAAAAGCAATTACAGGAGCATCATCTTTTAAAGCTTCAATAATTTGATTGATATATTTCCAAGAAAATTCCTGATAATCAACTGGAGAAAGCATTCCTCCCCAAGAATCAAAAATTTGAACAGCATTAACACCTGCTTTCACTTTTTCTTTTAAATAAGCAATAGTTGTATCGGTTATTTTTTGCAACAAAGTATGTGCTGCTATAGGTTGCGTAAAACAAAATTCTTTAGCTTTATCAAAGTTTTTTGAACCTTGCCCTTGTACACAGTAACATAAAATTGTCCAAGGCGAACCTGCAAAACCAATTAACGGAACTTCATCATTCAACATTTGTTTGGTTACTTTAATAGCTTCCATTACATAACCTAATTCAACTGTTACATCCGGAACAACAACTGCATCAACATCCTTTTGAGAGCGTATTGGATTTGGCAACCAAGGTCCTACTCCATGCTTCATTTCAACTTCAATATTCATTGCTTGCGGTATAACCAAAATATCTGAAAATAATATGGCTGCATCCATTCCATATCTACGGATAGGTTGTACAGTAATTTCTGAAGCTAATTCCGGAGTTCTACAACGCGTAAAAAAATCATATTTTTCACGAATTGCCATAAATTCGGGTAAATATCGTCCTGCTTGACGCATCATCCAAACCGGAGGACGTTCAACTACTTCTCCTTTTAAAGCTCTTAAAAATAAATCGTTCTTTATCATTATTATTTAGTTAGTGATTTGCCAGTTATTGGTTTTTAGTTGAACTAAAAATTTATAACTAAACACTTAAAATTAATTATGTTTATCAGCTACTGCTTTCATCGCAATATTAATTGCTCCTCTTACTTTATACATATCTCTTTTACTCATAGCTGTTGCTAAAAACCAAGCTTCAAACTGTGATGGAGGTAAAAACACACCATTTTCAATCATTTTCCAAAAAAACGTTTTAAACTTTTTGGTATCACTGGTTTGAGCAGTTTTAAAATTAACTACTTTTTCTTTTGTAAAAAATGGATTAATCATAGAACCAAATCTGTTTACCTGTATATCAACACCATTTTTTGCCGCTGCTTTTTTTAAAGTTCTTGATAAAAAAGTAGCTGTTTTTTCAAAATCTTCATACGGATTGCGTTCTTGTAACTCTTTTAACGTTGCAATACCACAAGCCATAGCTATTGGATTTCCCGATAAAGTTCCTGCTTGATATACCGGGCCTAAAGGCGCAACCATTTCCATAATTTCATTTCTAGCACCGTAAGCACCAACCGGAAAACCTCCTCCAATTACTTTTCCTAAACAAGTAATATCTGCTTGAATTCCCAATAATTCTTGAGCACCCCCAAATTTGGATC
Source organism: Lutibacter sp. B1 (assembly GCF_012524075.1). Lineage (GTDB taxonomy): Bacteria > Bacteroidota > Bacteroidia > Flavobacteriales > Flavobacteriaceae > Lutibacter. The sequence goes on from NZ_JAAZUI010000001.1 coordinate 261,153, forward strand.
TAAAACCTGTCATTACCTCATCAACAATTAATAAGATATTATTAGTTTCAGTAATCTCTCTTAATTGTTTAATAAACTCGTTTGTTGGTTTTACAACTCCCATATTACCTGCAACCGGCTCAATAATAACCGCAGCAATATCATCGTGTAATTTTAACTGAAGTTTTACACTGTTTATATTATTGTATTCTGCAATCAAAGTATTTTGAACAGCTTCTTCCGGTACACCTTTACTTCCCGGTAAACTTAAAGTTGCTAAACCGGAACCGGCAGCTACCAATAAAGCATCAGAATGCCCATGATAACAACCTGAGAATTTTATGATTTTATTTTTTCCGGTAAATGCTCTTGCCAAACGTATTGCACTTAACACAGCTTCTGTCCCAGAGTTTACAAAACGAACCTTATCCATTCCCGGAAAAGCATCGCAAACAATTTTTGCTAATCGAATTTCATTATAGGTAGACGCACCAAAAGTATATCCTCTTTTTAAGGCTCTTTCAATAGCTTTTTCAACTTTTTTATTTCTATGACCTAAAATCATCGGTCCGTAAGACAACACAAAATCTACATATTCATTACCATCAACATCGTAAATTTTACTCCCTTTTGCTTTATGAATAAAAATTGGAATTCCTCCAACAGATTTAAATGCTCTAACAGGAGAATTTACTGCTCCAACTAAATTTTTTTTACCTTTTGTATATAATTCTATTGACTTTTCTAATTTCATTTTCTTTTACATTTGGGTGATTGAGCGTAGTCGAAATCAATTTCTATAAAGATAATCACTTTGACTCTATTCAGTGACCAGCTTAAACAACGCTTATTTTTTTAATAACAATTTAGCAACTTCTTTAGCAAAATAGGTGATAATAATATCAGCTCCTGCCCTTTTCATAGAAAGTAAACTTTCCATCATTGCACGCTCACCATCAATCCAACCATTTGCAGCAGCAGCTTTAATCATGGCATACTCACCACTAACATTGTAACAAGCTATTGGCCTGTCAAAGTTATTTTTTAAATCTCTTATAATATCCAAATAAGATAACGCTGGTTTTACCATTAAAATATCTGCACCTTCCTGATCGTCAAAAGTTGCTTCACGCAAACCTTCATCTCTGTTTGAAGGATCCATTTGATAGGTGCTTCTATCACCAAATGCAGGAGCAGAACCTGCAGCATCTCTAAAAGGACCATAAAATGCCGATGCATATTTTACAGCATACGACATAATTGGAATATTTGGAAAACCTGTATTATCTAATGCTTCACGTATTGTTTCAATCATCCCATCCATCATTCCTGAAGGTGCAACCATATCTACACCGGCTTTTGCGTGTGAAACTACTTGTTTAGCTATATTTAGTAATGTGGCATCATTATCAACATCATTATCATGTATTATCCCGCAATGTCCATGACTGGTATATTCACAAAAACAAACATCTGTTATCACATATAAACTTGGGTAATTTTTCTTAATAAATCGAACTGCTTGTTGCATAATTCCATTATCATTCCATGTTTCTGAGCCCTCTTCATCTTTATGTGTAGGTATTCCAAAAAGCAATACAGCCGGGATATTCAATGCAACAACCTCATCTAATTCTTTTGAAATTCTATCTAATGAGAAACGCGTAATACCAGGCATTGAAACTATTTCAGTTTCAATATTTTCTCCTTCTTCAATAAATAAAGGGTAAATTAAATCATCTACTGTTAGTTTATTTTCTCTAACTAAACGACGAATATTTTCAGTTTTACGGAGGCGTCTTGTTCTATTCATGTTCAAAATATTGATTTACAGATTTTATTACACTTTCAACTGTTTGGAGTTTTGAAACCTTTACATTTTTAAAGTATTTTTTTGCTTCTGTAGCAGTTGTTTCTCCAATACAAAATACAACGATATCACTACCAGCTTTATTTTCTTTTAAAAAACTTTCTATACCAGTTGGGCTATAAAAAAGTATACCGTTATATTTTTCTTGTATTTTTTTTGGTGTTAATGTTGTTTTATAACACTCAACTTCATTAACCTTTATATAATTTTTTGATAAAATATCAGGAAGTTCATCTCTTCTTTTATCACCACAAAAAAAAGTAATTTCTTTTTCTTTTAAGTTTTTTACCAGGTATTTTGCTAATTTTTCAGCAGAATTTTCAATATGTGCAACTTTTCCAATTCTTTTTTCTATTAGTTTTTTTGTTCTTCGGCCAACACAATAAATAGTTTTAAAATCCAATTCTAAAGCCGAAAAATTATGTAACAATGCTTCTACTGAATTTTGACTCGTAAAAATTACATTTTGTAGCGTGTTTTTAACAACCTTTGGTTTTAAACGATTGCTTCTCACCGTAATAAAATCACTCATAGAAATACCTATTTTTGAAGACAATTCGCTTGTTTGATCTTGTGAAAGCGTTTTGGTTGAGTACACAAGTATATCTTTTTCAATTTTAATTTCTTGCCTCATTAACTTTTCACCACCTCTATCTAAAATAAATTTAGCTGCAAATTCTCCTAAATCACTTGCATTATTTACAGGAACTGATTTTGAAAATTCTATTTTATTAGTTCCATCAGGACTAAATAATACGCCTTTAAATTTTATTTCTTCATCTTTTATTGTAGCTAAGGCTCCTATTGGTGCAGTACAACCTCCTTCTAGAACTCTTAAAAATTCTCTTTCAATTGCAATACATTTTGCTGTTTCTTCGTGATTTATTTCTTTACAAATTTCAAGTAACTCTTCCCTTTTTTCTAATGCAGCTACCATTACAGCACCTTGTGCCGGAGCAGGAATCATCCAATCTAACTTAATAAAATCCTCTTTTTGAGGCAATAAACCAAGTCTTTTTAACCCAGCTGATGCAAAAATAGCTCCATCCCAATTGTTATCTTCTAACTTTTGTAAACGTGTATTTACATTACCTCTTAATCCTGAAATTGTATGATTTGGATAACGATACAACCATTGAGCTTTTCTGCGCAAACTGCCGGTTGCTATTACTGCCGTTTCTTTAGTGAAAAAATTTTCGTCTTTCTTTAAAATCAACACATCATTAAAATCGCCTCTTTTTAAAACTGCAGCTTGTACAATTCCGTTTGGTAATTTTGTAGGCACATCTTTAAACGAATGTACAGCTATATCAATTTTATCACTTAAAAGTGCTATATCTAAATTCTTTGTAAATACACCGGTTACGCCTAACTCATACAAAGGTTTATCAAGTACAACATCACCTATTGAGTCAATCTTCACTATTTCTGTAGTATATCCTAATTGTTCTAATTTATGTGAAACAGTATTGGCTTGCCATAGTGCTAATTGGCTTGATCTTGTTCCAATTCTAATCGTTTTCATTTAAACTAAGTTCTTTAATGTTAAACATTTTACTAATAACATTTATGCTTTGATCTACAGATGTTTCTTCATCTTTAAGATGCTTCACAAATTGTGTGGTTATTTTGTGAATCAATCTTGTAGTTATAATCTCAGCATGTTCAACATTAAAGTCTTTTATTTTTTTTGATTGAAAATTAATTTCATCATTTTGAATTGCCAGAAGTGACTCTTTTAGCGCATTCACTGCAGGTACATATTTTCTATGTGAAATCCAATCGTTAAATTCATCCTTATATTTTTGGATAATTTTCTCTGCTGCAGGTATTTCACTCTTGCGCATTTCAATTGTTTTATCTGTAATTTTAGAAAGTTCATCTAAATTTACCAAGGTAATATCTTTCAATTCTTTAATTGAAGCATCAACATTTTCTGGCATTGATAAATCTAATATCAACAATTTTTTACCTTTAGTTAAATGTTCTTTGTGAATTGTAGGTACACTTGACCCGGTTGAAACTATTAATATATCAACATTAGAAATTACTTCCGTTAATTTATCATATTCTACAACTGTAACCTCCGGATGCATTTGTTTAAAATCCAATGCCTTTTGAAAAGTTCTGTTTATAAAAGTAACATTCTTATTTTGTGTATATTCTAAAATATTTTTACAGGTATTTTTACCTATTTCACCCATTCCAAAAATTAGAATTTTTTTACCGGCATACTCAGGTACATGATCAACTATATATTGAATTGCGGCATAAGCTACCGATGTTGTTCCTGAACTTAACTTAGTAGTATTTTTAACTTCTTTACTAGCTTGTAAAACCAAATTCATTAAACGTTCCAGATAAGCATTTGTAGTACCTAACTTTTTTGCTAACTTAAAAGCCTCTTTCAATTGCCCAACAATTTCATAGTCTCCTAAAATTTGACTATCTAAACCTGTACTTATATTAAACAAATGCCTTACAGCATCTTTATTAGAATACACATTGGAAACCTTACTGAAATCTTCAACATTACCATTAGAGTATTTTATTAACAAACTAATTAACTCAAACGGATGGTTAGCAAAACCTGTTATCTCAGTTCTATTACAAGTAGATAAAACAAAAACACCTTTTAAACCTCTAGCTTTAGCTTCGTTTAATAATAATTTTTGATTTTCTTTAGTTATACTAAAAGCTCCTCTAACTTTTACATCTGCTTTTTTATAACTTAGCCCTACATTATAAAATTTTGTAGGTGTATCTTTTTGATCCATATAATTAATATTACCAATAAGTATCGACAAAAGTACAAAGATATTTTAGCACAAAATATCGACAAAAGTACTAATATTAGCGATATAAGTTATTTTAGCTAATTTAGAAGTGTTCTAAATTAACAAAAACAAAGGTAAAATTATTAATTATTAGCAAAATTAAGGGTTTAAATATATGACAAATATCATTTATAGAGATTTAAAAAATAGTTCTAAGTATTATTTTTTATTGTACATTTGCAGTTGTTAGTTGAGTTAAATTTAAAAAAATACTCTATGAAAACCAATTTAGAGAATTATAAAAACATCGATAAAAGTACTAACTTAATTTTTGATGAAAAAGATACTTTTAAAGTATTTCATTTCAACAACTTATCATCTCAGAACGAATTATTTAAGCATAGTTTAAAAGACAATTATATACAAATATATTTTTGTGCCGAAAATCAATGTTGTGTTGCTTTTAACTTTGAACATTGCGCTTTAAATTTAGCTTCAGGAAATTCAGGCATGGTTTATTTTAAGGATGAAAAAATGAATATTCTTTTTAATTTACCACCAAAAGCTGAACTTATTGCTATTTTAATCTCAATTGAATATTTCCATTCATTATTCTCTATTGAAGGTAATTTCCTATTTAATTTCAATAGTTTTAAAGTTGGCAAACCAATTATTGAACCTAAAGAAATTAACACATCTATTAAAATAATTTTAAACCAATTGGTATCTAAACAAATTAACGAATCGCTTAGACCAATTTACATTAAGGGAAAAGTATACGAATTATTAAGTCATTACTTTAGTACACCACCTGAAGATGAAGGTGAGCATTGCCCTTATATTGCTAATGAAGAAACCGTTAGTAAAATTAAACACGCCAAAGAAATAATAATTGAAGAAATGAACAATCCTCCTTCTTTAGCCGATTTATCTAAAGAAGTTGGTCTCAATATAAAAAAATTAAAAACTGACTTTAAAGAGTTTTATGGTGTTCCTGTTTTTACTTTTCTATTAAACTACAAAATGGAACAAGCAAAAAAATTATTACAGGAACAACAACTAAATGTAAATGAAATTGCAGTACATCTTGGATACAGTACTTCAAGCCATTTTATAGCAGCATTTAAAAGAAAATTTGGTATTACACCCAAACAATTTGCAAAAACATAATTAATGAAAGGAGCATTACTAGTAAATTTAGGTTCGCCAGACAGTACGTCGGTTAAAGACGTAAAAACATATTTAGATGAATTTTTAATGGATAAAAGAGTTATTGACACTCCTTATTTATTAAGAGCTTTTATTGTAAAAGGAATTATTTTAAATACACGTCCAAAAAAATCTGCCGAAGCTTATAAAAAAATATGGTGGGATGAAGGTTCTCCACTAATAGTTTTATCTAACAGATTACTTAAAAAAGTTCAAAAAAACTCTAGCGTACCGGTTGAAGTAGCTATGAGATACAGGAAACCTTCAATTAAAACTGGTATCGAAAAATTAGCACAACAAGGTGTTACCGAAATTTTATTAATTCCGTTGTACCCACAATTTGCAATGGCAACCACCGAAACTATAACTGTTTTGGCTGAAAAAATTGTTAAAAAACATTTTCCGGAAGTAACCTTAACAAATGTTCCGGCTTTTTACAATAAACAAGATTATATTGAAGTTTTAAGTGATAGCATAAAAAAAGAAATAGAGAAAACAGCACCTGAACATATTTTATTTTCATACCACGGTGTTCCTGAGCGTCACATAAAAAAATCGGATATTACAAAATCTCATTGTAAAATAGATGGAAGTTGTTGTAAAACACCTTCTCCGGCACACGAGTTTTGTTACCGACATCAATGCTATGCAACAACAGAAAACGTTGCAAAACAACTACATTTAAAAGAAGGAAGCTACAGTACTTCTTTCCAATCGCGTTTGGGAAAAGATCCTTGGTTACAACCATATACCGACCAAACAATAGACAATTTTGCTAAAAGCGGCGTAAAAAATTTAGCAGTTGTTACACCTGCTTTTGTTTCAGATTGTTTAGAAACTTTAGAAGAAATTGGTATGGAAGCCAAACATTCTTTTATTGAAAATGGCGGTGAGCATTTTTCAACAATTCCTTGTTTAAATGACGATGAAAATTGGACAAAAACAGTAGCAAAATGGATCAATAACTGGGCAAAATAACTTCAATGGAATATCTCTATATAAAATCGTTGCACATTATTTTTATTACAACTTGGTTTGCCGGTCTTTTTTACATCATCCGCTTATTCATTTATTTTAAAGAAGCTGAAGAAAAACCTGAAGTTGAAAAACAAATATTGCAAAAACAGTATAAACTAATGATTAAAAGGCTTTGGTACATTATTACTTGGCCTTCAGCAATTTTAGCTTCTATTTTTGCTCTTTGGTTATTAATTTTACAACCATTTTGGCTGGAAGCTACATGGATGCAAATTAAATTAGCCTGTGTAGCAGCTCTTTATGCTTATCACTGGACCTGTCAAATTATGTATAACCAAGTTGAAAAAGGGTATTTAAATTTCTCCTCTTTTGCTTTAAGAATTTGGAATGAAGTTGCTACTATTATTCTTTTTGCTTGTGTATTTTTGGTAGTATTAAAAAACACCTTTGGTTGGATATTTGGAGTAGTTGGTATAGTAGGTATTTCAGTTTTACTAATGCTAGGTATAAAACTTTATAAAAATATTAGAGAAAAAAACAGTTGGGATAAAAATTAATTATTTTATTAAATACTCAACAACTATTCAATTTACTTAAATTGTTAAAAAGAATACTCTAAAATTCTTTTTAACTTTACAAGAATTAAAAGCTTTTATTGAATTTTTAATATTCTGTATATCAACTACTTATAATAGCTAAAGTGATTAAAATCATATAAATTTCAAATTATATTTTATAAATTTATGATATTATAAAACATCATTTTATAAATCATTTTTTTATGAAAAAACTTCTTTTAGGAAATGAAGCAGTTGCACAAGGTGCAATTGATGCCGGTCTTTCCGGTGTTTATGCTTATCCGGGAACTCCATCAACAGAAATAACAGAATATATACAGCGTTCAAAAACTTCAAAAGAATTAAATATTCACTCACAATGGTCAGTGAACGAAAAAACAGCTATGGAAGCCGCCTTAGGCATGTCATACGCAGGTAAAAGAGCAATGGCTGTTATGAAACATGTGGGCTTAAATGTTGCTGCTGATGCATTTATGAACATGTCCGTATCCGGTATCAATGGCGGATTAGTTGTTGTTGTAGCAGATGATCCTTCAATGCATTCATCACAAAACGAACAAGATTCCAGATATTATGGAAAATTTGCAATGGTACCCATATTAGAGCCGTCCAATCAACAAGAAGCGTATGACATTACAAAATACGCTTTTGATTTATCTGAAATACTTGGTTTACCTGTTTTAATAAGAATGGTAACACGTTTATCACACTCAAGAGCAGGTATAATTTTAGGAAAAAGAATTCCGCAAAACAACATTAAGTTACCTAAAATTCCTACTCAATTTCAGTTAATCCCAATGCATGCTCGCGGCAGATATAAACATTTAGTGAGTATTCAATCTGATATACAGGAAAATTCTGAAAACAGTTACTTTAACCAGCTTATTAAAGCTCCAAATACATCTTTAGGAATAATTGCTTCGGGTATTGCCTATAATTATTTAATGGAAAATTTTGAAGATGCAGATTGCCCTTATCCTATTTTAAAAATTTCACAATATCCTATTCCAAAAAAACCTGTTCAATATCTATTTGATACCTGTAAAAAAATATTGGTTTTAGAAGATGGCTATCCGTTTATTGAAGAAGCTATTTCAGACTTTTTAGGGAAAAACAAAAAAATTATTGGACGTTTAAGCGGTGACATACCAAGAGTTGGTGAATTAAATCCTGATAATATAGCCAATGCTTTGGGCTTTGATGTTGTAGTAGATGAAAAATTACCTGAAATAGTTAGCAAAAGACCACCTGAACTATGTGTAGGCTGTGCTCACAGAGATTTGTTTGATGCTATTAATGAATTAAATAAGGAAATGGGAAGTCAGCAAGTTTTTGGTGATATTGGTTGTTATGCCTTAGGAGCTTTACCTCCTTACAAAAGTATCAATACGCTTATTGATATGGGAGCATCAATTACAATGGCAAAAGGTGCTTCTGATGCAGGTATTCATCCTTCAATAGCAATTATTGGAGATTCTACATTTACACATTCCGGTATGACAGGCTTATTAGATGCTGTTATAGAAAAAACACCTATTACCGTTATAATTTCTGACAATTCAACGGTTGCTATGACAGGTGCTCAGGATTCGTCAGCTTCAGGTAGATTAATCGATATTTGCAAAGGCATTGGAGTTGAAGAAAACCATTTAAAAGTTATTACACCTCTTCATAAAAATTTAACAGAAAATATAAACACCATTAGAGATGAAATAAATTATAAAGGAGTATCGGTCATAATTTCTCAGCGCCCTTGCGTACAATTACCAAAAGAGAAAAAGGAAAAGCTTAAAGAGCTTAAAAAAGTTTCACTTAATTAGTAAAAAAAATGAAAACAAATATAATTTTAGCAGGTGTAGGCGGACAAGGAATTTTAACCATTGCAGCAATTTTAGATACTGCGGCATTGGAATCTAACCTAAACATCAAACAATCGGAAGTTCATGGTATGAGTCAGCGTGGCGGTGCTGTGCAATCTCATGTTCGAATTTCTGATAAAGAAATATTTTCAGATTTAATTCCGCAAGGAAAAGCAGATATGATAATTGCTGTTGAGCCTATGGAATTACTACGCTATTTGCCCTATTTAAAAAAAGACGGTTATTTAATTACAGATATCAATCCGTTTATTAATATTCCTGATTACCCTGAATTAGAAGATTTATACAATGAAATAAAATCTCACCCAAACAGTATATTAATTGATGCTAAAAAAATAGCCAAAGATTTAGGTAACTCAAAAGCAACAAATATTGTTTTATTAGGAGCAGCTTCTTCTCTAATTACAATAAATAGCGAAACTTTACAACAGGCTATTAAAACCTTATTTAAAAGAAAAGGTGAACGCATTGTAAACAAAAATTTAGAAGCTTTTATAATTGGTAAAGAGATGGCTACTGAAATTATTTCATGAAAAACACAGGAATGTTACACGAAAAATTAATTAACCCTAAAAGTATTGCTGTTATTGGTGCCTCCAACACTATTCAAACTCCCGGAGGCAAAGTTTTACACAATTTAATAACTCATAATTTTAAAGGAAATTTAATTGCTGTTAATCCGAAAGAAACGGAAGTTCAAGGCATTAAATGTTATCAACATATACAAGATATTCCTGAAGTAGATTTAGCAATTATTGCTATTGCCGCAAAATATACTTTAGAAACGGTAAAAATTTTAGCCCATCAAAAAAATACCAAAGGATTTATTATTTTCTCGGCAGGTTTTAGTGAAAAAGATAAAGAAGGTAACCAATTAGAAAAACAAATAACCAACGAAATTAATGCTGTTGGAGGCACTTTATTAGGTCCTAATAACATAGGCTTAATCAACCAAAATTATGCAGGAGTATTTACAACTCCTATTCCAAAATTAGATTCAAAAGGTGTAGATTTTATTTCGGGTTCCGGAGCAACGGCGGTTTTTATTATGGAAGCTGCAATGGCTATGGGATTAACTTTTTCAAGTGTATATTCAGTAGGAAATTCAGCTCAAATTGGTGTAGAAGAAGTTTTAGAACATTTAGATGAAACTTTTAATCAGGATACCTGTTCAAAAGTAAAATTACTCTATATTGAAAGTATAGCAAATCCTCAAAAATTACTAAAACACGCGCAATCGTTAATTCAAAAAGGTTGTAAAATAGCCGCCATAAAAGCAGGAAGTTCTACAGAAGGTAGCCGAGCCGCGAGTTCTCATACAGGAGCAATGGCAAATTCGGATATGGCAGTTGATGCGCTATTTAAAAAAGCAGGTATTGTACGCTGTTTTGGCAGAAACGAATTGGTAACTGTTGCAACCATTTTTATGCATTCCAAATTGAAAGGAAAAAATATTGCTATCATTACACACGCAGGTGGGCCAGCTGTAATGCTAACCGATATTTTATCTAAAAACGGCTTACAAATTCCTGAAATTAAAGGAGAAAAAAGTGAAGAACTGCTGCAAAAATTGTATTTAGGTTCGTCAATTAGCAATCCAATTGATTTTTTAGCTACCGGAACTGCCGAGCAATTAGAAACAATTATTGATTATTGTGAACATCATTTTGATGATATTGATGCAATGATTGTTATTTTTGGAAGTCCAGGTTTATTTGAAGTATACGATGTTTACAATGTGCTTCATAAAAAAATACGAGAATGCAAAAAGCCTATTTTCAGCATATTACCTTCGGTAGTGAATGTAAAAAATGAGATTGATTCTTTTATTTCAAAAGGAAATACGTGTTTTAATGATGAAGTTTTATTTGGCAATGCTTTAGGAAAAGTTATAAATACACCAAAACCTACCATAAAAACCTCAATAAATACATTTCAAAACAATCAGCTTATCAAATCAATTATTGAAAGTGCAGAAAATGGGTATCTAAATCCGAAACAAACCAAAAAATTACTACAAGAAGCAAAAATTCCTGTTGTTGAAGAGTTTATTTGCACTTCAATAAACGATTGCCTAAATGCTGTTCAAAAAACAAAGTTTCCTGTAGTAATGAAAGTAGTTGGTCCTATTCATAAATCAGATGTTGGAGGCATTATTTTAAACATTAATTCCGAAAAAAAACTAATCAAATCCTTTTATAAATTAATGCAAGTTAAAGGTACAAAAGCACTTTTAATTCAGCCTATGAAAAAAGGGATTGAACTTTTTATCGGCGTAAAAAAAGAAGCTGATTTTGGACATTTGATTTTATGTGGTTTAGGTGGAATTTATATTGAAATACTTAAAGATATTCAGTCTAATTTAGCTCCTATCTCAAAAGAAGAAGCGTTACATATAATTCAGAATTTAAAATCGTTCAAAATACTTCAAGGTATTCGTAATCAAGAAGGTATTAATATTGATTTGTTTGCCGAAATAGTTAAAAAAGTTTCTGATTTAGTTACTGTAGTTCCTGAAATTTGTGAACTGGATTTAAATCCGCTTTTAGGAAATCAACAAGAAATTATAGCGGTTGATGCCAGAATTAGGATAGAAAAAAATTAGTTTTTATAACGAATTTTCAAACGGAATTCTGTTCACAATACTTCTTCCTAAAGTAACTTCATCAGCATATTCCAATTCATCTCCTACAGCAATTCCTCTTGCAATAGTTGATGTTTTTATATGATATTTTTCTATCTGTTTAAAAATATAAAAGTTGGTAGTATCGCCTTCAATAGTAGAACTCAACGCAAAAATAACTTCTTTTACAGTACCGCTTTTAACTTTTTCAATCAAACTGTCAATGGTTAAATTATGCGGACCAATACCTTCAATGGGCGAAATTTTTCCTCCAAGCACGTGGTACAACCCTTTAAATTGAGCTGTGTTTTCAATTGCCATAACATCGCGCACATCTTCAACCACACAAATAATTTCTTCATTTCTAGAAGGATTTGCACAAATTTCACACACATCAACATCTGAGATATTATGACATTTCTTACACAATTTTATATCGTCAACCAAATTATTCAATGCTTCAGACAAGCGATGAGTTTGAGAAGTTGGTTGTTTTAATAAATGCAAAACTAATCTCAAAGCGGTTCTTTTACCAATTCCCGGTAATTGAGATACTTCGTTTACAGCATTTTCTAAAAGTTTTGAAGAAAAATTCATTTGGCAAATGTACAATTAGGAAATGATATTCTCAATAATTTTAGTTTCTTTGTTATTTCATAATAAAACCAATAAATGAAACCCATTTTTATTCTTTCATTAATAGCAGTCTATTTTTGTTTTCTCTTACTTATATCATATTTTACAGGGAAAAACGATAGTAACGATACTTTTTTTAAGGCAAATAAAAGATCACCTTGGTACGTTGTTGCCTTTGGAATGGTTGGAGCTTCACTTTCGGGAGTTACTTTTATTTCGGTGCCGGGTTGGGTGCAAAGTTCACAATTTAGCTATATGCAAATTGTATTTGGTTATTTATTTGGCTACTTGGTAATTGCTTATGTTTTATTACCTATTTACTATCATTTAAAAGTAACTTCTATTTACGAGTATTTAAAAATTAGATTTGGAAATGTTTCTCATAAAACCGGTGCTTTTTTCTTTTTTGTTTCACGTGTATTAGGAGCCTCATTTCGTTTATTTTTGGTAGCTTCAGTATTACAATATTTTGTTTTTGATGCTTGGAATGTGCCTTTTGAAATAACCGTAATAATTTCTATTCTGTTAATTTGGATCTACACTTTTAAAGGCGGTATTAAAACCATTGTTTGGACAGATACACTACAAACTATTTTTATGCTTTTTGCAGTATCTGCAACTATTTATATCATTCTAAATAAATTGGATTGGACAGTTTCTGATATTTTTGCTTCTTCTGAATTTAAAAATTATAGCAGAATACTTTTTACTGATGATTTTAATGATAAAAAACACTTTATAAAATCATTTTTAGGAGGAATGTTCATTACCATTGGTATGACAGGTTTAGACCAAGATATGATGCAAAAAAATCTTACTTGTAAAAATACCAAAGAAGCTCAATGGAATGTAATTTCATTAGGATTTGTTCTAATTATAGTCAATTTTGTGTTTTTAGTATTAGGTGCATTACTTTTTATTTATGCCGATAAATTTGGTATTGCTACTCCTATTGTTGATGGAAGTACTAAAACCGATTTATTGTTTCCTGAAATTGCTTTAAACGGAGGATTAGGAATGACCATTAGCGTATTTTTTATTTTAGGATTGATAGCTGCCGCATACTCTAGTGCTGATAGTGCTTTAACAGCACTAACCACTTCTTTTTGTGTAGATTTTTTAGATATTGAACATAAAGAAGAATCCAAACAAAGATCCATCAGAAAAAAAACACATATTTTTATTTCAATGGCTTTAGTTATTGTTATTGTTATTTTTAAATATGTATTAGAAGATAACGTAATTAGCAGTTTGCTGCAAGTTGCTTCTTATACCTATGGTCCGTTGTTAGGTATGTTTACTTTTGGAATATTTACCAAATTTAAAATTAAAGACTCTTATGTATGGATAGTAGCAATACTCTCAGTAATTATAACCTATTTTATCAATGATTATTCTGTTGAACTATTTAATGGATATGTTTTTGGTTACGAGCTGTTAATTGTGAATGGTTTACTCACTTTTATTGGGTTACTGCTTATAAAAAAATTGGATAAAGAATCAGTTTAAAAGAATTACACCTTAAAAGATTTATTAATTTTGTTGCATGGAGAAAGATTTAAGTAACTACAGGAAAATTTACGAAAAAAAAGAACTTTCTAAAAACGAAGTTCCTGAAAATCCTTTGGAATTATTTCAAAAATGGTTTTATGAAGTTGAAGAATTTGGCGGTGATATTGAAGTAAATGCTATGACTATATCTACTTTCGGTTTAGACGGTTTTCCAAATAACCGAGTTGTTTTACTGAAAAAATATACTTGGGAAGGATTTATTTTTTACACTAATTACAACAGCGATAAAGGAAAAGCAATTGAACAAAACCCGAATGTTTGCGCATCCTTTTTTTGGAACAATTTAGAACGCCAAGTAATTATTAAAGGTACTGCCGAAAAAATTTCAGAAAATTTATCGGATGGTTATTTTGAAACCAGACCCGATGGAAGTAAACTCGGAGCATGGGCGTCCAATCAAAGTAAAGTTGTACCATCAAGAAAATATTTGGATGACAGATTGGTTTATTTCGAAAAACAATTTGAAAATAAAGAAATTACAAGGCCAAAACATTGGGGTGGTTATATAGTTAAACCAATAAGTATAGAGTTTTGGCAAGGAAGGCCAAACAGAATGCATGATAGAATAAGATACACGCTTCAAGAAAATTTTGATTGGAAAATTGATCGTTTAGCTCCTTAATTTTTTATATTTGAACCTCAACTAAAACCAAATGAAAACACTTTACATTGTTAGGCACGCTAAATCTTCTTGGGAATACGAAGGTATTAAAGACATAGACCGCCCCTTAAAAAAAAGAGGAATTAACGATGCTTATTTAATTTCAAACGTATTACAAAAAAAAGTTGCTTGCCCCGATGTTTTTGTGTCGAGTTGTGCAAACAGGGCCTTACATACAGCCATGATTTTCAGCTACACATTTAATTATCCGCTTGCAAACATAAAAATAAACAAATCTCTTTATAGCTTTAGTGATGGCTATTTAATAAAAACTGTAAAAGCCTTAGACGACGGTTTCGACTCTGCCATCATTTTTAGTCACGACCACGGTATTAGTACATTTGTAAATAAGTTTGGCAGTTTGGAGTTAGATCATGTGCCAACTTGCGGTGTTATAGGTATTAAATTTGACACCAGCTACTGGAAGAATATAAAAATGGGCAAAACATTTATAACCGAATTCCCAAAACATTACAAATAAATGAAAATTGAAAAACTGGCTGCAATAGATGTTGGATCAAACGCCATACGGTTGTTAATTTCTAATGTTATTACAGAAAAAAACGGACGAAACCCTATCTTTAAAAAATCTGCTTTAGTTCGAGTTCCAATACGTTTAGGTGCAGATTCCTTCATTAAAAAAGAAATTTCAGAAGAAAATAAAATAAGGATGATTAAAGCTATGGAAGCTTTTAAATTACTTATGGAAGTACATGGAATTCATAAATATAAAGCATGTGCAACATCTGCCATGAGAGAAGCCAAAAATGGCGTTGAGGTAGCTAATGAAATTTTTGAAAAAACAGCTGTAAAAATTGATATAATTGATGGTAAAAAAGAAGCTGCAATCATTTTTTCTACTGATTTAACTGATATTATTGAAGGTAATAAATCGTATATTTATGTTGATGTTGGTGGTGGTAGTACTGAAATTACCATATTTTCGAACGGAAAAATCATCAAATCAAAATCATTTAAAATTGGTACAGTTCGCTTATTAAACAAAACAAATTCGTTTAAAGATGTTTGGGAAAATATTGAAGTATGGCTTAAAGCAAATACACAAAATTTAAAAACTCCTGCACTTATAGGTTCTGGTGGTAACATAAACAAAATATTTAAACTATCTGGCAAACAGTTAGGTAAACCACTTTCTTTAATCTACATGAAAGCACAGTACCAATATTTAAAACAAATGCCTTATGAAGATAGAATCTCAGAATTAGGGTTAAACCCTGATAGGGCTGATGTTATTGTTCCTGCAACTAAAATTTATTTAAACGCTATGAAATGGAGTGGTGCAAAAAAAATATTTGTACCAAAAATTGGACTTGCCGATGGAATTATCAAAAGTTTATACTATGATAACATATAAATTTTAATATTTTTAAAAAACTTATTAGTTTTTGGAGCTAGTGCTGTTACTACTGCGACTTGCCAAAAAATATTTAACCATGATGCTCTACCTACGTACACTTTAAGCTTCTAGAAGACCTTAGTTTAAATCAATTTGTGAGTAACTAAATTTAAAAACAAGCAACAATTATTTTTTTCATAAAATCGTATTTTTTGAATAGTTAATCTAAAATAATGCCAAAATTATTGTTTAATAAATTCTTCAACTAATTTACCTACAACTTTTTCCGATTTTTTTGCAACTAATTGTACTTCTTCGTGAGAAACTGCTTCAACTTTACCTTCAACACCTAAATCAGTTATAACCGAAATACCAAAACATTCCATACCCATATGCTTTCCTATAATAACTTCAGGTACAGTTGACATTCCAACAGCATCTGCTCCTAAAATTTTAACCATTTTATACTCTGCCGGTGTTTCAAAAGTAGGACCTTGTAATGCCAAATAAATTCCTTTATGAACAGAAATATTCAGTTCATTGGCAATATTTTCCATTTTAGCAATCATTTTTTTGCTGTATGCTTCGTGCATGTCAACAAAACGAGGTCCAAAACGCTCATCATTTTTTCCATGTAAAGGATGATCCGGCATCATATTAATATGATCTGAAATTATCATAATTTCACCTACTTTATATGATGGATTAACACCTCCTGAAGCGTTAGAAACTATTAAATTGTTTACTCCCAGATATTTCATTACTCTAACCGGAAAAACAACTTGATCCATTTTCCAACCTTCGTAGTAATGAAAACGCCCACGCATTGCAATTACGTTTTTGCTTCCTATTTTTCCAAAAATCAATTCTCCTGAATGCCCTGTTACTGTAGATATCGGAAAGTTTGGTATTTCGGCATAAGGTATTGCTATTTCTATTTCAATTTTTTCAACTAAATTTCCTAAACCTGTTCCTAAAATTATACCATAATCTGGTTTATCAAACCCTTTGTCTTGTAAATATTTAACTGTCTCTTGAACTTCGTTCCACATACTTTTTTATAATATTATCAAAATCATTTTTATGATTTATGAATGTTGTTTTAATAGTTATATAATGAATATTTTTAATGGCTGCAAAGATACGAACATAATCTTTCTCTGTTGTTAAAATTATCTTTTTGTTTGTTTCTAACGTACTAAACGTATCTTTTATTTCATTTATTTCTTTATTGGAAAAATCATGATGATCGGGATATTGCAAATGTTTTATCTTAATATTTCTTTCTCTTAAAAAGTCGACCAATGGTGTAGGATTTGCAATTCCGGTAATCAATAAAACCTCATAGCCCTCCATTTCAGACAGCGTCAACTTAGAAAAACCTTTCAATTGCTCATCATACTCTATTGTACTGAAAAATACAGTTTGATAAACTGTTGTATTTAATTTTTGAGAAATTTTAAATTGTTCATTTTCTGAAAGCTGGGAAGGGCACTTGGTTACAATTATTACTTGTGCTCTTTCAGCTCCTGAAACTTTTTCGCGTAAATTTCCTGTAGGCAACATTGAGTCGTCAACATATAAATTGTCGTAAGATGTAAGCAAAATATTAAATCCACCTTGAACTTTTCTATGTTGAAAAGCATCATCCAGTAAAATTACTTCCGGACTATGCTCTAATTGCTTTAATTGCTCAATTCCATTAACCCTATCTGCATCAACACAAACAATTACATCTTTAAATTTTTGATAATATTGGAAAGGCTCATCTCCAATAATTTCAGCAGTTGCAATTTCATCGGCAATTATAAATCCTTTACTTTTTCTTTTATAACCTCTGCTTAAAACAGCTAATTTGTATTCATTTTGTAGTAACCGTACTAAATATTCTATTTGAGGTGTTTTACCAGTACCTCCAACACTTAAATTGCCAACTACAATTGTTGGAATATCAAATTTGGTAGATTTTAAAATTTCTTTATCATACAAATTATTACGCACATTTGTAACTGCTCCATACAATACAGATATTGGGTATAATATTTTTCTTAACAAATTCATTAAAAGCGAAAATACAAAACAAATAATAAAATAAATGTATAATTATTTTAACTTTCTAAGGTATCCTTTATCTTTGTTTGTGTAACAGATTACAGAATAAATGAAAATTAAAGACATTACAAATTGTATTGAAGAAATTGCTCCTCTAAATTATGCCGAAGATTTTGACAATGTTGGTTTATTGGTTGGAAATTATAATACCGAAGTTACCGGGGTTTTAGTAACTCTAGACACTTTAGAAACCATTGTTGATGAAGCAATTGACAAAAAATGCAATTTAATTGTGAGCTTTCATCCAATCATTTTTTCCGGATTAAAAAAATTAAACGGCAATAATTATGTTGAACGTGTTGTTTTAAAAGCCATAAAAAATGATATAGCCATTTATGCAATGCACACGGCTTTAGACAATTCATATATAGGTGTAAATGCTAAAATTTGTGAAATTCTTAATCTGCAAAACATAAAAGTACTTATCCCTCAAAAACATACATTAAAAAAACTCACTACTTATGTACCCAAAAATAGTGCTGAAAATGTAAGAAATGCTCTTTTTAATGCAGGAGCCGGCAACATTGGCAATTACGATAACTGTAGCTTTAATACGGAAGGTTACGGAACGTACAAAGGTAATGAGAACTCCAATCCAACAATTGGTAAAAAGGGTATTGTACACTTTGAAGATGAAACACTAGTGAGTGTTATTTTTGAAAAACATAAAGAAAAAACCATACTAAATTCACTTTTTAGTGAGCATCCTTATGAAGAAGTTGCTTATGAAATTATTTCATTAGAAAATCAAAATCAGGAGATTGGTTTAGGAATGATTGGAGAACTTTCCGAAGAAAAAGAAGAGACAACGTTTTTAGAGTTTTTAAAAACTAAAATGAGTGCCAAAGGCATTCGTCATTCAAAATTATTAGGAAAATCTATTAAAAAAGTAGCTGTTTTAGGTGGTTCTGGGAGTTTTGCCATTAACAATGCCATTCAATCGGGAGCTGATATTTATGTAACTTCCGATATAAAATACCACGAATTTTACAAAGCCGAAAATAAACTGATAATAGCTGATATTGGACACTATGAAAGTGAACAATTCACAAAAAATCTTTTAGTTGACATACTTACAAAAAAATTTCCTAATTTTGCAATCATTTTATCAAATAATAACACAAATCCAATTTATTACCTATAAACATGGCTAAAAATAAAGAAGTTACAGTTGAAGAAAAATTAAGAGCCCTTTATGATCTACAATTAATTGATTCAAGAGTTGATGAAATTAAAAGTGTAAGAGGTGAATTACCTTTAGAAATTGAAGATTTAGAAGATGAGATAGTTGGTTTAAATAAAAGACTTTCAAACTTAGGCGAAGATGTAACTAATCTTAAAAATGAAATTGCTGATAAAAAATTAGTAATTGAAGAAGCTAAAGCGTTAGTGAAAAAATACAACGAACAACAAAAAAACGTTCGTAATAACAGAGAGTTCAACTCATTAAGTAAAGAGGTTGAGTATCAAGAACTTGAAATTCAATTAGCTGAAAAAAGAATTAAAGAGTATAAAGCTAAAATTGAGCAAAAGAATGAAGTTATTACATTAACCAAAGAAACTATTGCTAAACAAGAAGAGTTGTTGAAACATAAATCGGCTGAATTAAACGATATTATGGCTGATACAATAAAAGAAGAAGAATTACTTCTAAAAAAATCTGAAGAGTATAGTGAATTAATAGACGACCACTTATTAAAAGCCTACAAAAGAATTAGATCTACTGTTAAAAATGGTTTAGCTGTTGTATCTATTGAAAGAGGTGCATCTGGTGGTTCATTTTTTACAATACCACCTCAAAGACAAGTTGAAATTGCAAGCAGAAAAAAAATTATTACCGACGAACACAGCGGTAGAATACTTGTAGATGGAGCTTTAGCCGAAGAAGAAAAACAAAAAATAGACGCATTATTAGATTAATACGAAAAGCTTTCAAATTTGGAAGCTTTTTTATTTTTTAGTTGCTTTAATTGAATACAATAGTGGAAATAAATTTTCATTATTTTTTAAAGTGAACATACCATCATTTACTTCAACCATTTCCGGTAAAATATTATATGGAGATTTTTCAAATTCATGCAAAAACTCAATATGCATACCTGCGTTTGTTAGTGCAGAAATTACTTCACCTAAACCATGGTTCCAACCATACTCTTTACTTATAATATCTGCATCTCTATTAGTGTACGTTCCTTTGTATTCTTCATAAATTACTTCACTATTTTGATAGGGGTACACAAGTTTTGGTGGTGTTTGTAAATAATCGAACATCCAAACTATTGGATGAAATTCAATCATATAAAAAAAACCTCCTTTTTTAAGTTTACTTGCTATAATCTCAGCCCAAGTTTTTAAATCAGGTAACCAACCAATTACTCCGTAAGAAGTAAATACAATATCAAATTTACCTTTAACTTTTTGTGAAACATCGTATAAATTACTTTCAATAAAGCTGGCATCCAAACCTAATTCCATATTTAGTAATTTGGCTTGTTTTATTCCTTCATCAGATAAATCAATCCCTGTACATTTTGCCCCTAATCTGCTCCAACTCAATGTATCTTGTCCAAAATGACACTGTAAATGCAGTAAGGTTTTAGCATTAACATCTCCTACTTCATCTAATTCAAACTTATTTAAAGAAGTTTTCCCTTTTTTAAATACTTCAACATCATAAAATTCCGATTTTGCATGAATGCTTACTTTTTTATTCCATGTTTCTTTATTTACTTTAAAATACTCATCAAATTTTTTCATTACAATATGTTTAATTTTTTAAAAAGAGTAAATTTAAACCTAACCAAATTACAGGTACCGATTCTACCCAAAAACCGGTATAAAATCTTGATTTTTGAGGAGAAGAAAACCATAAAAATAAACCTGAAATTATTGATATTAAAATAATTACAACCAAATTATACTTATAAAAAGGTATTTTTAAAATTTCTAATCCGCAAAAAGCAATCAGCACAACAGTCCCAATAATTTTTGATTTTTTTATGCCATAAACCTGTGGTAATGTTTTTAAATTATCCGGGTCAGTTTCAATATCTCTTATATCAAAAGGAATTGTAATAGCTAACACAATTAAAATTCTTTGCACAAATTCTATGTAAACACTCCTATCAAATATATAACCGGCTTCATACAAAGGAAAAAAAACTGAAATTCCCGCCCAAGCAATTGCAATACTAAATATTTTTAATGAAGGATAATTTCTAAAAGAAAACTCGGTATTTTTATTTTTAAATATTGGAATTACATAATAAAAAGTAATAAAGGCAAAAGGAAACAGTACTATAATTGAACTTAAATTAAAATCACCAAAAAAAGTAATATAAGCTAGTATTAGTACAGAAATTAACGTTAAAAACAACAACTCTTTTCTATTATTATAAAACCATTTTTTAAACCAATTGAGTTTGTTTGATTTAATTTCATAATAACGTATAAAATTATATGAAATTATTATTGATATACCTACAAATAACGGAACTAAACTTTGTTTAAGTCCAAAATTAATTAATGTAATTTTAGTAATTGAATACCCTGCTAAAGCAACGTGAATATTGCTAAAAACATAAAAATTAACTATCCTTTTTAAAAAGTTCATTAAACAAATGTAGGTAATTGTTAATAATTAAATTTAGTGGTTAACAAAATGTTATAAATAAATAAATCTATGCTATTTTGATTATTGTATTTTGAGTATTTTTGGTCTCGAAATAAACAATTACACAACTATTAAATGGATACAAATTCTTTTGTTTTAAGACACATTGGCCCAAGGGAAAATGATATAAATGAAATGATTGAAACTATTGGAGTTTCTTCAATAGATGAGTTGATCGACAAAACCATTCCTTCAAATATTAGATTAAAGAAAGATTTAAATTTACCGGAACCTTTAAGTGAATTTGAATTCAGTTCTTATATAAATGAACTTTCTTCAAAAAATAAATTATTTAAAACCTATATTGGATTAGGTTACCATCCAACAATACTTCCAGGAGTTATTCAGCGAAATATTTTAGAAAATCCGGGATGGTATACCGCTTACACTCCTTATCAGGCGGAAATTGCTCAAGGAAGGCTTGAGGCACTTTTAAACTACCAAACAATGGTTAGTGACCTTACAGGTATGGAATTGGCAAATGCTTCTTTATTAGATGAAGGTACTGCTGCTGCAGAAGCTATGATTATGCTTTTTAACACTCGATCAAGAGAACAAAAAAAGGAAAATGCTTCTCAATTTTTTATATCGGAAGAAGTATTACCTCAAACAATAGATGTTTTAAAAACCAGAGCTATCCCATTAGAAATAGAATTAGTTATTGGTAATCATGAAAATTTTGAGTTCACCAAAAATATTTTTGGAGCTATTATACAATACCCTGCAAAAAATGGCGAAGTTTATAACTACACTAATTTTATTGAAAAAGCTAAAACTGTTGAAGCTCGTATTGCAGTAGCAGCAGATTTATTAAGCTTAACTCTTTTAACACCTCCCGGTGAATGGGGTGCTGATGTTGTAGTAGGCACAACTCAACGCTTTGGTATCCCTATGGGTTATGGTGGTCCTCATGCAGGTTATTTCGCTACAAAAGAAGAATACAAACGTAATATTCCAGGTAGAATTATAGGTGTAACACAAGATATTGATGGTAATCGTGCCTTACGTATGGCATTACAAACAAGAGAGCAACACATTAAACGTGAAAAAGCTACTTCTAATATTTGTACCGCCCAGGTTTTACTGGCCGTAATGGCTGGCATGTATGGTGTATATCATGGTCCAAAAGGATTAACGTATATAGCAACTAAAATTCATAGCTTAACTTCAACTTTAAACAATGGAATAAAAAAATTAGGCTTAAATCAACTAAACAATATATTTTTTGATACACTAACCTTTGAAGTTTCTAATTCAGAAAAAATAAAAGAAATTGCTGAAAATAAAAAAGTAAATTTCTATTACCCTTCTAAAACTAATGTTTCAATTTCACTTAATGAAACTACAACATTAAACGATGTAAATGAAATACTTAAAATTTTAGCTGAAGCAGAGAATAAGCCTTCAATAAATTTTGATACCGTTGAAAAAACCGATTTACCTATTAACGTTAAACGTACATCGGCATTTCTAACCAATGAGGTTTTTGAAAAATGCCATTCAGAAACTGAAATGATGCGTTATATAAAAAAATTAGAACGCAAAGATCTATCATTAAATCATTCTATGATTTCTTTAGGTTCCTGTACTATGAAGTTAAATGCAGCAACCGAAATGTTACCGTTAAGTTCTCCTTCTTGGGGTAATTTACACCCTTTCGCGCCAATAGAACAAGCAAAAGGGTATCATGAAGTTTTTAACGGACTCGAAAGTGCTTTAAATGAAATTACAGGCTTTGAAGCAACATCTTTACAACCTAATTCCGGAGCGCAAGGAGAGTATACAGGTTTATTGGTTATTAAAGCATACCACGAGTCAAAAGGAGACAATCATCGTAATATTTGTTTAATTCCGGCTTCTGCACATGGCACAAATCCGGCCTCAGCAGTAATGGCAGGAATGAAAGTTGTTGTAACAAAATCTACAGAAGAAGGGAATATTGATGTTAATGATCTACGCGAAAAATCCGAGTTGTATAAAGACAATTTAGCTGCTTTAATGGTTACTTATCCTTCAACTCACGGAGTTTTTGAAAGTAGTATTAAAGAAATTACCGAAATAATTCACAATAATGGAGGTCAAGTTTACATGGATGGCGCAAATATGAATGCACAAGTTGGATTAACAAATCCGGCAACTATTGGTGCTGATGTTTGTCATTTAAACCTTCATAAAACTTTCGCAATACCACATGGTGGAGGCGGTCCTGGTGTTGGTCCAATTTGTGTAGCTAAACATTTAGCTCCTTTTTTACCTTCAAACCCAATAATACCAACCGGAGGAAATATAGCAACTACAGCAGTTTCTTCAGCTCCTTGGGGTTCTGCTTTAGTATTATTAATTTCTTATGGTTATATTAAAATGCTTGGTCTTTCAGGATTAAAAAAATCAACTAAAATTGCAATTCTAAATGCCAATTACATGAAATCTCGTTTAGAGAAACAGTACCGTATTTTATATACAGGTGAAAATGGATTTGCTGCTCACGAAATGATTGTTGATTTTAGAGAATTTAAATCAAAAGGAATAGAAGTTACCGATGTTGCAAAAAGGTTGATGGATTATGGGTATCATGCGCCAACAGTTTCATTTCCGGTAGCAGGAACATTAATGATTGAACCTACAGAAAGTGAAAATAAAGAAGAGTTAGATAAATTTTGTGATGCGTTAATTAGCATAAAAAACGAGATTGAAGCAATGGAAATTGGCGATACTAACGGAATTCTTAAAAATTCGCCACATACTCAAGAAATGTTAACTGCTGACAATTGGAATTTTAAATATTCCAGACAACAAGCAGCTTATCCGCTACCATATATTAAGGAAAATAAATTCTGGCCATCGGTAAGGAGAGTTGACGACGCATACGGAGACCGAAATCTAATTTGTTCATGTAACCCGATAGAAGATTATATGTAAAACAAATTTAAACTGCTTTATACTTACGAAAACATTATAGTAAAAAAAACGAGTTGTTATTTTTATTCTATTAAGCAAAGTAGTATTTTTGCAGTTCATCTTAAACTAATATTACTTATATATGAAAAAAATAACCAAAAAAACCTATATCGATTGGTATAAAGATATGCTTTTTTGGAGAAAATTTGAAGATAAGCTAGCTGCTCTTTATATTCAACAAAAAGTGAGAGGTTTTTTACATTTATACAACGGACAGGAAGCTGTTTTAGCAGGTGCATTACATGCAATGGAGAAAAATGACAAAATGATTACTGCATACAGAAACCATGTTCAACCTATCGGTTTAGGTGTTGATCCAAAAAGGATCATGGCAGAATTATTAGGTAAAGAAACAGGTACTTCACACGGTATGGGAGGTTCTATGCACATATTTTCTCCTGAACATAATTTTTATGGTGGACATGGAATTGTTGGAGGACAAATACCTTTAGGCGCCGGTTTAGCTTTTGCTGATAAGTATTTTGAAAGAGATGGTGTAACAATTACCTATTTTGGTGATGGTGCTGCTCGTCAAGGTTCTTTACACGAAACTTTTAACATGGCTATAAACTGGAAATTACCGGTTGTTTTTGTTTGCGAAAACAATGGTTATGCCATGGGAACATCAGTTGAGCGTACTGCAAACCATGAAGATATTTGGAAAATTGGTTTAGGTTACGAAATGCCTTGTGGACCTGTTGACGGAATGAATCCTGTAAAAGTTGCTGAAGCTATGCATGAAGCTATTGAACGTGCAAGAAGAGGTGACGGACCAACGTTCTTAGAAATGAAAACATATCGTTATAGAGGACATTCAATGAGTGATGCTCAAAAATACCGAACTAAAAAAGAAGTTGAGGAATATCGTAAAATTGATCCGATTACACAGGTATTAGATATTATCAAAGAAAAAAAATACGCTACAGAAGCTGAAATTAAAGCTTGGGATAAAGATGTAAAAGATAAAGTTGAGGAATGCCAAAAATTCGCTGAAGAATCTCCATTCCCAGATAAACAACTTTTATATGATGTAGTATACGAACAAGAAGATTATCCGTTTCTAAAACATAGATAAAATGGCAGAAATTATAACAATGCCACGTTTAAGTGATACAATGACTGAAGGAGTTGTAGCACAGTGGTTGAAAAAAGTAGGTGATAAAATTTCAGAAGGTGATATTCTTGCTGAAATTGAAACTGATAAAGCAACAATGGAATTTGAATCTTTTAATGCCGGTACTCTTTTATATATTGGTTTAAAAGATGGCGAAAGCGCACCTGTAGATTCGCTTTTAGCTATTATTGGTGAAGAAGGTGAAGATATTGATGCTATTATTAAAGATTTTAAAGTTGCTGCTCCAGCGCAAGAGGAAGCTCCTGTAAAAGAAGAAGAGAAGAAAGTTGAAACTTCTACTACAGTTAAGGAAACTCCTGCTGTTGCAACTGCTCAAACTCAAACTCAGGCTCCTGTTACAACAAATACATCAGATAGAGTTGTAGCTTCTCCTTTAGCAAAAAAAATAGCTGAAGAAAAAGGTATTAACTTAGCAAGTATAACAGGTACTGGTGAAAATGGAAGAGTTGTAAAACGTGATGTAGAAAATTATGTGCCAACTGCTGCTTCAACTTCTGTTGCCCCTGCAATTTCTGTCGGTGAAATAAGTTTTGAAGAAACTGCAAATTCTCAAATGCGTAAAACCATTGCTCGCAGATTAGCCGAATCTAAATTTACAGCTCCACATTATTATCTAATGTTAGATATTGATATGGATAATGCTATTGCTTCTCGTAAAGTTATTAATGAATTGCCAGACACAAAAGTATCATTCAATGATATGGTTGTTAAAGCAAGTGCTATGGCATTAAAAAAGCATCCTAAAGTGAATTCTCAATGGTTTGACGATAAAATACGTATCAACCATCATGTTAGTGTTGGTGTTGCTGTTGCTGTAGAAGATGGGTTAGTTGTTCCAGTTATTCCTTTTACTGACCAAAAGAGTATGACTCAAATTGGTGCTGCTGTTAAAGATATGGCTGTAAGAGCTAAATCTAAAAAATTAACTCCTGCTGAAATGGAAGGCAGTACATTTACAGTTTCAAACTTAGGAATGTTTGGTATAACTGAATTCACTTCAATTATAAATCAGCCAAACTCTGCAATTTTATCTGTAGGTGCAATTGTTCAAAAACCAGTGGTTAAAAACGGCGAAATTGTTGTAGGAAATATTATGAAAGTTACTTTGGCTTGCGATCATAGAACTGTTGATGGCGCAACCGGTTCAGCATTTTTACAAACACTAAAAGAATATATTGAAAATCCTGTAACTATGCTTGCGTAGTTACCTTATTTTAATAATATTAAAAACCCATTGTGTTAAACGCAATGGGTTTTTTTATAACTTTATTCAAATTTTTAAGTATGATTGTAGATATTCCAGGTTTTAAAAAAATTGAAATTCATCATTTAGTTTGTGATTATAATGGAACTATAGCTAATAACGGAAAACTTATTGAAGGTGTAGATATTTTAATAAATAAACTAAGTGAAAAAATTTCAGTTTACGTAATTACTGCCGATACTTTTGGTACTGTTGAAAAAGAATTGCAAAATACCAAGTGTACTGTTATCAAAATAGAGAAAAACAATCAGGCTGACCAAAAATTAAAATTGATACGCAAATTAAACCCTGAAAATACCGTAGCTTTTGGAAATGGAAGAAATGATGAGCTAATGTTGAAAGAAAGTATTATTGGTATTGGAATTTTAGAAAACGAAGGTATTTATACTAAAAATTTATTAAGTGCTGATATTTTATGTAAAAGTATTATTGATGCATTTGAATTACTTACAATTCCAAATAAATTAATTGCTACACTTCGAAATTAAATGCGTTAGGGATTGGAGCAAGTTACCGTGTAACGCGCAAAGCCCGACCGAACGGTTATTGAGCGTAGTCGAAATACTAGTGAAGGAACGCCCAAAAACAAAAAAACCTCCACAATTGTGAAGGTTTTTGTATAATTTTTAAACTAAAATTACTTTTTAAATTTAGCATATTTAGTTTTGAACTTGTCAATACGTCCAGCAGAATCAACCAATTTAGTTTTACCTGTGTAGTATGGATGTGAAGTTCTTGAAATCTCTAATTTTACTAAAGGGTATTCAACACCATCTACTTCCATAGTTTCCTTAGTGTTTACTGTTGAACGAGTCAAAAATACATCTTCATTAGACATATCTTTAAATGCTACCATTCTATAATTTTCTGGATGTATACCTTTTTTCATCGTAAACTCGTTTTAAATCTATTTTTATTTTTGAGACTGCAAATTTAACTATATTTTTGAAAATTCAAACAATTAATTTATTTTATTTACATAAATATTTACAAATCTTAGTTTTAATTATGTCACATAAACTTTTTATAAGCTTGCTTGCTATTTCAATATCACTATTTTCTTGCAATAGTGAGTACAAATTTATACTAAATTCTCCTAAACAAATTCAAATTAACCAAGAATTAAAAATTTCAATATCAGAAGAAAACAATAATCCTATTGATTCGGTTCAATTTTCTATTGATAGTAAAAAAATATATGCTACAGCAAATACTACAAGTTTGAAAATTAACGATTATAGACTTGGAAAGCATACACTAACTGCTATAGTTTTTTATAAAAATAAAACTAAAAAAGTAACTAAACCTATATATTTTATGGCTGATGAAGGTCCGGAAATTTATACTTATAAAGTTATAAACACGTACCCTCACGACAAAAGTGCTTACACCCAGGGTTTAGAATATTATAACGGATTTTTATATGAAGGTACCGGCAGAAAAGGAACTTCATCAATAAGAAAAGTAGATTTAAAAACCGGTAAAGTACTTCAAAGTTATGATTTGGATGATAAATATTTTGGAGAGGGAATCACTATTTTAAATAATAAACTTTATCAACTAACTTGGCAAAACGGAATTGGTTTTGTGTACAACTTAGAAACTTTTGAAAAAGAAAGTGAGTTTAAATACACTAAAAGTCGTGAAGGCTGGGGATTAACCAACAACGGTAAAAAACTGATTAAGACCGATGGTACAGAACGAATTTGGTTTCTGAATCCAGATACTTTATTGGAAGAAAACTACATTGAAGCTTACACAAATAAACAAAAAGTTGAAAAATTAAACGAACTTGAATATATTAACGGTAAAATTTACGCTAATATTTGGCAAAAAAATTCGATATTAATTGTTACTCCAAAAAACGGAAAAGTTGAAGGTGTTGCAGATTTGAACGGTTTAAAAGATTTAATTGAAAAAGAGCAAAAACTTGTAGATGATGATGAAGTTTTAAACGGAATAGCATTTGATAAAGAAAATAACAGGCTGTTTGTTACAGGTAAACATTGGAGTAAACTTTATGAAATTGAATTACTAAAAAAATAAATTTTAATAATAAATTAAGTAATTTTTACCAATATTAGCGTTTACCAACGTTTAATTTTTAATGAAATATGAAAAATGTAATATTAACAGGAACTAGTAGAGGAATTGGATTTGAACTGGCTCAGATTTTTGCTAATAATAATTATGAAGTTTTAGCTTTATCAAGAAATACAACTCCTTTAAATGAGTTGAACTTAAAAAATATAACCTCTATTTCTGTTGATTTAGCAAAAGAAGAAGATATTAAAAAAGTAATTGATTTTGTTTCCAATAACCGGAAAACTGTTGACATACTTATTAATAATGCAGGTAAATTAATAAACAAACCTTTTCAGCAATTAAATTCATCAGATTTTTTAGAGGTTTATAAAGTAAATGTTTTTGCTGTTGCTGAGTTAACTCGTCAACTTATACCTCACTTAACCAAAGGAAGTCATGTAGTTAATATAAGCAGTATTGGTGGTGTACAAGGAAGTGTTAAATTTCCTGGATTAGCTGCATACAGCTCTTCAAAAGGAGCTTTACTAACTCTCACTGAATTGTTAGCTGAAGAATATAAAGAACAACAAATAGCATTTAACGCACTTGCACTGGGCTCTGTACAAACAGAAATGTTAGAAGAAGCATTCCCCGGTTATAAAGCTCCTGTTTCAGCAAAAGAAATGGCACAATATTTTTTTAATTTTGCAACTACAGGGCATAAATACTATAATGGAAAAATATTGCAAGTTTCTTCAACAACGCCATAATTTATGATTGAAACACTTTCAAAATACATCCCTGAAAATGCTGTTGATTTAGTTGAAGAAATTCTGATAGAACACCCTATAAAAATAAAAATAGTAAATAAACGAAATACCAAACATGGTGATTTTAAAAGAACTGTTGATGGGAAATTTCAAATAACAATAAATAAAACTTTAAATAAATACCAGTTTTTACTTACATTAATACACGAAATAGCCCATTTTGTGACCTACAAAAAAAGTAAAAATGTGAAACCTCACGGAATTGAGTGGAAACGTAATTTTCAATATTTAATGCTTCCTTTTTTACAACCTAATATTTATCCACAAAATATACTTCCTCATTTAGCAAAATACCTTAAAAACCCCAAAGCAAGTACAGGAGCTGATGTAAATTTAACATATGTATTAAATCAGTATGATAAAATATCAGGAAAGAATTTTATCTTTGAGCTTCAACATGGTAGTATTTTTACATTTAATAACAAAACCTATAAAAAAGGAAATATAAGACGAACGCGTTTTGAATGTGTTGAACTATCAACAAACAAAATTTATTTATTCAATCAAAATGCCGAAGTAAAAAAACAATAAAACAACTATGAACAAAAATTATTATGCAGTTATAATGGCTGGTGGTGTTGGATCTCGTTTTTGGCCAATAAGTACACAAAAATTCCCAAAACAATTTCATGATATGTTAGGGACAGGTAATACACTTATACAAAAAACATTCAACCGTTTTGAAAATTTGATTCCTTCAGAAAATATTTTAATTGCGACAAACAAAAAATATGAAGACTTGGTTTTAAAACAATTACCTAAAGCAACAAAAAAACAATTGCTTTTAGAACCAGCCATGCGAAACACGGCACCATGCATTTTATACAGTGCATTTAAAATTTATAATGAAAACCCTGATGGAATAATGATTGTAGCTCCATCCGATCACTGGATTGAAAATGAAAGTGAGTTTTTAGAAAACATACAAACATCGTTTGATTTTTGTACTGAAAATGATGCTTTGTTAACACTAGGTATCCAACCAACACATCCCAATACAGGTTATGGTTATATACAATTTAAACAATCGGAAAACGCATTAAAAGAAGTTAAAAACTTTACTGAAAAACCTAATTTTGAAACCGCAAAACAGTTTTTAGAGAGCGGAGATTACCTTTGGAATGCAGGTATTTTTGTTTGGAGTGTAAAAAGTATTTTAAAGGCTTTTGAAACTTTTTTACCTGAAATGTTTGATCTATTTCAAAAAGGAAATACTTGTTACAATACTAAAACAGAAGAAAATTTTATTGAAGAAAACTATGCGTGTTCAGAAAATATTTCAATTGACTTTGGTATTATGGAAAAAGCAATAAATGTTTTTGTTTTACCTATAAACTTTGATTGGAATGATTTAGGCACTTGGGGTTCTTTATACAATAAATTAGGAAAAGATGAAAACCAAAACGCTACTGTTGGAGGAGAAATTATTTTTAGGGATGCCAAAAATAATATAGTAAAAACTCAAAAAGGAAAACGTGTTGTAATACAAGGATTAAATGATTATATTGTAGTTGAAAAAGAAGATGTTATTTTAATCTTCCCAAAAGACAAAGAACAAGAAATCAAACAAATAACCGAAGAAGTTAAAGTAAAATTTGGAGATAAATTTGTATAATAAAATTGAATATGGAAAATATCCCTTCAAACCAATCAACTAATCATTCAAACTCTAACACACCTAATAGTGAGAGTGACTTTAAAAATATTTGGGAAAGTATAAAAGCTTTTCTAAAAGACTTGTTAGATATTAGGAATGATACCGACAAAAAAGGCACCATTGAAGATATTAAAGGAAATATATCTATGAAAGGCCATACCGCTTGGGTTTTGGTTTTTTCAATTTTAATAGCCTCTATTGGTTTAAATGTTAGCAGTACGGCTGTTGTTATTGGAGCCATGCTTATTTCGCCTTTAATGGGTCCAATTTTAGGAATTGGCCTTTCTATAGGTATTAACGATGTTGATACACTAAGACGCTCTTTAATTAACTTAGGCGTTATGGTTGGACTTAGTTTAGCAACTTCATTTATATTCTTTTTAATTCCTTTATTTAGAACTGAAACTCCCGAACTTTTAGCAAGAACCGCACCTGATGTTCGCGATGTTTTTATTGCAATTGCAGGTGGTTTGGCATTAATTATTGCACTAAGTAGAAGAAACCAACAAACAAATACTATAGCAGGTGTAGCTATAGCAACAGCTTTAATGCCTCCTTTATGTACTGCAGGTTACGGTTTAGCAACCTGGAATTTAAGTTACTTTGGAGGCGCTATGTTTTTATTTACAATTAACACTATTTTTATTGCTTTGGCAACCTTTGTAATTGTAAAATTTCTACATTTTCCAATGGTAAAATATATAAATTCAGCTAAAAGAAAACGCATTTCACAAATAGCTTCTTTTATAGCTTTTATTGTTTTAGCAGGTAGTGTGTATATGTTTCTTAATTTATTAAAAGAAGACCAATTTAAACAAAATGCCCAAAAGTTAATAAATGATATAAAAGAGACAGGAATTAGTATTATTGATGAAGAAGACAAAAATATCAATTACAAAAAAAGAAGTGTTACACTTGTGGTTTATGGTAATAAATTACGAAAAGAAGAAATTGAAAATTGGGTTGCTAAACTTCCTGATTATGGGTTAGATAATACCAGTTTAATTGTGCATCAAGGTATAGATGATTCTGACATTAGAAATGAAGTGAAAAACTTAACCGATTTATATACCCAAAATCAGAAAATTATTTCTTCACGTGATGAATCTATCAAAGAAAAGGAAGACAGAATTAAACTTTTAGAATTAGAATTATCTAAGTATTACAACTCTCAAATTCCTTTTGTTCAAGTTAGCAAAGAAGCTCAAATAAATTACAACGGTTTATCTCAATTAAGCTTTGCTAAAGTTATTAAAACTAATTTTAATACTATAGACACTATAACGGTATTTAATGCAAAATGGTATGATACTGTACCAAATACTTCACAACAAGAAATACTCTTAAAAAAATGGCTTAAAACCCGTTTAAATTTAGATACTTTAATTGTTAATAAAGAATAAAAAAAGCGAGCAAATTATTTGCTCGCTTTTTTTGTGGTGAGAGGAGGATTCGAACCTCCGAAGCTTGCGCAGCAGATTTACAGTCTGCCCTCGTTGGCCACTTGAGTATCTCACCTTAGTTTTTAAACTAAAAAACTTCTCTAATAATGAGAAGTTTTAGTGACCGGGCTGGGGCTCGAACCCAGGACCACCTCCTTAAAAGGGAGGTGCTCTACCAACTGAGCTACCAGGTCATTTTTTTCCTTTTTAGCGGGTGCAAATATAAAGGTAATTTTTAAAAAAACAAACTTCTTTTCTATTTTGTTTCATTTAAATATGCTTCCCTAACTTTCATAAATAAATTAGAAGAATATACAAAATTTACAATCGCCTCATTTTCAGTTTTAAATATCTCTTTATTGGTTCCTTCCCACGCTTTTACACCATCTTTTAAAAAAATAATTTTTTCTCCAATTTCCATAACCGAATTCATATCATGTGAATTTATTACAGTTATCATTTCATATTCTTTTGTAATTTCCTGAATTAAATTATCAATTACAATCGCTGTATTTGGGTCTAAACCTGAATTTGGTTCGTCACAAAATAAATATTTTGGATTCATTACAATTGCTCTTGCAATTGCCACACGTTTTTGCATTCCGCCTGATAATTCTGCCGGGAATTTTTTATTTGAATTATCTAAATGTACCCTGTTCAACACAAAATTTACACGCTCTAACATTTCAGAATATGTTTTTTTTGTAAACATTTTCAAAGGAAACATTACATTCTCTTCTACAGTTAAAGAATCGTATAAAGCACCTCCTTGAAACACCATCCCAATTTCTTGTCTTAATTGCCTTTGCTGTTTAATATCTAATTCTGTATGCTTTCTTCCGTCAAAAGAAATAATTCCCTTTTCAGGAATATGTAATCCTAATAAGCATTTTAAAAAAACCGTTTTACCCGATCCGCTCTGGCCAATAATCATACTGGTTTTTCCTTTTTCAAATGTTGTGGAAATTCCTTTTAAAACAGGTACTTCTTTAAATTCCTTATATAAATTTTTAACTTCTATCATTTAACCTAAAAGCATTTGAGTTAAAAAATAATTTAATAAAATTATAACAACACTAGTCCAAACAACAGCTTGTGTACTTGCTCTTCCAACTTCTAAAGAACCTCCTTTAACATAGTAGCCATGATAAGCAGGTATAGTTACTATTACAAAAGCAAAAACCAATGTTTTTATTATTGCATATTTTACATAATACGGATTAAATTCAAATTGAATACCATATAAAAAATCTTCACTATAAAATAAATCGGTTAATAAACCCGCACAATACCCTCCCAGTATTCCTAAAAACATAGCTAATAAAATGAGTAAAGGATAAAATAATAATGTAGAAATAATTTTAGGTAATACTAAATAATTTAAAGAGTTAATTCCCATCACTTCTAACGCATCTATCTGTTCCGTAACTCTCATTGTTCCAATACTTGAAGCAATATATGAACCAACTTTACCTGCTAAAATAACAGACATAAATGTAGGTGCAAATTCTAAAATAACCGATCGCCTTGTTGCAAAACCGATAATAAATTTGGGTATAAACGGATTATCAACATTTAAAGCCATTTGTATAGCAATTACCGCTCCTACAAAAAATGAAATAAAAACTATTATTCCTAATGATTTTAAACCTAAATCTTCAATTTCTCTAAAGAACATTTCTTTAAAAACTGACCATTTTTGAGGCTTTTTAAAAACTTGTTTCAGCATTAAAAAATACTTTCCAACATGTTCTATGTAGTTCATTTAAATTACTTTTTGGCTAAAATATTAAATTAATGTAAGGTATATTCCTTTTGTAACATAAATTTAATATTACCCATTAAAAAAATAGTAATTTTGAAAATATTTATTCTTTTAAACTAATTTCTAATGAAGAAACTATTTTTATTAATTTTTGTAGGCTTTACGTTTATACAATGTATCGCTGTAAAATCAAGCACTACCACTGCCACACCTGTTAAAAATTCGAATGTAACTGTTGTTGAAAAAACAAATCAACCTAAAACAAAACTTGTTGTTGGTGTAGTAGTTGATCAAATGAGGTATGATTATTTAGTTAAATTTTATGATAAATATGGTGATGGCGGATTTAAACGGTTAATGAATGATGGCTATAATTTAAAAAATGTTCATTATAATTATATTCCTACTTATACAGCTGTTGGACATACATCAATATATACAGGAACAACACCTGTAAATCATGGAATTATTTCTAATAACTGGTATGATAAATATGAAAAAAAATCTATTTATTGTGTTGATGATGCTTCTTATCAAACCGTTGGAGCAAATTCCGGAGGAAATAAATCGCCTCACAGAATGTTAACCACTACCATTACCGATCAGCTACATTTAGCACAAAATATGAAAGGCAAAACTATAGGAATAGCCATTAAAGACAGGTCTGCTATTTTACCCGCAGGGCATACAGCAAATGCTGCCTATTGGTTTGAAGGAGGTGATGTAGGAAAATTTATAAGTAGTACTTTTTATATGAATAATTTACCTAGTTGGGTAACCGATTTTAATAATTCGGGTAAAGCAAACAATTATTTAAATGAAACTTGGGATACGTATTATGACATTTCAACATATACTGAAACTTTACCAGACAATAATGAGTTTGAAGGATTATTTAAAGGAAAAAACACACCTACTTTTCCTTATAATTTAGCCGAATTAAGAAAAACAAATGGTAATTACAACTTAATTAAAGGGATTCCTGCAGGAAATTCAATTACAACCGATTTTGCTGAAGCCGCTATAATTGGAGAAAATTTAGGTAAATCGGATTATACAGATTTTATAGCAATTAGTTACTCGAGTACTGACTATGTTGGTCATCAATTTGGAGTTAATGCAAAAGAGTTAGAAGATACTTATATTAGATTGGATAAAGACTTAGAAAGACTTTTAAATTTTTTAGATACACAAGTAGGTAAAAATAAATATACGCTTTTTTTAACTGCCGATCATGCAGCTGTACAAGTTCCTTCTTACTTAAATTCTTTAAAAATTCCTGCAGGCTATTTTAATGCAAGTGAATTTGAAGATTATGTAAATAATATTACTTTAAAATATTTTAATTCTTCTGATTTGGTAGAAGATATCTCTAACTATCAAATATTTTTAAATAAAGATAAAATAAGAGAATTGAATTTAGACGTTCATAAAGTATCTCAGGTAATAGCCGATGAGATCATCAGTTTTGAAAACGTCTATAAATCTGTTACAGCACTTACATTACAATCAACAAGTTTTTCATCAGGTATATTACAAATACTTCAAAAAGGCTATAACCAAAAATTTTCAGGTGATGTATTATTTATCCCTAATCCATCAACGGTAACTTACTCTAAAACCGGAACTACTCATGGCTCCGGATATATTTATGACACTCATGTGCCATTAATTTTTTATGGAAACAACATCAAACAAGGAAAATCGGATGTTTATTACCCAATTGTTGATATAGCTCCAACTATTTCAAGTTTATTAAATATTACCGAACCAAATGGTTGTACAGGAACAACCATTATTGAAGTTTTAAAATAAAAAAAAGCCCTCAAAATGAGGGCTTTTTTTTATTGATTATTTTCAGGAATTAATATTTTTTCTAACTCCTCTTTTTCTTTTTTTACTCTTTCTTTTTCCTTTTCAACTTTTTCATCAAGTTCATCTAGTTTTTGCTCTGCTTTTTTAATTTTTTCTTCTTTAAGTATGGCTTCTTCTTTGGTTATTTTTTTCTTTTCTTTTTCTTCATTTAACCTTTCTTTAGCTTTTTGAACTTTTTCTCTACCTGATCTCACAACCTCATCACTTTCACGAATTTTATCCTCTTTATCTTTCACTTTATTTTTGGCTTGTTCAGATCTCATTTTTCCAAATTCTCTTCCGCTCATGTCTCCTTTTTGCTTTCCATACTCATTACCTTTATCCATTTTTTCTTGAACCTGCTCTTTCTTTTCTTTCATTTTTCCCTCTCCTTCTCTCATCTTATCTTCCTTTTCTTTCATCATTTTATCCTTCTTTTCTTTCATTTCATCATCAACATCTTTCATTTTCTGCTCTTTCTTTTCCTTCATTTCTTTTGCTTTTTCAACATGCTCTTTTTTAGGTTCTTTCTTTTTTTGTTGAGCATTGATTGTACTAACTCCAACAAAAGCAAAAATCAAAAGTACTGATACAATAAATTTTAAATTCTTCATAATTGCGCTATTTTAAATACTGTCTAATTCTTTAACTGCATCTTCAACCTCTTTTACTGTTTCATCTAATTGTTTAGTAGACTCTTGTACATCGGTAGCTATTGAATCTATTTTTTGAATTGATTCTTCTACTTTTTTTTCTTCTTCCTTTTTATTATTGGTACAAGCTCCAAAAATAAATAGTGCTGTCATTAAAATTAAAAGTTTTTTCATAGAAATATATTTAATAATTAATATTAATAAGACACTAATTTGTCACATATATAATTAATGAACGCTAATATTTATAAACTATTGCATTTATATTCATTCCTGCTCCTACTGATGCAAAAATTACAATATCTCCTTTATGTATTTCTTGATCTTCTATTTCTCCCTTTTTAATTAGATCGAATAAGGTAGGTACAGTTGCTACAGAACTATTTCCCAAAGTATGAATACTCATAGGCATCACATTTTTAGGAACCGGCATCTTATGCAAACGATAAAATCGTTTAATTATAGCTTCATCCATTTTTTCATTTGCCTGATGAATAAATATCTTTTTAATATCTTTTATATCTATTTCACTTTTATCTAAGGCTGCTTTCATTGCTAAAGGAACATTATTTAATGCATACTCGTATATTTTGCGCCCATACATTTTTATATACCTTACATCCGGATCATCCGTTTTATCAAAAGAGTTTCCAAAAAACAGATAATAGCATTCATCTAATGTATCCGTTTGAGCTGCATAACTTAAAATTCCTTTTTTACTGGAGTTTTCTTCTGCTTCAACAATACATGCTCCTGCTCCGTCAGAATAAATCATAGAATCTCTGTCGTGATCATCAATAACTCTCGACAGTGTTTCAGTTCCAATAACCAAACATTTTTTGGCTATACCAACTTTAATATATGCTTCTGCCTGAATAACACCCTGTATCCAGCCTGGACAACCAAATAAAATATCGTACGCAACACATTTTGGGTTTTTAATACCTAACCTGTATTTAACTCTAGAGGCTAAACTAGGTAAAATATCACTTTGTATCGCCGCACTTTTTACATCTCCAAAATTGTGAGCTAAAATTATATAATCTAAATCTTCTTGGTTAATTCCTGCATCTTCAATTGCTTTTTTAGCGGCAAAATACCCTAAATCTGAAGAGTTTAAATCTTTAGTAGCGTAGCGCCTTTCTTCAATTCCTGTAATTGCTCTAAATTTTTCAATAACCACTTCATTTTCATATTCAAATGGACTGCCGTCTTCTTTTAAAAATTTATTAGTTAAAAAGTCTGAATTCTTTTTTACAAGTGTAGGAATATAACTTCCTGTACCTGTTATTACTGAATTTATTATCATAATTTATTTTTGAACGGTAAATTTAAAAATCTACGAATTATTTGACTCTGAAATTTTGATTTTCATTACGGTGGCTATCGATAGTGCTCTTAACTTTATTGCATGCGAATTTTCACCTTCAAACATGTCATCAACTGTAGCATTAAAGTCTGATAACCAACAATTAAAGTGATTGGAATTAATGGATGTTTTTTGATGTAATTTTTGGTGAATTTCCATGGCATTTTTACGATACCCACCCGAATAAAATAGAATGTTATCCCAAAAATCTACAAGTATTTGTAAGTGCTCTTCTAATAGTTTTGGATTGGTAAAATCTTCAAAAAAATGATACATTTTTTCATCACTCATCAATTTTACATAAAAGCATTTTACCAATAAATAAAGATCTTCTCTATTTTCAATATCTTTCTTCATAAAATCATTATAAAAACGACTTGTCGAAAGCAATTGGAAGTAAATCTAATACCGAATCTGTTTTTATTATTTTGCCTTCTTGACCCATAAAATAAACTTCAATCGTATCTTTTTGTTTTATTTCATATTCTGATAGTGTTTGCCTGCAAGCTCCACAAGGAGCAACGGGTTCTTTTACTATTTGGGAAGAAGAACTTGCTGAAATTGCTAATTTTAAAATTTTAATGTCTGGAAAATCGGAAGATGCTTTCCATATTGCAACACGTTCAGCACAAATTCCTGAAGGATAAGCTGCATTTTCCTGATTATTACCAATAATAATTTTGCCGTTTTCTAAAAGAAGTGCTGCACCTACAGTAAATTTTGAATATGGTGCGTATGCTTTTTGTTTAGCTTCAATAGCTTTATTCATTAAACTTTTGGCTAAATCCGGTAGTTCATTAATTGAATCGAATACGGTAATTTGAGTTTTAATTTCAACTTTTTTCATTAAAAATTGCTGTTACATTATTAATATGCCTCGTATAAATCTCCAAAATCAAACGATAGTGAAAAACGAAGTGTATTTTCCAGAGGATTATTAATATCAGAAGAATTAAATAAATATGAAATATCCATTCGTGTACTTTTAAATTTAAATCCGGAGCCAATTGTAAAATATTTTCGAGCTCCTTTCATATCACTTTCATTAAAATAACCAGCTCTTAGTGCAAATGAATTATCGTACATATACTCAGCACCTAATGCCCAAGTATATTCTTTTAGTTCTTCACTGCCTCCATCAGGAGCGTCACCAAACGATTTAAATATTCCACTAAAAAAACTAACATCTTCTTGTATATATGGAGGTTCTCCATCATCATTAATTGATACACTTGGCGTAGGAACAAGCAATTTATTTATTTCTAAATTTAAGCTCACTTTATTATCACCGTCTAGTATAAAATCAAAACCACCACCAATTTTTAAATTAGTTGGAATAAAATTATCTTGACCATCATCAGAATAAGATACTTTAGGTCCTATATTAGAAATGTTAAAACCACCTCTCCAAACTCCATTAAAATTTCCATAATTACTTTCTTCTGATTGGAAATAACCGGAAATATCAACCGCAAATGTATTAACAGGACTAATTGTTGAATTGGCAGACTCAATACCTAAATCGGAACGAATATAACGCAAGGTTACACCCATAGCATAGGTTTCATTTAATTTTAATGAGTAAGAACCATCAAGAGAAAATTCATTTAATTTCTCTGTACCTTCCGGTGCGCCGTTTATATCAGTTAAATCAATTTGTCCTAAATTAAAATACTTTAAACTTGCTGCCCAAGCACTTCTTTCATCAATTCGGTTTGCAAAAGAAAAACCACCTAAAAAAACATCGTTTGTAAGTTCTCTTAACCATGGTGTATAAATAACTCCTACCGAAAATTGTGAGGACATAAATGCAAATTTAGATGCATTCCAATGTTGAGAGTTTGAATCAGGTGAAGTTGCTACTCCGATATCACCCATACCTCCTGCTCTTGCATCTGGTGCTATTAATAAAAATGGTGCTGCTGTTGTAATTGGATTTGGTACTTCTTGAGCTTTAATTTCGAAAATAACTCCTAAAGTAATTATAAATAATACTATAAATTTTCTCATTAATCGATTAAATTTTACTTAACAAATATCTTAAATTATTATAGAAATAAAATTGTTTTTTAGCTTTTTGTACTAACAACCTTATTTATAAACACTTAATATAATATTCCACCTATCATTATTATTTAAATAAGCTATGCTATGCATATTGAACACTTCTATATAAGAAATTTTAACGTTATACATATATAATTATTGTTAAACAACCTAAATTAAATATTATGTTCAAGAATAGCTAAATTGGTTTGTTTAAAATACTAACTTAAACATATATACTCTAATTGTAAATAAAATTTAACAAAAAAATGAATATAATTTATACTTAACTATCTCTTTTATATAATAAATATTGAAAAGATTCGTTAAAAAAACATAATTAAAAAAATTTCTTGCGAAAAAATTTATTTAATGTAAATTGCAAAACATTAAACCCTATTAAGATTGAAATGAATATGAAAAATATATATAGCTTTTCTAAGTTATTACTAGCATCATTAATTATCTTATCTTTTGTGAGTTGTCACAATAGAACTAGTAGAAATAATGTATCACTCACCGGGTGGAGTTCCAAAGATAAAAAAGCAGCTGGTTTTATGGGTGAAGCTAAATACAAAGGTCAAAAAGCTCCTCCTGGAATGGTTTTAATTGAAGGAGGAACTTTTACAATGGGACATGTACAAGATGACGTTATGTTTGATTGGAATACAACACCTGTGAAACAACAAGTACGTTCATTTTATTTAGATGAAACTGAAGTAACAAATGCCGAATATTTATTTTATTTAGAATGGATTGAAAAAGTTTTTCCTCCAAGTGACGAAAATTACAAAAACATTTACCAATCTGCAGTGCCGGATACACTTGTTTGGAGAGATGTATTAGGTTTTAATGAACTACTTACAGAAAATTATTTAAGACATCCTTCCTATGCAGATTACCCTGTTGTTGGTGTTAGTTGGATTCAAGCAAATCAATATTGTAAATGGAGAACCGATAGAGTCAATGAAAAAATATTGATGGATAAAGATATTTTAAATCCGGTATTTGAGCTTGACTCAATGGATATTAAAGGCAAGCACTTCAGTACAGATCCTTATTTGGCGAATCCATATTTACTTTTTGAAGGAGATTCTACAATTTGGAAAAACAAAGGCGAATTTAAAGACCGATTTCCTAAAACTTCTGATGGCATTCTATCTCCTAAATTTAGATTGCCAACTGAATCTGAATGGGAATACGCAGCAAAAGCTGAAATTGAAAATAGAGAATATAATAACACTAGAGGAAGAAAAAAATATTCTTGGAATAGTAAATACACACGCAACAAATCTAAAAAATTTAGAGGAGACCAGTTAGCAAATTTTAAACAAGGTAAAGGTGATTATAGTGGTATAGCCGGTTGGAGTAACGATGGTGCCGATATAACTATTGCTGTAAAATCATACGATCCAAATGCTTTTGGCTTATACGATATGTCTGGAAATGTAGCCGAATGGGTTGCTGACGTTTACAGACCAATAATTGACAACGATGCTAATGATTTTAATTATTTTAGAGGGAATATTTTTACTAAAAAAATGATTGACCAAGAAGGAAAAGTTGTTATGGTTGATGATAACTCCATCGAATATGATACTTTAGATAATGGAAATATTGTTCCAAAAGCATTACCTGGAACACTTAAATACATCCCTATTACTAAACGTGATGCTTATATGAGAAATAATTATGAGAAGGCTTATAATATAGACTCAAAAGATGGAGATTTAGCTTCTACAAAAGTTTACTATAAAAATGAAGACGAATTAGAAACAAAACCCCGTATGTATAACTCACCTATTAAACCAAGAGAAATTGGTGAAAGTGGTTTTATAATGCAAAAGTATGATACCGAGCATCGTACAACTTTAATTAGTGATAAATCTCGTGTTTATAAAGGAGGCTCTTGG
This sequence comes from Lutibacter sp. B1, assembly GCF_012524075.1. Classification (GTDB taxonomy): domain Bacteria; phylum Bacteroidota; class Bacteroidia; order Flavobacteriales; family Flavobacteriaceae; genus Lutibacter. The sequence continues at coordinate 303,969 of NZ_JAAZUI010000001.1, forward strand.
AAAGATAGAGAATATTGGCTAGACCCATCTCAACGTAGATATTTACCTGAGTATATGGCTACAAATTACATAGGTTTCCGTTGTGCAACGGATAGATTAGGACCTATGACATATAAACGAAGAAAACCTACAACTACAAAACCTAGATATTAAAAATATTATTCCATAAATTTATGCCTCACCGATTTATCTGTGAGGTTTTTTTATATTTAAACTATGACAATTGAAGAATTATATACTTTATATACTCAAAATTATTTAGTAGATACTGATACTAGAAAAATTAGAAAAAATAGCATGTTTTTTGCTTTAAAAGGCGAAAATTTTAATGGAAATAAATTTGCTGTAGATGCCCTTAAAAGCGGTGCTAATTATGCAATTATTGACGAAGCTGAATACAAAACAAATCCAAATATAATTTTGGTAGATAATGTGTTACAAACACTACAAAATTTAGCTAATTTTCATAGAAAACAACTTAACATCCCAATTATTTCATTAACCGGAAGTAATGGTAAAACAACCACAAAAGAACTCATAAATATTGTCTTATCACAAAAATACCAGACTACAGCAACTCAAGGGAATTTAAATAATCATATTGGTGTACCGTTAACCTTATTATCAATAATGCCAAGTACTGAAATTGGTATTATTGAAATGGGTGCAAATCATCTAAATGAAATTGAATTTTTATGTAAAATTGCAGAACCAACTCACGGATATATTACAAATTTTGGCAAAGCTCATTTAGAAGGTTTCGGTAGTTTTGAAGGTGTTATAAAAGGAAAATCAGAACTATATAATTTTATTAAAGACACTAAAGGAAAAGTTTTTATAAATAGTGATGATGAAATTCAAGTAAAAAAATCTAACGGAATAGATTGCATAAACTTTAGTTCTGAAAACATAGAATTTATAGAAGCTAATCCATATGTAAAAGTTAAATTCAAAAACACCTTAATTAAAAGTAATCTTATTGGTAAGTACAATTACAAAAATATATCAGTAGCACTAACCATTGGTAATTATTTTAACGTTCCTGTAAACGATATAAAAAAAGCTATTGAAAGTTATATTCCAACTAATAACAGATCTCAAATTATCCAAAAAGAATCGTTTAAAATTATTCTCGATGCCTATAATGCAAATCCAAGCAGCATGCAAGCAGCACTTGAAAATTTCAATCAACTAGAAGATACTCATAAAATGGTTATTTTAGGAGATATGTTTGAGTTAGGTGAAAATAGTAACTTTGAACACCAAAAAATTGCTGAATTAGCTACTTCTTTTAACTTTAATAAAGTGTATTTAATAGGAAAAGCATTTTCTACAACCAGTGTAAAAAATGCTTTTGTTTATGAAAGTTTTGAATCTTTTAAAAATTCAATTAAAAACTTCAACCTTGATAATACTACAATACTTATTAAAGGTTCTCGAGGTATGGCTTTAGAAAGAGTTTTAGAGTTGCTCTAGCTTTAATTTTTCTCTATGATACTCAATTAAACCATCTATTGGTCGTCTAACTATATTTCCAAGTTCTACCAAATGATATTTAGCCACATCAGCAATAATATCTTTAGCAAAAAAAGCTATAGAACCTACAAAATGTACAGGAACTTTTTTAGACTCTTCGTATGGTAATACTCTATTTTTAAAGAATTCTTTAATTCCTTTACGCAATACTTTATTAAAGTATGCATTTTGCTCATTTTTGAATATAAATTCAGCAAAATGAGCTAAATACGTGTTCGGATTTTCTTCTTTATAAATATTTCGTTTAATTACATCAGCTTCTAAATTAAATTGTTCACTAAATTTAATTGCTAAATCTTTTGGCATTTTTCCATAGTAATAATCTCTTATTAATTTTTTACCAAAATAATTACCACTGGCTTCATCCATTAAAATATATCCAAGCGAAGCAATTCTAACATCAACTTTTTCACCATCAAAATAGCAACTGTTAGAACCGGTTCCTAAAATACAAACCATTCCCGGATTTGTAGTAACTGCATAAGCTGCTGCGTAAGTATCTTCTTTTACATCAACTTTAGCATTTGTAAAAAATGATTCGAATATAGATTTTAGAAGTAATGTTGGTTTTTCAGTTCCACAACCTGCACCATAAAAGTAAACTTCTTCTACTTCATTTTTGCACTTGGTTAAATCTTCATTTTCTTCAATTCTGCTTTTTAACAAAGCTTCTGAGAAAACAGCCGGATTTAAACCACCAGTTCTGGTTTTAAATACCTGTACTCCTGACTTATTCAATAAAATCCAATCGGCTTTTGTAGAGCCTCCATCTGCTATTAGAACCATTTTTTACAATTTAGATTTATTATTTTACAGAGTTTACGTACTCAGCTAAATCAATTAATTTTGTTGAATAACCAAACTCGTTATCGTACCAAGCGATTAGTTTAAAGAAATTATCATTTAAAGCAATACTAGCTCCGGCATCAAAAACACTAGTTCTTGGCTCAGAAACAAAGTCTTGAGATACAACATCTTCTTCAGTATACCCTAAAACACCTTTTAATTCATTTTCAGAAGCTTTTTTAAGTGTTGCTAAAACTTCTTCAAATGAAACACTTTTTTTAGTTCTAACAGTTAAATCAACTACTGAAACATCAGGAGTAGGAACTCTAAATGCCATACCTGTTAATTTTCCGTTTAATTCAGGAATTACTTTACCTACTGCTTTTGCTGCTCCGGTAGAAGCCGGGATAATGTTAGCAATTGCACTTCTACCTCCTCTAAAATCTTTTCTTGAAGGACCATCAACTGTTAATTGAGTTGCAGTTGTAGCGTGAACTGTAGTCATTAAACCTTCAACAATTCCGAATTCATCGTTAATAACTTTAGCTAATGGAGCTAAACAGTTTGTAGTACATGATGCGTTAGAAACAATAGTATCACTTGGAGTAATTTTAGTGTGGTTAACACCCATTACAAACATTGGAGCATCTTTAGAAGGTGCAGAAATTGCCACTTTTTTAGCACCTGCAGTAATATGAGCTTGTGCCATATCTAAAGTTGTAAAAATTCCTGTACATTCTAATACAACATCTACTCCAACTGCATCCCATTTTAAATCTGCAGGATTACGCTCAGCAGAAACTCTAATAGTTTTCCCGTTTACAACTAAGTGACCATCTTTAACCTCTACTTCACCATTAAATTTACCGTGAACTGAATCGTATTTTAATAAATACGCTAGGTGTTCAACTTCTAACAAATCGTTGATTGCTACAACCTCTAAGTTTGGTCTTGTCATTGCTACTCTAAAAGCAATTCTACCAATTCTACCAAATCCGTTAATTCCAATTTTCATTGTTGACATTTTTATTATTTTAGTTTATTAATCTATTTTTATACTGAAGTTATTTCAGCAACTTTAAGTAATTCTTTATTTATATCGTGGTTCATTTTAATTGCTTTATCTAAACCAACCATTGAAACTTCATTATTCGTTATACCAATCATAACACCCGTTGAACGATCTAATAAAGCTTCTACTGCTGCAACACCTAATCTACTGGCTAAAACTCTGTCGTAACAACTTGGAGAACCTCCTCTTTGCATGTGTCCTAAAACAGATACTCTAATATCGTAATGAGGAAAATGCTCGTTAATATAGTCTGCCAACTCGAAAACGTTCTTACCGATTTTATCACCTTCTGAAACAACAACTATACTAGATGTTTTACCTGTTTCTTTACTTGTTTTAAGTGATTCAACCAGCCTGTCTAGCCCTAGATTTTTTTCAGGTATCAAAATCTCTTCAGCTCCTGCTCCAATACCGGTGTTTAAAGCTATAAATCCGGCATCGCGTCCCATAACTTCAATAAAGAATAATCTGTTATGTGAACTTGCAGTATCTCTAATTTTGTCAATTACTTCAACTACGGTATTTAAAGCTGTATCGTACCCTATTGTGTTATCAGTTCCATAAATATCATTATCAATAGTTCCTGGAATACCAACTAATGGAAAATTAAATTCTTCAATAAATTTTAATCCACCGGTAAATGTTCCGTCACCACCAATTAATACAAGAGCTCCTACACCATGTTTTTTTAAGTTCTCATAAGCTTTAGCTCTTCCTTCTTTGGTTTTAAATTCCATAGAACGTGCTGACTTTAATATAGTACCACCTTTATTGATTATATTACTAACATCTCGTGCAGTAAGTGGTTCTATATCACCTTCTATTAAACCTTGATAACCTCTATAAACCCCAACGCATTCAATTCTATAATAAGTACAAGCTCTAACAACAGCACGAATGGCTGCATTCATCCCCGGAGCATCGCCTCCGGAAGTTAAAACCGCTATTTTTTTTATTGGTTCATTCATTGTTTAAAATTATACCCCAAAAGTACTTTTAAATGCGTTTTTTTCCTATAAAATCAACTATTATTCACTAAAACGATTTCGCTTAAATTCATATAAAAAAGAAGATAAAATTTAACTTCTTCAACAAAATTAAACATTTTATTATCAATATATTAAAAATTAATTTAATCTATCAAAATTTTATATTCCCAAGGTTTGAATGTTAACGGTTTTTGTTTTGAAAATTCAATTGTTTTATCAGTAAAAAAATCAACCGATTTCCCTTCTTTATCACATGTAAATGTGACCTCTTTATCAGACAAATTAGCCATAAAAGTTATTTTTTTAGCTTCTTTTTCTCTAGAAAATATCAACACTTTATCATTATCAGAAGAATTTATTTTTGTATAAGAAGCTGCATCTTTCCCTCCGTTAAGTGCTTTATTATTGTTTTTTAATTCGCCTAACTTTACTAATAACGGCCATGCTTTACCTTTATTTTTAATAATAGTATCCTTTTCAAAAAATAAAAGTCGTTTATTCATATCATACTCTTGACCACTATAGATTAATGGCATACCGGGAGCACAATACGTTAGTGCCATCATAACTTCTGAAGCATCACCCATACGTTCTTTAACGGTTCCGTTCCATGAATTTTCGTCGTGATTGGTTACAAAATTCATTAAAATATCATCATTTTGATATAATGTATCAATTTGAGCCATTCTTTCATTCCAACCTTTTACAGTTTCTTTTCCTTGCGCAATATGATTCATTTTATGATGCGAATCCCAGTTATAACCCATATCAAAAGCGTTCTTTAATAATTCAGGTTCCCAACCTTCTGCCAACATAAAAATTGGTTTTACTTTTTTTAATTCGGCAACCGTAGGCTCCCAAAAGTCTACAGGAACCATCCCTGCAACATCACATCTAAAACCATCAACATCAACTTCTTCCAACCAATATTTCATATCTTCCAGCATTACAGCACGCATTTCTTGGTTATCATAATTCAAATCAGCCACATCGGTCCAGTCAGTTCCAACAGGATGTGTAATTTCACCGGCTTCATTTTTTGTATAATACTCCGGATGTTCTTTTATCCAAACATGGTCCCAACCTGTATGATTGGCCACCCAATCTAATATTACAAATATGCCATTTTCATGTGCTGTTTCTACTAATTCTTTAACATCATTTAGATTACCAAATTCAGGATTTACCTTAGTATAATCGGTTATAGCATAATAGCTACCCAAACTACCTTTACTTTTGGTTGACGAAATGGGATAAATTGGCATTAACCAGATGATTTTCACTCCTAATTCTTTTAATTGTGGAATGTCTTTTGTAAACTCTTTAAAAGTTCCTTCCGGTGAATATTGACGAATATTTGCTTCATAAATTACGGCATTTTCTAACGCTTCATCAGTAATAGCTTCTTTTACAATTACTTGGGGTTGATTTGTATTCTGCATAGGCTTATTTTCATTTTTACATGACACTAAAATTGTCGCTAAAAATAGTATATAAAATAGTTTTTTCATTGTTAAAGTTTTATTTTTTTGGTTTTAAACTAATTGCAAAGCCACCTCCCGGAGCCAGCTTTAATTTTAAATTTGATTGATTCGTAATTTCTATATTTCTGATGTTTATAGCTGTTGGATTATCATTCCAATGCGCATTTTCAGCATCTTCATAAATTATAGCTTCATAAGTTGTATTAGGTGATAAGAAATCAAATGAAATTTCCATTTCTCTTGCATTTTCATCGGTTATACCACCCACAAACCAATTTTCTGTATTTTTTTCTTTTCTGGCAATGGTTACAAAATCGCCTATTTCACCATTTAAAACTTTGGTTTGTTGCCAATCAACACCAACATCTCTAATAAATTGTAAAGCCGGGTTACCTTCGTAATTTTCAATTAAATCTGCTGCCATTTGAACAGGACTGTATATAACCACATACAATGCTAATTGCTGAGCTATAGTTGTATTTACCTGATTGTCTTTTTTATATTGATCAAACTTGATATCAAATATTCCAGGCGTATAATCAATTGGCCCGGCCAACATACGTGTAAAAGCAATAATTGGCAAATGTTCCGGTGGATTTCCACCGTCTGAAGACCAAGCGTTAAATTCTTGTCCACGCAAACCTTCACGAGAAATTGTATTTGGATACGTTCTACGCAAACCTGTTGCTTTTATAGGCTCATGAGCATTAACTGCTACTTGGTATTTAGCAGCCTTAATTACCGTATTGTTATAATGATTTACCATATATTGCCCATGATGGTATTCACCTTTTGGCAATATTTTACCAACGTAGCCGGTTTTAACTGTATGCATACCTAAATCTTTCATAAGTCCAAAAGCAGCATCTTGTTGTTTAGTATAGGTTTCGGTTGCGGCAGAGGTTTCATGATGCATAATAATTTCAACACCTTTTTCTTTACCGTAACGAACAACTTCTTCAATATCATAATCAGGATAAGGTGTTACAAAATCAAATACGCCTTCACGATCTTCAAAACCAATCCAATGTTCCCAGCCTGTATTCCAACCTTCTACCAAAACAGCTCCTATATTGTTTTTTGCTGAAAAATCTATAAACGCTTTTGTATTTTCAGTTGTTGCTCCATGTCTCCCATGAGCCTTACCATCATTTATCCAAGTTCCCATATCTTGAGTCATTCCATAATCCCAAGTAGATTTGCCTAAGTGCATTTCCCACCAAATTCCTGTGTATTTTGTTGGTTTAAACCATGAAATGTCTCCTAATTTATTAGGTTCATTTAAATTGACAATTAATTTTGATTCAATTAAATCGCCCGGTTTTTCAGCAATTTGAATTGTACGCCAAGGTGTATTAAAAGGTACTGTTCTTTTTACTTTATAACCTGTGCGCTCAGATCCTACCAACTCGCTTTGCATTGCCAGCTTTTCTTTGTCTATTTTTAATGTCATTCCCGAATAATCTACCAATGCTGCTTCATGAAAACTTAAATATAAACCTTCATCTGTTTTCATCGTAACTGGTGTATTAACTGCATTTTCAGGAATATATGTTTGTGCTAAATTGCTATGATTAGCTTTTGACAAAGCATCAATCTCGGTAAATTTAGTTGTATTGTACAAATGCTCGTAAATATCCCAATCTCCGGGAATCCACCAAACTTTATGATTCCCTGTTAAATTGAATTGCGTATTTTCATCAGTAATAATAACATCGGTTAAATTTTGCTGTTCAGGAAATTCATATCTAAAACCAATTCCATCATTATAAACTTTAAAAACAATGTTTAATTTACGTTGAAGTTCTTTTGTTTCCTGCAATTCAACTTTCAGTTCGTTATAATTATTCTCAACTTCCAATTGCTCACCCCAAGGCATTTCCCAAGTTTCGTTAAAATTTTGCTTGGTAACATTTAAAATTTCGAAACCTTCCGACAATGGAGGAGCATCTTTTAAATCGAATCCTAAAGAAGATGTTTTAATAACATCATTATCCTTATATACTACTTTATACGTTGGCACTCCTTCTATGTTAATTTCAAATTCAACTTGCACAGCTTCATTTGGAGAACTCACTTTCTGAACTCCAAATTTTTCTGAACATGAAAAAAGTAAAACCGTTACCAACAATACACTCATTTTTATTAATTTCATATTATTATTTATTTTTTTCCTCTAATAAAACTGTTGAAAACTCAGTATTTAATTTTACCAAACCATCTTTAACAATTGCTTCTGTACCCGAATAAGCATCATTTAAAATGATGCCTTCTTCAAAAATCCCGTTTATGTTGATTACTTTTTCGCCTTCATTTATATTTAAAGCAACTACAACTGCATCGTTATAATTTTCTTTTGAAAAAGTTCTTTGAAAAACATAAGGTTGTGCGGTTATCATTTTATGAATACCTGCACCTATTGACGGATGATTTCTTCGGAATGAACCTATTTTTTGCCAGTGCTGTAAAACAGATTGTATATGCTGATTGTTTTCAATATCATCCCAATTCATTTTTGAACGTAAATTGGCATCCCCTACAGCTCCTTCAACAATTAAATGTCTCGCTGATTCATCTCCATAATAAATTTGTGCTGTACCGGGAGCTAATAACAATTTATTTGCTGCTTCATAAACCTTTGTTCTTTCTTTATCAAAAGGATCTCCATCGTCGTGTGAACTTAGATAATTTAAAACACCGTAATCTTTTAACTCATTATTTAAAATAGTAGAATAACGAGAAAAAATAGCTTCATAATCATTTTGTCCGGCATTCCATTTAAATTCAAAATTGATCAAACTGTTAAATCCGTGTTTAAAGTAATTCACTTTTCTATCGCCAAAATCAAAATTCTGACCTCCTCCAATACCATAGTTATATACTTCTCCAACTAAATAGAAATTATTATCATCTAAAATTTTATCCGGATTATTTGTTTTCCATTGAGCAAAAGCATAATCACATTCTTTTTTAAATTCACTCCATACATTTTCTTCGGTATGTTTTACAGTATCAGCTCTATAACCATCAATACCAAATTCTCTGATATAATCGGCAAGCCATTTAATTATGTAGAAACGTGGAGATTTTGGATATCCTGTTCTGTTAAAAAATTCAATTAATTCTTTTACTTCCTGCTCGTATCTTCCTTCAGCTTTCCATTTTTCTACCAACTGTTTAGGAAGTTCAACACTTTCATCGCTTTCGGTTTTAATATCCGGTAGATTTTTAACGAGTGTACACGTAATTGTTGATTCGTACGAATCATAATTGCATTGTGGACCAGTTCTTACCCAACTATCCGGCCACACTTTATCTTCGTCGGTTACCGGACCGGTATGATTTATTACACCATCTAAAATAATTCTGATACCGTTTTTATGAGCAATTTCTACAAGTTTTCTCAAATCGTCTTTAGTACCAAAATTAGGATCTAAAGCCGTCCAATCTTTCGCCCAATAGCCATGAAAACCATAAGTTGCTCCTGTTCCTTCATCTACTTCGCCATGAATTTGCTCTACAATTGGAGTTAACCAAATAGCATTAACACCCAATTTATTAAAATAACCTTCTTCAATTTTTTGAGTTACTCCTTTAATATCTCCACCTTCAAAACCGCGTAATGTAGCAGCATCATCTTTTCTGTTAAAATTAGAGTCGTTTGAAATATCACCATTATTAAACCTGTCGGTTAATAAAAAGTAGATATTTGCTCCTTCCCAAACAAAAGGAATATCCGTTTTTTGAGTTTCCATAGTACTGTCCTGTTTTTTTTGATTACAACTTAAAGTTATACTATATATTATGGCTAAAAAAATTATTTTTTTCATTTTTTAGGGAATTTTATTCTTATGTTTTTTGATGTTGGTTTATCTATTAAAACAGCTATTTCAAGTGTTTTATTCTCTTCATTCCATACAAAATTATATCCTGCTACTTTTTTAGGCTTTTCAGTAATATTATGAATGATTACATTAATCTTTTTTTCTGAAAAAATGAAGTTTTTACCTAATTGATCTGAGATGCTAATTTTTAAACAATTTCCTTTTTGTTTACTGCTGAAATTAATGATTTCATACATTCCTTTTTCAAAAGCATTCGGTGTTTTTCCATCATCATTGTACAAATAATCATTACTTTTATTAATTTCATCATCAAAATAAAAATGTACATCAAATGATTTTAAACTATACTCTTCGGTTGTTTGAATAGGTTGAATTATTGGAATAAAAGCTCCTCCACGAACAAACGTTGGAATACTCTCTTCTTTTAACTGAATCGTTTTAGTTTGTCCGCCTTCATTTTTTTCATCGGTATAAAAATCAAACCAATTAAACGCTGACGGAAAATAAACTTCTTGTTCTTTTTTTCCTGACTCCACTACCGGACTTACCAAAAAATTATTCCCCCATAAGTACGTTTTATTGTTTACCAACGTTTTTGGTGTTTCATCTTCAAAAAATAATGGTTTCATTAAAGGTTCTCCAAACTGATTGTTTTTATAAACCAAGGTATAATTATAAGGTAACAATTTATAACGCAATTCAATAGATTTTTTAGCTAAAGCCTTTGTTTTAGGCTCTCTAAAAACAGGTTCAGAAGCAACTTCTTCTTGCGCATGTGGTCTGTAAATTGGCTGAAAAACACCGTATTGCAACCAGCGTGTATATAACTCGTCATCTAAATTAGCACCTGCGAAACCACCTAAATCGGAATGCATATAACTTAAACCTTGCATTCCCATTTGTAAGGCAATTTCAACCTGAGATTGTAAACCTCCCCACGTTCTGTTTACATCACCTGACCACGGAATTAAACCGTAATGTTGTGACCCCGAATATCCGGCACGCATTAAAATAAACGGACGTTGGTTAGGGAATTCTTCTTTGTAGCCTTCAAAAATAAGTTTAGCCCAATTGTGCCCGTAAATATTATGAACTTCATCGGCAGTTCCTGTTGCGTGTAGTAAATCTGAAGGATGAACTTCCGGCTCTCCTAAATCGCCCCACCAACCTTCAACACCATAATTGGCATATTTTTTATAAATATCCCAAAACCATTCTTTTCCTTCAGGCTTAAAAATGTCAATAATTCCTGTATTTCCAAAGTAAAAATCGTACGTATAAGGCTTACCTTCTTTCGTTTTTCCTAAAATATCTTTTTCAACAGCTTCATCCCATCTATTTGAAGTTGTTAAAATAAATGGTTCTGTTACCAATATTGTTTTTACTCCTTTTGCTTTTAAATCAGCTATCATTTTTTTAGGATTTGGAAACGAATCTTTATCAAATTCTAAATTTCCCATAGTTCCTTTTATATCTTTTCCAAACCAATACAAGTCCAAAATAACAGCATCAACAGGAATTTCTTCTTCAAAAAATTTACTGACAGTATTTACCATTTCTTCTTGTGAATGATATCCAAAACGGCTCGAAAAATTACCCAAAGCCCAACGCGGAATCATAGGTTGTTTGCCTGTTAAATTGGTATAATTATTAATTAAATCTTCCCAATTATCACCAGTTATAACTTGATATATTTTTCGTCCACTAATGGTTTGATATTGTAAGGAATTGTCTTTTTTACTGTCTAAATCCAAATAACCAATGGGAGCATTGTCAAAATGAATAGCGTACAAATTGGACGAATAAACCAATGGCATAGTGAAATTCATTAATTCCGAATGCGTTTCGTAACCATAATGCGCACGATTGTACAATTGCAATTTATAACCTCTTCGGTTCATTCCTAAAGCACGGGCACCACCACCATACAACACTTCATTTTTGGTTAAATTGAAATCAATCACCTCAAAATCAGTTGTTTTTTCATACCCATTTCTTTCAGAAATTAAAAATTTGTTATTGTAATAATATGAAATTTGAAAAGGCTTTTTAATGATGTTCACCGTTAAACCTTTGGTTTTTAATACCAATTGATTTTCTTGTTCTTCAAGAGAATATTTAACTGCATTTGGTTGTAAAACAACAGCATGAGATTCAGGATTATACGTTTCGCCTTTTGGTATAAATGAAGTCTCAATAATTTTAGTTGAATATGGTTGAATACGATACAAACCATCGTTGGTAAAAATTTCAACATACGAAGCATTTTTGGCGTATTTTATAAATTCTCTTTGGGAATTTTGCGCATTTAAAAACGAAAAAATCAATAAAAAGAGAACAAGATGTGTTTTAAAATATTTCATCAATTATATTTTTGTTGTTAACAACAAGCTTCCTTCTGAATTGATATTCAGAACATTATCCCACTCAAAAACTTCGTCTGTTACTATATTTCTCACTTTTTTACCTTTTAGTCCAATTTCATCAAACCTGTTAAGATTTAATTGAACTGCTTCATTATTTTTATTAAGAATTACGGTAACTATTTCGTCATTTTGAATTCTAAACAACACATAAATTCCGTTTTCAGGAGCAAAATGTATGGTTTTACCACTATGAATTGCTTCGCTGTTTTTTCGGTAATTCAATACTTTCTTTAAAAATGATTGCATTTCTAACTGTTCCGAGGTCAATCCTTTTCCTGAAAAAGCATTTGTAACATCACCTTTCCATCCTCCGGGAAAATCGGTTCTAATTAAACCGTGATCTCCCGGTTTTGCGGTATCATTCATTAAAATTTCGGTACCGTAATAAATTTGCGGAATTCTTGGCAACACTAAAATATAACTTAAAGCCATTTTGGTTTTAGTAACATCTTCATTTAATTGAGTATAAATTCTACTCATATCGTGATTATCAGGGAAAATCATAATTTTACTTGGATTAGCATAGTTAAAATCGTTTGCCAATCCTTCATACATTTTTACCAAACCACTACTCCAATTTTCTTCTTCATTTAATGCATCAACAATTGCTTTTTGCATTGGAAAATCCATTGAAGAAGTTAAATTAGATTGATATCCATCTTTATTTTTAGCACCTTTTTGCCAATAACCAACCAATAGCGGATTATAACTCCATTCTTCACCTACAATACTAAAATTTGGGTATTCATTGGTAATGGCACCTGCCCATTTGCTCATAAACTCTTTGTCAGGATAAGGATATGTATCTTGTCTGATTCCTCCTAAATCCAATTCCTCAATCCACCAAATACTGTTTTGAATTAAATATGTTGCCAATAAAGGATTTTTCTGATTTAAATCGGGCATAGCAGAAGCAAACCAGCCTCCGTTCATTAATTTTTTATCGCTGGCAGAAGCATAAAAATCTTGATTTGTAGTTCTTCTGTGGTTTGTTGTAACTATACTGTCATTCAAGTATTCTGTTTCAAAATTAACCCAATCTTCGCTTGGTAAATCTTTCATCCACCAATGTTCACTTCCTATATGATTGGCAACCTGATCCATAATTAGTTTTAGTCCTTTCTCTTTAGCTTTTCTACCTAGTTCAATATAAGTTTCTAAGGTTCCAAATCGTGGATCAACTTGGTAAAAATCGGTCATTGCATATCCGTGATAAGATTGATGAGGCATATCATTAATTAATACCGGACAAGGCCAAATGGCTGTAAAGCCCATTTCTTGTATATAATCTACATGATTTATAATACCTTGTAAATCACCACCATGCCTTTCATAATCATCTTTTCTGTTGATTGATTTTTCTCTCAATCCTTTTACAACATCATTTGCTTCATTTGCATTTGAAAAACGATCGGGTGTTATTAAATAAATCACATCAGAACTATTAAATCCTTCTCTATTTTTAGAGTTTTGGATTCTTTCTTTTAATTCATAATCAATTGATAACGTTTTTTTTCCTTTTTTAGAAAAAGTAATTTTAAATATACCTGAATTAGCTTCTGCTAAATCTAAATTTAAGAATATATAATTTTTGTTATTTGTTTTTTTTACACCAACTAACTTTATATTATCAGTATCTAATGTTGGTTTGTATTGAGCAATGTCTTTACCATAAACCATTAATTCTAATTGATTATGGTTCATTCCTGTCCACCAAAATGGCGGTTCTACTCTTTGTATGTTTTGAGCATTTATTGAAATACAAAAAAACATTACAATTAGTAAATATGTATTTTTCATCTGTTAAATTTAATGATTTATAATGTCAGATGTTACTAAGAAAACAAAAACTAATCTTTAACTTATGTTAAACTGATTAGTTTTTGTTTGAATTTATTTCATAGTTATTAAACTGTAACTAATTGTTTTGAAGGAATTGAAATCTCCGTATCATGCACCATCATTTTAATTTCATTACCGGATTCATTATAAAATTTACATTCTGTCTGACTCTTATAAACTTTAATAATATTTCCTCTGAAATTTATGGTAAACGAATATGATTTCCATTCTTTTGGAATTTGAGGGTTAAATGTTAATTTGCCATTTTCCCAAACACGCATTCCTCCAAATCCTTGAACTATTGACATCCACGTACCTGCCATACTTGTAATATGACATCCTTCATGTACTTCGCAATTATAATCATCTAAATCTAAGCGCGCTGTACGTAAATATTGTTCGTATGCTTTAGGCATTCTATCAATAGATGCAGCTAAAATTGAGTGAACACAAGGCGATAATGAAGATTCGTGAACTGTTAATGGCTCGTAAAAATCAAAATGACGTTCTAATTCTTCACTGCTAAATTTATCTTCAAAAAAGAACATGCCTTGTAATACATCGGCTTGTTTTATATAACACGAACGTAAAATTCTGTCCCAAGACCATTTTTGATTGATTGGACGTTCAGATTTTGGTAATTCATCTACAGGAATTATTTCTTTATCTAAAAATCCGTCTTGTTGTAAATACACATTATTTTCTTCGCTATATGGAAAATACATGTGTTCTGCTACTTTTAACCATTTATACGTTTCTTCTCCCGATAAATTGGTTTTAGCTACTATTCGTTTAAAATCTTCCGGGTAATTATGTTTTACCTTATTTAAACAATCTACAGCATATTCAATACACCATTTTGCCAAATAGTTGGTATAAAAGTTGTTATTCACATTGTTTTCATACTCGTTTGGACCGGTAACTCCTAAAATTACAAATTTGTTTTTGATTTTAGAAAAGTTAGCTCTTTGATGCCAAAAACGAGCAATTGCAATCATTACTTCTAAACCATATTGAGAAACGTACTCAAAATCTTGGGTATAGTTTACATAATTGTAAATACCATAAACCATTGCTCCATTTCTATGAATTTCTTCAAAAGTAATTTCCCATTCGTTATGACATTCTTCACCGTTCATTGTAACCATTGGATACAATGCTGCTCCGTTTTTAAAACCAAGCTTTTCTGCATTTTCAATAGCTTTATCAAGTTGGTTGTAACGATATATCAATAAATTTTTTGCTACACTTGCATCTTTGGTTGCCATATAAAACGGAATACAATATGCCTCAGTATCCCAATAAGTACTTCCTCCATACTTTTCACCAGTAAAACCTTTAGGTCCAATATTTAAACGAGCATCGGTACCCATATAAGTTTGATTTAATTGGAAAATATTAAATCGGATTCCTTGTTGAGCTTTTACATCACCCTCAATAATAATATCGGCAGTTTTCCATATCTCTTCCCAAGATTTGATTTGTGCTTCCAGCAAGTATTCAAAACCTAACTCTTTAGCTTCTTGTACATTTTTTAATGAAGCCTCAATTAATTCTTCATTCTCATAATTTAAAGAACTAACGTAGCTGCCATATTTATAAATTGTTGCAGTATCTCCTTCTTGTACATTAATTTTATAGGTGTATGTTAGAGATTTCTCTGCAATAATATTTTGTTGTGTTGTTTCAATTATGTTATTGTTTACAGCAAAATCTACTTTCATTGCTGTACCAACATTAAATTCGGTTTTAAGTGTTTTAGCTAAAATACTTCCTTCATTAGTTCCTTCAAGTATTTTTAAGGTTTTCCAAAAATATTCATTGTAATTAGAGTCTTCATTTTCGATACCGGCATCAATATAAGGTGAAAAAATAATGTCTCCTGAAAAGTTCAATGCTTTAATATTGTATTTTATAGCTCCAACTTCGTTGTATTTTACACTTATAAAACGCTTTGTACTAACTTGGATTTCTTCACCAGTTTGAAGTTTTGCTTTAAAAGAACGACTTAGCCATCCTTCTTTCATGTTTAACTCTCTTTTAAAATCTGAAACCTCGCACGTATTTAAATCTAATTTGGTATTATTTATTTGTATATGAATACCAATCCAATTTGGTGCATTTAACACTTTTGCAAAATATTCCGGATAACCATTTTTCCACCAGCCAACTCTTGTTTTATCAGGATAATAAATACCTCCAATATAACTTCCTTGAAAGGTATCTCCTGAATAATCTTCTTCAAAATTGGCTCTTTGTCCCATTGATCCGTTACCTATACTAAATAGACTTTCTGAGGCTTCAACATTTTTTTTATCAAAGCCTTCTTCCACAATAGACCATTCATTAGGAATAATATAATTCTTGTTCATCTCTTTCTTAATTAATTAGATTTTTTAAAAAATCAGTAGTTATAACAGCCATATTCTCAAATACAAATGTTGCTTCTCCTAATACTTCTTTTTCGCCAATTCCAACACTTATCATATTTGCTCTGTTTGCTGCTTCTATACCTGCAATTGCATCTTCAAAAACAACGCAATTTTCCGGTTTTATATGTAACTTTTTTGCTCCTATTAAAAACACTTCAGGATCAGGTTTTGCTTTTGAAACATCGTTACCATCAACAATAGCCGAAAAGCGGTTTAACAACCCAACTTTTTCTAAAATTAATGGTGCGTTTTTACTTGCTGAACCCAATGCGTATTTTATGTTATTGGTATCTAAAAAGTTTAAAAGTTCATTAACTCCCGGTAATATTTCATCAGAAGTCATTTTATTAACATACCCTAAGTATTCAGTATTTTTTTGAACTAAAAGGGTTTGTTTTTTTTCTTCTGATAATTGAACATTACCAATATTTAACAAAATTTCTAACGATTTTACTCTACTTACACCTTTTAAAAGTTCATTATTTTTTTCTGTAAAATCAAATCCTAAAGAATTTGCTAAATTTTTCCATGCTAAATAGTGATATTTTGCTGTATCAACTATTACACCATCTAAATCAAATATAAATGCTATCTCTTTTTTCATTTAATTATCTGTTATTACATCATCAACATCTTTTACTCTTGACACTAAAATTGCTGCAATTAAAAACGAAACACCACTAATAATTAATGCATATATTGGATTACCCCCATAAACATATTTTACAATTGGACCTCCAATTAAAGCGTTTACAATCTGAGGAAGGACTATAAAAAAGTTAAAAATTCCCATATAAACACCCATTTTTTTGGCTGGTATTGAACCTGCTAAAATTGCATAAGGCATTGCCAAAATACTAGCCCAAGCTATACCCACACCAATCATAGAAAGAATTAACCAATCTTCGTTTGGCATAAAATAAATTGAGATTAGTCCTAGACCACCAATAACTAACGAAATTGCATGTGTTTTTTTCCTCCCAATTTTTTTAGCGATTGCCGGTAAAAAGAATGCAAAAACAGCTGAAACTGCATTATAAACACCAAATAAAATACCTACCCAATCACCTGCGTTTTGATAAGCTTTGCCGTGGTCATCTAATCCCAGTCCATAAATATGATGTGCAATAGCCGGAGTTGCAAAAACCCATAAACCAAATAAACCAAACCATGAAAAGAATTGAACAAAGCTCAATTGTTTCATTGTTAAAGGCATCTTTTTAAAATCGGTGAAAATATCTAATAAACTAGATTCTTCTTCTACAACCTCATCTTCATCAACACTAAACTGAGCCATTTCCTCAGGAGTATATTCTTTAGTGCTAAATACCGTTATTAAAATACTAATAACTAATACAGCAGCACCAATTACAAAAGAAAGCAATAAATTTAGAGGTACTTCACCCGGCTTAGCATCGTTTAAAACCCCAAACCAGTTTGTTAATACGTAAGGTAACCAAGAACCTACCACGGCTCCCACTCCAATTAATACAGTTTGTATACTAAAACCAAGCGTTCTTTGATCTGAAGGTAAAATATCAGCCACCAAAGCTCTAAATGGTTCCATTGCTACATTAAAAGAAGCATCCATTATCATAAGCATTCCTGCACCAACCCATAATGAAGGTAAAAATGCTGTAAACATATCAGCATTAGGCATTAAAACCAACCCTACAGAAGCTAATAATGCTCCTACTAAAAAGTATGGGCGCCTTCTACCCAATTTTGTCCAAGTTCTATCGCTATAATATCCAATAATTGGCTGAATAATTAAACCTGTTAAAGGAGCTACTATCCAAAACCAAGATAATTCGTGTACATCTGCACCAAAAATTTGTAATATTCTACTAGCGTTGGCATTTTGCAATGCAAAACCCATTTGAATTCCCAAGAAACCGAAACTCATATTCCAGATTTCCCAGAAACCTAGTTTCCGTTTTTCCATAAATGTCAATATTAAAATTAATACAATTTAAGGCTGATTAACCTTAATTGCTTGGTGTGAAGTGTGAAAAATAGTAATTGTAAAATTGCTTTTACGGTGCAAATATACAAAATTATACTAAATCAGTAATTTAAAAGTTATCTTTTTGTAGATTCTCTAATTTTTAAGTTTGGAGAAATCACCTCTTTTTGGTAATCTTCATCCACACCTTTATGCTCTATTCTATTTATTAATAACTCGGCAGCTTGTTTTCCCATTAAAGCACCATGTTGCATTACAGATGTTAATGATGGTGAAGTAAATTCTGATATTAGACCGCTGGTAAATCCAATAATTGCAATATCATTAGGTATAACAAGTCCTCTTTCTTTTGAAATTTTTGAAGCTATTGCTGCATATATTTCATTTACGGCTAAAATAGCATCAGGCGGATTTTTTACATTAATAACTTTTTTAATTTGTTCATACAAATCTCTTTTATCATCAATTTTATAAATTAAATTTTCATCAACTTTAATTCCATTTTTAATTAATGATTTTATATAACCCTCTTTACGCAATGAACCTACCGAAATATAATCTTGCGTGGTTAGTAACGCTATACGTTTAGAACCAATTTCAATTAAGTGATCTGTCGCTTTAATAGCACCTCCAATATCATCAATAATAACTTTATCACATTTAATTGAATCAACTACTCTGTCAAATAAAACTAGAGGAAAATCATCTTTAATAAGCGCATCAAAATGTTTATAAATTTGATTTTCTTGTGTCTCTCTTGCAATTGATACAATTAAACCATCTACACTACCATTGGTAAGCATACTAATATTTGAAACTTCTTTTTCATACGATTCATTTGACAAACAAATCATTACATTATAACCTCTTTCATTAGCATACTGTTCAATACCATTAATTACTGTAGAAAAAAAGTGATGCACAATCTCCGGAATTATCACTCCAATTACCGAAGTTTTTTGGCTGCGAAGTTGTAACGCTAAACTATTTGGTTTGTAATTATAATAATCTGCATATGCTTGAATTCTCTCTCTGGTTTCTTCACTAATTTCGTGGCTACCTTTCAATGCTTTAGACACTGTTGAAATTGACACTCCAAACTCCTTAGCTATATTTTTTAATGTAATTCTTGGCTTCATATAATCGGTCTAAAATATACTCAAATACAAATATAAACTATATATTAAATATACGAAATTCAAAAAAACAATATTGCCATTTTTCATTATAAATATAAAATAAGAGGCTTATTTTGAGAATAATCAAAAAAATTGCAAAAAAAAGTTGATAAACTCTAACGTTTGAGTAAAAAAGTTATAAACACGAAAACGTTTTCGAAAGTTAAAAAGTGACTTGTATCATTGTTAACTAATCGTTAACTTATTATCTTCACAGAGTGAAATGAGTAAAATAGTAAAATTATTTAAAAACCTTAATTATTAATTAACTTAAAATAGATGAAAAATTTTAAATTTTTATTGTTTAATGTCACACTTCTGTTCCCTTTATTTATGTTTGCACAGCAAACTATTCAAGGTACCGTAACAGATGCAACAAGTGGTTCTACACTACCTGGAGTTGACATTATAATTAAAGGAACTACAAGAGGTACTTCGACTGATTTTGACGGAAATTATACGTTAGAAAATGTCAAAAAAGGGGATGTGCTGGTGTTCTCTTATATTGGGTTTAAAACTCAAGAAATTACTGTATCATCTTCAACAACAATTAATGTTGTTTTACAAGAAAGTTTAGAAACGCTTGAAGAAGTAGTTATTGTTGGGTATGGTGAAGTAAAGAAAAAGGATAAAACAGGAGCTGCTGTTAAAGTTTCAGCTGCTGATTTAAATCAAGGTACTTTAGTTGATCCAATACAAGCACTTCAAGGTAAAGCTGCCGGGGTTAGTATAACTAAACAAGGTGGTGACCCTAATGCTGGTTTTAATGTAAGAATTAGAGGTGCTGCTGGTTTTGCTGCTGGAGGTGACCCTTTATATGTAGTTAATGGTGTTAGAGGAGTTGATATTACAACAATTGCTCCCGAAGATATTATAGCTTTTGATATTTTAAAAGACGCTGCCTCAACAGCTATTTATGGTGCTGATGGTGCAAATGGTGTTGTCTTTGTTACCACAAAATCAGGAAAAGAAGGTGTTGCAAAAATTGAATATAACACTTATGTTGCGATAGATGATGTTGCAAATGATTTAGATCTTCAATCTGCTAAAAGCTATAGAGCTTATATAAATGAAAACCAAGATAAATACAGTGATTTTTCTGATGCAGGTGGAAATATTGATTGGCAGGATGAAGTATATAGAACAGGTGTTACCTTAAATAATAACTTTGCAATCTCTGGAGGATCTGATACAAATACTTATAGAGCTTCAATTACAAATACAGATTTTGAAGGCGTTATTGATGGATCAAATAAAAACCGTACTACAGCAAGAATTGATTTAACCCAAAAAACATTTGATGACAAACTAAAAATTACTATGGGTTTGTCTGGTACTATTGAAGAAAATGATTATATTAATTATGGTAGTAATGAAGCTACTGATGCTTTATTCCAATCTTTTCAAAGATTACCAACCGATCCTATTTATAATGCCGATGGTAGTTATTTTGAAACTGCCAGAGTATATAACTATTACAATCCGGTAGCTAGTTTAGATCAAATTCAAAATGAAAGAGATGCTAAAAAATATACAGCTAACTTAGGGTTGAATTATACATTTATAGAAGGTTTAACAGGAGCCTTAAACTTAAGTTACTTAAGAAATGACAGTGAATCAACTTATTTTGAACCTAAATATAGCAATACAATAGGAACTCAAAACACGCTTATTAGAGCTGGATATGGTAAAAGAGCTTATGATAACTGGGCGCAATCTATGCTTGAAGGAACATTAACTTACAAAAAAACATTTAATGATGTGCACAACCTTACTGCCTTAGCTGGTTATTCCTATAGAAAACAGGATTGGGATGGTTTCCTTGCTGAAGGTAGAGAACCTATTTCAAATTCTCTTGGAGCAGATAAACTTCAAAATTTTGAAAATATTCAATTAGGAGATATTGAGTCATACAAAGGTGAAAGAACTGATATCGGTTATTTTGGACGTATAATGTATGATTATGATTCTAAATATTATTTAACAGCTATGATTCGTAGAGATGGATCATCTGTTTTTGGTCGTAATGAAGACTGGGGTTGGTTTCCTTCAGTACAAGTAGCTTGGAATATGGCTAATGAAAACTTTTTAGTAGAGAACAATACAATTAACCTTTTAAAATTAAGAGCCAGTTGGGGGCTTTCCGGTAATAGTAATATTGATAGCTATTTATATCAACTAAGAGTAGGACCTTCTGGAACATCAATTGACCCGGAAACAGGAAATCCTATTGTAAATTTAGATTATTACAATAATGGTAACCCTGATTTAAAATGGGATGAAAATGAAGAAATCAACATAGGTTTAGATTTTGGATTATTTGACAACCGTATTTCAGGTTCTGTAGAATATTATTCTAAACAAATTTCAGACATGCTATCTGTTTATGATGTTCCAACTGAAACAAATTATTCAGGAAAAGTGTATTATAATGGTGGTGAAATGGAAAACACAGGTTTTGAAGCAACATTAATGGGAAAAATATTTAATACTGGTAATTTTAAATGGAATACTACATTCACTTATTCCACAAACAGTATGGAAATTAAATCTCTTGACGGTGGTAAATATGATTTAGATTACAGAGATGTAGGATATATTTCTGCTCCAGGTATTGTTGGTGTTGCTACCCAACGTATGCTCCCTAAACATGATTTAGGAACTTTTTATGGTTTTGAATATGCAGGAGTAAGCGATGGAAAATGGATGATTAAAGGTACCGATAATGAAATTTACTACTTAGATGATGTTTCTCAATCTGATGAACATAAAAAACCGATTGGAAATGCTTTACCTGATTTTGAATTAGGATGGAGTAATAATTTTACTTATAAAGATTGGGATTTAAGTATGTCATTTAGAGCAGTAATTGGGCACGACATTTATAATGCCACAAAACAAGTGTTTGGTAATCCTGATTATATTACTCAAAGAAATGTACTTGATGAAGCTCTAGATTTAGATGGCTATGTAGGAGGTGCATACCAATCTTTGAGTTATTATGTTGAAGATGGAAGTTACCTGAAATTAGATAATGTTAACTTAGGATATACTTTCCCTAAAACTTTAGTTAAAGGTATAAGCAAATTAAGAGTATATGCTTCAATAAACAATGTTTTCACTTTAACAAATTATGATGGCATTGACCCAGAAGTTAACTATAGTGGTGGAGACAGAGATAAAGGAGAAATCTATTTTGGTATAGATCAATACAATATTTATCCAAAAACACGTACAATTACATTCGGTTTAAACGTTGAATTATAATAATTTAAAGAAATGAAATACATATATAAAATTATAGTAGTACTTGTTGTAAGTTTTACGCTTTACAATTGTACTGATTTAGAAAGTGATGTTTCAGATTTTATTCCGGGAGATGAATATCCTGAAAATTCTGAACAAGCTATACGTGTTGCTAATCCGGTTTTTACTAAAACTCAAAGTATGCTAGATGGTGGCGGTTGGTGGTTTCTTCAAGAAGTAACCAGTGATGAAGCAGTAGCTCCTACCAGAGGATCTGACTGGGATGATGGTGGTAAATGGCGTGTACTTCACAATCATACATGGGGAAATACCACCGAAGCTGTTAATCAATTATGGGGATTAATTTATGATGCTGTACCTAGAGCTAACAGAGCAATAGAATTATTAGAAGTAAATGCTGATAATGAGGAAGTTGCAACTGTTTTAGCACAAACAATTGTTGCAAGAGCTTATTACTATTATTTAGCAATAGACAATTATGGAGCTGTACCGTTCCCAAGAACTTTTACTGGAGCTAATGAGTTTCCAAGTAGAACACCTAGAGCAGAAGTGTTTAACACTATAGTTCAAGATATTTTAGATAATATAGACAAATTACCAACTCCAACACCAGGAGTGGCATCAAGTTCTATAAACCAAGGAACAGCTTATGCGCTATTAGCAAAATTGTATCTTAATGCTGAAGTATATACAGGTACACCTATGTGGGCTGAAACAATTGATGCTTGTAATAATGTAATTGGTTTAGGGTATGAATTAGAGGTAAATCCTTTAGATGCTTTTAAAACAGATAATGGTGCTTCCAAAGAAAATATATATACAATTGCTTATGACGAAGATAAGTTTACAGGATTTAATTTCCATATGAGAACATTACATTACCTGAATCAACAAACATTCAATATAAGTGTTCAACCGTGGAATGGTTTTGCAATATTAGAAAGCACTTATAATTTATTTGAAAGTTCAGATTTAAGAACAGAAGGGCTTTTGGTAGGGCAACAGTATGCAAAAGATGGTAGTGAAATTTTTGATGACGTAGCTGGGGTAAATTTAATTTTAACACCTGAAATACCTGCATTATTAATAGATGCTAATACATACAGTATGAACGAAATTCGTAATTCTGGAGTAAGAGTTGCTAAATGGGAAATTAAAGAAGGTGCCAAAGGGAACTTAAGCAATGATTTTGCTATCTTCAGTTTACCAGACATTATATTAACTAAAGCAGAAGCTATGGTCCGTTTAGGGCAAAATGGTGATGCGCTTGTTAATCAAATTAAGCAAAGAGCTAATGCACCTATTACCGGTAATTATTCACTAAATGATATTTTAGATGAGCGTGGAAGAGAACTCCTATGGCAAGGTTACAGAAGACAGGATTTAATTCGATTTGGTGAATTTAACAAAGAATGGGACTTTAAAAACCCTTCTGCACCTACAAGAAATATTTTCCCCGTACCACAATTTGCTATCAATGCAAATGATAACTTGTTACCTCAAAACTCAGGATACTAATTTAAAAATCGTATTAAAATGAAAAATATAAAATTTATACTAGTATTACTTTTATCTATAAGTATTTGGTCTTGTGAAGATGACGATGATGCAGATATAAACATCATGCCTTCAGAAACTGTTGAAGGAATAGCGGTACTAAATACACCAGAAGTACTAGACTTTGAAATTACAGAAACCACAGAAACTTTTGTAGGTAATGAAGAAGAAGTTGCCACAACTTTCTCATGGTCACCCGTAACAAGTAATTATAATGGCACTATACTTTATTTTCTTGAAATGGATATTCAAGGAAATAATTTTAAAAATGCAGCATACATTCCTTTAGATAGTGGAGGATCAACCGAAACATCTTTAGACATAACTAATGGCGACTTAAATTTGGCTGTAAATCAAATTAATACATATCTTGTAACTTCAGGTTCTGCTTTAGCTGTTAACTTTTCAGTAGCTACAGAATTTGAGGTGAGAGTTATTAGTAAAGCAGATGTTTCTGGCGACAAAACCTACTCAGAACCAATTTCAATATATGTAAATGCATATGAGGAAATTGTAGTTATTGAACCAGAATTATTCTTGGTTGGATCTATACAATCTTATTATGGAGTAAGCTCATGGACACCTGAACAAGCCCTAGAAATGAGATATATTGGAGATGGAACGACTAAAGTTTTTGAAGCTTATGTAAAAGGAACATCTGGAGATATCTTTAAATTTATCTCTAACCAAGTGGGCTGGGATGATATTGTAGGCAATTATGGTGTTATAGATGGTGCACAAGATGGCAACTTAATGGACGGAAGTGATAGTGGAAATATCGAAATACCGGAAGAAGGTCAATATTATGTGCAAGTAGATTTAGATAACTTAACATACAAGTTAGTGAAAATGCAATGGGGTGTTATTGGTAGTGCTACACCCAATGCATGGGATGGAGAAACTGCAATGACATACGATTTCAATTCAAACTCTTGGACTATAGATATCGCCTTAACAGATGGAGAAATTAAATTCCGTTCTAAAAATATAGGTGATGAAGTTTACGGAGATGAATGGGCATTTAATGTAGGTGTTAGTGATCCTATGGTTACTTATAACCCAGCTGCTTCAAATTTTGCTGTTAGTGCGGGAAATGCGACACTAACATTAAAAATTAATGTTAATGGAACTGCAGAAGTATCAGGAGTATAACGTTTAAAACAAAATAGAATAATATGAAAAAATTAATTTATATACTAATTGTAATAATGAGTGTTAGCTTTGGAGCTTGTTCTCCAGATGATGTATCTATTAATACTTTAGAAGAATCTGAAGCTGAATTAATTGCATCTGAATTAAATACTCCTGATGTTAGTACATTCGAAATTATACAAACAACTGATGCCGTACAAGGAAACGAAGCTGAAGAGGCTGTCACTTTTTCATGGACAGCTGCTTCAGGTGATAACGATGGTAATATTATGTATTACTTACAAATGGATGTTACAGGTAATGATTTTGAATCTGCCGTAACAATTCCTTTAGCTCAAGATGGCACATCAGAATTATCACGTTCCTTAACTTATGGAGAATTAAATGACGCTTTCAACAAAATAAAAACAAATTTAACCGCCATAGGATCTAGTTTATCTATAAGTTTTGATGAGGTAAATAATTTTGAAGTTAGAGTAGAAAGTGTTTTAGGAGCTTCCATAGCAAAAGCATACTCACAACCCATAACCATTTCATCTAATGCCTTTTACAATGGTATGAGTCAAGAATTATTAATTGGAGGTGAAGCTTTAAGTGAAAACACAACTTTAATAAATACAGATGGTGTGTTCGCAACCCGAGTTAAATTAACCTCTGGCACATTCAGATTTTTTGCTGTACCTACAGATTCAAATATTAGTTATAACTATGACTATTTTGCTTCCAAAGGCTATACCATAGATTCTTTATTAGAAAATGCAAATGACGATGCAATGAACTTTATGTTTACAGGTGGTGAAGGCACTTGGGATTTAACTTTAAATACTATAGATAAAACAATAACATTAGAGGAAGTTATAGGACCACTACCAACCACTTGGGGTGTTGTGGGGTCAGGATATAATAATTGGGGAGCTTATGCAGATGCTCCATTTTATACCACCTCTCAATTAAATGTTTATGTGGCTTATGCAACTTTAGTAGATGGTGAAATTAAATTTAGAGAAGATAATGCATGGGATCATAATTTAGGTGATACTGGTGCAGATGGCACTTTAGAAGATGGAGGAGATAATATTATGGTAACTGCCGGAACTTATAAAATTACTATGAATTTAAACGACAGTACTTATACTATAGAACCTTTTTCTTGGGGAATTGTAGGTTCTGGATATAATAATTGGGGAGAAACTCCAGACGCCAAATTTTACTACGATTATACAACAGATACTTTTAAAGCTGGTGTACATTTAGTAGATGGTGAAATTAAATTCAGACAAAATAATGCTTGGGATATTAATTATGGTGATACTGGTGCTGATGGTACTTTAGAAGATGGAGGCGACAATATTGTCGTTACGGAAGGTTATTACACAGTAACTTTAGACTTCAATAGTAACACGTACACCATAGAACCAGATGATTTATTGGGTATTGTAGGGTCTGGATATAATAATTGGGGAGAAACTCCAGATTTCACGCTTACAGAAGTTAACCCAGATATTTGGGTTGGTGAAATTGTAACACTTTTAGATGGTGAAATTAAGTTCAGAGTAAACAGTGCTTGGGACACTAATTATGGAGATACTGGTGCTGATGGCACATTAGATAATGGAGGCGATAATATAGTTGTTACTGCAGGAGATTACAGAGTGATGTTAAATCTTGCCACAGGAACTTATTCTATTAATTAATAATAAATTATTAATTAAACAAAAAGGCTGTTCAAAATGAGCAGCCTTTAATTTCTAATATTAATGTTAAAATAAATCCGAAATATTCGGATTTATTTTAATTTTGATTAACTTATAAAAGATGAAAAAACTACTACTCATATTATTCTTTTTAGTTTTTAACCTTAGCTATTCTCAGGTTACTACTTCCCCCACTGTTCCTACTGCAAATGATGAAATTACCATTTATTTTGATGCTACAGGAACAGATTTAGACGGATACAGCGGAGATGTATATGCACATACAGGACTAACTGTTAATGGTGAAACATGGAAATATGTTATAGAATCTTGGGGAGATAATACTACACAACCAAAGTTAACTCATATTTCAGGAAATCAATATGAATTACTTATTACACCTAATGTTTATTCTTTTTATAATGTTGCTTCAACTGAAACTATTACTGGATTAAACTTCGTTTTTAGATCTACAGATGGAAATACACAAACAAGCGATTTATTTATTCCAATTTATGAAGCTGGTTTAAATATAACATTTACCCAACCTGCAAACAATAGTGTTTACAACCTTAACGAAACAATTACTATCACTGCAGAAACTTCAATAAATGCTGATTTGGAGCTTTTTGTGGACAATGTTTCACAACAAACTGCTTCAGCAACAAATACTATAACTGCTAACTATACATTTACAGCTTCAGGTACTTATACTTTAAAAGCTGTTGCTACTTCTACTACTGAAACCAAAGAAACCGAAATTTCAGTTTATGTAAAAACTCCAACACAAAATCAAACTTTACCTTTAAATGTAACTAATGGTTTCAATAATAATGGTGATGGTACAGCTACTTTTGTACTATTAGCACCAAATAAAACAGACGTTTTTTTAATTGGCGATTTCAATAATTGGGAAATTGATGATACTTACCAAATGTATAAAGACGGTGAATATTTTTGGATCACTTTAAATAATTTAGATGCAAATACTGAATATGCTTATCAGTATTTAATTGATTATAACATTAAAGTTGCCGATCCTTATTCTGAAAAAATACTAGATCCTTGGAATGATCAATACATTTCAAACACAACATACCCAAATTTAAAGGCATATCCTGAAAATTTAACAACAGGCTATGTTTCAACTTTTAAAATAAATAACGAAACTTACACTTGGAACATTACCGATTTTGTAAGACCGGCTCAAGATAATTTAATAATATACGAATTACATGTAAGAGATTTTACAGAAAGTGACTCCTACAATGAAGCCTTAACTCATTTAGATTATTTGGCAACATTAGGTGTAAATGCTATAGAGCTAATGCCAATAAATGAGTTTGAAGGTAATGACAGTTGGGGATATAATCCTGCACTATATATGGCTTTAGACAAAGCTTACGGAACAAAAAACGATTTTAAAAAATTTGTTGATGCTTGCCACGAACGTGGAATTGCTGTTTTAGCCGATGTGGTTTTTAACCATTCTTATGGGCAATCTCCTTTACTTCAAATGTATTGGAACAGTGCACTTAACAAACCTGCTGCTGATAATCCATGGTACAATCAAGATCATAATTTAGTTGATAATACAAGTGCACATTGGGGTTACGACTTAAACCACGAATCATCTTACACAACTTCATTTTTTAATGATGTATTATCTTATTGGATGACTGAATATAATGTAGACGGATTTAGATTCGACTTTACCAAAGGATTTTCTAATACCTTATATTATGGAGCTGATAACTGGGCAAGTGCTTATGATGCAACAAGAATTTCTATCTTAAAAAATTATGCCGATCATGTTTGGAATCAAAATCCTTCAAATAAACCTTACGTAATATTTGAACATTTATCAGAAAATTCGGAAGAAACAGAATTGGCTAATTATGGAATTATGCTCTGGGGAAACATGAACCATAGTTATAATGAAAATACCATGGGGTGGCCAGAGGAAAATAATAATGACAGCACTAATATTTCTTGGATTTCATACAAAGAACGTGGTTGGAATAACCCTAATGTTGTAGGTTATATGGAAAGTCATGATGAAGAACGCTTGATGTATAAAAACTTACAATATGGCAATAGCAGTGGTGATTATAATGTTACCGATTTAAATACTGCTTTATCTCGCCAAGAATTAGCCGGAATGTTCTTTTTCACCATTCCTGGACCAAAAATGATTTGGCAATTTGGAGAATTGGGGTATGATTACAGTATTGATTATAATGATCGTGTTGGAAGAAAACCAATTAAATGGGATTATGTTGATAATGTAAACCGAAAACAAATTTATAATACATGGTCTACTTTAATAGAATTCAAAAAACAACAACCTGTTTTCAATTCAACGGATTTTACTTTAAATGTTAGCGGCTTAACAAAATCTATAACATTAGAACATACCGACATGGATGTTGTTTTAGTTGGAAATTTTGATGTAACAAGTAAAACTATTAGTCCTCAATTTACACAAACTGGTACTTGGTACGAATATTTTACAGGTGAAGAAAAAAATATTACAAGCACTTCAACATCAATAACTTTAAATCCGGGAGAGTATAAATTGTATTCAACAGTTAAACTTTTAGATCCTAGAGGAGGAACATCTTCCGACGATAGTGATAACGATGGTGTTGTTGATACTGAAGATTTATGCCCTAACACACCAGAAGGAGAAACAGTAAATAGTACAGGATGTCCTTTATTTACATTGTCATCCGATAATTTTACTATTGAAGTTGTAAGTGAAACTTGTCCTGATAAAAATAACGGACAAATTATAATTTCTGCTGATGCTTCATATAATTACGTTGCTTCAATAAACGGTGCTGACTATAATTTTACAAGCTCAAAAACAATTGAGGCTTTAGCTCCGGGTTCTTATGAATTATGTATCTCAATTCCGGAAAAAGGATATGAACAATGTTATATTGTAGAAATAGCTGAAGGTACTATTATTTCAGGAAAATCATCAAGCACAAAATCGGGTAAAACTTCTATTGAAATAGAACAAGGAACTGCTCCTTATCAGGTTTTTGTAAATGGAAAACAACTTTTTCAAACATTTTCTCAATCATTTGATGTTGATACTAAACACGGTGATGTAATTGAAGTTAAAACTGCTGTAAGTTGTGAAGGCGTTTATGCTAACAAAATAGAGTTATTCAATAATTCGTTGGCTGTTTTTCCAAACCCAACAAGCGGCGCTTTTGAAATTTCAATACCTACAACTAAACAAGAAGTAAAAATCGATATTTATAATATACATTCACAATTAATTTCATCAAAAACTTATCCTGTAATTTATGGTAAAGTTTATTTAAATATTGAAAATAAACCTTTAGGTTTGTATATTGCAAAAATTAATTTAGATAATCCTACAACCCTAAAAATAATAAAACAATAATAATGAAAAAGTTTTTATTTATAACAATATTAAGTTCAGTGCTTTGGTCATGCGGCGGTGGTGGCGGAGATAATCCTCCTACTCCTACTCCTGTTAACCATGCACCAACTAAACCAACATTGGTTGATCCTATAAATAATTCGTTATGTATAGACAATGTTGTTAATTTTCAATGGAATGCTTCAACAGATAGTGATGGAGATGCTATAACTTATGAAATACAAGTTGCGACCGACAATCAATTTTCAAATATAGCTCATACTTTTACACAGTCAGCAACATCAAAAAATATAACCTTAGAAAAAGGTGTTGCCTATTACTGGCGTGTGAAAGCAAAAGACAGTAAAGATTCCAGTGATTATTCTTCAACTTTTCAATTATATACCGAAGGTGAAGGTGAAATAAATCATTTACCATTTAGCCCGGCACTTGTAAGCCCGGATTTGAATAGTGTTGTACAAGAAACAAGTACTACCTTAGAATGGACTGCCAGTGATGTTGATAATGATACTTTAACTTTTGATGTTTATTTTGGCACAGATGAAGATCCTGTTACTATAGCATCAGAAAACCAAACGGCAACTACTCTTGATGTTAATTTGGAAGCATCAACTAATTATTATTGGAAAGTAGTTGTTAAAGATACTAATGGAGGACAAACTATTGGTCAAGTTTGGAACTTTAAAACCGATTAATTCTTTCTTTTTCTTAAAATTGAAAAAATGGGTAAAAAATATTTTTTACCCATTTTTTTGTAAGAAATCTTTAAACACATTCCAATAATCTTCATTTCCAGCAGTAGAATCCCATAAGGCTTTTGAACCATGAATACCTTCTACACTTGGTTTAAATTGAGTTACATATTTTGAATCTATTAAAGAAATTAATTCTTCTAAAGCAACAGATTCTTTTTGAGATGAGGTAACAAAAATAGGTTTCGTTATACTTTTAATTGAATTTTTAATATCAATACCTTTAAAATATTCTCCGGGACTAAAAGCAGCCACAGCTTTTATCTTTTCAGATTCTGTAGCTATTAATAATGCTAAAGTGGCAGAATAAGAACTTCCGACTAAAATAATTGGCTGATTTCCATTCATTTCATACATATAATCAATAGCAGCTTCAATATCCTGTTTGGCATCTAAATAATTTCTTGGCAAATTTTTCTTTTCCGCAGCTACAGCAGTTTCATTTATTACACCATTAACCTCTTTCCCTGACCGTTGATCAATTGCAATACTAGAAAAGCCTAAATCCATTAATTTTAGAGCCGTGTTTTTATATTCACCTCTGCTAAATCCGGCTTGATGACATAAAAGTATTGTTGGTTTCTTATTATTTACTTCGTATATATCAGCTGAAATAGGCAAACTGTCTTTAGAGTAAATAATTGTTTTAACAATGTAAATATTTGGCAATTCCTGCTCATTTACAATTGCTTTATTTACTTGTTTAATTTCTTTTTTTTCAGTTGAATTATTACAGGCAAATAACGTTAAGCTAAAAAATAAAATTAAATAACGCATAATACTAATTTTTACATTAAATATACCAAAAATATAAAAGAGAAAAGTAGTTGAAATAAAAAATGACTAATTGACTGATACAGAAACTAAGTTTATAATACTTCTTATATTTTAAAAAGATAATTATTTGTTAAATTCATTTTTTTAATTTCGTTTGTTTTGTTTATTTCGTTTATTTCGTTTATGTTTGTGATATAAACTGTTGTACCTAATTAAAAAAAATGGAAAATTTAGAATTAATAAAGAAACCTTCAAAAGAGGAACAAATTACAGCTATGAAATCTTACAGAACACTTGCTGCAACTCTGGAAGGTTTGCATTCAGAAAATCCTGAAATTGAAATTGAAGAAACTTCGGAAAAAATTGTAATACCACTAAGGGCTCTTAAATTATTAGCACAAATATTAGAAATTACAAGTCAAGGAAAACCTATTTCAATTATTCCAATTGCTACTGAAATGACAACACAAGCAGCTTCTGATTTTTTAGGATGTTCAAGACCACATCTCGTAAAATTACTTGAAGAAGGCAAAATATCATTCACTAAAATAGGAAGACATCGAAGGATAAAATTTGATGACATAAAAGAATATAAAAATAAAATCAAACAAAATCAGAAAAATCATTTAATAGAAATAATGAAATCTGATGAAGAACTAGGCTTGTATGATTCATAGCGTTAAATTTATAGGTGTTTTAGATACAAACACCATTTACCCAATAGAAATAAGAGATATCTTATTTTGGTTTGCTCACTACGATTTATTTACACCAAAATGGAGTAAACATATTTTTGATGAATGGGAAAATGTAATATCAGAAAAGGAATTATTATAGATGAAGCTAAGAAAAGGTCTAACAAAGCTAATTTAGCTTTTCCGGATGCAATGGTTGAAAATTACGCAAATTTAATACCAAATTTAAAATTACCTGATAAAGATGATAAGCACGTATTAGCTGCTGCAATCAAAACAAATGCTAACGTAATAGTTACAAATAATTTAAAAGATTTTCCACAAAAATATTTGTCACAATTTGGCATTTCAATCAAATCTGCAGATGATTTTATTGCTGACATTATAGATTTAAACAATGAAAAAGCAATTAAGGCATTTCGTGAATTAGTTTTAAATAGAAGAAACCCAAATTTAGATGAGTACCAAGTTTTAGATAACTTAAGAAAAAATGGGGTAAAAAACTCTGCTGATTACTTGCACTCTCTACTGTAAATTAAGAACCCTTCGTCAACTCATCAGCCAATAACTCACTTTGCTCTAAAACCTTATCAGCTTCTAAACGCGCCAAATCCGGTGGATAGCCATAGCGCATTAATATTTTACGTACAATTACACGTAATTTAGCTCTTACATCACTTCTTTTACTCCAATCTACCGTAGCATTTTTACGAATTACATCTACAATTACGTGAATTAATTCTTTCATTTTATCATCATCTAAAAATTTGGTAGAATCATTTTGATTTAACACACTGTAAAATGCGTATTCTTCTGAAGTTAAGTTTAACTCTTCGGCTTTGTGATCTTCCAAACGCATTTCACGTGCTATTGATGATAATTCTTCCAATACCTGTGCAGAGTCTATTTGATTGTTATGATATTTTTTTACTGCACTTTCAATCATTTCAGAAAACTTTTTAGCTTGTGAAATATTTTTAGTTTTCCGAACTCGTACGTCATCACTCAGCAATTTTTTAAGCAATTCAAAAGCTACATTTTTTTGCTGCATATTTTTTACTTCCAACAAAAATTCATCTGATAAAATACTAACCGAAGGCGTTTTAATACCTGCGGCTTGAAATACATCAATAACACCATCGCTGCTTAGAGCGTCATCAACAATTTGTTTAATGGCGGTGTCAACTTCAAAATCAGATTTTACGCCTGTGCTTGAAAATTTGCTTATACGAGCTTTTACTGCCTGAAAAAATGCTACTTCATCTTTAATAAAATCTGCTTCAACACTTGGAACAGACATTGCAAATAATTTAGACAATACTGTTACTTCCTTTAAAAATCGTTCTTTTAATTTTTCATCTGCCAATATAAAATTTTGAGCAGCTAACAATATTTGCAATTTTTGATTTGTTTCAACTTTAAAATAATCGTTAAAATTAAAACCGTTAAACATTTGCTCAACAATTTCAAATTTTTCTTTCATTTTTGCAATGGCTTCTTTAATATCAACAAATGCTTTTCCTTCACCTCCACTTTGTAAATACGTTGCCATTGCACTGCGCAACTCCTGTCCTATTCCAATATAATCTACAATTAATCCTCCAGGTTTGTCTTTATAAACGCGGTTTACACGTGCTATTGCCTGCATTAAATTTGCACCTTGCATTTTTTTATCTACATACATTGTATGCATACTTGGTGCATCAAATCCTGTTAACCACATATCACGAACAATTACTAATTTTAAACCATCATTAGGATCTTTCATTCTAATAGCTAATTCTTTACGCTGTTGCTTTGTAGTATGATGCGGTTGAAAACTTTCCGGATCATCGGAAGTACTTGTCATAATTACTTTGATAGTTCCTTTAGCTAAATCATTGTTTTGCCATTGTGGTTTCAGCTTAGTAATTTGAGCAAATAAATCAACGCATATTTGGCGAGTCATACACACTATCATTGCTTTACCTTCAAAAAATTGCTGACGCGCTTCAAAATGAGCTACAATATCTTTTGCTATATCTTGTAACCTGTCAGGATGCCCAACAATGGCATTTATTTGCGCATTTTTTTGTTTGGATTTTTCTAATTGCTCTTCAGTTGCTCCAGAAATTTCATTAATTAAAGTATCAATGTTAGCACTAACTGTAGCATCTAATTTAATTTTTACCAAACGAGATTCATAACTGATAGGTACTGTTGCGCCATCATCTACAGCTTGTTTAATATCATACACATCAATATAATTTCCAAAAACTGCCGGTGTAGATTTATCTTCTTTTTCAATGGGCGTTCCTGTAAAACCAATATAAGATGCATTTGTTAACGCATCACGCAAATATTTAGCATTGCCATACCTAATTTCAGATCCTTCTTCTAATTCAACAATACGCCCTTTAAAACCATATTGACTTCGGTGCGCTTCATCTGCAACTACTACAATATTTGTTCTTTTTGACAGTGTATCATACACATTGCCTTCTTCCGGACTAAATTTTTGAATGGTTGTAAAAATAACACCTCCGCCTGATACTTTTAGCAGTTCTTTTAAATGCGTTCTGCTTGTTGCCTGCACCGGAGTTTGCCGCAATAAACCAACACAATTTCCAAAAGTTCCGAACAATTGATCGTCTAAATCATTTCTATCTGTTAAAATAACAATGGTCGGATTTTTCATTTGCGGATGCGTAATAATTTGCCCACTGTAAAAAACCATTGATAATGATTTTCCGCTGCCTTGTGTATGCCAAACAACTCCAACTTTTCGGTTTCCATCTTCGGTATTTGTTGCTCTTATAGTTTGTTGTACCGCTTTTTGTACAGCATAATATTGATGGTATGCGGCAACTTTTTTAACTTTTAAAATAGAAACCAATCCGGTATTTTCATCTTTTTTTTCTTCAGATTCAAAAACTGTACAATACCTTATTAAATTTAACAACACTTCTTTTTGAAGCATAAACTCGGTTACATTTTGCAATTCGGTATTGCCGTACTCTAAAGGTGATTCAGCAGCTAATTGTATGTTATTTATAGAAATTTGATTGCTTTCTTTTGGTGCTTTCCATGTTAAAAATCGTGTAAATGGTGCCGATAAACTGGAAACTTTGGCATCTATTCCGTCAGAAATAACACATAACGCATTGTAATAAAAGATACTTGGAACTGCTTTTTTATAGTTTTGAATTTGTTGATAAGCTTTGTAAACAGTTGCTTTTTCATCAGTAGCATTTTTAAGTTCTACCAACACCAACGGCAAACCGTTTACATAAATAACAACATCCAATCGTTTTTCATTATTATTTTCTTTAATAATTAGTTGATTAACTACCCAAAACTCATTTTCAGTTTCATTTTCAAAATCTATTAATTGTACCTTAATACCTTTGGTAACGCCATTTTGAGTATATTCAACAGTAACACCATTGGTAAGTAGGGTGTGAAAACGTTCGTTATTTTCCATCACATCTTGCGTACCTAAATTAATTACTTTTTGGTAAGCTTCAGTTAAAGCACTTTCCGGCAAAGATGGATTTAGCCTTTGTAATGCTTTTTTAAATTGCTTTTCTAAAATAACACTTTCAAAACTTTCGCGTTGTGAATTGTTGCTGTATGGCGCAATATCAGGTCCGTAAAAATACGTGTACTTTTTAGCAATTAATTGGTTTATAAAAGCGCGCTCTATGGTATTTTCGTTCATTGTAATTTATCCTACTATTTTATATACATATTGGTACCCTTTTGTTATAAGTATTGCTAACCCAAAACTTAAAAGTGTTCCTATTAAAATATATTCGGTTAATTTTCGGTCCATTGCTTTTGAAAGATCTCCAAATCTAAAAACTGATTTTGCGGCTAATAAAAACCCAATGCCGGACCATTGATTGGCTAAAATAAATCCGAAAATGAATAAACGCTCTAACATACCAATATAACTGCCCGCATTGTTTAAAGATTTTGAAGTATTTTGTGAATTTACATCTTCATTTTCAGGATTCCATTTTGAAATAATTACTTTCATTACTATTGACGTAACTTTTGTAAGCACTAAAATTACAATAATTGTTAAAATAGTTGTGGGTTCAAAAACCTTTGAAAACTGTATTGTAAAAGGTTTATAAAAATAAACAACCGCTGTAATTACTAAAAAATGCAGTAGCTGATCAATAAAAAATAGCGCTGTTTTAAAAAACTTATTGTTAAGATATAATTTAACAACATCAATACAAAAATGACTGAGAACAATTACTAAAACACCCGCTATATACTTAAAATTAAATTGAAGCACTACCAACAACGCCAAAAAATGCACCAATAAATGCCAATATAAATAGTGAGATTTTATCTTTTTTTCTTCCTTATCTTTTATCCAACTATCCGGTTGAAGTAAAAAATCTCCAACAATATGAGCCAATACAAGTTTTAAACTAAGTACTAACATAACGCGTTTATTTGGTTGGTATAGTAATGTATTATTTTTTGAATTTCATCATAACCGGCTCTTTTTAAACCTGCGCTAATGTTGCTTTGGCTTTTATGCAGCAACTGTGCCAATTCTTTTTGAGTGCTGTTAGGATTTTCTAAAATTTCTTTAATTAACAGTGCCGAATTTTGAGACCAACTGTTAATTGTAATTCCCATAATTTCTAACATTAAATTTATGGCAGTATCAAACTCTTGCCAAGGCGATTTAATTGCCAATGTTTGCTTTTTTAAGTCTTCAAAACATCCGCCTGAATTTATAAACGCTTCACCATTAGATTCTGTTATTTTTTTTGCTTGATACGTTACCTTGCCAATACCTATTGCCATTCTAACATCTAATTGTTTAAACTGTTTTACGGCAGCTTTAATTTTAAATGCAGTAACAAGTGCTTTTTGTGGCGGTACTTGTAACTGAAAGCTGTCTCCCCTATATATTTCCCAATGTTTTGGCGTTGTACCTATGGCGTTTAGTTGTTCTTTTAACGTAGGCATCCACAAAGTAACATCTTCACTTCTTGAATTTATAATATCGCCGGTTATTATTGCCTTCATTCTGTTTTTTTATCAAATATACGCTTTTTTGCGTATAATTAAAAATATCTGCTAATTTGCATATAATTTAATATATCTGATAATTAGCAACTAACTATTTTTTATAGTTTAATTGGTACTTGTTTTTACTTCGGAAACTCTCAATGCACCGCTCATTAATTTGGGTAATAAAGTATCTCTGGTTTTGGTTAAAGATTGGATTTGTGCGTTGTTAATTTCTAACTTTTCAAATAAAGGTATAACTAGACCTAAATATTTTTTCAGCATATAATCATCTGGAACTATTATTTTAAACAATCTAACTTTTCCTATATTTAACATAAGCATTCCTGTAGTTCCAGATATTTCATTCATAAGTCTAAAATTCCCCTTTTTAGATATAAGAACCTGATATACATAAAATGCTAATGCTTTCTTAAATCTTAAAATTGTGATATGCTGATCAGCCACAACATTTGATGTTTGCTCGCAATAAAGATGAACTCTCCCCAAAGTTCCTTCTCCTAGTGAGTTAAGTAAAAGATCATATTTTTTTATAAATTTATTTGTAGGCACCTCTGTTTCATTACTGTAATATTTAAAATGTTGTTTTTCTAAATATTTGCCTTTATTCACTTTCTGATTTAAGTTAATTAAATTACTTTTATCAACGTATTTTGTTGTAAAACCTCTAGTTATTTCTTCTGAAATATTTTCTAAACTATCGACTCGCCAACCCTTTGGCAACTCATCATTCAATTGATATTTACCAAACCACGCTGCAAAAATAGTTTGTGCAATGGTTTCTAAAGTTTGGTTTTGTTGTTGCAATAACTCTATTTTGTTGTCAAAAGAAGTTAAAACATTGGCGATGGCTTTTTGTTCCGAAAGTGGTGGGAGATGTATTGGAGTATTTAATACATCATTTTTTGAAATATTTGCTTGACTTGCGCTACCACTTGATTGGTTACCTAAATAAAACTTTGTATTCTTCCAATTAAAAAAATAGTAAATATAATTTTCATCTAATTTATTAATATTTTGCGAATATATTTTTCCTACACGTTGATTTAAAAAGGCTTTTTCATTCATTTTAAATCTAGAAACACCTCCTACAACTTGCGTCTTAGCAAACGGATGATTTCCTGTTAAAGCAATTAAAATATCATCTTTTCCTAAAATATATTTCTCAAGATTTGGCTCAATCTTATGATACACAACATCATTAAAATTTACATCACCATTGGCAACATTTTTAATTTTAATAATTGGTAAATAATTGTCATTTAATTTACTTAAAACGAAGTCATTTGATTTAAACGCATACCCATTTAACAGTTCAATATATCCAACTAAAGTTGTTTCTTTCCAATCATTCATAACTCAAATCCAATTTTAGCAAGCTGCTGTTTAATTTCTTTATTTAAGGCTTCTTCTTTAGCCATTTGTTCTTTTAAAACAGTTGTTAAATCTGCCATTTTGGTTTCAAATGGTATGCCGTCATCTTCTTCGTCCGGTATGCCTACATAACGTCCGGGTGTTAGTACGTAGTTGTGTTTTATAATTTCTTCTTTTTTTGCCGCTTTGCAAAAGCCTTTAATGTTTTTATAAACAGATTGCTTCGTTTCACTCGCAATAACGTTTCTCCAACTGTGGTAGGTATCTGCTATTAATTGTATGTCTTCTTCTGCTAAATCTCTGTGGGTTCTGTCTTTCATATAACCCATTTCAGAAGCATCAATAAATAAAATTTCTCTGCTGCTCACACTTACGTCTCTTCTTAAAAACCAAATACAAGCCGGTATGCCTGTATTGTAAAACAGTTGTTTTGGTAAGGCTACTATACACTCTACCAAATCTTGTTCTACCAAATTTTTACGAATGGTTCCTTCACCGGAGGTATTAGAACTTAACGAGCCATTGGCTAATACGGTTGCCATTACTCCTGTTGGTGCTAAATGGTACAACATATGCTGTATCCAACCAAAATTGGCATTGCCACTTGGCGGTATACCGTATTTCCAACGTGCATCGTCTTGTAAAATATCTATTCCCCATTCGCTTTGGTTAAATGGCGGATTGGCTAAAATATAGTCTGCTTTTAAATCAGGATGTGCATCTTTTAAAAAGGAGCCTTCGGTATTCCAACTTACAAATTGTGAGTTTACATTGCGTATTGCCAAGTTCATTTTAGAGAGTTTCCACGTTGTTTGGTTGCTTTCTTGTCCGTAAATGGTTATGTCATTAATATTTCCTTGGTGTTCGGTTACAAATTTTTCGCTCATTACAAACATACCTCCACTGCCACAAGCCGGATCGTACACACGCCCTTTGTAAGGTTCTATCATTTCTACCATTAATTTTACAATGGCTTTTGGTGTGTAAAATTGACCTCCTTTTTTGCCTTCGGCATTGGCAAATTCACCTAAAAAATATTCGTACACTCTACCAAAAAGGTCTTTTGATTTTTCGTTTTCTGCTTGTAATTCGGTATTTGAAATTAAATCTATCAACTGCCCTAAAGATGCTTTATCTAAATTGGCTTTTCCATATACTTTGGGCAATACATTTTTTAACTCCTGATTTTCCTTTTCTATGGCTTCCATTGCCTGGTCAATAAGTTGCCCTATGATTGGTAATTTTGCATTGTTATGCAAGTGATACCAACGCGCAGTTGGCGGTACAAAAAACACATTTTCAGCCAAATACTCATCTCTGTCTTCCGGATCACTCCACTCGTCTGCTTCTAATTTGTGATAAAGCTCATCAAAACTTTCTGATATGTATTTTATAAAAACCAAGCCTAATACTACGTATTTGTATTCTGCTGCATCAATATTTTTACGTAATTTATCAGCTGCTTTAAACAGTTGTTGTTCAAATGTTCCTCCGTTTGTTTTTTTAGCCATTGAATAGGGTTAAATTAGTTGGGCAATTTTTTTATAGGATAAATGTAAGAAAGATTTGAATAATCTCCATTTTTTAACTTAAAAAACCCGGTAACTTGACTTTTGGAAAAAAATAAGGCATAAAAAAAATCCTACTATTTCTAGTAGGATTTACTTTGGTGGGCAATGAGGGATTCGAACCCCCGACCCCCTCGGTGTAAACGAGGTGCTCTGAACCAACTGAGCTAATTGCCCTAAG
This sequence comes from Lutibacter sp. B1, assembly GCF_012524075.1. Taxonomy (GTDB): domain Bacteria; phylum Bacteroidota; class Bacteroidia; order Flavobacteriales; family Flavobacteriaceae; genus Lutibacter. Next base: position 345,003 of record NZ_JAAZUI010000001.1, read on the forward strand.
CGGATGCAAATATATAACGAGTTTTTATATTATACAAAGCTTTTTTGCAAAAAAAATCATCTTTTTAGAATTTTAGTATTTAATTAAATATTAATCAATAGTATAGGTGAACATATTTTTTAAAATATCTTTTTAAAAGTATGTTAAATAACTTCAGCAACTACAAAAGTACTTCCTCCAATAAAAATCAAGTCATTTTTAGTGGCTTTATCTAATGCAGATTTGTATGCACTTTGAACTGATTTATAGCCTTTTCCTTTAAGCTGAAATTTAGAACACTCTTTCTGTAATGCAACAACCTCTAAACCTCTGGGAATATCAGGTTTACAAAAATAATAAATAGCATTTTTTGGAAATAAAGGAAGAATATTATCTAACTTTTTATCGTTAACAACACCAAAAACAATGTGTAAGTTTTTAAATTCTTCTTTTTGAAGTTGATCTAAAACATATTGTAAACCCTCTTTATTATGTCCGGTATCACAAATTACTTTTGGCTCATTTTTAAGTATTTGCCATCTTCCTAAAAGATTAGTGTTCTGCACAACATTTAAAAGACCATCTCTTGTATTTTTATCTGATATAATAAAGCCCTTATCAACTAATACTTTTATGGTTTGTACAACTGTTTTTATATTTTTTATTTGATAGCTTCCTTTTAAATCGGTTTCAAAATTTGTAATACTGTTTTTCTCGGCTAAATATAGTTTTGAATTATTTTGGTTGGCTATGTTTTGAAATAACGGAAATATTTCTTCTTGATATTCGCCAATAACAACAGGTACATTTTTTTTTATTATTCCTGCTTTTTCAAAGGCTATCTCTGGTAATGTTTCGCCTAAAAACTGAGTGTGATCAAAACCAATATTGGTAATTACAGAAACTTCCGGAGTTATAATATTGGTAGAATCTAATCGCCCTCCTAATCCAACTTCTACTACGGCAATATCAACATGTTGTTTTGCAAAACAATCAAAAGCCAAACCAACAGTCATTTCAAAAAAAGAAAGTTTATTTTGACTAAAAAATAAGATGTTCTTTTTCAAAAAATTAATAACCTCAATTTTTTTAATAACCTTTCCATTAATTTTTATACGCTCTCTAAAATCTTTTAAATGAGGTGAAGTGTATAAACCAACTTTATAACCTGCTTCTTGTAAAATTGAAGCCATCATATGGCTGGTAGATCCTTTACCATTTGTACCGGCTACATGAATGGTTTTAAATTTTTTTTCAGGGTAATTTAAATGTTTAGACAATGCTAAACTGTTTGTCAAATCTTTTTTAAAAGCTGTTTTTCCTTGCCTTTGATACATTGGCAATTGCGAAAACATCCAATTGAGGGTCTCGTTATAATTCATTAAAAATTATTGTGAAAGTGAAAACCTGTATTTAATAATTCCAACTTGTTTTGAAGGTGCTTTAGCGTCGGGCTCCCATTTTGTTTTTAAAGCTGCTTCTTTTGCCTGAGTTAACAAACAAGATGCTGTATTTGTAGAACCTTTAACTCCTGGTGTAGCTTTAATTACTTTTCCATTAACATCCACTTCTATACTAACAATTACTAAACCTTCTTCGTTACAAATATAATCAGGTTTTGGCCTGCTTAAAGGTTTTCTGTTCCCTAATTGATAATCTCCACCCGAACCACTGCCTCCACTACCGTAATAACCACTTGCATTTGGATCTCCTGTAATTTTACCTTTATCTCCTGCTGCATTATCATTTCCTTCTCCTCCTGTAGCTTTTCCATTAGCATCTTTAATTCCTCCTATTAAAGCATCCAAGTTTTTCTTTTTAGCTTCTTCTTCAGCTTTTTGTTTAGCAATGGCTTCTTTGCGCTCTTTCTCTAATTTAGCTTCTTCCTCAGCCTTTTTTTTAGCTTCATTTTGTTTTTTTATAACTAAAGCATCTTCTGTATTTTGTGTGAGCACTTCTTTAGAAGTAGTGGGTGATGTTTCTGTAATAGCTTCTTGTACTTGTTCCTCTTGTGCCTCTTGTTGCTCTTGCTCAACTATTTCTTCGGAAATTGATTTTAGTGGCTCGGTTGGTTGAATATTTCCGCTTCCAACATCAGATGTACCAAAATTAACCGCAATACCATATTCTTCCGGTGGATCTATATACTTCAATCCAACAAAAAAAAGTGAAACTATTAACAAAATCATTATTAGTGTTGTTAATAGTGCTGATTTTCTTTTATGTTTTGTGTCTAAAAAACTCAATTTAAATTATTTAGGTCTAACGGCTAAAATTACTTTATATCTATTTCTATTTGCAATATCCATTATTTTAACTGCTTTTTCAATAGGCACTCCTTCTTCAGCTCTTAAAACAATGGTTGGACTCTCTTTTGCAGATAGCAAACTTAATAAATTTTGTTCCAAGCTGGCTTCATCAACTTTTTCACTATCAATATAATATGTTAAATTTTTTGTTATACTAACAGCTACCGATTTTTTGTTTTCGGTTTTACCACTTGCTTTAGGTAACAAAATATCTAATGCACTTGTGGTAACTAAAGTAGATGTTATCATAAAAAAGATGAGCAATAAAAAAACAATGTCGGTCATAGACGACATGTTAAAATTCGGGTTTATTTTATTTCTACCTCTAATATTCATATTAAATAGGCTCGTTTAATAAATCTAAAAACTCAACAGATTTTGCTTCCATTTCGTATACAACTTTATCAGTTTTAGCTACTAAATGATTGTATTGAATATACGAAATTATACCTACTATCAATCCTGCCACAGTAGTTGTCATAGCTGTATAAAGTCCGTCAGACAGCATTTTTATATCAATTTGTCCTCCTGCATTAGAAATTTCATGAATAGCAATAATCATACCTATTACCGTTCCTAAAAACCCAATCATAGGTGCGGCACCTGCAATAGTTGCCAACACACTCACATTTTTTTCCAATTTATAAATTTCTAAACGTCCGGCATTTTCAATTGCAGTATGAATATCTTCTAAAGGTTTACCTATTCTTGAAATTCCTTTTTCAATTAAACGTGATGCCGGAGATTTTACCTGAGCACATAAAACTTTAGCGGCATCTAATTTACCGTGTGTAACATGATCTCTAATTTGATTCATAAAATTACTATCGGTTTTAGAAGCAGACTTTATTGCAAAAAAACGTTCAAAATAAATATATAATGCAACAATTAATAGTATTAAAAGTATTGCTATAATTATTTGTCCTCCTAAACCACCATCCATTATTAATTTATATACAGATAGTTTTTTTTCTTCAGAAATGGTTTCAGTTAAAATTTCACTTGAATTTTGTAAAACTGTTAAAAGCATATAGTACTGTTTTATTTATTGTTATTTAACGAATTTTAATATTTAAAATTGTAACTCATAAACTTTTTAAATAAAAAAACCCGAGATTGCTCTCGGGTAAAATTAGCTAAAAATATGATTAAAAATTTCTGATAAACATAAAAGCAATTGCTCCCGCTACAAAGCCAAGAGCTGCTAACCACGAAATTTTTTTAAAATACCAAAAGAAATTAATTTTTTCCATTCCCATTGCAACTACTCCGGCTGCTGATCCAATAATTAACATACTTCCTCCTGTTCCGGCAGCATAAGCTACAAAATGCCATAAATGACTATCAATTGGTTCTTGGAACATTCCCATACTTGCGGCAACTAAAGGTACGTTATCAACTATTGCAGATCCTACTCCTAATAACATTATTACTACATCTGTATTTGGTATAATAACTTTTAAGTGCTCGGCTCCTAAAAACAACATTCCTAAAGATTCTAAAGCGGCTACCGCCATTAAAATACCGAAGAAAAATAATACACTCGACATTTCAATTCTGGCTAAAGAGCTATGAACAGGGCTATGAGAGCCTACATGATTGTGTTCTGAATCTTGTTGAACACTTGACATTGTAAATTTTGATCTACTGAAAATTTCCGCAAAAACACCTACAACTGCTAAAGATAACATCATCCCTACATACGGTGGTAAATGTGTTATAGTTTTAAAAATAGGCACAAAAATTATTCCTCCTAATCCTAAATACAACATTATTTGACTGTATTTATTTGTAGGTTCAGAATTATCATCTGTTTCAATTTTTTCTATATTTCCTTGAAAAGGTTTCATAAATGATGCTATAAAAACCGGAACTACAACACAAACCAAAGATGGTATAATTAAATATTCTATTAATTTAGCTGAAGTTACTTTTTTACCAATCCACAACATTGTAGTTGTAACATCACCTATTGGAGACCATGCTCCACCGGCATTAGCTGCAATTATAATTAAACTTGCAAACCATAAACGCGTAGACTTATCATCTATAATTTTTTGAAGAATGGTAATTAAAACTATTGTGGCTGTTAAATTATCTATTATAGCAGAAAGAATAAATGCTAAAAAAGCAAAAATCCATAATAATTTCTTTTTACTTTTTGTTTTTATGAATTTTTTAAATGTTGAAAAACCGTCAAAATAATCTATCATTTCAACTATGGTCATAGCACCCAGTAAGAAAAATAGAATTTCAGCTGTTTTACCTAAATGATGCAATAACGTTTCTTCAAGTAAATGATGTTTTTCTTCGTTTGCAAAACTTGAAAATCCTTCGATTAATTTATGTCCTGCAGAATCAAACCAATTTGAAAAATTATCAATACCAAAAGCTACCAAAGCCCATAAAATTGCCATCATTCCTAAAGCAGGAATTAGCTTATCTACTTTTAAATTATGTTCTAAGGTTATTGCTAAATATCCTAAAATAAATATTATTATAATGACTGTTTCCATGTTTTAAAGTTTAATTAATTGTTTATCATATTATTATTTAAAAGTTTCTTTTATTTTGTTTAAATTATTTACAATAATATCCTTTTAATAAGAATCAATTATGTTAATTTCTTCTTATCAATTAAAAATAAATCTTTCTATTAGATGAGATATTTAAGGCTTTAATTATTATCATTTAAATTTTATCAAACTTAACAAATATTGTTAAAACTTAATGGCTTTTAGTAAAGATTTTTCCTGAACTATGATCATTTAATGCTCCAGTAACACTACGCAAGCAATTCACTTGATTTTCAGAACGTAACAGTCCTAAAAGAGCAAAAATCAAAGCCTCTTTATAGTTTATAATTTCACTATCCGGTATCACAATTTCATTTTTACTGTAACGTTTTAGTTCTTCCATTAAAAAAGTATTAAAAGTACCACCTCCGGTAACCAATATTTTCGATTTAATGTTGTTATCCAAACACAAACTTATTTGAGTTACAATATGAGCTACAAATGTTCTTAAAATATCTTCTACAGTAATTTTTGCATCATCTATTAAAGGAAATATTGAACTTTTAACAAATTCTAAACCTAACGATTTTGGTTTAGCATCTTTATAAAAAGCTATGTTATTCAATTTATTCAGTAAATTTTCATCTACTTTACCTTTTTTAGCCAAATTTCCTCCTTCATCAAATTTTACCCCTAACTGATTCGCATAAAAATTTAATACAATATTTACCGGACAAATATCAAAAGCTATTCTCTCCTTATTTTTTTCAAAAGAAATATTGGCAAAACCTCCTAAATTTAAACAATACGTATATTCAGAAAAAAGCAATTTATCTCCAATAGGCACAAGAGGAGCTCCTTGTCCTCCTAATTCAACATCTTGGGTTCTAAAATCGCATATAACTTTTAGCCCCGTTGTATTACTTATGGTTTGTCCATCGCCAATTTGTAGTGTGTATCCTTCATTTGGTTTATGAAAAATAGTATGTCCGTGTGATGCTATAAAATCTATATCAGAAATAGTGTATTTATCAACAAACTCGTTAACTAATTCTCCTAAGTAGTTTCCATATTCAATATGCAGTTTTAAAATACTTTCTTTAGATGAGGTAAATGCACTCCTTAATTTTTCTTCCCATAATTTTGAGTATGGAATAGTTTCTGTTTGTACTATTTTAAAATTATAAATTTCATCGTTATTAAAAATTTGAGTATAAACAATATCCACACCATCTAACGAAGTACCGGACATTAACCCTATAATATTACACTGTTTTTCAATCATAGATTTATTCCACTTTTCATACTACATATTTAACAAAAAAATACTTAAAAAAAGGTTATATTTGAAAAAACCTAACTTTATTTTTAACCTTAATTATGGATTTTAATTTAACTGAAGAACAACTAATGATACGCGATGCTGCTCGTGATTTTGCTCAAAACGAATTGTTACCCGGAGTAATTGAACGAGATGAAAAACAACAATTTCCGGCAGAGCAAATAAAAAAAATGGGAGAACTAGGATTTTTAGGAATGATGGTTGACCCAAAGTACGGCGGAAGCGGATTAGACACCATTTCTTACGTATTAGCTATGGAAGAAATTTCTAAAATTGATGCTTCGGCATCAGTAGTTATGTCAGTAAATAACTCTTTAGTTTGCTGGGGGCTCGAAACCTTTGGAACTGAAGAACAAAAACAAAAATACTTGGTTCCACTTGCAACTGGCGAAATTATTGGCGCATTTTGTTTAAGTGAACCTGAAGCAGGTTCCGATGCTACTTCACAACGTACAACCGCTATTGACAAAGGCGATTATTACTTGCTAAACGGAACAAAAAACTGGATTACTAACGGTAATAATGCCAGTGTTTACCTTATAATTGCACAAACTGATGTAGAAAAAGGGCATAAAGGTATCAACGCTTTTATTGTAGAAAAAGGAATGGAAGGTTTTGTTGTTGGCCCAAAAGAAAACAAATTAGGTATCCGTGGATCCGACACACATTCTTTAATGTTTACTGATGTTAAAGTGCCAAAAGAAAATAGAATTGGTGAAGATGGTTTTGGCTTTAAGTTCGCTATGAAAACCTTAGCAGGCGGTAGAATTGGTATTGCTTCACAAGCCTTAGGAATTGCCGCAGGCGCTTATGAGTTAGCCCTTAAATATTCTAAAGAGCGTAAAGCTTTTGGTACAGAAATCAGCAATCATCAAGCAATTGCTTTTAAATTGGCCGATATGGCAACTCAAATCGAGGCTGCACGCCATTTATGCATCAAAGCGGCTTGGGATAAGGACCAACATCAAAATTACGATTTAAGTGGTGCAATGGCTAAATTATACGCTGCCGAAACCGCTATGAGCGTTACTGTTGAAGCTGTTCAAATTCACGGAGGTTACGGTTTTGTAAAAGAATACCATGTAGAACGTCTAATGCGAGATGCTAAAATCACTCAAATTTATGAAGGCACTTCTGAAATTCAAAAAATTGTAATCTCGAGAAGTGTTTTAAGAGATTAAAATTATCCGTTTTAATCTCGAGAAGTGTTTTAAGAGATTAAAATTATCCGTTTTGATCTCGGAGAAGTGTTTTAAGAGATTAAAATTCTTTTTTTAAGAAGTATTTTGACAAATTAAACTATTTAGGGCGTGTCGGCAATTCACATTGCCGTCGCGCCTTTCGTTAAATCTTTTTGGCAATTTCGCGTATGCTTATTTCCAAAAAGGATACCACTTCAACCGCTCACGCATCAAACCTTTTTAATAACATAGGTAACAATTCCCCAAACAATCAATTCATTTTCTTCAGTAACTTTAATTGCTTTATAGGTTTTATTTTCAGGCATTAAATACACACAGCCTTTTTCAACTTTTAATCTTTTAACGGTAAATTCACCATCAATCATACATACAGCAATTTTACCATCTCTTGTTTCAATACTTCTATCAATCACCAACAAATCACCATCTTCAATATTGGCGTCAATCATAGAATTTCCACGTACTCTCGCATAAAACGTAGCATCTTCATTGGTAATTAATTCTTTATCTAAACTAATACGAACTTCTTTAAAATCTTCCGCAGGAGAAGGAAATCCGGCAGAAATATCTTCATTCACAATAGGTCTTTCAATAAACTGAACCTTTTCCGGAACATAAAAAGTGATATTTTTAATTCCTTCTTTTATTTTTTTTACTCGCATTTTACTTCAATAATTTCATTTATAGCTGTGGTATATCTTGGTGATAAATGTTCTTGTTTCATTTTCCACGTTTTATCTAAATCCTGATTGGCAATTTTTATTTTTGGAGCGTTGTATTTAAAATTTAAAGCATCAATTGTTTTCATTAGCAATTTATGCTTCGGGTTTTCATCAGTAAACAACGAAAATTGATGCTGACTTTCAGGTTTTAAGCCCATAACAATCACACCTGCTTTTTTATAACTATACCCTTTTCTAAATAACTCCCCAATGCCTTTAATTGCCGAATTACAAATGGTAATACTTGAATTGGTTGCATACGGCAAATGCACCACTACTCCAACACTTCTTTTAACATCAACATATTTACTGGTTTTTAAAAAAACATACAAACTCGTACATTCCGAACGTTGTTTTCTCAACTTTTCGGCACAAGCATTGGCAAAAGTTGCTATACGTTCTTTAATAGGTTCATATTCTTTTAAAGCATATTCAAAAGTTCGTGTAGTAGCAATATGTTTTTTATCTTTTATAGCTTCAAAACCTATAATTGGCTCTCCCAATAAATCTTTTTTTAAACGCAAACCCACTACTGAAAATTTACTGCGCACAAATTCATCACTTAACAATGTGAAATTATATGCTGTATGTATATGTGATTTTTTAAGCTGCTTCGAAATACTGCGACCAATACCCCAAACATTCTCAATTTCAGTATATTTTAATGCTTTTATGCGTTTATTTTCATCAGAAATAACATAAACACCGCTTGTTTTTTTTGAAAAATTTTTAGCAATTTTATTGGCAACTTTCGAAAGTGATTTAGTAGGTGCAATTCCAATACTTACAGGAATTCCAACCCATTTTTCAATAGTTTCCTTAATTTTTAAACCATACTTTTCTAATTCCTTTTCATCAATTCCGTCTAACTTAAAAAATGCTTCATCAATCGAATACAATTCAATATCTGAAGAAAATTTAGATAAAATAGACATCACTCTGGTACTTAAATCACCATATAATGAATAATTCGAAGAAAAAACCTCAATGGCATGTTCTTTAAATACTTTTTCATATTTATATGCTTCTGCACCCATTGGTATAAAAGGTTTTGCTTCTAAACTTCTCGCAATTACACAACCATCATTATTAGATAAAACCACTATAGGTTTTCCAACTAAATAAGGTTTAAAAACTCGTTCACACGAAGCATAAAAACTATTACAATCTAAAATACCGTACATTCTATAAAATTAATACGTTTTTTGATGTTAAATGTATAGAATAAAAATCCTCATAAAAAATATGAGGATTTTATTAATATATTACTAATGCACCTATACTCTATAGGTATCAGCTTTCCAATTCTTTACAGCTTTTTTAATTTCCTTTTCTGAAAGATTTTCTTTTTCAGCTCTTTCAACTAAAACAAGAAATTCTTCATCTGAAGAAAATCGTAAACCAATAATTTGCCTAATCGTCAGCTTATTACTCATAGGTTTTCCTGTCAAAATATAGTATCTAAACTTTTCTTCTGCTCTAATTGCTCTATCTTGAGCTTTTAAAGCAAAGGCTCTTAAAAAATAAAACATAAATAATAGTATAAAAGATACCAATACTAATAAAGAAGCTGAATATAAGCTTTCCTTTGAAGAGTTTGCTACATTAATTATTGAGCCAATAAGAAGAGCTAAAATAGCCAATAAAGTTATAACATGATAACCAATCACAAATTTACTATGATTAGCATAATTTTGATGTTTCATAATTTAATTATTTTAGATAGTTATATGTAAATATAACCTAAGTATTTCAAAAAATTAAAATATAAACAAAAAACCCTTCAACGTGATGTTGAAGGGTTTTCAAAAGCAAGGCGGTGACATACTCTCCCACCAATGGCAGTACCATCTGCGCTGATAGGCTTAACTTCTCTGTTCGGTATGGGAAGAGGTGAGCCCTATCGCTATAACCACC
>NZ_JAAZUI010000166.1 GCF_012524075.1 Lutibacter sp. B1
CTATTGAAACTGTAATTGGATGACTCTCTTCGGTAGTGCCTGCAAAGGTTAGCGTACCTGATTGTGATTGATAATCATCCTCTGCTATCGCCGTACCGTCTGATGTTTGGTAATCTACACTGAAACCTCCCTGTACATTGCCTGTTAAGGTTACTTGAACTGTCGCTGTACCATCACCTTCATTGACCGTAATGTCACTGATGGTTAGTCCATTGCCTGCACCTCCGTCATTGTCCTCAATAGTTATCTCGCCTTGTGAATCATTGATACCTATCAGCGTCGTGCTCAAATTACTCAAGTTCACATACAAACTCTCAGTCGGTTCTATCAAAGTATCATCTGCTATTGAAACTGTAATTGGATGACTCTCTTCGGTAGTGCCTGCAAAGGTTAGCGTACCTGATTGTGATTGATAATCATCCTCTGCTATCGC
>NZ_JAAZUI010000167.1 GCF_012524075.1 Lutibacter sp. B1
AATTATAAAAAGAAAACGAATTATCTAAAAAATCAATCGTTGAGAATTTTTCAGTTTAGTAGAAATGATAAAAAACAACTAAAACAGACTAAAAATCATTCAAATGAGTTCGTTTTTATCGGTTTAGCAGAAAATTAGCTTAAAAAACTAAAAATAAGAGAAAAAATCCCACGAAACGAAACTCAAATCAATTTAACGGATTCAACTCATTAAATTTCTCAATTTAGCAGAATGATGAAATAGGAGAGAAGAGTTCTCAGAGAAATTCTCAGCCGGAGCAGAATTTTAGTTTTAGAAGAAAAATAGATCAAAAACTTATTCCGGAATAGTGCTCAAAATCGAACTAATTTTCAGCTTTAGTAGATCATTATTTTTGAAAGAAAATTTCTCTGCCAAGTTCCAGTCTCGTTATTTTAACCAAC
>NZ_JAAZUI010000168.1 GCF_012524075.1 Lutibacter sp. B1
TAAAGCTTTGAAAACTAATGTGAAATTTAGTATTGAAATGAACGAAGGTGAATTTAAAGTAGCATAAGTACTACAGGTAACAATGGCTAAAAAAAATTGCTTCATTATGCTAAATAGAAAAATTAAAGTAAATTTAAACAGCCAAACAAACAGCGGAAAAGTACGTTTTCAAATTCGCAACTTTTCCTAGCCTAAACCGTTAGCCAAAATAAGTTCTCTGAAAAAAAGCTTTGATAAGTAAATCAAAATATTTTATCATTTTAAAAAGTTATGATAAGAAAATGTAATTATTTTATCATAATAAATTACATTTGTAAAGAAAATTAATATTTCTATACATAATGGAATCTGATAAATTGAAAAAATTACCACTTAATCAAGATATTGAAACTAAAAGAATACTTAAGAAAGTG
>NZ_JAAZUI010000020.1 GCF_012524075.1 Lutibacter sp. B1
TGACGTAACAAAAAGATTCCTTCATCTTTGTCTGCCTAAAAAGGCTTTATAAAGATTTATAATGACGGAAAGAAGTAGAAATCAAAAATCCGTCATTGCGAGGAGAGAAGGACGAAGCAATCTGTAACAAATAATAGTGTCATATCGAGCGGAGTTGAGATAAAAAGGAAATAAAAGTTGTCATTCCTGCGTAGGCAGGAATCCAAATCTATAATTTATAGTAAAGCATGACGAAGCAATCTGTAACAAATAAACCATCATCCTGAATTTATTTAACTCCGTTGAATCGTTGATTTCAGGATATTATGAAAATAAGTATAAGACAAGATGCTGAAATAAATTCAGCATGACGTAATAGAAAAGCATCGTTAATTAAAGTTTTCTAATTCCAATAAAATAAAAAAAACTATTTTTGAACAAAATAAAAAATAATATGAAACAGTGGATAATGGCATTGTTACTAATGTTAGCTATTTTTAATATTCAAGAGGCAACAGCACAGGTAAGTGCAAGTCAAATGGCAGCTATTGATATAGATAGCATGTCAGATGAACAAATTTTAACTTATTGGAATAAAGCAAAAGCAGAAGGATACACATTAGAACAGCTAGAAGTATTGGCTAAATCAAAAGGAATGTCAGCTGTTCAGTTTTCAAAATTAAAGAGTAGAATTAATAAACTAAAATATTCAGAATCTATTTCTGAAAGTTCATCTTCTGAAAAGTCAAATGCAACAGAAATTTCTGATTTGGAAAAATTCGGACTAGAAGGGGGAATTATAGATGAAGAAATTGAGAAAAACCCTTTATTTGGTTACGATTTTTTTAGCAATCCAAATATTTCATTTACACCAAATTTAAATTTGGCAACACCGGCAACATACCAATTAGGTCCTGGAGATGAACTGTTAATTGATATATGGGGAGCTGCGGAGAATAATTATAGAAGACAAGTTGATAGAGAAGGAGCAATTCGTCTTGAAAATATCGGACCTATTTATGTAAGTGGCTTGTCTATAGATAAAGCAAAAGAAAAAATAATAGCCTATTTAAAACGTATTTATAGCGGTATTGGTGCTTCAAGCTCAAGTTACAATAAAGTATATGCCGATGTTTCTTTGGTTGGAGTTAGAACAGTTCAGGTAAATATAATTGGAGAAGTTAAAGTGCCGGGAACATATTCTTTAAGTGCTCTTTCAACAGTTTTAAATGCCTTATATGCTGCCGGAGGTCCAACTGAAAATGGAACATTTAGAAATATAAAAGTAGTTAGAGGTGGAGAAATATTTGGAATTTTTGATATTTATAATTATTTAATTGAAGGTTCAGAAGAAGGAAATGTAATGTTGCGTGATCAGGATATTATCATTGTACAACCGTACATAGGTATAGTTAAGGTTAGTGGTGAAGTAAAACGCCCCGGATTGTATGAAATAAAAAACGGAGAGACCATAAATAACCTTATTCATTACTTTAGTGGATTTACTTCTGATGCTTATAAAAACAGATTGGTTGTAGAAAGAGTAAATGGAGAACAAAAAGAAGTGAATGAAATTGATTTAAACCTTCAGAAAGATTTTATGTTGCGAGATGGTGATAGCATAGCTGTTGGAGCAGTAATTGATCGTTACAAAAATAGGGTAAGTATTGAAGGTGCAGTTTATAGACCGGGAGATTATGAGCTAAGTAAAGGGCTTTTATTGTCAGATTTGATTCAAAAAGCAGCCGGTGTTATGGACAATGCTTTTTTAGACAGAGGTATTATTTATAGAACTATTGACGATGTGAAGCAGGAAATTGTTTCGTTTTCGGTACAACAAGTATTAGATAAAAGCTTTGATATTGAGTTAAAAAGAGAAGATAAAGTACAAATTTTTGATAAATATAGTTTAAAAGAAAAATATACGGTTTCTATAAATGGAGCTGTAAATAACCCTAAAACATTTCAATTCTATGAAAGGATGCGTGTTGAAGATTTAATTGCAATGGCAGGTGGATTTAAAGAAGGAGCTAATGTTGAAGTGATTGATATTTCAAGAAGAGTGGCAGATGGTACTTTTGAAAATATAAGTAAAAATATAAAATACATTAGTTCGAATAATTTAAAGGTTAATTCAAAAGAGGTATATCTTGAACCTTTTGACAGAGTTTCAGTTCGTTATATAAAAGGATTTACAGCTCAAAAAAATGTAAGCATTACAGGTGAAGTTAATTACCCGGGAGATTACTCAATTACAAATAAAGATGAACGTATTTCTGATTTAATTGATAAAGCCGGAGGGCTATCACCTTATGCATATATTAAAGGCGCAACATTAGTAAGAAAATTATCCGAATCTTCTGAAAAAGAACAGATAAAATTGTTAGAAACAATGATAGAACAAGATACAACTTTAGTTGATATTGAAACAGATGTGAAAGAGTTTAAGATTGGGATTGATTTGGGAGAAATTTTAAGTTCAAAAGGTAAAAAATCTAAATACGATTTAATTTTGAATGAAGGAGATGTATTAATTGTACCTTCTGAAAAACAGACGGTAGAAGTTAGAGGTGAAATTTTAGCACCTTCATTGGTGAGATACGATAAATCAAATTCTTTTAAAGATTATATCAATAGTTCAGGAGGTTTTTCTCAAGAAGCTAAAAAGAGTAAAGGCTATGTAATTTATTCAAATGGAGATGTTAGAAGCACTAAAAACTTTCTCTTTTTTAAGTCTTATCCAAAAATAGAACCGGGAGCGTTAATTGTAATTCCTCAAAAAGCTGAAAGAACCAGAATGTCAATACAAGAAGTTTTAGGAATCACCACAGGAATCACCACACTTGGTATTTTAATTGATAATTTAGTAAAATAAAATAGTGTCATTACGAGGAGTGAAACGATGAAGTAAAATATAACAAATAATACTGTCATTCCTGCTCAGGCAGGAATCTAAACTCCGTCATTGCGAGGAGAAAAAGGACGAAGCAATCTGTAACAAAAGAAACGTCATCCTGAACAAGTTTCAGGATCTCATAAAAGCAAGTACAAAACAATAATAAGATGCTGAAACAAGTTTAGCATGACGAAAAAATAATACTGTCATTCCTGCGTAGGCAGGAATCTAAATCCGTCATTGCGAGGAGAGAAGGACGAAGCAATCTGTAACAAAAGAAACGTCATCCTGAACAAGTTTCAGGATCTCATAAAAGCAAGTACAAAATAATAATAAGATGCTGAAACAATACTTCGGCTCCGCTCAGTAACCGGTTCAGCATAACGAAAAAATAATACTGTCATTCCTGCGCAGGCAGGAATCTAAACACCGTCATTGCGAGGAGAGAAGGACGAAGCAATCTGTAACAAAAGAAACGTCATCCTGAATTTTAAACTGAACTGTATCGAAGTAAAGTAAAGGCAGGAATCTAAATAAACATAAAAACCGTCATCCTGAACAAGTTTCAGGATCACATAAAAGCAAGTACAAAACAATAATAAGATGCTGAAACAATACTTCAGCTCCGCTCAGTAACCGGTTCAGTATAACAAGCTGTTGAAATCAACAACTCAAAGGAGTTAAACAAGTTCAGCATAACGAAAAAATAATACTATCATTCCTGCGCAGTCAGGAATCTAAATCGGTCATTGCGAGGAGAGAAGGACGAAGCAATCTGTAACAAAAGAAACGTCATCCTGAATTTTAAACTGAACTGTATCGAAGTAAAGTAAAGGTGGGAATCTAAATAAACATAAAAACCTTCATCCTGAACAAGTTTCAGGATATCATGAAACAAGGACAAAACAATAATAAGATGCTGAAACAATACTTCGGCTCCGCTCAGTAACCGGTTCAGCATAACGAAAAAATAATACTGTCATTCCTGCGCAAGCAGGAATCTAAACTCCGTCATTGCGAGGAGAGAAGGACGAAGCAATCTGTAACAAAAGAAACGTCATCCTGAATTTTAAACTGAACTGTATCGAAGTAAAGTAAAGGCAGGAATCTAAATAAACATAAAAACCGTCATCCTGAACAAGTTTCAGGATCTCATGAAACAAGTACAAAATAATAATAAGATGCTGAAACAATACTTCGGCTCCGCTCAGTAACCGGTTCAGCATGACGAAATAATAATACTATCATTCCTGCGCAGTCAGGAATCTAAATCGGTCATTGCGAGGAGAGAAGGACGAAGCAATCTGTAACAAAAGAAACGTCATCCTGAATTTTAAACTGAACTGTATCGAAGTAAAGTAAAGGCAGGAATCTAAATAAACATAAAAACCGTCATCCTGAACAAGTTTCAGGATCACATAAAAGCAAGTACAAAACAATAATAAGATGCTGAAACAATACTTCGGCTCCGCTCAGTAACCGGTTCAGCATAACGAAAAAATAATACTGTCATTCCTGCGCAGGCAGGAATCTAAACAAATCCAAATCATATAAATTCCAGAATCACATAAAAAATATGACAAAAGATACTACAAAACTACCCGAACATCCAATAGAAGATGATGAAATAGACTTAATCGCACTGGCAAAAACTCTATGGAATGGTCGAAAAACTATAATTAAAACTACGTTGATTTTTATGGCAATAGGTCTGTTTATTGCTATTTTTTCTCAAAAAGAATATACAGCATCTACTACTTTTGTGCCCCAAACTTCTAATAGTAAAGTAGGCGGTAGTTTAGGCGGTTTAGCAGCAATGGCTGGTATTAATTTAGGAGGAATGAGTTCAGAATCTGGAATACCGCCGACATTATATCCACAAATAATCACTAGTATTCCGTTTCAAAAAGAATTACTGCAAAACCCTTTAACAATTGAAGGACAATCACAACCAGTAAGTTTTACCGAATATTATACAACTATTTATAGCCCCGGAATATTAGGGTATATAAAAAAATACACGATTGGTTTACCGGGAATCCTTATCAAAGCCATACAAGGAAAGTCTACGAGTAACCAGAGACTAACAACCAACAACCAAATACTAACCATTAGTGAAGAAGAAAAAGAATTAATTGAGAGATTAAATAATCAAGTTTCTTTGTCAGTCAACGATAAAGAAGGTTATATCACTTTATCATCAAATATGCCGGAGGCTTTAAACGCTGCAGAATTAACAAAAAATGCGCAAGAATTATTACAACAGTATATTATAAATTTTAAAGTCCAAAAATCTGCTGAACAGTTAAAATTTATTCAAGAACGCTATACTGAAAAAGAAAAAGAGTTTAGAATTGCGCAACAGCAATTAGCGAGTTTCAATGATCGAAATCTATTTATGAATTCTGCATTGGCGCAAACAACATTAACCAGATTACAATCTGAATATGATTTAGCATATAGTGTGTACTCAGAATTAGCCAAGCAAGTAGAAACCCAACAAATCCAAGTAAAAGAAGATACGCCTGTTTTTACAGTTGTAAAGCCCGTAGTGGTGCCTATTGAAAAATCAAAGCCTAAAAGATTTATGATTTTAGTTATTTTTGTTTTTGTAGGAGTTGTGGTCAGTATAACAGTAGTATTAGGAAGAAAGGTTTTGAGAGATTTAAAGAGGAGTTGGAATAAAGAAATATAAGTAGCAAAGATCAATGAAAATATTAGTTACAGATGCAGCCGGATTTATAGGTTTTCATTTAGGATAAGCTTTATCAAGCAGAGGATATAAGGTTGTAGGGATTGATAATATAAATTTAAAATACGAGAAATTAAATGAATCAGGAATTTTAAGAAATTTAATTGATTCAAATGGGAGTTTGGTAAAAAGAAAGAAGTATCCTAACTATTCTTTTGCTAAAATAGATATTATTGATTTTAAAAAATTAGAAATTATTTTTCAGCAAAAAAAATTACACATGTAATTAATTTGGTAACACAAGCTGGAGTTAGGTACTCCTTAGAAAACCCTAATGCATATATATAATATAGTTGGTTTTGTAAATGTATTAGAATGTTGTAGAGATAATAATATTCAACATTTAGAATGTGCTTCTAGTTCCTCAGTATATGGTGCGAATTCAAAAATTCCATTTTCTGAAGAGGATAGAGTAGATAACCCTGTTAGTTTGTATGCAGCTACTAAAAAGAGTAATGAATTGATGGCATATACCCTATAGTCATTTGTATAATTTATCAATAACTGGTCTTCGCTTTTTTACAGTATATAGATGGGGTAGGCCAGATATAGCACTGATGATTTTTGCAAATGCAATATTTAAAGGAGAGCCAATAAAAGTATTTAACAACGGAGATATGCAACGCGATTTCACTTATATAAATGATATTGTTGAAGGAGTTGTTCGCTGTATAACTACGTTGCCAATAAAACAACCAAAGGCTAAAGTTTTTAATATAGGGAATTCTAAACCTGTTGATTTGATGGAATTTATTATAATAATGGAAACTTGTTTGGGTAAAAAAGCCACTAAAAATTTTTTACCGATGCAAGAAGGGGATGTAAAAATGACTTATGCCGATACTACTCATTTAAAACAAAGCATAAAATACAATCCTTTAACACCACTAAAAAAAGGAATTATTGAATTTACAAACTGGTTTTATAATTATACTAAAATAATTAATGATACAGAGATTTAAAAGTATATTTAAAAAAAATAAAACGTTAATTCATAATTTTAGTTACTTGTCAATTTTACAAGTATTTAATTTGCTGCTACCCTTAATTACGTATCCTTATTTAATTAGGGTTCTAGGTGGTGATCGATATGGATTAGTAATATTTACTCAATCAGTAATAGGTTATTTAGTTATATTAGTAAGTTTTGGTTTCAATATATCGGCGACAAAGGAAATAAGTATTTACAGAGATAACAAAAATAAATTGGATGAAATAGTAAGTTCAACCTTATTAAGTAAATTTTTATTATTTATAATATCTTTTTTAATATTGGGTATATTATTATATATACTTCCCCAAGCTAAAGATTATAAAACACTTTTTATATTGACTATGTGGATGTGTCTCTATGAAGCCATATTTCCTATGTGGTATTTTCAAGGGTTGGAAAAAATGAAATATATAACTTTTATTACCTTAATTAGCCGGTTAATTTTTCTAGGATTAATATTTGTTTTTATTCACCATCCATCAGATTATTTATATATACCCATAATTAATGGGATAGGGGCTATTATAGCAGGAATAATATCATTGATAATTGTTTTTAAAATTGATAAAATTAATTTTATCATTCCTAAATTAAGTACTTTTAAGAATAATTTAGAAGATTCTTATCCTCTATTTATTTCTAGAGTTTCTAGCATTAAAGATAATACTCCGATATTTTTAATAGGAATGTTTATGGGGAATCAAGCCGTGGCATATTATGATTTATCTTATAAAGTAATAAAAATAATTATTTCAATTTTTGATAATGTTACAAATGTAGTATTTCCTAAAATAGCGAATAGTAAAAACCATACGATGCTTAAAAAAATAGTAAAAGTTGAATTCTTATTGCTTATTTGTAGTTATTTATTAATTACAGCCTTAAGCAAATACATAATTCTATTTTTAGGAGGATCAAGTATGTTACCTGCACAACCTCTATTTTTTATAACAGGTGTTCTTTTATTAAGACCTTTAAGTTCTATTATAGGGTCTAGTGTATTGATAATAAACGGATTAACTAAGGAGTTTATGTTAAATTTAATATATTCTACCATTTTTTATTTTTTTATTACAATAGTACTTATTCCTCTTGGGTATATTAATATTTATACATTATCTTCTACTATTGTCTTAGCACAAATCTTTGAGTTTATTCACAGAATATATATTATTAAAAAAAATAACTTAATACATTGGGTAGTATGAGCGTGTTTCCTTTAGTAACAATTATGATTCCTACTTACAATCAGGAGCAATATATAGAAAAAACAATTCGTAGTGCTTTATATCAAGATTATAATAATTTAGAAATTATTGTTTCTGATGATTGTTCTAGTGATAATACTGAAAATATTATTAAAAAATTAGTTTCAGAGTTTCCTCAAATTAAATATTTTAGAAATTTTAACAATATAGGTAGAGTGAAAAATTATCGAAAACTACTCTATGAATATGCAACCGGCGAATATGTAGTGAATTTGGATGGGGATGACTTTTTTATATATAAAAAATTTATTTCAGATTCAGTAATAAATATAAAAGAAGAAGAAATAAAAGGGAATAAAATTATGTTTTTAATGGCATGTAAAAGATTTTTTTCTCCAGAAAAAGGATTTGAGCTAATTCATAAAATAGATAATCAAGAGCTTGTTATACCTGGAAAAGAATTTATTTTGGGTTTGTTTAGTAAGTATTATTTTTCACATTTAACCACTTTGTATAATAGAAAGGAAGCACTTAAAATAGATTTTTATCGAAGTAATATTATATCCAGTGATTTAGAATGTATTGGAAGGTTAGCTATACAAGGGGATGTTATTTTGACTAAGAAAATTGTTGGACAATGGAATGGCACAGGTAATAATGAAAGTAAAGTACCAGATGTTTCTAAGCAGATAGTAAATTGTAAGTGGATTGAAAGTGTCGCTAACGAATTAAGAGGTAAGGTTTCTTTATTTAAATATTATTACTGGAAATTAAAAGCAAAAATATATTATTCATCATTTATTGCATCAGCTTTATTTAGAGAAAGAAAAATAACTAGTAAAGATTTAATTAAGATGAGCGAGAATAAAATGGTTCTTCCATTCATTTTATTCATTTTGATTAGTCCATTAAAAAAAATATTAGTAAAATAATTATGGAAGAACCTAAGTCAATAGTATTTGTAATGCCTAATTTAGGAGGAGGTGGAGCAGAGAGAGTAATATCTATATTACTAAATAATTTAGATAGAAAATTATTTAAACCAAAATTAATAATAATAAAAAAAGAAGGGGTAAATGTATATATTGATGATTTAAAAGAAGACATAGAAATAGTAAATTTAGGCATCAAGCATGGTTTGAAATTTTCTACTTTGACTTTTTTATCTAAACTATTAGTTTATATAAAAAAAGACACGCCAGATATTTTATTTATGGGAGCAGGAACAATAAACGCTTTTATTTCTCCTTTTTTATTTTTGTTTCCAAAAGGGATTAAAAAAATCGCAAGAGAATCTAATTTACCATCACTATTTGAAAGGTTTAAGATTATAAAATATTTTTATAAAAAGTTTTATAATAATTATGATGCTATAATAGCACAATCAGATGATATGGTTAATGAACTTGTTACTAATTTTAATGTAGATAAGAATAAAATTAAAAAAATAAATAATCCTGTAGATAGTAATTATATTTTTAATAAATTAAAAGAAAGTGATGATTTTAAGTTAGATGATAATAAGGTTAATTTGTTAGCAGCTGGAAGATTAACATACCAAAAAGGTTTTGATTTATTGATAAATGAATTTTCAAAAATAACTAATAATAATTATTTTTTAATCATTTTAGGGGATGGTGAAGATAAAGAAATTTTAAAAAAGCAAGTAAAAAAATTAGAGTTAGAAGATAAGATTAAGTTTTTAGGGAATGTTAAAAATCCATATATCTATATGCAAAAGGCAGATTTATTTATTTTGAGTTCAAGATTTGAAGGTTTTCCAAATGTTTTATTAGAATCTTTAATATGTGGTTGCCCTATATTAGCTAATGACTGTCCAGGGGGAATTAGAGAAATAGTTGAAGAGGGCATCAATGGATATATTTATTCTTATAATGAACAGAATTTTAAAAGTAAATTAGAAAAAATAAAAAATATGGATTTTGACAATAAGATTATAAGGCAAAATGCCCTTAAAAAATATGGTATAGAATCAATAATTCCAGTTTATTCTAAATTATTATTGGAAATATAAAACTTATATTTTAAAGAATTAATGACTTCCTTTGGACTTGTTTGGGTTTTATTATGTATAAGTACTTTTTTTTTACCAAAAAAGTACTTAGCAGGGCTTCTTATTTTTTCTTGTGTATTTCAAACAGCAGGTGTCCTACAGTTTGGTGGTAAAAGTTTATCTCCTTTGTTTGTAACAGAATGTTTTTGTGTTTTAAGGTTAACTCCTATTATATTTCAAAAGAAAAAAATTAGAATTAACACTATTCTTAAGTATCTTGGGGTTTTTGTCTTAATTGCTGTTATTACAACTATTTTTTTGCCCTTAATATTTGAAAATAAGGTTAGGGTTTATAGTACTGATATGGGAATAGATACTAATTATTTTATGGGTGGAGTACCGCTAAGACTATCTTTCTCTAGTGTAATTCAAATAGTTTTTTTAAGCTTACATTATTTAGTGCTGCTCTTGTTGTTCACTGCTAGAGGTAAATTAGGTGATAAAATATTTTATACAAAAAGTTTTATTTTCTCCATTGTATTTGTGGTATTCATTGGTTTATGGGAATTTGTATCTAAATTTTATAATTTAATTTATTTTCCTAAAAGTTTCTTTATTACAGATATACGTAGTTTAGATCAACAAACTGCTTTAGGGGGATTGATGCGTTTAAATGCTACTTTTTTAGAGCCGTCTTTTGCAGGAGCTTTTTTAGCGGCTTCTTTTTGGGCGGTATATGTTTCTAAATTTAGATTTTCGAAGTTATTAAGTGTTTTTATACTTATAGCTTTGGTTTTTAATCTTTCGGGCACAGGAATTGTAAGTTTTATTTTTGGAGCAGTTATATATATATTAACAAATAACATGAAGAAAATATTCTGGATTATTCCGGTTGTAATAGTAGGATATTTAGGTTTAGTATATTCGGGATATTTTGATATAATTATGTTATTGATAACAAGTAAGGGAGATAGCCATTCAGGAGGAGTAAGATTGGGAGCTGTTTTGTTCTCTTGGGAGTTATTTGTAAATACTTATATGTTAGGTGTAGGTTTAGGAAATCATAGGGGAGCTAGTTTTATTTTAAATATATTAACGACTACAGGATTAATAGGAGCTATTCTTTTTGGTCTTTTTTATCTAAGATTAATGAAATATCTTTATAAGAAAAATAATGATAAAGCTTCTTCATTATTTATTTTTTATTTTGCTCTTGTTTTGATGTTTGCGCAAATTATTGCCATTCCAGATTTAAGTTTTTCTCCCTTTTGGATGTGGATTTTTTACATGTTTTTAACCATTCAATTAACTTCTAAAGAAGAAGTAAGTGTGTTAGGTTGAAAATTAATTTCATTTTTAGAAAAGGGATTATTAAACAATTATAGAAAATAATAATATAATTTTTTAGAGATGTCAAAAAAAATAATTTATATAAATGCACGTTTTTTAACCCAACCCATAACGGGCGTTCAGCGTTTTGCTATAGAGATTTCTAAGCAATTAAAAGAAATATTAGGAGATGAACTACAATTGGTATCCCCAAAAAATATTTTAGATATTAATTTAGCAACGGAGTTGGGCGTAAAAATAATCGGGAGAAAAAAAGGTCATGTATGGGAACAAATAGATTTGCCTAATTACTTAAATAAAAATAATAGTCCTTTATTGTTGAATTTTTGTAATACAGCACCCTTATTTTATAAAAATAAAATTAGTACAGTACATGATATTGCATTCATTAAATATCCTGAATCATATTCTTTTTTATTTAAACTTATTTATAAAAATATAATTCCTAGATTGTTAAGTGTTAGTAAGCATGTTTTGACGGTAAGTGAATTTTCAAAAAAGGAAATATGTGATTATTATAATATTGAATCTAATAAGATAAGTGTAGTTTACAATGCTGTATCAAAAAAAATTAAGAATAAAGAAGAAAAAAGAGAGAAATTTATTCTAGCATTATCATCTTTAAATCTTCAAAAAAATTTTCATGGAATGCTTAAAGCATTTGAGATGGTTGGATGTATAGAAACCAAATTATTAATTGTGGGAGGTAATAGTAAAAGTTTTTCAAACGTGAATCTAATTGGTAGAAATAAAAATG
Organism: Lutibacter sp. B1; assembly: GCF_012524075.1. Taxonomy (GTDB): domain Bacteria; phylum Bacteroidota; class Bacteroidia; order Flavobacteriales; family Flavobacteriaceae; genus Lutibacter. Next base: position 11,951 of record NZ_JAAZUI010000020.1, read on the forward strand.
TTAAGTTTTTAGGAAGAATAACCGATGATGAATTGGTTGATCTTTATAATAAAGCTAAACTATTTGTTTTTCCTTCATTTTATGAAGGGTTTGGGATACCTCCATTAGAAGCTCAATCTTGTGGTTGTCCTTGCTTAGTTTCTAATCAAGCTTCATTACCCGAAGTATATGGTGAGTCTGTGGTTTATTTTAATCCTTATGATATTTCAGAAATGTCAAGTAAGATAAGATTGGCGCTTAATGATGAAAAATTATTAGAAGAATTAAAATTTAAAGGATTGAAAAATTCAAAAAAGTATGACTGGGAAGTTTCTGCTCAAAAAATATTAAAAATATTAGAAATTGGAAAATAAATTAGAAGGAAAAAAAATAGTATTATCAGCTGATTGGCTAGATAAATATGGAGGAGCTGAGCGTGTAATTTCAGCTTTAAATGAAGTGTTCGATTTTTCATCTTGCTTTACATTGGTTAATTTAATGAAAGAAGAAGATATAAAAAAGACATTTGTAGGAAAAAAAGTTAAGGTTATTAATTCAAATTTACAATTTTTTGGATTTTCATTTAGAAAATTAATTTTGTTATTTCCTTTTTTTGTGAATAATTTAAATAAAAAGGCGAGAAAAAGTAAAGCAGATTTGATAATAAGTTCATCTTTTGCTACAGCTAAGTCTTTAAAAATATCTAATGCATTTCATATAAGTTATTTCCAAGCTAGAAATATGAAATATATTTGGGACGAGGTCGATTTGTATTTTAATTCTTACCGAAAGATTTTTAGATTTATTTTACCTTTACTAAGGAAATATGATATAAAACAGGCCTCAAACCCGAATGTTATCATTGTCAATTCTATTTTTGTTCAGCAATGGGTTAAAAACATTTATGGAAGAGATTCGATAGTTATTTATCCTCCCGTAGATGTAGACTATTTTAAACCAATGGATATCAAGGAAGAATACTATGTTACTGTCGGTAGGATTGTTGAATATAAGCGGTTTGATACTATTGTTGAGGCGTTTAATAAGAATAAAAAGAGATTAGTTATTGTTGGAAGTGGGTCAATGCTTACTAAGCTAAAGAAGAAGGCGTCTTCCAATATTGAATTTACAGGTTTTCTTGATAAATCTCAAGTTTATGAAAAAATTTCAAAAGCCAAAGCATTTATATATGCAGGAGTAGAAGATTTTGGTATTTCCTTGGTAGAGGCCCAAGCCTGTGGGACACCTGTTATAGCTTACGATAAAGCAGGAGCGAAAGAAATAGTAATAGATGGGAAGACTGGTGTTTTGTTTAAAGAACAGACGGCTAATTGTATAAATAGTTCAATAGATAAATTTGAAAATAACCCTAAGCCCTTCAGTTCAAATGAAGCTCGAGAAAATTCACTAAGATTTTCAAAAGATAGATTCAAGAAAGAAATTTCGGATTTTGTAAATATGTATTTTAAAACAGAATTATAAAAAATACAACAATGAAAGTAATGCAAACAATCATTCCCGATGTTTTAATTTTTGAACCTAAAGTTTTTGGAGATTCAAGAGGCTATTTTTTAGAATCTTTTCGAGAAGATGTTATAAAAGAGTACATTGGAAATGTGAATTTTGTGCAAGACAATGAATCTTTTTCACAATATGGAGTTTTAAGAGGATTGCATTTTCAACGTCCACCATTTACACAAGGAAAATTAGTCCGTGTTTTACAAGGAGAAGTATTAGATGTAGCAGTAGATATTCGGTTAGATTCTCCAACATATGGAAAACACGTAGCGGTAAAACTTTCAGAACAAAATAAACGTCAGTTATGGGTGCCAAGAGGGTTTGCGCATGGTTTTGTGGTGTTGAGTGAAACAGCATTGTTTAGTTATAAATGTGACAATTATTATACACCAAGTCATGATGGCGGAATTAGCTGGAAAGACCCAACTATAGGAATAGACTGGTTATTAGAAGAAAAGGATATTCAGCTATCTGAAAAAGATAAAAAGCATCCTTCTATTTCAGAAATTAAAGATTTTACATACGAATTATTTAAAAAAGAAAATGTTTATTAAGTAAACATAAAATGAGTAATGAATATACTTGTAACAGGAGCCAATGGACAATTGGGGAGTGAAATTAGAAAAAGAGAAAACGAATATAAAAGTTGGAATTTTGTGTATGTAGATTTACCGGAATTGGATATCACTAATTTAGCAAAAATTAAAGAGGTTGTTCAGCGTAAATCAATTACGGCTATTATAAACTGTGCAGCTTATACAGCAGTAGATAAGGCAGAAACAGTTGCCGAAACAGCCTATAATGTAAATGTTACTGGTGCGGAAAATTTGGCGAAAGTTGCTGCTGAATTTAAATTAAAATTGATCCACATTTCTACAGATTTTGTGTTTGACGGACATTCTTATTTGCCTTATATTGAGTCTGATACGCCAAATCCATTGAGTGTTTATGGAAAAACAAAATTAGAAGGAGAAGAAAAAGTGATGCAAGTACATCCTTCTTCAATAATACTACGAACCGCTTGGTTATATTCAACATATGGAACTAATTTTGTAAAAACCATGCGGAAGTTAGGTAATGAAAGAGAGGAATTGAAAGTAATTTTTGATCAAGTTGGTACACCAACATGGGCAGGAGATTTGACAGCATCAATTTTAATAATTCTTTCAAGTTTAGAAGAGGGGAATGAAAAAAGAGGCATGTATCATTTTTCAAATGAAGGAGTTGCTTCTTGGTATGATTTTGCTGTTGAAATTATGGCACTTTCTAAAATTAAATGTGTGGTGCTTCCTATTGAAACAAAGGAATACCCAACGTCGGCTCCAAGACCTTCATACAGTGTATTAAATAAGAAAAAAATAAAAACTGATTTTGCGATTGAAATTCCTCATTGGAAAGAAAGCTTGCGAAAATGTATTTTAGAAATTGAACAAAAAGAATATCTGCAACATGAAAAATAAAACAATTTTAATTACTGGAGGTGCGGGTTTCATTGGCTCTCATGTAGTTCGTTTATTCGTTACTAAATATCCAAATTACCATATCGTAAATTTAGATAAATTAACCTATGCAGGAAATTTAGCAAATTTAAAAGATATTGAAAACCAACCAAATTATGAGTTTGTAAAAGCTGATATTGTTGATAGTGAAGCTATGTTTCAATTATTTGAAGAAAAACAGTTTGATGCGGTAATTCATTTAGCAGCGGAATCTCATGTAGATAGATCAATTACAAATCCAACTGAATTCGTCTTTACCAATGTAATAGGAACTGTTAATTTGTTAAATGCCGCAAAAAATAGTTGGAAAGATAAATTAGAAGATAAATTATTTTATCATATTTCAACAGATGAAGTGTATGGTTCATTAGGTGAAGAAGGAATTTTTACGGAGAATACAAAGTATGATCCTCATAGTCCATATTCAGCATCTAAAGCAAGTTCAGATCATTTTGTAAGAGCATATTACGATACTTTTGGAGTTCCCTCACTAATTTCAAACTGTTCTAATAATTATGGTTCATTTCAATTTCCTGAAAAATTAATTCCTTTATTTATCAATAACATTAAAAACAACAAACTGTTGCCTGTTTATGGAAAAGGAGAAAATATACGAGATTGGCTGTGGGTTGAAGACCATGCACGAGCAATTGATGTTATTTTTCATCAAGGGAAAGTTGGAGAAACCTATAATATTGGAGGACATAACGAATGGAAAAATATAGACTTGATTAAAATAATGTGTGCTATTATGGATAGAAAACTTGGAAGAGATTTAGGAACTTCTGAAAAATTAATTACTTATGTGAAAGACAGAGCAGGACACGATTTGCGTTATGCGATTGATTCCACAAAATTACAAAAAGAGCTTAATTGGATACCAAGTTTACAATTTGAAGAAGGTATTGAAAAAACCATTGATTGGTACTTGGAAAATGAAACCTGGATGCAAAATGTAACGAGTGGAGATTACCAAAAATATTATGAAAATCAATATCAAAAGAGATAATTTATGATGAAAGGAATAATTTTAGCAGGTGGTTCAGGTACGCGTTTGTATCCAATTACTAAAGGGATCTCAAAACAATTATTACCGGTATATGATAAACCAATGATCTATTATCCGTTAAGTGTATTGATGTTAGCGGGAATTCGAGAAATACTAATTATATCAACACCTCAAGACACACCCTTATTTGAAAATTTATTAGGAAGTGGAGCACAATGGGGCTTAAAATTATCGTATAAAGTACAACCTTCGCCGGATGGATTGGCTCAGGCTTTTATATTAGGAGAAGAATTTATTAGAAATGATAATGTATGTTTGGTTTTAGGTGATAATATTTTTTACGGACACGGTTTTCCAAGTTTATTAAAAGAAGCTGTTAAAACTGTAGAAGAAGAGGGGAAAGCACGTATTTTTGGATATTATGTTGGTGATCCGGAACGTTATGGGGTGGCAGAATTTGATGAAAATGAAAATGTGATAAGCATTGAGGAAAAACCCTTAAAACCAAAATCTAATTTTGCAGTAGTAGGATTGTATTTTTATCCAAATTCAGTTGTTAAAATTGCTAAAAATATAAAACGATCTGCACGTGGAGAGCTTGAAATCACTACAGTAAATGAAATGTATTTAAAACAAAATCAATTAAAACTTAGTTTAATGGGACGTGGTTTTGCTTGGTTAGATACAGGTACACATCACTCTTTATTACAAGCTGCAAATTACATTGAAGCAATTCAAACACGTCAAGGGTTGATGGCTTCTTGTTTAGAAGAAATTGCTTGGAGAAATAAATGGATTACCGATAAAGAATTAAAAAAACAAGCAAATGATTTGTCTAAAAATAGCTATGGACAATATTTGCTTAAATTATTGAAGTAATATTTATAAAATTAAATTAAAACCGAGCATTTGATTGCTCGGTTTTTTTATTGAATTACTAAAATATAAACTAAAAAAATAAATTTTATTTTTAAATATGGGCTATAAAAAACTATATTTGTATTGCTATACAAAAAGAATATATATGAACGCCCCAATAGTATTTGATCAAATTCTTTTCCTTTTATCAAGTAATATCTTTTTTATTTTTAATTATAACACGTCAATAAAACTTCAAAGAAGTTATTGTCAAGGTTTTTTAAAGTGTCATTTTATTGATTTTTAATTTTTAAGAAATAAAATTTCATTAATTTTATAATAATAATTTATTTGTTATGCCTAAAGGAAAAACTAAATTCATACCTCTAATTGATTTTACAGTTGATATTTTACTCTTATTTTTATCTTTTTTTATTGCAAGTTGTATAAGGTTTGGAGGTATAATACCTGATAATTTATTTTACTATTCGTTATTTTTAGGCTGGGTTATTTTGTGGATTATAATAGTTTTGAAATTCAATTTATATGAAATTCCGAGAATTATTTATATTCATAAAGTTGTATCAAAAAACTTAAAAGCATTACTAACTTTTGCGTTTTTAAGTGCTGCACTAATTTATTTAATAACGGATTATAAATTCTCAAGAGTATTTTTTGTTATTGCAATAGTTGATTTTACTGTATTGGTGTTACTTTGGAGAGTTTTTATGGTAAAATTTTTCAAAAACTATAGACACCGAGGCTATAATTTTAGAAAAATAGTATTGGTTGGCTATAATGAAAATATGGAAAAACTGTTTGATAAAGTTTTTTTGAACCCTGATTTCGGTTATCAAATTGAAGGATTTTTTACCGATGTGAAGCTAGAAAACCATTTAAAAGAGTATTATAAAGGAACACTGGATGAAGTAATTGGTTATTGTGAAGAAAATAAGGTTGATGATATGATTATTTCTTTACCACATCATAAAAGTGATTTGATAAATGATTTACTGCGCTTTGGGGATAATAACATGATACGAGTTAAAATTATACCGGAGTTTTCAGAATACTTATCTCAAGTATTTTCAATTGAATATATCCAAAACATACCAATTTTAAAATTCAGGGAAGAGCCTTTGCAAAGTTTAGCAAATAGAATTTTAAAAAGAGGTTTTGATGTTGTTTTTTCTTCGTTGGTAGTATTGCTTTTATTTTCGTGGTTATTTCCTGTAATTGCGGTCATTATAAAATTGACAAGTAAGGGACCTGTATTTTTTTCTCAAGAACGTACAGGGAGAAATGGAATCCCATTTAAATGTTTGAAATTTAGAAGTATGAAAGTAAATGCAGAGTCTGATACTTTACAGGCGACTAAAGGAGATTGTAGAATTACTCCGTTTGGTGCTTTTATGAGAAAAACCAGTATTGATGAATTACCTCAAATTTTAAACGTATTGGCAAACCACATGTCTTTGGTAGGACCAAGACCTCATATGCTAAAACATACAGATGAATATAGAGTGCTTGTAGATAAATTTATGGTGCGTCATTTTGCCAAACCGGGTGTAACAGGATGGGCTCAAATAAATGGCTTTAGAGGCGAAACAAAAACAGTACAAGATATGGCTAATAGAGCGGAAGCCGATATATGGTATATTGAGAACTGGAGCTTTATGCTGGATATGAGAATTATTTTTATGACAGTATGGACAATGCTCTTTAGAAGAGATGAAAACGCATATTAGTAATATTTCTTTTAGATAAATCGTTTAATTAGGCTATATATTTTATCTATATTTAGATTTTGTTAGTATGATAAAATATGAACCCAAAAATTTACCTTTCTCCACCGCATCTTTCTTCTACAGAATATGATTTTGTTGATGAAGCATTGAGAAGTAACTGGATTGCTCCTATAGGTCCATACATAGATAAATTTGAAAATGAACTACAAAAATATATTTTCAATTCTTCAAAAAAAGCATTTCTTCAAAATAACATATTAGCATTAAATTCCGGTACTGCAGCAATACATTTAGGTTTAAAACTTTTGGGTATTTCAAAAGGAGATGTGGTAATTTGTCAATCATTTACGTTTATGGCAACAGCAAATCCAATTTTATACTTGGAAGCAGAGCCTGTTTTTGTGGATAGTGAAAAAGAAACTTGGAATATGTGTCCTGTTCTATTGGAAAAAGCCATTCAAAACGTAATAAAAAAGAAAAAAAAGCCAAAAGCTATTATTGCTGTGCATAGCTACGGTATGCCTTATAATGTTGAGAAAATTCATGCAATTGCAAAAAAGTATGAAATTTCAGTAATAGAAGATAGTGCTGAAGCTTTGGGAAGTAAGTTTAAAAAGGAGTTTTGTGGAACTTTTGGTGATTTCTCTGTATTTTCATTCAATGGAAATAAAATTATTACTACATCAGGTGGTGGTGCATTAATTTGTAAGAATGCTGAAATAAAAGCAAAAGGACTTTACTTGGCAACGCAAGCACGAGACAAAGGAAGTAATTATATACACAATGAAATAGGTTATAATTACAGAATGAGCAATATTAGTGCAGCTATTGGATGTGGGCAAATGACTGTGATTGATAAGAGAGTTAAAGCTCGAAGAAATAACCATCAGTTTTATAAAGAAGAATTAAAAGAATGCACTGACATTGAGTTTTTAAATGAACCTAAAGGTTTCTATTCTAACAGATGGTTGTCTTGCATTTTAACTTCATCCCAAAAAATGAGAGATGAGATTATTTTTGCTTTAAAAGCGGAAAATATAGAATCCAGAACTTTTTGGAAACCCTTACACACACAACCTGTTTTTAGAGACAATAATGCTTTTGTAAATGGTATTTCAGAAGATTTATATAGCAAAGGAGTATGTTTGCCAAGTGGTTCAAATTTATCTGAAAATGATTTACAAAAAATTACTGCTGTTATAAAAAAAGTATATAGGTTATCTTTATAAGAAAAAGAAGTGTTTAAATGAATTTAGAAAAGTTACTTAATAATGATTTTCAGTTTAAAATAACTGATCAGGTAAAAGCAACACTTAAAAATAAAACTATTTTAATTACAGGTGTAGCAGGATCAATAGGCAGTGAAATTTCAAAAATAATAGCTGAAGAAAATTGTTGTGAATTGATTTTGTTGGATCAGGCGGAATCTGATTTATACAATCTTCAGCAAGAATTAATTCTTAAAAATTATAAAAATCATACAATTGTAGTTGGTGATGTTTGTGATAAGGCTTTAATGGAAGTTTTGTATAAAAAATACCAACCTCAAATTGTTTACCATATAGCAGCGTATAAACACGTACCATTGATGGAAGATCATCCATATTTAGCAGTAAAAGTAAATGTTTTGGGTACTAAAATTATAGCAGATTTATCAAAAAAGTATTCCGTTTTACACTTTATATTAGTTTCTACAGATAAAGCAGTAAATCCTGTAAGCGTAATGGGAGCGACTAAAAGAATTGCAGAATTGTATGTAGGTAATTTAAATGATGAAACTTCCAAAGTATTTAAAGTGGTTAGGTTTGGAAATGTTCCATATTCTAAAGGCTCTGTAATCCCTCTTTTTAAAAAGCAATTGTATCTAAATCAGAAAATTACCATAACAGATACTATGATATCCCGATATTTTATAACAATGAAAAATGTATGCAAATTATTAATACAAGCACTTGTTATTAACGATTGCAATTTACTGATTTATAATATGGGAAAGTCTGTTCCTATTGAAGAGTTAGCAATTAAACTTATAGAACAAGAAGGACTTGCCATAGAAAATATTAAAATAGAAAAAATAGGATTACGTCCCGGTGAAAAATTGAATGAAGAAATAGTATATGGTGATGAAATTGAAATACGAACAGATACTAAGGCTGATATAAAAAAGTATAATTTAATTTTAGATGAAGATATCAATACTAAAATTAAAAAATTGACAGCAATTACTCCTGATTTTTCAAGAGAAAAAATCATCGATTTATTGCAAGATATAGTACCTCAATACAGTTAATTTATGAATGATGAAGTTAACACTACATATCAAAACAGATTGACTTTTAATCAGAAAGTTATCAAAAGGGTTTTTGATTTCATTTTTTCATTTTCAGGGATTTTAATAGTTGGTTGGTTTATCATCCTATTAATATTTTTAGCTTCTGTTGATACCAAAAAGTTTGGATTATTCGTTCAAAAAAGAGTAGGATATAGGGGTAAGTTGTTCAATATTTATAAGATACGAACATATAAAGAAGAAAAAGGAAATTTAAAAACCACTTTTTTTGGTAAATTTCTTCGGAACACAAAATTGGATGAATTACCTCAACTTTTCAATGTTTTATTAGGAAATATGAGTTTTGTTGGGCCAAGACCTGATGTTGTTGGTTTTGCAGATGAGTTGAAAGGTGAAAACAGATTAATTTTATTAGTAAAACCGGGTATAACCGGACCTGCAACGTTGTATTTTAAAAATGAGGAAATAGTATTGGAGTCTCAAAAAAATCCTGATAAATATAACGAACAAGTTATATGGCCTAAAAAGGTTGAATTAAATCTTAACTATGTGAAAAACTACAGTTTTAAAAGAGATTTACGTTACATTTTAAAAACCATCGGTTTAGTAGGCTAGGAAAAGTTGCAATTGTTAAATCGTACTTTTCCGCTGTTTATTTTGTTGTTTAAATTTAATTCTTCTATTTAGCATAATGAAGCAATTTTTTTAACCATTGTTAGGCAACGTTTTTATCTTCAAATTTTTTTATTTCCTGCAGTTCTGCTTTTTTTTCATCCCTTTCTTCCTCTATATCGAAATCATCTTGAAGTCCAAGCCAGAATTTAGCTGAATTCCCAAAATATTTACTTAAGCGTAGTGCTGTATCGGCTGTTATTCTACGTCTGCCTTTTATGATTTCAGAAATTCTTGTCTGTGGTATTTTCAAGTCTTTTGAAAGTCTGTAAGCTGTAATTTCTAAAGGTTTAAGAAATTCAAAGTTTAAGATTTCTCCAGGATGTACATTTGCTAACTTTTCCATTTTTTCTTTTATTTTAGTGATAATCTATAATTTCAACTTCACTTGCGTTTCCATTATTCCATTGAAAAACGATTCTCCATTGTTTGTTAATTCTAATACTGTGAAATTCGTTTAGCTTTCCTGTCAGTTTTTCAAGTCGATTAGAAGGAGGAATTCTCAAATCCATAATATCTTGTGAGTTGTTCAACATTCTTAATTTTCGACGTCCCATATTTTGTATTTCAATCGGCATTTTTTTGATTCGGACACCATTCCATATTTTTTCTGTTTCTTTCGAGCCAAACGAAATTATCATAATTCTATTTTGCGTTACTAACGTCAAAGGTAAGTATAAGTTTTCTAATATCCTAGTGTTGCCTAACTCAGGTTAAAAAATACCGTTTTTCGTTAATTTTATATAACCTCCAAAATTATCCGGTCTGTATGTTCCGGTATCAAAAGCAGCTCCCAAAGATATGTTGAATGGCAATTGATTGAATTCAGGTAAATAAAATTCAAACAATCCTGAAAATTGCTTCGGATTTGGGTCGTATTCCTCCTCAAACCAGCCATAATAAGTGGTATAACTTAAGATTGTTTTATACTGAACGTTCTTTAAATTACCTTTAAATCCAAGGTTTAAAGCTAAAAATCGGTTGTCTTGTAAAATGGTACCTTCCGTAATTCCGTTAACTTCAGGTTTTGGAGTAAAATAAGGAGTACCAATAATGTCTCCAAAATAAGTCCAACCAGAACGATAAACACCATTATTAAAATACTCGTCACGCCCACTAGCTGCATGAGCTACTCCTTGGTCATCAACATAATGAGGCGCATCACCGCTTACATCTTTAGTGTATGTAACCTCTGTTAGTAAATGGGTTATAACTGCTTCCGGTTTTTTAAAATCGATAAAAAGACCGTACAAAGCATCAGGATAGTTTGTTAACTCTCTACCTGATCTATCTTCAAAAGGGTGCGACCAATAAAAGTTCCAGTTTGTTTTTTCTCCTTTATAATCCAATTGAACCAAGTAAGCTCCTACATGATTTCCCAAAGCATTGATTTGGTCACCTTCCAGGGCATTGCTACCACCTTCTTTACCGGTAATTATTTTTATATAATCTTTAAAGCCGGAAGGTTGTTTTCCTGTAGTTAAAGAAGTTCCTCCCCATTGCGCATAATGATCTAAACCTACTATTAAATCTAATTTTTGATTCAATTTCGATTTAAAATACAAACTTTTATGGTGTAAACGTGTATTGTCAACAAAACGTTTATCATTCATCAAATAATCACCATAACTTGCTTTAAACGATAGCCAACTTTTGGCAAAAGGTAGCTTTACATAGTCAATCAATTGAAAATTATAACCTGGGTATGCTCTTGAATTGGTTGATTTGATAAAGTTTCCGTTAGATGATGATAAACCTTCCCACTTAATTTCATCGTATTTACTGCCTAAATCTAATTGTAATTTATTTAATTTAAAGCTTAAATAGAGTTGATTAATAATTATATCATTTTTATCAGCTATACTTGCCGAAGTTTGAATTCCATAACTGATTCCATGGTTATAATAAGATTTTTCATCAAAATCTTTAAACAAACCAAAGCTTAAAATTCCGTTATTATTATTTGGAACAGCACCAAATTTATTGGCAACCATCCAAAAAGGCAATGTGTTCTCAGTAGAAACGTTCGATTGTAAATCTACACTATAACTCAATTCTTTATGTTGAGCATATCCGTTACATAAAATAAAAAGTGAAATTGCTGAAAGAGAAATGTGAATTTTTTTCATTGGTATGAACAAGTTTTTATGCAAATGTAACTAAAATTTAAATGTTTAAATTTATTGTAAGTTTCACAATTTTTGGAAAAAATTGAAAAATAAGCGAACTTTACAGAAACTAAAGTTATGATGCGTATCGATAACATAAAAAATAATTTGATAGACAGAATTCTTGCAACAAAAAATGAAAAATTGTTGCAAGCAATCAAGAACATTTTTGATTCTACCCTAGTAGCTGATGAAATTGTTACTTTATCATCTGAACAGATTGAAATGTTATTAATGAGTGAAAAAGATATTGAAAATGATAATCTTATTTCGGAATCTGAATTAAATGATATAGACTCTGAATGGATGAATTAAATATATTTTGGACAAAAACTGCTATCAAACAGAGAAATCATATTTTTGAATATTGGAATAGTAGAAACAAAAACACAAGCTATTCTAAAAGATTAAACTAAAGTATTAAAGAAAGAATTAACATTCTAAAAACAAATCCTGAATTAGGTAAGAAAACTGAATTTGGTGAAACTAGGGTTATTTCATTAGGTCATTATAGTATTCTTTACAAAAAAGTTGATTTAAAAATAATAATTACCGGTTTTTGGGATAACAGGCAGGATTCTAAAAAACTATGGCAACTTTTATTAGAAAATCAAAATAGTGTAAATAGTATCTAAATTATATTTTGATAGATTTTTTGCAAATAATTTTTTTGTTTAAGAAATTAATTGTGATGGTGTCAAAACTTGCTGATTTTTCTGTAATGATTATATAACTTATACGAATGTATGAAATATTTTCTTCGAAATAAATTTAAATAATCAGTATTAAATACCTAAAAATTATAGTTAAGAAAGGTAAATCTGGTAAAAATTATATGTTTTTATTATTATTTCAATAACGATGTTTAATTTTTGTAAAAAAATATTGTTTTTTTAAAATTAATGTATAGATTTGTCGGACAAAAATGAATTATGACAACATTTAACACTTGGAACAGCTTCTATTTTTACTTTTATTTTAGCAATAAGAGGTGAGGCTTTGTATGTGTTATTTTAAAAAATATAAATAAAAAAGTCTCGAAATATTTCGGGATTTTTTTTTGATAAAAATCTAATAATGAAAGTAGCAATTCAGGGAATTAAGGGTTCTTTTCATCATATTGTAGCCGAAGAATATTTCGGTAAAAATATTGAATTGATTGAGTGCATGTCATTTAGTGAAATGCCGGGTCTTTTGCACGATAAAAAAGCAGAGGTTGTTATTATGGCTATCGAAAATTCTATTGCCGGAGCCATTTTACCAAATTATGCACTTATTGATGAGAACAAACTGACAATTTGTGGTGAATACCATTTACCAATTCATCATAATTTAATGGCATTAGAGGGACAAAAAATTGAAGATATAACAGAAGTATACTCACATCCAATGGCATTATTACAGTGCCATAAATTTTTTAAAGACTTTCCTCATATCAAATTAATTGAAGATAAAGATACGGCAGTTGTTGCTAAAAGAATTCAGGAAGGAAAACTTAAAGGTGTTGGAGCCATTGCCAGTAAGTTGGCAGCCGAAACCTATGGTTTAGAAATTTTAGCTTCTGAAATTCAAACGATAAAAGGAAATGCAACGAGGTTTTTTATTTTAACAAATTCTGAAAATAAAAGCAGCGTTTCGGCAGATAAAGCATCTATAAAATTTATTACAAGTAATGAAACGGGAAGTTTGGCTTTGGTTTTAACAATTTTGGCTAAACACGATTTAAATTTATCTAAAATTCAATCGATGCCGGTAATTGATACACCCTGGAAATATGCTTTTTTTGCTGATTTTATTTTTAAAAGTTATGCCGATTATTTCAATGCAATTAATGAAGTAAAAGAAAAAGTTGAAATGTTAAAAGTTTTGGGTGAATACACTAAAAGTAAAAGATAATGATACAAAAAGCTGACAGATTAAATGATGTAAAAGAATACTACTTTTCAAAAAAATTGAGAGAAGTGGCAGCTTTAAAAAGTGAAGGAAAACCAATTATAAATATAGCTATTGGAAGTCCTGACTTACATCCGCCTTTAAGTGTTATTGAAGAGTTAAAAAACGCTGTAAATTTATCAAATGCACATCAATATCAAAGTTATCAAGGAATCCCGGAATTAAGAAATGGGATAAGTGATTTTTATCAAAAAAAATACAATGTTAAACTAAATGCAAATACCGAAATTTTGCCTTTAATGGGTTCAAAAGAAGGTATTATGCATATTTCAATGGCATTTTTAAATAAAGGTGATAAAGTTTTAATTCCTAATCCTGGATATCCAACGTATGCATCAGTCACCAAGTTGGTAGAAGCTGAACCGGTTTTTTACAATTTAAGTGAAGAAGAAAATTGGCTGCCAAACTTTGAAGAAATTGAAAAAGAAGATTTATCAGGTGTAAAAATTATGTGGGTAAATTACCCTCACATGCCAACTGGAGCATTAGCAAGTAAAGAAGATTTTAAGCAATTAATAGATTTTGCCAAAAAGCACCAAATTTTAATTGTGAACGATAATCCGTACAGTTTTATATTGAATGATAATCCTATAAGCATATTAGAGGCAGAGGGAGCAAAAGAAGTTGCTATTGAATTGAATTCATTAAGTAAAACTTTTAATATGGCGGGCTGGCGTATTGGAATGGTAGTTGGCGATGCGCAAATTATCAAAACAATTTTAGAGGTGAAAAGTAATATGGATTCGGGTATGTTTTTAGGAATTCAAAAAGGTGCTGTTGAAGCTCTAAAACTTTCGGATGATTGGTTTAAAAAACAAGATGAAATATACAAAAATAGAAGAAAGTTGGTTTGGCAAATTTTTGATGCTTTAGAGTGTACATACAACAAAAATATTGGAGGCTTATTTGTATGGGCTAAATTGCCAAAAGATGCAGATGCCAAAGAATTTACAGATAAATTATTGTACAATAATGATGTATTTATAGCACCGGGTACAGTTTTTGGAACTAATGGTGAAGGTTATATAAGAGCATCGTTATGTGTTTCGGAAGAACAATTAACGCAAGTTTTAAGTAAATTAATAACAGCAAAAGTTTAAAAATGGAAAAATTAGTTGTTATCGGTTTAGGTTTAATAGGAGGTTCTTTAGCATTGGATTTGAAGAAAAGAGTTAATTTTAAAGTTTATGGTATAGACCAAAATCCTAATCATGTTACAAAAGCTTTGGAATTGGGTATTATTGATGAAGAAATTGATTTTGAAAAAATTTCAGATGCTTCGGTAGTAATTATTGCAGTACCTGTAAATGTAGCTGCTGATGTTACCAATGAAGTTTTAAATAGAATTTCAAAAAATACATTGGTTTTTGATGTAGGTTCAGTAAAACAAGGGATTTGCGAAACCATTTTAAACCATCCTAAACGTAAAAACTTTGTGGCTGCACATCCTTTGGCGGGAACAGAATTTTCCGGTCCGGAGGCGGCTATATACAATTTATTTGACGATAAGGTAAACATTATTTGTGAAGCTGATAAAAGCGATTGGCAAATTTTAGATAAAGCAATAAGTATATTTAAAAAATTGAATATGCGTATAAAAATGATGAATCCTGAAGAGCACGACAGACACATTGCGTATGTTTCGCATTTGTCTCACGTAAGCTCATTTATGCTCGGTAAAACAGTGTTGGAAATTGAAAAAAACGAACAGCATATTTTTGATATGGCCAGTACAGGTTTTGCTTCAACAGTACGTTTGGCAAAAAGTTCAGCAAATACATGGACACCAATTTTCCTTCAAAATAAAAAAAATATCATTCGTTCTTTAGAAGAGTACATCAAAAATCTAAATGAATTTAAAGAAATGATTGAAAATGACGATGCTGTTGCTTTAAATGAAATAATGAATAACACAAACTATATCAAGACAATTTTAAACGGAATAAGACATAACAACTAAGAAAAGAACTTAACGAAATGGAAATTACAAAAGAAAATAGAAAGTGGTTAGATGGCATGAATTTGTCGCATCCAATAGTAATTGCAGGACCATGTAGTGCTGAAACAGAAGAACAAGTTTTAAAAACAGCTCATTTATTGAAAGATACAGACACAAATGTTTTTAGAGCCGGTATTTGGAAACCGAGAACTCGTCCGGGAGGTTTTGAAGGTGTTGGTGAGAAAGGGTTGCCTTGGTTGCAAAAAGTAAAACAAGAAACGGGTATGCTTATTACTACTGAGGTTGGTAATACAGATCATGTTGAAAAAGCGTTGAAACACGGAATTGATATTTTATGGATTGGAGCACGAACTACAGTTAATCCTTTTGTAGTACAAGAAATTGCGGATGCTTTAAAAGGAGTTGATATACCTGTTTTGGTAAAAAATCCTGTAAATCCCGATTTACCTTTATGGTTAGGTGCTGTTGAGCGTTTTCAGGCAGCCGGTATTTCACAGTTAGGAGTTATTCACAGAGGTTTTTCTACCTATAATTCTTTGCATTACCGTAATAAACCAAAATGGCATATTGCAATTGAATTGAAAAAAGAATTTCCTGATTTACCTTTAATTTTAGATCCTTCTCATATTTGTGGGCGAAGAGATACTATTTTTGATGTTTCACAAACAGGGTTAGATTTAAATTACGACGGATTGATGATTGAAACGCATATCGATCCGGATAATGCTTGGAGTGATGCCAAACAACAAATTACACCTGCAAGATTAGTTGAAATAACCCAAGAGTTAATAATCAGACAAAAAAACAGTACTAAAGAAGAGTTTCAACGTAAGTTGAATATGTACAGAAAAGAATTGGATTTGCTGGACAGTAATTTAATTGATTTATTAAAAGACAGAATGTCTATATCTGAAGAAATAGGCAGATTAAAACACAAAGAGAATGTAGCTATTCTGCAAAGTGGACGATGGTCTGAAATTTTGGAAAGCATGATTCAAGCCGGTGAAGAAAAAGGGTTGAACAAAGAATTTGTTGAAGAAATTTTCAAAGCAATTCATGTAGAATCAATCAACATTCAACACAATGTAAAATAATAAAAAGGGAAGCAATTGCTTCCCTTTTTTATTCAGTAGTCAAACATACTTTAAAACTTTAAAGTATATTTGTGTTTACGAAAAAAGTAAAATGAAAGGAGTTGTAACAAAATCTACCGGAAGTTGGTATACGGTTTTTACCGAAAACAAAAACAGTATTGATTGTAGGTTAAAAGGAAAGTTTAGAATTAAAGGCATTAAAAGCACAAATCCTGTTGCTGTTGGAGATCATGTTATTTTTGAATTTGAAGAAGGTAAAGAAACTGGCGTAATCAACCAAATAGTAGACAGAAAAAACTACATCATTCGTAAATCTGTAAATCTTTCAAAACAAACTCATATTATTGCTGCAAATATTGATATAGCATTTTTATTAGTCACTATTGATAATCCACCAACATTTACCGGTTTTATAGACAGATTTTTAGCAACTGCCGAGGCATATGGCATTAAAGCAGTTATTCTTTTTAATAAAATAGACATGTATTCATCTGAATTGTTGGAAAAAAAAGAGGAATTAGAAAAAATATATACTTCAATAGGTTATAAATGTATTGATGTTTCAGCTACTGAAAATATCAATTTAGAGAAGGTTAAAGAGTTAATGAAAGGGAAAACCACCATGTTTTCAGGGCATTCGGGTGTTGGAAAATCTACCTTAATAAATGCAATTGAACCTTTATTGAATTTAAAAACAGCCGAAATATCCAAACAACACAAACAAGGATTGCACACCACAACTTTTGCCGAAATGTTTGAGTTAAGTTTTGGTGGTTTTATAATTGACACTCCGGGTATTAAAGGTTTTGGAGTGGTTGATTTCGAACCTCAAGAAATTACAGATTATTTTCCTGAATTTTTTAAGTTGAAGTCTGAGTGTAAATTCAATAATTGTCTTCATATCAACGAACCAAATTGTGCCATTAAAGAAGCACTTGCTAACGATAAAATTGCATTTTCACGTTATAAAAGTTATTTACAAATAATTGAAGGTGAAGAAGAAAATTACAGAACCGATATTTACGCTTAAATTATGAGAGCAGTTATTCAAAGAGTATCAAAAGCTTCTGTAACAATAAACAAGGTTAAGGTAAGTGCTATTAACAATGGTATTTTAATTTTATTGGGAATTGAAGACGATGATAGTATTGATGATATTCAATGGCTAAGCAAAAAAATTGTCAATCTCAGAATTTTTAATGATGAAAATGAGGTAATGAATAAATCTTTGATTGATGTTAATGGTGATGCTATAGTTGTGAGTCAATTTACACTTCATGCAAGTACTAAAAAAGGAAACAGACCTTCTTATATAAAGGCAGCAAAGCCCAATATAGCAATTCCTTTATATAAAAGTTTTATACAACAAATTGAGCAAGACCTAAATAAAAAAGTTGGTACAGGTGAGTTTGGTGCCGATATGAAAGTTGAACTTATAAATGATGGACCGGTTACCATAATAATAGATACAAAAAAAAGGGAATAATTTTTTCATTAAAAAAAGATTTTTTTATCTTTATATAAAGATAAATTTCTATGAAAAAATTAAAAATTGCCCCATTTTTATTGTTTTTTATCACATTCTCCTATTCTCAAGACTTCAATTTTAAAGAGTTATCAATTCCTGAAGCGTTAAAAAAAGACGCTAATTCTGTTGTTAGATTTGAAAACCTTTCGCTAGAGATGAAATCTCAACAAGAAATGATTATCAAAGTTGACAAAGCTATTACAGTTTATAATAATTTAGCTGACGGATATGCAGACCTCACAGTATATTATGATAAACGAACCGATGTAAAAAATATCAAAGGCTATGTTTATGATAAAAATGGAGAGGAAATAAAGAAGATTAGAAAAAGTGATTTTAAAGATTATAGTGCTTCCGGCGGTTCACTTTATACAGATAATAGAGTTTTATATTATGACTATATCCCAACAGTTTATCCATTTACAATACACTATTATTACGAGGTTAAAACGTCAAATACTGCCTTTATTATACCATGGTTTCCTGTAGATTCATATTATCAAAGTGTACAAAAATCAACCTATAGTTTAAAATATCCGTCTGATGTTACATTTGCAAAAGCTGAAAACAATTTTGAAGAGTATACTATTAAAAAAGAAGAAGCCGAAGGAATATTAACTTATGAAATAGAAAATGTAGCTTCTATAGAGCGAGAACCATATTCACCTCCATTTAGAAATTTTTCACCTAATGTGAGATTTGGAGTAAATAAGTATAATCTTGAAGGAGTTAATGGTGAAGCAAATGATTGGAAAGAATTTGGAAAATGGTACTATGAAAACCTACTTAAAAACACGTTTGAATTATCGGAAGCTACAAAAATAGAAATGCAAAACTTAACTTCAACTATTGATGATCCAATCCAAAAAGCAAAAATTATTTATGAATATGTACAAAATAAAGTGCGATATATAAGTATACAAGTTGGTATTGGAGGTTATAAACCAATGTTGGCAAGTGAAGTTGATAAATTAGGTTATGGCGATTGTAAAGCGTTAACTAACTACACCAAAGCATTGTTAGATGCTGTTGGAATTTCATCAAACTATACGGTAATATACGGGGATAATGATAAAAGAGATATTACGAACAGATTTTTATCTATTCAAGGAAATCACATTATTCTAAACGTTCCGACTGATAAAGATGATATTTGGTTAGAATGTACCAGTCAAAAAGTACCATTTGGGCATTTAGGAAGCTTTACTGACGATAGAGATGCTTTGGTGATAACTCCGGAAGGCGGAATTATTAAGCATACCAAAGTTTACAAAGCCGATGAAAATTTGCAATTAACAAAAGGTTCCTTTTCAATTGATAATAAAGGAAAAATAAGTGCTAAAGTTAACATAGAATCGAAGGGAATTCAGTACGATTATAATTTGCAGTACGATGGTAAAAGTGAAACCGAATTAGACCTTGAGTTTAAAGAATACCTTTCGAATATTAATAACATTCATTTTACAACTATCAAAGTTTTAAATAATAAAGAGGATTTTAAATTCTTAGCAACTCTAGAATTTACTGCCGAAGATTATGTTTCGTTTAGTGGAGATCAAATGTTGGTTCCTGTCAATGCATTTAGCCAAGGTGTGTACGTGCCTAAACGAATTAGAAACAGAAAATTACCAATACAAATAAGCAGAGGTTATATAGATTTAGATGAGGTAGAAATAAAACTACCTAAAAGTTACAGTATTGAGTTTTTACCTGAAACTACCGAAATCACATCCAAATTTGGAACGTATTCAATACATATTTCCAAAATAAAGGAGAATACATATTTGTATAAAAGAAAACTGAAGATAAATGAAGGAACATACCCAAAAGAAGACTATGATGTGTATAGAGATTTTAGAAAAAATATTAGAAAACACGATAATTTAAAAATAGTTTTAAAAAAGAACTCAATATGAAAAAGGTATTAATCACGTTGTCATTTGTTTTAGTAACAAGTTTTATTTTTTCTCAAGATTACAGGTTAGGTAAAGTATCTAAAGAAGAATTACAAGAAAAATATTATCCGTTAGATTCTTCAGCCAATGCTGCGGTGCTATATAAAAAAAGCAAAACGTACTATACGTATAATGAACAATTAGGGTGGACTTTGATAACGGAAGTTCATGAGAGAATAAAAATTTATAATAAAGAAGGGTATGATTGGGCAACAAAAAAAATAACTCTTTATGCTGAAGATGAACAAGAGAAACTAACCATAAAAGCTTATACCTACAATTTAGAAAAAGGCAAAATAGAAAAGATAAAACTTAAGAATGGTGATATTTTTTCAGAAAATATGAATAAATATTGGAATGCTACAAAATTTACCATGCCAAATTTAACAGAAGGTTGCGTTGTAGAATGGGAGTATACCATAAGATCGCCTTATTATTGGCATATTGATGAAATTCAAATTCAATATAAAATACCTGTTAAATTTATTGAAGCACAAGTAACAACACCAGATTTTTTTGTGTTTAAAAACCAAACAAAAGGATATATTCCTTTTAATATAAATAAAACCCAAAAACAATCTTCAATGGTATTTCTTAACAAAAGAAGAGAAAGTAATGGGTATGTAGAAAAAACGTCATTTAATCAAGAAAAAGTAACCTATGTATCTAACGTATTAGAATTTCAGCTAAATGATGTGCCTGCCATTATAGAAGAACCTTATGTAAATAATATAGATAATTATACCTCATCATTAAAATTTGAATTAACAGCCTATACACCTAAGTACGATACTCACAAGTATTACAATACAACTTGGGAAGATGTTACCAAAAAACTATTTATAAAAGTTCTGATTTTGGGAAAGAACTTGAAATCACATCACATTTTAAAGATGATTTAGCTTCTTTAGTAGCAACTGAAGCACCTTCAGCTGAAAAAATTGGTAAGATTTTTCAATTTGTTAAAAGCAAAATAAAATGGAACGGATATCACAGTAAATATACAAGTGATGGTGTAAGAAAAGCATATAAAGAAGGCGTTGGTAATGTAGCGGAGATTAACTTAACACTGGTTGCTATGCTGCGCGAAGCCGGTATAAAAGCAAATCCTATTTTGGTGAGTACCAGAGATAATGGAATTCCTATTTTTCCTACAACCGATGGCTTTAATTATGTAATATCGGGTGTGGAAATTGGAGATCAAATAGTAATGTTAGATGCTACTGAACAATATAGTTTGCCTAATGTTTTGCCGTTAAGAGATATTAATTGGCAAGGTCGAATTGTGAGAGAAGACGGTACTTCTGATTGGGTTGATTTAACTACAAATAATCCTTCATTAAAAAATTCAATAATGAAAATTGATATCAATGATGAAGGAGAAATTGAAGGAATGAACAGAGTTCAATACTCAAATTTAGAAGCATTAAAGTATAGAAATAAGAATGCAAAAATTAAAGAAGAAGACATAATTATTAAAGCTGAAGAAGAAAACGGAGGAATAGAGATTTCAGAATTTAAAGTTGATAATAAAACAAATTTAGACAAGTCGGTTATTGAAGTGTATAAATTTTCTTCCGAAGAATTAACCGATGTTATGGGAGATAAAATATATTTTAAACCATTGTTATTTAATGCTTTAGAAGAGAATCTTTTTAAGCTCGAAAAAAGGGAATATCCAATTGATTTTGGAACTCCGTTAGTATCAAAAAATATGCTAAGTATAACAATCCCGGAAGGTTTTTCTGTTGAGTCTTTGCCCGAAAATTTAGCAATAGGGTTGCCTAATAAATATGGTGTGTATAAATTTGATATTTCTGTTAACGGTAATAAAATTGATATATATTCAATATTACAAATAAATACTCCGGTGTACCCAATTCAATTTTATTCTGAAATTAAAGAGTTTTATAAGCAAATAGTAAATAAAAACGTAGAACAAATTGTTTTAAAAAAGGTTTAAATGTATAGTTAAGAAATCATTAAAAATAAATAGTATTCAAAAGTTTGTTAATTTTTTAGTATAATTGTTCTTTTAAATTTAAAACTAACTATTAAAATAAATAAAAATGAAAAAACTAATTGCATTATTATTTTTGGTAAATATTGCTTTTGTTTCTTGTAAAACAGATAAACCTAAACAACAAGAAGCTGAAGTTGAAGCAGATAAAACTGAAGTAACCATGGCTTCGCTTGAAGATGGAAAGTATACGGTAAACCCGGAATCTTCATTATTAAATTGGAAAGGATTTAAACCAACAGGTGCGCATAACGGTACTGTAGCTATTAAAGAAGGTAGTTTTACCATTCAAGAAGGAAGTTTAACTTCCGGTTCATTTGCGTTTGATATGAGTACTATTACAGTTTTAGATATTCCTGCAGATGATGAGTTTAACGGTAAATTGGTTGGACATTTAAAAAGCGGTGATTTTTTTGATGTTGAAAATTTTGAAACATCAACATTTGAAATTACTGAAGTTGAAAAAGTTGGTGAAGGTTATAAAGTAAAAGGTAATTTAACAGTTAAAGATATTACCAAACCAATTGAATTTGCTGCTTCTGTTTCTTCGGAAGAAGGAGTGGTGGTTTTAAAAGGAGATAGCTTTAAAATTGACAGAACCGAATTTGATATTAAATATAAATCAGCAAAATTCTTTGACAATTTAAAAGATAAATTTATAAATGACGAGTTTGAAATTTCTTTTGAAGTAAAAGCTTCAAAATAATATAACAGTAATTTTGAAAAAAGGCTGTAATTACTTTAATTACAGCCTTTTTTATTCAATAGGCAAACAAGTATATTCTTTAACCGAGCTCAAAACAAAATTACTTTGAACATTCGCTACAGGTTCTAAAACAGAAAGTTTATTTTTTAAAAATAATTGGTACGATTTTATATTTGGAGTAATTATTTTTAACAGATAATCAAAATTACCGGCTATATGGTAGCATTCGGTAATTTCAGGCATTTTTTTTATGGCACTCTCAAATTGCTTAATAAGTTTGTTTGAGTGTACTTGCAGAGTTACCTGACAAAATACCTCTAAATGCAATCCAACTTTTTCTTTGTTTAATTTTGCAATATAATCTTGAATTACACCGGTTTTTTCTAGTCTTTTAATTCTGTCGTATGTTGGTGAAGCGGTTAAACCAATTTTAACGGCAATTTCTTTTACATTCATTTTTGAATTCTCTTGTAAAAGCATTAAAATTTTTTTGTCAATTAAATCCAGGTTGGTCATCTCAGTAAAATTTTCTAAAAATAGTATATAACAGTAAATATAAAAGTAAATAATACTGAATACAAATTAAAATTTAGTAAAATTATCTGTTATGAATATATATAACAGTTTATTAAGTTGTTTTTTTATAATTTTATATAATTAATTAGTTAGTTATGAGTAATAAACCGGCAAATAATATCCAAGATTTACAGTATTTTGGAGAATTTGGAGGTGTAAATCCTTCAATATCAGATTCAGCTACCTATACATTTTTACATGCCAAAACAATGCTTGATACTTTTGAAGGTCATGCAGAAGGCTGTTATTTGTATTCGCGACATTCAAGTCCAAGTAATTTATATTTGAGTGAAGCTTTGGCAGCTATGGAATTTACTGAAACTGCAAATGTAGCAGCATCAGGTATGGGAGCAATAACATCAGTTATATTACAAGTATGTGGAGTTGGAGATCATATTGTTTCAAGTAGAACAATTTATGGAGGTTCTTATGCTTTTTTGAAAAATTTTGTTCCAAAATTTAATATTTCAACATCATTTGTAGATATTACATCGCTTGAAAAAATAGAAGCGGCAATTACTTCTAATACAAAAATGATATACTGCGAGGCTATTAGCAATCCTTTATTGGAAATTGCTAATATTCCGGAATTATCTAAAATTGCTAAAAAACACAATATAATTTTAGTAGTAGACAACACATTTTCACCATTAATATTTTCACCTCAAAAATTAGGAGCCGATATTACAATTCACAGTTTAACCAAATTTATAAATGGAACAAATGATACTGTTGGAGGTGTAGTTTGTGGTACACAAGAATTTATTGATAGTTTACGAAATGTAAATAATGGAGCGGCTATGTTATTAGGTCCGGTAATGGATAGTTTAAGAGCAGCAAGTATCTTAAAAAATCTGAGAACACTTCATATTAGAATGAAAAAGCATAGTGAAAATACAATGTATTTAGCAGAACGCTTTGAACAAGATGGATTAAAGGTTGTTTATCCTGGTTTAAAAAGTCATAAAGATCATAATCTTTTTAAAACAATGTACAATGAAGAATATGGTTTTGGAGGCATGATGACAATTAATGTTAGAAATTTAGCTAAAGCTAATGAGCTGATGGAGTTAATGCAGCATGATAATTTAGGTTATTTGGCTGTAAGTTTAGGTTTTTATAAAACCTTATTTAGTGCACCGGGTACAAGTACCTCTTCTGAAATTCCTGAAGAAGAACAAATTGAAATGGGTCTTTCAGACGGAATTGTTCGCTTTTCGATAGGTTTAGATAATGATATTGAACGAACTTATAGAGCAATGCGAAAGTGTATGAAACAAGTTGGAATAATTTAATTTTATGTTCGATTGATAACGAAAAGCCCCACTCAATATTGAGTGGGGCTTTTCATTTGCATAAGCCTTCAATTTTACGTATCATTACAGCTTTAAAAAAAAGTAATAAAATGCAAGAAAACAACAATTTAACCGAAGTAGAAATTGATGATGAGATTATAATTGAAAATAAAGAGTTAAGCCTATGGGAATCTTTAATTCCGGTAATTATTTTGATGGCTATGCTTTCGTATAATATATTTTTTGCCGGGGGTGAATTGTTAGGTGAATACTCTAATCAGTACATTTTGTTAATGGGAGGTTTGGTTTCGGCTATAGTTGGTTTTTTTAATAAAGTAACTCTAAAAACAATGTTTGTTGAAGTTGTAGAAAACTTAAAAAGTGTTTTGGTTCCTATAATGATATTGTTTTTAGTAGGTGCGCTAGCAGGTACTTGGTTAGTTAGCGGTGTTATACCTGCAATGGTTTATTACGGACTTAAAGTGTTAAGTGCATCTATATTTTTACCGGCTTCGGTCGTTATTGCAGCAATTATATCAGTAGCAACAGGTAGCTCTTGGACAACATCAGCTACAGTTGGTATCGCTTTGGTTGGTATAGGTACTGCTTTAGGTATACCAACCGGAATGATTGCAGGTGCTGTTATATCAGGTGCTTATTTTGGAGATAAAATGTCTCCTTTGAGTGATACAACAAATTTAGCGCCTGCAATGGCAGGAACCGATTTGTTTACACATATACGATATATGACTATTACAACAGTTCCAACAATACTGATAACAATAATTATTTTTAGTATTTTAAGCACAACTATTGATACAAGCGGAAATGCAGATGTTAGTGGTTTATTAACAACTATTGAAAAAACTTTTAATATAACACCCTATTTATTTGTAGTGCCATTGGTAGTAATTGCTTTAATTTTATTTAAAACAAAACCCCTAATTGCTTTGGGTATTGGTGTAATTTTAGCTGCGGTTTTCGCATTTATTTTTCAGCCGGAAATATTAAGCACTCTTTCTTCTTCAAATTTAAAATCTATTATCAATGCTATTTTTGTTGATACTGAAATTGCTACTGATAATGAAAAGTTGAATGAATTGTTTAGTGCTGGAGGAATGAAAGGAATGCTTTGGACTATATTTTTAATTATTTGTGCAATGGTTTTTGGAGGAATAATGGATGGTATTGGAGCATTGGCGAGGATAACCAGTGCATTATTAAAAATAGCTACATCTGTTTTTGGTTTATTTTTTAGTACAGTTATGAGTTGTATAGGACTAAATGCTATAGCTTCAGATCAATATTTAGCCATTGTAATTCCGGGGAAAATGTTTAAAAAGGCTTTTGAAGATAGAGAATTAGCTCCCGAAAATTTGAGTAGAACTTTAGAAGATTCAGGCACCGTTACTTCTGTATTAGTACCATGGAATACTTGTGGAGCTTATCAATCAGGCGTTTTAGGAGTTGGAGTAGGAGAATATTTTATCTATGCAATATTCAATTGGTTAAGTCCAATAATGACTTTAATTTTTGCAGGATTTGGCATTAAAATTAAAAAATTGATTTCAGAAAAAGAACCTGTTATTTCAGCAGAATAATATGATAAAATATATAGTAAGTTTATTAACTGTGTTTTAACTGTTTTAATTAATTGAACTCACTTTAAATAAAGAAATTCCAAACCAAACCAAAACGTACAGTTAAATCTCTGTAAGGATAACTAGGTGCAGAATAATAGTTCCTACCTGTAAAACTTGCACTAAAGTTTTCAACTTTTAAAAATAAACGAGTTCTACGTACCTGAGCATTTACAAAAAAGTCAAGTATTGGATAATTGCCAATTTTGGTATCGTTTTGTATAACAAATTCACTTATTAAAGGGTTATAAGCATTTGATCTGTATTCTGTAAAATATTTTAATGTTACACCGGTTTGTAAATACATAGGTTTTCCTTTAAATACATGGTTAGAATAGTATAAAGTATTTTGGGTAACTAATTCCGGAACCCTAAAAAACGATTCTCCTTTCACTACGTTTTGATACATTATGGTATTATCTAATGTAAATCGGCCATAAGTGAAGGATTTACTCGCTTTAATTTTGATGTAATTAAGTGTTTCTGATGCTTGCGTAGGTCTAGACTCATCATTAAAATAAGTATAGTCTTTTATTAAGTTGTAAGATGCTTTTATTTTTCCCCATTTATTAGAGTCAAATTCAAAACCTATTGAAGTAATTTTTTCATTGTTAAAATGCGTGTACCAATTATAATTTTTATAACTACTTTGATATAAACGTTTATTAAATTCAGGTGATTTTGATGTGAATTCAGCTAAACCTTTAAAACTAAAAATACTATCTTTTTTAAACCCGGCTGCAGCTTTTATGGAGCTTCCGGTTAAATCTCCCGATATGATTGATGAGGCATCGGCTTCTAAAAAAATATTATCATAAATAGTTTTCCATTCAGCACCAAAAGCTAAAGCATTTCCATCTAGTTTGTTTGGAATGGTTTCAGTCTCATAAAATAATATGCTGTTATAGTGATAATTATAATTATAGTAATTTATTTTTGCTTTAAGCATTCCTGTATAGGCAGAATTTAATTGTGCATATACTTCGTTGTTAGTTTGCTGGAACGAAGTATTGTCAGAAATTCTACTTTCAACAACATCTCCAAAAATACTGGTAGCACTAGTTTGTTTGTATCTGTAATATTTAGATTCATACATAAATGAATGACCCACTTTTATATCAAACTCTTTGTTTTTGGTGTATTTTATAAATTGGCTTGAATCAATATTTATACTTGAAGCAAGTTGAGAAATAGAATCAATTTTTTCTAGTTTTTTAACGGCCAGTGAATCTATTTTTAAAGCTAAAGTGTCTTTTTTTAAAGTATTAACCAGTTTAATAAGGGCATCGTATTTTTTAAAATTCTTTTCAATAACGGTATTGTGTTCTTCAATTTTTGTTTTGTTTGAAAATATCATAAAATTATGATCTAAAAAATAGCGTTTTCCTTCATACATATTATCGGCATTGGTAAAGTTAACCTCTAAACGCCCTCTGTCTCTAAAATTTGAGTCATTATTTTCAAATAATAGAATTGAATAATCGGTTAAACCACCATTTTCTTCATTAAAAAAGTCGAAAGAAGAAAAATGACCTCTTAAATAATATCTTTTATTTTTAGTATGATAGTTGAAAGTAGTTCTAAAATTTCCATGACTTGCTAAAGCATGTCGATATTTTCCTAAAGATCGTAAACCTTTATAGGCAAAAGAAAAATTGAATTGCCTGGAGGTATTCATTGTAATAAAAGCATCTAAAACCTGCCCTTGTTCCAGCCCGGTTCTGTACATAAGTTCCGAAGTTGGTGTGGGCACATAGTAATAATAAATATCTTCAACTTTTTTATAATTGTATTGTTTTGCTGTAAAACCCATATCGGGTATAACAGAATTGTTTTCAAAAGAATATCCTAATTTATTAAATGTTTGTCCTTGATTATGAAAAGGAAGCAATTCAAAATTGTCTTTTCTAATATAGTTATGTATAAAATCTTTTTTTAAGGTAAGAGTTGTATCAACAAAAGTAGTATCGTTTTTTAAAGAAATTATTTTGTAATCTTTATAACTGGTTTTACCATCAAGTTTTACTTTTACTTCATCATTAAAAGAAGTACTATCACTTTTAAAAACACCATTGTTTCTGTCTGGTCTAATAATTTGAGCTCCCACACTTAAAAAACAAAACCCAAAAAATAATGCTAAAGATATTTTTCTCATAAACTACTTAAAGTGGCAAAGGTAAAATATTTGAACGAAATGTACCTTAATATATTTTATAGAGTTGTATAAGAATAATTTACAAATAGTATGCATAGCTTGTTTGGTAATTAATGCTAATTTTGTATTTCTTAAATAAACTATGGGATTAAAACATTATTTTTTGAATAATGCTGTTGAAGCAGGTACAGATGAAGCCGGCAGAGGATGTTTGGCAGGTCCGGTAGTTGCCGCAGCAGTTATTTTACCAAATGATTTTGAACATCCGCTTTTAAATGATTCGAAGCAATTAACCGAAAAGCAACGAGAACAATTGCGTCCTTTTATTGAAAAAAATGCCTTGGCGTACGGAGTTTCATTTATTTTTGAAGACAAGATTGATGAAATTAACATTTTACAAGCCTCTATCTTGGCAATGCATAAATCTATCGAAAAGCTTTCAATAATTCCTGAACATATTATTGTTGATGGAAATAAATTTAAAACTTATAAAAATATTCCTCATACAACCATTGTAAAAGGTGATGCTAAATTTATGAGCATTGCTGCGGCATCGGTTTTAGCAAAAACGTATAGAGATGAGTTTATGCAAAAAATTGATATTGAGTATCCTAATTATTTCTGGAAAAAAAATAAAGGATACCCAACACAACAGCACAGAGATGCTATTCAACAATTTGGAATAACCAAATATCATAGAAAATCATTTAAATTATTGCCCGAGCAATTAAAATTAGACTTGTAAATTACAAAAAAATAGCTTTAAAATTTTACATTTGCGTTCCTTTAAAATTTAGAAAATGATTAAAAGAACACGAGCAACAATTTCAAAATTCATTATTCACAAAGTAGGCAATAAATTTAACAGTGCCACCAATATTTTTTCTGAAGATGTTATAACTTTTGATGAAGAAAGTTACGAGTTAATGAAACCTTTTTTATTGAAATCTTTTGGAAATATTGCCGAAAGTTATCGTTTCAATCATCATGCAAATATTGAATTGAATGAAATAAATAGTTATGCATCTCAAATTTTTAATGATGAAACTTCTTTTATTGAGGTGTCTAAACACATTGTAAATCATTTATTTGAACAATCTAATTCTGCTCAAATTAAAACTGGCGATGTAATTATTGCACTTTTTGAAGATATTGAGTTTAAAGATATTGTTACTCAGGCTGTTGGAATTTTTAAAATTGAAAATAAGGTTGATTTTTTTCAAACTTATATGGAAAATGAGAGTTTAGATGTGTTTGTGCAAAAAGGAATTAGTACTAAAAAATTGGATAAGGGTTGTTTAATAATTAATTATTCTGATGCTGAAGGAAGAGTTATTTTAAGTGTAGATAATAATAATTACGATGCACAATATTGGATTAAGAATTTTTTAAATGTAAAGTATGCTGATGATAACAATCAACATACCCAAAATTATTTGGAAATGTGTAAAGATTTTTCTGAAGAAGTAATTAAAGAAGATTTTGGAATACAAGAAAAAAGTAAGTTTTTGGCAAAAACAGTCGATTTTTTTAAAGAAAACGAAACTGTAAATATTCAAGATTTTAAAGAAGAAATTTTTGAAGAAGACAACCAAAAAATACTGTTTGACGATTATAAAAAGCAGTTTGAAACACTAAATGATGTTTTGGTTAGAAATCAGTTTGCTGTTTCTGATATCGTTCTAAAAAAACAAAAGCAAAAAATTAAAACAGAGATTAAATTAGATACAAATATTCAAATTAAACTGGATATTGATGCACCCGATGCAGCAAGCGAATATTTAGAAAAAGGTTTTGATGACGATAAAAAAATGAAATACTATAAAGTGTATTATAATGAAGAAAACTAGATTACTGAAACCTTTTATCAGATTTAATTTTAGTTAAGTTAATCGTTTTACCGGTTAACCAGCCAATTTTATCGGTTTCAAAATTATCAAATTGAGGCACAAATGGTTTGATATCTAAAAGAGGTGTTTTATCAAGCATATCAACACCTTCAACTTCAATCATATTTTCTTTAATAGTTAAAATTTTTACAACCGAAATTCCAATTGGATTTGGTCTTTTTGGAGCTCTTGTAGCAAAAACACCATGTTGTTCACTATCTAAAAAAGGAGTTACAAGTAAACTGTAATTAATGGATTTATGTAAGTGATAAATTAAATAGATATGAGAAAATCCGTTTAAATCTTTCAGTCCTTTTGTAAACTTCTTTTTTAATTTTATAGTTCCTTTAATACCCGCAGCTCCTTTAGATTGTATAGGCATTTCTTCTTTCAATTTGAAAGGTGTGTAAATGGTTCCTATTGATTTAAATTTGATGGACATGTTAAAAGACAACAATTATATTATAAATTCCACTTCAAATAATTCTTGAAAGTGCTTTAAAATTTTTTCTTTAACTTCTTCCAAAGGAATTTTTTTATTTAATTCAGCTTCCATAGAAGTTACAGCTTTTCCTCTTATTCCACAAGGAATAATATTATCGAAATAACCCAAATTAGCATTCACATTTAGCGCAAAACCATGCATGGTAACCCAACGGCTGGTTCTAACTCCCATAGCACAAATTTTTCGTGCAAATGGTGTTCCAACATCTAACCAAACACCTGTTTCTCCTTTACTTCTTTCAGATGTAATATTGTATTCGGCTAAAGTTTTTATAATAACTTCTTCTAAAAAGCGTAAATATTTATGAATATCAGTAAAAAAACTCTCCAAATCAATAATAGGATACCCAACAAGTTGACCCGGACCATGGTAAGTAATATCACCGCCGCGATTAATTTTATAAAATGAAGCGCCTTTTTGGGCAAGCTGTTCTTCATTCAATAATAAATTGCTCATATCGCCACTTTTACCTAAAGTATAAACATGAGGATGCTCAACAAATAAAAAATAATTTGGTGTTTTGGTAGCAGAATTCTTTTTTCTATTATTAATTTTTATATCAATAATACTTTGAAAAAGTTCTTCTTGATAATCCCAGGATTCTTTGTAATCTTTTAAGCCTAAATCTTTTATTTGAACCTTTTGCATTAGTTTTTTGGGTTGTTATTTATAATTAAAGCTGCAATAACACCTGGTATCCAGCCCAAGCATGTTAAAATAAATACAATGATAAATGAGCCACATCCTTTATCAATTACAGCTAAAGGTGGAAAAATAATACATAATAAAACTCTAAAGCAACCCATTTGGTATTTTTTTCAAAGGTCTTAAAAATAATTTTATGATACAACGTTAATACTATGAGTAAAATTATAATTAAAATGTATTTTTGTTAAAACTCTATTGAATGTCTGTTAAAGTAAAAAATATAACCAAACTCTACGGTAATCAAAAAGCATTGGAGAATGTTAGCTTTTCAATTGAAAAGGGAGAAATTGTAGGCTTTTTAGGTCCAAACGGAGCCGGAAAATCAACAATGATGAAAATTATAACAGGTTATATTGATACTTTTGAAGGTGAAGTTAAAATAAACGATTTAGATATTAGCAAACAAAAAATAAATGTTCAAAAAGAAATAGGTTATTTGCCGGAGCATAATCCTTTGTATTTGGATATGTTTGTTAAAGAATATTTACAGTTTTGTGCTTCGATTTATAAAATGCCAAAAAATGAAGTTGAACATATAATTGAAAAAGTTGGGTTAACACCAGAAGCACATAAAAAAATAAACCAGCTTTCTAAAGGTTACAGGCAAAGAGTTGGTATAGCTGCGGCAATTTTACACAATCCGGAAGTATTGATTTTAGATGAACCAACTACAGGTTTAGACCCAAATCAGTTGGTAGAAATTAGAAATTTAATTAAAGAATTGGGTAAAGATAAAACCGTATTATTCTCAACGCACATTATGCAAGAAGTTGAAGCAGTTTGTAATAGAGTTATTTTGATAAATAAAGGATGTATTGTTGCTGATTTAAGGTTGAAAGAATTAAAAGAAGGTCAGGAGCAATTAATTGAAGTTGAATTTGATTTTAGGGTTGAAAAACGATTTATTGAAGAAATACCAAACTTACTTGAAGCCGAAAACACCTTTGATACAACTTGGGAACTAACCTTTGATACAACTAAAGACATGAGATCTGTAGTTTTTGATTTTGCCCACGATAACGGCTTGAAAATTCTAAAACTCAATACAAAAAATAAGAACTTGGAAACGTTATTTAAAGAACTTACTCTTTAAAAATCAACTTTCCGTATTTATTATTTTCAATAACATCAACAACCGGAGGTCTGTTATATGAAATTACATCGCCGGTAGAATGAATTTCTCCGGTTAAACTTTCAACAGGATACACCACCATATCGTTAGAACTTATTTGATTTACTACTACATTTTTTGCAATAAGTTCTTTGCCTTCAAAGCGAGGGTCGCCGTCTGAAAAGGAAATATCTAAATTGTTTGTTTTTCCTTTTATATAGAAATTACCCACAGCATTGCCCCAAACTCGTAATTTTTCGTTATCAACGGTAATATTAAAATCGCCTACAGCCAAAAACTTGTCTTTATCACCAACAGACATCAGATATAAATTAGGGTAAGTCAAAATGCCATTAGATGTAACACTATATTCAGAAGCATTTCTAATTCTGGTAATGTTTGGAGATGTTATATAAACTTTGGTAACATTATAATCTCTAACAAAGTTACACGAATTATTATCTCTTATTATGATTTCTTTATTCTCTACTTTAACTGTAACATCATTCAATAAATTTTCACCTGTTTCAACAATTACTTTTTGAACATCACCTTGTGTAATAAATAATTCAACTTTTTTATGGAAAACAATTTTGTCAAATTCTGGAACATCAAATTCTTGTTGTACAATTGGTCCGGCTGTTTGAAAACAGTCGTTAGCATTTTCATCATCACAACTAATAGCTAAACCTATAAAACATATGAATAAAAATAATTTTTTCATTACTAATTTTTTAAAATTTATAACCTATTCCCAGTTCTAAAGCTTCGGCTCTAAACAAATTCACTTTCATGGTTACTTCGCTAAACCAATGGTTGCTTAGCTTATATTTAAATCCAAAACGTTCATAAACACTACTTACATAAAAATGAGGTTCATAAACCATAACGCCAATTTGGGTTACAAAAATAAAGTTATGTTGTGGTAATTCATGTCCTACAAAAACACCAACTCTTCTATAAGCACTTTCATTATAGTTTGAACCATTATTTTCATTTTGCTGTTTGATGTATTCTTTTAAAAATTTAGCATCAAAAAAATCAATACCGGCCGTTAAAGTTGAATAGTTGTTTAAGGCTTTACTTCCATAAAAAGAAACAGTATAAAACGGATAAAGTCCACTGTCAATAATTTTAGATTCGTTATAACCACCTCTTAAAGTTAAGTTATAATGAATAGATGTATCTATATTTTCTTTATTTTCAATTTCTTGAGGAATTGAAATTTCAACAGGTTCAAGTTTGTAATTTATACCTAAGTTAAAAGTTATGGTGTTTAAGCCTAAATTAGGATTTTTAAAACTTATGTTTGAAAAATGAATTAAACTCATCCCGGTATTTAAGCTCAACCTTTCTCTTTCCAAAAGTTTGAAATACTGAAGTTTAAGATATGCTGAAACCAATAATTTAGAACCATGAGCAAAATTTTGGTCATTATGAATTTCATCGTAGGATTTTGTTGCATAGCCCAAGCCAAAAGCTGTAGTAAGTTTTAAATGATTTTTGCGTTTGGGCGTTAAATTATAGGTAAAATGTCTGTAACCTCCATACACTTCGCCTAAAATATCTGAATTTAAATTTTGATATAAGAAAGAATAACCTCTTTCCGGATAATTATATAAAAGATTGAATTTATTGTTTTTAGAGTTTACTTTATTCCAACTTAATAAAAATCCATAAGCATTGCCTTGTATGGCTTTGTCTAAAGATTTGTCATGTTCAATAGGAATTCCAATAAAAAGATCTGTTTGGAAATTTGAATATCTTAATGTAGTATTTTGAGAAAACGTTTTGAACGTTAAAAACAGCACCGGAAAAATTACATAATATTTTTTCATTTAAAACAGATTAAATTCTTATTCCTACACCAAATTCAACAGTTTCAGCATTAGCGGCATGTGCTTTCAACCTAACAGAAGCAAACCATTTATCATTTAAATAACGTTTTAAACCTAAGGTTTCGTAAACTCTGCCTTCATAGTCAAAAGGATATTTCACGTAATAACCAATTTGAGTTTCAACAGATATTTTATTGATAAACAACT
The DNA here is from genome assembly GCF_012524075.1 of Lutibacter sp. B1. GTDB lineage: Bacteria > Bacteroidota > Bacteroidia > Flavobacteriales > Flavobacteriaceae > Lutibacter. The sequence goes on from NZ_JAAZUI010000020.1 coordinate 46,832, forward strand.
CATGTCCTATAAAAAGTCCAACTCTCGAAAAATCATCAGTTTCTCTTAAATCGGTTCTATAAATGGTTTTGTTTATTTCGTAATAATCCTTTAACATAGGAGAAATGTACAAATCTGCTCCAAATTGAATAGCAGATTTTCGGTTTAAACGTTTGTCTGCATAGACTGATGCTACAAAAAATGGTTTTTGGCCACTTCCTATAATTTCAGATTCATTTATTCCACCTCTAACGGCAAAATTATATTTTATAGGTTCAGTAAATTTTTTGCTGTCGGGTGACGGAATTAGTTCTCGCTCATTTATTTTTTCGTCTAAATTATAATTTAGTCCTAATGTTAATGCCCAAACATTTACTCCTGAATTAGGCGATTTTACATTTGAATTTGAAGCATGAATAAAAGTTAGTCCTGCATTTACACCAATATTTTTAAATATATTTTCTCGTTGATAGTATAATTTAAAATATGTGCTAGAGTTTAAACGGGTTCCTAAAGCAGTATTTTTATTGTTTGTTACTTTATCGTACGGATTTGTACTATACGCCAAACCAATACCGGTTCTAAGTATTAGATGATTTTTGGATCTTCGGTTTAATAAATAAAAGTTGTAGTGACCATATATTGAATATAATTTACCTAAAACTTCAGAATGATAGTCTTGATAGCCAAATGAATAACCAAAATCCGGATAATTATAATGCTCATGCCAACTTTCTTCTCCAAAATTTCTTTTGTTGTAACTGATAAAAAAACCTTGAGGATGTCCAAGTAAAAAAGCATTGGCATCCGGATTTTGGGCATATATGTTGCCATAAAAATAATCGGCTTGAATATATGATGAATTTGACTGGCTATAGCAAATGGAAAAACTGAAAATTAATAGAGTAAAGATTACCTTTCTCATGCACAATTTATAACTTAGTTAAGTTTAAAGTTTATTTGTTCTTTTTTTAATATTTCTAATAACTCATTTGAAATGTTAACTTTATAGCTTCTGCTAGGTAAGTTTAATTTTAATTTTTCTTGTGTGTCATACACCAAAAAATTCACTATTTTTTTTCCTTTATATTTGTTTAAAATAGTGTTTAACTTACTGATATTTTTCTCGTTAACTTCATTTATGTTTAAGTTTAGAGTAATTTTTTTTGAAAAGTCCTCTAAAACGTCTTGCAATAATTGAATGTTTACAAATGATAATCGAACATCATTATTCCATCCTTTTTTACCATAAATTTTAATATATAAAAATGAATTTGGAATTAAAAAATGTTTGAATTTTAAATATTCTTCGCCAAAAATATTAAATATATATGAACTAGAATAATCCTCAAGCGTAAATATGGCCCAACCTTTGCCATTTTTAGTAATTCTATGTTCTACATTTGTAACAATACCACCAACAGCAATATCACGATTTAATATATTTTCAAGGTTTTGAAGAATGGTTAAAGGAGTGTTACAAAAATATTCTATTTCAGTCTTAAAATCATCTAACGGATGCCCTGATATGTATATGCCAACCACCTCTTTTTCTTTAGAAAGTTCTTCCATTATGGTCCATTTTTTAGCTGAAGGAATTTCAGGTTCCGGGAATTGAACTTCAGAAGCTTCTCCAAATAATGATACTTGAGCAGAATTTTTATTTTCTTGAAATTTATTGCCGTATCTAATTGCTCTTTCAATAAAAGTTACACCTTTTTCATCTAGTTGGTAGTATTGAGCACGATGCACATTTGTAAATGAATCTAAACCACCGGCCATTACTAAACCATCAAACGCTTTTTTATTGGCTGCACGTAAATCTACTCGTTTTGTAATATCAAAAATGGATGTATAATTACCGTTATTTTTACGTTCTTCAACAATGGCTTCAACAGCTGCAGCACCCACACCTTTAATAGCTCCCATTCCAAATCGAATTGCTCCTTCTTTATTTACTGCGAATTTGTAAAAAGATTCATTAATGTCAGGACCTAAAACAGGTATTCCTGCTCTTTTGCACTCTTCCATAAAAAAGGTTACCTGCTTAATGTCGTTCATGTTGTTTGACAAAACGGCGGCCATAAATTCGGCAGGATAATGAGCTTTTAAATAAGCAGTTTGATATGCAATATAAGCATAACAGGTTGAGTGTGATTTGTTAAAGGCATAAGCAGCAAATGCTTCCCAGTCTTTCCAAATTTTTTCAAGGATTTCTTCAGGATGATTATTGGCTTTACCACCTTCAATAAATTTAGGTTTTAGTTTTTCAAGTAAGGCAAAAATCTTTTTCCCCATGGCTTTACGCAGCATATCGGCTTCACCTTTGGTAAAACCGGCAAGCTTTTGAGAAAGTAGCATTACCTGTTCCTGATATACAGTAATACCGTAGGTTTCCTTCAAATACTCTTCCATTTCAGGCAAGTCGTATTCAATAGCTTCTTCACCATGTTTACGCATAATAAACAAAGGAATGTATTCCATTGGACCGGGGCGATAAAGTGCATTCATGGCAATTAAATCGGCAAACTCTGTTGGTTTTAATGCTTTCATGTGCTTCTGCATTCCGGGAGATTCATATTGAAATATACCTATGGTTTCACCTTTTTGGAATAGCTCATACGTTTTAGGATCATCTAGAGGAAAATCATCCGGAATTAATTCTATATCATGAATTGCTTTAACAATTTTAACGGTGTCTTTTATTAGAGTTAGGGTTTTTAATCCTAAAAAATCCATTTTTAAAAGTCCGGCACTTTCCACAACATTATTGTCAAACTGCGTTACATACATGTCTGTATCTTTTGCAGTTGCAACAGGAATTAAATTGGTGATGTTTTCAGGAGTTATAATTACGCCACAAGCGTGTGTTCCTGTATTTCTAACAGAGCCTTCTAAAGCACGAGCCTGATTAATGGTTTGTGCTTCCAAATCGTCACCATCAGCAAGTCTTTTCAGTTCATTAACATTCTCTAATTCTTCAGAACGTAAGCCTTTAACTTTACTTTTACTTTTTTCATCTTCACCAAAAATATTTTGAAGCTTTATTCCGGGAATCAGTTTGGCAATTCTATCGGCATCAGATAAAGGTAAATCTAAAACTCTCGCAGTATCTCTGATAGATGATTTAGCAGCCATAGTACCATAAGTAATAATTTGCGCTACCTGACTTGCACCATATTTTTCTATTACAAAATCGATAACTTTTTGTCTGCCTTCATCATCAAAATCAATATCAATATCGGGTAATGATACACGATCGGGATTTAAGAAACGCTCAAAAAGTAAATCGTATTTAATTGGGTCAATATTGGTAATCCATAAACAATAAGCAACTGCTGAACCTGCAGCAGAACCACGCCCGGGGCCAACAGAAACTCCCATTTTTCGTGCTTCTAAAATAAAATCCCAAACAATTAAAAAATAACCCGGATAACCTGTTTTTTCAATAATTGACAATTCGAACTCTAACCTTTCGGTAGTTTCTTTATCTAAATTTTCTCCATAACGTTTTTTGGCACCTTCAAAAGTTAAATGGCGCAAATAGGCGTTTTCACCTCTAACGCCGCCATCTTTTTCATCTTCAGGATGCATAAATTCTTGAGGAATATCGAATTTTGGAAGTAAAACATCTCTTGCTAGGGTATAAGTTTCAATTTTATCTACAATTTCTTGAATAGTTGTAATAGCCTCAGGTAAATCGGCAAATAAATCCTTCATTTCTTCCTGAGATTTAAAATAGTATTGGTTATTTGGTAACCCATATCTAAATCCTCTTCCTTTACCTTTTGGAGTGGCAATTTTTTCACCATCTTTTACACATAATAAAATATCGTGTGCTTCAGCCTCATCTTCTGTAGTATAAAATGTATTGTTGCTGGCAACTAATTTTACATTATGCTTTTTTGAAAATTCAACGAGTACGTTATTAACATGGTCTTCATTTTCTTGATTATGACGCATAACTTCCAAGTAAAAATCATCACCAAATTGTTCTTTCCACCATAATAAAGCTTCTTCAGCTTGTTTTTCTCCAACATTCAATATTTTACTTGGTACTTCTCCATATAAGTTACCGGAAAGTACTATTAAATCTTCTTTATATTGTTCAATAACACTTTTGTCTATTCTAGGTACATAGTAAAAACCGGCAGTATGAGAAATGGATGACATTTTGGCTAAATTATGATAGCCATTTTTGTTTTTTGCTAAAAAAACTACTTGATAACCATTGTCTTTTTGGCTCTTATTTGTATGATTTTCACATACGTTAAATTCACATCCTAAAATGGGTTTTATAGGAAGTTTAGGTTTCTCATTTTCTTTTAAATTTTTATTGTGATTTTCAACTGATTTGTTGTAAGTCAAAGCTTCTTTTACAAAGTAAAAAGCTCCCATCATATTGCCTGTATCGGTTAACGCCACTGCAGGCATTTTATGTTTTACAGCAGAATTAATGAGGTTATTTATACTGGAAGTTGATTGTAAAATAGAGAATTGAGAATGGCAATGTAAATGTGTAAATTGTGCTTTTTCAAGCTGATTTAATATTTTTTCTGAATGAATTGTAGCTTCAGTTTGTGGCTCAGTACTTGTTTTTAATTTATCACTTTCTTTTTTAAGGTTTAAGTGCTTTAAACCAACTAGTTGAATTGGAAAAGGGTTTTTTTTGTTAAAATTTTGAAAATAATCAGCAGGTACATCTAACTCTTCTTTGGTGAAAATACCTTTTCTAATTAATTCTAAAAAACAGCGTGTAGTAGCTTCAACATCGGCTGTTGCGTTGTGAGCTTCAGCAAACGGTACATTAAATAAAAATTCGTGTAATTCAGTTAAGGTTGGCAGTTTAAATTTACCATATCTTCCTCCGGGAATTTGGCATAAACTTGCTGTTGTTTCAGTACATGTATCTAAAACAGACATTTCATTTAATGCAGTATCAATATTTTCTCTATAAAACTCACAACCCATTATATTAAGGTCGAATGATACATTTTGTCCAACTACAAATTTTGATTTAGAAAGTGCTTCATTAAATAAATTTAAAACTGTTTCTAAATCTTTACCTTTTTCTTCAGCTAATTGAGTAGATATGCCATGAATTTGCTCTGCATCGTACGGAATATTATAGCCTTTGGGTTTTATTAAATAATCTTGTTGATCAATTAATTTACCATATGTATCGTGTAGTTGCCATGCTATTTGAACACATCTGGGCCAATTGTCAACATCGGTTATAGGAGCATTCCAATTTTTGGGTAAACCGGTAGTTTCTGTGTCAAATATTAAATACATGTGATAGATTTTTTCTTAAAAAATGAGATTTTAAAAGTATGAATTTAATAAGATTTCGAATTCTTAACCTTAGTTTTTTTATTAACAAAATCTTTTCTTAAGTTAATTGAATCGTCATAAATAAGAAAGTTAGGTAACATAAGTTACATTTGTAAGTATAAATAAAAAAGGTGTAAAAAAGCTAACAATAGTCATATTTTATTGTTTTCAGATACTTTAATTTTGTCTCGTAATATTATGTAGTTTAATGGAAAAAATAGATTTAGAGAGTTATAGAGCTAATAACAAAGGGATGTTAACACATGCCGGTGTTGTGTCTAAAATTTCTAAAAATAACATAACAGTTTCTTTGCTTGGTGATATTCATTGTGAGGCTTGTAATGCAAAAGGGGCGTGTGGAGTGTCTGATTCTGATTCAAAAGAAATAGATATTGTAAGTTCAGAAGAATCATTTAAACTTAATGAGTCTGTTGAAGTGGTTTTGAAAAAAGAATTAGGTTTAAAAGCAGTTTTTTGGGCTTATGTATTTCCTTTTATTTTATTGCTGTTAACACTTATCATCGCTTCACTGTTTTTTAAAGAATGGATTGCGGGTTTATTATCGCTATTTGTACTAGTACCATATTATCTAATGCTTTATGTTTTAAAAGATTCATTTAAAAAAGCATTTAAAATTTCAATATTAAAATATACTTAAGAATGACAGATTCAGTTTTATATAGTGTTTTATTGTTGGCATCTTTAGGGGTTATTGCTTCAGTAGTTTTATACATAGTTTCCAAAAAGTTTTATGTATATGAAAATCCCTTAATTGCTGAAGTAGAAGAAATTTTGCCGGCGGCTAATTGTGGAGGTTGTGGCTCACCGGGTTGTAAATCTTTTGCTGATAAATTGGTTAATACTGAAGATATTTCAGATTTATTTTGTCCTGTTGGTGGTAATGATGTTATGAAATTGGTCGCTGAAAAGTTAGGAAAAACAGTAGCCGAAAAAGACCCAACTGTAGCCGTTGTTCGTTGTCAAGGAAGTTGTGAAGTAAGACCAAAAACCACCGAATATCAAGGACCGAGAACTTGTGCAATTTCTGCAATGATTTATAGCGGAGAAACAGATTGCCAATATGGGTGTTTAGGTGATGGAGATTGCGTGGCTGTATGTCAGTTTGATGCCATGTATATGGATGAAGAAACTGGTTTACCTGTTGTTATTACTGATAAGTGTACATCTTGCGGAGCATGTGTTGATGCTTGCCCTAGAGATATTATTGAAATGCGGCCTAAAAACAAAAGGGATTTAAAAATTTATGTAGGTTGTTTAAATGAAGATAAAGGAGGTATTGCTAAAAAAGCGTGTTCTGTAGCTTGTATTGGATGTTCAAAATGTGAAGATGTTTGTCCAAAAGATGCTATTACAATGTTTAATAATTTGGCTTATATAGATCCGGTACTTTGTACATTATGTAGAAAATGTGTTCCTGTTTGTCCTACAAACTCTATTATTGAGACTAATTTTCCTCCTAGAAAAGAAAAACCAGTTGTGAAAAAAGTAGAGTCTAAAGTTGCAGTAAACGTAGAATCAGTTAAACCAAAAACCGATGCTTAAAACATTTCCAAAAGGAGGAATTCATCCTCCAGAAAATAAACTAACATCCTCAAAAAATATCAAAAGAATGCCGGTGCCAAAAGTTGTGTATGTACCAATTTCACAACACATTGGTATTCCTTCTGAAATTGTAGTAAATGTTAAAGATAAAGTTGAAATAGGTCAGGTAATTGCAAAATCTGGTGGCTTTGTTTCTTCAAATATACATTCTCCGGTAGCAGGTACTGTTACAAAATTGGATAAAATTATTGATACCAGCGGTTATAAAAAACAGTGTATTGTTATTAGAACCGATGTTAAAAACGAATCTAATTTTGAAGAAATAGAGTATCCTCTAAAAAAAGAAATTGAACTTCAACCAAAAGAAATTCTACAAAGAATTAATGATTTTGGAATTGTTGGTTTAGGCGGAGCAACTTTTCCTTCACATGTAAAATTAAATGTGAAAGAAGGTGTAAAATTAGACTGTCTTGTTATTAATGGTGTAGAATGTGAGCCATACCTAACTGCCGATCATAGATTAATGCTAGAAAAGGGCGAAGAAATTTTGGTGGGTATTAAAATTTTAATGCATGCTTTACATATTGATAAAGCCATTATTGGAATTGAAAATAATAAAAAGGATGCCATTGAAATTTTCAAAAATCTTACTTCAACAGAAAAAGGTATTCAAGTAGCAGCTTTACAAGTAAAATACCCGCAAGGTGGTGAAAAACAATTGGTTAGAGCTTTGTTGAAAAGAGAAGTTCCTAAAAACGGTTTACCGCTTGATGTTGGTGTTATTGTGCATAATGTAGGAACTATTTTTGCCATCTATCAGGCTATTCAACATAATAAACCATTAATAGAACGCGTGGTTACAGTTACCGGAAAAAAAGTAGAAAATGCTTCTAATTTTTGGGTAAAAATTGGAACGCCAATAAGTGATTTAATTACTGAAGTTGGTGGTTTGCCGGAAGGAACTCGTAAAATTGTGAATGGAGGCCCAATGATGGGAAAAGCCATTAAAAATACCGATGTGCCTGTAACAAAAGGGACATCAGGAATTTTAGTTATTTCAGAAGATGAAGCAAGTAGAGGCGAGCCAAAAAATTGTATTCGTTGTGGTGAATGTGTTTCTGTTTGTCCAATGGGATTAGAGCCACATTTATTGATGAATTTAACCGAAAAAGGATTTTACGAAAAAGCTTCTAATGAAGATATTATGACATGTATTGAGTGCGGTTCGTGCAGTTATGTTTGTCCATCTCACCGTCCGTTATTAGATTATATCAGATTTGGAAAAAATATTGTTAAAAAGTTAGAAACAGCTAAAAATTAAAAATGAGTAATCAGCCAATAATTGTATCAGCGTCACCTCACGTACATTCCGACAGGACTTCAAAAAAATTAATGTACGATGTTGTAATTGCTTTAATCCCTGCTTTTTTAGTTTCATTATATGTATTTGGGGTAGGAGCTTTAATAGTAACTTCAGTTGCAATCATATCCTGTTTATTATTCGAATATTTAATTCAGAGATATTTATTAAAAACAGCAGTAACAATAAATGATGGATCGGCATTAATAACAGGAATTTTATTAGCCTTTAACCTACCGTCTAATTTACCTATTTGGATGATTATAGTTGGTAGTTTAGTTGCTGTTGGTGTAGCAAAACTTTCTTTTGGAGGTTTAGGATTTAATATTTTTAATCCGGCGTTAGTTGGACGTGTGTTTTTACTGGTATCTTTTCCTGTACAAATGACCATGTGGCCAACGGCGGTAGAAAATAGTACAAAAATTGCCGATGCTGTTACAGGTGCAACCCCCTTAGGAATTATTAAAGAAGGTCTGATGTTTGGTGAAACTATGACAGATTTAAGCTCAAAAATTCCATCAAATATGGATATGCTGTTAGGTATTACAGGAGGATCTTTAGGAGAAATGTCGGCAATAGCTTTGCTGATTGGAGGTTTGTATTTAATTATCAGAAAAGTAATTTCATGGCATATTCCGGTAGCAATGTTGGGTACAATTGCGGTAATGACCGGAATTTTTTGGCTCGTAAATCCGGAGCACTATGCAAATCCTTTAATTCATATTCTTTCAGGAGGTGCAATTTTAGGAGCCTTTTTTATGGCAACTGATTTAGTTACAAGTCCGGTTACCAAAAAAGGAATGGTAATTTTTGCTATTGGTATTGGAGTAATAACGGTAGTAATTAGGTTATTTGGAGCATATCCGGAAGGTGTATCATTTGCAATTATAATAATGAACGCGTTTGTACCATTAATTAACAGTTATTTCAAACCTCGCCGATTTGGAGCTAAAATCAAATCTAAAATAGTGTAATTATGAGTAAAAAGAAAGATACATTTATGAATATGGTGGTATCATTATTTGTGATTACCATAATTTCAGGTTTTTCATTAGGGTATGTTAATGATTTAACTGTTGGGCCAAAAGCAAAAGCTAGATTACAGCAAAAAGTAAATGCTTTAAAACTGGTATTGCCAGAGTTTGATAACAATCCTGTTGAAGATGTAAAAAAAGTAAAATTGGATTTAGCAAAGGATAGTATTGAAATTTATCCTGCATTCGCTAATAACGAATTTGTTGGTAAAGCCATAATAGGTTCTTCTGAAAAAGGATTTAGTGGATTGGTAAAAATTATGGTTGGTTTTAAACCGGATGGAGCAATTCAAAATATAGTTGTACTAGAACAAAAAGAAACTCCGGGTTTGGGAACAAAAATGAAAGATGAAAAGTTTTTACAACAGTTTAGGGGTAAAAACCCTTCAACTTTCAATTTAAAGGTTATGAAAGATGGAGGAGAAGTTGATGCCTTAACAGGAGCAACCATAAGTTCTAGAGCTTTTACTGAAGCAACTCAAATGGCTTATGATGAGTTTGTAAAAAATACTGATTCAACTAATGAATCTAAAAATTAAGAATTATGGCCGATAAACTAAATCAAACACAAAATTTCTTAAAAGGAATTATAAAAGAAAATCCAATTTTTGTGATGTTATTGGGTATGTGTCCTACATTAGGAGTTACATCCTCAGCATTTAATGGGTTTGGAATGGGTGTAGCAACATTATTTGTATTGTTAATGTCTAATATTGTAGTGTCGTTAGTTAAATCTCAAATACCAAGTAAAGTACGTATTCCTGCTTTTATTATCATTATAGCATCATTTGTAACAATTGTTGAAATGGTTTTAGAAGCATTTGTTCCATTTTTATATGAACAACTAGGAATATTTATTCCGTTAATTGTAGTAAACTGTTTAATTTTAGGAAGAGCAGAAGCATTTGCATCAAAAAACAATTTATTTTCTTCAATTTTAGATGCTTTAGGAATGGGTTTAGGTTTTGTGTTAGCTTTAACTGTTTTAGGTGCAACACGAGAAATATTAGGCAGTGGAAGTTTATTTGGGATGAAATTTGTTCCTGAAAATGCAAATACATTCATTTTATTCATATTACCTCCGGGAGCTTTTATCGCTTTAGCATACTTAACCGTTTTATTCAATAAAATAACAATTAAAACAACTTAAAAATGGATTATGTAATTATACTTATAGCTGCTGTATTTGTTAATAATATTGTACTATCTCAATTTTTAGGAATTTGTCCTTTTTTAGGTGTTTCTAATAAAGTTTCAACATCGGTTGGTATGTCTGGTGCGGTATTGTTTGTTATGACTATTGCAACAACAGTAACCTATTTGTTACATCAATATGTATTAATCCCTACAGGTTTAGATTATTTAAGAACCATTACTTTTATATTAGTAATTGCCGCTTTGGTGCAAATGGTCGAAATTATTTTGAAAAAAGTGAGTCCGCCATTATATCAGGCATTAGGTGTATTTTTACCGTTAATAACTACTAACTGTGCGGTTTTAGGTGTTGCTATTTTAGCTTTAGGATTAGATAATGGAAGCTTGTTAAAAGCTGTATTTTTTGCAATTTCTAACTCATTAGGTTTTGGATTGGCATTAATAGTGTTTGCAAGTATTCGTGAACATTTAGAACTGGCTAATATTCCGGAACCCATGAAAGGAGTACCAATTAATTTACTAGTAGCCGGACTTTTATCATTAGCTTTTTTAGGATTTACAGGTTTAGTGTAAAATATACTGAGATAGAGTGTGTTATTTCAAAATAACTCACTATCTTTGCGCACTCAAATTAATAACCAAGGTCGAGAACCTTAAAAATTAAAACAAAATGCCAGTAAAAATTAGATTACAAAGACACGGTAAAAAAGGAAAACCATTCTATTGGATAGTAGCAGCAGATGCACGCTCAAAAAGAGATGGTAAGTATTTAGAAAAAATTGGGACTTATAATCCTAATACAAACCCGGCTTCTATTGATTTAGATGTTGATGGTGCCGTAAAATGGTTACAAAATGGTGCACAACCAACTGATACTGCAAAAGCAATTTTATCTTATAAAGGTGCTATGCTAAAAAATCATTTAGCAGGAGGTGTTAGAAAAGGTGCTTTAACTGAAGAGCAAGCTGAAGAAAAATTCCAAGCTTGGTTAGATGAAAAAACAGCTAAAATAAATGCTAAAAAAGAAGGTTTAACAAAAGTTGAAGCTGAGGCTAAAGCAAAAATTTTAGAAGCAGAAGCTAAAATAAATGAAGAACGTTTAGCTGCTGTTAAAGAAGCTGAAGAAGCTGCGATTAAAGCTGAAGCTGACGCAAAAGCTGCTGCAAAAGCTGCAGAAGAAGTAGTTGCTGAAGAAGCTCCTGAAACAATTGATGACGCACAAGCTGCTGCTTCAGAAGAAGGAAAAACAGAGTAATTTCTCTCTCGATAATGCGTAAAAAAGATTGTTTTTATTTAGGCAAAATCGTAAGGAAACATAGTTTTAAAGGTGATGTTGTTGCTAAATTAGACACAGACGAACCTGAACTTTATACAAATTTGGAATCAGTATTTATTGCTTTAAGTAATAATCTGGTTCCTTTTTTTATTGAAAAAAGTTTACTTCAAAAAGGAAATCAATTACGTATTAAATTTGAAGATATTGAAAGTGAAGATGATGCAGATGCTATTATGGGAGCAGAATTGTATTTGCCGCTTGAATTTTTGCCAAAACTTACGGGAAATAAATTTTATTTTCACGAAATAATTAATTTTGATATAGAAGATGTTAATTACGGACCAATAGGTGTAATTGTTGGTGTAAATGACTCATCTGCTCAACCTTTGTTTGAAATAAATGCCAACGGGAAAGATGTTTTTATTCCAATGATTGATGATTTTATTAAAAAAGTTGATAGAGATAACAAAAAAGTCATTGTTGAAACTCCTGAAGGATTAATAGATTTATATCTAAATAATTAAGATGTTTGGTGGCTGAGCGGAGTTGAAGCCATAATTAAGTGTGATATGTTACTTTAGTTGTGTAATATTTTAATCGCATTAAAATAGAGAGGTGGCCGAGTGGTCGAAGGCGCACGCCTGGAAAGTGTGTATACGCCAAAAGCGTATCGAGGGTTCGAATCCCTTCCTCTCTGCTAAAAAATTAAATAGTGATAAAATTTATCACATTTAACATTAAACTTTACCTAAAAATAATATTAAATAATTAATCAAAAATATTATTTATCATTATATTATTTAACTTGCCAATCAAATCAAAATCAATAACTTTATCTACATCAAAAAAAATATTTATAATACAGTATAGTATTGTTGTAAAATTTTGTAAACTACTAATAATAAACAGATTATATGGAAACTCCAACTAGTGAATTACTCCAAAAAGAAGGGCTTGATAAAATAAAAGACGATTACCAATATCTCATATTATTATTTAAAGAAATGTTAGTGTCTATTGGAGAAAAGGATTTAGCTGATGGATTACCAATTAACAACTTTTCTGTTAAAAGAACTAAGGAGTACTCTAATGCGAAATTTACACAAGCTATAGGAATGTGTTTTGAGTTATTAAATTTGGTTGAAGAAAATGCGGCAACTCAATACCGCAGAAAATCAGAAACTCAATTAGGTATAAAATCTACAAAAGGGTCTTGGGGTTATACTTTAAATCAGTGGAAGACAGCTGGTATAAATGAAAAAAAAATTGCTGAAAAATTAAGAGAAATTAAAGTTGTACCTGTGTTAACAGCTCACCCAACAGAGGCAAAAAGATTAACCGTTATCGATATTCACAGAGAATTATATCTGTTATTAGTAAAAAAAGAAAACCCAAATTGGTCAACTTCTGAACGTTCTCTATTAAAACAAGAAATTATAAGTTTAATGGAGCGTTGGTGGAGAACTGGAGAAATTTATCTTGAAAAGCCTCGTCTTGAAGATGAAAGAAATAACTTGATGCATTACTTTAGCAATGTTTTTCCGGAAGCAGTTAAATTAACGGACCAACGTTTAAAAGATGCTTGGAAAGAAATGGAGTTTTCAAGTGAATTATTAGAATGGCCAGAACATTTTCCTTTAATTCAATTTGGAAGTTGGGTTGGCGGTGATAGAGATGGTCACCCATTTGTTACGCCAGAGTTTACAGCTTCTACTTTACGATTACATCGTAAATTAATATTGGAAATGATTGAAAAACAGTTAGTTGGTTTGGCTGCAAAACTAAGTTTTTCAAGCTACCAAATTTCAATTCCACAAGAGTTCTTGAATGAAATTCAAGAGAAAGCCATTTTATTTAGAACTAAAGGTAAAAAAGCTGTAAATAGAAATCCGTCTGAACCATTACGTCAGTTTATAAATTTATTGTTGATTCGATTAAATAATACAATTAAAGATAATGATACCTTAGGAGAAGAAGGTTATTTTAAATCTGCCACTATTTTAGCAAATGAACTTAAAAAATTAAGGCAGTTATTAATTGATTTAGGTGCAGCTCAAATTGCAAAACAATGGTTATTCCCTATTGAAAGATTAGTACAATGTTTTGGTTTTCATTTAACCAAGCTTGATATTAGACAAAATAGTGCTTATCACGAAAAAGCTATTAGCCAAATTTTGGAAACTTCAGGATTTAGTGATTTTGACTATGTTAATTGGACTGAAGATAAACGATTGGCTTTTCTAAATAAAGAATTAAAAAGTAAACGACCATTTTTAGTAGCAGGAGCGTCTTGTGGAAAAGAAGCCGATAATGTTCTTGGTTACTTGCATGAAATAAAAAACTATATAGACTTATATGGAACTGATGGTATTGGGTCTATAATTGTGAGTATGACACGCAGTTTAAGTGATTTACTAGTAGTGTTCTTGTTACTTAGGGAAGTTGGACTGCAAGATGCAGATCTTACAGTAGCCCCACTTTTAGAAACTGTTGACGATTTAATTGCCGGACCTGAAATTTTAGCAGCTTTCTTACAACATCCAATTCTTCAAAAAAAGCGTATGCAAAAAGATAACTTTACTCAAGAGGTAATGTTAGGTTATAGTGATAGTAATAAAGATGGTGGTATATTAACAAGTCGTTGGAATATTTATAAAGCAGAAGAAAACCTTACCAAAGTTGCTAAAGAACTCAATGTAAAATTGTGCTTTTTTCACGGTAGAGGAGGAACTATTAGTAGAGGTGGAGGTAAAATTCATCGATTTTTAGACAGTATGCCTCCGGGTTCTATGAGTGGGCAAATTAAAATGACTGTTCAAGGGGAAACCATAGCCAATTTATTTGCGAACCGACTTACAGCTACGTATAATTTAGAAATGTTTGTAGCAGGAACGGCAAGACAAGCAATGATTGAGGAACCCGAAATTAAAGACGAGCAACGTTATAAAATAATGGACCAAATAGTTGATTTTACTAGAGATACATATAGAAAATTACTTGATCATCCAAACTTTATAGAATTTTACACCGCTGTAACTCCAATTGACGTGTTAGAGCAAAGTAAAATCGGATCTAGACCGGTACGCAGAACCGGTCAACGTAGTTTAGAAGATCTTCGCTCAATTCCGTGGGTATTTAGTTGGAATCAATCCAGATTCAATATAAGCGGATGGTTTGGAACAGGAACTGCCTTAGAAGCGTTTCAAAATCAGTATCCAAACGATTTTGAACAATTAAAACAATTAGCCAACAATTGGCCTTTCTTAAAATACAGCCTTATTCAAATAGAAACAAACGTATTGAATTCAGATAGTGAAATAATGAATTCATTTGCTGAATTTGTGGAAAATCCGGAAGTGAAACAAGAGTTAATGCAATTAATTATACCCGATTATGAAAATTGCTTATATAAAATTGAAGAAATTATGGGTGCTTCTGTTGAAATTAGACGAATTTCTCAATTGGAAAACAATAGGTTAAGAAATAACTCTTTAAAAGCATTGCATGAAATTCAAATAGAGTATCTTAAAAAATGGAGAACTATTAAAGAAAGTAATTCTGAGGAAAGTGATAAATATCTATTAGATTTGTTATTGTTAGTTAACGCTATTTCAGGAGGTTTAAAAGGTACAGGATAATTTTATACTAATAATTTATGCTTAAACCATTTAAATTCAAACAATTTAGTATTCAGCAAGATAAAACGGCTATGAAAGTTGGTACCGATGGTGTTTTATTGGGTTCTTGGGTTGAAATTAATTCTACTATTTTTAATGTGTTAGATATTGGCTCAGGAACCGGATTAATAGCATTAATGTTAGCTCAAAGAAGTAATGCTGAAGTTATTGATGCTATAGAATTAAATGATGAAGCCTATGAGCAAACAGTAGAGAATTTTGAGAATAGTGAATGGAGTGATAGGCTTTTTTGTTATCATGCTTCTTTTCAGGAATTTGTTACCGAGATTGATGATAAATACGAGCTTATTGTTTCAAATCCGCCATTTTATACTTCAACCTATAAAGAACTCTCGGAAGAAAGAGCTATGGCTCGCCATAGTCAAAGTTTAAAATACAATGAATTATTGGAAGGTACAGCTAAGCTGATATCTGAAAAAGGTTCATGTGCATTTATAATTCCTTATACAGAAGAAACTAATTTTATAGATTTAGCTATGCAGCATAAACTTTATCTTAATAGAATTACCAAAGTTAAAGGAACTGTAAATTCACCAATTAAAAGAAGTTTAATGCAATTTTCATTTTCTCCAAATCAACTGGAAGAAAGTGAATTGACAATTGAACTGGAGCGTCACAATTATACTCAAGAATATATTGATTTAGTAAAAGATTTTTATTTAAAAATGTAGGTACCTTATTATGAAATCACATTATTTGGATTATAACCTAAATAAGGTACAGTTTTCTCTTTAAAAATAATTCCGTATTCTTTTAATTCTTTTAAAATAGGCTCATACACTTCTTTTTTTATTGGAAGTTGAACTCCCGGTGTAGTAATTTCTCCATTCAATATTTTTAATGTGGCCATGGCTAAAGGTAAACCTACCGTTTTTGCCATGGCGGTATAAGTTTGATTGTCGCCAATACAAACCATACTGCTTTCAATTTGCTGTTTTTTACCATTTAGTTCGTAACCAAAAAGATGTTGCATTACTATCATATCTTTATCATCTTCTTTTAAAGTCCAACTGTCTTTTAGTATTTTTTCAAGAATTTGGGCGGGAGTAGCATTTTTTAAACCTACTTTTTTGTTAGGATTAAAAAGATCTAATTCAACCAATTTTTCCCAAATAATATCATCTTGATCTATTTTTAAATAGTAACGTAATTTTAATTCAACAGAATCATTAGGATTATAAGCTAAAAAAGAGTTTGTAAAATCTCTATAACTCATGTTTTCTGAATTTTCCATAGTATAGCTATCGTCCGTCATACCTAATTGCACAAAAATATTCCAAGCTCTTGCAAAACCAACTCGTCTAACAGTGCCTCTGTATAAAGTTAAAATATCATCTAGACCATAAATACTTCTATAGTTTAAAGAGTCTCGGTTTGCATATACTTCGAATTTGCCATAACCATCAATTTTGATAATTTCAGTTCGTCTGAATAGCTTTTGATAAGGTATATATTTGTATGTACCTTCTTGTATAAATTTGGCAGCACCACCATGACCGGCTAAAATTACATTTCTTGGATTCCAGGTAAATTTATAATTCCATAAATTATCATCACTTTCCGGCGCAACTAAACCTCCTGTAAAAGATTCAAAAAGTAACATTTTACCTCCTTTATTTCTAATGGAGTCAATAACTTGCATAGCACTCATATGGTCAATACCGGGATCGAGACCAATCTCATTCATAAAAATGAGGTTGTTTTTAATAGCTTCTTCATTTAAAGATTTCATTTCTTTTGAAATGTACGAAGCAGTTACCATGTTTTTTTTGAAATGCAAACAATCTTTAGCAACACTAAAATGTAAATGTGCCGGAAGCATAGAAATTACAATATCGGAATTTTGTATGGCTTTTTTTCTCTCAACTTCATTAAAAATATCTAAAGATATTGCACTACCATTAAGATGATTTTTAACTTTACTTTTGGCTATTTCTAAAGAAACATCAGCAACAATTATATGTAAGTTTTCAATAGAAGATTTATCTAATAAATAAGATATTAATGATGAAGAAGATTTACCTGCTCCAATTACCAATATTTTTCTCATTGTTGTATTTATCAAGTGTTGGTTTAATTACTAAAATAATAATTTAGTTGGAATAAATTGTTATCCATTAATTATCGTCAAAATTTGTTTCTTCTAGTATTTTTTTAGCTTTCTCATAATCTGAAGCTCTCACTTCAAGTCTATAACCCTCAACATAGGCTGTTCCTATAGAAGTTGCAATGTTTTCATCAAAAATAAAACTGATAATATCATTATTAGCTAATAACGTTTTAGCTATATGAACTTGGTGTATTAAACTAGCAGTTAAAACTGTAACTAGTTGATCTGAATTTTTTTCCATGATCTAATTTTTACTTAAAGATACAAATTATTGGTATTTTAAATGAGATAAAATTTACATTTGTATAATCCAATTTATTTTGAAATGAAAAAAAATTTAGTAATTACTTCTTTATTAGGAGCTTTAACAATAATATTAGGCGCATTTGGTGCGCACGCTTTAAAAGAAACTTTAAGTATTGATCAATTAAAAAGTTTTGAAACAGCTGTAAAATATCAAATGTACCATGTAATAGTACTTCTTATAATTAATATGTATCCAACATTTTCAGAAAAAATAAAAAATATTCTCAGCTATTTATTTTTTGCAGGTATTTTATTTTTCTCAGGTTCAATTTATGCTATAACATTAGGTGTTAATCCAAAAAGTATTTGGTTTATAACTCCAATTGGCGGTTTATTTTTTATTATAGGATGGTTAAAACTTGCCTATTCTTTTTTCAAAAAAGACGATTAATAATATTATATTAATTTAAAAATTTTGTATAGGTAAATAAATTACAATATTTTTATTAAGTAATATTTATTTAATAGCAATTTAAAAATAGGAATATTTTGCTAAAAAGCGAAATCGTTTTAGAAAAAAACAACAAAAAATAAAAATTAATTAAAAGATTGAAAATCAATTATTTAATCGTCAGAAAACGTTTTAGTAAATAGTCTTTTTTTACTGATAAATGTCATAAACATTACATTTTTATTATACGTAAATTTGATGTAAATAATAATTAAAATAACAATCTAAAACACAGAAAATGGAAACCATGAGAAAAACAATCGTAGATTCAGTTGAAGAGTTAGGAATTCTAAATGTGAAAGAAATTGTATACAACCCATCATATGATGAATTATACAAAGATGAATTAGATCCTTCTTTAGAAGGTTTTGAAAAAGGATATTTAACAGAGCTTGGAGCTGTAAATGTAATGACAGGTAAATTTACAGGACGTTCTCCTAAAGATAAATTTATTGTAAAAGATGATGTTACAAAAGATACTTTATGGTGGACATCTGAAAAAGCACCTAATGACAATAAACCAACAACTCAAGAAGTTTGGAATGATTTAAAAGAATTGGTTGTAAATCAATTATCAGGAAAAAAATTATACGTTGTTGATACTTATTGTGGAGCAAATGAAGATACACGATTAAAAGTTCGTTTTATTTGTGAAGTTGCTTGGCAAGCACATTTTGTAAAAAACATGTTTATTCGTCCATCTGAAGAAGAATTGGAAGAATATGGTGAGCCAGATTTTGTTGTGTTAAACGGATCTAAAACAGTTAATACTAAATGGAAAGAACACGGGTTAAACTCTGAAGTGTTTACAGTATTTAACTTAACTGAAAAAATGCAAGTTATTGGAGGTTCTTGGTATGGTGGAGAAATGAAAAAAGGTATGTTTGCAATGATGAATTATTACCTACCATTAAACGGTATGGCTGCAATGCACTGTTCAGCTAATGTTGGTAAAGATGGTGATACCGCAATTTTCTTTGGGTTATCAGGTACAGGTAAAACTACTTTATCAACTGATGCAAGCCGTCAATTAATTGGTGATGATGAGCACGGATGGGATGATGAAGGTATTTTTAACTTTGAAGGTGGATGTTATGCAAAAACTATTAATTTAGATAAAGAATCAGAACCGGAAATATTTGCAGCAATTAAAAAGGATGCATTATTAGAAAATGTAACTGTTGATGAAAATGGAAAAATTGATTTTGATGATAATTCTGTAACTGAAAATACACGTGTATCTTATCCTATTTACCATATTGATAATATTGTAAAACCAGTTTCAAAAGCAGGACCTGCTAAAAAAGTGATTTTCTTATCAGCTGATGCATTTGGTACGTTGCCTCCGGTTTCTAAATTAACTCCAGAGCAAACAAAATATCACTTCTTGTCAGGATTTACAGCTAAATTAGCCGGTACTGAACGTGGAATTACAGAGCCAACTCCAACTTTCTCAGCTTGTTTTGGTGCAGCATTCCTTACTTTACACCCAACTAAATATGGTGAAGAATTAGTGAAAAAAATGGAAGCTAACGGAGCTGAAGCATACTTGGTAAATACAGGTTGGAATGGTACAGGAAAACGTATCTCAATTAAAGATACTCGTGGAATTATCAATGCAATATTAGATGGTTCTATTGAAAAAGCTGAAACTAAACAAATTCCGATTTTCAATTTAGAAGTTCCAACTGCGCTTCCGGGTGTTGATACAAAAATATTAGACCCAAGAGATACTTATGCAGATTCAAAAGAATGGGAAACTAAAGCAACTAAATTAGCAGGTTTATTTATTAAAAACTTTGATAAATACACTGATAATGAAGAAGGTAAAGCATTAGTTGCTGCCGGACCTCAACTTTAATAGATACTTTAACTATAAAAAAGCCGTTCAAAAAAATTGAACGGCTTTTTTTATTTAATAGAACGTGAGTTTGATTTAAAATCATCTAATTATTAATAATTAGATATATTTTTGGCTGATTAAGAATCTGTCATTCCTACGAAAGCAGGAATGGCATAAAACTTAATAAGATTATAAACAGGATAGTCTGTTTTAATTATTAGGACTCACATTAATAGAAGAATCGTTGTTTATACTTGTATTCAACAAATTTAAAATAATTGTATAGTTTATAATTTACATCTAAACCGTAATCTATATTAAAATCATAATCAATTACATTTTCATAAATATTGCTATTGTACCTTGAAGGATTTTGCGCTCTAATATTCCATTCAGTTACATAGCGTTGATTTTTTAGTTCATAATACTCTTGCGAATAAAAATTTGCAGGTTTTGCTATAGTATTTAAATAAGTTTCAAACCCAATATCCATAATAATTATTTCATACTCTAAAGAATCGTTGGCAATTCTTACAGCACCTTCTGCTAGGTTTGTATCGTCTTTTGTTATAGTTTTTGTTGTTGAAGAGCATCCAACAATAAATAACCCAATTGCTAAATAAAATAAAAAATTTTTCATAATTAGGTGTTTTTAAGTACTTTAAAAGTACAAAAACTATTCCAATTTTTAAGTGAAGAAATTTTATTTTACCTTGTAAAAAAAATAGTTACAATGAATAAAACTCGATGTGGTTGGTGTGGTAATGATCCACTTTATATAGAATATCACGATACAGAATGGGGTGTACCTGTTTATAATGATGATAAATTATTTGAATTTTTAATTCTGGAAACTTTTCAAGCAGGATTAAGTTGGATTACCATTTTGCGCAAGCGTGAAAATTTTAGAAAAGCATTCGATAATTTTGATTATAAAAAAATAGCAAATTATAACGATGCTAAATTCGAAGAACTGCTTCAAGATGCCGGAATAATTAGAAATAAATTGAAAATAAAAGCAACCATAACCAATGCAACTGCCTTTATGGAAGTTCAAAAAGAAT
This sequence comes from Lutibacter sp. B1, assembly GCF_012524075.1. Lineage (GTDB taxonomy): Bacteria > Bacteroidota > Bacteroidia > Flavobacteriales > Flavobacteriaceae > Lutibacter. Next base: position 68,005 of record NZ_JAAZUI010000020.1, read on the forward strand.
TTGGTTCATTTTCAAAGTATATTTGGAGTTTTACTAATGGTTTACCTATAAAAAACAATTGGGAAAATTTAAAACAACTTCCTGCAACAACAACACTTTCTGATAGTATCTCAAAAGATTTAAAAAAACGCGGATTTAAATTTGTGGGTTCAACCGTAATATATGCACACATGCAAGCAACAGGTATGATAAATGATCATATTACAAGTTGTTTTAGGTATGATGAAGTATAAAAAAGCAAAAGTTATTTTACCTTTTTTTATTCAATTTATTCAATCGGAATATAAATTTCGGTAACCCATTCTGCCGGGTTTTCAGTATCGTGTGGATTTACAGTATACACTTCAAAAGATTCTCCATTTTCAACAGCTTTCAGCTCTTGCTCTTCAATAGCTTTATATGCTTTTAACCATGCTTCATCAGAAAATTTATAATTTCCTTTAAATATTGTTTTAAATGTTTTTTGAGGTTTTAAAAATCCTGTTAAAACATCTCCGGTTGTTATAATTCGTTCTTTTATAGGAGAACAAACTGAAAACATAGTAGCATTATTTACTACATCCCATTTATGAAATAGCATAAATGGCTTTCCGGACGATTCAATATTATTTTCCGCTACATAATTAATTAGAGTAGTTAACATTTTCCCCATTTTTGTATCAATTTCATCCATTTTGCATGATGTAGTTTGGTACAAATAATAACCACCACCATAATCAACTACGCCTTTAAAATCAAAGGAATGCTTATCCATTTCTTTTAAAATATATTGTTCCAATAATTCCAAACCTCTGTCAAACATAGGCTTCATATTTTTTTCAACACCTCCTTGTGCTAAAAAATAAGCCTTTTCACTAAAAGAATTTTCTCCTCTCATTCCCCAAGTAACATCTGTTCCATCATCAGTTTTATTAAACTCCCAATATACTTCAGGTGAGCTGCCTGTGCCAAAGTTTATTTGTTGGATTATTTCTTTATTTGGGATTAAAGAAATGGTTTTCATAGATCCGTTTCCTTCCTTTCTGGTCCACGTATAAGAAGCCCCAACACCCGATGTTATTTCAGGGTATGAAGCTATAATAGTTGAGTCAATCTCATACCAAGGTCCCCATTCTTTCCAGTTTTTATAATCATTAACATTAGTATAAACAACTTCAACAGGAGCTTTAATTGTTTTAGTGCTTTTAATATCGTAATTACCATCAAGAGTTGCAATATAAATTGATGCGCCAATTATTACGATTAAGAGTAATAAAAATAAATATTTAATAAATTTCATATCTAAAGGATTAACTACTATAAACGTAGTAAATTACTTATTTTTAGTGTAATGAGAAAGTAATTAAAGCGAAAATTGCGATAATCAAGAAAATTGCAATAATAACTATAAAAGTATTTTTATAATATTTTTTATGAATTTTTATGTCTTTTCTATAACTCCAAATCATTAAAATTGTAAATGCAATTACAAAAAAAACAGCAAAAATTAATTGGCCTTTACTAAACATATATAATGTGTATATTTAGCATCAAAAATAAGCAAATTTTAATTATTTGTGATGTAATAAAGTAACTCGATTTGTAAATATTAAGCGTTAAATGAAAAATAAATTAAAAGCAGTACAAGAATTTCATGAAGCCTTCGGTTTAGGAGTTCAATTTAAGCCAACAGCAAAATTAGAAGAGAACAAATTAAAATTACGATTTGATTTAATGGCTGAAGAAAATGAAGAATATTTAGAAGCAGCAAAAAACAACGATATTGTTGAAGTAGCTGATGCATTGGGAGATATGCTCTATATTTTATGTGGTACAATTTTAGAACACGGAATGCAACATAAAATTGAAGAGGTATTTAATGAAATTCAACGAAGCAATATGAGTAAACTTGGAGCTGATGGTAAACCAATATATAGAAAAGATGGAAAAGTTATGAAAGGTCCTAATTATTTTAAACCAAATATTTCAGAAATAATATTTAATAAATCTTAACATTATTTTAAGGTAAAATCATTTATAAAAATCGTTATTTTATAGATTAACTTTTCAAACTTTATTCAAATAATATGAAAATACCAAAAAAAATAGTACTTTATTCTTCAATAGCTGTATTGGCTATTACTGTTTCATGTAAAAAAGACAAACCTGTTGAAGAAGAAAAAATACCTGGAATTATTGTGGAAAACATGGACACAACTGTAAGTCCAACCGATGATTTTTTCAGATATGTTAACGGTAGTTGGTTAGACAAAACCGAAATACCGGCTGACAGAACATCTTGGGGAAGTTTTAATGAACTTAGAAAAAAAACTGACTCCGATGTGTTAACCATTTTAAATGAGGCAATTACAGAAGATAAATTTCCAAAACTAAAAGATGCCGAAGGAAATTTAACTATAGAATCTGACCAAAAAAAAGCAGTTAATTTTTATGAGACTATAATGGATACCGTTGCAAGAAATAAGCAAGGGATTGAGCCTGTTAAACCATTTTTAAATAAAATTGATGCTATTACTAATTTAGACGATTTACAAAAATTATTAATTGAAATGTCACCTTATGGGGGCGTAGGATATTTTAATTTTGCTGTATTCAACGATTTAAAAGACAGTAAAATGAATGCTGGATATATAGCTCCTGCAGGATTAGGATTATCTCGTGATTATTATGTAGACCAAGACGATGATACTAAAGAAAAGCGTCAGAAATACATTGCTCATATAGCCAGAATGTTGCAGTATTTTGGTGATTCGGAAGAAGTTGCAAAAGCAAATGCCGATAAAATTTTTCAATACGAATATAATTTAGCGGAGCCAAGGTTGACAAAAGAAGAAAGTAGAGATACACGTAAATTATACAATCCCAAAACTATTGGAGAGTTATCAGAAATTACTCCTTCTATAAATTGGGAAAATTATTTTGAAGGAATTGGCGTAACCGATATAGATAAGGTTATTGTTATGCAACCTCAATACATGGAGGCAGTTGAGAAAATTCTAACATCAAGCTCAATAGAAGATGTTAAATTATACTTACGTTGGACTGCTATTGACAGAGCAGCAGGGAAGTTAAGTGATGAGATTGAAATAGCAAATTGGGAGTTTTATGGTAAAGAGTTAACTGGAGCAAAACAACAAAGACCAAGAGATGAAAGAGCTCTTTCATCGATAAATGGAGTTATAGGAGAAGCTTTAGGTAAGTTATATGTAGATAAAAAATTTCCGCCGGAAGCTAAGGCAAAAGCTGAAGAAATGATTAAAAATGTAATGCTTGGTTTTGAAAAACGCATCAATGCTTTAGATTGGATGAGTGCTGAAACTAAAATAAAAGCCTTAGAAAAATTGCATAAAATGACTGTTAAAATTGCATATCCTGATAAATGGAAAGATTATTCTGCTTTAGAAGTTAAAAGTGTTGAAGATGGAGGTTCATATTTTCAAAACTCTTTAAATGCCACTAAATGGAATTTTAAAAAAGATATTGATAAATTGGGCAAGCCTGTTGACAGAACAGAATGGGGTATGGCTCCACAAATTGTAAATGCTTATTTCAATCCTGTAAATAACGAGATTGTTTTCCCGGCAGCTATTTTACAACCACCTTTTTATAATTATACAGCTGATGAAGCGGTAAATTATGGAGGAATTGGAGCAGTAATTGGACACGAAATTTCTCATAGTTTTGATGATCAAGGTTCCAGATTTGATGCTGAAGGAAATTTGTCTAATTGGTGGACAGATGAAGATTCTGAAAAATTCGCTGTACTAGGAAAAAAATTGGCAGATCAATACAGTGCTGTTGAAGCATTGGAAGGTGTTCATTTAAATGGAGAATTTACTTTAGGTGAAAATATTGGAGATTTGGGAGGCGTAAATGCTGCTTACGAAGGCTTACAAATTTTCTTTGAACAAAATGGAAAACCTGAAGATATTGATGGATTTACTGCTGAACAACGCTTTTTTATGTCGTGGGGAACAATTTGGAGAACCAAAATGCGTGATGATGCTATGCGTAATCTAATTAAAACAAATCCACATGCTCCGGGAATGTACAGAGCTTATATGCCTTTGAAAAATGTTGATGCATTTTACACAGCATTTAATATTGCTGAAGGAGATAAAATGTATTTAAATCCGGATGATAGAGTTAAAATTTGGTGACACTGTTTCACAAAGTGTGTAAGTATAAAATATCGAGGGTTTAGCTAATTATAGCTGGACCCTTTTTTCAAATATGACAAGGAACTGATTTAGGATAATGCCCCAATTTTGGATTGGCATTGACCATTTTTTTGTTGCTTCTCTCAAAGCCAAATATACGGATTTCATTACAGATTGATCAGATGGGAATGAAAGTTTGTTTTTGGTGTACTTTCGGATTTTCCCATTCAGATTCTCAATAATGTTCGTTGTGTAGATTATTTTTCTGATTTCCAGGGGAAATTCAAAAAATACGGTCAGGTCTTCCCAATTGTCTTTCCAGCTTTTAATGGCGTAGGAATATTTATCTTCCCATGCGGCTGCAAAATCGTCCAGAGCGGCCCTGGCGGCTTCTTTTGTGGGTGCATTGTAAATATGTTTCATATCCCTTGTAAATGCTTTTTTGTCTTTCCAAACAACGTACCTGCTGGCGTTTCGGATTTGATGGACCACACAAATCTGGGTTT
>NZ_JAAZUI010000169.1 GCF_012524075.1 Lutibacter sp. B1
TGGTACGGCGATAGCACCGGATGATTATACAGCACAATCAGCAACACTAACTTTTACAGGAGATACCGGAGAGACCAAAGAGATAGAAGTTTTAATCAACGATGATACTTTGATAGAACCAACCGAGCATTTGTATGTAAACTTGAGTAATTTAAGCACTACGCTGATAGGTATTAATGATTCACAAGGAGAGATAACTATTGAGGACAATGACGGAGGTGCAGACAAGGGACTCACCATCAGTGACATTACGGTCAATGAAGGTGATGGTACAGCGACAGTTCAAGTAACCTTAACAGGCAATGTACAGGGCGGTTTCAGTGTAGATTACCAAACAGCAGACGGTACAGCGATAGCAGAGGATGATTATCAATCACAATCAGGTACGCTAACCTTTG
>NZ_JAAZUI010000170.1 GCF_012524075.1 Lutibacter sp. B1
TTAAAAAATGGAAACTACTAAAAAAATGAAAATGATGAGTTTAGACCAACTTAAAGATAAACATCTTGGAGAAGTTGGAACTATTGAAAGAGACAAATACGAATTTGATTTAAAAATTGAAATTCTTGGTGATATGATTAAGTCTGTTCGAAAAGAAAGACATTTAACTCAAGAACAATTAGGAGATTTAATTGGAGTACAAAAATCTCAAATATCAAAACTTGAGAGAAATACGAGAAATGTTACGATTGAAACAATTTTGAAAGTATTTAAAGCTTTGAAAACTAATGTGAAATTTAGTATTGAAATGAACGAAGGTGAATTTAAAGTAGCATAAGTACTACAGGTAACAATGGCTAAAAAAAATTGCTTCATTATGCTAAATAGAAAAATTAAA
>NZ_JAAZUI010000171.1 GCF_012524075.1 Lutibacter sp. B1
TCAATAATCTGTTTATCAAGTTTTTCAATTTTCTCATAAAACGTGTCATTTTCAGATTCAATTAATTCAAATATTGAAAAATCTAATTTATCTTTTAAATCGATGTTAATTATTTCAATTGCATTATTTAATTCAGCACCATTTTTTTCCTGATAAATTTTGAATTATTTGTTTTAAAAAATTTGCAAGTTTTTGTATTTCTCTTTCAATAAAATCATTTTCTTGTTGCATAATCTTTTAATTTCAATTTTTTTTTGGAAAATGTGTTACAACGGTTTAGGCTATGTTGTCGTTGTGAAAAAATCGGCAGGATTTTTCCGCCATAGCAATAACTTTAGTAAATATACGAGGATTTTCTGAAAAAGAAAATCCGCCACAATGCAATATAGCCATTGT
>NZ_JAAZUI010000172.1 GCF_012524075.1 Lutibacter sp. B1
CCAAATGAATTCAGATATTTAGTTTATAAAAATTACAAAATAATTTATTGGATAAATAAGAGTGAAAAACGGATTGAAATTAATGATATTTTTGATTCTCGACAAAATCCAATAAAGATTGAAAGAACTGAATAAAAGCCAGTTGCCAACACTGGCTATATTGCATTGTGGCGGATTTTCTTTTTCAGAAAATCCTCGTATATTTACTAAACTAATTGCTATGGCGGAAAAATCTTGCCGATTTTTCCACAACGACAACATAGCCTAAACCGTTACCCATTATTAAAACGAAACTCACAACAAAAATTCAAAATGAGAAAATATCTGCTTCTAATTACCTTGTTTTCAATCTCAATTAACAATCTATTTTCACAAAAAGTAATTGAAATG
>NZ_JAAZUI010000173.1 GCF_012524075.1 Lutibacter sp. B1
CGGAATTATAAGTTGAAACGGAAAGAATTAAGCACAACGCCGGAAATGAGCAATGAAAATGGAAAAACTCATTGAAACGTGAGAGTTGAACTGAAAAATATTCAAGAATAATTAAAACTTAACGATAAATTCCAGAATTGATAATTATCGTGGAATTGAAAAATAGTTTTTATGAGTAATTCATCATAAAAGACAAATTCTCGACTTTGATATTTAAAACGGTCAGAATTTCAACTAAATAGATTAATTGGAACTCAAATCCACTTTACCCAACACCGTATAACCAAAATTGCTTCTTTCTGTAAATTAGAATGTTTCTAAATCTAAAAAATACTATATTTAAACAACCGAAAATTGCGCTTTCAAATTCGCAACTTTCGTTATACAA
>NZ_JAAZUI010000174.1 GCF_012524075.1 Lutibacter sp. B1
GCGATAGCAGAGGATGATTATCAATCACAATCAGGTACGCTAACCTTTGCAGGCACTACCGAAGAGAGTCATCCAATTACAGTTTCAATAGCAGATGATACTTTGATAGAACCGACTGAGAGTTTGTATGTGAACTTGAGTAATTTAAGCACGACGCTGATTGGTATCAATGATTCACAAGGAGAGATAACTATCCAGGACAATGACGGAGGTGCAGACAAGGGACTAACCATCAGTGATATGACGGTTAACGAAGGTGATGGCACAGCGACAGTTCAAGTAACCTTAACAGGCAATGTACAGGGCGGTTTCAGTGTAGATTACCAAACAGCAGACGGTACAGCGATAGCAGAGGATGATTATCAATCACAATCAG
>NZ_JAAZUI010000175.1 GCF_012524075.1 Lutibacter sp. B1
TTTATGGAAGTTTCGACTCAAACTGTACGATTGACATCGTTGAGAGTTTCACTATCAAAACGTTGATAACGTATAACAGTTTGGCGAAGTTAGCAGAAAATAATGACATAGTCAAGTGATTTTCAGATAACTGAATGTATTTTATAGAATTGGGATTAAAAAAGATTGGATTTTAAGGAGTCCGTTTGTTGATGACGAGACTTTATCAGTCAGTGGTTGATAAAGTTCATAATAAAAAAATCAAATGACAATTGGAGACATTTTATGGTGGCGGCTGACAGACTCCGTATTTAAAAAATTGTATATTTACAGATGTACAAAATACTAAACACAACAACCCATATACGCCATTAAAACGGCGCATATAGAAA
>NZ_JAAZUI010000176.1 GCF_012524075.1 Lutibacter sp. B1
CCGGTGCTATCGCCGTACCGTCTGCTGTTTGGTAATCTACACTGAAACCGCCCTGTACATTGCCTGTTAAGGTTACTTGAACTGTCGCGGTTAAATCACCTTCGTTCACTGTAATATCACTGATGGTTAGTCCCTTGTCTGCACCTCCGTCATTGTCCTGGATAGTTATCTCGCCTTGTGAATCATTGATACCTATCAGCGTTGTGCTTAAATTACTCAAGTTTACATACAAACTCTCGGTTGGTTCTATCAAAGTATCATCGTTGATTAAAACTTCTATCTCTTTGGTCTCTCCTGTATTTCCTGTAAAAGTTAGTGTTGCTGATTGTACTGTATAATCATCCTCTGCTATCGCTGTACCA
>NZ_JAAZUI010000177.1 GCF_012524075.1 Lutibacter sp. B1
GGTCTTTTCTTTGATTCGTTTCTTTGGACAAGCAAAGAAATGAATAGAAAATAATGAGATGCTGAAATAATACTTCGACTCCGCTCAGTAACCTTTCAGCATGACGAAAAAAAACCGTCATTCCGAATTTATTTCGGAAGCTCATCAAGCAAATTAAAAGATACTGACATCAAAGATTCAGTGTAGCTAAACAAGCTGTCTGCCGAAGGAGAAACGAAGCAATCTCATTAATTAAAGTAACAGATTACTTCGTCGTTACATTTCGACTCCGCTCAATGACCTACTCCTCGTAATGACGAAAAAACTAACCTTATTTTCAGAATAGTGAAGGTAAACACAGAAATTCAGGAATGCAAAGC
>NZ_JAAZUI010000178.1 GCF_012524075.1 Lutibacter sp. B1
CTTTTAAAATACTCGCACTTGGATATTCATTCTTTAAATCGTTAATGTTTTTCCATTCGGATTTTTCGGTTTCTCTATACCACGATTTTAATTGTTCCTCACAATCAGCGTGTTTTTCCCAATAATCTCGTAAAGTTCGTTTTGCTATTACTCGCACATTCTACTTATTTATCGCAAATATAATAAAAAAGTTACCAATATGGTAATTATTTGTTTTTTTCTGCTTGTGGCTAACGGGTTAGGCTATGTTGTCGTTGTGGAAAAATCGGCAAGATTTTTCCGCCATAGCGATTATGTTAGTAAATATACGAGGATTTTCTGAAAAAGAAAATCCGCCACAATGCAATATAGCCATTGTT
>NZ_JAAZUI010000021.1 GCF_012524075.1 Lutibacter sp. B1
CATCATTAGCATCTATGCTTAACTCTACATCTACTATTTTTACAATGGATATATATAAGCAATATATCAATAAAAATGCAAGTGATAAAGCAACAGTAAATATGGGTAGAATTTCAGCAGGAGTTGCTTTGATAATTGCTTGTATAATGGCACCATTATTAGGAGGAATTGATCAGGCATTTCAATTTATACAAGAATACACAGGCGTTGTTAGTCCGGGTATTTTAGCGGTATTTATGTTAGGACTATTCTGGAAAAAAACAACAAACAAAGGAGCTATTGTAGGTGCTTTAGCTTCAATTCCTATAGCAATGTATTTTAAGGTAGCACCGAAAGGATGGTCAACAAGTTCATTTTTTGTAGATGTTCCTTTTATGGATCAAATGGGATATACTTTTATTTTGACTATGATAGTGATTGCAATGGTTAGTTATTTCCAACATAAAGGAGCGGATGATGCAAAAGGAATTCCGTTAACAAAAGAGTTGTTTAAAACCAGTCCGAAGTTTAACATAGGAGCTTTTGCTGTTATGATTATTTTGGTAGCTCTTTATGCTGCTTTCTGGAAATAAAGAAATTAGTAAAATAAATAAAAAAACCTGTTTAAAACTTTTTAAACAGGTTTTTTATCTAAAACTCCACCTATTATAGTTGCTTGATTTTTCAAGTTTGTTTTCAATATCATCAGGAAGTTCGGAAAAAAAATCAACACCTGTTAGTTCTTCAATAGCATCAATGCTTGTTACAAATTTGTAAAGCGGTTTATTGGATTCTTCGTGTGGAAATAAAAAAGCAATGGTTTTAACTTCCGGCTCTTTATAATCTAAAATAATTTTATAAAAATAGTTAGGAACAGCTACTTTTTCAGTTCCTATAGTTTTTAAACCGTTGGTTAAAATACCGCCGGTAACAACATATAATTTATCATATTTTGTAGCCCAATAACGTACTTTTTGTTCTAATCGATTCCAAATACCTGCATTAAACTCGTATAGTTGAGGCGATACATTTGAGGTTAAAAAAGTCTCATTATAAGCTTGTTTTGAAAATCTTCTATCACCGGCAGGACATAAATGCCCTTTATTATATCCTGAATTTTTATAATTTTTGTAATGAGCGCTTTGAGTTTTAACTTTCAAATCTTTTTCAAAAAAAGGTCTTTTAATATCCGAATTTGAAATGTGTTCTTTTAGTAAGTTATACGCAACCCATTCCGCTTGTTCATATTTTTCGTTATAAGAAAGCGTATAATAATTATGCTGTACTATTTGGCCAGTTGTTGAAGTAGGTAAATAATTTATTGAGGTATTTACTGAAGTTTTTTTACCAATGTTTTTTAAATCTTCTAACGAATAATTGTCGTATAGAAAAAAACCAACAGTAAGTAGTACTGAAAAAAAGATGTAAATATTTCTTCTATTCCTCACTTTTTAATGGTATTTCTTTAAAATTATGGGTTTTTGGCAAATCTTCAAAAATCGATAAAAATTTTTGAGGAGGTGCAGTAAGTTTTCGCTTAACTAAATCAATCCAAGCTCCATAAACTTTAATTTCAGCAGAAAGTTTACCTTTTTCATTAAAAATTTGATGATTAAAACGCCAACGTTCAATTCCTTTAGAAGCACCTTCGAGTTCCATTTTGACCGTAATATTTTCACCAATATGAATTTCTTTATAAAAAGAGGTTTCTTCTTTAAATAAAATAGGGCCAATATTAAGTTTTGCAAATTCATTGATAGACAGACCGTGTTCTTGAAAATAACGAACTCTAACTTCGGCAGCATAATCATTGTATGCAGTGTGTCTCATGTGTCTATTTGGGTCAAAATCTGACCATTTTGTTTTAAAAATAACTTCGAAATTCATAGTTTAATTTAATTTTTAACATCTAAAGCATCACGCAAAGCATTTCCTATAAGCATAAAAGCCATCACTAACAGCATGATTGCTATACCCGGAATAATTGCTAAATACGCTTTGCCTAAAATTATATAACTGTAATGATCTTTAATCATAGCACCCCATGAAGGAATTGGCGGTTGAGCACCAATACCTAAAAAACTTAATCCGCTTTCAATTAAAATTGCCGAAGCAAAATTAGCTGCTGAAATTACAATAACAGGTGCTATAATATTGGGTAAAATATGTTTAAAGATAATCCTAAAATTTGAAAATCCTAAGGCTTTTGCTGCTTCAACATATTGCATTTCTTTGGCGCTCATAATTTGACCTCGAACAACTCGAGCAACTTCAACCCACATGGTCAATCCAACAGCAATAAAAACTTGCCAAAAACCTTTTCCCAAAGCTAAAGTAATTGCAATAACCAAAAGTAAAGTAGGTATAGACCATGTAATATTGATAAGCCACATAATAAACGCATCAGTTTTCCCTCCAAAATAGCCTGCAATTGCTCCAATTATAATGCCTACCACCAATGAAATAAAAACAGCGATAAAACCTATAAAGAAAGAAATTCGAGTGCCAACTATCATTCTGCTTAATAAATCTCTTCCATACCTGTCAGTTCCAAGATAAAAGGTTTTAGTTTTAATGAATTTACGAACATCATTATTTTGAAATAGTGAGAGAGGATATTTTTTTGTTAAACTTTCAGAAGTACTTTCAGTATAAGTTTGAATAATTAAATAATCATTTAAAATTTTATAACTAGAAATAGGTATTTCAGTATGTTGATTTTTGTTACCAAATAATAACTTGTTAAAAAAGGATTGATTTAATTTTTTTTCTGAAGGAATTGTAAGCATTTGTACTTTAAATCCGGGTTTTTTTGAATGAATTTCCAAGTGCATTTGATTTGCATTACTGCTATTGTCAGGTGCTAAAGCGTATGAAAAAACAGCTATAAAACCACAAAAAACAATAAACCAAAAACTAAGCACTCCAGTAGTATTTTTTTTAAACTTCTGGAGTGCAAGTGATGTTAAAGAGTTAGCGTTAGTTTTCAATAGCTTTACTTTACTGTTGTAAAGTTACAATTTTAAACATTTAATTTTTAACCAAATGATATTCTGGTTTTATTTTTAATTGACTAACAACATTTAAAGCCTCTTCTATATATATATCTTTCTTTAAATTTTTATGCCAAGCCTCTCTTTTTTCAGCTAAATCTTTATCTTCATTTAAAAGAGGTATTTCATAAAGTGGCGAAGAGAAAGTTAAATTAGTAGTATACTCATTAATTGATTTAAATTTTAATGATTCCTTTTGATGACTTTCTAAATCCTTCTTGTAGGCTTCAAAATTCAGATATATTGAAGTATCATCTTGAGATTCTTTTAACCATTTAGCGTTAGTATCAATTAATTTAAAATATTCATTATTGGCAATTCTTTTTTTGCTGTCGTTAATTACTGTATCAAAATTTTCGTAATTATTCCATAATGTATAGGTTGCTTCGGGTACTTTATCAAACTCTAAAGGATTTTCTAAATCACGTTCACCAATTGGCATATAACTAAATCTATCCGGTAACATTATGTCAGATTTTACACCTTCCAATTGCGTAGAACCACCGTTAATTCTATAAAACTTTTGAATAGTCATTTTTAATGCACCAATATCTTCATTTAGGTTGTGATGTCTATTTAGGTCGTAAACAGTTTGCACTGTACCTTTACCATACGTTTGTTTGCCTCCGATAATTACAGCTCTTTTATAATCTTGCATTGCAGCAGCAAAAATTTCTGAAGCCGAAGCAGATAATTCATTAACTAAAATAACTAAAGGACCATCCCATTGAATTTTAGGATCTTTATCTTTTTTTATACTTGGCTCAGAATCTCTGTATTTTACTTGTACAATAGGGCCTTTATTAATAAATAAGCCGCTTATTTCAATGGCTGTTTGTAAAGATCCTCCACCGTTATCTCTTAAATCTATAACCAAACCTTCAACATTTTCTTTTTTCAATCGCTCAATTTCTAAAGCCATATCAGTTGTAGAGTTTCTATAATTTTTTTCATCAAAATCAATATAAAACTTTGGTAAATTAATTACACCGAAAGTTTTTCCATCTTTTTTAACTACACTCGATTTTACAAAAGTTTCTTCCAACTCAACAACATCGCGTATAATTGAAATTACTTTTATAGTTCCGTCAACTTTTTTTATAGTAAGTTTTACTTCTGTACCTTTTTTTCCTTTAATATATTCAATGGCATCATCTAGGCGCATACCTACAATATCCAAAGGTTCTTCATCTCCTTGTGCAACTTTTAAAATTAAATCGCCTACTTCTAATTCACCTGCTTTCCATGCCGGACCTCCGGATATTAATTCTACTACCTTTGTATAGTCGTTTTTCTTTTGAAGTCTAGCACCTATACCTTCTAATTTCCCTGCCATAGAAATATCAAAACGTTTTTTTACACTTGGATCGAAATAGGTTGTATGAGGGTCAAACTCTTCAGAGATACAATTTATAAATGTAGAAAACCAATCAGAATAAGTAAGTTCATCAATACGTTCGTAAAGATCATTCATGCTGGTTAAAGTTGCTTCTCTCGATTCTTTTTCAAGAACTTTGAATGATTTTTTCTCGTAAGTACTATCTTCTTTTTTCTTATCTTCCTCATCATTTAATTTATCATATAAACGAGAAAGTGTATTAAACTTTAATTGTTTATTCCATGTTTTTAAAAGTTCATTTTTGTTTTTGGCATATGCCGTATTCTCGTAATCAACATTTAAAGTATCATTAAGATCAAAATCAAATTTATGAGCTAAAATTTCTTTATAATATGCCTTAGATTCTTCGGTTCTTAGTTTTAAACGTTCGTAAACAAAAAAGAAAAAAGTTAGATCTTCATTATTAATTTGATCGTCAATTAAATCTTTATATATAGAAAACTCATCAATATCAGATTGTAAAAAATAACGTTTTGAAGGATCTATACTTTCTATAAACTTAGTATATACTTTTTCAGAAAAAGCATCATCAATTTCTTTTGGCTGATAGTGTCCTTGTGTTAAAACATACTTTAATATTGTTAACAGAACCTTATCTTTAGGGTCTGTTTCGGTATGTGCTACAGAGTGGAAACTAGTAATTAAGCCTAAAACAAAAAGAATAGGCAATACAAATTTAAATTTTCTAATCATCGTCTTTCAAGTCAATAGTTATGTTTAATATAAACCACCAAAATAATGCCATTATTATAGCTGGTTGCCTAAATTAATCTTTTTTATACATTTTACTAAGAAAACACGTATAAATTAAACTTTAATGTTGGTTTAAATATAATTTTCTTTTGCATATTAAAAATTAATAATACAATATTAGCTATTTATATTATCAATGTTACTTTACAAAATGTTAAAGTTTAATTGATTGTAACCAGATAAAATATAGTAGTTTTGTTATTTAATTTTTAATTATATGGATAATAGACCTTTAATTTTAGTTACTAATGATGATGGTATAACAGCACCCGGTATTAGAAATTTAATTTCTGTAATGAATGAGATTGGAGATGTGGTGGTAGTTGCACCAGATGGTCCGCAGAGTGGTATGGGACACGCGGTAACAATTGATGAAACTTTGTATTGCAGCAAAATAAAAATTGATGATGGGCCACAAAAAGAATATAAATCTTCCGGTACACCGGCAGATTGTGTAAAGTTGGCAGTTAGCCAAATATTAGATCGCAGACCCGATTTATGTGTTTCGGGTGTTAATCATGGTTCAAATTCATCAATCAATGTAATTTATTCCGGAACTATGAGTGCTGCTGTTGAAGCCGGAGTTGAAGGAATTCCCGCTATCGGTTTCTCGTTACTGGATTATTCTTGGAATGCCAATTTTGAACCATTAAAAGAACATATAAAATTAATTGCACTTAATGTTTTGGAAAATGGTTTGCCAGATGGTGTTGTTTTAAATGTAAACTTTCCTAAAAGTGAAGAATTTAATGGAATTAAAATTTGCAGACAAGCAAGAGCTAATTGGGTAGAAGAATTTGAGAAAAGAACCAATCCAAGAGGTAGAGATTATTATTGGTTAACCGGTAAGTTTGTAAATATGGATAAAGGTGAAGATACCGATGAGTGGGCTTTAGCTCATAACTACATTTCAATAGTACCTGTTCAATTTGATTTAACTGCACATCACTTTATTCAGAAATTAAATAGCTGGAATTTGTAACTTTACAGTTATTGTTTACTATTTATGAAGAAGGAATTATTTATAGGTTTTTTTGTAGCCTTAATAGCAACTTCTTTCGGCTGTTTTATTTTTATAGAATTCTTTTCAAAGTACGATTTTTATAAAAGTATTGAGTTAATAAAGGAAGGTGGTTTAATAGGTAAAGTATTGGTATTAGGTGCTATTGCCAATTTTTTTGTTTTCTTTGTTTTTTTGAAAAAGAAACAAATTTACAGAGCAAGAGGTGTTATGATAGAAACTTTTTTAATAGCTTTAATAGTCTTATTTTTAACCTTATTTTCAAAGTAAATTTTTAAAATGAAGTATTACATTATTTCTGGAGAAGCTTCGGGTGATTTGCATGGCTCTAATTTAATGAAAGCATTAATTGAAAAAGATAAAAATGCTGAAATTAGATTTTGGGGAGGCGATTTAATGCAAAAAGTTGGCGGTACAATGGTAAAACATTATCGTGATTTGGCATTTATGGGCTTTGCTGAAGTTTTAATGAATATACGTACAATTTTAAACAATATTAAACTTTGTAAAAAGGATATACTTCAATTTAAACCGGATGTTTTGATTTTGATAGATTATCCCGGTTTTAATATGAGAATTGCCGAATTAGCTAAAAAACAAGGCATAAAGGTTCATTATTATATTTCTCCACAAATTTGGGCTTGGAAAGAAAATCGTATAAAAAAAATAAAAAAGGATGTTGATTTTATGTATGTGATTTTGCCTTTTGAAAAAGATTTTTACGAGAAAAAACATAATTTTCCTGTTCATTTTGTTGGACATCCGCTAATTGATGCCATTTCAAATAGAAAACAGGTTGATGAACATACTTTTAGAGAAAAGTATGGACTATCTAATAAACCGATTATAGCTTTATTACCGGGAAGTAGAAAGCAAGAAATAAAAAAAATGCTTTCGGTAATGCTTAAAATGGCCGATAAATTTGAGGGTTATCAATTTGTAATTGCCGGTGCTCCAAGTCAGGATTATGATTTTTACCTGCAATTTATAAATAAGGATAATGTTAAGTTTATCAGCAATAAAACGTATGATTTATTATCCGTTTCGTATGCTGCTATTGTAACTTCCGGTACTGCAACTTTAGAAACGGCTATTTTTAAAATTCCTGAAATTGTTTGTTATAAAACAAGTTGGATATCCTATCAAATTGGTAAAAATTTAATTGATTTAAAATTTATTTCACTGGTTAATTTAATTATGAATAAGGAAGTTGTAAAAGAGCTTATTCAAAACGATTTTAATGAAATTAACTTAGAAAAAGAACTTAAAAGAATTTTGAAAGGCTACCAACGTGCAGTTATGTTTTTAGACTATTACGATTTGGAACAAAAACTTGGAGGTAAAGGCGCTTCTGAAAAAACTGCCGAGTTAATTATAAAACAAAACTCTGAAATAAATTAATATCCCAGAGTTTTAAATATATGTAATTTAGATGATTCTATTTACAAATTTCTTCTAGTGTATCTTCAATATCACCGGGTGTACTCATAATTTTCATAAAAGTACCCATGGTTAGTTCCGGCCAATGTAAAGCAATTCTATATTTTCCATGAAGCATGGTGGCTTTAGTTCCTTGTAAAATAATTTCGTAAGGCATAGCAGCCACATGGTCCTCTCCAATAATTGGTAAAAAATGAGCTTCTCCATCTTCTTTATTTTGTAAACCAACTCCAAAAACAGCTACTTTTTCATTTTCGTAAGTTAATTTATAAACTAGTAAGGTATTTCCTTTTTTACTGTTTAAATTAGCTTCAATAGTTTTTAATCCTTCTTCAAATGATGAAAATTCATTAAGTACAACAGGATCAGTAAAATAAGGCATCATTATTTTGTAATGATAGGTTTTTAATTTATCAGCTTTAACTGTTCCTCCAAATTGTGAAAATTCACTTCCAACTGCCGATAAAGCAGTTTTTAAATCGGAACTAACTTTACTTAGTGTGCTTTTATATAAGTTATAATTATCACCCAAATATGCTCTAAAAATATACTCTGGATTTGTATATGAAATTGTTACTTTTCCATCTTTTTGTACTAACCCAACTTTTAACACAGCTGCTAAAGCACCTCTGTCAGTTACTTTTATAACAGTATTTTTTAAACTAGCTTTTGTAAATGTTATTACTTTTAAACTGCTTTTGTTTGAAGGATTATAAGTACCTAAAATAGTAAATGAATTACTTTTTAAAGCATTGATTACATTATCACTAATCTGTTGAATGCTTTCGGAAGATTCACCAACTTTTATGTAGGGTGATAATGATATATTTTGGGCAAAAGAACCCACAAAAAATAACAATACTATACTGCTTAAAATTAGATTTTTCATGTTTTTATAATTTATAAGAAGTCAAAATTACCTTATATTAAAGTGGCCTATACTGATATAAATCATTATGTAACTTTAGTTACAAAAAAAGAATTTCGTAAAAGGAAAAACTGCTGTTTTTTTAAAATTAAACTGCTGAATAAAATAATTTTAGTAGTTTTATCGAGCTATGATAAAGTTAGTAAGGTTTGTACCAATTCAACTCACATTCCTATTAATTACAGGGATTTTGATTGGTTTTTATTTTCCTATTCCTCCCATTTATTTAGTTCAAATTTATGGAGCTTTTATCGTTTTTTTTGGTGTAATTTACTTCCGCTCTAATAAACAATTCAATCCTTCATACTTATTTTCTGTAACCGCTTTAGTTTTTTCAGTTTTAATAGGAATTGGAGCAATAACGTTTAAAAATCAACTTAACAATAAAAAACACTATGCTAACTATCATTTATTTTCAAAAACTGATGCTGTTAATTCAATTATTTTAATTAAAAAAGAGTTAAAGCCAACTTTATTTCATCATAAATATGAAGGGAAAGTTCTGCAATTTGAAAATGAAAAAACAATTGGAAAAATAATTGTGAATATTGAAAAAGACAGTTTACAATCTTTGATTACAGTTGGAGATCGAATTTTAGCCAAAGCAGCATTTATTGAAATTAAGAGACCTGCAAATCCGTATTCATTTAATTACAAGCAATATTTAGAAAATCAACAAATTCACCATCAGATTGTTCTTAAAAAAGGATATTTTTTGAAGTTGATGCCGTCTAAAACTTCTATTAATTTAATAGCAGAAAAATTTAGAAATAAAGTAAATGTTGCTCTAAAAAATAATGGTTTTACTGCTAATGAATTGGCAGTTGTTAATGCTTTATTATTAGGACAAAGACAACAAATTACGGATGATTTAATGGAAAGTTATGTTGATGCCGGAGCCATACATATTTTAGCAGTTTCTGGGTTACATATAGGAATTATTTTATTGTTTTTAACGTTTATTTTTAAGCCGTTTCATTATTTTAAAAACGGGAAATTAATAGCATCTCTTTTAATTATCTTATTTTTATGGATGTATGCAATTATTGCAGGTTTATCGGCTTCGGTTGTTAGAGCAGTAACCATGTTTACTGCTGTTGCTATTGGAATGTATTTAAACAAACCTTCAAATATTTATAATACATTATTTATTTCAATGTTCTTTTTATTATTATTTAATCCTTATTATTTATTTGAAGTAGGTTTTCAATTAAGTTATTTGGCCGTTTTTTCAATTGTTTGGATTCAACCTAAGTTATATAATTTATGGAGTTCTAAATTTTGGTTAATAGACAAATTTTGGCAATTGTTTACGGTTTCAATTGCTGCACAAATAGGAATTTTACCTTTGAGTTTGTACTATTTTCATCAATTTCCGGGATTATTTTTTCTTTCAAATTTAATGATAATACCATTTTTAGGTTTAATTTTAATAGCCGGAATTATAACTATACTATTAGCTCTTTTACATATTTTACCTCAATTTTTAAGTGAATCTTACATTTTTGTGATACAGAAAATGAACAATTTTGTTAGTTGGATTTCAAATCAGGAGCAATTTGTAATTCAATATATTTCTTTCTCATTTTTACTGATGATTGCCGTTTATTTATTTGTGTTTGTAGTATTAAAATGGTTTGAAAAAAGGCTTTTTTACAGAATAATTTGGGTGTTAATTTCAATACTCATAATACAGTTTGTTCTTATTTATGAGAAATACAAACTGCAATCTACCAACGAATTTATTGTTTTTAATAAAAATAAACAATCAATAATAGCTTCTAGATCAGGTGATAAATTAACAATTTATTCTTCCATAGATTCTTTAAAAAGAGATGAAAACCCTATAAAATCTTATATAATTGGTTCTGGAATTGGAAAGAATTTTAATATCGGAAAAGAAGAAAATGTATATAAATTTAATAAAGAAATTATTTTAGTAATTGATAGTTTAGGGATTTATAACTTAAAATCTATACAACCAACAGTTATACTTTTACAACAATCACCTAAAATAAATTTAGAACGATTGTTGAAATTGCATAATCCTAAATTGGTTATAGCCGATGGTTCTAATTATAAAAGTTATATAAATAGATGGAAACAAAGTTGTATAAAAAATAAAACTCCTTTTTACAGTACTATGCAAAAAGGAGCTTATATATTTGAATAAGTTTATTTTTTAATTTGTTGATAAATTTAGCCCAGTTTCAGGATTGGTTTCTCTAAATTCATGTTTAAAATTTGCAATATAATCTTCCCAAGCTTCTTTAGTTGTAACACTTTTATAGGTGTCATCTTTAAATAAATTTAGAAAAATTTCTAATTGTTGTGGGCTTTGGTATCCTGGAATTGGACCTAATAAATTAGCTTCTTCATCTAAAAAGATAATAGTTGGATAAGCTCTTACTCCAAAATATGAAGATAATTGATGCGGGCTGTTTCTACCTGTTTTATTTGGATCAAAATTTGGGTTTGTAAAAGTATTCCCTTTAAAATTTATAGTTTCATTTCCTTCAGCATTAAATTTTACTGCATAATAGTTTTTATTGATATATTCTGCAACATCTTTATTTTGAAAAGTATTTTTTTCAAGCATTTTACATGGTCCACACCAAGTAGTAAAAGCATCAATAATAATTTTTTTTGGTTTATTGTTTTGAGCTATTACCGCTTCTTCTAAAGTCATCCAATTTATTTCCTGTGCACTTATTGAAAGTGTAAAAAGTGTAAGTGCTACTATTAGTGTTTTTCTCAATTTTCTAATTTTTTAATTCTTAATGATATGTTTTTTTGAAACAAGAATGTTGCCAAAAATACAAAGTTTTCTCTAATTTGCTAAAAGTATGACTGTTAACATCAAAATTTAACATTTTTTTATGTAACGCCATGCATTAATTTTTTTAGTACAGGAGTTAAAAGTAAGGCAATAACACCTATAGCCATTGGGACAAACGTAAATATTAAAAAGAAAGTTGAAATATCATATTTTACTGTGATATCATCAATCATTTCACCCATTTTACCAGATGTTTTATTCCCAATTGCCAATGCTAAATACCATACTCCAAACATAAAAGCAATCATTCTTGGAGGTACCAATTTGCTAACATAAGAGAGACCAACAGGAGAAACGCAGAGCTCACCCAAAGTATGGAACAGATAGGCTAGTATTAACCAAGCCATACTAACTGATGCTGTTTTAGCTCCTTGAGGAATGCCTGAAGCTCCATAAGCTAAAAAAGCAAATCCAATACCCAAGAAAAAGAGACCAATAGCGTATTTAGAAGCAGGATTTGGATTGTATTTACTTTCCCACCATTTAGAAAATAGTGGTGCAAATGCTATGATAAATAATGAATTTAAAATTAAGAACCACGTTGCAGGAATTTGAATTTCATTTTCCTTTTTTCTGAGAACATTTGCTGTAATTATTGTTGAGATTGATGCTGCTTTTTCTTCAGGCAGATATTTGAAGTTTACACCTTTTTTATCAATATCAATTATAGAAATTTTATCGTTTTTAATAAATTCTGTTGATGCTCTAATTACGGTAGTTTTTTCACCTAAAACTGCACCTTCAGGTAATTCAGATTTGTTTATTACAGCAAATTCTTTTGTGCTTTCTTCACCTTTATCATTGGTTGATGTTATTTGATACGTTGGGTAAGATATTTCATAAGAATATGTGTTGAAGTTATTGTTAATTTTCCATATTACAATTCCCCAAATAAGTACAAAACTAAATCCTAAAATCATATTAGAAATCAGGTATTTTTTAAAAGTTTGTTTAAAAAGTAAAAACAAAACCCATGTAATAATAGCTATTGGAACTACGGTTATAATAACATCAATTACATTAAAGATTAATGCCGAATTACCTGATAAAATTCTGTTGGTATAATCTTTAGCGAAAATACTCATAGAACCTCCGGCTTGCTCAAAAGATGTCCAAAAGAAAATGATAAAAAAGGCAAAAAATACAACGGCAATCATTTTATCACGAGTAATTTTACTGTACCTCACAATTCTTGAGGCTAGTAGATAAACAAACAGAAGTAGTGTGCCTATTATAGTATGATTTGAGAAATCAAAATCGCCAATACTAAGGATATTAAAATTTGCAATTTTAGAAAGAGGATCGTTTATAATCCATGTTAAACCTGCTATAGCAATAACAGCTATAATAGTTTTATCAATAATTGTAAAAGGATTTAGTTTATCTTCAATTTTAGTGTGGTCGTCAGTTTCAATAGTTTTGTCTTCAACATTTGGTTTTTTACCAACATCACCAAAAATACTCTGTGCAAAAGTAAATTGCAGTAAACCTAAAAGCATAAATATACCGGCCAATCCAAATCCCCAACTCCAACCTAAAATTTCACCTAAATAACCACAAAGCATAATTCCTAAAAAAGCACCTGCATTTACACCCATATAAAATATAGTATAAGCACCATCTTTTTTCTCCGGAAAATCTTTGTAAAGAATTGAAATTAATGAAGTCATGTTAGGTTTAAAAAAGCCTGTTCCAATTACTAATAGCCCTAAGCCTAAGTACAAAAAAAACGGGTTAGATTCAATAGCCATACTGGCATGACCAAAGGTCATAACCAAAGCGCCAATTATAATAGCTTTTCTATTGCCTAAATATCTATCGGCTAAAGTTCCTCCAATAATTGGTGTTAAATATAAAAGAGCTAAATAAGTTCCGTATAAGGCTAAAGCATTTTCTCTGGGCCAATCCCAACCACCTAAACCTAATGAGCTTACTAAAAATAGTACCAATAATGCTCGCATTCCGTAAAATGAAAAGCGTTCCCACATTTCAGTAAAAAATAATACAAAAAGCCCAGCCGGATGTCCTAAGACCTGTGTTTTAAAAAAATCGTTTGAAGTTGTGTTCATTATAAAAAAATTAATGGCTCGAAGATACAAAAAACGCTTCTAATATGAAGAAGCGTTGTTTTAGTCAACCTATTTAAGAGTTTTTTTCTTTTCGTTTGATTACTTGATCATAAATAACGAGACCTATAATTGTAAGCATACCAATACCAGCAATAACAAACCAAATATTACCTGGATGATAATTATTCCAAACATGTGTAGTCATCTGCTCTTGTGTCATTTGTAATTTTTCTGCGGCTTCAGTATAAAAATTATTTTTTGTGTAATTTTCATCTAGTTGAGGTAATTCAATATTTTTTGTGGATAATTCTTTTCGTATCAAAAGAACTTTATCCGACATTTTTTCATATAAATCACCTGTAATCCATTTGGTTAATAAGTTTGCAAATGCAATAGGTAAAAAATAAGTTCCCATATAAAGTGCCTCTTTACCTTTTGGCGAAATTTTAGCAATATAATCTGAAAACTTTGGGTTTGAAGTCATTTCTCCAATAGCAAAAATTAAAATACCAAATATTGTGAAGAATACATTTGATGTGTAAAAAGATAAAGCAATACCAATAACTGCGATGAAAATTCCAGTCATCATAGCATTAATTGGTTTCCATTTTAATATAATTGTTGAAACAATCATCTGTAAAATAACTATAAAAAATGCATCAAGATTTACAACCATTTCGGGATTAATACCTCCATGTTTATTTTTGAAAAATTCTGCAATCCAAGGAGTGTAGTTTGATAAGGTGTCGTATAGTGGTTTTGTATTGACCCATTCTTCAATAAATACAGGCAAAGTATAAAATAATTGATTGAACATTAGCCAAAAACCGACCATAATTAAAAGAAGTAAAGTCAATTTCATATCAGAAAGAGCTTCAAAAATATTTTTCAAGGACTTAATGATTGTTTTGCCTAATGAATCTTCATTTTTTTCTCTGTTTGGCTCTTTAAAAAATAAAATAACTATTATTAAGTTTATAGCTATTGCCACAGTAGCCATTATAAATACAATTTTCCAACCATATTCATCTCTTAATTTTGCTGAAAAAAGAGGCCCAAAAAAACCTCCTATATTTACCATCATATAAAACACACCAAATCCAAACGATGAATTTCGATTATCTGTAGATTTAGTAACTATAGCTGATGCCACAGGTTTAAACATTGCAGCACCAATGGCTACAATAAGAAACATAATAAAAACAGCAGGATATGAAGTAACGTTACCCATGTAATAATAACCAATACCTAATAGTAAATAAGCAATAATTAGTGATAGTTTATAGCCTATTTTATCTGATATAGCTCCAGTAATAATAGGCAGTAAGTATAAAATAAATGTAACATACGACATTATTTCTCCTCTTTCAACATGTGTAAAACCTAAGGCTCCCTCATCAATTGAACCAGTTAAATATAATGCTAGAACTGCAAATAAGCCATACCATGCCCAACGTTCAAATAATTCCATTGCACTTGCTACCCAAAAAGGCTTGGTAAACGACTTTAAAAGTCCAATAAAACCTAAATCATTATTTTCTGTAATCATAAGTGTAAAATTTAAATAAAAAGCCCAAATAATTAATTATTTGAGCTTTTTAATATCTATATAAATTGAATTTGTAAACATATTTTAGTGAATACCTTTCATAGCTTTGTTTAGGAATGGAGAGAGTACCACTAGACAAATACCAGAACCTAACATCAACATTGTGATAAAAGGGTATAGTTGAAAATCATATTTATGTAAAATACTTTCTAGCATACCGGCCAAATAGTTACCGGCTGCAAAACTCGCCATCCATAATCCCATTACAACCGAAACTAATTTTTTAGGTGCTAGTTTTGTGATCATTGAAAGTCCAATTGGAGATAACATTAATTCTCCTAATGTCAAAATTACATATACAGCTACTAACCACCATGGAGAAACTAAATTACCTCCATTAGCAGCATGACTAGCTTGAGTCATAATCCAGAATGCAAAAGCACCTAAAAATAAACCTATGGCAAATTTAATAGGTGTTCTTGGGTTAAACTTTAAAGCATCTAATTTTAACCACATTACTGAAAAAATAGGAGCAAAGATTAAAATAGCTAACGGATTGATATTTTGAAACCAAGAAGCCGGAACATCCCAACCAAAAATTAGCCTGTCTGTATTCTCTTTAGCAAATAAATTCATTGTACCACCGGCTTGTTCAAATCCAGCCCAAAAAGCTATATTAAAAAAAGCAAGTACTAAAATTACAGCCATTCTACTCCATTCAGCAGAACCATTTGTTCCTTTGAAAATAACGTATGCTAAACCAATTATACCAACAGCAAAGCCAACAGAAGTAATAATACTTGTAACATTATCAGGCAACATTCTCCAAATAAAAACTACAACAAAAGTCGCAATTACTAAGCCAATAGCATACATAACAATATCTCTCCAATCTTTTGTATCTAAAACAAATTTGTTTTCTGGAGAATTTGGTGGAAGACCTTTTTGTTCAAGTGTAGCTTCTCTGGCTTTTAACCAAACAACACCTATAATCATACCAACACCGGCAGCTAAATAACCATAACCCCAAGAAACATTTTCACCTAAGGCACCCGCAATAAAAGGGCCTAAAATAGCTCCTAAGTTAATTCCCATATAGAAAATATTGAAAGCAGAATCTTTTCTTGGGTCATTATCATCGTAAAAATCACCTACAATGGTTGAAATATTTGGTTTAAAGAATCCGTTACCAATAATAAGCACACCTAAACCGAAGTTAAATATAAAAAGACGAGTTACAGGATCTAGTGAATGTGCTAAAAATGCACTGGCAGCCAATAAAAATTGTCCAACAGCCATAACTAACCCTCCAATGTAAACTGTTTTACGTTTACCTAAGAAATTATCTGCTACCCAACCACCAAGTATAGGAGTTAAGTAAACTAAACCTGTGAAAATAGCATAAAGAGCTAATGATTCTTCTCTGTTTAATCCAAATCCACCATTTGCTAATTCAGCAGTAAGATATAAAGTTAATAAAGCACGCATTCCATAGTAACTAAATCTTTCCCACATTTCAGTGGCAAAAAGTGTATAGAGCGCCTTTGGATGTCCTTCTTTTATAGTTTTGTCAGTCATATATGATTATTTAATTGATTAATAAATGTAAGTAACTTTAAGTTAATTAGCTTTTAATTTGTTTCAGATTATTTTCTTTTTCACTCAAATTTTCTTTTATAAAAGTAGTCATTTTATTGTATAAATGAAGCCTTGTATTTTTACCTCTATAAATACCATGAGTTCTGTCAGGATAAATTTCTGAGTCAAATTGTTTATTTGCTTCAATAAAAGCATTTTTTAAACGCAAAGTATTTTGCAAATGTACATTATCATCGCCACTACCGTGAATTAATAAGAATTTACCTTCTAAAAGTCCTGCATAACTCAAAGGAGAATTGTTATCATATCCACTTGGGTTTTCTTGGGGAGTTTGCATATAACGTTCGGTATAAATAGAATCGTAAAAACGCCAACTTGTTACAGGAGCAACCGCAATTGCCATTTTAAAAACTTCACTGCCTTTAAGTAAACAGTTGGTTGCCATAAATCCGCCATAACTCCAACCCCAAATTCCAATTTCATTTTTATCAATATAAGGTTGTTTAGCTAATTCTTGAGCAACTTCAATTTGATCGATTACTTCGTATTTTCCTAATTCTTTATATGTAATTTTTTTAAAATCAGCTCCTTTAAAACCGGTTCCTCTTCCATCAACACAAGCAATTATATAACCTTGTTGCGCTAACATTTGATACCAATAATCGTTATAACTATTCCAACTATTACTAACAGATTGAGATCCCGGTCCGGAATATTGTGTCATAAATAAAGGATACTTTTTGTTGGCGTCAAAATTTGCAGGTTTTAATATCCAGGCATTAAACCCACCGTTTGGTGTTTTTAGGGTAAAAAATTCCTTTTTACTTAATTTATAATTGGCTAATTGTTGTAAAAGCTGATTGTTATTGAGTATTTCTTTTAATTGCAAACCTTCACCATTGTATAATGTATAAATAGGAGGTGTATTTGCATCAGAAAAAGTGTTTATAAAATAATTGAAGTTTTTACTGAAAGATGCATCATTTGTACCGGACTCGTTAGTTAAACGCTTTTTATCTTTTCCATTTAAATTTATGGAGTAAATAGTTCTGTTAATTGAACCATCTTCTACAGATTGATAATACAATGTGTTTGTGTTTTCATTTACACCGTAAAAATCGGTTACTTCCCAATTTCCTTTGGTTATTTGGGTTTTTAGAACACCCTCTTTTGTGTAATGGTAAATATGATTATAGCCATCTTTTTCGCTAGTCCATAAAAAACTGTTATCGGCTAAAAAAGTTAGGTTATCATTAATATCAATATAAGCTTTATCAATTTCATTCAATATTATTTTTGAAGATGAATTTGAAGCATTTACAAAGTATAATTTTAAATTGTTTTGATGACGATTTAAGGTAGTTACACATACTATATTAGCATCATTTGTCCATTTTATACGAGGAATATATTCGTAATTTCCAACATCAATTTTAGAAGTTTTAGCAGTGTCAATATTGAATATATGTAATGTAACTTCAGCATTTTTTTCTCCGGCTTTCGGATATTTAAAAACTTGTTGAGTTGGGTATAATCCTGTGCCAACAATATCCATTGAATACGTTGGTACTTCAGATTCGTCAAAACGTAAAAAAGCAAGGTTTTTACTGTCTTTACTCCATTCAAAAGCTTTTACAAAAGCAAATTCTTCTTCATACACCCAATCACAAATACCATTTATAATATTATTCTTTTTACCATCAAAAGTAACTTGTATAACTTCGTTAGTTTCTAAGTTTTTAATAAAAAGGTTATTGTTTTTAGCGTAGGCAACTTTCTTACTGTCAGGTGAAAAGGTTGGTTCTTGAATTTTGTTAGAATCAATTAGTTTAAGCGATTTTGAGGCAATATCATAAATATAAAAAACGCCCAAACTTGAATGTCTGTATATAGGTTCAGAATCTACTCCTAAAATCAATTTTGTTTCGTTATCGTTAAAAGTATAACTTTCAAAATATTTTAATTCATTTAAATCTTTACTGTCAACAATAGTTTCAACTTTTTCTAAAGTTTCGTAACTGTACTTGTCAATTGATGTAGAGCGAGTATAATTATTAAAATTAAGCAAAGTATAATAATCACCATTCATAGAATTTAGAGAGTTCATTCGCTCTGTTCTAAAGGTGCCGTTCCAAATTTCGTCTAAAGTTATGTCTTTGTTTTGAGCTGTTGCTATTGATGTTATAGCTATAAAGAAAATAAGTATTTTATACATCTAATTTAAACTTCTTAAAATGATTGCCAAGTTTAAGAAAAAAATAGCATAATTAAGGTAAAATATATCATAAAAAACAACAAAATATAGTTTAAGCAATAAATTATTATTAATAAATTATCTTTGTTGCATTATTAAAATTTAAACAGAATGTTAAAAACTGTTAGTGGTTTTTCAAAACTTAATAAGTTTGAGAAAATTGATTGGTTGGTTTCAACTTTTTTTAATGAAGATGAAAAAATTAAACGTGTTTTAGAGCAATATTGGAATAGCAATAAAGTATTACAAGATTTGCACGATGATTTTATTGAAAACACCATTTCTAACTTTTATATACCTTTTGCTATTGCACCTAATTTTGTAATTAATGGTAAAGATTATACCATACCAATGACTATTGAAGAAAGTTCAGTTGTTGCAGCAGCTTCATTAGTGGCTAAATTTTGGAGTACAAGAGGAGGTTTTAAGGCTGAAGTACTTTCCACTACTAAAATTGGTCAGGTTCATTTTATGTATGAAGGTGATAAAAAAGAACTTCAAAAGTATTTCAATTTAAAAAAAGAAGACTTATTTAAAGCTACTGAATCCATTACAAAAAATATGCGTAAACGTGGTGGAGGAATTTTAGCTGTTGAACTTAGAGATAAAACGGCAGCTTTAGCCAATTATTACCAGCTTCATGTTACGTTTGAAACTGCCAATAGTATGGGGGCAAACTTTATAAATTCGTGTTTAGAAGCCATTGCAAATGAGTTTAAAAAGGATGATATTCAAATAGTAATGAGTATTTTGTCAAACTATGTTCCTGAGTGTTTGGTACGTGCTGAAGTAAGTTGTAGAGTGGAAGAGTTGTATGCTGAAAATGCTGAATTATTTGCTCAAAAATTTATTCAGGCGGTACAAATTGCTAACGCCGAACCTCATAGAGCAGTTACTCATAATAAAGGAATTATGAATGGGGTTGATGCCGTTGTTTTAGCAACAGGAAACGATTTTAGAGCTATTGAGGCCGGAGCACACGCTTATGCAGCACGTAGTGGAAAATACAAGAGTTTAACTAATGCAAGTATTGAAAACGGAATTTTTAAATTTTGGATTGAAATACCGTTAGCTTTAGGTACTGTGGGTGGATTAACAGCTTTACATCCTTTATCGAAATTATCGTTACAATTGTTAGAAAATCCGTCAGCAAAAGAATTAATGGAAATTGTTGCAGTTGCCGGATTGGCTCAAAATTTTGCAGCATTAAGGGCTTTAACTACTACCGGAATTCAAAAAGGACATATGAAAATGCACCTAACCAATATTATCAAACAACTAGGTGCAAGTGAAGACGAAAAACAGTTTTTAATTAAGTATTTTGAAAATAAAACGGTAACACATAATGCAGTTGTTGAGGCTTATAATAAGTTAGTACAGGATAAATAAATTTTGAAAATTACAGAGGAGGTTGGAAATAGTTATAAATAAGAGAAAATAAACCGGTGGCTGAGCGGAGTCGAAGCCAATCATAATATGGATATGGATAAAGGTTTTGTTTATATATTAGAATGTGCTGATGGTACATTTTATACAGGAAGCACCAAAGATATAGAGCTTAGATTAAATCAACATCAAAATGGAATAGGCGCAAAATATACTGCTGAACGGCTTCCTGTTAAACTAATTTATATTGAAGAGTTTACCACTATTTCAGAAGCTTTTTATAGGGAAAAGCAAATTCAAGGATGGAGCAGGAAAAAGAAAGTTGCTTTAATAAATAAGAAAATTGAGAACTTGCCTAAATTTTCAGAATGTAATAATGAAACACATTATACTAAAAAGGCTTCGACTCCGCTCAGCCACCGGAATGAAAATTCTGAAAATAACGAAAAACAAAATATAGTTGGGCAGAGTCGAAGCTACAGCAACGGAAAATTACTTATTACAGGAGAATATTTTGTGTTAGAAGGAGCAAAATCACTAGCTGTACCTACTAAATTTGGACAAGATTTAGTGGTAGAACATATAAAAGAACCTCAATTAATTTGGGGCAGTTTTACTGAAAAAGGAAGCTGTTGGTTGGAAGCTGTTTTTGATTTACCAAAACTTCGCTTAGTAAATGCTTCTTTTAATTCAGAAGAAGAAGGAGGAAATGATAATTTTGCTGAAAATTTAAACAAAATATTACTTCAAGTTAGAGCGTTAAATCCTGATTTTTTAAATTCAGAAAATGGATTTTTGGTAAAAACGAACGTAACATTTCCTAAAAATTGGGGATTAGGAACATCTTCAACCTTAATTAATAACTTGGCAAGTTGGGCAAAAGTGAATCCGTATAAATTATTAGCAACTACTTTTGGAGGAAGCGGTTACGATATTGCGTGTGCGCAACACAATTCGCCAATTTTATACACTAAAACAGCTACAGAACCAATTGTTGAAGAAGTGATTTTTAATCCTGAATTTAAAGAGCAATTGTATTTTGTATATCTCAATAAAAAGCAAAATAGCAGAGAAGGCATTCAGCGGTTTAACACATTAAAAGGGAAATTAATTTCAGAAGTGAACCAAATTTCAAGTTTAACTGAAGCCATTTTAAAAGCAGATAATTTACATGATTTTGAGAAACTACTTTTTGAGCACGAAAAATTGGTTTCAAAAACGATTCAATTAAAACCTGTTCAAGAATTGTTGTTTTCAGATTATTTCGGACAAACAAAAAGTTTAGGTGCTTGGGGAGGCGATTTTATTTTAGCAACAGGTAATGATAATACTCTTAATTATTTTAAACAAAAAGGATTTGAAACGGTGATTCCGTATCGAGATTTAATTCTGTAAAAGAAGGTGAAAAAACGTCATTCTGAACTTGTTTCAGAATCTCAATATATTGGTTATGAACTATTATGAGAACCTGAAATAAATTCAGGTTGACGAAAGATATGTAATAAAGGGATAACAATTATTTGTACAATAAATGAAAAAGAAATTTATAGTAGTAGGTGGTGGAGCAGCAGGTTTTTTTGCAGCAATCAATGCTGCAGAATTACATCCGGAATTAGAAGTTATTATTTTAGAAGGAAGCAATAATGTGTTGCAAAAAGTAAAAGTGAGTGGAGGTGGACGTTGTAATGTTACACACGCTTGTTTTATGCCAAAAGAACTGACAGAATTTTATCCGAGAGGAAAAAAAGAGTTGTTAGGACCTTTTCATCAGTTTATGACCGGTGATACAATGGAATGGTTTGAAAACAGAGGAGTTTCTTTAAAAATTGAAGATGATAATCGTGTTTTTCCTGAGTCAAATTCATCTCAAACTATTATAAATTGTTTTTTAGAAAGTGCCAAAAATGCCGGAGTTAAAGTTTTAACAAGTACCAGAGTAAATTCTATTGAAAGACATCAAGAAAAATTTATGTTACAAACTGCTGAGCAGTCTTTTGAAGCTGATTATCTACTAATTGCAACCGGAAGTAATGCTAAGGTTTGGAGCATGATTGAAGCGTTGGGGCATTCGGTTGTTTCACCGGTTCCTTCTTTATTTACATTCAATATTTTGGATGAAAGAATTAAAGATATTCCGGGAATTTCAGTTCCGTTGGCAACTGTAAAAGTTATAGGTTCAAAATTAGAAGAACAAGGACCTTTATTAATAACACATTGGGGAATGAGTGGTCCGGGTATTTTAAAACTTTCAGCTTGGGGAGCTTTAGAATTGTATCAAAAAGACTATAAATTTGAAATTGAAGTAAATTGGTTGAGTAAAAAATTCGATACAGTTTTAAATAAATTAAAATCTGTAAAAAAAGAACAACCTAAAAAACAAGTTGTATTGCGTGCTGTTTTTGAAGAAATTCCTAAGCGTTTATGGGAAAAATTTGTGGTTACTGCTCAAATTTCAGTAACTACACAATGGGCTCAATTAAGTAATAAGCAATTAGAAAATTTAGCAAGTCAACTTACAAAAAGTATTTTTAAAGTGGAAGGAAAAAGTACGTTTAAAGATGAATTTGTTACAGCCGGTGGCGTTGATTTAAAAGAAATTGATTTTAAACGTTTTGAGAGTAAACTCCATAAAAACTTATTTTTTGCAGGCGAAGTACTTAATGTTGATGCTATTACAGGCGGATTTAATTTTCAAAATGCTTGGACAGGCAGTTGGATTGTTGTTAACTCAATCATTTAAAATATAGCCCGAACTTTTTTTAAAATCCGGGCTACATGCAAAACTCAAATTAATTCAAAATTTGATTAATCTTTATAAGGATTTAACGTGTTAATCTTTCCTTCTTTATCATAAGTAATTTCAGCAACTTTAACTGATCTTAAGTGGGTAACTCCTTTTGATAATGAGGAGTCGTGGTAAAATAAATACCATTTACCTTCAACTTCGCAAATTGAATGGTGTGATGTCCACCCAACCACAGGATTTAAGATACGTCCTTGATAAGTGAATGGTCCGTAAGGATTATCACCTGTTGCATAACAAATATAATGTGTATCACCTGTTGAGTAAGAAAAATAGTAGGTACCATTGTATTTGTGCATCCATGCAGCTTCAAAAAACCTACGATCGTTATCACCTGCTAACAACAAATTTCCATTTTCATCTACAATTTCAATTTCTTTTGGCTTTTCAGCAAATTCTAATAAATCATCTGTCATTTTAGCAACATAAGGTAATAAAGCAGGTTCATCATCTTTTGGTAAATGCGCTGTAGGGCTTTCAGGTTGTTCTGCATTAAAAGTTCCTGTTCTCCAACGTTGTAATTGTCCGCCCCAAATCCCTCCAAAATACATGTAATAGTTTCCATCTTCATCTTCAAAAACAGCAGGATCTATTGAAAAACTTCCTTTTATAGCTTCGGGTTGTGGTGTAAATGGTCCTATTGGTGAATCACTTACAGCTACGCCAATTCTAAAAATTCCGTCATGTGCTTTTGCAGGAAAAAATAAGTAATATTTTCCGTCTTTATGTGCTGCATCAGGTGCCCACATTTGTTGATGTACCCAAGGAACATCTTTTGCATGGAGTGTAACACCATTATCTATAGCTTCTGCATTGATAGTATCCATAGAAATAACATGGTAATCTTCCATTGCAAAATGGCTTCCTAAATCATCAAAGGCTTCACCGGCATCAATATCATGAGAAGGATATATGTAAATTTTTCCATTAAACACGTGTGCTGAAGGATCAGCTGTATAAATATGTTTTACTAAAGGTTGCGAAATCGCTTTTTTGTTTAATTCATCAAAGTTAATATGATCAATACTATCTTCTGGCATAATTCAATATATTTTACTTTTATAATAATTACTCAGTTTCAATTCTTCTGTCCCTTAAATCTGTTTCTATTTGTGTTTCCATTTTCTTATTTATTTCATAAAAGAATAATAAACTTGCACCTACTAAAAATGGTACAGCCGGATAAACACTTACCAATAATTTAATGCCGTTGATGGCACTTTCCGGTTGACTTAAAGATTTTGGAACATAATCATAAAAATTTAATACAGCAGCAACGAGAGCTCCTCCAATACTTAATCCTGCTTTTAATCCTACCATCATAGCTGAAAAAATGATTGCAGTAGCTCTTCTATTATTTTTCCATTCAGAGTAATCAGCAACATCAGCAATCATAGCCCATAAAAGCGGAATGGTAATTCCGTAAAAGAACCCATGAAGAATTTGAGAAATAAACATCAAACTAACCGATTTTGACGGAAAGAAATAAAATGCAATTATAAATAGTGTTGAAATTACCAATGCAATTGCAAATACATCTCGTTTTCCATATTTATCGGCAAATCTTTTTGATAATGTTATTCCAACAATCATAAAAATAATTCCTCCGGCATTGAATAAACCAAATCCTGTAGAAACAACGTCATCTTCAAATATATTGAGTCCAACAGCCGACAGTGAATCAAGTATTGGCTGAATAAATAGCGCTAGTCTATCTTTGTCTACATAATTTTCAAAATAGTATAAATAAGAACCACCTTTTAATGCTAAAGTTGTAAATACTAATATGGTAAGAACAAGCATTATTATCCAAGGTCTGTTCTTAAATAAATCCTTCAAATCTTCACTTAAACTTGATTTTTGTTCAGGTTTAGGAACAATGCGTTCTCTTGTAGTAAAAAAGGTAATTATTAACATAATTGTTCCTACAATGGCAAGTGCAGTCATTACCTTTTCAATTCCTAAAGCTTTATCTCCACCACCAACAGTAAGAATAATAGGATACATAAAAACTTGAACAAAAAATTGTGCAAACATCACAGCAACAAATCTATATGATGAAATGCTGTTTCTTTCTGCCATATCTCCTGTAATAACGCCACTTAATGCAGAGTAAGGTAAATTATTAGCGGCATAAAGAAGTAGTAATAAGCTATAAGTTGCAGCAGCATAAATAACTTTGCCCTTATAAGAAAAATCAGGTGTTGTGAATGCTAATAATGCAACAACTCCAAGAGGTATTGCCGTATATAAAATCCAAGGTCTAAATTTACCCCATTTTGTAACAGTTCTATCAGCTAATGCACCAATAATTGGATTAAATCCAAATGCAGCAATTAAACCTACTGTTAGCATTATTATTGATGAATGGTCTGTAGATAAACCATAAATATCAGTATAAAAATATGCCAGATATGTAATTAATGTTTGAAAAACTAAATTTGCGGCTAGATCGCCTAAACTGTATCCGACTTTTTCTCTGACGGATAATTTTTGTGAATTTGTATTCATTAAGTGCTTTTTTAGGATGATATCTTTAATTGCTTATTTTAATTTTAAAGCATAAGTTTAAATATAGGCAATCGATTGCGTAAATTTAATTAAAACATAGTTACAATACAAGATAAAAGTGTCTTGTTATATTAACAATTATGATTAGCTTATTCTTTTCCATCTTTTAATGATAAAATAGTTTTATATGCTTTTTTTGGTTTGAATTCTCTGTCAAACAATAATGGATAATTAGTACGACCATTTATAGGCCAATTGTTTAACCAAGATTGACCGTCGTTAACACCCCAAAAAGTTATTCTGCTTATATTGTCTTTATGTTTTAAAAGAATTTTAAATATGTCTTCATAGCGTTTTGCTAATTTATTATTTATAGAATCAGGAAGTTTGTTAGGGTATGGATTCATCGTTTCATTATTTTCAAAACTCATATTAACATCAGCACCATGAACTTCAAAAGGGTTTGGTAATACAGTAATATCGAGCTCTGTAATTGAAATTTTTATGCCTAAAGCAGCATATTCAGTAAGGCTTTTATCAATTTCTTTTAAATCAGGAAAATTTAATCCCCAATGACCTTGCATACCAATACCATCAATTTTTACTCCTTTTTCTTGTAAACTTTTTACAAGCTTTATAGCACCTTTTCTTTTTGGGGCATCAGCCATACTGTAATCGTTATAATACAATTCAGCTACTGGATCAGCTTCTGCAGCAAGTTTAAAAGCCAAGGCTAAGTAATCTTCACCTAACGCATCCAAAAATACAGTTTTACGTAATGTGCCATCATCATTTAAAGCTTCATTAACAACATCCCAGCTATTTACTTTTCCTTTGTACCTGTTAACTATGGTTTGTATATGATTTTTCATAAAATTAACCATTTCAGTACTGTCTTTAATTTCTTTTATCCAAGGGGCAAGTTGACTGTGCCATATTAATGTGTGTCCATGAATAAACAGATTGTTTTTTTCTCCAAAGGCTACAAATTTATCTGCTTGTTTAAAGTTAAATGTGTCTTTTTGAGGGTGAATATGCATTGATTTCATCATATTTTCAGCAGTAATACTGTTGAATTCATTTATAATTAAAGCAGTTTCAACAGAGTCAGTTTTGTTAAACTGAAATTCATTCAAAGCAGCTCCAATGTAAAAATCATTTTCAAAAGTTTTTTTAAGTGATTTTTGTTCTTTTTGAATTGTTTTTTGAGTACAATTTGTAAGTAGAATTATTGAGATGAATAAGGATAGAATTATTTTAAAAAATTTCATAAATTAAGAATGTTTTAAGTTTCCGCAATCGGTTGCGTAAATTTACTTAAATCTTCATAATTAAACAAGAAACAATTTATATTTTAAAATTTTATAATTAAGCTAACTGCCCTCTGTGTGGTTTTAATGCATCTCTGTATGTTTTCATATCAATTTCATCAACAATTATATAGGCAATAGTGTGCATTTCTGAAATTTTTGAGAAATTAATTTCGTAATAGTGTAGTTTTTCAATTACAGCGAATTCTTTTAGATGAATGCAGTGATGTTCAGCAGTTTTTTCAGCAGAAGGACCTCTAAAATCCCAAATAAGTTTAAGTTTTCTATTCAAAATTAAGTGCTATTTATTTCCAACAAAAATTAATAATTCGCCGCTTTTATATGAAATGATAACTTCATTTTCTGAGGCTTTATTTCGTGTTCCAATTCGTGTTCCAAAAGTTAATATTTCATTTTTTAAAGGATATTTTAAGCCTTTTGTAGTTATATTTTGAGCTTCAGGAAACGGAATTAAAGAGATGGTTTTATTTTTTACGTTAGTTAAGGTAATCGATTTTTCAATAAAAAAATAGCGGCCAAAGTCATCAAAAAAAGTAATTGTCAGCTCATTTTTAAGTTTTAATGCTGTACTTATGTTTCCTAAAAAGTGATCGTGTTCCAAGCCACTTCCTCCATAAACATCAATAGCATTAAATCCTTTTTCTTTTAAAATTAACAATGTTTTTTCAAAATCGGTAAAATTTTGATCTTCAGTTTCTATAACTTCTGTATTTGTTGGAATTTTGTTAATAGAATCAAAATCCCCGGTAACCAAATCAGGAATAATATTTTTTGATTTTAAAAAATTGTATGCACCATCTACTGCACAAACTAATTTATAAGAAGTTAAATCTGGTAAAACAGTAGGTTTTGCTCCATTAAGTAATAAAAATGCTTTTTTAGAATTCATTTGGTAAAATTAACTAAAAAGAAGCATTTATGATTATTTTAAAGACATCCTTTTATGGTTACTAAAGAATGTCTTTTTAAAACTTTAGAAGTTATTTTTCTTTTTGCAGCAAAGTGAGAATAATAATACCTATTCTGGCAATTAAAAAAACAAACATTCCAAATAAAGGAGATAAAATAGCAACTTTTAAACCACCGGCTAGCATAGCGGGAGAAATATCTCCGGCGACCTGAATTGCATCAAAAGCTTCAATAAATCCAATCATTTGCCCTAAAAACCCCCAAACCAATGCAAATAAACTTATTGAACTAACTAGTTTGATTGTTCTCTCATTATTATTACGTTTGATAAATGCTTTTATCAATAGAGCAATAATTACAACTAATAAAATAAGAGTAGTGTACATAAAAAGCGGTCCACCTTCATTTAATCTGTCAAAAAATTGATTTAAAAATGAAGGTTTGTCGCTTTGTAGAACTAATAAATACATAAGATGAATTTTTAAAATTTATATTTTAAATATCTATTTTTAATCAAAGAAATTTAGATTATTTCGATTAGTAACAGAAAAGAAAGTATATTCAACTATTTAAAAGCCTCTTTTGTTAAAAAGAGATGAAAATTAGTAATATCAAGGTTATTATATTATTTCTATCGATAATGCAAAAATGTAATTTTAAAATATCCGATATTGCAAGTTATGGATAAAAAATATAAAGTAATTCAATATCTAATTACTTTTTTAATTCACTCAATATTTTGGGTAATTATATACTTTTTTTATGCCTATTTTTTAGGTTACGGAAGTACAAATACTAAATATGTTAATTTGTTTTCAGGCTTTTTAATGCCTGTTACAATTTTTATCAGTTATTTTTTAATATATTATTTAATACCTAACTATTTATTTACCAAGAAGTACAAGCTTTTTATTTTATACAATATTTATACATTCATAATTTCTGTTTACCTAATAAATCTGTCAATTTTATATGGCTTGGTCTACTCGGAAGGTTTAATGCACAAGAGTACGGTTCCTTTAACAAAAACATTACCACTTATAATATTAGGAGTATTTTTTGTGGTTACAATTGTTGTATCACTTAATTTGATAATTTATAGTTACAAATCAATTGTTAAAAACGAAAGCCTAAAAAGTAAAATTTTGGAAACACAATTACAGCTTAAAGAGCAGGAATTAAAGTTTTTAAAAATGCAAATTCACCCACATTTTTTGTTTAATACCTTAAATACTATTTATGGTTTTGCGCTGAAGCAATCTAAAGATACTCCCGAAATAATTTTAAAGCTTTCAAACTTACTTGATTATATTTTGTACCAAGTAAATAAACCAAAAGTTAGTTTAAAAGAAGAAGTTACACATATAAAGGAATATATAGCCTTAGAAAAAATAAGATTTCAAGATACTTTAAAAGTTTCATTTAAAGCCAATGATATTTCAGAAGAAAAACAAATAGCTCCAATGTTATTGATTCCATTTGTTGAAAATGCATTTAAACACGGTAATTTAATTGAAGGATTTTTAAAAGTTGAAATTGTTATTGCTTTAGATGATGATAAATTAGATTTTCAAATAAAAAATACGGTTTTAACAAATGATGAATTGGAAGGGAATAAAGGTATTGGTCTCGAAAATATTAAAAAACGATTAAATTTATTGTATGCTAATAATTATAAATTAGATATTGAAAAAAATGATAATTGGTTTACAGTAAATCTTACTATTTATAACTTAAATGAAATAAATAATGGCTAAAAATATACACTGTTTAATTGTTGATGATGAGCCTATAGCTCGCGAAATTTTAGAGAATCATTTGAGTAAAATTAACGCTGTTACTGTTGTTGCTACTTGTAAAAATGCTATTGAAGCTTTTAATGAAATAAGCTCAAAACAGGTAGATTTAATTTTTTTAGATATCAATATGCCTGAGATTTCAGGATTGTCTTTTGCAAAATCCATCAATAAAAATATAAAGGTAATATTTACTACAGCTTACCGAGAATATGCAGTTGACGGTTTTGATTTACAAGCGGTTGATTATTTATTAAAACCAATTTCATTCAATCGTTTATTACAGTCGGTTAATAAGTATTTAGGAGAAGCCGGTAATGTAAATGCAGATTTGACAACAGAAATTAGTGAAGATAAAAATGATTTTATTTTTGTACGTTCAGATAGAAAAATGATTAAAATAGATTTTTCTGAAATACATTATATAGAAAGTTTAAGCGATTATATTAAAATTCATATTGATAATAAAACGGTTGTTACAAGAGAAACAATAACCAGTATAGAAGCCAAACTTCCACAAAAAGACTTTTTAAGAATTCACAGGTCGTTTATAGTTTCGATACCTAAAATGGAGTCTTTTACCAATGAATTTATTGAAATTAATAAAAAGGCACTTCCAATAAGTAGAAGTTACAAAAATAATGTGCTTTTTAGGTTAGAAAATGTTTAAGCTCATTCAAAAAATTAAAAAGAAGTTAGCTTAAGCGACTTTTAGTATATTTGCCAAAATTTTTGTTTTGATTGAGTCAGACTTTATTTTAAATAAATATTCAGTAGAAAACATTTCAAACGGAAGTGTAACTTGGAAAACACCTAGCAACATTGCATTGGTAAAATATTGGGGAAAGCAAGAACCTCAAATTCCTGAAAATACTTCTATTAGTTTTACATTAGATGCTTGTTTTACGTTAACTACATTGGAGTTTACTAAAAAAGAAGTACGTCAACCTGAATTTATTTCAGGTTCCTATCATGAGATGCTGAAACGAGTTAAGTATGACAAGACAAATTTTAATTTCGAAGTTTTTTTTGAAGGTAAAAAAAAGGATGATTTTAAGCCTAAAATTGCCACATTTTTTAAAAGAATAGAACATTACGTGCCTTTTTTAAAAGAGTTTGATTTTGTAATAAAATCTCGTAATTCTTTTCCTCATAGCAGCGGAATAGCATCTTCAGCAAGTGGAATGAGTGCTTTGGCATTATGTATTATGAGTTTAGAACGGTTATTAAGCGGAGTAGAAATGACAGATGAATATTTCAATAAAAAAGCTTCATTTTTAGCTCGATTGGGTTCCGGTAGTGCGTGCAGAAGTATTGAAGGCGAATTGGTAGTTTGGGGAAGTCATACTGAAATATCAGAAAGTTCAAATTTATACGGAATTAAATTTCCTTATAAAGTTCATAAGAATTTTAAAAATTATCACGATACTATTTTATTGGTTGATGAAGGAGAAAAACAAGTTTCAAGTACTGTCGGACATCAATTAATGCACAATCATCCGTTTGCACAACAGCGTTTTAATCAGGCTAATAATAACATTTCAAAAATCTCTAAAGTGCTTCAAAATGGTAATTTAAAAGAATTTATTGCGATAGTT
This sequence comes from Lutibacter sp. B1, assembly GCF_012524075.1. Classification (GTDB taxonomy): domain Bacteria; phylum Bacteroidota; class Bacteroidia; order Flavobacteriales; family Flavobacteriaceae; genus Lutibacter. The sequence continues at coordinate 31,218 of NZ_JAAZUI010000021.1, forward strand.
GAAAGTGAAGCATTAAGTTTACATGCAATGATGATGACCAGCAATCCGTATTTTATTTTGATGAAACCAAATACCTTGAAAATTATCAATAAAATATGGGAGTTTAGAAGAGAAACAAATTCAAATATTTGTTTTACGTTAGATGCAGGAGCAAATGTTCATGTATTATTTCCTGAAAATGAAAAGGAGGTTGTTAACAATTTTATTGTTAGTGAGTTAATTCAATTTTGTCAAGAAAATCATTATATTTGTGATAGAATTGGAGTTGGTGCGAAGAAATTTAAAATTGAGAATTAACAATTGATAATAGGGAAGGACAATGTTATAAAAACAAAGAGTTTTTTGTTTTTTGTTAGAATTGTTAATTTGTATAAATTTTTAACTCAAGAAAAAAAGGAATTTATTATTTCTAAACAATTATTACGTTCAGGTACAAGTGTAGGAGCATTAGTTAGAGAGTCAGAACATGCTGAAAGTAAAGCCGACTTTATTCATAAATTATCAGTAGCTTTAAAAGAAGCAAATGAAACAGAATATTGGTTAGATTTATTAAAAGAGACAGATTATTTAAATGAATTAGAGTATATTAGTATACAGGAAAATATAAAAGAAATTTTAAAAATTTTAGTAAGTATTATTAAAACATCAAAATAAAATTAATTGTCAATTTTCCATTGTGAATTGTCAATTCAAATACTATGAAAGGACCACTTTTTTACGCAAAAATCTTACTTTTTGGTGAGTATGGAATTATTAAAGACTCCAAAGGATTGGCAATTCCGTATAACAGTTATCAAGGAGCGTTAAAAAAATCAGAAGAACTTACTGAAGATGCTCAAAAATCAAATAAAAATTTATTGAATTTTTATACGTTTCTTAAAAACTTAGAAAAAACAGAGCTTGTTAGTTTTAGATTAGATGAATTTAAGACTGATATTGAAGATGGAATGTATTTTGATTCAAGTATTCCTCAAGGTTATGGAGTTGGAAGTTCAGGGGCTTTGGTAGCTGCTATTTATGATAAATATGCAAATGATAAAATTACGGTTTTAGAAAATTTAACAAGAGATAAATTGCTGAAATTAAAGGAAATATTTTCTTTAATGGAATCATTTTTTCACGGTAAAAGCTCTGGGTTAGATCCGCTAAATTCTTATTTAAGTATTCCTATATTAATCAACTCAAAAGATAATTTAGAGCCAACAGGAATTCCATCGCAAAAAGAAGGAAAAGGCGCTGTATTTTTATTAGATTCTGAAATGATTGGAGAAACGGAACCAATGGTAAACATTTTTATGAATAAAATGAAAAATGAAGGCTTTAGAAAAATGATTGATGAAGATTTTGCTAATTATACAAACGCTTGTATTGATGATTTTTTACATGGAAATGTGAAATCTTTATTTGGTAACGTTAAACAATTATCGAAAGTTGTTTTAGATAATTTTAAACCAATGATACCAAAACCTTTTCATAAAATTTGGAAAAGTGGAATCGAATCTAACGATTATTATTTAAAACTTTGCGGCTCTGGTGGTGGAGGATATATTTTAGGTTTCACGGAAGATTTTGATAAAACAAAAATTATTCTTAAAGATTATAAACTAGAATTGGTTTATAGATTTTAATCATAAAATAATTACTTCCAAGTAAAGTTTAATAAGTAGTTTTGTTGTTAAATTTTATTTTCCTGATGGATTTACTCGAAATGGCTAAAAATAACAGTAAAAGAAATGCACCATTTTATATAAAGATGTTGAGTTTGTTTTCTGTTGTAAGAGGCTATAATATTTTACTTATTGTAATAGCACAGTATTTAGCATCTATATTTATTTTTTCAGCTGAAAAATCGTTGAAACATGTATTGCTGGATGTAAATTTATTTTTTATCGTATTTTCAACTACATGTGTGATAGCTGCAGGGTACATAATTAACAGCTTTTACGATAGTGAAGCCGATAAAATAAACAGACCATTAAAATCTAAAATTGACGCAATTGTTAGTCAAAAAGTAAAGTTGCAGATTTATTTTGCGTTGAATTTTTTAGGTGTGTTAATTGCATTAATGGTTTCGTGGAGAGCAGCGTTGTTTTTTTCAGTATATATTTTTTCAATTTGGTTTTATTCTCATAAACTTAAAAAATATCCTTTAACCGGCTTGTTTTCAGGTGCCATAATTTCAATTCTGCCATTTTTTGCGGTTTTTGTATATTTTAAAAACTTTTCTGAAATTATTTTTACTCATGCTGCATTTTTGTTTTTTATCTTATTGATACGAGAATTAATAAAAGACCTTGAAAAATTGAAAGGCGATTTTATTCAAAACTATCAAACCATCGCTGTAAAATATGGAGAGCAGTTTACAAAAACATTAATAACCATACTTTCTGTATTTACATTAAATCCTGTTTATTTTTTATTAAAGTTACCTGAAGTTGGTGGTATGAGATATTACTTTTATTTTAGTGTAGCAGTACTTATTATTTTTAATGTTTTGTTATGGATTGGAAAAACCAAGCAACAATATGTTAAATTACATTTAATTATAAAGTTATTAATTGTAGCAGGTGTATTTAGCTTAGCATTAATTGATTATTCTGTTATTATAGACAGAATTCTTGTTAAATAAAATTTTATTTTCATTTAGTTAGAAGAATAAAAATTATTTTTGCAAAAAATAATATAATGAATACAAATAAAAACTCGTCGAGAGGACGACAACAGGGAAAAGGAAAACTTCAAAAGCCTCACAATAAAAAAGTTGTAGGTAAAAAACAATTTTCAAAAAAAACTGAGAATAATTCGGTTTCTAAACCTACTAAAACGAATACAGAAACGGAAGGTATTCGTCTAAATAAATATATTGCAAATGCAGGAATTTGTTCTCGTAGAGAAGCAGATGTATTTATAAAAGCAGGTAGCGCAACGGTTAATGGAAAAGTAGTTACCGAAATGGGTTATAAAGTTTTGCCAACTGATGAGGTTAAGTTTGATGGAACATCAATAAATCCTGAAAAAAAACGATATGTTTTGTTAAACAAGCCTAAAAACTTTATAACTACTATGGAAGATGACAGGGGGCGTAGAACAGTTATGGATTTAGTTGCAAATGCATCAAAAGAAAGAATTTATCCGGTAGGAAGATTAGATAGAAATACAACAGGGTTATTGCTTTTTACAAATGATGGAGAATTGGCAAAAAAATTAACGCATCCAAAACATAATATTCAGAAAATTTACCATGCAACTTTAGATAAAAAACTCGCAATGAGTGATTTACAAAAAATAGCTGAAGGTTTTATGTTAGACAACCGAAAAGTTATTGTTGATGAAATTTCATATATAAATAATGAACCTAAAAATGAAGTCGGTGTTAAAATTCACTCTGGTAGAAATAGGATAGTGCGTAGAATATTTGAACATTTTAACTATAATGTAATAAAATTAGATAGGGTTATTTTTGCAGGTTTATCAAAAAAAGACCTTCCAAGAGGGCATTGGCGTCACTTAACCGAAATGGAGGTAAATACATTAAAAATGCTTTAAGGCTTAATTTAAAATCAGGATTTACCCTGATTTTTTTGTTTAAAAAAAGTTTTTACATTTCTTTAAAAAATTTTGTTGGTGCTATTAATTTTTTATATTTGGAATGGTATAAAAAAATATCAAGATGAAATTAAATATTTTTAAGTCTAATTATAACTAATTTATTTTGAAGAGAATAATTGTAGATTATAAAAAACTAACTCCGGAAATTTTAAATTTGTTAGTTGAGAAATTCCCAGATGGTTATGGCATTAAAGACATAGTTAAGTTTATCAACCATAAAGGGAAATACATTGAAGCTGTTGAAGTATCAACCGATGATACTAAATATTTGGTGAAAATTAGTGATGAACTAGTTGATAGTATGGAGAGTTATGATGAGGATGACACTGATACATATCCGGCAGACATTGATGATGGTGATGGTGTAGATTTTGGTGATGTTGATATTGATATTGAGGAAGAAGAATAAAATATTTACAAAAAAAAATAATTTAAAAAAGCTATAAATACAATTGTTTATAGCTTTTTTTGTATGTAATTTAAATAAAAAAAAAACCGAACGTTTAGTTCGGTTTTTATGGTGGTGCCTCCAGGAATCGAACCAGGGACACAAGGATTTTCAGTCCTTTGCTCTACCAACTGAGCTAAGGCACCATCGCTTTAGCGGATGCAAATATAAACCTATTTTTTATACAATTCAAAACAATTTTAAAAAAATCTGTTGTATTTTTGGAGCTGATTTAAAAAAGAGGATGAACTTAATAATAGATGTTGGAAATACAAGAATTAAAATAGCTGTTTTTGAAAATAGTGAAATGATTTATAATGAAGTGTTTACAAAAGTAAACTTCATGAAAAGTGTTTTTGATGTAATTGAAAAATATAATTGTAAATATGCAATTATTGCTTCTGTAGGTTCAATAAAAAAATCGGAAATTAATCTTTTAAAAAATAAAATCAACCTTATTGACCTTAATTTTGAGACTAAAATTCCGTTTAGAAATGAATATGAAACACCCCAAACGTTAGGTGTTGATAGAATTGCGTTGGTTTCTGCAGCAGTTTCAAAATATCCAAATAAAAACACTTTAATAATTGATGCAGGTACATGTATAACTTACGACTTTGTTGATGATAAAGCGTGTTATCACGGAGGAGCAATTTCGCCCGGTATAAAAATGCGATATAAGGCGCTTAATAAGTTTACCCAAAAATTGCCACTTTTAGAACCTGAATATATTGATGAGTTAATTGGGAATTCAACAAAAACAAGTATACATTTGGGGGTTATTAAAGGTGTTATAAGTGAAATTGATGGTTTTATTGAACAATATAGAAAAAAAAATAAAGATTTAACAGTAGTTTTAACAGGTGGAGACGTTAATTTCTTGGCTAATAGATTAAAAAATAGCATATTTGCCAATCCTAATTTTTTATTAGAAGGATTGAACTCTATTTTGACATATAATATATAATAAATGATTAAAAAAATAATAGTAGTTATAACTCTATTTATATCAGTAGTAAGCATTGCTCAAAAAAATAATACATCAGCATATTCCTTTTTTGGTATTGGTGATAAAAATAATTCAAGTACTGTAGAACAGCTAAGTATGGGAGGTGTAGGTGTAACTTTGGCAGAAAGTTATCGTTTGAATTTATTGAATCCGGCTTCAAATGCGTCTTTAAGATTAACAACATATTCTTTAGCATTAGAAAATAAAAATACAAGGGCAAAAGACAGTAATGATAAACAACGAGCAGCAGCCACTTATTTGTCATATTTAGCAATGGGTATACCGTTAGGAGAAAAGGGAGGTTTAGTATTTGGTTTATTGCCAAACTCTACTGTTGGATACTCGTTGTTGTCAAATAAATATGAAGGAGATGAGACTATTGAAGCTAGCCTATATGAAGGTGAAGGTGGCACAAATAAAGTTTTTTTAGGAGTTGGATATAAGATTTTTAAAGGATTTAGCTTTGGTTTACAAGGTAATTATGTTTTTGGAAAAATAGAAAACAGTATTTTAAATCAGGTTAAAGATGCGTCTTTGGCAACAAAATACAAAACAGAATCAAATGTTGATGGATTTTCATTAAATGCAGGGATTCAATATAAAACCACATTAAAAAATAAATTAAATTTGCATATTGGTGGAGCCTTTGAGTTTGGAAATGAAATTAATGCTGAAGGAAATGAATATTTATATTCTGTAATATTAAGCAATAGTGAATCACCTAGAGATACAATTTTAAATAAAAAAAGTGATGGGAAATTAAAATCACCTTTAAAAACAACGTTAGGTGTTGGCATAGGAAAGCAAGATAAATGGTATGCAGGAGTAGATTATAGTTTTCAAAATGCTTTGGAATTAAAAGGAGACGTTTTTGATAATTTTTCAAAAACTGATTACGATAATTATAGTAAAGTTTCTGTTGGTGGTTTTTATACTCCAAAAATTAACTCTATAACAAGTTATTGGGAAAGAGTTACTTATAGAGCGGGATTTAAATTTGAGAATACTGGGTTGTTGGTGGATTCATCAGGTAATGGAACTGATTTTACATCTATAAAAGATTTTGGCATATCTTTTGGTGTAGGATTACCAGTAACCAAACAATTATCTAGTTTAAACTTTGGTTTTGAATTTGGAAAAAGAGGTAAAGCCACAAAAGGGTTAGTTGAAGAAAATTATTTTAATTTTAGATTAAGCCTTTCATTAAATGATAAATGGTTCAATAAAAGACAAATATTTTAATTTAAAAGGATGAGAAGATGAAAAAAATAAAAAAAACTTTAGCCTTATTATTTTTTATGATTTCAATACCGGTTGTATTTTCACAGGCAGACCAATGTCATATAAAATACAATTTGTTTAAAGGAGATTATAAAGCAAAAAAGTATGATGCAGCTTATGAAAATTGGATTTGGTGTATGGATAACTGCCCTACATTGTCAGTTAACATATATAAATTAGGTATTAAAATTGCTGAAGACAGATTGGCAAAAGCAACACCTGCCGAAAAACCAGCAGCTGAAAAACTTGTAGAGAGAGTTTATTTGCAACGTATAGAGCATTTCCCAAAAGACAAAGCAGACATCTACGATGATATGGCAACCTTCAAAGCCGAGCAAGGCGCTTCTGAAGACGAAGTTTATAGTTGGCTGGAAAAAGCTTTTAAAGAAGACCCAACTGCGTTAGGTTCTAAAAATATGTATAAATATTTTGATATTATTTTAAATAGAAATAAAGATACTAATGCACAAAAAGTTTTTGATACTTATGATGAAGTAGGAGAAGGTCTTGAATTAAAAAGAGCTGAGTATTCTAAAAAAATTGATGCTATTAATGCTAAAGATTCAACAAGTTTAAGTGCAAAGGACAAAAAGAACAGAGATTTATATCAGCAAATTTTAACTAACCTTACATTAGTTGAATCAGGATTGGATGCAAAAATATCTGAAATTTCTACTTGTGAGAACTTGATACCTTTAAATAAAAAATATTTTGAAGAGAAGAAAAATGATCCTGTGTGGTTAAAAAGAGCAGTGTCAAGAATGTATAATAAAGAATGTACTGATGATCCTTTTTATGATACTTTGGTAGAAGCTTATGTTCATGCAGACCCTTCTCCTCAAGCATCTGTATTTTATGCAGGTATTTTAATGAAAAAAGGAGAAACAAATAAAGCGATGGATTATTTTAAGAAAGCCGTAGATCAAGAAACAGATTCTTATAAGAAAGCCGGAAATTTATTGAAAATTGCTCAAATTTTGAGTAAAAAAGGTCAAAAAAGCGAAGCAAGAAGTTATTGTTATAAAGCATTACAATACCAACCGACTATGGGTAATGCTTACCTGTTAATTTCAACTATGTACGCTTCAAGTGCAAATTCTTGTGGTACCGATATTGTTTCAAAAAGAATGGTATATGTGGCAGCTTTAAATATGGCTGTTAAAGCAAAATCTATTGACCCAAGTGTAAGTAGTTTAGCTAATAAATTAATATCTAGTTATTCTCAAAATATACCTTCTAAAAAAGATCTGTTTGTAGCAGGTGTTCAATCTGGTTCTACACATAGAATTGGATGTTGGATTAACGAAACAGTTAGAGTTCCATAAAATTAGATTTAAAATTTTAGAATTGATATATTTGTTGAATGACAAAATCAATTGTACATAAAATAAAAAACATTGCTGTTGTTTTAACAACAGCAATGTTTTTTTCATGCACTAATGATATTAAAGAGATTAGGGATTTTTTAGCTGATAAAAACTTACCAATAGGAGAGGCGTATAATATTAATCATGTTCATACAGATTCAGGGAGAGTTGATATTAAAATGAAAGCGCCTTTAATGCTTGATTTTAGTAATAGAGATAAGCATCCTTATTCAGAATTTCCAAAAGGAATTAAAATTTCAACCATTGAAAAGAATGGAGATTCGGTTACTATTGAAGGAAGTTATGCTAAAAGTTATAGCAATACGGAAGTGTCTGAAATTAGAGATAATGTTATAATTTATAACTATGCACAAAAGCATAAGCTAATTACTGATCAGGTTTATTGGGATCAAAAAACACATTATTTTTTTACAGAAAAAAAGTTTATTTTTTATACCTTGACCGATACCATTTATGGAACCGGTTTTGAAGCGTCAGAAGATTTAAAAACGTGGTGGGTTAAAAATCAGAGTGGAGTTATAAACGTTAGAGAATAAATAATGCAAAAAATTTGGAAAGTATTTGAAATAGGGTATTTAATAATAGCAGTAGTTTTTATTATAGAAACTATTTTAAATTGGAACTCAAACAGAGAGCGAGCATATTTAATGTTGGTTTTTTCGGTACTGGCAGTTTTTATGTATTTTTTTAGAAAGCATTTCAGAAAAAAAAATAAAAATAGAAATTAAATAAATTGGAACTTCAAATAGCAGTAATATTAATTTCAATTTTACTATCGGCTTTTTTCTCAGGAATGGAAATAGCTTATGTTTCTTCAAATAAGTTTCAGGTAGAGCTACAGAAAAAAAAGGAAGGTTTTGTTTCTAAAATATTAACTAAACTTACTTCGAAATCATCAAAATTTATAACAACAATGTTAGTGGGCAATAATATTGCTTTGGTTGTTTATAGTTTTTTTATGGGTGAACTTATTACAGGATTATTACCTGTTTCTAATTTAAATGAGTTTACAATATTACTAATTCAAACAGTAGTTTCAACTTTAATAATATTAGTAACAGCAGAGTTTTTACCAAAAGCAATTTTTAGAATTTATGCAAATGAAATGTTATGGTTTTTTGCACCGTTTGCTTATTTTTTTTATATAATATTTCATTTTATTTCTGATTTTATCACAGTTATTTCTGATTTTTTATTGAAACTGTTTTTCAATACAACAAAAGATGTTAAACAAACGGAGTTTAGTAAAGAAGAACTAGGAAATTACATTACAGAACAATTAGGACATGCAAACGATAGTGAAGAGGTAGATTCTGAAATACAGATATTTCAAAATGCGTTGGAATTTGATAATGTAAAGGCAAGAGAAATTATGATTCCCAGAACCGAAATAGTTGCTGTAGATATTAATGAAAGTATAACTAACCTAAAAAAACTATTTGTTAAAACAGGTTACTCAAAAATATTGGTTTATAGAAGTTCGTTAGATGATGTTGTAGGCTATGCGCATGCATTCGAGTTGTTTAAAAGGCCTAAAAACATACGTTCAATGATACTGCCGGTAGAGTTTGTGCCGGAAAGTATGATGATAAATAATGTGCTTAATGTTTTAATAAAGAAGAAAAAAAGCATATCAGTTGTTTTAGATGAATTTGGAGGTACTTCAGGCATTATAACTGTTGAAGATATTGTTGAAGAACTTTTTGGAGAAATTATAGATGAACACGATACTGTAGAATTATTGGAAAATAAAATCAATAACAGAGAATTTGAGTTCTCCGCACGTTTGGAGGTAGATTATTTAAATGAAACGTACGATTTGAATATTGAAGAAAATGAAGCCTACGAAACCTTAGGCGGTTTTATTGTTTATTTTAATGAAGATATTCCAAAAGAAGGTGAAATAATTGAAATAAATAACTTGCAATTTGAAATGCTGAAGGTAGATTCTTCTAAAATTATGGAAGTTTATCTAAAAGTTTTAGACAAAGCAGATTGATTCATAATTTTTACTCAAAATAAGCCTTTTTTCATAATTAATATTAATTAATTCACTTTCATAATTAAATACTAAATCGTATTTTCGCACACTATAATTAAAAGAAATATTATAATGGCAATTTTATCAAAAATTAGAGATCGTTCAATGTTCTTAATCCTTATTGTAGGATTGGCGCTATTTGCATTTGTACTTGATCCTAGCTCAATTCAACAATTTTTTAGTTCAAGCAAAGTAAATGCTGTAGGAGAAGTTAATGGCGAGGAAATTGACAGAGAAGAATTTGCACGTGAAGTAGAGAATTATAGAACACAATCAGGTGGTAGAGCAACGCAAATGCAAGCTGTAAATGCTGTTTGGAATTCTATGATAAGTGAAAAAATATTTGAAAGTCAGTTGGAAAAAGCAGGTATTGTTGTTGGAGAAAAAGATATTTGGGACGCAATGGTTGCTTTGCCTGAAATTCAAAATTCACCTTTATTTAGAAATGAAGCAAATCTTTTTAATGAAGAAAAGCTAAAAGAATATATAGCGAATATGAAAGATGATGCTGAAGCAGGAAATAGTACTGCATGGCTAAATTGGTTAGAAACTGAAAAAAGAATTAAGCAAAACTTACAACGTCAGGCTTATACTTCATTAGTTTCAGCAGGTTTAGGAGTTTCTTTAGAAGAAGGGAAAAGAGATTATTTGTACAATAATACTAAAATGGACGCTCAATATGTATACATTCCTTATACATCAATACCAGATAGTTTAGTTACAATAACTAAGGGTGAAATTGAAAAATATGTAAATGAAAATCCGGCTAAATTTAAACCTGAGGCAACACGCTCTTTACAATATATTAAATTAAATATTGAGCCATCAGAAGCTGATGATGCAGAAGTTAAACAAACTGTAGAGAATTTTATTGAAGATAGAGAAGAATACAGTAACGCAGCTAAAACTACCGTTAAAATTGCAGGATTAAAAAATGCTACACACTACGAAGTTTTTTTAAATGACAATAAATCTGATTTGTCTTTTGATAATAGTTATAAATATAAAAGTCAGGTAGCTTCAATTGTAGCGGATGCTATTTTTGATGCTTCTGAAGGAGATGTTGTAGGTCCATATAAAGATAACGGGTACTATAAAATTTCTAAAGTAGTTGAAGTTATACAATTGCCGGACTCGGTTAAATCAAGCCATATATTAGTTCCTTATTCAGGATCAACCAGATCTACATCAACAAAAACTAAAGAAGAAGCCAAAAAAACAGCTGATAGTATATTTGCATTGGTAAAAAATAATAAAACTAAATTTACTGAAATAGCTGATGAAATAAATACTGATGGAACAAAAGGTAAAGGTGGTGATATAGGTTGGATTCGTAAAAATCAAGCTTTCTCTCAGTCTTTTGATAAAGATTTTGCTGAATTTATTTATAAGAACAAAACAGGAAGTATAGATGTGGTTGAAACTTCTTTTGGTTTTCATATTATTAGAATAGATGAGCAAACAAAACCTGAAAAGGCTGTTAAGTTAGCAACATTTGGACGTATAATTGAAGCTTCTGAAGAAACTGAAAATAAGATATTTGAGCAAGCAGAGACCATAGCATCTAAATTAGCAGATGGTGTTAAGTTAAAAGAAATAGCTTCTGAAAATGATTATAAAATTCAATCTGCTTTAAATTTAAAAGTTTTAGACGAAAATATTCCTGGATTAAGTAATCAACGTCATGTTGTAACTTGGGCTTTTGACAGCGAAAGAGAAATTGGTGACTCAAAACGTTTTGATGTTGATATTTTAGGAAAAAGAGCTTATGCTGTTGTTCTTTTAAGTGGTAAAACTGAAAAAGATGGTTCTGCTGTAAATTCAGAAGTAATTTCAAAAGTTAGACCTGAATTAATAAATAAGAAAAAAGCAGCATTGATTAAAGGAAAGATGAATGGAAACTCTTTAGAAGAAATTGCTAAAAATAATAATAGCACTATTAGGTCTGCTTCATCAGTTACATTAGCAAGTCCGCTACTTTCAGGTGTAGGAAACGAACCGGCTGTTGTTGGAGCAATGTCTACAATTAAATTAGATGAAATTTCTGATAAAATTGAAGGACAAAAAGGAGTATTTATGGTTAAGGTTACAAAACGTGAGACTCCTGTTGAATTAGAAAATTACGATACTTTTCGTAAAAAGATATTAGGTAATTTAAAAGGAAGGGAATACCAATTATATAAAGTATTACAAGAAACAGCCGATATTGAAGATTACAGAGCTAAATTCTTTTAAATTATATTTAAAAGTATGAAAATAAAAAAGCGAGCTTAAATGCTCGCTTTTTTATTTTATATAGTTAAGAGTTATTTTATCCATTCATTGAGATTAAAAACTCTTCATTAGAAGTTGTATATTGAATTTTATCTTTAATAAATTCCATAGCTTCAACAGGATTCATATCGGCCAAATATTTTCGTAATACCCACATTCTTTGTACTGTTTTAGCATCTAAAAGTAAATCGTCTCTACGAGTACTTGATTTAACTAAATCAATAGCAGGGTAAATTCTTCGGTTAGCAATATTTCTTTCTAATTGTAATTCCATATTACCTGTTCCCTTAAATTCTTCAAAAATAACTTCGTCCATTTTTGAACCTGTTTCGGTTAATGCCGTTGCAATAATAGATAACGAACCTCCATTTTCAATATTACGAGCAGCACCAAAGAAACGTTTTGGCTTATGTAAAGCGTTGGCATCAATACCTCCCGATAAAATTTTACCGGAAGCAGGAGCTACAGTATTGTATGCTCTAGCTAAACGCGTAATAGAATCTAATAAAATTACAACATCGTGCCCACATTCTACCAATCGTTTAGCTTTTTCTAAAACAATATTAGCTACTCTTACGTGTTTGTCGGCAGGTTCATCAAAAGTTGAAGCCACAACTTCTCCTTTAACACTACGTTGCATATCTGTAACCTCTTCAGGTCTTTCGTCAATTAATAAAATAATTTGATACACTTCAGGGTGATTTGCAGCTATTGAGTTTGCAATATCTTTAAGAAGCATTGTTTTACCTGTTTTTGGTTGAGAAACAATCATACCTCTTTGACCTTTTCCTAATGGTGAAAATAGGTCAATAATTCTAGTTGATAAAGTACTCGATCTTCCTGCTAAATTAAATTTTTCTTGAGGGAAAAGCGGAGTCAAATGTTCAAAAGAAACACGGTCTCTCACAACATTTGGGGGTAAACCATTAATTTTTGATACTCTAATTAATGGAAAATATTTTTCTCCTTCTTTAGGTGGTCTAACAATACCTTTAACAGTATCTCCGGTTTTTAAACCAAATAATTTAATTTGAGATTGAGATAAGTAAATGTCATCTGGTGATGATAAATAATTATAATCTGAAGAGCGTAAAAAACCATATCCATCAGGCATCATTTCTAAAACCCCTTCACTTTCAATTATTCCCTCAAATTCATAATCCGGATCTCTATATCTGTTTCCATTAGATCTTTGTTGTTGGTTTTTTGGGTCCTTTTGTTGCCTTGTTTGAGGCTTATTTTGTGGTCTGGGTTTATTTACCTGTTTAGGTTGAACCTGTTTTTTTTCTTGTTGATTATTTGAAGTGTCAACTTTGTTTTCTGTAGTAACAGTATTTTTTTTAGAATCTGGTATCACTGTATCAGAGTTAGTAGTTTGTTTTACGTGTTGTCTAACTTCTTTAGTAGCTTTAGGAACATTAACTTTGGTTTCTGTTACATTTTCTTTTTCAGGAAGTTTAGTAGGTATAGCCTTGTTTTCTTTGTTAGGAGACACTTTCTTTTGTATTCTTCTACGTTTAGGCTTATTTTCATTTGTTAAAGGCTCTTGTTTTGCAATTTTTGTTGGTTTAGCTGCCTGTATGTCTAAAATTAAATATATTAAATCTAATTTTTTTAACTGACTATATTTTTTTGCTCCAATTGTTTTTGCAATCTCTTGTAATTCCACAAGAGTTTTCTCCTTTAGTTGGGAAATTTCAAACATTATGTTAATTTGTAATAATTGTTAATGTATTAATATTTTCTTCTTGTTATATTAAGAATATTATTGTGAATTATAAGTGGTGATAGTTGTTTTAGTTGTAGCTACTGTATAGCTGTTTAAAAATACAGTAGTGCAAATATATAAATTTATTTTATATAAGTTATATATAAATCTTTAAAAATAAAACGTATTTTTGCACTCAATTATTATAATTATGATTCAAAGAATACAATCAATATATTTATTAATTGCTACCTTACTGTCAGCGGGATTAATATTTGTGTTTAATCTTTGGGTAGAAGAATCTGGAAACAAGTTTTATGTAATAGATTCATTTAAGTCAGAAAATATAGTTTTAATAATTACGTCTGCACTATTTTTTGTGTCTGCTTTAATTACTTTTATTGCAATTTTCAAGTATAAAAACAGACAATTACAGTTTGTGTTGGGGCGATTAGCAATTTTGATCAATTTTATTTTATTAGGATTACTCGTGTATTTTTCACAAAATTTATCTGGAGAAATTAACGTTTCTGAGAAAGGTATTGGGTTGCTCATTCCAATTTTTACAATTGTATTAGTGGTTTTAGCCAATAAAGCAATTAAAAAGGATGAAGAACTTGTAAAATCTGTTGATAGATTACGGTAAGCCTAACATCTTAGTATATTTAGTGCACAAAAACCATTTCAATTTAAATTGGAATGGTTTTTATTTTTAACGGTTTTCAGTGATGTAAAAATATCATTACATTTGGGTATAATTAAAGTTTAGAAATTAAATACTTTTGAATAGGGGGAATTTCATGAAAAAGATTAAAGTTCATATTGCAGATGACCACAAGATATTAATTGATGGTATAATTGCAGTTTTATCTTCTGAAGAAAACATTGAAGTTGTTGGATACTCTCTAACAGGTAAAGATGTTTTAAACTGGTTTGCTTCCAATGAAGCCGATATCTTAATTTTAGATATCAATATGCCGAAAGTTGATGGAATTGGAGTTCTGCAAAATTTTTTAGAGCAAGGTTTTCAACAAAAAGTAATAGTGCTTTCAAGCTATGATGAAACAAAACTAATTAAAGAAGTGTTGAAAATTGGTGCTAATGGTTTTTTGGCTAAAAAATGTGCCGGAGAAAATATTGTTGAAGCAATAAACGCAGTTTATAATGGGAAACAATATTTTAGTAAAAGTATTCAAGAAAAACTCTTGTCAACATTTACAAAACAATTAACGAAAAGTGATTTACCCTCACAAGATGGTTCATTTTTTAGCTCATTAACCCCTCGAGAAATAGAAGTTCTTCGTTTAATAGCAAAGCAATACAATTCTAAAGAAATAAGTAAATTACTTCATATTAGTGTAAATACAGTTGAAACACATAGAAAAAATTTAATTAGTAAGTTAAATGTAAAAAATGTGGTAGGATTGGCTATTTATGCAGTTAAAAATAATATTGTTTAATTTATTAATTAAGCGTTTAGCATGAAATTATTTAAAAACATTACACTACTAATTTCGTTCGTATTTTTTAGTATAAGTTCTTTCGCATATAGTTATGATTTAGATTATTTAATTGAAAATAAATTATTTAGCACGGATGATGTTAGATTAAAAGAAATTAAAAAATTACTGGAAAGTGGAAATACAGAGGATGCTTTAAATAATTTGTATGCTTTTATTAATGAAGCTGAAAAAAAACATGATACGTTGCTGATAATTGAAAGTAATAAACTTTTAGCTGATATTTTAAGAGAAAACGGCGATTATTTAAAATCGAACAGATATTTCGATAAATTGTTACCATTGGTAAAAGAAGATTACAAAAATTTGCAAGATATTTTTTTTAAAAAAGGAGGTAATTTTCAATTAGAAGGAGAGGTTGACAGTGCAATGATAAATTATGAAAAAGCATTATTAAACAGTGAAAAAATTTCTAATGATGAAGATTCAAAAGCTAAAATTCATGCTAATTTATCAGGAATTTATTACTTAAAAGAAATGTACGATAAAGCTATTGAGCATTCAAAAATAGCGGCAAGTTACCAAGAAGCTTTAGGTAATAAAGAAATTGAAGCAGGAATACTTAATAATTTAGGAGGTATTTATTACATGCAAGGTAAATACAAAGAAGCTTTAAATTCTTTTCAAAAAGCTTTAGATATTGTTGGATATGGACAAGATGAACTTCAAAAAAAAACGAGATGTACTGCATTTATTAATATGGCTTACGCTTATAGTGGATTAAATGATTTTGAGAAAGCTTTTGAATTTCAAGACAGGTATTTTTCTTTGAACGATTCTTTACAACAAGAATTAAAATATAAAGAAATAGCCGAAATAGAATCTAAATACAATGTTGCAACTAAAGAAAAAGAAGCAGAAATTGAAAAATCAAAACGTTTAAAAGCAGAGTATTTATCAATTGGTTTAGGTTTAGTTACCGGTATTTCACTTTTAGGATTGTATATTCTTTACAAACTTTACAGGTTAAGTAAAAAGAATTATAAATTACAAATAAATCAAAAACAATTAATTCATCAAAGTAAAATAGAAAAGATCAAAAGCGAATCACAATCTAAAATATTGGTAGCAACATTAGATGGAGGTATTGAAGAACGAAAAAAAATTGCAACAGTTTTACACGATAATGTTAGTGCCTTACTTTCGGCCGCAAATTTGCATTTATATGCCAGTAAAAAACAGTTAAAAGGTGATGCGCCTATTGAAATAGAAAAATCTCAAAAAATTATTGAAGAAGCATCAGAAAAAATAAGAGATCTTTCTCATAAATTAATTTCGTCTGTTTTATTAAAATTTGGTTTGGCTACTGCGGTTCAAGATTTGTGCGAAAAATCATCCAACTCGGAAATTCAGCTACATTGTAAATCAAAAAATATAGAACGATTTGATCAAAATTTTGAAATTAAAATATTCAATATTATTACTGAATTGGTAAATAATATACTAAAACATAGTAAAGCTAAAAACGGTACAATTAAATTGGAGCAGTTAAATGGGCAATTGCAAGTTATTGTATTTGATGATGGTATTGGTTTTGATACTGCTATTTTAGATGAAAAAAACGGAATTGGGTTAAGCCATGTTGAAGCCAGAGTAAAGGCATTAAAAGGATTATTTGAAATTAAATCTGCCAATACAGGAACACGAATTTTTATTTCGGTTCCAATTCAGTATTAACGTTTTTCTAATTCAATAATTTCTAAGTTACTTATAGCTCCTTTATCTATTTCAAAACGCAACATGGTTCTTACATTGTGAAAACCTTGTTTGCCTGCTGCGCCAGGATTCATATGAAGTATGTTTAATTTTTTGTCAAAAATAACTTTTAATATATGTGAATGACCACATATAAATAATTTGGGTGGATTTTTAGCTAACTCTTCTCTAACTCTAAAATCATATTTATTTGGATAACCGCCTATGTGAGTAATCCAAACAGAAACATCTTCAATAATAAATTTAGTATCTAAAGGGTATTCAGCTCTAATTAATTTACCATCAATATTTCCATAAACGGCTCGTAAAGGTTTTAAATTTGCTATGGTATCAGCAACTTCAATAGTACCAATATCTCCGGCATGCCATACTTCATCAGCTTGTTTTATAAATTTTAAAATCTGGTCATCAATGTATCCATGAGTATCAGAAAGCAATACTATTTTTTTCATAAATCCCTAAAATCCTTAACTCACAAATATGCTGTATATTTGCGCCAATACAAAAATAGTATTTCAATTGAGATATTTTATCGAATTAGCATATAAAGGAACAAACTATCATGGTTGGCAAGTGCAACCTAATGCAACTACTGTTCAAGAATTAATAAATAAAGCTCTTTCTACAATATTTAGAACACCAATTGAGGTAGTTGGTGCTGGTAGAACTGATGCCGGAGTACATGCCGAACAGCTTTTTGCACACGTTGATGTTGAAAATGAATTTAAAATTTCTGAAGTACTTTATAAAGTAAATGCACTTTTACCAAATGATATTTGTATTTACAATATTACTGAAGTAAATGAAAATGCACATGCCAGATTTGATGCGTTAAGTAGAAGTTACGAATATCGAATATATATAGGCAGAAATCCGTTTTTAACTGAAACTACATGGCAGTTAATTAATAAAAAGTTAAATATTACTAAAATGAACGAAGCTGCAAAAATTTTGCTAACTTACACCAACTTTAAGTGTTTTTCTCGTTCTAATTCTGATGTGAAAACGTATGACTGTGATGTAATTAAAGCTGAATGGATTTTAAATGATAAATTACTTGTGTTTCATATTACTGCTGACAGATTTTTAAGAAATATGGTTAGAGCAATAGTTGGAACATTATTAGATATTGGAACAGAAAAAATAAGTATAGAACAGTTTAAGCAAATAATTAAAAGTAAAGATAGAAGTATGGCCGGACCTTCTGCACCGGCACAAGGGTTGTTTTTAACCCAAGTAACCTATCCAAAAACAATTTTTATACATGAGTAAAAAAGTTACAGGAAAAGCTTTTGATGCCAAAATATTTATGCGTCTTATGACGTTTGCACAAAAATACCGTTGGCAATTTATAATTGGAACCTTGTCTGCAATTTTACTATCGTTGGTTTCTGTAGTAAAACCTATTTTATTAGATGAAATAGTTAATTTATATTTTAAAAATAAAGATAAAGAAGGAATCTTATATTTTTCTTTATTAATGTTATTGTTTTTATTACTTGAAGTCTTTTTACAGTTCATTTTTATATACAAGGTAAATTGGTTGGGGCAGCATATTATAAAAGATATTAGAGTAAAATTGCAAAAGCATATGTTGCAGTTTAAAATGGCTTATTTTGATAACTCTTCAGTAGGAAAATTGGTAACCCGATTAGTTTCTGACACGGAAACTATAGCTGATTTTTTTGGACAAGGGTTATTTATGATAATAAGTGATTTGTTAAAAATGATAGTTGTAGCTGCTGTTATGCTTTGGATGAATTGGAAATTGGCACTAATTGCATTTATAATACTTCCAATATTAATTTATGCAACCAAAATATTTCAAATAGCAATAAAATCAACCTTTCAAGAAGTTAGAATACAGGTAGCTAATTTAAATGGTTTTGTTCAGGAACGAGTTACCGGTATGAAAATAGTACAACTGTTTAACCGAGAAAAGATAGAGTATGATAACTTTGTTGAAATAAATAATAAGCATAAAAAAGCTCATGTAAAAACGGTATGGTATTATTCAATTTTCTTTCCAATTGCAGAAATTTTATCGTCAATTGCTATTGGTTTAATTGTATGGTATGGCGGTTTAGATATTGTTAATTCCGGAAATACAAATGCAGGTGAAATTATTGCATTTATTATGATGTCTCAAATGTTGTTTAGACCTTTACGTCAAATAGCCGATAAGTTTAATACCTTGCAAATGGGTATGGTTGCCGGTGATAGAATTTTTGAAATATTAGACACTCAAAGTCAAATTACCAAAACAGGTAATGTTGAAGCTACTCACTTTAGAGGAGATATGGCTTTTAAAAATGTATACTTTAGTTATGTTAAAGGAGAAGAAGTTATAAAAGGAATTTCTTTTAATGTTAAAGCCGGTGAAACTGTTGCAATTGTTGGAGCTACAGGTGCAGGAAAATCTACTATAATAAATTTGGTAAATCGTTTTTATGAAATTGATAAGGGAGAAATATGTATTGATGGTCATAATATTGAGCAATACACTTTACAGACACTAAGAAATCAAATTGCAGTAGTTTTACAAGATGTTTTTTTATTTTCAGACACTATTTACAACAATATTGTATTAAGTAATAATGAAATTACTTTAGATGAAGTTAAAAAAGCTGCAAAAGAAATAGGAATACATAAATTTATTATGAGTTTGCCTGATGATTATAATTACAATGTAAAAGAACGTGGTATAATGCTTTCGGCAGGGCAACGTCAATTAATAGCGTTTTTAAGGGCATATGTTAGCAATCCAAGTGTTTTAATTTTAGACGAAGCTACATCATCAATAGATTCGTATTCAGAAAAATTAATACAAGAAGCAACCGATAAAATTACAAAACATCAAACTTCAATAATAATAGCACACAGGTTAACAACAGTAAAAAAAGCAGATAGAATTATTGTAATGGATAAAGGTAGAATTGTTGAGCAAGGTTCACATTTAGAACTTTTAAATAGAGATGGATACTATAAAAATTTATACGATATGCAGTTTGCAAATGAAGTTGCTTAATTCAAATCGTACCTAATAGTTTCAATTAATTCATTTGTATTTTTAAACAACACAAATTCACCATCCTTTATATACGATATTTTTCCGGTTTCTTCAGATACAACTATACAAAGTGCATCCGTTTTTTCGGTAATTCCAATAGCTGCTCTGTGTCGTAAACCAAATCTGGAAGGCAATGCTTCTTTAGAAAGGGGTAAAATTATTCTGGTTGCAACTATAATATTCTCTTTTATAATAATAGCACCATCATGTAAAGGGCTGTTTTTAAAAAAAATGCTTTCTAAAATTGGTTTGTTAACTTCAATATTCATTTTGTCGCCTGTAATAGATTTTACAAAATCTAAATTGTGCGTTCTTTCCAATACAATTAAAGCTCCGGTTTTGGAAGCAGACATACTTTCGCATGCTGCAATTATCGATTCAACATCCATTGTTGTATGAATCTCGGTTTTTAAAAATTTAATTTGCTTTAAAAAATTACGTTTATTGGTAAAATTAGTAGAACCAATCATTAATAAAAACTTACGTACTTCAGGTTGAAAAACTATTAAAATAGCTATGGCACCAACACTTATTAACGTGCCTAATAAACCGCTTAACATTTCCATTTGTAAAGCCTGAGTTATTTTCCAAATAAGCACAACTAATGCAATTCCAATAAAAATATTTATGGCAACAGTTCCTTTAAGTAATTTGTAAACATAGTATAATAGAAGTGCAACTAAAACTATATCTAATATATCGAGAAAAGAAATGTTTAAAAAATCTAACATTGGGTTTGTTTTTTGTAAAAATAACAAAAAGATTGTATACTATTTAAGTTATTCACAGCCACAATCCGGAACTTTATTTTTGTCGAATATAAATTCAATATTATTTGTAGCAATACTATTGTTACTTATACTGTTTATGAGTGTTTTATAATACAGATAATCTTGGTATAAAATATTTTGGTTAAAGTTTAGATGAAGCATCGTTTTATTATTTTCAGAAGAAAAATCAATGAACTCTAATAAGGTTTCCTTAAACTCATTTTTTTCAATTTTAGCATCATCAATCCAAACAGAATTTGGATTAAAAGTTAAACTTATATTATTGTAACTTAAAAAAGTATCACTGTTTTTTTTGATATAATTTTTTGAGATAATACTGTCTTGCATGTATTCAACTTCATCAAATTCTAAAAAGGAGAGTTTTTTTGAAATAGTATCAGAATAACTAAAATAATTATGCATTCCTTCTTCAGAATGTAAAGAATTGGAGTGTTTGTATTTTAATTTTTTTATTGAAGGAATGATTGTTTTTAAAGGTAATCTTTTGTCTATGTTAAAAAGCCAATGTGTTGTACTAATGGTATTTTTTCTGTTAATATTAGCCAATGTGTCATTTTCTTCAACTTCAAAAAACATCCAAACTTGTGAATGATTATATATTTCTTGGATTCCTTTTTCAGAAAGCGTAGGAATTTTAACTTCCTTTTTTGCACAGCTGAAAAATAAAATAGAGATTAAAAGTATAAGTAACCTTTTCATTTTAATTATTTAATAATTCAACAATTTTTATGGCTTCAGCGGCTTCTTTAACATCATGTACCCTTAAAATATTTGCTCCGTTTAGCAACGCAATGGTATTTGCTGAGGTTGTTGCATTTAAAGCCAGTTCAGGTGAAATCTTTAAAGGTTTGTAAAGCATCGATTTTCTAGATAAACCTACAAGTGTTGGACAATCTAAATTTTTGAATAATTCCAAATGTTTTAATAATGTGTAATTATGTTCAATGGTTTTTCCAAAACCAAAACCTACATCTGTAATAATATCATTAGCACCAAGTTTACGCAATTCAGCAATTTTTTTTGAAAAATAAAATAGAACATCAGTTACAATGTTTGTGTAATTTGGATTGGCTTGCATATTTTGAGGCGTACCTTGCATGTGCATTATTATATAGGGTGCTTGCATTTTAGCAATAATGTTAAACATATTTTCATCCATATCACCGGCAGAGATGTCGTTTATAATACAAGCACCTTTATCAATACATCTTTCTGCAACATTGCTTCTAAATGTATCTATTGAAATAACGATTTTAGGAAATGTGTCGGTCAATAATTTAATAACAGGTAAAATACGTTCAAGTTCTTCTTCTTCGGAAATATGTTTTGCTCCAGGACGTGAAGAGTACGCTCCAACATCAATAAAAGTAGCTCCATCATTCAGCATTTTTTCAACACAGCTTAAAATGGTTTCGGAATTATTGTATTTTCCACCATCAAAAAAAGAATCGGGTGTTATGTTTAAAATTCCCATTACTTTGGGAGAAGTTAAGTCTATTAATTTTCCGTTACAATTTATACTACTCATTTTAACTAACAACTTTATTAATTACTTTACTCATATCCGGAGCTTTGTATGTGTACATTTTGGTAATTAAATCTTCAACAGAATTGCTAACTATTAACATTTCTTTATTAGATTGTTTTAAATAACCTTCAGTTACCATTACATCAAGCTGTTTAATTAAATGGTCGAAAAAGCCATTGGTATTTAAAATACCAACGGGTTTTTGTTCAATACCAAGCTGACCTAGTGTAAGTGCTTCAAAAATTTCATCTAATGTTCCAAAACCTCCGGGTAAAGCAATATAGCCATCAACCAATTTGCTTATCTTTATTTTACGTTCACTCATGGTTTTAGTAACAAACATTTGTGTAATTCCATTATGGGCAACTTCTTCATGCCTTAATAAACCCGGGATAACGCCAATCACTTCACCTTTGTTTTCAATAATTGTATCGGCTAAAACACCCATCATTCCAATTTTGCCACCACCGTAAACTAAGCCAATAGTATTTTTGGCAAAATAATTTCCTAACTTTATTGCATCATTTTTATAAATTTCTTTAAAGCCTAAACTTGAACCACAAAAAACCGCAATCTTTTTCATTATTTAAATAATTGATTTTTATTTCATTAAATTTGTCCGAAATTTACGGAAATAATTAAAGTTACATGCAACAAACTTCAAAACAATACGACGAGGTTATTGAAAAGTGTCGTTCATTATACATCAACAAGTTAAAAGATTACGGTAGTGCTTGGAGAATTTTAAGGTTACCATCATTAACAGATCAAATTTTTATCAAAGCACAGCGTATTCGTCAGCTTCAACAAAATTCTACCAGAAAAGTTGATGAAGGTGAAGTTTCTGAATTTATTGGTATTATTAATTATTCTGTAATGGCTTTGATACAATTGGAAAAAGGAATTGTTGAGCAGCCGGATTTAACTATTGATGAGGCCGTAGAATTGTATGATAAGCATGTAACAATTACCAAGCAATTGATGGAGGATAAAAATCATGATTATGGTGAGGCTTGGAGAGATATGCGCGTGAGTTCACTTACCGATTTAATTTTGCAAAAATTGTTAAGAGTAAAACAAATTGAAGATAATAAAGGAAAAACACTAGTATCTGAAGGAATAGATGCAAATTATCAAGATATGATAAATTATGCGGTTTTTGCTTTAATTCATATTCATCAAAAATAGAAAAAATGAAATTTTTAGTTCAATTAGCTCGTTTAATAGTTGCGTTAACATTTATTTTCTCAGGTTTTGTAAAATTGGTAGATCCGTTAGGCTCTGCATATAAATTTGAAGAATACTTTGGAGCTGATGTTCTTAATTTAGAGTTTTTAATTCCGTATGTAATACCATTTGCAATAGTTTTAATATTGGTAGAAATAATGCTTGGGGTAATGTTGCTTGTTGGTTATTTACCAAAATTAACGGTTTGGAGTTTATTGGGTATTATGTTGGTATTTTTATTTCTAACATGGTATTCAGCTTATTATAATAAAGTGTCGGATTGTGGATGTTTTGGAGATGCGGTAAAATTATCACAATGGGGAACGTTTTATAAAAATGTAGTATTAATAGTTATTGTACTGTTGTTGGTTTTTCGAGTTAAAGATATTAAGCCTTTATTTAATGTCAATTTTTCAAAATGGGTAACTTTTTTATCGTTCTTTGTTTTTTTATATCTGACATATCATGTGTTGGTACATTTGCCAATTATAGATTTCAGACCCTATGCAGTTGGTAAAAATATACCTGAAGGAATGGAGTATAAAGGAACTGAAGAGCCTCCAATTCACGATTTTTATTTGGAATCAAATGAAGGTGAAGATGTAACCGATAAAGTTTTAGCGGGTGAAAATGTACTGTTAATTATAGCAAATACTTTGAGTAAAAGTGATGAAAATGGATTTTCTGATATTAAAAATCTGACTGATAAAGCTTTAGATAAAGGGTGTCATGTTTATCTGTTGTCATCATCTTCAAATGAAGAGTTTATTGCTTTAAAGAACAAATATAATTTTAATTTTGAAATGTTGTTTGGAGATGAAACTACATTGAAAACAATTATAAGAGCAAATCCGGGTATAGTTAAACTAAATAAAGGTACTGTAACCGGTAAATGGAGTTGGGTTGATGCAGAGGATGTAAAATTATAAGATATGAAATATTCTTTTTTAGTTTTTGTTGGTGGAGGTTTGGGTAGTGTTGCAAGATATTTACTGGGAAAATGGTTAAATAATATTGAGAGTGCTATACCGTATGGTACAATGCTTTCAAATATTTTAGGCAGTTTTTTAATTGGATTGATTTTAGGGTACTTAGCAAAAACATCTAACGTGTCTGATAGTCAATCATTATTGTTGGCAACAGGATTTTGTGGTGGATTTACTACTTTTTCAACATTTGCTTATGAGAACCATCTATTTTTAAAGAACGGAGACTTTTTGAGTTTTATTCCATACACACTTGGTTCACTTATTTTAGCTTTTTTAGCGGTTTTTTTAGGTTTATACTTCTCAAAACTCATATAAATCTATGTTTTTTTCTTAAAATTAAAGTAAGATTTTATTTTTTTTATCATTTTTTTAACAAAAAAATCAATTTTATTTTCTATACCCATAAAATTACGGGGCTATAATTAAAAAAATATAAAAATTAATAGTTGACCCCTAAAAAATTAGGGGTTGAAAATATATATACATACTTTTGATACGAAATCAATTATAAAAAACCACTTTATTATGAAAAAAATTGAAGCAATTATTCGAAAATCTAAATTTGGTGAAGTTAAAGAAGCTTTACATCAAATTGAGGTCAATTTTTTTAGTTACTGGGATGTAACCGGAGTTGGCAATGAAAAAGAAGGACATGTTTATAGGGGAATAACTTATAGTACCTCAGATATTCAGAGAAGATTTTTGTCAATTGTTGTTTCCGATCCATTCCTTGAAAGGACTGTAGAAGCAATTCTTAAAACGGCTTACACAGGCCAAGTAGGAGATGGTAAAATTTTTGTTTCTGATATAGAGGAAGCGTACAGAATTAGAACCAAAGAGAAAGGGTCAGATTCTCTTAAATAATCAAAATTTACAACTAATCAATAAACTTTAAAAAAATATAATATTATGGATGCTAACGCTGTATTAGACTTAATGTGGATTTTAGTCGCGGGAATTTTGGTGTTTTTTATGCAAGCTGGATTTACTCTTGTTGAAGTAGGATTTACCAGATCAAAAAATGCCGGGAATATAGTAATGAAAAATTTTATGGATTTATGCATTGGTAGTCTGGGTTTTTGGGCTTTAGGTTATACCGTTATGTATGGAGAATCAATAGGATCTTTTATAGGTAAACCGAATTTGTTTTATGACAATGCTGAAGATATGCACAATTTATTCTTCCAAACTGTTTTTGCTGCTACTGCTGCAACTATTGTATCAGGTGCTGTAGCCGGAAGAACTAAATTTTCCACCTACATTATTTTTTCATTTATAATGACGGTTATAATTTATCCAATATCAGGGCACTGGGTATGGCAAGGAGATGGTTGGTTAACTCAACTTGGATTTATTGACTTTGCCGGTTCAACTGTAGTTCACTCGGTAGGTGGATGGGCTGCTTTAGTAGGAGCTATTGTAGTTGGTCCTAGAATAGGAAAATATACTGATGGAAAATCAAATGCAATTCTTGGTCATAATTTAATATTTGGCGCTTTAGGTGTGTTTATTTTATGGTTAGGTTGGTTTGGATTTAATGGAGGTTCTGAGTTAGCTATTTCAGGAGATAGCGCAAATAATGTTTCACGAATTATCATTACAACAAACTTAGCAGCAGCAGCGGCAGCTTTAACCGCTATGATTGTTACTTGGTTATATTATGGAAGACCTGATATTTCAATGACACTTAATGGTGCATTAGCAGGTTTAGTTGCTATTACTGCAGGATGTGCTGCGGTTAGCCCAATGGGAGCTTTTATTATTGGAATAATAGCGGGTGTTGTAGTTGTTTTCTCAATTGATTTTATTGATAAAAAACTTAAAGTTGATGATCCTGTAGGTGCAATTTCTGTACATGGTGTAAACGGTGCTTTAGGTACTTTATTAGTAGGTGTTTTTGCAACAGATGGTGGACTTCTTTATGGAGGAGGCTTTACGCAATTGGGTGTTCAGGCAATTGGAGTTGTTTCAATAGGAGTTTGGGCAGTAGTAACGTCATTTATTGTATTTTATGTTTTAAAGAAAACAATAGGTGTAAGAGTTCCTAAAGAAGAAGAAATAGATGGTTTAGATATTCATGAACACAAAACCAATGTGTACAACGACTAAACAATACAATTAATTAACTAACCAAAGATTTTTACCATGAAAACAATTACAAAAATAATAGTAGTTTTAGTTGCCATACTTTCATTTTCAAACATGAATGCTCAGGATGAAACTCCTAAAGCTACCTTCGATATAGGTGTTGATTTTGCAAGTAGATATGTGTGGAGAGGTCTTGAATTTTCAGATTCTCCTGTATTACAGCCTTATGCTGAATTTGCAACCGGAAATTTCACATTAGGAATTTGGGCTTCTTATGAAACTGGTGGTCAGGTTGTTGGACAAGAGTTCGATTTTTATGCTGGGTATTCTTTTGGAGCAGTATCTTTAGGATTTACAGATTATTCATTTCCTGTAGATGGTTTTTCAGATGGTTATTTTCAAATGAAAAATCATATAGGTGAAGCAACAATTAGCTTTGGTGGAGTTGAAACATTTCCTTTAACTGCAATGTGTGGTGTAAATGTGTATAATGATGATGAAAATTCAATATATGCAGAACTAGGTTATCCTTTTTCAATAGGAGGTACACAATTAAGTGCTTTTGTTGGTGCAGGTAATGAAATGTATACTACAGATACTGATTTTACAGTAACAAATTTTGGTATTTCAGCTTCAAAAGATATTAACCCAAGTTGCAGCCAATAAGTTAAAATACTGTTAAATTGAGTCAAAGAAAATCCATAAAAACGCGGACTTCATGCTATTAATCTTGAATATTCCAATAAAATAAGGGGTTGCGTTTTGGAATT
>NZ_JAAZUI010000179.1 GCF_012524075.1 Lutibacter sp. B1
ATGACAATTGGAGACATTTTATGGTGGCGGCTGACAGACTCCGTATTTAAAAAATTGTATATTTACAGATGTACAAAATACTAAACACAACAACCCATATACGCCATTAAAACGGCGCATATAGAAATCGTTAGCTAAAATAACGCACGAAGAGCTCGGCAGATAAATTTTTCTTCAAAAATAATGATTTAATAAAGTTGAAAATTAATCCGATTTTGAGCAATATTCCAGAATGAGTTTTTGATTTATTTTTCTTGCAAAACTAAAATTCTACTTCGGCTGAGAATTTCTCTGAGAAATCTTCTCTCCTATCCATCATTCTGCTAAATTGAAAAATTTAATGAGTTGAACCCGTTA
>NZ_JAAZUI010000180.1 GCF_012524075.1 Lutibacter sp. B1
TGCTATGGCGGAAAAATCTTGCCGATTTTTCCACAACGACAACATAGCCTAAACCGTTGGTTAAAATAACGAGATTGGAACTTGGCAGAGAAATTTTCTTTCAAAAATAATGATTTACTAAAGCTGAAAATTAGTCCGATTTTAAGCATTATTCCGGAATGAGATTTTTAAGTAGTTTTCTTCCAAAACTAAATTTCTGCTTCGGTTGAGAATTCTCTGAGAACTCTTCTCTCCTATTTTATCATTCTGCTAAATTGAGAAATTTAATGAGTTGAATCCGTTAAGTTGAATAAATTTTAAAACGTACGAGTTTTTCTCTTATTTTTAGTTTTTTAAGCTAATTTTCTACTAAAC
>NZ_JAAZUI010000181.1 GCF_012524075.1 Lutibacter sp. B1
TAGGATCTTGAATCCATTTATTGATTTCACGAGATATAGTTGAACGAGATCTGTTTAAAGTTTTAGCGATATAAGCTTTGGATTTATTCTCGTTTAAAAGTGTCTCAATTTTGATTCTTTCTTTAAGTGAAAGTCGTCTGTGTTTTAAACTCATATTTACAAATCTATAAATTTAGATTTGTTGCGTTAAGTTATTGAATAGACCATCATCTTTTTTAATTATTGCCAACGTGTTTGTGTATGATTCAGTGCGTTAAAGTACGCGGCTGATTTTCCGCTAGGAAAATCTGCTGTATAAAAATGCGAAAACTTCTCGACTTGACCAAACCTAAGCATTGATTATAAACGG
>NZ_JAAZUI010000182.1 GCF_012524075.1 Lutibacter sp. B1
AACAACGTATATAGCTCATTGTGGCGGAATTTTTTAATTGAAAAATTCCTTATATTTATTCTCAAAATTGCTTCGGCGGAAAAATCTCGCTGATTTTCCCACAACGAAGCCATATACAAACCCGTTGGCAACAAGCGGATTTGAAATTCTAAGATAAATTTAACTCTAAATTTAAAATAGATTTTGTATTTTTGATTAAAAGTAAATTATGATATGAATTTAGAAGCTAGAAAATTATCGTTTATTCAAGAAATTCTTAAAATACAAAGTGAGAAAACTATTTCTCGCCTTGAAACTATTTTGAAAAAAGAAAAAACTGTAATTGAATTTGATAATATTCAGCCAA
>NZ_JAAZUI010000183.1 GCF_012524075.1 Lutibacter sp. B1
CACTTTCTTAAGTATTCTTTTAGTTTCAATATCTTGATTAAGTGGTAATTTTTTCAATTTATCAGATTCCATTATGTATAGAAATATTAATTTTCTTTACAAATGTAATTTATTATGATAAAATAATTACATTTTCTTATCATAACTTTTTAAAATGATAAAATATTTTGATTTACTTATCAAAGCTTTTTTTCAGAGAACTTATTTTGGCTAACGGTGTAAGCTATGATTTCGGCGTGGAAAATGTCGGAGACTTTTCCGCTGTAGAAATCAAGCTGGTTAAAAATACAACAAACTTTTTATTAAGCGAAAAGCCACGCTGAATTATAGGTATTGTTG
>NZ_JAAZUI010000184.1 GCF_012524075.1 Lutibacter sp. B1
CAACAACGTATATAGCTCATTGTGGCGGAATTTTTTAATTGAAAAATTCCTTATATTTATAATCAAAATTGCTTCGGCGGAAAAATCTCGCTGATTTTCCCACAACGAAGCCATATACAAACCCGTTAGCCAAAATAAGTCCTCTGAAAAAAAGCTTTGATAAATAAATCAAAATATTTTATCATTTAAGAAAGTTATGATAAGAAAATGCGATTATTTTATCATAATAAATTACATTTGTAAAGAAAATTAATATTTCTATACATAATGGAATCTGATAAATTGAAAAAATTACCACTTAATCAAGATATTGAAACTAAAAGAATACTTAAGAAAGTG
>NZ_JAAZUI010000185.1 GCF_012524075.1 Lutibacter sp. B1
TTTCAATATTTCAGGAGTTATTTCGTAAGGTGGTTTCATTTTGATACTATCATTTGATACTATCAAAAATAATATCATTTAATGTAAATATCTAATTTTTTACGATTTTTTTTAATTGGGTACAACGAGTTTTTATATGATTTGTGCGACTGGAAAATCGGAGATTTTTCGGACGTAGCAAATCGCTTGTTGAATGTTTGTCGGTTTGTACTAGTTCAAATTTAAGCATAAATTATATGAGTTGTTGGCTAATGTTTTTTTATCTCATTAATCAATATTTCAAAATCATTATCAATTCTTTCCTCAATTTGATTTCTTGTCAATTTTTCTC
>NZ_JAAZUI010000186.1 GCF_012524075.1 Lutibacter sp. B1
AGTTTGAGTCGAAACTTCCATAAATGTCTCTTTCATTAGTATTTTAAAAATTGTACTTAATCCTATCTTTAATGAGTCCGAAAATGTCTATTTGGAACCCAAAAGGCTGATCATATTAAATACAACGAGTTTTTATATGATTTGTGCGACTGGAAAATCGGAGATTTTTCGGTTGTAGCAAATCGTTAGTTGAATGTTTGTCATTTGTACTAGTTCAAATTTAAGCATAAATTATATGAGTTGTTGGCTAATGTTTTTTTATCTCATTAATCAATATTTCAAAATCATTATCAATTCTTTCCTCAATTTGATTTCTTGTCAATTTTTCTC
>NZ_JAAZUI010000187.1 GCF_012524075.1 Lutibacter sp. B1
AAGGGACTTCCCTAAAGGAACAGATTTTAACCTCATTGACGAAAAACAGCTCTTAAAACTCGAACATAAACTAAACAACAAACCCAGAAAAATCATTGGGTATAAAACTCCTAAAGAAGTATTGGAATCTGAATTAAAAAACGTAGCTTAGTAACTATTAAAAATTAAAACGCTTTGTTGCGTTACAACATTGAATGCAAGTCTTCTTTAGATAAAGCCACAAAGTTTATTGAAGGTAAAATTCTAGGTTCAAATCCAGATTGCAAAGTTAAATTTGAAATATAAGCTCTTAAATAAGGAAACGCTATTGCTGGAGCATTAATTTTAG
>NZ_JAAZUI010000188.1 GCF_012524075.1 Lutibacter sp. B1
AAAAATCTACTTTTTCTTTTTGAATAAATTCTGTGATTTTTTCAATGAATTTGTCATTCTCAATGTTGAGAATCATTTTTACCAATTCAATTTTTGAAGTTTGAATATTCATATTCTGTTATATCTTTGATTCAAAGTTACAAAAAAATCGGATTATAATTTAAAACTAAAATTTTTCTCCGTATGAAGCCCAACGGGATTGTATAACGAAAGTTGCGAATTTGAAAGCGCAATTTTCGGTTGTTTAAATATAGTATTTTTTAGATTTAGAAACATTCTAATTTACAGAAAGAAGCAATTTTGGTTATACGGTGTTGGGTAAAGTG
>NZ_JAAZUI010000022.1 GCF_012524075.1 Lutibacter sp. B1
TTTTTGTCAATTGCTGTTGGTAATACAAATCCATTATTATAATCAGTATGTTCTCCTATAATATTTATCCTTCCAGGAGAGTCTATTATAACTTCATATTCACCCTGTGATAAGTCTGTTTCTTTCACTAATTTTATTAATTATAATCTTAAAACTTTAAGTTAGCTAACTTACTAAAAAAATCAATGGCAAATTAGCTATTTCCTAATAAAATTACCACATAAATTTTGACAAAAGGATATGTTTTTTTGTCAAAATTAAATTTCAATACCAATAGTATAACTCATTATTTATTAATTTATATTAAAAGGGTTTCTTCGTAAAAAAGAAACCCTTTTAGAAAACACAAATTCAATTAACCTATTCCCATTTAATATCGTCTATATAATATATGTCAGTTGCTGTTCCATCATTTTCTCCACCATTAAAGAAGAATACTATTTTTTGATGATCACCTGAAGCTTCACTGCTAAAATCAAAAGTATATTCAGTCCAAGCATTGGCTGTATCAATTGCTCCCCAAACTTCTTTAGCTGCAATTGATCCACCTTCAAGTTTTGCTAATAAAGGTACTGCTCTTGAAGAAAGTACTTTTATTTTCAATTGATTTTTAGTAGATAAATCAATAGCTCCACCAAAATCAAACACTAATGCATCCCAAGCTTCAGTACCGTTGTCAGTTACCTCAAGTACTTTACTGCTTGTGTTTATTCCGCTTCCGTCAGGATTATCGATAATTACAGTATCAATACAACAAGTTATCTCATAATTTTGCTGACATTCAAAATCATTAACAACACTTAAATCTGTTGCAACTCCATCACAAGGATCATACTCTGTAAATCTTATATCATCAATATAATATATATCTGATGTTGTACCATCATCTTTACCTCCATTAAAGAAGAATACCACTTTTTGATGATTTTCTGCTGTCTGATCACTAAAATCAAATATATATTCTTTCCACTCTCCTACAGTATCAATTTCTCCCCAAACCTCTTTAGCTCCAGATGTACCCCCTTCTAATTTAGCTAATAACGGAACTGCTTTATCAGACAATATTTTTATTTTTAAATAATTTTTAGTTGACAAATCCAATGCTCCACCATAATCAAAAATTAGCGCATCCCATGCGTCTGTTCCATTATCAGTTACTTCAAGAACAAAATCACTTGAATTGATATCAGACTTATCAGGATTTTCAATAATTGTATTTGCTAAATAACCCGGAATTGTAGAATTTATTTGACAATCAAAATCATTAATTATACTTAGATCCGTAATAACATCAGCGCAAGGGTCAGAAGCTTCTCTGAATCTTAAATCATCTATATAATACACATCAGTACCTTCTGTATCAACACCCGCATTAAAGAATAATACTATTTTAGTATGATTTTCAGAAGCTTCACTACTAAAATCATAAGAATACTCAACCCACTCACCTGTTTTTGAAATAACAGCATCTTTTTCAATTGCACTTGATGTACCACCTTCTAACTTAGCTTTTAAGGTACCGGTTACCGGAGCTAGTACTTTTATTTTAAATACATTATTTGTTGAAAGATCAATTGCTTCACCATAATCAATAATTACAGCATCCCAAGCTCCTAATTCATCAATATATTTACCGGCAAATTTACTACTATTAACATCTGATTTACTTGGAGTTGCAACCAATTCAACTTCAGGTACTTCTTGATTTTGTTGACAATCGAAATCATTCACGATACTAAAATCAGCAACAACACCAACACAAGGATCAGTTGTGGTAACAAAGCGTAAGTCATCAATATAATATTCATCTGTACCATCAGTATCAACACCAGCATTAAAAAACATTACTAATTTGTTATGACTTTGATTGAATTGATCGCTAAAATCAAAAGTATATTCTGTCCAATTGCTACTAGTTATGTTTTTACTAAGTTCTTTTGCAGGTGATGTCCCTCCTTCAAGTTTTACTATTAAAACACCTGTAATATTTGTTTTAATTTTAATTTTAAATGTATTGTATATTGAAAGATCTATTGGTGCTCCATAATCAATAATAAGTGCATCCCAAGGCGCAGTAGGATCAGTATATTTTCCAACAAATCTACTTGTATTTATACCTGATTCATCAGGATTTAAAACCTGTTCAACACCCGAAAGCACAACGTTATTTTGACATTCAAAATCATTTATAATATTTGGATCTGCAACTACATCAGGATTATCGCATGGTATAGAAGCAATAAATGGATAATTTGGTAAATCATCATCACAAGATGAAAAGGTTAAAAAAATTGCCAATACCACAAATAATAAATTACTTATATAGCTTTTAATCGTTTTCATGATAGTTATTATTTTATTTAGAATTAGTCTTTTAATTATATTTAATAAATGTTTCAGCCTTTTATTTTAAGCTAAATTGTGTTTCAAGAACATTTTGGCTATTTGTGCCAACATAAATTTTAAATTCTCCAGGTTCAGCTTTAAAACTCATATCTCTAGTATAAAAAGCAAGGTCCTTAGAATTAATTGTAAATGAAACTTCCTTTGATTCTCCCGGGTTAAGTAAAATTTTCTCAAACCGTTTAAGTTCTTTTAGTGGTCGTGTTACACTTCCTACTAAATCTTGCACATACAATTGTGCCACTTCTTCACCTTTATATTTTCCGGTATTTTTTATAATTACACTTACAGTAATATCTTCATTAAAAGTGAATTTGTTTTTATCAATACTCAAATCAGAATATTCAAAAGTTGTATAACTTAATCCATAGCCAAAAGGGTACAAAGGTGAATTAAGAACATCTAAATAATTCGATTTATATTTTTCATAAGGATTTTTAGGATCTATTGGTCTCCCCGTATTTTTAACATTGTAGTATATTGGTATTTGCCCTACATTTCTTGGAAAAGACATTGTTAACTTACCTGAAGGATTGTAATCTCCAAAAATTAAATCGGCAATTGCAATTCCTCCCATAGTTCCCGGAAACCACGTTTCTAAAATTGCATCAATATGCTCATTTTCCCATTCTAAAGTAAGCGGTCTTCCATTCATAAGAACCAATACAATTGGTTTTCCTGTTTTTTTAATTTCTTTAAGTAAATCTTTTTGATTGCCCGGTAAATCTAAATTTGTTCTACTAGCTGATTCTCCGGACATATCTTGAGATTCTCCCATAACCATCACAATTACATCTGCTTTTTTAGCAATTGCAATTGCTTCATTAAAACCTTTTGTATCATCCGAATTAATTTCACATCCTTTTGCAAACATTAAGTTTGATGAATTTGAAATTTTAGTTTTAAAGCCTTCAAGTACTGTTACAGGTTTTTCATATCTATCACCTGCGGCTGACCAGGATCCAATAATATCCCATTTATTATCTGCCAACGGACCAATCAAAGCAATTTTTTTATCTTTTGAAATTGGAAGGATTTCCTTATTATTTTTAAGTAATACAGAAGATTTCCTTGCCATATCTCTTGCCGCCTCTAAATTTTCAGTTGTCATTAAGCTATTTTTCTCTCTTTCTTCATCACAATATTTATAAGGATCATCAAACAAGCCTAATTGATATTTTAGTGCTAAAATGCTTCGTACAGATTCATCTACTTTCTTTTCAGAAACTTTTCCTTCTGCTATTAACTCTTTTAAATAATCCATAAAAGCTGCTCCCTGCATATCCATATCAACACCTGCGTTTACAGCTAATTCAGCAGCTTCCTTATCATCTTTAACAATACCATGTGCTACCATCTCATTTATTGAAGTATAATCGGTAACTACAAAACCTTTAAAGCCCCATTCTGTTTTTAAAATATCAGTTAACAGATATTTATTTCCGGTTACCGGAACTCCATTTAACTCATTAAAAGAAGTCATAAATGTTGCAACTCCCTCATTAACAGTAGCTTTAAAAGGTGGTAAATATGTTGTTCTTAATTCTCTTTCAGAAATATCAACTGTATTATAATCTCTTCCTCCTTGAGCAGCTCCATAAGCAGCATAATGTTTGGCACACGCTAAAATTGTATTTGTAGCCGATAAATCATCTCCTTGAAAACCTCTTACTCTAGCTTTCGCTATTTCAGAACCTAAATACACATCTTCACCTGCGCCTTCTGAAACTCTTCCCCAACGTGGGTCACGAGCAATATCCACCATTGGAGCAAAAGTCCAGTGAATACCTTCTGCTGCAGCTTCAATTGCTGCAATTCGAGCGCCATTTTCTATAGCTTCTAAATCCCAACTTGCCGATTCTCCCAATGAAATTGGAAAAATAGTTCTATGCCCATGAATTACATCGTACCCAAATAAAAGCGGAATGCCTAAACGCGTATTTTCTATTGCAGTTTTTTGTAATTCTCTGGTAAACTTTGAAGTATACGCATTAAAAATATTCCCTACTTTTCCTTCTTCAACTAATTTTTTATAACTGTTATTTATAGAAGGTCCTGTTTTTTCCCAATCGGTTGAAAAAAGTACCATTTGCCCTATTTTTTCATCCAAAGTCATCACTTGCATTAGGCTATCTAAAAAAGACTCCATCTTAACGTTTTTATTATTTAATAAAACGTTATTTTCATTTTGAATGGAGTCTTTTTTACAACCTAAAACACCAAAAAAGACACTTAGTGAGAAAAATAATATTAATTTTTTAATTTTCATTTTTTAATGTTTTACTTAATAACCACTCATAAAACAAAGGGTTATTAAACGTTTCAGTCCAACTGTCGTGATTTGCTTCCGGATAAATTGTTAATTTTGGATTGCCTCCTGCATTCTTTAATGCTTCATACATTGCTTCAGATTCAGAAACATCAACAACATCATCTTTAGCCCCATGAAAAATCCATATAGGTTTATCTTTTATTACATTAGCATTTCTAGGGAATGTTCTAAATGTTGGTCCACAAACAGGAGCTATTGCTGCAAAAATCTCAGAATGCTTTAATGAATAAAACCACGTTCCATAACCTCCCATACTTAATCCTGTTATATAAATTCTAGTTGTATCAATAGCGTAATTTTCCTCTAAATCAGAAATTAAAGGAACTATAAAATCGACATCTCCCCAATATTGATTATCAGGGCATTGAGGAGCTATAATAATAGCATCTATTTTATGACCTTCTCTTACATATTTTAAAGGACCATGGATAGCTACTTTTTCTAAATCGTCTCCTCTTTCACCTGATCCATGCAGGAATAAAATCAACGGCCATTCTTTTTCAATTTTATCATAGTTATCAGGTAATTGTAAAGCGTAATTAATAGAAATTTCTTGCTTAATTTCTTTCTTGAATTGCCTATACTGAACTTGTGCATTGCTTAAAAATACACTGAAAGTCAGAAAAACTATGCTTATTATTTGTTTCATATTAACTTTTTAATTTAAAAATGAGGACTTGTAAAATTCAATTTATTTAAACCATCTTGCACTTCGGGACACGACATAAACAAATTCCATAAGAGCTTTGTTCTATAGTTTTCAATCATAACAATTATAGGTCCCTGATCAATTGCTAAATAATTGGTTGAGTACCAATTCTCTGTTTCATTAAAAGCATCGTAAAAGCCATATTGACCCCATAATTTTCCATTAAAATTATAATAAAAATGTCGTAATGCTTGCATAGAATATTCTGGCGTATATGGAAATGATGATAACGCTGCTGTAGGAGAGATTACACCCAAATCGTTTGTTGGGCTGTGTGCGGAATAACCTTCATGGTTATCGCTTGCTGTAAGTCCCCAACTTGCCGAACTGTAACCAACATATTCTTTTGGATTTTTAACACAATATTCATGATTTATTAGTGTGTGGTTTACATTTTGATCCCAATAATTTGCATAATTATCAGTTAAACCATTAGGATCTAAACCTAAAAATGAATAGTGAGCAAAAAATAAAGGTCCTCCATAATCAAAACCTAAAGGCAATCTCCATTTTTGATAATAAACATTTCCATTTATAAAATTACTTCCCGATGTCCAACCGTTATGATAGGCTGAAGCATTTATAGCATGCGTTGTAGATGATGCTGCTAACACATAAGTAATAAGTGCTTCATTATAGCCTTTAAGTTCATGATTTATTGCCCAACCATAGTTTGGAGACCAATGCCATGTTAACACATCTTTATTATTTGTATACCAATCCCATTCAACTTCATTCCATAATTTATTTATATTGTCTCGAAGTAAACTTTCATTAGTTGTATTGTTACTAAAATATTGTCGAGCAGTTAATAAACCCTGAATCATAAATGATGTTTCTACAATATCACCACCATCATCTTCAGTAAAAAATGGTTTTACTTTACCTGTACTACCATAATACCAATGTGGAAAAGCACCATGAAAACGATCTCCATTTAATAAAAAATCAGTGATTTTCAACAGTCTTTCTACAGCTTGGTCTCTTGTAATAAAATTCCTTTCAACTCCAACAATAATAGCCATAACACCAAACCCACTACCTCCTGAAGTTACAGTCTCTGCTGCCTCACCTCCATAAGCATCTAAATTAGATCTTTCTAAAGCTAAACCGCTTTTAGTATGAGCAAAATCCCAAAAATATTTAAACGTTTGCTTTTGAACCAAATCTAATAACTCATTATCTGAAAGTTGTTCTTGAGGTAATGGTGTTGGAGATGGTGTTGGATTTGAATTGTTATCACTACCACCTGAACAAGATTGTAATGATGTACTCCAAAAAAATATGACTATTATGTGAAATATATATTTCATTTTAATTTTAAATAATTTAATTATTTTATCTATAAATTTTAATTTTAGTATCCAGGATTTTGTTTTAACAAGCCTCCACTCAACTCAATTTGAGTTTGTGGAATAGGAAATAACTCGTGTTTACCATCAACAAAGTTTTTGCCATGTGCTCTAAGTACTTCTCCTGCTCTTCCTTGCCTTACCAAATCAAAATAGCGATCATGTTCGAGAGCTAATTCAAATCTTCGTTCTTGCCAAACAGCCATTTTAT
Source organism: Lutibacter sp. B1 (assembly GCF_012524075.1). Lineage (GTDB taxonomy): Bacteria > Bacteroidota > Bacteroidia > Flavobacteriales > Flavobacteriaceae > Lutibacter. Next base: position 7,008 of record NZ_JAAZUI010000022.1, read on the forward strand.
TTACTGCAGGTGCATTCTCTAATCCGGCTCTATTTCTAACCATGTTTAATGGTGTTGCGGCATCACCTCCAACTTCTAACGCAGCTTCTGCATTCATTAAAAGAACCTCAGCATATCTTAAAACGCGAATATTTTTATTTGATTCAGAATCATTGCCGTTAAATGTTTCCATAGTTTTACTAACATAGGCTTTTTGATTGTACATAGCATTAGATACTGTTGTAGCAACTTCAAAACCATCCCAAAGAGTTTCTCCTCTAAAAATAATGGTAGCATCTCTTCTTACATCGTTTGGTTCATAAGAATTGGCTAAATCTTCTGTTGGAGTACTAAAACCCCAACCCCAACCTCCGGCACCACGCGCACCTTGGGTAACAGAATAATTATTTACCCCATTATTTGGGGTTTCACCTCTTGCTTGGATTTCAAAAATAGATTCTGAATTATTTTCACCTATTTCTTTCCATATATCTTCATAATTAGGTGTTAAGCTATAAATTCCTAATCCTTTTACTTGGTTTGTTAAATCGTAAACTTGTTGCCAATTTCCTTGGTACATATGTACCTTAGCCAATAATGTTAACGCGGCACCTTTTGTAGCTCTTCCAAGATCACTTGAACTATATTGAACCGGAAGTTTGTTAATGGCATCGTTTAAATCTGCAACAATAAAATCATAAACTTCTTGTTTTGGAGCTCGGGTATTTGCTCTATTAATATCATCTTGATTTTGAATATTCGGTACTTCCTTAATTAAAGGTACATCACCAAACATTCTAACCAATCTAAAATAAAACAATGCTCTAAGAAATTCTGTTTCACCAATTAATCTATTTTTAAGTGATTCATCAATTTCTAATTCAGGCAAATACTTAAAAGCTTGATTTGCTCTGGCAATACCTTGATAATTTCCTTCCCAAACATCTTTAAAAGATGCCGAAGTAGATGTAAATGTAAAGTCATCTAATAAATTTTTATCGGTTCCAGTATCACCGGGATCACTTCCTTTATCTGCATCATCAGAAATAATACTGGTTACTCCAATCCATGAAAATGAACTGATGTTCCAATCTAACAATTTATTGTAAACTGCATTCACTAACTCTGTTGCAGCTGTTGGGCTTGACAATGCTTGTTCCGGAGTTTCCACTGATGGATCAACATCAAGAAAATCATCATCATTACAAGCTAAGAAAGCTAAAAGCATCATACTTGTAATTGCTATTTTTATATATTTTTTCATAAAGCCAAAAGTTTAAAAATTAATGTTAACACCAAACAAATAAGAAGTAACTGAAGGATAAGCATATAGCTCTATTCCTGAAGTACCTAAAGGGTCTCCGTTTCCGGGTAACTCTGGTGTATATCCTGAAAAACTTTTAAATATAAAAGGGTTTTGAGCTAAACCATAAATTCTTATTTTTTGAATTCCTTCAATTACATTAGAAAATGTATAACCTACAGTTATATTATTTATTCTGAAAAAATCACCATCTTCCAAAAAATAGGTTGATGATGGCGGCACATCATTAAAAGGTGCAGGATTTTGATTTGAAGCACTTGTTGCGGAATACATATTATTTGCCACAGTTTGTTCTATATTTTCTCCACCAAATCGTTGTGCTTTTTTACCATTATAAATTTTATTACCTGCATTACCGTATCCATCAACACTAAAATCCCAATTTTTATAAGTACAACCTATATTAATACCATAAAATACATCCGGTTGATAAGAGCCAAAAAACTTTCTGTCATCATTATCAATAACTCCATCGTCATTAATATCATTATAAACAAATTCGCCTCTTTCATCAAAACCTAAAACTTCTAACAGATAAAAACTTCCAATAGGTTCTCCTTCTCTTAAAAGTTTTGTAACCTGACCGTTATCAATTGATCCACCAGATTGTTCAAAAGCAAATTGGTTAGTAATTTTTTCAAGTTCATTTTCATTATACGTTAAATTACCACCTATATTATACGTGAAATCATCTCCAATTTTATCTTTCCAGTTTAAGGCAAATTCAAAACCTTTGTTTCTAACTTTTCCGGCGTGTGTAAGTGTTGTACCACTTGCTCCAAAAGCTTTAGGTAAACTTATTGGTAAAATTGCATTTTTGTTTAAACGATTGTAGTAATCCACTTCCCCTGAAAGACGATAATCAAGTAATGAAAATTCGAGACCTAAATCAAACTCTTCAGTTACCTCCCAACTTACATTTTCATCAACTATTGCAGTAACTGTTGAGCCCGGCACATACGATTGATCAGAACCTAAAACATAACCTAAATCTGAATTAAAAGTTAACTCATTTAAAGGAATATTTTGGTTTCCTAATTTACCCCAGCTTCCTCTAATTTTTAATTGATTTATAAATTCAACATCTTTTAAAAAATTTTCTTCAGAAATTACCCATCCTAAACCAACTGAAGGGAAATTACCCCAATTTTTATTTTTATTTGCAAACACACTTGAACCATCTCTTCTAATTGTGGCTGTTAACAAATATTTATGTAAATAATCGTAACTTAGTCTTCCAAAGTAAGAACGTAACGTTTTTAAATTAGAAAGCCCACTAGTAGCAATATCAGTACCAGCTTCACCATTATTTAAAGAAAATAAATTTGTATTATTTGGAACATTATTTCTAACTCCTTTTAAGAAATCGCTTTGCTCTTTTTCGGTTGTAGTACCTACAACTAATTTAAAATGATGATCATCTGCCAATGTTTTAGTATAAGTTAAAAAGGCATCATATATCCAATGGTAATAATCACTTTTTCTAACAGTTAAAGTATTTAAATTAGAACTCTCAAAGTCTTCAACCTCTCTATTTGGGTCTCCGGCTAAATATGCGGCTAAATTATCATTAAAAATATAGTATTTACCAAAACCACTTTCAATACCAAAACTGGTATTAAATTTTAAATCATCCAAAATTTCATATTCAACACTAACATTTCCTTGAATTATGGTGTTCTTATGTTTTTCATTACTTAACTCCAATTGAGAAACCGGATTTCCAACATTGTTATACCGTGCACCACTATCGTCAAAAGGAACACCCCATCTACCTTCAAATACACCATCTTCATATTTTACCGGTACGAGCGGTGATTGTTTATATGCCGTAGTAAATGCAGAATAAGGTTTAGGTATAGATCTATTTATAGACAACGATATATTATGTTCAAACTTTAACTTTGGACTAATATCATATTTAACTTTATTTCTTAAATTCAATCTTCTATAATCATTACCTTTTAAAATACCTTCTTCTTCGAAATAATTCGCACTAAATAAGGCTGATATTTTTTCACTGCCGCCACTAACTGTTATATTATGATTCATTACGGAACCTGTTCTTGTTATTTCATCAAACCAGTCTGTATTATATTGTTGATCTGTAGAAAAACGATTATAACCAAAAGCTAAGTTTGAATAACTTACATAAGACTCCGAATTTGCCATATTCACTTCACTAAGCATGGTTTTAATTCCGTAGTAAGACGATACATCGATCTTCATTTTTCCTTGCTTTCCAGATTTTGTTGTTACCATTATAACACCATTTGCACCTCTACTTCCGTAAATTGCCAATGAAGAAGCATCTTTTAAAATATCCATCGAAACAATATCATCACTATTTATATTATCAATTCTATCCGTTATAATTCCGTCTACTACGTAAATTGGATCTCTCCCTGCCAAAATAGTACCGGTACCCCTAATACGTACAACCGGAGAACTTCCCGGTGCACCGGAAGAAATAATTTGTAAACCAGAAGCCTTTCCTTGTAATGATTGAGCAGGAGTTAGCGCGGGTTGTTTTAAAATTTCATCAGATTTAATACTAGTAATTGAACCTGTTAAATCTTTTTTCTGAACCACACCATAACCTATAACTACAACCTCTTCCAATGTTGAAGTATCCTCTTCTAAGGTCACATCAATTATATTTGAAGTACCAATTACTACTTCTTTAGTTTTTAAACCAATATAACTAAATACCAATATTTCGTTCTCTCTAGCAGATATGCTATAAACACCATCAAAATCAGTAACAACTCCTCTGGTAGTATTTTTAATTAAAACACTTACTGATGGTATAGGCATACCATCAAATGAGGTTACTTTTCCTGTAATATTTCTTTCTTGAGCAAAAAATAAGAGAGGAAATAATAATAAGGAACATATTAATTTTGTTTTCATGTATGTTAATTTATTGTTAATTAAATACTAAGTTAGGCAGTGTTAAATTTTTATTAAAAAAAAAGTATACACTTTAATTACGTCATCTAATTTATGGCTTATAAAAGCCTTATTTGACGTATAGTAAAATACGAAAATAGAGGAACTACAAGGTTTTAGTAATCAATAATGACGTATAAATGACGTATTATTTTATACTATTAAAAAAATAAGAAGTATACTAATTTAATGGAAATTTTGCAAAAACTGTCTTAAACTATCCTCTTTACTAAGATTAAGTTTCTTTTTTAAACGATATCGGAGCGTTTCAACTCCTCTAACTGAGATGTTAATTAACTGAGCTATTTCTTTTGTAGTTAGATTCATTTTTAAATAAGCACAAATTTTTAATTCCTTATGTGTAAGGTTTGGGTATTTAAGTTTAAGTTGATTAAAAAACTCTTCATGCACTTGATTAAAGTTATATTCAAATAATTTCCACTCATCTTCATGTTCAATTGAATTATCTATTTGCTTAATCATTTTTTTAAATGAATATTGATTTTCAAAACTTCTTTTATGTAAAAGCAATTCCTTTTTTAGTACGGAAAGTATTTCGTTTTTCTTTACCAAAGCCATTGCAGTATTAGCCAGCTGTTTGCTCTTTAATTTTACCTCATTTTTAAGAGACTCATTTTTTAATTTAATAATTTCTTTTTCATTTTCCATTTCCTTTTCTTCAAGCAATCTCTTTTGTTTTTCTTCGTACTTTAGCTTTAGTAATTTTTGTTCTTTACTTATTTTTCTTTTATGTAATACATAAACTAAAAAAGCTGTTACTAAAAATAGAAATAGATATACAGCGAAGCCTATTTTATTTTTATACCATGGAGTTAAAACAGTAAAAGGTAATTTAGATATTGTAGATTCATTGTTAGTATCATCAACAGTTTTAATTAACAGTTCATAATCACCATCCATTAAATTTGACAGTTCAACCTTACCTTGCTTTAAATCTTTCCAATTTGAAGTAATGTCAGAATTTAATAATTTATATTTAAAACTGAAATTTTTTGATTCTGGAGATGAAACAGCAACAAGTAAATTATTTTTTCTAAATGGAAGTTCAATAATGCTTGTATCAATATTTATATTTTTATTATTAACTAAAATTTCTTCAATAATTGGTTTACTTAAACTTATATTTTTTGAAAAAGTTGCTAAATTAATAAGCATAAATCCATCATATAAATTAAGAGCATAAATTGAATCATTTATTTTTGAAATATTTTCATAGCCAGAAATAATTCTCTTTTTATAAAATCTATTAGGCACAAATTTAGATTCATCCTCTAATGAATTGAAAGCGATTGCATTCTCTGTTTTTATTACTGCTTTTGAAATATTATCTTCAGAAATTATATAAGATTCTTCTCCTAATTTTTCATTTAATAAATCAAAAGGAACAATACTGTCTAATAAACTTTCGTACTTCTGCCATCCTTTTAAAGTATGAAAAGTTATCATATTGTTTATTTTATGTATTCTAACATTAAAATCTGACCACAACCCTTTATTACTATAGTTTTTAAAATCTACTATACTATCATAATTTTTATTAAATCTAACCTTGTATAAACCTTTATATGCATGTGCTACCCATGCCGTATATTCATTTTCAAATACAAGAAATCGTATTGGAATAGTTGTTTTACCTAAGTGTTTAATTTTCCATTCCTTTTGTTCTTTTTTAAAACTCACCAATCCGGTATATGTTCCTTGAATATACATCGTATTACGTTCAGGAACTTTTTTTATAACCCAACCTCCCGTATAGCCGGAGATTTTTTTCAATTTTTTGTTTTTTACTAAATAGGTACCATCATTATGCCCACAAAACAGTTCACCATTTATATTTTGCAAATCCCAAACTTGTCCTTGAGAGCCTTCAATAAACTGGATATTCTGATTTTCATCAATAAAATATAAACCTGTATTACTTCCTACATATCTTGTATTTTCAAAATCAATTACATCATATACAGCTCCAAGTTTTCCTGAAATATCATTAAAATAATAGTTTGCTGTATTTAAATCAATTAATGAAATGCCATTATCTAAACCAAGCCACAATTCATTATTGCTTTTAAATTGCCCTAAAACGGTATTATTTAAAAGCCCGTTCTCTTTATTAATATTGTATAAAACTTTCCCTTTACTATTGGTAATATAAATTCCGTTTTTAATGGTTCCAAATACTAAATTTCCATTTTCTAGAATTGTAAATCTATTTAGTTGATGCTTTTTTATGAATTGATTTATTTCACTTTCCCAAGTTGTGATTTTTTTATTATCAATATAAAAACATCCTTTGAGAGCAGTTGTTAATAAAAATTGATTTGGTTTTATTGAATCTATTGAAATAATTTTTGCGTTAAGTAAATCTTGTGAATATAAAAATTGTTCAAACTTATTGTTCTTAAAAACAAAAATACCTTCATTTAAAGTTGACGCTAATAATTTTCCATCTATAACATTACAAGCCATAATGGTTGATGGTAAATTATAGGATGTTATGTTACCGTCTTCATAAATCTGAATACTTGAAAAAGACCTGAATATAATTGCTTTATTTAGCAAAACAATTTGCCAAAACTCTTCATCACTTCTAAGACTTTTTTTATCGCTGGAGCTTATTAGTGAAGTATACTGTAAAATTCCTTTCTTGTCTTTTTCCCAATACCCAAAATCTTCATAAGATCCAACATAAATTTTATTGTTATAAGCCAAAACCGATCTAACAATGGTTTTATTAGGCATTTCCCATAACTTCCAATTTAAACCATCAAACTCTAATAAGCCTTCGTTATTGGCAGCATAAATTTTCCCATCATCGCTTTTGGTTATATCCCAATTTTGGTTCCCCGCTTTATAATCCGATAAAGTATAATTTTTAAAATAATATGCATATTGTGCAAAAGCCGGTTGATTTACGAATGCTATAAATAAAAAAAAACAGTAAAAATGAATACTATATTTTAAAGACATATTTTATCAAACTTTTAATTCACTAAGGGTCGTCGTTTATAACAAATATACGTCTTTTTAAAAAGTCTGCATAAATCAAAAGTTGCTATTAGTGTATAATTCTTTCAGTTTAAAAAGAATTACAACAACGGTATTCATAAATTTTTGCATTAGAAACTTAACTCAATAAAAAAAGCTCCTCGATTTCGAAGAGCCTATGTACGGGCGGAGAGACTCCCTTCGACTGCGCTCAGGATAAACTTCTCATCTCTCCTTCATCAATTCTTTTGAAAATTGTTTCATAAAAAAAAACTCCTCGATTTTCGAAGAGCTTATGTGCGGGCGGAGAGACTCGAACTCTCACACCTTGCGGCACTAGATCCTAAGTCTGGCGTATATTTGCCTAAATAATAGCAAAGCATTTCATTTCCAATTGTTTAAGTGATTTCACATTTTATTTGATATCAACTAATATCAATTGATTTCAGCATTTGTTGTACCTATGTTGTACCCAGAGAACCAAATAAAATTGTATCTTTATAATGGTTTTAAGACCAAATGTTGTACCTGATTTGACTTTCGTGCTAAAAACAGGTAACAATGTCATCAAACGCAAAAATAGTTCTTCGCAAAAAGTCGAATAGAGAAGGTCTTTATCCTCTTGCTATCCGCATTACAAAAAATCGTAGGTCAACATATCAATATCTTGGTCATTATATTGAATTAGAAGATTGGGACGAAAAGAATATTCGTGTTAAAAAATCAAACTCCAATTATAAAAACCTAAATAGTTTATTATCACTAAAACTTTCTGAAGTCAATAAAGCACTTATCACATTGCAATCCGAAAAAAAAGATGCCTCTGCCAATCAAATAAAAAAGGTAATATATTCTTCAGCAAATAAGTCAACTTTTTTTGAATTGGCAGAGGAACATTTGGATGAATTGGAAAGCTCGGAAAAGTTGAATCGACTTTCTACTGATAAAGCTTGGGTTAGCTTTATTGTAAAATTCAATAAATCTAAACAACTTTCTTTTCAAGAGATTGATGAACGTTTTTTAAAAAAACTAATGCTCAACCTTAAGACTAAACATTCTTTATCTGAAACATCTATTATGAATATTCTAGTTTTAATTAGATTATTATTCAATAGAGCAATTAAACAAAAAATAGTCAATAGAGAGTTATATCCATTCGGTACGGATAAAATTCGTATTAAATTTCCTGAAACTACCAAGGTAGGACTAAATATCAATGAAATCCGAAGGATAGAATCGTTAAATAACCTCTCCCCAATTGAACTACACACTAGAAATGTATGGTTATATAGTTTCAATTTTGCTGGTATGCGGGTTTCCGATATTTTACGTACCAAATGGTCTGATTTTTATGATGGCAGACTGCATTATAGAATGCATAAAAACTCAAAACTTCTATCATTAAAAATTCCCGAAAAAGTACTAAAGATTTTAGACCAATATAAAGATGATAAAAGAAGTGAAGATGATTTCGTTTTTCCTGAATTAAAAAAAGCCAATCTCGATAATGCTAAAGATGTTTATAATAAAAGAAAAACAGCTACTAAAAAGTTTAATAACAATTTAAAATCAATATCTAAAAAGGCCAAAATCAATAAGAAAATAACTATGCATATAGCTCGTCATAGCTTTGGAAATATCGCTGGGGATTCAATACACCCATTAATGCTTCAAAAATTGTATCGTCATAGCGATTTAAAAACTACATTGAACTATCAGGCAAATTTCATCCATAAAGAGGCTGATGATGCTTTAGATAGTGTTATCAACTTTTGAATAAATCAAAGAGCTTATGTTTTTAAAGTTTTCTATAATAAAGAACATTCCCCATTAATAATTTGTATCAATGCTCTGGAAATAGCTTTACATTATGCTGATGCTGTTTCGCTTTCTATAAAAATAAATGGCAAACAGAAGAATCACAACCAAAATTAAAATATAAACCATCTTAAAACGCGAGTATTAATCTACAGGTTCAGCTTTAAAGCCTACTTTTTGCAATGTAGCCTTTATATTTTCTTCTGAAGCACAGTTGCTCTCTATGGTTAAAGTTTTATCAGGATTAGCGGTATCCACTTCCCAACTTTCTACACCTTCTTGTTTGTTTAAAAATGGTGTTACTTTTGATATACACCCACTACAATTTATATTTGTTTTAAATTTTAAAGTTTTCATTGTATTTGAATTTATAATTAATATTAAAGTTTTACTCGTTTAAGCCTTAAGCTATTTAGAACTACAGATACGCTACTGAAAGCCATTGCCATTCCCGCAATCATTGGGTCTAATAAAAATCCATTTACAGGATACAAAACGCCTGCTGCAATTGGAATACCAATGATATTATAAATGAATGCCCAAAATAGATTCTGACGTATGCCCAATACGGTTCTTTTTGATAGTTCCAATGCTTTGGGAATGGATTGCAAATCTGACGTTATCAATGTCATTTTCGCAACGTCCATTGCTATGTCCGAACCTTTACCCATTGCAATACTTACATTTGCCTGAGCCAAAGCGTGGGAATCATTTATACCATCTCCAACCATAGCTACTATCTTACCATCAGCTTGTAATTTTTCAACAAAAGCTGCTTTCTCTGAAGGCATTACTTCTCCTTGGTAATTTGCTATCCCTACTTGTTTTGCGACAGCTGATGCAGTTTTATTATTATCTCCAGTAAGCATATAGACCTCGATGCCTCGTTCTTGAAGTGTTGCTATAGCCTTTTTTGAAGTTTCCTTAATCTTGTCTGCAATTGCGAGTATCGCCAGCACTTGTTTTTCATTGCCAAGGAAAATGACTGTTTTTGCTTGCTCTTCGAGACTTTCTGCTGTTTGCATCAAGGAAGCATCGATTTGAATGTTCTTTTCAACAATCAGTTTATAATTTCCAACATAATATTGCGAACCATTTTCTGTTTGAGCTTTCACACCTTTACCTGTAATACTTTCAAAAGAAGCAATTTCAGCTTTTTCAATATTTTCATCTTTTAAGTGGTTGACTACCGCTTCTGCCAAAGGGTGTTCTGATTGCGCTTCTATCGCCAAAAGAATTTGCTTGTATTGATTTTGTTTTTCAAGTTTATCCTTCCAAAGTATATCAGTTACTAAAGGTTTTCCTTCTGTAATTGTGCCTGTTTTGTCAAGAATAACGGCATTCACTTTATGACCGAGTTCTAAACTTTCGGCATCTTTTATAAGGATATTGTTTTCTGCACCTTTACCAATACCCACCATAATGGCAGTAGGTGTTGCCAATCCTAACGCGCAGGGACAGGCTATAACCAATACTGCTACAGAAGTTAGTAAGGCTTGCGAAAAACCATTATCGCCTCCAACTGACATCCAAACAATAAATGTAATAATAGATATAGCCAAGACAACCGGAACAAATATTCCAGCAATTTTATCTACCAGTTTCTGGACAGGTGCTTTGCTTCCTTGCGCTTCCTGAACCATTTTAATAATTTGTGACAGCAAGGTTTCCCCACCTACTTTTTCAGCAATAAATTGAAAACTACCTTTTTGGTTTACCGTTCCTGCAAAAACTTTTTCATCCTTTGATTTTTCTACTGGAACAGGCTCTCCTGTAATCATACTTTCATCTACGTAAGAGCTTCCTTTGGAAACCTCTCCATCTACAGGAATCTTTTCTCCCGGATGTACTAAAATGGTCTGACCCACTTGCACTGACGAAATAGAAATTTCTTTTTCTTCCCCATTCTCAATAATTTTTAGTGTTTTGGGTTGTAATCCCATCAACTTTTTAATGGCCGAAGAAGTATTTGACTTTGCCTTTTCCTCTAATAGTTTCCCCAAAGAAATAAAGGTTATAATTACTGTAGCTGCTTCATAATAGACGTGAGGTTCGATACTACGGCTCAACCAAAACTCAGGAAAAAAAGTATTAAAAACACTAAAGAGAAAAGCTATTCCTGTACTCAATGCTACCAAGGTATCCATATTCGCCTTACCGTGTTTGGCTTGCTTGAAAGCATTGATGAAAAAGCTACGACCGAACCAAAATAGGACAGGAAAAGTTAATACCAAGGATATCCATTTTCCAGGTTCCCATTGCATAAAAAACATTCCTAATACAAAAATGGGAAGCGTAAGTATTGCCGACCAGATGGTACGGTATTTTATATCCTGATAGTGCTTTTGCTGAAGTTCTTGTTGTACTTCCGAAGGATTCTCCGCATCAATTATAATGTCATAACCAACTTCGCGAAGTGCATTTTGAAGTTGGTTAGGACTCAACTCTTTGTCGTACTCTACAAGAACAGAACTGCTCGCAAAGTTTACGCTTGCACCAAATACACCGTCTGTATGTTTTAATACAGATTCAACGCTCGATGCACACGATGCGCAGGTCATACCTGTAACTGGGAATGATTCTTTTATACCCTGCTTATGGTTTTTCTCTTTAGTTTCAAATATATTAATTGTCTCCATAATCTTATTCTTATTTGAACACTACAAATTTCAGAATTAAAGGACATTAATGTATTACGTTATATGCTGAATGATTTGTAGAATTTGCTGATTACGGAAACTAACGACACTCTGTATGGTTAATTACTCAATTTTAATATCCTCAAAGCACCTTGAATAACTAAAACAAAAACGATTGTTCCTATTATCAAATCAGGTTTATTGGAACTCAACCAGTTTACCAAAATTCCTGCTGTTATAACTCCTAAATTGATAATCACATCATTTGAAGTGAAAATCATACTTGCTTTCATATGCGCTTCTTCTTTACTTTTTGACTTTTGCATTAAATACAAACAAATTCCGTTTGCGATTAAAGCGAAAATTGAAACAACAATCATTGTCGTAAAATCTGGAAGTTTTTCGTTTCCAAAAAATCGTCTTAAAATCTCTACAAATCCAATAACTGCAAGTGTGATTTGAAAATATCCTGCAAGTTTTGCAATTCGTTTCTTTTTGATTAAAGTTCCCCCAACTGCAAAAAGGCTAATTCCATAAACAAAACTGTCTGCTAACATATCCAAACTGTCTGCAACAAGTCCCATTGATTTTGAAATCAAGCCCGTGGTCATTTCAATAATAAAAAAAGCAAAGTTAATTCCGAGAACAGTCCAAAGTAATTTCTTTTGGTTTTTATGTTCTTTGAATTCGATTTGGTCTGTTTCTTCTGTTGTGAGTAATTTTCCGCCTAAATTAAGTTGTAAAATTGATTGTTCTATTTCATCAATTTGACCTTTGTGAAAAACGGTCAGTTTTTGGTTAGTAATATCAAAATCTAGATTCGCTATACTCGAAACCCCAACCAATTTCATTCGGATTAGATTTTCTTCAGAAGGGCAATCCATTTTGGTTATTTCAAATATTGATTTTAGCACTTATTTCTTTTATTAAATTTAAATCTCATCCAAGGATTTTCGGTTTTTGTTCATCGATTTCTTAAACTGAGATGGTGTCATCCCAGTAATTTTCTTGAACTGATTGCTTAAATATGCAACGCTACTATAATGTAGCTGAAAAGCTATTTCACTTAAGGTCAATTCATCATAAACTATGAGTTCTTTTATACGTTCAATTTTTTGGTTGATGATGTATTGTTCAAACGTAATACTTTCTACTGATGAGAACAGTGAACCCAGATATTTATAATCGAGATGTAGATTTTGACTTATGTAGTCTGCCCATTTAAGATCCAATTCTTCAGAGGAATGATGGATTTTATTTACAACTAATGTTTTCATTTGTTCAATAAGTTGACTTTTACGGTTGTCTATCAAACTAAATCCTGAGTTTTGAAGCGCTTTGGAAAGGCCATTTTTGGTGTTTTTATTTAATGCTGAAACTAATTTAACCTCCCCCAATTTGATAGAAACATACGGTATTTCAAGTTGTTCCAAAATATTAGATACAGCCGTGATACATCTTGGGCAGACCATGCTTTTAATATGGATAGTCTCATTCATATTCTACTTGTTTCAAAATAATGTTAATCCAGATTTGGATAGAGAATAATAAACAGCTGCTATTGCAGCGATAACAAAAATCAATACTATCACAACAAAAGCTATAATTTTATCTTTTTTTGAAATATCACTTTTATGTTGATGCTTATTTTTTTTCATTTGTACTTCTTTTAATTGAGTTAACCGTTTCATTGGCTGATATTTCATTGTTAAATATAATAATTATTGGTCTTACATTGTAATTTTTTATTTCTTGAAGAAGAATACGCTTTAATAATTTTCCATTTTTAATCTATTTTCTTTAAAACCGAAGTTGATACTCCCTTCTTAGCTTTAGAATCTTTACTATTCTGTTCATTCATAAAATTAACTGTTGCAATATAAACTGTTACTACTATAATTAATTTATGCACTTTAATAGTTATAGTTTTAAAAAGGTTATTTGTCAACGTGTATTCTATTAATATTCGCAATGCCAAAAACCAAAACAAAAAAGCTCAAAAAGACTTCTAGTATTACTATTATTTTTCCTGAAACAGAAATTGGTACGATATCTCCAAATCCAACTGAAGAAAACGTGATTAAGCTGAAATATAAAAACTCAAAAAATTGCCTAATAAATGAACCACTGCCTGTTAGGGATGTTTTAAAACTTTCAGCATTTATTGCATATAGGGCATGATAATCGAATGAGAATGATAACACAATTAAGAGAATTAAAAATCCAAAAAGTGTTAACACATGACTAAGTTTGTGGCTTTCTCCAATTATTTTACTCAGTTGAATGAACGTAAGGCTGACAATAAAAATAGTTTTAATGAATGCTAATGCTACTATAATATAAGATAAGTATGGATTAACAACATCTAGAGATATAAACAGGATATAACTCAGCGATATAACTACAACTAAAGTTGTAGTTAATAAAAACTTATTAAATAACTGTTTGTAAAAACTATTAAACTCAGATATGTTACTTGTTTTTTGCATTATTATATGCCTATTTTTCACCAAATAGTTGAAGTAGCAATGCACCTAAAACGATAACAGCTATTACCGTATAGAGTAAATAATTTAACCACTTTCTTAATCCAGTTTGTTTTGTTTTTTTATCACAATCGCTTTTACAACATTCTTTCATAAACCCTGTTAATTTTAATGCTTAGTTTAATACAATTCAACATATTATATTATACTTGAGATTAGAGGCTTGCAACTATTAACCAATTCATTAACCAGAATGTTCCTCATCAAAATCAAGTACTCTTTATCAAATTTTTCTTTATCATAAGTTATAATTAATTGACAAATGAAGATATATGCCATTCTTTTAGAGATTTAATCTCTCTCCATTTTACAAGTTGTTATTATCCAAATCAACTTTACTTTTTAAAATTCATTGTGCCTGACACTGGAAGGGGTTAATTAACTATCAAACTTGTTCCCCTCCCACGACAGGGCTTAAAAAATATTTTTTTTACAAAGAATTATCTATTGAATTATTTTTTGAACTTTCCCGCACTTAAGCATTCTGCTACCATAGTAGGGATTTCTGACTTCGTTACTTGTACTTAACCATAAACTTCCTTTATCATACATCGGGCAAAATTGTTGGTACAACGTGCCTTTTGTCCCTGTAATCGCAACCATATCTGTTATATCTGTGCTCAAGGTCTTAAAATGTTCACGTTGATGATCTATAGCATTTTCAGCGATATGTTCGGCATGTTCAGTAGCATCTTCTATGATATCAGTCAGTTCTTTTTGCTCTTCCGTTTTATAACTGCTCATATCAAAAGCTTTAAGAGAGGCTACCAATTTAGTTCCAACTTGTGCGGCTTTTTTGGTATCATCTCCAACCAAAGCATCTTTTAAACTGAAATAATCAGTTAAAATAGCCTCAGCATTAGCATCGCTATTTTTATTCATCATTTTGCTATGATCGTGATTCATTTTTTCTTTTTCCTGTGCATTGGAAAAAGAAACTGCTAACAATAGCATTGCTGCTATACTCATTTTTAGATTTTTCATTTTTATTATAATTAATTATTGTTTATAAACTGTCTTTTAATTGTGTGATGAAATTGATCAATTCTTCTGCTTCTGCTTCTGTAAATACTGCTTCTTTATGTATCAAAGTGTAAGAATCCAAAGGCATTTCATTATCTCTAATCTGACTTATAATTGATTTTAATTTGCTTTTCTTTCTTCGACTGGATAAGGAATCCCATTCATTAAAATTAAGTTCAGATTTTCCTTCTTTGATATGATCTTCTAAAAACCAAGCAACAGGTTGAATCTTATTATACCAAGGATATTGAGTATTATTACTGTGGCAATCATAGCAGGATACCTGCAACTTTTTTTGAATAGTTTCAGGGACATTATTTACTAGCATAAAATCAGTTGAAGGAACAGTACCACTTTGATTGCGTGTAGTGGAAATAAATTGAATACCCACAAACGCTACCAGTAATATTATTGCTATGATTTTTACAATTTTCATTTAATTTATCTTTTAGTTAATCTCTCTTTGCGCATTAAAGCATTTCAATATTTTGTTTCCATAATAAGGGTTTTTAATTTTTTGAATTAATTGTTCGTTTTATTTCTTCGTATTGTTCTTTGGTGATTTCTCCTTTTGCATATCGACTGTCTAAAATATCTTTAAGACTTTCTTTTTTTGCTTTTTGATAAGGAATACCATAAAAGACAAAGAAAATCAAGATTAAAATAGCTATCAATATAATCCACCATATAAAGTGTATATCTCCGAAGTGTCCATCATTAAAATGCATAATTTTTTGTTTTAAATTAATTTTTGATTATTTAAAAATTATTTTGTCATAATAATTTTATTAATTATTCTTAGCCTATTTCAACTTATTTTCAATGGTTCATAAATTTCATTACCCAACTGAAAATAGTTATTACTATTTTTACACTTGTTGTACTGGAAGACCTAACGTGATCCAGTCATGTATTCCTCCCCTATAGTATAGAATTCTATCAGCTGGATAACCTGCATCCAAGAGGCTTTTTATAGCTGTTGATGATTGTGGGCATTGTGGTCCATTACAAAAAAATATACTGGGGTTGTTTTCGTCCAATTCATTCATTCTTTCCACCAACTCGTCAAAAGGTATGTTTTTAGAGCCTGGAATGGTTACTGAACCAGATGTATCAGGTTTTCTCGCATCGATAATGGATAAACCCTTATTGTGGTGATTATATACTTCTAGTTCCCCTACAGTATGTACTTTTTGTGCAGCCTTTATCGATTGAATACTGCCCCATGTTATATCAACTTCGACTAAACCAGATTCTGTTCCTACATTTTTGGGAATCATATGGGTCTCATCTCTTTTAGAAATTCTAATTTGGGATATATCTTTATTTCTTGCCTTTAGTTCATTTATTTTATCTATTTCGGGCATACCAACAGATTCCACTTTTTCATCTACAATCAATGAAGGTGAGTGTTTCAATTGATATTTTTCAATTAATTCAGGATGGTCCTCAAAATAAATTACCTTATAGGGTAACCAAGCGGTTTGAAGTAATTTCTCAAGTGAGGGTCTATGTTGACAGGTTTTGGTTGCTGCTATTAAAATTTCCATAAATTTTTCTTTAATTAATTTTTGTGTTAAAAAATGTTTTGATTCTTATATTTATTCCACTCGCAGTGGGTTTTTGCTATCAAGAATTATATTTTTATAAAACTGATAGTATCTTTCTCTTTGATAGGTGTTTTTATGTCAATTCCTTTCATTATGCCATAATTTCAGGTTTTAGCTATAACAAAATTTTTGAGACAACTGAACCCTTTAAATACTTTTGACAATGTCAAAGGTGATTGGTCATTTTCTTTTTGTGGAATTAAAAAATAACACTGTAAATACTATTACAATTAGAAGTATGAAAAACCACCAACCCATATGTATTCTCTAGTAATAATAATCTCCTTTATTGTGCATCATTATTTAAAATCTTTAGGTTATGCTTAGGTATTTGGGTTATATAGTAACTTACTTTTTCATTCCCTTCATGTCCATTCCTTTATCATTCATCATTTTCATTGAGGATTGCATACAATCATTGCTCATCATACCATTTTGTTGCATCATTTTCATCATAGTACCCATCATTCTTCCATCTTTCATAATAGATTGCATCATATTTTTCATCATCACACTATCGTTCATCATCATTTGCATGCCATTACCCTGCATCATAGTACCCATCATTTTTTTATTGCCTTGCATCATTTGCATACCATGATTACTACTTTGCATTTTATCCATAAATTCTGTCATATATTCATGATTGTTAGAAATTGCTTCATAAATCTCAGTTCTTGTTTCTGAATTTTCGAGCATGTTTTTTGAATTAGTTTTTTGGTTGCAACTACTTAACGTTACAAATCCTATAATTGAAATAATAATTCCTAATGTTCTCATAATATTTATTTTTAAAGTTTATTAATAATTTTTTCTAGCTTATCTGTAATTTCTTTAGCTATTTTTTCTAATTTTTTATTTTCAACAGCTTGCATAGATGCCATTGGATTTACAGCTGCTACTTCAATAGTTCCTTTTTCAATTTCCTGTACAATAACATTGCAAGGTAACATAGTTCCAATTTTATCTTCAGCTTGCAATGCTTTGTGTGCATAAGGAGGATTGCAAGCTCCCAGTATCCTATACTTTTTAAAGTCTATATCCAGTTTTTTCTTTAAGGTTTCTTTTACATCAATTTCTGTGAGTATTCCAAAACCTTCTTCCTTTAATCCCTCTGTCACTTTCTCGATTACCTCTTCAAAAGTGCCTTTGACTGTTTTATTAAAATAATAGTTCATTATTTTTTATTTTTTAGAATTAATAATTTGTTTTTGTTCTTCGTATTGTTCTTTGGTAATTTCCCCATTTGCATAGCGTCTGTCTAAAATATTATTGGGGGTTTCTTTTTTACCAATAAAACTTTTGTTTTTTCCTGCGTAAATAAAAATTCCTATAATAATTATTACCAGTATTATAATCCATGAGTACATCATCTTATTTTATTTTTTTAATTTTATTCGTTTACATTATTCATTTTAAATTTTATAAACTTTTTTTCTCCTATAAAAATTAATACAATTGAAATGATTGAAACCCAAATGATAAATATGTCAGTTGTTGCTTTTACCCATAGAAATGCTCCTAACACAATTAAATCAAGAACAATGGCAGTTATAATGATGAATGGGTTTGCATTTATTTCTGCTTTCAAATTTTTAAGAACTCCCCATTGAATTCCAATATCCATAACTAGGTAAAATATTGCTCCTAAAGATGCAATACGACTCAAATCGAAAAAAACGGTTAGAATAATAGCAATTACAACTACATAAACTAACATGTGCTTTTGCAATTTTCCGGGCATGCCAAAATGCTTGTGTGGAATTAAATCTTTCTTTGTAAGCATAGTTGTCATTCTTGAAACTGCAAAAATACTGGCGATAATACCAGATATAGTTGCAATTATAGCAATCCCAACAGTAAACCATAATCCATATTTACCAAAAGCTGGTTTGGCTGCTTCGGCCAAAGAATAGTCTTTTGCCTTAACAATTTCTTCAATAGATAAATTGCTAGAAACTGCAAATGCAACAAGTAGATAAACTATAGTACAGATGAGCAATGATATGATTATGGCTCTACCAACATTTTTATTAGGGTTTACTATTTCGTCACCACTATTAGTAATTGTAGTAAAACCTTTATACGCTAAAATTGAAAGCGCCAATGCCCCAAAATAATTTTGTATAGGATAATCTGATATGTTGCTGCTTGGTAAGACTTCTGAAAAAGTGAATCCTGAAGCCCATAATGCACCAATAGCAAAAATTGAAATACCTCCAATTTTGACTATTGCCATTACAAAAGATGATTTACCAATAAAATCATTACTTGCTATATTTACTAAAAAAGCAATGATTATCAATCCAACTCCAAGAAGCGGTACTAACAGACTACTACTGTCAATACCGAATAATTGTAACGTGTAAGAACCAAAAGTTCGAGCCACGAGGCTTTCATTAATTATCATAGAGAACGCCATTAATAATGCTCCAGATGCTGCAACGGCACTTTTACCAAAAATCTTGATTAAGTACATTGCTATACCTCCAGCAGAAGGATAAGCGTTAGATAATTTTATATATGTATAAGCACTAAAGCTTGAAATTATTGCACCTACCAAAAAGGCTATAGGAAAAAATTCTCCTGATAATTCTGCAACTTGCCCTAACAGTGCAAAAATACCAGCACCAATCATTACACCAGTACCCAGAGATACAGCACCGGTCAAACTCAAACTATTTTTTTTGTATTCTTCCATAAATTTAAATTTTACCGATAAGCCACTACCTCATCATAATTACAACCTTTTATTGGTTATAAATGTTATATTATTTATTATGTTTATGTTCTTTCGGACCTTCTTTCTTATTCTTCATTTTCTCCATCATTTTCGCTTTCATTTCTGGGTTTTCCATCATTTTTCTCATCATCTCTTCCATCATTTCTGGATTTTCCTTCATTTTTTGCATCATTTTCGCTTTCATTTCCCCTTGCATTTCTTTGTTTTCATGCATTTTTTGCATCAACATCTTTCTGCCTTCTGGTTTTTCCAACATTTTATCGAGCATCATCATCTGCATTTTTTCTTTCATCTCAGGGTTTTCCTCCATCATTTTTTGCATATTTGATTTCATCTTTTGTTTCATTTCAGGATTTTTCTCCATCATTGATTTCATTTTTCCAGAATCCATCATTTGCATATGACTTTGCATCATTAGCTTTTTTGCTCCTTCATCCTGTTGTGCCAAGTTTATAAATTCGTTAAATTGACTAGGATTTGAAATTATTTCCTGATAAACTGCATTTCTATTGTCTTGAACTTCCAATGTCTCAGCAGCATTAAAGGTTGACTTACAGCTAACTAATGTGCTTACTGCTACCATAATTAATAATGTTTTTACAATTGTTTTCATTTTACGTTTTTTTAGAATTAATAAAAATTTGTTGTCAGTTTTAATTTATAAATAATGCTATTCCATATCAATCTATTTTTTTTGTTTATTTTATTTTAAAATACCGTACCACCACCATATCGTTGTGTTCTAGATTATGGCAATCGTAAAGGAACAATCCTTTAAAGCCTTATTGATAATCCACCACCTGCTCCAAAACGGCTGTCGTAACTTGCCATTAACGAAAAATCTCGTGACAAAAAGTATTCTATACCTGTATTCCAAGTAACTTCTTTAGCAAAATTGTTACCAGCAGGAAGCGTATCTACCCAGCCAAAATCTGCTTGATATTCATAACTACCAAAAATTGCGGTTCTCGGAAAAATGAGGATTTCACGGCTTAAACTAATTCGTGGTCGTAATTTGTTATCAATACGAACATCAAGATTAAATAAGTACGGTGTTAAATAGCGAATCCCTGCAACTGCTGTTGTTGAAATTTCATCTAAACTATCTTCCAATTCATTTTCTAGATTCACACCACCAAAAATTCTTAAATAATCGTGGAGGTAGTATTCATAAGTAACTTCGGCTTCTATATTCTGATTCCAGCCATATTCTGCCATTATATTGAATTGATTTCTAATGTTTGAAGTAGTAAAATTAAATTCAGTCATGTGTGATGCTGCATCTAGCATTCCCCATGAATACCATTGATTTGTTTCGTGAATTAATTGTGAAACAGGAGATTCTTTCAATCTAATATCTCTAGGCGTGTCATAGCTTATAACTCTTGCCATTCCACCCATCATATGATATAAAATATGGCAATGAAAAAACCAATCTCCATACTCGTTGCCATAAAATTCTATGGTAACTTTCTGCATTGGTGGTACATTAACGGTATGTTTTAAGGGGGAATATTCTCCGTTTTTATTAAGCACCCTAAAAAAGTGTCCGTGCAAGTGCATTGGGTGATGCATCATTGTAAGGTTATTCAACGTTATTCGGGTTACTTCCTTATGATTAATTTTTATTTTATCGGTTTCAGAAAGTGGCACACCGTTCATACTCCAGATATAACGGTTCATATTTCCAGTAAGATTCAACAAAATTTCTTTTACAGGAATATCTTTTTTATAAGTTGTTTTTTCATGTGACTTCAAGTAATCGTAATTGTATTCTGAAAACATATCCATTCTGTCCATCTGCATTTCGTTCATATCAAAATGTTCCATTTTCTTAGTATCATTCTCCATTTTTGAATCTTTGGGCATATTCATTTTCTTCTTTTCGTCATTCATTCCTGCCTCATCAACTGAAGAATTCTTTTCACTCATTTTATCCATCTTCATTCCATATTCCCTCTTCATTTTAAAACGCTCATCTTTTTTTGGTTGAAATTTTAAGGCATGTGCGCCCATTTTCATATCCATTTTTGCCATTTTTTGCATCATTTTAATTTTATTGGGTTTTGAAACTACTTCCGCAGGAAGCACTTTACCATTTCCAATAAATGCAGTAGCAGTTCCTGAACCATCTTGTGCCATTGCCCTGAATTCAATCTTGCCATTTTGAGGAATGGTTATTATAAAATCGTAAGTTTCTGCAATAGCAATAAAGGTTTTGTTTTTCTGTACGGGTTCAACATTTAGCCCATCAGCAGCAACTAATGTGGGCATATCACCACCAAATGTCATCCAAAATTGGGTAGATGCTGCACCATTTATAATTCTCAATCTAACTTTTTCTCCAGCTTTAAAATTAGGATATTCAGCCTGTTGCTGTCCGTTTACCAAAAAAGCAGGGTAATAAATATCTGCTATATCAGCTCCTTCCATGCGTTGCCTCCAAAAATCGAGTTGTGCTCCAAAAGCACCACGAGCAATTACTTTGTTTAATGGTGTGGACGTTCCTTTTTTCATTCCGTACCACTCGTTTCCGCGTTTTAAGTTTCTTAATACGTTCATTGGTTTTTCATTTGTCCAGTCTGAAAGTAATAAGACTAAATCTTGGTCGTATTCCAAGGTTTTTCCTTTAGGATTTATGATAATGGAACCAAAAACACCGCTTTGTTCTTGCAACATTGTATGGGAATGATACCAATATGTTCCGGACTGTTTTAAAGGAAACTCATATTTAAATGTTTCGCCTGGTTGTATGGGTGGAGTGGTTAAATAGGGAACACCATCAAAAAAATTGGGAAGGATTAAACCGTGCCAGTGAACAGAAGTTTCTACACTCATTTCATTTTTAACATAAATTACTGCATATTCTCCCTCGGTAAATTCTAAGGTTGGACCCGGTATTGTTCCATTTATAGTCATTCCTTTTACTTCTTTTCCTGCCTTATTTACCATCTCTTCTTTAATGGTTAAAGTATATTCGTGAACAGGTAAATTTTGGTTATTTCCTTCTTGAGACTGTTCAAAAAGAGATTGGGAAAAAAGAGTTTGAGAACCCACTAAAATAAGTAGTGCTATATATTTTAAATTGTTCATTTTTAATAATTTTTTATAATTAATTTCAATTAATGTTAATTCTCACAAAGTTCTTAACTCAATAGAAAAAAGTTTTAACTCGTTAAATAATAAATAATCGTTTTTTTAATAGTAATTCTTTATAGACTTTACTTGATTGATTTAAGATTTAAATTTAGTTACTGAATATCCAAAATATCATTAAATTGCAAATTACAATTAGTAATATATTTTCATTTTGAAAATTTTATCAAGATTATTCGTTTCCGATATTTTATGTTTGATTCTTTAAATAATGCTTTTTTCAGCATAGAAATGATTATTTAAGTAACTATATTTTTTGTTTAAAAATCAATAAACAAGTAGTTATGCCCAAAACAAATTAATGCAGGACTGTAGTGTTAATTACTTAAAAATCAAATAAGGAAAGTTTGGTCTAAAAGGTGAATATCTCTGACCAAGAGAGGAGGAGTGTAATTTCTATAAGAATTTAAATCTACTTGAGATTCAAAAAAAAGATTTATATAGCTATGGATAAAAGCAGCAACAAATATCTGTTGTTCTTTTTCTAATTTGTCAAACGATATCCTCAAAATATCTTGCCCTTCTACATTCAATTGTTCATCACTACAGCAATCTTTTTTTGAGATATCACACTCTGACGACTGCGACTGAAGTTGAACTTCCATATCGCAAGTTTCAGCAAGTCCAAATAAAGAGGAATCCACTAAAACACCACCACAGTAATGACTATCAACAGTAAACGAAACGGTTGACAATAACACAATAAGTGCCATAAAAAACGATGTTATTTTATGAAAAAAATCTTTCATTAGCTTACTAATGTATATAAAAAAAATTAATAATAAGATACTTTAACAGTTTTTTATGATTCCTAAATCCTAAAAAATACGTTGAAATGTCTCGATAAAATTTATAAAAAAACTAAATTTTGTATGACAAAGGTCATAATTATTGAATAATATCATAAAAAATTAAAAACGTTTGAATGTTAAATAAAATTTATTATATTTATGGTGTGAAATCCTTATCTACTAAAATAGCAACCTTTTTTTTAGCAATTTTCATGCTGTTCTCTACCTCTTCTTTTGCGGTAGATTTGCACTTTTGCTGTAATAAATTGATGGATATGGCTTTTTTTAGTAAAGCAGAATCCTGTAAGGACATAGCTCAACATAAAAATAATACTTCCAAGCAATGTACATCAATACAAGAAAAAGACTGCTGTGATAATCACACTTTGATAAAGAAAGGAGATGACGCCTTCAAAAAATCCAATAACATATCGGAAAACGAGACTTTGGTTTTCTTAAACACTTTTTTTTATACCTATATCAATCTTTTTGAGGGACTAGAAAATAACGTAATTTCTTTTCAAGCCTATAGGCCGCCTCTCTTATCTACAGATATAATACTTGTCAACGAGACCTTTTTAATTTGATTTTCTACATCGCAGTATAAATTTAATCTGCATTACCGCTATAGCCACAATTATACTTCTGGCTAATACTTGTTGCACTCTGTTAGGTGCAAATTTCTCAAACCTTTGAGCTAAAACTTGATGATAATACATTAAATATTATGAGCAAACCAAAAGAATTTTGGATTAAAAATATGGTATGTAACCGCTGCTTAAAAGTAATTACGCAAGAACTACATGAACTTGGAGTAATCGTAATTTCCTTAGAATTAGGAAGATTGTTGGTAGAAGCACCAAAAAAGAACAATGATGAAATTTTAAATGCAGTAACAACCGTACTTCATACAAATGATTTTGAAATCGTTAAGAACAAAGTAGAAATACTTGTAGAAAGAATCAAGCTGATTTTAATAGAACAATTACAAGAACTCCCGTTACATATTAAGGTAAAAACATCTGAACTATTATCATCAAGTCTTCATAAAGATTACAAGACATTGAGTAAATTATTTTCTACCAATGAGCAGACATCTATTGAAAAATACTTTATAAAACTCAAGATTGAAAAGGTAAAAGAACTAATTCAACTTAAACAGCATTCCTTTTCTGATATAAGTTACATACTAGATTATAGTAGTATTAATCATTTATCAAGACAATTTAAAGAAGTAGTGGGGATGAATATGACAGACTATAAAAATACAGAAAATTGGAAACGAAATTTTTACGATGAAATTATATAAATAACAAAGAAAATTATGCAGATGCAAAACGAAGATCATCACTAAATTCAACAAAAATAAAACTAATAAAATGAAAAATCACTGGATATGGATAGTTATCGGCTGTGGATTACCACTGCTATTTATCTTTTTAGCACCCTCTTTTGGTATAAGAGATGGTTCAACCCTCTTTGTTTTTATTTTTTTTATGTTCGTAATTCATCTATTTATGCCTCACAAGTCACATAGCCAACGTGGGTATAAGCACGGTAATCACAAAACCAGTCACAATCATAATAAGAAGGAATCGACAGAGATACCTAAAGAAGAACATAAAGATTATCAACACCATCAAAAACAATAAACTAAATAAGATGAAACGGAAATTTCAAACAGATGGTATAAGCTGTAGTGGCTGTATCACAAGAGTAAAAAAAACTTTAGAGGCACATCTGGCAATTAATAATACTGAAATATTCTTAAACCCGATAGGAGCAGCTATCATTAATATGACATAAAATCTTTCAATTGATGATTTACAGAAATATCAAAATTCAACGAAAGAAAACTCACTAGATATTTTGAAGAAACGCTTTGCAAAAAGCGAAATATCTAAGGAAGAATTAGACGAAGAATAAAAAATTTAAAATCCGACAACTAATTTAAAACTAAACTTATGTATCGATTTAACATAAAAAAACTCGGTTTTGCTTTCGGTCTTACAGGTGCCTTGATTTATTTAGGCTGTATGATTGTAATGGTTACAGCAGGACAAGAAGGCAGTATTGCCTTTTTTAACAACCTCTTACATGGCCTGGACACAACCAATATTATAAGAATGGAAATTACCTTATTGGAAGCTTTCTTTGGCATTATTCAAACATTTATTCTATGGTGGCTTATTGGTGCTTGTATTGGTGCTTTCTATAATGTACAAATAAAAAAGGGATAATTTATCGTTCATTAAAGATATAAACCTTATTCAATTTGTTTGGATGTATTTCAGTAAAATATTCAATAAGTAATTTGGGGATTGAGAAGGTCTGATGAATTTAGAACACAATTATTTAAAGTAATAAAAGCTTAAAAAAACAATGACAAAATTAAAGATTATATTCATTCATATATTATTGGGAGCAGGAGTATTTTATTTCCTGGTACACCCTTTTACAATGGTACTGTATTGGTTTGAATATAGCCATACACCCTTTACAACTTCACTATTTCTGAAAATTTTAAATGAGCGTTTTCTGGAATCCTTCAGTTTTAGTATGAAAGGGATGAGTACAGTATTAACACTTCTAGGAGTTGTTTTAGGGTTGATCTCTGGAATTTTCTTTGTTCAACTTAAAAAGAAAAATAATCTTATTGATACTCAGCAACGTCTACTCGGTAGAGATCTGACTGATATTATTGAAGATGGTGAAAATGAAAAGGTAGAATTCAAATCCTCTATACGTTATGATTATTTCAGAAAAACCACCAACCGTGAGCTTGAGATAGTCATTGCCAAAACTATTGTAGGCTTTATGAATACAACAGGTGGTAGATTAATTATTGGCGTTGACGATGATGGAAACACCCTGGGACTTGAAAAAGATTTTAAAACGCTTAAGCACAAAAACAGGGATGGCTATGAGCGTGAAATTTTCAGGATAATTTCGATACAGCTAGGGCACGAAGCATGTTTTAGCAATCATATTTCTTTTTATATTATAAATGAAAAGGAAATATGTGTCATAGACATTGAACCATCAAAAGAACCTGTTTATGTAAATGACGGAACGAATACGACCTTTTACGTACGGACAGGTAACGCTACCTATCCTTTAACCGTAAAGGAAACCGTGGATTATTTAAAAACCAAAAAAACGTAAACATATTATAAAAAATACTAAACCACCAGTTATTATGGATTATGCAAATTGCAAAATTACAGATACTATCTGCCTTCCAAATTCCGACTTTCCTCGTATTGTTATTATAGGTGGTGGGTTTGCAGGTCTAGCATTAGTGGAAAAATTAAAGCATAAAAAAATACAGTTAGTATTGTTTGATAAAAATAACTTTCATCAGTTTCAGCCTTTATTTTATCAAGTAGCAACGAGTGCCTTGGAACCTGACAGTATTGTGTTTCCTTTCAGAAAACAAATTAGCGGATATAAAAATGTATTGTTCCGTCTGGCCGAAGTCGAGGAAATTCAAACATTTTCAAATACCATTATAACTAACAAGGGAAAAGTTCATTACGACTACCTTGTATTGGCAACAGGTACCACCAACAATTTTTTTGGGATGGATAAAGTGGAAAATCATAGTTTGGGAATGAAAGATATTCGTGATTCTTTAAATATTCGCCATATGATGCTGCAAAATTTGGAACAAGCTGCAATCACTTGTGATGATAAAGAACGTGATGCGCTGACAAATTTTATTATTGTTGGTGGTGGTCCTGCTGGCGTAGAAATGGCTGGTGCATTGGCTGAATTCTGTAAATACATTCTTCCTAAGGATTATCCGGAGTACCCTTCTTCTATTATGAACATTTATTTAATTGAAGCTATTGATAAATTGTTAAGCACGATGTCTAACAAAGCATCTTCGAAAACTCTAAAGTATTTAAAAGACTTAAATGTAAAGGTTCTATTAAATGAATCGGTAAGCGATTTTGACGGATCAAAGGTTACTACCAAAAATGGAAAAACAATTTTAGCTAAAAACCTAATCTGGACAGCTGGTGTAAAAGGACAATTTCCAAAAGGAATTAATGAAAAGCACATAGTTAGAGGTAACCGTATAAAAACCGATGGTAATCTAAAAGTAGAGGGTTACGATAATATTTTCGCCATAGGCGACATAGCAGCTCTCATTTCAGAAGCCACACCAAAAGGACATCCTCAAGTAGCACAGGCAGCAATTCAACAAGGGAAATATTTAGGGAATTCAATATTGAATATTATAAATAACAAACCCCTTAAACCTTTTAAATATAAAGATAAAGGTTCATTGGCAACAGTAGGTAAGCGTAAAGCAGTTGCTGATATAGGCAAATTCAAGTTTGCAGGCTATTTCGCTTGGTTGTTATGGTCAATTGTGCATTTAATGTCCATAAGTGGATTTAGAAATAGATTAATGGTTGGTTTTAATTGGGCAATTAGCTATTTCACCTATGAAAAGAGCAACCGCCTTATTATTAGAAATTTTAAACCAAAAACCAATACCAAAAAAATAACATCAAAAGTAAATAACCAAAAATAAAGTTCCGTTAACTAATGCTACAAAACAAAACATACAGTACCATACAAAGTTTGTTTAGTGCCACTTCAAAAGGTTTGAACAACACAGGTATTTTGCTTTTAATCACCGTTATCATTGCAATGGTATGGGCCAATTCCCCTTGGCAAGAAATGTACCGCAGTTTAATGAGAGCGGACATCTCATTTGCCGTGGGGAACTTTGAAATTACCGAACCACTATTACGATGGATTAACGATGGGTTAATGGCATTGTTCTTCCTTCAAGTAGGTTTGGAACTAAAACGAGAAATATTGGGCGGAAAACTATCGACTCCTCAAAACGCTATACTTCCTATCGGTGCTGCCATAGGTGGTATGGTTTTCCCAGCACTTATTTATTTTCTCTTCAATACTACTGGTGAAGCTTCTCAAGGTTGGGGAATTCCTATGGCAACAGACATTGCTTTTTCACTAGGCGTGTTAGCACTTTTTGGAAAGCGTTTGCCCGTTGCATTACGAGTGTTTTTAATTACATTAGCAATAGTTGATGATTTAGGCGGTGTATTGGTGATTGCGTTGTTTTACACCTCTGGAATTTCGTTAATGGATTTATTTCACGGCTTACTGTTCTTTGGGCTTTTAATTATAGGAAATTATGCAGGGATTAGAAAAACGTGGTTTTATGCCATTATTGGGATTGGTGGTGTCTGGTTAGCTTTTTTCTTTTCGGGTATTCATCCTACCATAGCAGGTATTCTTACGGCTATCGCAATTCCAGGTAGGGTAAAAATAAACAAAAACACCTTTTTGAAGCGTTTAAATAATCTGCACTCTCGTTTTCTGAAAATAAAACCTGTAAAAGGTCCACTTATTTCCAAAGAGCAGCTGGAAATATTAGAGGAAATCAAAACCACGAGTTCTGAAGCCGAAACTCCCCTTCAGAAATTAGAAAAAGCTCTACAACCTGTTGTGAATTATTTGGTATTGCCACTTTTTGCCTTGGCAAATGCAGGCATACACCTGCACGGAGAAATAGGCAAAGTGTTACTCGACCCTATTAGTTTGGGTATAGGTGCTGGATTGATTTTGGGAAAATTCTTAGGCATTGTTTCTTTTACGAGATTACTAGTTTTCTTTAAGCTTGCCAAACTACCAGATACTGTCAATTGGAATCAAATTTACGGAGTTGCCTTTCTTGGTGGAATAGGATTTACAATGTCATTATTCATCAATGAATTGGCCTTTGCTAACGAAGATTTTATATATACAGCAAAAGTGAGCATCCTGTTTACTTCCTTAATTGCAGGTATTATCGGTTCCTTAATTTTAATCAAAAGCTCAAAAAAATCCAA
Source organism: Lutibacter sp. B1 (assembly GCF_012524075.1). Classification (GTDB taxonomy): domain Bacteria; phylum Bacteroidota; class Bacteroidia; order Flavobacteriales; family Flavobacteriaceae; genus Lutibacter. Next base: position 36,471 of record NZ_JAAZUI010000022.1, read on the forward strand.
AAACTAATAACAACATAATGATGAAAAACACCACAAACAAAAACAATAAGCTTACCCTAATAGGTTCCATATCACTAGGTACAGGTGTAATGATTGGCGCTGGAATATTTGTCCTTATGGGTCAAATAGCAGAATTGGTGGGCGACTTATTCCCGATTGCCTTTATTGCTGGAGCTATCGTGGTTGGTTTCAGTTCATATTCCTATGTCAAGTTTTCAAATGCTTTTCCATCGTCGGGAGGTGTGGTTAAATTCCTGAACAAATCCTATGGACCTGGAACGACAACTGGTGTTTTTTCTTTGTTGATGTATGTCTCAATGGTAGTTTCAGAAAGTTTGGTGGCGGGCACTTTCGGAGCCTATACCCTTCGGCTGTTCCCAGAAAGCTTTGCTGGTTACGCATCCGTTCTTGGTATTCTGCTATTAGTAACAGCATATATCGTAAATATTTTAGGGAATAAAGTAATTGGCGCAACAGCCACTTTTACAGCAATCATTAAAGTAGCTGGTATTGCATTGCTTGCGATAGCAGGCTTAATAGTTTCTGGATTTGCAGATATTACTGGAGAATATATCCCTCAAAATACCGAATCCTTGCCAAAAGGATTAGGATTTGTAGCCGCATTGGCATTAGCAATACTTGCTTATAAAGGATTCACAACAATCACAAATCAAGGTGGGGATATTAAAAACCCACACAAAAACCTTGGGCGGTCTATTGTGTTTTCCATTCTTATCTGCACCATTATATATGTAGCATTGGCACTGGCTGTTGCAGGAGGTTTGAGCATCCCAGAAATAATCGAAGCTAAAGATTATGCCTTGGCTGCTGCTGCACAACCCGTTTTCGGGGAATGGGGTTCTTGGATTACTATTGCAATAGCGATTATAGCAACCTTTTCAGGCGTTATCGCCAGTGTTTTTTCGGCATCACGCTTGTTGGCGATGTTAAGCAATATGAAACAAGTACCATCTTTAAAAAGAATGGGCAATTTTAAAAACCCAGCTCTCATATTCACGGTTTCACTGGCTATTTTATTGACCGTGCTGTTCGATTTAACAAGAATCGCTTCCATTGGTGCTATTTTTTACCTCATTATGGATATAGCTATCCATTGGGGGCTTTATCGCCACCTTAAAAAGGAAGTGAAATTTCAACCTATCATTCCATTAATAGCAATTGTAATGGATATAGCAGTACTATCAGCTTTCCTTTATATAAAATATCTGAATGATCCATTGGTTCTTATCGTTGCGGCAATTGGGATTATTCTAATAATTGTTGCGGAACGTCTTTTTATGATTTCGCATACAGACGATGAAGGTAATATGCCGATGGGAATGGAAACTAAAAAAAACAATAAAACATAATTAATAAAATTCAATTTTTATGAAAAATATAGCAGTAATAGGATATGGAGTGATTGGAAAAAGAGTAGCTGATGCTATCAATCTTCAGGATGATATGAAACTTTCAGGAGTTTGTGATATCATTAGCGATTGGCGCATTCAAAATGCGGTAAGAAAAGAGTACGATATCTACGTAGCAACTCAAGAAGCAGAAGACAAAATGAAATCCGAAGGTATTTCAGTAAAAGGCGATATGCAAGACCTGTTAAAAAAATCGGATCTCGTCGTGGACTGTACACCTAAAAAAATTGCAACTGAAAATGTAGCAATCTATAAAAAACAAAACATCAAATTTATTTTGCACGGAGGCGAAAAACATGAAACAACAGGCCATTCTTTTAGTGCTGAAAACAATTATCAATCAGCTCTAAATCTAGATGCTACAAGGGTTGTTTCCTGCAACACCACCTCTATCTTAAGAACATTAACCGCTTTAAAAAGAGCCAATTTATTGGATTATGCTAGAGGTACACTTTTAAGAAGAGCTACAGATCCTTGGGAAAGTCATTTAGGCGGTATTATGAATACGATGGTTCCTGAAAAAGACATCCCGAGCCACCAAGGTCCTGATGCTAAAAGTGTCGACCCTGATTTAGATGTCGTTACTGCCGCAGTAAAAGTTCCAGAAACTTTAAGCCATATGCACTATTGGAATGTGAAGTTAAAAAAACAAGTCTCAAAAGAAGAAGTACTGAACGCTTTTAAGACGTCTAGTCGTATCAAACTAATTCAGTATGACCAAGGCCTAGTTTCAAACAACACCATTAAAGAAATGTTTTTGGATATGGGAAGACCTTGGGGCGATATGTACGAAGTAGCCCTATGGGAAGATATGCTAAAAGTACAGGGTGACGAACTTTTTTACGCCTACGTGGTCGATAATCAAGCCATTGTAATCCCTGAAACAATTGATGCCATTAGAGCATTAACTGGCATTGAAACAGATGGAGCAAAATCCATAGCCAAAACAAATGATAGTTTAGGAATTTATTAAACACTATTAAGATGGAAACATACAAAAATATAATAGAACTTTTAGGAGAAAAAGCAGACTTCTATTTAGAACACGTTTGTGAAAAAATTACTAAGGACGAACTGCAAACCCCTAGTAAGACAAGTTTAGATAAGATATTTACCCAAAGTAATAGAAATCCACAAGTACTGCGAAGTCTTTCACAATTGTATAATCACGGAAACCTTGGGAGTACAGGCTACTTGAGCATTCTGCCTGTTGACCAAGGTATCGAACATAGTGCCACTTATTCATTCTATAAAAACCCTGATTATTTTGACCCAGAAAATATTATAAAATTGGCGATGGAAGCAGGATGTAATGGAGTAGCTTCAACCTTTGGTGTTTTGGGATTAAACGCAAGAAAATATGTCCATAAAATTCCCTTTATAGTAAAGATTAATCACAATGAACTGCTTACTTATCCCAATAAATATGACCAAACCTTATTTGGCAAAGTAAAAGCTGCGTGGGATATGGGAGCAGTTGCAGTAGGTGCTACCATTTATTTTGGTTCCCAAGAAAGTAATAGACAACTAAACGAAATTTCCGAAGCTTTCGAAGAAGCACACAATTTAGGTATGGCTACCATTTTATGGTGCTATACCCGAAACGAAGCTTTTAAAACAAAAAAAGAAGATTATCACGCGTCTGCTGATGTAACTGGGCAGGCAAATCATTTGGGTGTGACTATCCAGGCAGATATCATCAAACAAAAATTACCAACAAATAATTTTGGATTTAAAGAAATAGGATTTGGAAAATATAATGATGAAATGTATGAAACGTTGACAACAGACCATCCCATTGACCTTTGTAGGTTGCAAGTAGCCAATTGTTATATGGGTAAAATTGGATTAATTAATTCCGGTGGTGGCTCTAAAGGGAAGTCCGATTTGGTTGAGGCTATAACTACAGCTGTAATCAATAAAAGAGCTGGAGGTTCTGGTTTGATAATGGGAAGGAAGGCATTTCAAAAGCCTTTTGGTAAAGGAGTTGAATTATTGCATACTGTGCAAAAGGTATATCTGGAAAATAACATAGCTGTGGCATAATGATATTTCAAAATTTAAACTGATCCAAAGAAAATAAATAAACTTATTCACTTAATAAATAATTAAAACCAATATATTATGAAAAACATACTCGTACCCACCGATTTTTCCAAAAACTGTTCCAAAGCGGAGCACCTTGGTATTAGAATGGCTAAACTGTACAATGCTGAAATTCACTTTTTACACCTAATAACTACTCCCATTGATTGGGTAAAACTCGATAAACTCAAAGAAAAGCATTATCCCGAAATCGTAAAACAGATAGGCACCGCCAAAGCTAAATTGCGTGAACTGGAAAAAAGAGTTGAGAATGAAAATCTTAAGTGTAGAACCTTTCTTCAGTTTGATTCAGAACAGAAAGATATTTTGGAACATTCAGACCATTTTCACCACGATTTTGTAATTACAGGAAGTAGTGGCACAAAAGGTCGTGTTAGGGAGTTAACGGGAAGCAACGTAGAAAAAATTGTTAGAAAATCTGATGTTCCAGTAATAGTGGTTAAGGAACAGAAAATATCTTTTCCTTTTAAGAATATCGTTTTTGTTTCAGATTTCCTTCAAGATGTGAACGAGGCATTTAAGGAAGTTATTTCAATAGCCGAAAAATGTGGAGCGAATATCCATTTATTGAGAGTTAATACTGAAACGGATTTTAATAATATTGAACTGGGTCTAAACCCAATTAAGGAATTCCTTAATAAATTTCCCGATTTAGAAAAATATTCAATGAATGTATATAATGAACCTACCGTTGAAATTGGTATAAATAATTTTTTACAGTATCAAAATGCCGATTTAATTGCAATGTGTACCAAAGGACGCACAGGTTTCTTAAGCCTGTTCTCCAAAAGTATCGCTGAAGGTGTAACCAATCATTCTGAATTGCCAGTGATGACCATTAAAGTGTAGTGATGAATAACTCAGTATTAATAAAAAAACAATCTGGCGAATATCAAGCTTTTGATGTAAACAAACTCATCAACTCGCTGCGACGTGTACAGCAAGATGAAGGTTTAGTACAGGATATAGCCAGTAAGATTCAAAGGGAGATTGTAGAAGGAATGACCACTAAAAAAATCTACCAAATGGCATTTAAAATGCTAAAAGGGAAATCGAGAATAAGTGCTTCAAAATACAAATTAAAAAAAGCCTTGATGGAACTAGGACCTTCAGGTTTTCCTTTTGAAAAGTTAGTAGGCAAACTATTGGCGCACGAAGGGTTTACAACACAGGTTGGTGTCATAGTTCAAGGCAACTGTGTACAACACGAAATAGATGTGATAGCGCAAAAAGACAATTACCATTATATGATTGAATGCAAATACCATAGTGACCAAGGTAGGTTTTGTAATGTAAAAATCCCCTTATATATCCATTCAAGATTTTTAGATGTTGAAAAACAATGGGAACACCAAAAAGGTCACGAAGCCAAACTTCATAAAGGAGGTGTATACACCAACACACGGTTTACAAGTGATGCGGTACAATACGGTAAATGCATAGGAATGTTATTGACAAGTTGGGATTATCCAATGGGAAACGGTTTAAAAGACAGAATAGATAAGTCGGGGTTGCATCCATTAACAGCATTAACAACGCTTACCAAAGCCGAAAAAACAAAATTATTGGATAAAGGTTTAGTACTCTGCAAAGAGCTTCACGAAACCCCAAAAATATTAGAACAAATAGGAGTGCCAAAATCAAGACATAAAAAGGTTCTCGAAGATTCAAGAGAACTATGTAAAATTCATTAGAGCACTAAATAAATTTTTAATCTAAAAACATAACAGATGGAAACAGATAAACTGAAAGAACAAAACCGTATAGATTTAGAGCCATTTTATCAAGCATTAGAAGATGATCCAAAACTTCTAGAAGAAGCCCTTGAAATATTGCTGGGAATGGTAAACTTTGAACCCAAATCCATAAAGAAGTTGGCACTTATTATCAAAGATGATTCTCGTAATCTATATAATGAAATAGCGGAATTGAGCAAATCAAATCAGGATAAAGGAAACTCGCCCTCCTGTTGTGGTGGACACTAAATAATAAAAATGAAACATCCACGATCAATTTTTAGAAATCAATTATATGTATTCAAATTCACGCAGTTTTTCGGGCACCTATCAAGATTTATTGGATTCTGGTGTAGAAAAAAATAACCTTCAATACTCTTCTGCATTCTTCAAATGCAATTGATTTGAGCGATATTATGGCAAAAGAAGTAAAGAAATTAATGAACCATATATGAGAAAACAAGACTTCATGTTCCTATTTATCTTATTCAGTATTACAATGAATGGACAAACTGAAATGCTCATTGGGCAGATTTCAGGCAGATTTATTGTTCGAGAAAATTTTAATGAAGTAGGTACTTTTCTTAACAAACAAACTTTTGAAGCTGGTGAAACAATAAAGAAAAATGGATATTTTGAAATTGAGGTAATGACAGAATTATTTGACAAAGACAATAAATCTACCGACAAATATACCACGACTTATAGCTGTAAGCCTGATGAAGCCAGTATAATGGTAATGGCATTTCCATTTTCCAACCCAAAATCAAAGGAAACCGAAATCAATACCACATCCGCAAAGTTTAAAGAGCTGTATGATTTAGAAAACTTGGAAGATATAGAACTGGAAATGAGTTTTGATTCGGGCTTATTAAACTTTTTTGGTTCAAAAAGTAGTATAAAGATTTACGACCGAAAAGTAGATGGCAACAAAAGCAATATTAATTCAAAAATCAATATTAAGGCCTATGCGTGGGGAATTCGTATCAAGCAACTCGACTATACGGTTAACGAGAAATTAAATGGAAAAGGTCTATTAACCTTTCAGAAATTTACCGAAGAAGATAACAGTTATTTTACAATGACTTATAAATAAAAACAAATGAAAAATTACGATACATTATCAGAAGCCATAAACGATTTACAGGTAAACGAATATCCCTATGATTTCAACTTAACGCCAGAATGTCTGGAATGTGCTTCCCTGAAAATTGAGATTCGACCAGAAGATTTTAAAGTAGATAAAATATATCGCTTTGAAGGAATGAGTAGTACCGATGATAATAGCATTTTATATGCAATATCTTCTAAAGACGGCATTAAGGGTCTTTTGGTAGATGCCTATGGTGTATATGCCGAAAATATTTCGGAAGCAATGAGAAAAAAATTACGATAACACTTAAACAATACTATAATGGAAAATCACGAGCAGCACAAACACAACGAAATGGATCATTCTAAAATGAAAAAGGGTGGTGGAGACCATTCGGGTCATAATCCGGGTCACGGAAAAATGGGTCACGACCATCATAAGATGATGATTGCAGACTTTAGAAAACGATTCTGGGTAACGCTAGTCCTAACAATTCCTATCTTGTTCTTCTCGCCAATGATTCAAGATTTTTTTGGATATGAGTTCTTACTTCCAGGAAATCCTTATGTACTGTTTGCATTCTCTACCATTGTATATTTCTATGGTGGCTGGCCTTTTCTTAAGGGTTTTGTTTCCGAAGTAAAGAATGGTGCACCAGGGATGATGACACTTATATCTATGGCAATAAGTGTGGCTTATTTCTATAGTTCTGCAACCGTTTTTGGTTTAGAAGGTGTTGATTTCTTTTGGGAACTGGCAACTCTAATCGCAATTATGCTTGTAGGTCATTGGATAGAAATGAAAAGTGTCCTAGGTGCATCAAAAGCTTTACAACTTTTAGTAAGTATGATGCCGGCGGAGGCACATCGCGTTAAAGGTGATACTATCGAAGATATTTCACTCGAAGATTTATTAAAAGATGATGTAATATTGGTAAAGCCGGGAGAGAAAGTTCCTGCCGATGGAATTATTATTGAAGGTACAAGTTATCTAAATGAATCTATGCTTACGGGAGAGTCAAAACCAGTAAAAAAAGATGAAAAGGATAAAGTAATTGGAGGTTCGGTAAACGGCAATGGTAGCATAAAGGTAAAAGTAGAGCATACGGGCAAAGATAGCTACCTAAACAAAGTTATCACAATGGTAGAGGAAGCCCAGAAGACCAAATCCAAAATGCAAAACCTTTCCGATAGAGCAGCAAAATGGCTGACTTATATAGCTTTGGCGATTGGTTTTGGTACGTTAGCAGTTTGGTTGATTTTAGGCTTTCCATTTGTCTATGCTTTAGAAAGAATGGTTACCGTTATGGTTATTGCTTGTCCACACGCTTTAGGGCTTGCCATACCTTTGGTAGTTGCAATCTCTACATCAGTATCTGCACAAAACGGATTGTTGATTCGTAATAGGACTGCATTTGAAGAATCACGTAAAATTTCAGTCCTGCTTTTTGATAAAACGGGAACGCTAACCAAAGGGGATTTTGGCGTGACACGCATCGAATCTGTAACTGAAGCGTATTCAACCGAAGAAATTTTACGACTGTCTAGTGCTTTGGAACAGAGTTCAGAACATCCTATTGCCGTAGGTATTATTAAGAGAGTTAAAGAGGATAATATTACCATCCCAAAACCCGAAAACTTCAATGCAATTACTGGTAAAGGCGTAGAGGCAAATGTAGAAGGCAAACAAGTAAAAGTGGTTAGTCCTGGTTATTTAAGGGATGAAAAAATAACTATTCCTGAAGATGCTTATAGTGACGCTGCTGAAACTGTCGTTTTCATATTAATCGATGGACAATTAGCGGGATATATCGCTCTTGCCGATGAAATAAGACCCGAATCTGCCGAAGCTATCAAAATATTTAAAAAGAACAATATTAAAGTGTTGATGGCTACAGGCGACAATGAACAAACAGCTAAAGCTGTTAGCGATAAGCTTGGTCTAGATGGTTATTATGCTGAAGTTCTGCCTCATCAAAAGGTTGAAATAGTAGAAAAGTTACAAAATAAAGGAGAATTTGTGGCTATGACGGGAGATGGTGTAAATGATGCACCGGCACTTGCCAAAGCTAATGTTGGAATTGCAGTTGGTTCGGGCACCGATGTGGCTGCTGAAACAGCTGATATCATATTAGTGAATAGCAACCCTCAAGATATTGCCAACCTAATATTATTTGGAAAGGCTACCTACAATAAAATGATTCAAAATCTAATCTGGGCAACAGGATATAATGTAATAGCTATTCCACTAGCGGCTGGTGTACTATATTCTTCAGGCTTTGTTTTAGGACCAGCAGTGGGAGCAGTATTAATGAGTTTGAGTACAATTATAGTGGCCATTAATGCACAGCTATTGAAGCGAAAAATCGGTAAAAAATAAATGAAAAGGAAAGAAAAACTCAACATGATATTTTTAATCCTGTTGAGTTTATTTGTAGTGATATTAGGTTAGGTTATGATATTTTAATACAAACCCTCAAATATTATACAGAAAGATTAGCTTTAAAAGACAAATCCTGATGGGAACATTTCTAAAGTGATAATATGCAGATATTTGGATAGTGTCTTTTTGATATTATCAAAAGCATTCTTTCTTAAAATTTAGTTTCCAAAACCATGCGTCGACTCCCCTTCAGTTCTTGTAATTCAATTTGTAATTTCTCATTATCTCCTAACACAAATTTTGGAAGTACATAAATAAATTTATGACGTTGTCCTTTGTGAATAATACTTGGCATTTTATGTTTATATATTTCTTTTAGTCGCAAACTTTGATAGGATGCTTTTTTCTTTTTATTACCATTGGTTCTGTAAACATTCAAATAGTCAATTTCAAAATCAATCTTGGAATTATTTCTTATTTCAATAACCAAATAGACTTCAGAAGCATTGTATGCTATTTTTTGCAACTGTACTTTTACTCCTTTTTTACGTTTTGTAGCAATATTTTTTAATTTTGAACTTAATAGGTATTCACTAAACTTTTGGTAATTAGGAATTCTTGTTGCTTGTTTATTAATTATCGGTTTCGTATGTTTTACTGCAATTTTTATAGGTTTTTCATTGCCTACACTTTCTTTTTCTGTAATAAAATAGTTTATTTTTTTAAGCTGTTTTTTATATTTTAAAATATAACTATACACCTGTCCATTTTCTGTAATTGTAAGCAAATTACTTTCTGCTCCTGGTGTGGCTTGTAATAACCCAAAATATTGCTGCTTTTCACGATTGTAATTAAATACAAAATGTTCAGATCCTGTGATTGCTTGTCGGATTGGATTTGGAAAAAACAACGCCACGCTTTTCTCTTCATTTGCGAAAATGGTATCTAATTTATGTGGTAATTGACCTTTTAATTGTGCAACTGATGCTAGTGAAAATAAAAATAGAAGTATTGATAGATATCTTTTCATAAGAATAAGTTTTAGTAAGTACCTTTTGTTGGTTTTAGGATTAATTTGTAGTTTCCTGCAATGGTAACTTTTACATTTTTGTTAGTTCGTTGGAATATTTTTTTGACCCCACTAACTTGTGGTACTCCAGCGATATTAATATCATCTACAATATCTCCAACAACTTGCTGCCTTGCTTCGGCTTGAAAACTATTTTCGATATAAATTCCTTCATTTCCATCTTGCAAATCATAAGCTTTTAGATGAATTGGACGGTGATTAATATTAGTAATGACAATTATTACCCGATTGGGTTTAAAACTCACAAAACCATAAATGTTTGTGTTTTTTGGAATGATTGTCCCTCCAATAAGTGCATCATTTATAAGGCGCATTTTTAAACGGTAATTTTTCTTTACGGTTTGCGCGCCATTTACAGTTACATAAATATTGGAATCTGTAGATTGAATCGTGAGCTCTTCCTCTTTTTTAGGAACTGAAGCAAAAAATAATTGATGCTCCAATACTAATTGTTTGATCTGGATGGTTTTGTTTAATTCAATAGTTTCAATCGTATCTATTTGAATCTTTTTTATTGGAGTACGGATTTCAGGTTTACGATAACTTCTATCTGAATAACTGATGCGTCCTTGATTGTAAATACTATCTACCAAACGCATCTTTTCTTTGGTTAATAACTCAGCATCATAAACGCCCATAGAATCTAATAGTCGCTCATCATACATACTTGGTGCATTGGTCTGCCTTGTTTCTTTTAAATCATTTAATGCTTCTAGTTTTGAATCGTACTCTTTTTGTTCATCTATTAATATTGGTATTGGAATTTGATTACTTTCAATAGTAGGCTCCTCATCTTCTGAAAATTTTATAACAGTATAGAAACCTATAAAAAGTACAACACATAAAATAATCGCTACAAACACAATTTTATTCTTTTCCACTTTCATAATTTTCTATTTTTTTTAGTTTATTTTCAAAAAAATTGGTAATCAATAATCCGTGAGTGTTGTTAGGAAAATTCCGATCAACGTGAATGATATTTCCGGTAGTCGTTAATTCATACATGTCAATTATTGACCCTCGATTAATTTCAAATACCGTGTTGGTTTCAAACTGATAAGGTGCTGTTTGCAGGTCAATTATGGAAGTAATTTCTTTGACTTTTTGCACCAAAGAATATTGAATCAATCGATTGTAAACTCCCTCTGCTTTTTTTTGTTTGTACAAATCATCGATTGAACTATTCCCAAGCCATAAGGCTTTCTCCAAATGCTTTTCATAATTACTGGCATCAATATGATAAAAATAACGATGGAAAAGTTCTAGATGTGACAAAACTTCAACTTCTAAATTTTCTTTTTGTGAAACTAATTTTATTGGAATCGCACTTCCATCTGTGCCTACTACAAAAGCATTATTAACCGTTTCTTTATACAATTTGATCACCGAGATTACCGATACCATACTGGTAGCAATTGCTCCAATAATTACAGCAAGTACAATAAAACGATTTAACTTTAGCACTTGGTAGATATTTTTATAGGGTGTTTTCATAATTTCTTTTATTAAATCCGCCTTAGGCAGCAAAGAGTTTAAATGTAAATGAGGTAGCTTTTCGATACAATTTGAATTTCAATAGTACTATAAAACCAATAGACCCCAGCTGTAATAAAGGTGCAAACAAATGGTTGCCCCAATCTGTGCCAAATAGATTACTCCAGAAGTTGGTATTGATTTCAGTATAGAGATTATTTACAAAAACATTCACTAAAAAAAATGCTGGTACTAACATATATACTCCTGCATAGAGTTTAAAAAAATTATAGGCCAGTGTTCGAAACTTTTCAAAGACCGCCAAACTGATTACCAATGGAAAAAAGGCTTGCATAATTCCTAATAAAAAGAAACGCTCTGCCAAGAATAGCGGATAAATAAACAAATCCAACAACCACAAAAACATAGCGATGATAAAGGATATTATTTTCAGTCCATACAACGGAGTGACCAGAGCTTCATACAACATTGCCATTGCTTTTTTAGCTGCTTCCAATGCACCTACCTCCTGCTCTAAATCGATGTCTTGTAGTTGTAATGGAAGGAGTGCTGGAGCTGTATCTCTATATTGAGATTCTATAGCCACTAGTATGCTATCGAATACTCCCAATACTTGTGTAGAGAAAATGACCAGTATGATCACTGCAAAATTCTTTGCCAGCTCGGAAGGTGTTAAACCCCACGTATAACCTTCATTACTTGCAACTCCTTCATTGTACTTTTTTAAAATATTTATCAGAAAAAATAATATCGCTAATGTTTTCATTCCAGTTATGGTGTACTGAGAGAAATCACTGCTTTTAATGGTGGTAAAAATGGTATCTATATATTCTAATCCTATGCTAAGTATCATTGTTTAATGTATTATTTTTAATAGGAAGTTTCTCTTTCATTGATTTTGGCTTGTAGTTCTCTAAAAGCAATAATTTCTCGATAACGCTTCGTCTTTGCTTCAATTTCCGCTACCATTTCTTTGGATTGTAATTCCTTTTCTTTAAGCACTTCAGCGCGCTCTGCATCTGTCATTTTAAGGTTATTACTGGATAATATCTGGTCGATATAATCCAAACCTTCCAAAGAATTTTCTATAATGGCATTAAAGGATTTTGATATGCGATTGACTTCATCTTGTTTGATATATGGTGAATTTAAAATTTGCCTCAAATCACTTTGTACAACATCAAACAATCGCTGATTGTTTTTTGCCATTTCTCGCACAGCTTTTAATTGCCGTATCACATTATTTACTTTTTCAATATTCTCTTTTTGTTGTTTTAAAAATTGAACTGTTTTTAATAATTGTGAAGTCTGTTTCGCTGATTCTATCAATGATTTTGCTAAACTGATAAAATTCGTATTGTCATAAACAGGCATCCCCTGGGCCGTAGCACGGCCAGGCAATAATAAAATCAGCATTAACGTTAGAGCTATTACTCCTATTTTGATATTTTTTTCTGTTTTCATTTGTTTATATTTTAATGGTTATTAATTTGATAGTTGTTGTTTGACAAATATGGCAATAGCCTCTTCCATATTATTTGTCTTTTTATAAATCGCCATTATGGCGTCACTTTCTTTTCCATCTGTTAAGTAAGCTGCATAGACTTCCTTTGGAACTTCTAACCTGAAAATATTACTTACTTTACCTATCTTGATGAAGATTTCAGTGTACTTTCTCGAACCTGTAAAATTGTTGCGAATAGATTTTAATTGGTTTAAATCATGAGCTGAAAGATTCAATCGCTTTTGTAATTCATCATAGCCTTTTTCATTGCGGAGACTATACACAACCTGAGTATTTTCAAGAATGCTTGCTGATGTAGCATTGACTGGCAATTGATTTATTGATTGCAGGATAATTCCAATAGCACCATTTTGTTTCCGAATGGCTTGGTAATAAAACTCAACACTTTCCAATACATTTTCAAATTTGAGTTGTTTGGCAAACTCATCAAACAAAATGATTCCTTTTTCTGAACGGTTGCGCCAAATAGTGCGTTGAATGGCTGATTTAATCAGCTTCAACATCACCGATAAGATTTCTTTATTATCTTTTACTTCATCGAGTTCAAATACAATCAATCGCTTGTCTTCAATCTTATTGGTTTGATCTTCGCTTGTGTTGAATAAAAAACTGTACAAACCATCCCCAACATATTCTGAAAGAATGTGTAAAAAGTTATAAATACTAAAATAAGTTTCTTGAATATTAAGTTCTTGAATTAAGATGTCTTTTCGGTCATCTACAAACTGGTACAAACTTGTCAGGGAATGATTATTTTGAATGAATTTATAATAATAAAGAAGTACTTTTTTGATGGCAACTTCTTCTGCTTTGGTTGCTTTTTTTCCAGATGCTAACAATTCCAATATAAAAATAGATAGATCTTCTAAACGTTCTGGTGTTAAATCACTTTCTTTAGAAATATAAAATGGATTGATTCCTAAGTTCTTTCCTTGCTCGTACCGAAGTATGATATGATCTTTTGGATAGAGCTTGGCGAACTTCGAATAAGAACCTCCTAAATCTATAATAACCAGCCGGACGTTTTGTTCAAAATACTGCCTTAAAATATTATTGGCTAAAAATGATTTTCCTTCGCCTGTTGGTGCGAAAATGGCAAAGTTCCGTGCCTTGATTCTTTTCTTTTTTTCATCCCAAACATCCTTTAATACAGGTATGGTATGCTGACGATCATTAAAGATGATTCCCGTTGCATCGGACATATAATTAGTATTGTTGATATATAAGCAAAGTGCGTGTTTTAAATCAGTTACATACAAATCTTCATTAGAAAAATTTGAAGCAAAAGAGCAATAAGAGTTTAAAAAGAAGTTTTTTCGCTCTTCTCCTTTTGGATAATAGGGAACAATGTCTAATTCTTTGAACGCTGCTTTGATCTTAGAGGCAACACTTCCTAGCTGCCCAGCTTCTGGGCTCCAGAAGATGATGTTTAGATGTCCTCGAATAATTCTGGAAGCATCGTCTTCATTGATTTTAGCTACAATGGCTTCAATCTTTTTTAATATAACTTTATTCTGAGTTCCAAAATTGGAGCTTTTATTCAAGGCTTCAATTTTCTTTTCCAGTAGCTTTCTCCATTTATGCTTGTCATCTAAATAAATGATTTGATTAACGATATGATTTTCATCTAAACTCAATCCTAAATCATCGATAAATCCTTGATGAAAAACAAAATCATCAGAAGTAAATTTATCATTGGTTTTGCTACTCTGAACTACATCTCCAAAACAAAGTTCACTGTTAACTGTCAATACATCAAAATGATTTTCACCAATGGCTATTTCATTTTTATTTAACTCAATATCTGTATTAAAACCATCATTAAATCCATTGAAATAAGCATCCGTGATATCTACAATTTGATTTTCATTTAATGGTGTTAGCGATATTCTTCTAGAATTATTGATATAGGAAACAGCATCTGAAATTGAAGTAATAAATTCTTTAACCGTATGATCGAATTCCTGATGAATTCCTTTTTCTAACTTTCTAAATGGGTTGGTAAATTTAGAAGCATTCAAAGCCTTATTTTTAGGAAGGATGAAATATAAATAGGAGCTGTGTTTAACATAGTTTCTTCCTTTAAAATAATTGTGCGTTGCTTTTTGCAAGAAAGTACTGTCAGGTAATTTATCTGCCTCATAGTGTCCTTTTTGATAAATGTCTTGTTTATGTATAACAGTAGCAGTCGGCAAGGATTTAAAAGCCTGAAACCAACAACTGTGGATATCTTCAAAATCCTTTTCTGAAAGAGAATACACTTCAGGCAAAAGACTTTTATAGCATAGTACCACACTGCCATTACTAGCCATCAGCACGTTTTGCTCGACTGATAAAATTGGATGGTATGTAGAAAGATTAATTTTCTTCATAATGTAAGTGGCTTGATTTTTTATTAGTTATGGTCTGTGGAAATACTTTTTGAAAATGAAGCAATGCTGGATGTTTCGTAATATGTGTTAAGGCAATATATAACACAGCATTTATGACAAAAACAGAAATAATCACCATAAAACTGAACGAAAAGATGATAAATAGCAATGAGCAAATAACACAAATCATCATCAGCGCAAACAATGCTATCGGCAAGCCCATAATCACGGCGCTTTTTCTAATATTTTTATAGATTTCGAATTTCTTCATAATTATTAATGTTTAATTGCCTACTATCGCTTATTGACTAGACTACGATACCTATTAAATAAGTGAAGATGCCTACTACTGCTCCTGCAATAAGGACAAATACCAATACTCTAGTAATCCCCTTTTTTAAATCAGCATTTTCTCCAAAGAAATGTCCTGCATTAAACAAGAACCCTATTAAGAAAATGACTCCTAAAATAATGGGGAAAATGGCTCTGATAGTATCGGAAACATCATTTACGGAATCTTCAATACCTCCAATTTGTGCAAAAAGGGAAGTTGAAATAAGAATGAGCAGACTGGTTAGATAATGTAATTTTTTCATAATAAAATTGCTTTAAAATTTGTTTGATTTTTATAATTGAAAAATAGTGTATATTGTAATTCAAAATACTGATTATCAGTATTTTGTTAATAAAATAAAATTTAAATTAGATACTATTTCTTTGATGTGAATTGACATCAAATTGTATGAAAAATAGAAAGTACTATGTTGATAAGTCTAAAATTTTGGAAGTTGATGAAGCTCAAAAACGTCAGTTTTTGGGTTTTGATGCTAAAAATGTGTATCATTTTTGGTCAGAATCACGTTGCTAAAAATATTATTGTTATTGATCCTGGACATGGTGGAATTGATTCAGGTGCAATTGGTATAAATTATATTCAAGAAAAAAATGTGGTGTTGGATATTGCGTTGGAAATTCTAAGACTGAATAAAACAATTTTAAATAATGAGTTCGATATCTTTTTAACCAGATACAAAGACACCTTGATTTCACTTTCTGATAGAAGTAGATTGACTAAAAGTATAAAAGCCAATGTGTTTTTGTCCTTGCATTGTAATGCCTCTACTGTTGCTTCAAAAGGAGTGGAAATTTATCTGCATAATTCTGATAATCTAAATACTAAAGAATCTATTTTACTTGGATTATCTGTACTAAATGAAAGCTCTCTAAAATTAGGTTTAAAAAAACGAGGTGTGAAATTTGCTGATTTTCAAGTGCTACGGGAAACTTGTGTTTTTTGCCCTGCAATTCTTGTTGAAATGGGGTTTATAACAAATTATGATGAAGCAAACTACTTTTTAAAACCCTCAAATATAAGAGCGATGGCATTGGCTGTTTTGATGGGATTGTATAACTATTTAAATATGGAATTATGAAAGCATTTTTTATTGAGATTTATGTTTGTATCAAATCGCTTTTAAACAAATTTTACATACAGCTCAGGTCATTGATTAACAAAAATATGGATAACCGTAAATAGAGAAATTTCAATTAATTATATTTGTAGAGTTTTTCCTTAAGAAATGACCGAATATTAGAATTGAACGAAAACGATAAAATAAATTTTGATTTTGTAAAAGAGATTAAAGAGCCTGGCGTTTACCAACTACTTTTCCCAAAAAAGGAAGTCGGGTTAGCAGTTATGATTTTGTTTCAGAAAATTGAAAACAAATCGCTACCTAATGGAAAATTCATCGAAAAAGATCTTCACGATGCGTTCGCGCAGATAAGTAAACCAAACGAAAGATATCCAAAAGAAATTTATAGTGAACACATAAAAGATCTTCAGGAATACTTTTTAGACTACAACCAAGAAACTCAGAAATATTATTTTAAAGATTATGCTTATAGGTTCTATGCCTATGCAAAGGAAACCTTAGAGGGTAATTTTAGTCCAACACAAATTGAAAAGATTTGCATTCTTCTTACGGCTTCTTTAAAACAGAGAGAATCACTTGAAGATTTAAAGTTTTGGCTCAAATCTGAGTTCAAAAAATATGAACCCGATCTAAGGGAACAGGTAGATTTTTTAGATAGACAAATTATTGAATCTGTAAATAAACTTAAAAATAATACTACTAATTCCGATAAGAATTTTATTGACCTTTTACTAGAAGTAGAAAGTAATTTAGATAAAGCACAAGGGCAAAGTAGAGAATTAGCAGCAGCGTATTCCGAAACTAAAGTGATACGCTCAATTCTAGAAAAACGAGAAGATACAGATTCTGAAGCAGACGATTTAATTGCTGATGTTCACTTCTTTATCAAATATCTTAACGAAAGATTAGATTCCATTGATAGAAAACTAGATAGAATTCAGCCAAAGATTAGGCATTTATTCGCTATTCTAAATAGACCTCAGTTCAACAGTAAAATTGAAAAATTTCTACATTTTCTATTAGATAAAAGTACCGTAACTAGTAAAAAGGATACTCTTTTGCCAATGATGTTCGAAAATCCTGTTTTACATACAGACACACCTAATTTTACTATTGTTGAGCGAGAAAGAGAATTATTTCCTTCTAAACCCAAAAAAAGAGTTGCCTATAAATCAAACAAAGTTAAGATTGAGGAAAACACACAAGGGATTTTAAAAGTACTCACTCAACAGGATTTGATTAGGAAATGGGAACAACACATTATTGCCAAAATAGAATTAAGAGGCACCATCGATTTGTCGGCAACGTTCTTCAAAATTATGGAAGAAACTAATGATGGACAGATAGCTGTAAGCGCAATCTACAGTTCAATTCAACAAGCACGAAAATCAATAGGTTTTGACTTTAGAATGAATAAAACCAAACAGACCAACAGCAAAATAGAACATATAAGTTTATGGAAGATGAACATACAAAAGATATAAGAGTACAGTTTTTAGACCATCCTGACACAGAAGAACTATTTGCTTCTTTAGACTATATGTTGAAAGATGGTGTACATTTTCAAAGAGAAGGAAGTCAAGCAAGATTCTACAATTATATCTATTCAAATATAGATAGCTTAAAGGCGTATTACCAATTTTTATTCAATGTTGAATTGACATTTGGAGGTACAGAAACAAGAGGATATTACTTTTTAGATTTTATAGGCAATACAAGAGGTCAAATTGATGCTGGACATAGATATCATATGAAAAGTGAACACGTTATAATAGGTTTCGTTATTTACAAGATATTTTTTATTGATAACCAGATTGATGTGGTTTCGGTAAAAGACCTGCAAAAAAAGATTAGGACTGATTATGATGATTTGAAGCCAGGTATTTATAGATTAATTGCAAAATCTAGGAATACCAATCCCGGAAATTTAAATGACGATGCCATAGATGCAACAGTAGAATCAGCACTCAGGGAATTCAAAAAAATAGGTTGGGTAACTTTAAACGATGACGAATTCGACCTGTTGCCAGCTTTTGACAGATTGATTGCTATACACGAAGATCATATAAATAATATAGATAAAACTTTAAATGAATTGAAATGAAAAGATACCCTAGAATAAAAAGACTATCTACTTTGGGCATCGTGCATCATCAATCATTTGATTATGATTTTAACCCGTTCAGAACAGATTTTGTGGGTGAAGGTGGTTCTGGTAAGAGTATGATTGCTGATGTTTTGCAACTCATTTTTGTGGGTTCTGCTGCATTTCATTCGCCTACCAATAGTAGCGAATCAAGGAAACCTAAAACGATGGTGTTAAGGACAGCTGGTAAAGGTACAGATATGGGTTATGCCTTTATCAATGTAGAACTTAGCAAAGATGCCTTTGTAATTATTGGTATATATCTTGAAAGTACCGGAAGCTCACGTTCTTTTGTTATTCAACAAGGCGAAAGTTTTGAACCAAAAGATGAATTGCTTCCATTTAGTAAAGCTCTTAGTTTTTCAGATTTTCTACAGGACAACAGTATTTTGCCAATAGAGGATTTAAAAAATCACATATTCGATACCAAAGGATATGTATGCGAATCTTGGACACGATTAGATAAGTTTCACAAACTGTTATTTGAAAATTTTATCATTCCTGTTGACTTATCCATCAATCAAGAATCTCTAAAAAGCTACGCTAAAATTATTCAAGCATTTTCTAGGGAATCACTAGATATTAAGAAAAGTGAGAAGATTCAGGAATTTCTCTTCGGAAATGAAAAGGAAAAGGAACTAAAGCTAGAGTTTGAAAAAGCTATAGAAGAATTGAGTGGCGATATCCGTCAGTTTGAATCTAACAGGGATGAAATAGATATGCTAACTCATAAGCAGACTGTACTACAAGAACTTCTCAGTTTAAAAAAGGATAGAGACAAAGCAAAAAGAGAATTTTTAACCACAAAATTTCATTATTTAAATGAGCAGATTAAAGGGTCTAATAAAAAAATGACGCAAAAATTAGATGCTTTTTTTAATAATCGAAACACATTAAATGGGCTTAAAAATTTTGCACAAACCAAAGTTGAAGAACTGAAATTAAATATACCTGCTCTAGATGAAGAATTTGATAAAGCTTCGGCAGCTAGGATGTTATGGCGAGGAAAAAGCAATGATTTGAAAAAGTACTTTTCTTGGATGCAGCATTTTGAAAAGACAGGAAAAGAACTTTCTGAACATTATAACAAATATCATAAAAATAAGCAGGACATTGAGCGAATAGCACAATTTAAATCTTTATTAAAGGATAATAATATTTACAGCTTCTTCGGAAGGAACGATAAACTCAATAAGAACATTCTATTAACCATTGCTCAAACGGTTAAAGATTTTGAGTCTTCGCTTGACGAAAAAAGGAAGCTAAAAGTCCTTAATAATCTCGATGATATTGCATCGCTTGCGCATTGGGCATTAAATCTCAAAAGAAAATTAAGCCTTAAAGAGGAAAGTGTAGTACACAAATATCAAAACGATAATATTACCACCAATGAACCCACAAATGGCATCAAATCAAGGTACATCCCAAATCCAAAGCTACTCATTGAAAATCTACAAATCATAAAAGATGAAGCGGATGGCTTTTGGTTAGATTTAGGTGGTGTTCGTGAGTATATTCCCTATGTGAAAAATCCAATATTTGATACTGGTAATTCAGATAAAATCAAGGATTATTTTTCAAATCAAAAGACAACTTTAGAAAATGACATTAGGGATTTAGAAAAGAAATTAAATAATTGGACAATTTTAAAAGGATTACTAAATGATGGAGTTGTTACCTTTACTCGGACACAAAATTTAAGACCGTTTGTTACAAAACAAATATCTTAGAAACATGAAAAAACGTATTTACAGTAAAGAGTTTAAAGATCAAACAGTTCGATTAAGTTATCA
>NZ_JAAZUI010000189.1 GCF_012524075.1 Lutibacter sp. B1
AATTGTTTTTGCATTGGTAATTCAAGGAGCATTTCGGATTTTGAAATTAAGTAAGTGAACTAAAAAAGCACTACTTACAACAACGTGTATAATTAATGGCTGGTTCTCGCCTACTTACGAAAATCCTCGCGGATTTTCTATTCGGTTTTTATTTGCTAAATTAGGTGCTTAAACACGCTACTAATCATACACAAAACCGTTAGCTAAAATAACGTGCGAAGAACTCGGCTGAGAAATTTTTATTTAAAAATAATGATTTACTAAAGCTGAAAATTAGTCCGATTCTGAGCACTATTTCGGAATGAGTTTTTGATCTATTT
>NZ_JAAZUI010000190.1 GCF_012524075.1 Lutibacter sp. B1
AATTGTTTTTGCATTGGTAATTCAAGGAGCATTTCGGATTTTGAAATTAAGTAAGTGAACTAAAAAAGCACTACTTACAACAACGTGTATAATTAATGGCTGGTTCTCGCCTACTTACGAAAATCCTTGCAGATTTTCTATTTGGTTTTTATTTGCTAAATTAGGTGCTTAAACACGCCACTAATCATACACAAAACCGTTGCCTAAAATAACGAGATTGGAACTTGGCAGAGAAATTTTCTTTCAAAAATAATGATTTACTAAAGCTGAAAATTAATTCGATTTTGAGCATTATTCCGGAATGAGTTTTTGATCTATTT
>NZ_JAAZUI010000191.1 GCF_012524075.1 Lutibacter sp. B1
GCTTTAGTAAATCATTATTTTTGAAAGAAAATTTCTCTGCCAAGTTCCAATCTCGTTATTTTAACCAACGGTTTAGGCTATGTTGTCGTTGTGGAAAAATCGGCAAGATTTTTCCGCCATAGCAATTGTGTTAGTAAATATACGAGGATTTCCTGAAAAAGAAAATCCGCCACAATGCAATATAGCCAGTGTTAGCATATTTAGCGACACGTTCTGCTGAGCATTGAATTTTTCTATTATCTGAGATTTATCAAACATACTTATTTTTCTCATTTAGCTTTTTCTCCGTTGTTATTTTCACGTTTTACAGGAAAAA
>NZ_JAAZUI010000192.1 GCF_012524075.1 Lutibacter sp. B1
TTCGGAATGACGGTTTTTTTTCGTCATGCTGAAAGGTTACTGAGCGGAGTCGAAGTATTATTTCAGCATCTCATTATTTTCTATTCATTTCTTTGCTTGTCCAAAGAAACGAATCAAAGAAAAGACCCCTTATTTTAGGAATTTCTTTCTGCTGAAAGAACCGCTTGTTAAACACAGCGGAATGCTTTGCATTCCTGAATTTCTGTGTTTACCTTCACTATTCTGAAAATAAGGTTAGTTTTTTCGTCATTACGAGGAGTAGGTCATTGAGCGGAGTCGAAATGTAACGACGAAGTAATCTGTTACTTTA
>NZ_JAAZUI010000193.1 GCF_012524075.1 Lutibacter sp. B1
TAGTTTTTTTCCAAAACTAAAATTCTGCTTCAACTGAGAATTCTCTGAGAACTCTTCTCTCCTATTTTATCATTCTACTAAATTGAGAAATTTAATGAGTTGAATACGTTAAATTTGAATAGATTTTATAAACGTACGTGTTTTCTCTTATTTTTAGTTTTTTAAGCTAATTTTCTATTAAACTGAAAAATTCTCAACGATTGATTTTTTTAGATAATTAGTTTTCTTTTTATAATTAGTACAAATCTTGAAAAATAACACTCATAAGATTGATTTTCTGATTATTTTAGTTGCTTTTCATCATT
>NZ_JAAZUI010000194.1 GCF_012524075.1 Lutibacter sp. B1
AGAAAAATAAATCAAAAACTCATTCCGGAATAGTGCTCAAAATCGGACTAATTTTCAGCTTTAATAAATCATTATTTTTGAAGAAAAATCTCTCAGCCGAGTTCTTCGCACGTTATTTTAGCTAACGTGTTTGTATATGGCTTCGTTGTGGGAAAATCAGCAAGATTTTTCCGCTGAAGCAATTTTGACAATAAATATAAGAAATTTTTCGATTAAAAAATTTCGCCACAATGAGCTATATACAGTGTTGTACGCTGGCATAATTCATTCTTTTCATTATCTTTTTATTTCTTTTGTCTATT
>NZ_JAAZUI010000195.1 GCF_012524075.1 Lutibacter sp. B1
CGCAATGCTTGAAATTCCGTCCAATTTCATTCGGATAAGATTTTCCTCTGAAGGACAATCCATTTTGGTAATTTCAAATATTGTTTTATTCACTTGGTTTCTGGGTTTTTCGGCATTACTTACAACGTGTTTGTATATGGCTTCGTTGTGGGAAAATCAGCAAGATTTTTCCGCTGAAGCAATTTTGACAATAAATATAAGAAATTTTTCGATTAAAAAATTTCGCCACAATGAGCTATATACAGTGTTGTACGCTGGCATAATTCATTCTTTTCATTATCTTTTTATTTCTTTTGTCTATT
>NZ_JAAZUI010000023.1 GCF_012524075.1 Lutibacter sp. B1
TGCTAAGAACAGTCTATGGTGTCATCCAAAGTCGTAAACCATATGATATGAACCATATTTGTATTGACCCAAGAAAAATGAGTTGAAAAAATAACGATTTTATTTGGTTTTTAATAGAGTATATAAATAAGCGAGGGAAGAGGCGTTGGTTTTATGCCGTAGTCTTTTGATGGAAGTATTTTACGAGTTTAAATTGCAGTAATATTGTATGATAATAAACTTCCCTTACGAAGACGTAAGGCTGTGATTCAACAGAATTTATTATTTAAATAGAAAATCCATAAGGTTTAAAGTCAAATTGAAACAATTATTATCAGTATAAATGTTCTTTTAGATGTTGTGAAATCATTGGTTGAACCAAGCCGGTTTCGTTGTCTAAATTTTCACAATCACAAGAGTCAATTTAAAATAAATGTTATAAAATTGAAACTCTCACTGGATTCCAAAACCTTTACAAAAATAGAAATTTCATCTTGCTGTTCTGTAAACATTTCTGTTTTGCTATCAACCAATCACTTCCACTTCATTTTTTGAATACGCACCGCATTTAAAATTGCCAATAATGCAACGCCTACATCAGCAATAACAGCTTCCCACATTGTTGCCATTCCCCAAGCACCAAGAATTAAAACGAGTATTTTTACACTTAATGCCAACCAAATATTTTGCCATATAATTTTGTTGGTTGCATTTCCAATTTTTATAGCAGTTACAATTTTTGACGGTTGATCGGTTTGTATTACAACGTCGGCAGTTTCAATGGCTGCATCACTCCCTAATCCACCCATTGCCATACCCACGTCAGCTATTGTAATTACTGGAGCATCATTAATTCCATCGCCTATAAAAGCTATTGTTCTTCCCATAGCTTTCAATTTTTCTACTTCTGAAATTTTATCTTCAGGAAGTAAATCACCTATTGCTTTATCAATCCCTAATTTATTTGCAATAGTGTCAACAACTGCTTGTTTATCGCCCGAAAGCATAACTATTTCAATTATTATTGGGATTTTATGTAAATTAGTAATTGCCTTTAGAGCATCCTCTTTTAAGGTGTCAGAAATAGTAATATAACCTACATATTGCTGGTTTATTGCAACAACAACAATTGTTTTATCATTTGAATTTATGGCTTCATCAAAAGGAATATTAAATTTTTTCAACAATTTAGAATTACCAGCAAGTATTTCAAAATCACCTATCTTTCCTTTCATTCCATAACCTGAAATTTCTTCAATAGTTGTTGCCTTCAATTTTGAGTTATCAATTTTTACATAATTGACAATTGCTTGTGCAATAGGATGTGAAGAATTGGATTCTAAGACAGCTACTAGTTCTAAAAATAAATTCTTATCAATGTTTGAGGTCACAACTTCTTGTACTTCAAACACACCTTTTGTTAAAGTGCCTGTTTTATCCATAACCACAGTATCTACTTTGGTTATTAAATCCAAATAATTAGAACCTTTAAATAAAATTCCATTGTGTGATGCTGCACCGATTCCACCAAAATAGCCAAGTGGAATAGAAATTACCAACGCACAAGGACACGATATTACCAAAAAGATTAAGGCACGCTGTAACCAAACTTGAAATATATAATTATCGGCAAGAATAAAATAGGGAACAATTACTAATGCAATTGCTAACCAAAAAACAATAGGTGTATAAATTTTAGCTAAACGACTAATTAAGAGTTGGGTCTTTGCTTTTTTACCAACTGCCTCTTGCACCAATTTAAGAATTTTGGAGAGTTTGGTGTCTTCGTATTTACTGGTAACTTTTATTTCTATTACTTTGGTAAGATTTACCATTCCTGCCAGCACTTGCTCACCTTTAGAACTGTTTTTAGGAACGGATTCTCCTGTTAATGCAGCTGTATTTAAAACGGCATCGTTTGAAATTAATTCACCATCTAAAGCTATTTTTTCGCCTGCTTTAACCCTTATTATTTGACCAATATTAACATCTTTAGGATGTTTTATGAAGGTTAATTCATTCTCAATAATTGTTACTTCTTCAACCTGAACTTTTAATAAGGCTTCAATAGAACGTTTTGCTCTATTAACAGCACCGTCTTGAAATAGTTCTCCTACTACATAAAATAGCATAACGGCAACACCTTCTTCATAAGAGCCTATTAAAAATGCACCAATTGTTGCAACCGACATTAAAACAAACTCATTGTAAATTGTCCCTTTAACTATTAATTTTGCTGCTTTTAAAAGAACAGGACCGCCAATAAGCATATAAATTACACTAAACCAAATTAAAGGAATAGGGGCTTTAAAAAAAGGAACTTCAAAAAAATAAAAACCAATACCCAACAATAGAAAAAGTAAACTAATTATTGGAATTATGTAGGCTTTGTTTATGGCTAAAGTTTTATTTGATGCAACAGTTTCCTTTGTGTAATCTACTGCACAAGCACCATCTTCGCATTCATTGTTTTTATTCATAATTTAATATTTAATTCAAAATTAAGTAAATAGTGTATGCAATGGAAGTGCATTTATTAGGTTGATTATTATTATCAACTTGTAAGTTGTTATTAAAAAACTTTTGCTGAAATAAATTATAAAGAAGGCTTCATACGAAATAAGCCAAAACTTCTTTTAACTTGTTACGAATATGAAAATTGAATTCAGTTAACTCATATTAATTTAGTGAAACTAGTTTGATTTTCTCATGTTCCAATGGAAATCTAACAGCTGTTAAAATTTCTTTAAACGAATCTAAATTAAAAGAAATTGGGTCGTATTCTATGTATAGATGCTCCTGCTCAGAAATTTTTATTGACATATTGTCTTCCGAGACTTTAGACAAAACCTGTGTTTTTGTAATAGGCACCAATTCTTGGGACGTTGCATGATACACACTTAACAAAAACAAAATGACATATATGTTTCTTATTTTTCGCATTGATTCTTAATTTATACTGCAAAACTACATTAGTTAAAAACGTAAGCCGGTAGCAAGGGTTACTTAATAAAAAGGCATTGAGTATTGCCAGAAAGGCCACTCCAACATCTGCAAAAACAGCTTCTCACATTTCTGTTCATAACTAGCTCCCAAGAACGAATGTTAATATTTTTACATTAAACGCCATTGTAATATTTTATGTTATCAGATTATGTATGCCTCATTATTCTTATTGCATTCGCCAAATAATGCTTATTTCCTTTATAGTAACAATAGCTTCCGATTTTTGTGTTTATATAGCTTAATTCCTCAACATTTTTAAATCCTGCATTTATCATATAATTTGGAATAAGCCCTTCAACATTATCTTTAGTTGTCTTAAACCCATCTAGAAGTTGGACAATGTAAAACCGAATTCTCATAAGTTTTGATTTGGCTTCCCCCCAATCCCCTATGATCAGTTCACCATTTGGCTTGAGCACTCTAAAAATTTCATTTAAACAAGAATTCTTAGTTTGCTTATCAAGTTGGTGAAAAACCAAGGAACTTACAATCTTGTCGAATGTATTATCCTTATAAGGAAAAACGGTTCCATCGTATAGGTCAAGTCTTATTTCAATCTCTTTTTTTTCCAAACTTCTTTTCTGCAATGTATTTTACTTTTGGATCAATCTCTAAACCGAAATAATTTATCTTCTCATTTCTATTATTTGCTAAAATTAAATTTTCACCTGTTCCAAAACCAAATTCTAGTATCTGTTCATTATCTTGTGGATTCAAGTAATCCTTTATTTAAACTTTCAAATCCATTCATTTCAAGGATAATGATAACCATGAATTGTATTTGACTGCCAAAGCTCAAAACATTTCAGACATTCTAAATCAAATTCTTTCAATGCTAGGTAAGAAATAATAAATTCTTAATCTTTTAAACCTAATTTACTCAAAATGGTTTCCAACAAACACCATTTAGTAAATGCAGATTGGATTAAGTTCACACCTATAAAAACAGTAAACCACAACCAATTTTGATGCACATATACTGCCAATACTACACTTAATAACACAAATGTGCCAACAATAATTCTAAAATATTTATTTAACATTATAATTACTTTTTTAGTTTATATAAATTTTTTAATTGGAACAACCACGGCTTTTATTGGGTTGTTTGTTTCTAAACTTTCATTCAATACTTCTATCAAATCAAATAGTTTTTGGATTTTTTCTTCATCGGTAAATGAGAAGAACAAACTCGATTCCGCTCCTGTTTTTTCACTCGGAAACCAACTTCTGGTCATCATGAGTGAGGCAATATTTTTATAGCCATCAATTTCAGAACCACTAAAGTTTTCTATTTGCGCTTTTTTGAATAGTTTCAAAACATCGCTCTGAAACTGATCTACCGAGGTAACTATTAATAATTTCATTTTTCACATGTAATTTTATCCATTCGAGCGGCGTCTAGAACTAATTACTGTTCTATCAAGGTTAAAGGTCTCGACTGTGCTCGACCAGACAGATTATTTATAATTCTTCTTCTCTATCATATAATAAACCAAAGGCACAACCAATAATGTTAATACAGTTGAGACAATTGTTCCTCCCATTAACGAGATTGCTAACCCTTGAAAAATAGGATCGAACAGAATAACGAAAGCTCCAATCACCACTGTTCCTGCTGTTAATAAAATTGGTGTTGTACGCACTGCTCCAGCTTCAATTGCTGCTTGTTTTAATGGCACACCTTCTGCTGTTCTTAAATTGATAAAGTCAATCAGTAATACTGAATTTCTCACCATAATTCCTGCTAAAGCAATCATTCCAATAAAAGAGGTTGCAGTAAAAAATGCTCCCATTATCCAGTGACCTAGAATAATTCCGATTAAGGATAGTGGTATGGCAACCATCATTACAATTGGTGCTTTAAAGTTTTGAAACCATCCAACAATCAAGATATAAATCAAGATAATGGCTCCTAAAAAGGCAATACCTAAATCTCTAAATACTTCTAAAGTAATTTGCCATTCTCCATCCCATTTTACGGTGTAATTATCTTCAAAATCTGGCTGACCTAAATACAATTCGTTAAGCTCGTAGCCTTTTGGTAACGGAATTTCTTTTAGTTTTTCTTCCATTCCAAGAATAGCATAGGCAGGACTTTCTAACTCTCCAGCCATATCTGCCAAGACGTAAACCACACGCTTTTGGTTTTTACGATAAATACTTTTTGCTGCTATTGTTTCCGTAATTTCTACCAAATCAGCAATAGGAACCATGTTTCCTTGTTTTGATTTCACCTTCAGTTGTGAAATATCACTGATTGTAGATTTCTCTTTTTCATCTAAAGTCAATACTAAACCAACTTGGTTTACTGCATCTTCATCATATAAAGTCGTGATGGCTCTGTTAGACAAAGCCATATTCATAGTGTAGGCTATTTGTTGTGGTGCTACACCATACAACATTGCTTTTTCCTTCTTAATATCAAATTGATATTCCGTTTGGTCTGCTTCAACCATCCAATCGATATCCACCACATCATCTGTGTTTTTCAATATTGTTTTAATGCTATTTGCAATCTTAATCTGTTCGTTATAATCTGGTCCATATACTTCTGCAACAATTGTTGATAAAACTGGAGGTCCTGGTGGCACTTCCACTAATTTCACATTTGCATTATATTTTGAAGCAATCTTTTGAATCTCTGGTCGCAATAACTTAGCAATACCATGACTCTGAATATCACGTTCTCCTTTATCAATTAAATTTACCTGAATATCTGCCATATTAGATCCACCACGTAAATCGTAATGACGTACCAATCCATTAAAAGTAATTGGTGCAGAAGTACCAACGTAGTTTTGATAATTCACCACTTCTGGTCTAGTCGATAAATACTGAGCAATTTCTTTTGTTACAACTCCAGTACGTTCTAAGGTAGTACCTTCAGGCATGTCAATGATTATCTGAAATTCATTCTTATTATCAAAAGGCAGCATTTTTACAGCGACAGATTTGGTAAAAAACAACACCATTGTTGCCATTAATACCATAAAAGTTAACCCTAAAAACAACCAACGCTTCGCTTTGCTTTCTAATAAAGGACGTTCAAACTTGTTATAAATCTTATAGATAAATGTTTCTTCAATAGGTTTTTCTGGTTTTTCTTCTTCACCTTTTTTCTCTTTTTCTCTTAAGAAAATATATCCCAAATAAGGTGTAATAGTTAAGGCAACAAATAAGGATAAAATCATTGCAATAGATGCTCCTATTGGCATTGGTGCCATATATGGGCCCATTAATCCAGATACAAATGCCATTGGTAACACAGAAGCTATTACTGTAAATGTTGCCAAAATTGTTGGATTTCCTACTTCGTTAATCGCATATAAAGCTGCTTGTTTAAAAGGCAAGCGTTTCATTTTAAAATGCCGATGCATGTTTTCGGCAATAATGATAGAGTCATCCACCACGATTCCTGTTACAAAAACCAATGCAAAAAGGGTGATTCTGTTTAAGGTATAATCGAGCATGTAGTAACTCAACAACGTCAATGCAAACGTAATTGGCACAGATAAAAACACAACCAATCCACCTCTCCAACCCATTGCTAGCATTACTACAAGTGTTACAGCAAAGATAGAACCAATAAGGTGCCACAGTAATTCTGATACTTTTTGCGATGCTGTTTCACCATAATTTCTAGTGATTTCTACATGCACATCATCAGGAATTAAAGTGCTACGTAAATGGGCCACTTTATCTATAATGATTTCCGAAAGTTTCATCGCATCTGCACCTTTTCGTTTCGCAACAGAAATAGTTACTGCAGGATATTCCGATTTATAATCTGCCGATTTTACACTTCCTTTTCCGTAACCTAAACTCACATAATTTAGTGGTACTTCTGGTCCATCAATAATTTTAGCAACTTGCTTTAAATATATTGGCTGATTTTGCTGCACACCAACCACTAAGTTCTCCACATCTGTAACCGATTCTAAAAACTTTCCAGTATTGACAAGGAATTCAGTGTCATTCTTATCAAAACTTCCTGAACTTAATTGACTGTTATTCGCCTTTATCATTTCAGAAATCGACAAGAAATCTAATCCACTAGCAGCCAATTTATCTTTATCTAAAACCACTCGCAATTGGCGATTTCTACCTCCAATTTTGTCTGTAATCGCAACATCGTTAACCTTTTTTATTTCGGCTTCCAACTCTTGTGCCATTTGGCTTAATTGGTAATCGTCGTAATTCTCGCTCCACAAGGTTAAACCCAACATTGGGACATCATCAATTGCACGCGTTTTCACCAATGGGAACGTCACGCCTGCTGGCATTTCGTCCATGTGCTTGTTAATTTCGTTGTATAATTTCACTAAACTTCGCTCAATGTCTTCATCTACATAAAATTGCACGATGACCATTCCTTGCTCTTTCATAGACGTAGAATACACATATTCCACACCTTTAATATTCGAAATTAATTGCTCTAAAGGCTTAGTCACGCGCGATTCCACTTCAGTAGGACTTGCTCCAGGATAACCTACAAAAATATCTGCCATAGGCACATCAATTTGTGGTTCTTCTTCACGCGGAATTAAAAACGAACTGTACACACCAACTACCATAAACACAATCATTAACAATACTGTTAGCTTAGACTGCATAAAGACTTTGGCAATTTTTCCTGCGATACCTTCTTTCATAATTATTACTTTTTTTCATTCCCACGAAAGTGGAAATCTTTAAATTTTGGGCGTTTAAACAGGCTATACATTACAATCTTTTTTTGCCATATATGGCAGCAAAAAAAGGATTTTCACTTCTATCCTTAACGCGACTTATAAGTTATTGAATTGTAATTTTCACTCCATTAAACAATTTACCTTCAGCAGAAACTATGTATGCTTCGTCTGCATTTAAACCAGATAGTACTTCTACTTGATCTCCAAAAGTTCTACCCAAACGCAACCAACGTAATATGGCTGTATTGCTTTGACTTACTGTATATATACCAGATAATTGGCCGTTAATTATAATAGCATCTGTTGGAATTAAAACCATTGATGTGTTTGCTTTTCTTTCCACAGGAAATTGTACTGTAGTAAACATTCCAGATAATATATTTGTATCTGTTTTCTCTAAATCTATTTTTACTAAATATTGCCCACCAGTATTCTTTGCAGATGTACTTATTTCTGTAACTTTTCCTTTTATGGTTTTATTAATAGACTTTACTAATACATCAACCGAAGAACCATTTTTAATTTCAGAAATTTCTGTTTCTGGAACCATTGCCATCACTTCAAAATTCTCAGGCGTTTCCATACTTATTAATGGTACTCCAGGATTAGCCATACTTCCAGCCTCTACATTCTTTCTAGTAACTATTCCGCTAAAAGGTGCAGTAATATTGCTGTAAGCAAACTGTGCGTTTATTTCATTTTTCATTTGGTTTGCAGCTTCTACTCTAGCTTTTGCCATGTCATAATTAGCTGTCATGTCATCCATTTCTTTTTGAGATGCGCTATTATCTGCAAATAAATTTTGAAAACGATTGTAATCTTTTTGTGCATTTCTTAAAGCAGCACTTGCTTCTGTAATTCCTGCATTTACTTGTGCTCTTTTTGCTTGTAAATCGCTATTATTGATTGAAACTAATATTTGTCCTTTATTTACTTTATCTCCAACATTTACATGCACTTTATTAACGAAACCCATCATTCTGGTACTTAAATCTGCACTATGAGATGCTTGAATTTTTCCACTAACAGATAAAAATGGACTGTTGCTATTTGCTACCACTTGACTTGTTTTTACAGAAATTGCTGGCGAATTATCTACAACAGGTTTTTTGTCTTTGCTACCACAACTTGCTACTAATAGCACTACAGAAAGTGTTAGGATTGTATATATTTTTTTCATCTTAAAAATTATTCTTTAGTTAAAAATTGTAAATAAGCTTGTGCGTAATTGTATTCAAAAATAGTTTGGTAATATTCTAATTGCTTTTGTGCATATTGTGTTTCAGCAATTAACAAATCGGATGTTTTTTCTAAACCTTCTTTAAATCTATTGGTTCTTATTCTTAAAGATTCTTCTGATTGTTGTAGTGCTAAAGAGGTTAGTTTTAGTTTATTTTCAGCATCTAAAAAAGCACGTTTTGCTTTATTCAATTCTAAATTACTTTGGGACACATATTGCTTGTATTCTAGCTTAGATTTTTCAAATTCCGCCTTACTTTTCTGTTCTTTTCCAAATCGCTTTGAACCTTGAAAAATATCCCAACTTAATTGCGCTCCAATCAAATACCCATTGGCATCACCTTGAAAAATTTGGTCATCATACAATTCGTAACTCCCAAATGCATTTAAACGTGGTAGAAAAGCCATTTTATCTGCTTTATTCATAGCCTCATATGCATTAGAAGCTAATTGCATTGCTTTGATGTCTGAACGATTTTCTGAAATCGTTTTATCTTCAACTGTAAATGTTGCAACAGTTAATTCATCTGATGGTGTATAAACTACATAGTTTTCATCATTCATTAAAAATGATAAGTAATTAGATGCGTTTTGCACATTACTTTTTGCTGTTTGTAATTGGTTTTGCACTTCGGTGACTCTTACTTCAACATTCAACACATCTGCACGTTGTAAATAACCTTGTTTAAAGCTATTATCTGCTAACTTTTTATTGTCGTTTGCGGCTTTTAAAGCTTTTTCTAAAACAGCAACCGCTTTATATGCTAATTGTAATTGCATGTATGCTTTCTCAACCTCAAAAACTAAATAATCTTGTGTGCGTTCTGTTTTTAAAGACATCGCTTCCATTTTAGACTTGGCAGCTTTACGTTGGTAAATACCATCTAAATTGATTAATGGTTGCTGAATTTCGAACTTTGTTGCGTAGTTTTCTATCTGTGAAGGATCATTTAGTAAAGCAGGATTAAAATCGTTTTGCGTTAATATTTCCTGATTCAACTTAGAACCAAAAGCCATTAACGGATTGGTGGTTGCAATGCCTGTATAACTTGCTGTAATATTTGGTAAAAACACAGCATTGGTCTGCCTGTAATCTGCTCTGGCTTGATTAAATTCTTCTTCCGAAATTTTTATTGATATGTTATCTTCCGAGACTTTAGACAAAACCTCTGTTTTTGTAATAGGCACCAACTCTTGGGACGCTGCATGATGCACATTAAACAAAAACAAAATGACACATATGTTACTTATTTTTCTCATTGATTCTTAATTTATACTGCAAAACTACTTTACTTTTGTGTTCATTTTTGTGTTCATTTTTGTGTTCATTTTTCTAATATTTTTTTGTTAATGAATTAATTTTCAAGGTTATTGCTTTTATGTGTTTCTATATACGTTTGTAATAATGCTTTTAAACTATCTAGATAATCGGAAAAAGTGTTAACGGTTAGCTCGGGGTGATCAATCGCAGGAATGGTGGCAGGATTTTCATCCAGATACCTGTACAATTCCGGATATTCTTGTTCTAACTTCAACGTCAAATCGTTGATTTCCTTAGTAAGCTGTTGTAGTTTTTTCATCATTCTGATTTCAAAATTCCTCAATCACCCTCTTTCAGTTTTTCTTTGTCTTGTACTTCTCATAATCAATGTCATTCCTTTTAATTTACCATGATTATGAAAATTGAATTTGATTAACTCATCAAATTCGATGAAGCTAATTTAATATTTTCATCTTTCAATGGAAATCCAACAGCTGTTAAAATTTCTTTAAACGAATCCAAATTAAAAGAAATTGGGTCGTATTCTATGTATAGATGCTCCTCCTCAAGACATAGACTAATAATTCCAGCTATGTTCAAAAAAGGTTTAAATTTTAAGCGAAAGTTACTTTGTTCTTCTGTTGTAAGCGTTCTGTTTGTTTTCAATACTTCAAGCTTAAATGAATTTTTCATGATTTTAATTTTTAATGTTTATTAATACGTTATACGAGATACTGGTCATCATTTACGCATCTCAAGTAATTACCCCATCGTTTTAATCTTTGTCATCTTCATCATCTTCCATTTTACATTGGCACGTTCCATCTTCTTTTTTACACTCACATTCACACTTCATCCCTTTTTCTTTTTTCATTGTGGCCATTTTTTCCTTCATCTTTTTTGACATTGTTGTGTCCTTTTCCATCATCTTCATCATTTTTTCCATCATCATTTTTGACATCATAGAATCTTTCTTTACCATTTTTTCCATCATTTCCATTCTCATTTCGGGATTGTTGCTAATGGCCGTCATAACCTGTTCCTTCTTTTTAGGGTCTTTCAAAATCTTGTCTGTGTTTTGTGCATTGCTTTGAAAACTTATCATCGAAGCTACCAAAATCATTAAAATACCTGCATTTTTAATTTGTTTCATAATATTTGTATTTAATTAATATTTAATTGTTATTGGATTTCATTCTATCAAACACTTGTAACAAACTAAGTGCAATACATAAACTCCATAAATTTATTTGGTTTACCTTCTAAACAAAGTTTAGCCTGTTTAATTTCACTATCTAGTAACTCTATAAATTTATCATTATCACATAAGCCTATTTGAAAACCATTCACGTTTGCCATAATTAGAGGGTTTTTTTCCTTAATTATTTGTTCCCTAAACGCCATACATTCATTTATGTGATATGTTGCGTCGCATTTTAACTGTTTACTAATGTTTGATTTTTTCATATTATATAAATTTTCATTAATTTTTTTTAAGCATAAAAATCAGAATGTCATTCTGGTTGTCTCCTGTAAATATTTGTAACATTTAATCAAAATTATTTTTCAATTTTTGTTTTTTCTAAACCAAACCAGATAAATAAGTAGTAGAGAAATCAATCCAGGAACAATTATTAAAACCGAGTTGAGCGTTTTTGTTATAGTTATTCCGAACCAAACCAGAGGAAACGATTCCGAATACTTTAAAACAGTTTGACCAATGGTTACAGAAGCTAAAATACCTGCTATGAACATTATAATTACTTTTAAATTTTCCATGGTCTT
Organism: Lutibacter sp. B1; assembly: GCF_012524075.1. Lineage (GTDB taxonomy): Bacteria > Bacteroidota > Bacteroidia > Flavobacteriales > Flavobacteriaceae > Lutibacter. The sequence goes on from NZ_JAAZUI010000023.1 coordinate 11,965, forward strand.
AGACATTAAATCATTAAATATTGTCAATAACACTTTTCAGCTTATCTCTCACTTCTGCGGCGACTTTTCTCAATGTTTCATTCTCTACTGCACTCATAGAAGCAGCGGGGTCAACCGCAGAAACTTCTATTATTCCTTTTTCTCTTTCTTGAACGATAACATTACAAGGCAACATTGCGCCAATTTTATCTTCAGCTTGCAGTGCTTTATATGCAAACGGAGGATTGCAAGCACCCAAGATTCTGTAATTATAGAAATCCACATCGAGCTTTTTCTTCAACGTAGCTTTAATGTCTATTTCAGTTAATATACCAAAACCTTCTTTTTTTAGCTCTTCAGTGACTTTTTCAACTATCTGATCAAAATTTCCAGAAATGATTTTATTGAAATAATAGTTCATAATTATTTTTTATTTGGTATTAATAGATTCACTTTATAAATTTCCTCTTTGATTCCGACTGAACCCTTACTCCGCTTCTAGCATTCTTTTTCTTTCTTCAAACTCTTCTGTAGAGATATCTCCTGAAGCGTATTTACGTCTTAAAATTTCCAAAGAAGAATCTTTTCCTTTCTTATTAATCAAATATGGTTTTAACACCAAAAAGATTACTATTAATATGACAACCCAAAAGAGCCACCAGAATCCGTGCATTCCAAAATAATGCCAATCGTTGTTACATTCGTACCACATGATTTTTAAATTTTAGTATTAATTATTTTATGTTTTAAAGCAAATAACTTCTACACTGTATATTCAATATTATTTATCTCATCCCCATACCACAACCACAGCCTCTTCGCATTCTGTAGTTAGAGTTTTGAGCACTACTTTTCAGAGTACTTAAATAGGCATAGATATCTTCTTTATTTTTATTTTCCATAGCCTCAAATGAAGGCATATAACAAGGACCCATATTTAATATTTGTTTAAATTGGGAAATATTAACCCAATTATTAACTCCATTAAGTAGAGGAGGCTTCATTCCCCATTGCATTTGTTTTGGTGAATTTGAATTTTCTACATCTGGTTCGTGGCATTGTGCACAATTTGCCACAAAAAGATTTTTACCTTGTTCTATAGAAGAAACTTCAGTTACAATAGCTGACTCAGTTGATTCACCGTATAAAAAACCTACAATGGCTTTTCTTTCTGAATCAGATAAATGAGAGAAATTAGGCATTATATTCCTTCCTGTTTTAAGCAGTTCACTTATATGATCTTTACTCAACTTTTGATTGATATCTACTAAAGAAGGAAAAGTCGGTAAGTTTCCTTGCCGTTCAGAGCCGTGACAAACAGCACAGTTATTTTGAAATAGTTCACTACCTGTTATCTTTAGCTCTTTTTTAATAGGCTGATAATTGTTTGTAGCAATTTTAGAATTATTGCTTTGAAAACCATACGCTAACATAATTAATATGGTTAATAATAAACCGAAACCTATATTCATTTTTGTTTTCATATTGTACTTATTTACGAATTAATATTCAATAAAAGTACTTCTATTTATAGTGCAACGGAAGTGCATTTATGTGTTGCATTTATCACAAATACCTGTAACCGTTAAACTAACATTATCTGCCTCATAACCATCAGGTAACTTTATATAAGGAATTTTATTTTTGGGAAAACAAATAGTTTCATTACAAATTTTACAGTGAAAATGTACATGCAAATCCGTTTCTATTTCACAATGGCAATTTTCTTCACACAACGCATATTTTGTAATTCCGGTGCCATCAACAATTTTATGTGCAATTTCGTTTTTTACAAAGGTTTTTAAAGTACGGTATATTGTAGTTCTGTCTGATTTTATAAAATGATCTTCTAAGTCCGTTAAACTAACTGCTGCATTTTTATTTCTGAGAAGTTGTAAAACCAACAAGCGCATAGCAGTTGGTTTTACATTCTTATTCTCCAATATTTTTTCCAAATCTTGCATAGTGCTAAATATTAAATCTTTTTATGGATTTGCCTGTTTTAATTCTGTACGCATCATTAATGTCTGATACATAAATAATCCCATCTGCAGGATACGGTGTAGCGGCATTTTTACAAATGAGCTGGCAAGCTTGTTCGGCTTCTTCATTTTGGCAAACCAATTCAAGTTTAATCATTTTACTGTCCGCAAAGTGAAATTTTAACGAAGGCAATGAGTCCTCACGTTTATAAGTTCCTGTTCCTTCACACTCGGATAATGTTACACTTTCAAAGCCCTTTTCTTTAAGGGCTGCTACTACTTTCTCTAATTTAATTGGTTTTATAAATGCTTTAATTTCTTTCATCTGGTTATATTTAGTTTTTTTTAATGTCAAATGTAATAAGCAAATAGTCATTTCGGTTGGTATTGAAATACTGATTACGCTTATTTCATCTTTTCAAATTTTATATTGACTTAATTTAATCATCATCACCAAACTCACCTTTTTGCATTTCAGAGTTTAGGTAATATGCTCCTTTAATTACAATAATAGTTGTTGGTGAAATTTCTTCAATAAATAAAACTTCAGAGAATCCTAAATCTGAAATACCTCTGTTTACTTGAATCTTTTCAAATTCAATGTTCTCGTCAGTCTTCTCCTTTTGAACAAACACATAATCCAATCCTTTTTCACTTATAAAGGCTTCATCGGATAATGCATTTACTATCTTATTTGAAGTAACTATTCTTGCATCTACGAACATTCCAGCTAAAAACTCGTGACGTTTCTCAATTATATCCGCGTGAACTTTTACAGATCGGGTGTTCATATCAAGTACTTTACCTACATTAAAAATTTCTGCTTCATAGATTTTATCGGGTGTTGTTGTTAGCGAAAACGTGATTTTTTGACCCACTTTGGCTTTGTCAATATCTTTTTCAAAAACTTTCAACCCTAAATGTAAGTGATCATTGTCTACAATTTCAAACATTTCTTGTTCTGGAGAAACAAATTTACCAATATTTATTGCTATACTTTGAACATAACCATTAATTGGAGCAATTACAGGTATAGAAGAAATAATTTGATTATTCTCCAATTCTGAAACATTTATTCCTATTAATTGTAAAGTAGATTTGGAGGCGTTTAGTGCTGATTTTCCTTCATTATATGCCGCTTCTACTTCTTGAAAAGATTTGGAGGATACAATACCCTCTTTTAAAAGTGCCTCCTTACGTTTATAATCTTTTTCTAAATAGGAAATATTACTTTTGTCTATAAGATACTCGCGCTGCATTGTTATAAATTTAGGGTTGTTCAATTGGGCAATTACCTGACCTTTTTTCACATAATCACCCTCAATAACACCAACACTTTGAACACGACCACCAACGATAGCACTAACACTTGCCATATTTTGTGGAGGTACTTCTAATTGCCCATTCACTTTAAATGAAGTGCCTAAATCAACTTGTTTAACAACTCCCAATTCTATTTTCATTACCTCTAATTGTTCGAGTTGCAATGTAAGGGTAGAAGCTTCTTCTTCGTGTTCACCACTTTCTTCTTCATTATTGCCCTCATTATTTTCATTATGTTCATTATTACGAGTAGTCTTATCTTGACAACTTCCAAAAACAATAAGAAGTAGTAAAATGGCGCTTATTTTTAATGTATTTTTCATTTGTTAATTATATTTTCCTGTTAAATAATTGATTTCATTCACGGTTTGATTGTAAAGATTTAGCCTATCCAAATAATCCCTTTTAATTTGTACTGCTTGCTCTAAAGTTGTGATATATTCTACATAACCAACTTCGCCTTCTTTATAGGCTGTATTGGCTGAAGAAAAAAGTTTATCGGCCAATTGCAAGCCTTTGGTTTCATAATATAATAATGATGCCTTATGTTTTTCATATTCTTGGATATTAGCCTGTAATACCGAGTTAATATCTAATTTAGTTTGTTCAAAATTCATTTGGGCTATTTCAGTATTTTTCTTGGCGGCTTGTGTTTTTCCTTTTTGAGACCAAAAGAACAAAGGGACTTTTACACCTACCTGAAACCCGGTAAAGTTTTCTACACCTTCTATTTGCTGATTGAAATAACCGGCAGATAAATCGGGTAAAAACTGTGCCTTTTCTAATTTATATTCTCTTTCTGAAACAGCAACAAATTGTTCCTGAACTTTTAAAATTGGACTATTGTCACCTGATTCTTCCGAAATAAAAGAGGTTTTTTGCAAGGCACTATCTGAAATTGTTAAAGTATCTGTTATATTAAGGATTAATTGCAATTGCCTTCTTAAATTATCTACATCTAAACTTGCTTCAGATTTTAAGAGGTTTATTTCTTCCCGTTTCCCTTCAGCAGACATTTTCTCTATTAAATTTGTTTCACCAGATTCAAATCTTTTTTCGGCAATAATGGCAAAACTTTGAAACTCTTTTTCTAAATTTGAAATTAAAATAAATTTACTTTTAGCAAACCACAACTCCATATAAGCCGCTCTCACATTCCGTTCCAACCTATTTTTTTCGAGAGCCAAAGAAACTTCGCTTAATGCAATCCGTTCTTTCTGTAATTTTGATTGTGTGCCATAAACAGTTGGAAATTTAAAATCTTGATTCACGCTGATTTCATAATCGGTTTGCAACCCATTTAGTTGCCCTTTTGTATATGAAATTGCTGTTTTATCTAAATCGAAAGCCGATTTTTTTAAACTTTCTTGCTTTTCAATTTCCAGATTGGCCGCTTTTATGGTTGGATTATTTTCAAACGCAATGGCAACAGCTTCCTCTATTGTTAAATGTTGAGGCTGTTCTTGGGCAATTGCTGAATTTATTCCTATGAAAGAAAAGAAAACCAATAGGATTATCGATAAAATTGAAGTATTTATTGCACCTGTTTTTTTATCCATTCTTTTTTGTAAACGCTTTTCAACAAAATAATATAACACAGGAACCACCAATAATGTTAATAGGGTTGATGAAATTAAACCACCAATAACAACAGTGGCTAAAGGTCGTTGAACTTCAGCACCTGCTGAGCCAGAAATTGCCATTGGCATAAAGCCCATGATAGCTGCAATTGCTGTTAATAATATTGGGCGCAAACGTTCTTCGGTTCCTAATAAAATACGATCTTTTAAATTTGTCATTCCTTCTAATTTTAAGCTGTTAAACCTACTTACCAGCACTAAACCATTTAATACAGCTACACCAAACAACACCACAAAACCAACACCTGCCGAGATGCTAAATGGCATACCACGTAAAAACAGGCTAAAAATTCCGCCAATAGCCGCCAATGGCACCGCCATATAAATCATTGTTGCTTGTTTTACAGAGTTTAAGGCGAAGTATAGCAATATAAAAATCAGAAAAAGGGCTATAGGCACTACAATGGTTAAGCGTTCTTTTGCCCTTTTTAAATTTTCAAAAGAACCTCCATATTCAATAAAATAACCTTCAGGTAGATCTAATTCAGCATCTAATCTTTTCTGTACTTCTTCTACCATAGATTCCACATCTCTACCTCTTACATTAACACCTACAGAAACTCTTCGATAGGTATTATCACGAGAAATTTGCATAGGACCAGGTTTGTAACTAATTTTAGCTAATTCTTTTAGTGGGATTTGAGAACTTTCATTCGGTAAATCCACAAATAAGTTTTTTAAATCATCAATACTTTGCCTGTTCTTATCTGCAAAACGAACTACCAAATCGAATCGTTTTTCACCTTCGAAAATAATTCCAGCATCGGCACCTGCAAAAGCAGTGCTTACATATTGGTTTAATTTATCTATGGTTAATCCGTATTTAGCCAGTTTCGCTCTTTGGTAATTTACTGTAATTTGTGGTAATCCGTCTGTAGCTTCAGCACGAACACCTGCAGCACCATCAACCGTTTGGATAATTTTAGCCATTTCTTCCGCTTTAATTGCAAGTACATCCAAATCGTTACCATATAATTTAATAGCAACATCTTCACGAACACCTGTAAGCAATTCATTAAATCGTAATTCAACTGGTTGTGTAAACAGAAAATTGGCACCTACAATAGCTTTCAACTTAACTTCCATTTTTTCAATTAATTCAGCTTTAGTTTCTGCTGAGGTCCATTTACTCTTATCTTTTTCAAGAATGATAAACGTATCCACAATATCCATAGGCATAGGATCCGTTGGTATTTCTGAAACACCGATTCTACCAACCATTGTTTTAACTTCATCAGGGAAATTAGCATTGATGATATTTTCCGCTTCTTCTGACACTTTTATGGATTCTGACAGCGAACTACCGGGTTTCATAAAAATTTGCATTGCAATATCCCCTTCATCTAATTTTGGAATAAATTCTCCTCCCATTCTTGCAAACACAAAAGCCGCAATTACAAATAAAAACACAGCCATAGCAAGTACCATTTTTCTGAACTTTAAAGCACCTTGAATTAAAGGTTTATATACTTTAAAAATGCTTGTCATCATTTTACCACTAATTTTGGTTAACCAATCTTCAAGTTTGGAGAACCAATTTCGTTTTTTCTGTGAGGTTGGCTTTAAAAATAATGACGCCATTACAGGTACATAGGTTAAGCATAATAATAAAGCGCCTAAAACAGCAAATCCAAAGGTGTATGCCATAGGGGTAAACATTTTACCCTCTACACCAGTTAAGAATAAAATAGGTGTAAAAACGATAAGGATAATTAGTTGGCCAAAAAAAGCCGAGTTCATCATCATACTACTCGATTTATAAGTAAGTTCGTCCATTTCTTGAGACGTAAAATCGGCTTTATTCTTTTTGATTCGTTGCTCTATATGATGCACAGTTCCTTCAACTATAATAACAGCCCCATCCACTATAATTCCAAAATCAATAGCACCTAAAGACATTAAATTTGCCCAAACCCCTGTTGCTTTCATCAAAATAAAAGCGAACAATAAGGATAAAGGAATAATAGATGCCGTTAGTAAACCTCCTCGTAAACTTCCCAACAATAAAACCAATACAAATACAACAATCAATGCCCCTTCAATTAAGTTTTTTGAAACGGTGCTTGTAGTACGTGCAATTAAATCACTTCTATCTAAAAAGGGTTTTATTTCAAGACCTTCTGGTAGTGATTTTTGAATATTTTCAATACGTTTTTGAACATTTTTAATCACTTCATTCGGATTCTCTCCTTTTAGCATTAGTACTTGACCACCAACAGCTTCCTGGCCGTCTTCAGTGAAAGCGCCATAACGAACTGCAGACCCAAAACGAACGGCATCAGCCACATCTTTTATTAAAATGGGTGTGTTTTCATTGTTTTCTATAACAATATTTTCAATGTCTTCTAAAGTTCTTGCTAAGCCTTCTCCACGAATAAAGTTGGCCTGATGATTTTTTTCGATGTAAGCACCACCTGTATTGGAGTTGTTAGCCTCAAGAGCTTCAAAAACCTCACTAATACTAATTCCCATACTGTTCAGTCGATTGGGATTTAATGCTATTTCGTATTGTTTAACATTACCTCCAAAAGAATTGATTTCAACTACTCCTGGTACTAATGCCATTTGCCGCTTAACAATCCAATCTTGAATAGTTCGTAAATCTGAAGGCGAATATTTATGTTCAAACCCTCCTTTGGCACCAATGAGTATTGGTAAATTTCTCCCAAACCAGTAGCGATTGGCGCCATAAATGGCTTTCCAAAACCTGCCGGTATATCTTCTTGTATTTCAGCTAATTTTTCTTGAACCAATTGGCGGGGTAAATAAGTTCCCATTTCATCTTTAAATACAATGGTTACTACTGAAAGGCCAAAACGAGATACAGAACGCAACTCTGTAACACTTGGTAAATTAGCAACAGCCAACTCAATAGGATAGGTAACAAATTGTTCAATATCTTCTGTTCCCAAATTGGGAGCAACAGTAATTACTTGTACTTGATTGTTGGTAATATCGGGTACAGAACCCAATTTTATGGTCATCATTGAATGTATTCCAGCACCAATAAGTACCAAAATAAATAAGCCAACAATGAATTTATTGTTAATAGAAAAGCGAATGATTTTATCGATCATTTTATGATATGTTTAAGTTATAAAAATGTGTAATCACCAACAAAAATGCAGGTGCTTAAAAACGTATTTATAAACTAAACTTGAGGGGGCTGATCTATTTTGTTAGAAAAATTATTTAAGAAGAATGTTTCTTGTATGCCAATAACTGCTTTTGAAGCTATTGTAATATAAAGCTCTTTCTCAACAGGTGGCGTTGGTTTTGTGATACTAATAGAACAACATGCGCAAATACAAAAAGGAGAGCATAAATCCATCGTATTATCACCGTTATCATCATTATTTTGAGTAATTGAAGCTAATTGCTCAGACCCAAAAACAGCTTCATCATCACAATGTATTGCTGTTAAGGCTATAGAATAAATAGATAATATGATTACTAATACTTTCATTAAGGAAGCAAATATAACAATTTAATAAATGCAATAGGGTTGCAAAGTTTTTTTAGCAGCGTTTTAATTTTATTTAAAAAAGGTTAACAGCAACCTTTTTTTTCTTGAATAGATGGGCAAGCGACTGTTCCATAAGTACAATATATACAGCAATCTCCTTCATTTGGTTTTAGAACGCTTTTACAATTTTCACATTCGTAAAAGAATTGACAAGCATCTGTTGGCATTGTTTCCTCTTTTTTATGTCCACAGTTTGGACAAGTGATTTCTGATTTTAATATGATTTTCATAAATTTTGTTTTTTGACCTACTTAATTTATTGCTTTTTAAATATACAAATAAATTGATGCAATGGTAGTGCAAAAAAACAACTCCTTATTAATTATTATAAAATAAGAAAGCCTTCAGAAATATTAAATGAAGGCTTTAAAATATTTTTATGTTGTTATAATGATCAATTTATTTTTTTTGTCCCTGAAAATGAAATTCTCCATTTTCCATTTTGAACGTATATTCAAAAGAGTGGTTTTGCATATTAAAACCTCCAAAATGTTCATCAGAGTCTTGATGTTCATTGTTTAAATGTTGCATCCACTCTGAACCCATATTTTGCATATTTCCATTCATATTTCCTTGACCCATCATATGACCATACATGTTTTCAAAATCGGAACCAGTTAAACATGTGTTCATCATGTTGCCATCTTCAAAAAGATTTAACATAATTGTGGTATCAAAATCATCGTTAAAACAATGAACTTCAATTTGATCACCTACCATAGTTACTTCAGCTGTTGCAATATTATTGACTTTTGAACTACTTGATTTACCAGCTATATTGGTAGTTAATGTACCTTTATAAACGCCTACAACATCATTATAAGCTACATCATCATTTTTATCGCAAGCTGTAAACAACAATCCTATAGCTATTACTAAAACACTTGCTATTCCTATATTTTTATTTATTTTCATTTTATTATTTTTTAATTATTTATACTGTATTTATTGCTTATTTGAAAGTAACTATAGCATTTATAAAAACGCCTATTTTGAGTTACTTAAAATGGTTTGAATTGTATGTTAGTGTTGAGTCCCAACACTACTATTTTAAATCAAATTAGAAAGCATTGTATAAAAATTAATACATCTTTAAAAATTAAGGGAGGCGAGTAGTTATGATATTCACCCCTATTGTTTGTAAGACCTACTAATTTTTCAAATAAATTAAAATAATTATTTGAATTGAAAAAGGAAGTTTGAATGCTAAAATTTGAATCAAGATTTTTTTCAAATATAGAACCTTGCTTTAATTCCAAAACATTTGTGCAACAACTCGATTTAGAAAAGGATGCATTATGGTTTTCCAATTTACAAATTGGCATATCCATTTCACATTCTTTTGCATTACCAAAAACTGAAAAACTCTTAAGTTTACCCTGACAATAATGTTGATCAATTAACACAAAAGAAGATGAAAACAACACTAAGGTTGTCATTAAAATTGCCGATATTTTGAGCGGTATATTTTTCAATTTTATGTACTGATTTATACTATCAAAAATACGCAAATGTGGCAACTCTATATGCTACTTAAGTTACATAACTAGTTGTTTTTTTAAATCATTTCACGAAGTTATTTTGTGTTAAAATAAAAAAATATACTTATTAAAGTTCTAGTATTTAAATGTTTGCATTTTTTTATATAAACATAAATACCTTCAGAGTTTTTATAATACTTCTGAAGGTATTTAAAATTATTAGAAACCAATTTCTTCAGTTATATATTCACTGATACCTTCAAAATGATATTCCATATCATCAATTAAAAATGTGTAATTAAAACTATTGTCCAACATTTTAAAAAAGCCATAATGTATATCATTTTCAATATGCTCTAAATCTAAATGATGCATCCATTGCAAGTTCTTATTTTGCATATAGCCAACCATATTCTCCTTACTTAAACGATGTCCATACATAATAAGCCAAAACTTCTTTTAACTTGTTACGAATATGAAAATTGAATTCGGTTAATTCATATTAAATTAGTGAAGCTAGTTTGATTTTCTCATGTTCCAAGGGAAATCCAACAGCTGTTAAAATTTCTTTAAACGAATCTAAATTAAAAAATATTGGGTCGTATTCTATGTATAGATGCTCTTCCTCAAGACATAGACTAATAACTCCTTCTATGTTCAAAAAAGGTTTAAATTTCAAACGAAATTTACTTTGTTCTTCTGTTGTGAGAATTTTGTTTGTTTTCAAAACTTCTAGTTTAAATGAATTTTTCATGATTTTAAGTTTTAATGTTTATTAATTAATTATTAAATTGACTATTACTGTTTGGTATTTCTTTAAGTTCAGCTTCAAAAAAACATTATCAATAGGTGAATCTTTTAAACCAACCATCTTAATATTTAATACCGGTTTCATATTTTTATAAATTATTATTGGATTTCATTCTATCAAACACTTGTAGTAAACTAAGTGCAATCCATAAACTCCATAAATTTATTTGGTTTACCTTCTAAACAAAGTTTAGCCTGTTTAATTTCACTATTTAGTAACTCTATAAATTTATCATTATCACATAAGCCTATTTCAAAACCATTGACGTTTGCGATAATTATAGGATTCTTTTCCTTTATTATTCGTTCTCTAAACACTATACATTCATCTATATGGTATGTTGCATCGCATTTTAACTGTTTATTAATTCTTACTTTTCGCATATTTTCTAAATTTTTTGGCATATAAATCAGAATGTTTTTCTAGTTGCTGCCTGTAAATATTTGTAACATTTCATCAAAATTATTATTCAATTTTTACTTTTGATTTTCTAAACCAAAACAAATAAATAATTATTAGAGAAATCAATCCAGGAACAATTATTAAAACCGAGTTGAGTGTTTTTGTTATAGTTATTCCAAACCAAACCAGAGGAAACGATTCCGAATACTTTAAAACAGTTTGACCAATGGTAACAGAAGCTAAAATACCTGCCATGAACATTATGATTACTTTTAATTTCTCCATGGTCTTAGACATTAAATATTATCGATAACCCTTTTTAATTTATCTCTTACCTGAGAAGCTACTTCACTCAATGTTTCATTCTCTACTGCACTCATAGAAGAAGCAGGGTCGACAGCAGAAACTTCAATTTTACCCGCTTCTTTTTCCTGAACAATAACATTACAAGGAAGCATTGTGCCTATTTTATCTTCTGACAGAAGTGCTTTATATGCAAACTGAGGGTTGCAAGCACCCAAGATTCTGTAATTATAGAAATCTACATCGAGCTTTTTCTTTAAGGTAGCTTTAATGTCTATTTCAGTTAATATACCAAAACCTTCTTTTTTTAGCTCTTGAGTGACTTTTTCAACTATCTGATCAAAATTTCCAGAAATGATTTTATTGAAATAATAGTTCATAATTATTTTTTATTTGGTATTAATAGATTCACTTTATAAATTTCCCATTGATTCCCATTTTTCAAATTCTTGACCAGACAAGGACGGCATCATATAATCACTATTCTCATAAATATTTAATAAAACTGTAGTATTAAAATCATCATTATAAAAATAAACTTCAATTTTTTTACCAATGGAAGAAACTATCGCAGTAGCCTATTTTGAATTAATTTGATTGCCTTGTAAATTTCCAAATTTTTTGTTAAGGTACCAGTATATGCGCCTATAATATGGGCATTTGTTATTTCATCATCCTTAGAGCAAGCAACTTAAATTATACCAAATGAAATTATCATTAGGCATTTTGCTATTTGATTTTTTTTCATGATATTTTTTATTAATAATTAACTACCTAGTTTAAAAAGAATGTTAAAGAACATTTTTTCAATAACACTTCTTTTCTTGCCAATGGAAGGTTTATTAATTAGCTGATCTTAAAAAATCAAATATTTTTTTTGATTCATCAGCTGTTAAATTTGCTCTCACTCTCATATGCATTTCAATTGTTGACCAATCCGCATCATTAAAATCTGCTGGAGATGGTGTATTATGACATCTCATACAGGTTTCACTCCATAATTGAACGCCAGATTTACCTTGAACTATGGCAGCTCTTTCAGGCGAACAAGAGATAGTTGCAAATCCAATAAATCCTATAATCGATACTATTTTAAATGTTTTCATAATTTAAAGTTTTAATTTATTATATACCAAATGCCCATTGTATGGTAAATAGTTTTTTATCTATTCCGCCACCACCGTGGCCACCGGTACCATCTGTAATTTGATAATTTACCTTTAAGGCTGACCTCCAACTTAACCAATAATTAATTCCAAAAGCCGTTTGCTTAACATTTGATTCCCATTCAGCACCTTCGGGAGTATTTAATTCAGAGTAACGCCCAACTAATTCTATATTTTTCAAGAAATTACTGGCCGACATTGTAGGTTTGTAACTTAATTGTGCATAAAAGGAATTACTTGTATTATTAAAAGTATATTCTTCAAAACCACCGCCATCTAAAGGTTCAAAATATTCCGCGTCATCAACTAAGGATTTATTATATTGAGCTTTTATATCAATTATACCTGCTAAAGGATTTACTTTTTTAATAAAGGAGAAGTCATACGCAATTAATTTTGCCCCAATTTTTTCATAATCAGATTCTGTATTCCCAACTTTTGAATTTAAAAATGAAAAACCAATTTCTGTTGAAGAGTCCGTAAATGGTAAATACCCAATTCTACCACCCAAAGATTTATTTTTATTATTATCTTCATAATTATCGAAATGTAAAATTCCTGCCTCATCTGGATCCATACTACCATCATTTAATTTTGGACCATTTGTAGAATAAACAGCATAGTTAAATTTAGAGCCACTTACTGTAAAAGTTCCTCTTAATTCTACTCCTACTCCAGAAGAAGGAACAATCCCATCGTGACCGAAACCTAAAGGAACTGATGATAATTTATTAATCCACGAAGGATGCAAGCGCTCCATAAATGTACCAAAAGGCAGTAAAAATTTACCTGCTCTAATTGTCATATAATCGTTTAATATATACATTACATCGGCATATTCAAGAGCTGTTTCTAATTCGCCATTTTCATAGGCAAATTCCATTTCTGTTTCAAACATAAACTTGTCAGAAAATTTAAATAACATTATTGGTGCAAAAGTTCCACTATTAAATGAAGACTCTTTTTCTCCTTCATCATTTAAAGATTGAAAACCTGCACTTCCATAACCTCTAATCATAAATTGAGTTTTGCTTGGTTTTAAGTCTTGTTGTGCAATTATATTGCCTACAAAAAACATTGCTAGGATTGGTAAAATAATTCGTTTCATAATTATATTTTATTTTTTAATGGTTTTTAAATAACTTACCAATTGCCAACGTTGTGTAATTGAAAGTGATTCTTTGTAAGAAGCCATTGGAGGTTTACCTTCCGTAAGCTTCCAAAAAACAGCTCCATCAGTTTGTTTGTGAAATTTATCTATTGTGAAATTTGCAGGTTTTGGATTTAAAGCGGCACTCGCTACACCATCTCCTTTACCCTTATCACCATGACATACAGCACACAATTGCAGATAAAGTGTTTTTCCTTTTTTAATTGCCGTTTGATCGTTTTTTAAAGGATTTGAAATTACATCAGCATTTTTTGGTGCTACCCAAGTAGATTGAGCTTTTGTGTTTACAAATCCAACAAACAGTACCAATGCAACTACAATTTTGTTTTTTGTTTTCATATTTTAATCTGGTTTATAATTACTGGCAAAGTTATATTTTGCATAAAATAAAATTATACCCAATTACCCCCATAAATTACAGTTTATGAAAAATACCATGTAATACGTAGTTTTACGGTTTTATTAAAATAACTGAAAGTAAATTATTTTAAAAATTGGATAAAGAAGCTGGATTTTATGTAAAAGAGGTAGATAAGGGAGTTATTAAATCAAATTATTTTGAATTGCATAGTGAACCAATCCGATAGTGCTTTTTACATGTAGTTTTACCATAATGTTTTTCCTATGAGTTTCAACAGTTCTTATGCTAATAAACAGTTTATCTGCAATTTCTTGATTACTATAATCTTTAACAATAAGTTTTAATATATCTATTTCTCTATTGGTTAAAGGTGTTTTTTCCTTAATTTTTATCTTACCTTTATCCAAAAGGGCATCATCTTTTAGCACCTCTTTATCATCATCTCTTTCTCTTTGGTTATAAGCTAGATATAATATTCCTGTTTTATGATTGTTGCTATCATAAATAAATGATTTAGAAAAAGTTATTGGTATAGCCTCATTATCTTTAGTAAAATAAGTATTGAAAATATTTTGTGCAGATTCATCTTCTGTTGTTGTCGGTATGTTTTTTCTTTCACCTAAAAGAACCTTATTAATAGATTCTCCAATTAGTTCCTGTTCAGCATATTTTAATAATTCTAATGTAGATTTATTAACTATCAAAATATCTCCATCAAGATTTGTAATTATTAATGATTCATCAATTCTTTGAAGAATAATATTGAGGTAATCTTTTGATACCGTATTTTTAGACAAAACACGAATCATATTTTTAAATAAATTCGAAAAATTATCAATCTCATCGTGGTTAATAGGTAATTCTTTTAACTTTGATTTTGAATTTACTGAAGTGACTTTTTGAGCTATTAATGTTAAATTTTTTATTGGCCTTGTAATTTTTTTTACAAAATAGTATCCACCAACCAATAAAAGAATCATTATTATTACCAATACTATAATAATTACACTTGTTGCTTTTGAATTTGTGATTTGACTATTGCTTATGTAAGCACTTACTAAAGAGGATGATGACGCTAATAAAATATCTATTTTTTTTGTGCATCTATAACAATGCCATCCATTACTTCCATCATGATAGCTCCTTCATTATTTCCAATCGGTTCTTTTAGTTCGAATATGTTATTACTCAATCTTTCAACCTCATGAAAAATATCTTCAATTTCTTCTAAAAAATGCTCGTTAAAATGATTGTCTTCAAAAGTGTTAGATTTCTCTAATTGCAACCTAGTAATAGCATTTAACTTATTGAAATTTAAAATTTCAACTTTATTGCCATGAATAAGATAATCATTTGCCGGCATTAAAAGTTCCGTGAAATTTAATTTTAAATTCTGAAGATTGTTGTATTTATTAGTTTCCTTTAATACAATTTTAGAATTGTTTTTAAGTTTATTGGCACTTACAATTCCAACATAAGCAACAATAATATTAAGTATAAGTAATGCTATTATCCCAATCAATAACTTTTGGAATATTGTTAAATTTATTTTTAAAGTTTTAAACAACTTTAGCATATCTTATATTTTATATGAATTACCTTTTGTAATTATTTTTTTATTTAAATCATTTTTAATGATGATGACCTTGATGCACTATTTGATCCCCAAAAATGGCTTCATAATTTTTATTGTTATTTTTTAGTTTCAACACTACTTGTTGAAAATTATTAAGGCCATTGATTCCTAATTTTACCCATAAAAAATTATCTTCAATATTTAATTTACTAACTTTTTGTGTTCCGTCTTTAAAAATTACAATTATTCTGCCAGTTAGCTGAGATAAGTCCAAGGTATTATCAACCAAATTGAATTTGATTTTTTTATTTCTAATTAATTCTTTACCACATACAATACAATTACCATTCTCATATACTAATTTGTTGGGATGAAAGTCACAAGAATATGATTCCAGTACCATTGTTATTTTAAAGTCTTTTAAGTCAACAACATTGGTATTAATTATATGTTGTCCACTAATTTTTACCACCGTAAAAAGTAACAGAAATAAGGTTATATTTAATTTATTCATTTTTTGTTTTTTATTAATTTTCTAATAGTTTTAGAAGAAGTAAACCATAAAACGAAACCACTTAAAACGGTTAAAAGTCCTAATAAAGAAAACACTCTTAAAACAATGGTATTAAAATTATCTCTTCCTTGATAATCCATAGTATGTGTCATCCACAAAAAATCAAACCATCTCCAATTTCTATGACGAACTGTTTGAAAACTTCCATCACTAATCGAAACATACGCTTTTATGTTTTCTTTGTGGTTGTATGAAATTACATAAGCAGGTAATAGTTTTTCTCTATATTCGTGGTGTTTATCAGTTTGTGTTATTAACTTTATATCTTTAACAATTAGCTTTTTTAACATATGCTTTTTTGCAATGGATAATGCCTCATTCTCAGTAATACCATTTTTAAGATGACCTGTTGTAGCATTATATAAGCTATTTTTATTTATCCAATAAAACGGTTGGTTATCAATTTCTTTTAATTCAATTGAATTTACACCTGATACTATATTTAATTTTGAAGGGCTGATTAACTTGTTAAATGACTTTGGTTTGTAGTTAAGATTTCTAAAATTATCGCCGTGTATTTGGTCAATATCGGTCCAACTAAAATACAAACCACTTACTGTCCACATTATAAATTGTAACCCTATAAATATCCCTAAATATCTGTGAATTTTTCTAATCTTTTTTTTCATTTATACACTATCTTTTAATTTTGTGAACCATTCAATAACTTCCTTTTTTTGTAACTCATTTAATTTAGTATTACGATGTATTAAGGTATAGGATTTTAAAGGCATTTTATCATCTCTAATTTGATTGATTATTGATTTTAATTTACTTTTTTGTTTACGTTTCGAATAGTCACCAAAAGTGCTAAAGTTGAGTTCTTTCTTACCTTCGTTTATGTGTTTTTCTAAAAACCAACTTGCTGGTTGAATTTTATTATACCAAGGATAATTGGTGTTATTGCTATGACAGTCGTAACATGAGTTTTTAAGAATATTTTGAATATTTTTAGGAACCACAATATAATTATTGAATTCTGTTTTTGAAATTACAGAACTTTGATTGTGATTTGTGGGTACCAATTGGATACCCACAAATACAATCAGGAAAAAAAACAACATTTTTTTAAGATGTTTCACTAATTTATTTTCTTTTGAATATTGCCACAAGTTGGCATATTACTACCTAAATATGGATTTTTGATTGTTTCGGTTTCACTTAACCACATTGCTCCTTTATTGTTATTGTACATAGGACAAAAATCTACATATAATGTTTTATCTGTGCCAATTAATTCTATCAGGTCGTTAACGTCTTTACTTAATTCTTCAAAATGTTCCCGTTGGTGATCAATTGGACTTTTAATAATATGTTCCGCATGTTCTTTCGAGTTTTCCATAATTTCCATATAGGTCATGTGTTGTTCATCAGACAATTTGGTCATATCAAAATTTGAAAAAGCAGTAAGTATTTTATTTCCTGCTTCAGCAGCTTTGTCTTTGCTATCTTCGGTTAATGCATTTTTTAACTGTAAATACGCATCTATTATTTCAGAACTACTGCTATTTTTTTCGGTTGTACTTTTTAGATCTCCTTGCATTGACGAGTTATCCATTGAACTATGTTCGTCTTGCTGATGCATGTTAGTTTCTTCCATTGAGGCATCATGTGATTCGGTTTGTTTTTTGTCGTTTTTACAAGCACTTAAAAATAATATTGAAAATGCTATTACGTAGATTGTTTTTTTCATTTGTTTTGATTTTAAAATTAGTATTTAAATTATTTTTCTTTTAAATTTCTCTCTCCATATTTATAAAATGGATGGCTTCTTTTATACTAAGTGGTCTTGTTGAATTACCTGTTCTTAAATAAAAAGTAGTATTTGAACCTGTTATAACATAGGCAGGTTCTTTAGTTTTTTCGACATCGACAATACAAATAGAATTTTTTTCAATTTCCTGAAAAAACACAGTTATATAAGCACAGTATTCTTTCCCTATAAATTTTGAAATGATTTGATATATTTTTTGCTCAAAACCATCTATATTTTTTAATTTTAGTGTATTATAATCATTTTCTAAACCTAATACTTGACCTTTGTCATTAATACCAATAATTAATTTACCACCTTTTGCATTCATAAAACCAACAATGGTTTTTGCAATTACCGTTTCAAGATCAACATTCACTTTTTTTAGCTGATAATCAAAACGAATAGATGATTTAAACTCTAGAAATTGGTTTTCTCCTTGATTTATTAAATTAATTAAATCTTTTTTTAGTAGACTTAAATGTTTGTTTAGTTTTTTAGTTTTAATACGATACATTCCAAATACAGCTCCAATAGCACCTCCCATTATTATGAATGCCAGTGACATATTTAACATTTTATATGAAAAAGAGTGGAGTGTTCTATGACTTAAAACTTCAAAAAATGATTTTGTTGTAATAGGTTCCTTGTTAAATTCGTACCAATATAAAACCATAGTTATAGGGTGAAAAATGAAATAAAAAACAACTACACCTAAAATGATATGAATTAGGATGGTTTTGTTTTTAGCTACTTTATTTCTATTTGCACTAACTGCTATCATAACTTATTTCGGTAAACTTAAAATTGTTTAGAGTTTTGCGGTTCTTAACCTTAGTGAATTAACTATTACTGAAACAGAGCTAAAACTCATTGCCAATGCTGCAATAATTGGCGAAAGTAAAATACCAAATACTGGGAATAATAATCCAGCAGCTACAGGTACACCAAGCACATTGTACGCAAAAGAAAAGAACAAGTTTTGTTTAATGTTTTTCATTACTTCTTGACTCAAATTTTTAGCTTTCACAATTCCTTTTAAGTCGCCTTTGATTAAAGTAATTTCAGAACTTTCAATAGCAACATCGGTACCTGTTCCCATAGCAATACCAACATTGGCTTGAGCTAGCGCAGGAGCGTCGTTAATTCCGTCACCTGCCATTGCTACAATTTTTCCTTCTGCTTGTAATTTTTTAATAAACTCTAATTTATCTTCGGGTAAACAGCTTGCTTTGAAATTACTTAGGTGTAATTCATCTGCCACTGCTTTTGCTGTATTTGCATTATCCCCAGTTAGCATAATAACATCAAGACCTTTCTTCATTAGTTCATTTACTGCTTCTTTGCTGGTTGTTTTTATAGCATCAGAAATACTTACATAACCCAATGCAATATTATTAACAGCAATGTATGAGACCGTTTTACCTAATTTTTGTTCAACTAATATTTCCTTTTTTAAAGTTGATGGTACTGTTGTATTTAGTTTTATCATTAACTTTTCATTACCTACAGCAACTTTAGCTTCGTTAACAGTACCTATAATTCCCATTCCTGTTATTGCTTCAAAATTTGAAACTTTTGAAAATTTGAGTTCATTTTTTTTGGTATATTCAACTATAGCCTTTGCTAAAGGATGTTCGCTATATTGATTTAACGAGCCAATTTTACATACTAAATCAGTTGCTTCACCTTCAATAGCAAATACTTTTTCAACTGATGGTTTTCCTTCAGTTAAAGTTCCTGTTTTATCGGTGATTAATACATTTACTTTATTCATTAATTCTAAAGCTTCAGCATTTTTAATTAAAATACCATTTTGAGCACCTTTACCAACTCCTACCATAACAGACATTGGTGTTGCTAAACCCAAGGCACAAGGACACGCAATAATTAACACTGCTACTGCATTTACAAAAGCATAAACCAATGCAGGATCTGGTCCAAAATTAGCCCAAATAATAAAAGTAATTATTGATATAAGGACTACAACAGGCACAAAGTATTTTGAGATGGTGTCGGCTAATTTTTGAATTGGCGCTCTTGATCTACTAGCATCACTTACCATTTGTATTATTTGAGCTAAGAGCGTTTCAGAGCCAACTTTAACAGCTTTCATTACAAATGATTTAGTACCATTAATTGTTCCTGAACTTACGGTATCGCCTTCTTTTTTATCGACTGGGATAGGTTCACCAGTTATCATAGATTCATCTATGCTGCTATTTCCTTCTGAAATAACACCATCAACGGGTATTTTTTCCCCAGGTTTCACACGTAATAGATCGTTTTTTCTAATTGTGTGAATAGCAACAACTTTATCTTCACCATCAACAACTAAAGTTGCCTCAGAAGGTGCTAGTTTCAGTAGTTCTTTAATGGCACCACTTGTTTGGCTATGCGCCTTTGCCTCCAACAATTGTCCAAGTAAAACTAAAGCAAGAATAACCGCTGTAGCTTCAAAATACATACTTACATCACCCGATGAGCCTTTAAATTCGTTTGGAAAAACCTCAGGAAATAATAAACCAACTATACTAAACAGAAATGCAGCACCCGTTCCAATACCAACTAAAGTAAACATATTTAAATTCCAAGTGATTATTGATTTCCAGCAACGCACAAAAAACATCCAACAGGTATAAAATACAATAGGGATTGTTAATATAAATTGAACCCAATCCCAGTTATATTGTGATGTAATTTGTAACAATGGATTTTCAGGTAAATGTGCTAACATTGAAATTAAAAGTACTGGAATTGCTAAAAAAGCTGAAATTTTCATCTTTTTAGCTAAGGATCTATACGTTTTTAATTCTTCACTTTCATCCGGTTCCATTGGAACTAAATCCATTCCGCATTTAGGGCAGGAACCTGGTGAATCTTGAATTACTTCAGGGTGCATTGGACAGGTATATTTAGTTGCTTGAATTAATTTTGGTTGCTCAACTAAGTCCATTCCACATTTAGGGCAGCTACCTTGTTTATCATACGTTTTGTCACCCTCACACTGCATTGGACAATAAAAAATTCCATTACCCTCTTTAGGTTGATTGAGATGATTGGGTTTCTGATTTTTCTGAGATGCATTGGTATCTCCAACATTTGAAATTGTATAGTGTAAACCTGCTTTTAACAATGTTTCTTGTAATTTTTCCAATGAAATATGTGATGTCATTTCAATAACAACTTCACCTTCTTTTAAATCAGCAGTTACTTTTGTTATTTCCTTTAAATTATTCAAAGCTGTTTCAACATTGATTTTGCAACCACTGCAAGTCATTCCGGAAATATGGTATGTGTGCTTCATTTTTATATAATTTTATAGTAGTAGTTAAAAATGTCTTGAGTTGAAGAGGTAAAGAATCTATAAAAATTTCTGAACAGAAAAAGGAATACCGCTATGAAACAAATTTTAAAAAGATAAAATAGTATTCCCCTTTCTTTTGTTCAGAACTAAATAAAAACCAATGAGAGGGTTTAAGATTTTATAAAATCTTTATAGGTTTGTAGAGATTCAAAATAAAGAACGTCGTTATTTCCAGTAGGACTCAAAACAATAAAAGCCATTGCTTTATCAACTTCATTTCCTGTGAAAGGGTCTTTAGCGTAACGAGTTTCTCTCATTGTTTTTAATTTCACTACACATCCTTCGCAACATCCATAATAGGTCTTATTTTCAAATTCAACTGGAATTTGATCTATCCCCATATATTTGTTATTTACATAACATACTTTTTTCGACTCAATTTTAGCAACCTCTGCAGCATTTGAAAGTGTTTCTTCAGAAACCTCAATTTTATTTTCTCCTTTTGTTACTTCCTTTTGTTTTGTTTGATTATTGCAACTACTTATTATAAAGCCAATAAGAAATAAACCTATAATTAATATTTTTGTTTTCATAATTTTATGAATTTAAATTGTGCCTGGGCAAGAAAAAGGAATTATATATTTAAGAAAAAATCAATCAAATAAATCAATATATTTTTACACTCCTTTTTCTTAGCGTCAGGACTTTTACTAATGTTTGTGCTCTTTATGGTCTTTTTCTGTTTTCTTTATTTCTGTTTTCTTCTCAATAAGATCCATTTTACATTTAGGACATTTTCCTGGTTTTTCTGAATTTATTTCTGGATGCATTGAACAAGTATAAGAAGTTTTCATTTTAGAATGATCCATTTTCATTTCCATTTTTTTAAGTTTCATTCCGCATTTAGGGCAATCACCTGGTTTTTCCATTTTAACATCTGCGTGCATTGGACAGGTATAAACATTTTTCACCATCATTTTAGAATGATCCATTTTAGAATGATCCATTTTCATTTTTGTTGAATCTTTTTTCATTTTAGAATGATCCATTTGAGCATTCATTGTTGATATTCCAAACAATCCAATTGCAAATACCATTATTAAAATTTTTGTTTTCATTTTTTGTTTATTTTTTGTTTATTTATATACTATAAAGGTCTATAGATTTCATAATTTAGTTGTGCATAATTATGTTTAAATTGTATCTAATTTCCCTCGAGAGCCTATATTTTTATATTGTGTAGGCGTGATTCCTGTAATTTTTTTAAATTGACGAGATAGATGTTGAGGACTGCTATAATTTAATTCATATGAAATTTGGCTTATCGTTAGCTCATTGTAAAAAATTAATTCTTTCACTCTTTCTATTTTCTGTTGAATAATGTAGTTTTCAATTGTTCGTTTTTCTAATTCAGAAAATATCCTACTTAACTGACCATATTCTATTTTTAAATTTGAAGATAGGAATGTTGAATAATTTTCATTGAACAATTTGTGCCTTTTGTGAAAGATATTCTCAATAATTAATGTTTTAATTTGATTTACTATTTTTAAATCTGATTCTTCAACTATTTCAAAACCCTCTTTCTCTAAAATTGTCTTAAGCGTTTTTAATTCATTTGTTGAAAGGTTAATTTCGAAATGAATTTTGCCTAATTCAATTAGTTCAAACATTATATTATTTTTAATCAACTCATCTTTAATCACTTTGATACAACGATCGCATACCATATTTTTTACGGTAACTATATTTTTTTGTTCCATTATCATGAGTTTTTTAATTAAACTATTTTAAAACTACCCATCAAATAATTGAAAGGTAGTTTAAAATTCTCGTTATTTGATTGTAGCTTCTGTACTACCACATTTAAGCATTGCTTGTCCAAAATAAGGGTTCTTAATTTCTTCATCCAAGCTTAACCAAAAAGCTCCTTTATCATTATTAGCCATTGGACAAAATTGTTTAAGCACTTTTCTATTTACTCCAAATGTTTCAATTGATTTAATTATATTATTAGATAACGACACAAAATATTCTCTTTGAATTTTAATTTCAGTTGTGCTTGAAATTTTGTTTGAAGAGGATTTAAGTACTTCTAGAATTGGCATCCATACATTATGAGATTTACTATCTTTTAAAAGCTTCATATCCATCTTTTCAAGATTATCAATAAAAGTTATTGCGGAGGTTTGTGTAAGTTTAGTATTATCATTAACCAAAGCATCTTTTATTGCTAAATAACTGGTAAATAAGTTGCTTAATTGATCTTGAAACTTGGAATCAACTTTAATTCGATTAACAACTTCTGTTTCTCCATTTTGGTCATTTCCAGTATCTTGCATTCCTATATGATTTTCGTGACCAGTAACTACTATTCCTCCTTCTGGACTCATCATACTTTTTTTCCCTTGAAGTTGTGCAGCGGCATCTACAGTAAAAGTTCCGTTGGTAACAATTTCTTCATTTTCAGATAAACCATTTAAAATTTCATAATGTTCACCAATTTCGTTTCCTAAAGTAACTTCTCGTAACTCAAAAATTGGTTCATCACCTTGTTTTTTAACATAAACTACAGAGCGTTTTCCGGTCCATAAAACAGAAGATTTAGGCACAGATATTATAGTTTTTTTATTGCTTTTTACATTACTTGAAGCTAACACCCCTTTGACAAACATTCCAGGTTTTAATTCTCCATTTCGATTATTTAATTCTGCTCTAACCACAACTGTTCTAGTTGAAGTATTTAGAACTGGATCTATAAATGAAATTTTCGCTTTCAGCTCTTTGTTTGGGTTTGTGTTGGTTGTAATTGTAATGTCATCCCCTTTTTTTATGGTTGAAAGTTGCTTTTCATAAGCATCAAAATCTGCCCAAACTGTAGTTAAATTTGAAATCATAAGTAAGCTTTGACCTTCCTTAACATAATTACCTTCTTCAACCATTTTTTTAGTAACTATTCCACTAACATTTGCATACACTGGAAAGTTGGTAATAATTGCTTTAGATTCTTCAATTTTATTAATCTGACTTTCAGAAAGTTTCCATAATTTTAATTTATTTCTAACAGCTTTGTACAGTGTCAAATCCTTTGTTTTTGATTCTATGGCCGTTAGTAATTCTTTTTGTGCTGTAACCAATTCAGGGGAATAAATGAGTGCTAATTGTTGTCCTTGATTCACCTTTTCTCCTGTAGAATTCACAAATAGCTTTTCAATTCTACCACCAAAATGTGCAGTTTGTATAGCATTTGTTTTTTCATTTTCATTAATTTTTCCTGAAAGCGTTAAACTACCTGCTGAATTTGTGGTATTACTAATTATGGTAGACTCAATATTTGCTAATGCTAATGCATTTTGTGACATTTTAAATTCGTTTGCTTCTAATCCATCTGCTGAAGTTTCTGCAGGAATTAAATCCATTCCACAAATTGGGCAATCACCTGGTTCTGGCTGCATAATTTGTGGATGCATTGAGCACGTCCATTGTTGATTTTCCGTTTGAGAAGATTCGTGATTGTGTTTTTCTTCAGAGTTTGAAGAATTTCCAAATAACAACCATCCTAAAATTAGACCAGCTGTTAATATTCCTATGTAAATTATATATTTTTTCATCTTAGTTATCTTTTGTTAAAAATTCTAATGTTGATTTTTGAATTTCATACTCTTTTTCTGAAATCACTTTTTTTAATTGAAATTTTAATTGTAATTGCTGAATTTCAAGTAATTGTTCAAAATCAATTTTTGAAGTTTCATAAGCAGCTAACAATACTTTTTTTGCACTTTCTGCCTCATTAATATTTTTTATTTGTGTTGCAATTGAAACTTTTGAATTAGAAAGTTTACTTTTTGCATTTTCAAAAACGGTTTGCAATTGATTGTAGGTATTTACTTTAGTTGTTTCAATTGCTTTTTGCTCTAATTGTAATTGCTTTTGTTTAGAACTGTATTTTTTTGAAAACAATGGAAAAGAAACAGTTACCATTGGCATCACAATATCTTTTCCGTTATCAGCAAGGTTTTCAACAGCTCTATTTTCAATAAAACCATAGTCTAAACCAATACCAATGGTTGGTAAGCCTTCTTTTTTAGTTGCCAATTCCGATTTTTCTGAGGCATTTTTCAAATTTTCCAATTGTAACAATTTTGGATTATCTGAAATTTGTTCTTTATTAAAATCTTCTGAATATATAATATTTACATTTTCAACAACTAAAACAGTACTTTTTTCATCCCTGTTGAGCAATAAATTAAATGCAATTTTTTTAGCACTCAAATTTTCTTGAACCGTACTTAATTGATTTAAAAGTTCGTTTTTTTCCATTCTAATCTTAAGAACATCTACCATAGTTGAACGATTGTTTTCCAACTCATTCAATGCCAAACTTTCAAAAGTTTTTAGAATTTCTATATTTTCAACAAGCAATTGCTCTTTTTGGTTGAGTTCAAACAATTCAAAATAGGTAGTTTTCACATCTAAAAACAATTTCCTTTTTGCAAATTCATAATTGTTTAATTGTGCAGCAGCATTAAATTGTGCACTTTCCTGTTTTGCATTTAAAGTTCCAAACCAAGGTAACATTTGACTTGCCGAAATTTTTGCTTTTTGAGCCCCAACTCTTGTTTCTACCTCTTGCGCAAAATAGCCAACTGAAATGGTTGTATTTGGTAGGCTTCCTACTTCAACAACTTTTTCTAAAGCACTTTCGTATTTATATTGAATAGCTTTTAATTCAGGATTATTTTCTGAAGCTATTTGTAAGTAGTCGTTTAACGATTGAGCTTTTACCGTTAGGGTTAGTAGAAACGCAATCATAACTATTAAATTAATTTTCATTTGTTATTTTTTTTAATGAAATTTCTTTTTTAAAACTGAATAATACAGGCACTACAAACAAAGTAATAAGCGCAATTAACATTCCTCCAAAACTTGGAATTGCCATTGGAATCATAATATCTGATCCTCTTCCTGTAGATGTTAATACTGGTAACAATGCAAGCATTGTTGTTGCAGTTGTCATTAAACAAGGACGAATTCTTTTTTCACCAGCTTCAATTATAGAAGCTCTTATTTCTTGTTTCGTAGTTGGTTCATTTCTTTCAAAAGTTTGAGTTAAATAGGTTGCCATCACCACTCCATCATCGGTTGCAATTCCGAACAAGGCAATAAAACCAACCCAAACAGCTACACTTAAATTAATAGGGTGCATTTGAAAAAGTTGACGAAGGTTTACGCCAAAGACATCAAAGTTCAAAAACCAAGCTTCACCATATAACCAAATCATCATAAAACCACCCGCAAAAGCTACGGCGATTCCTGTAAACACCATTAATGAAGTTGTTACAGAACGAAATTGGAAATACAAGATTAAAAAGATTATTGCCAAGGCTAAAGGAACAACAACCGATAAGGTTTTTTCTGCCCTTAACTGGTTTTCATAAGTTCCTGTAAACTGGTAATTAATCCCTTTTGGAATTACCAATTCTCCTCTGTCTATTTGCCCTTGAATGGCAGCTTGAGCTTTTTCTACTACGGTAACTTCAGCTTCACCATCCATCTTATCAAATAATACATAGCCCACTAAAAAAGTATCTTCACTTTTAATTACTTGTGGACCTTGCTCATATTTAATTGTGACTAATTCTGCTAATGGAATTGGATTTCCACCAGGTGTAGGTACATAAATTTTCTTTAAATCTTCAGGACTAGTACGTTTTTCTCTCGGATAACGCACTCTAACTCCATAACGTTCTCTTCCTTCTACTGTTTGAGTTAATAATTTACCACCAATTGCAACTTCCAAAATACTTTGTACTTTGTTAATAGACAAACCATAACGCGCTAATTTTTCTCGATCAATATCAAATAACAAATACGGTTTTCCTACGATTCTATCAGCAAAAACAGCTTCTTTTTTAACACCTGGAACTTGCTTTAAAACATTTTCCAACTCTAAACCAAAAGCTTCGATTTGTGCTAAATTTTGACCTTTTACTTTAATTCCCATAGGTGCCCGCATTCCTGTTTGAAGCATCACCAAACGAGTTTCTATTGGTTGTAATTTAGGAGCTGAAGTAACACCAGGTAATTTTGTAACCCGAACTATTTCATTCCAGATATCATCAGCAGATTTTATTTGTTTACGCCAGTTTCTATAATATTCACCATCTGAATCTTTAATTAAATTAGTGGTTTCAATTTTGGTTCCAGAAGGAATGAAGTTTCCTGCTTTAGTTTCAAACAAATCATTTTCATTAACTTTAAACTTAATCCGTTTTCCATCTTCATCTAATTTATATTCTGGCTTGTAAATTATTACATTCTCATACATAGATAATGGTGCTGGATCTAAGGCACTTTCTATTCTACCCGATTTACCAACCACTGTTTTAATTTCTGGAATGGTTGCCACAGCCATATCTAATTGTTGTAAAACACGTTTGTTTTCAGCAATTCCAGAATGTGGCATAGAAGTTGGCATTAATAAAAATGAACCTTCATTTAATGCCGGCATAAATTCTTTTCCTGTATTTTTCCATACACTTACACCTAATATTATAATGATGGTTGGAACGCTTAAAAACAAAATTTTGTTATTTAAAGCCCAGTTTAAAATTTTCACATAACTTCTTCTAAACAATGTGAAAACACCAAGCAATCCAAAACAAATTACGCCTACAAAAACTAGATTTGTGAATATAGAATTGTCAACTCCTAAAGGTCTCCAATACACACTTAGTAATGCAACAATAGTTATGGCTGATATTGTAATATTTAAGTAGTTTGCTTTTTCTTCGGTAAGAATTTCTTTTATTTTTAAAATACTTGAAACGCCGAAAGCAATTAGTAAGAATGCTACATAATAACCTCCAACAACACCAACAATACCGGCTATAATTAATCCGATACTACCAATATATTTTCCTTTTTTCAAAGAAGGTTTCCATCCAAATAACCAAGCTGCAAAAGGTGGAATTAAAAATAAAGCTACAATTAAAGCTGAAGTTAACGCCATTGTTTTTGTAAAAGCCAATGGTCGAAATAATTTACCTTCAGCACCTATCATAGTAAATACAGGAACAAAACTTATAATAGTGGTCATTACTGCAGTAATAATCGCACCTGATACTTCAGCAGTTGCATTATATACAACTTTATTTATCGGTAAATTGTCTTTATCCTCATCCATATGCCTTATAACATTTTCAGATAAGATGACCCCAACATCTACCATTGTTCCAATTGCAATCGCAATACCTGACAGCGCAACAATGTTAGCATCAACGTTAAATAATTTCATTGAAATAAAAACCATTAAAACTGCAATGGGCAATAATCCAGAAATTAAAACGGAAGCCCTAAGGTTAAAAACCATTACAATAATTACCAAAATTGTAATTAAAATTTCCAGCGTTAAAGCTTCATCTAAAGTGTTTAATGTTTCCTGAATTAGTTCGGTTCTATCGTAAAAAGGAACAATAGTAACTTGTGATGTACGACCATCTTTTAACACTTTTGAAGGTAAACCTGTGCTTATATCAGCTATTTGTTTTTTTACATTGGTAATCACTTCCATTGGATTTGCACCATAACGTGCTACCACAACACCTCCAACAACTTCGGCACCTTCTTTGTCTAAAATCCCACGACGTTCTGCTGGACCCAACGTAACATTCGCTACATCTTTTATTAAAATGGAAGTAAAATCTTTGGAGGTTACCACTGCGTTTTCTATATCTTCAACAGTTTTTATATAACCTAAACCACGCACTAAATATTCTGCCTGATTAATTTCAATGGTTTTTGCTCCAATATCTTTATTGGTATTACGTGCAGCATTTACTACTTGTTCTAGTGAAATGTTGTATTCCTTCAAAATATCTGGATCTACATCTATTTGATATTCTTGCACGTAACCACCAATAGAAGCAACTTCAGAAACTCCCGAAGCCGAAGAAAGCGCATATTTCACATAATAATCTTGTATGCTTCGTAATTCGTGTAAATCCCAGCCACCAGTTACATTTCCTTGTTCATCTCTTCCTTCTAAAGTGTACCAGTAAATTTGTCCCAAACCAGTTGCGTCTGGACCTAATGCTGGTTGAACATCGTTTGGAAGTAATCCACTTGGAAGTGAATTTAATTTTTCTAAAATTCGACTTCGACTCCAGTAAAATTCAATATCCTCTTCAAAAATGATATATATGCTGGAAAAACCAAACATAGAAGAACTTCTAATTGTTTTAACACCTGGAATTCCCAATAAGGAGGTTGTAAGTGGGTAGGTAATTTGATCTTCAATATCTTGTGGAGATCTTCCGCCCCATTTGGTGAAAACGATTTGTTGATTTTCTCCAATATCTGGAATGGCATCAACTGCCACTGGGTTTCTTGGAATACTTCCGGTATTCCAATCAAATGGAGCTGTTGAAACTCCCCATCCAATGAATAGCAATAATAATAATACAGCTACTAATTTATTTTCTATTAAAAATTTAATGCTTTTATTTAACATTTTTATATGTATTGATATGTTTTAAATAACATTTTAGATTTCGTTAAAAAACTAAAACATACGTTAACTTGGTCTAAATCATTTCTGATTTAAACACAACTATGCCTTAACAAATAAAAATTTGCTAAAACTCAATACTATAAAATCAAATTAAAAATACTTGATCAAGAACTTGGATGTCCGTGACAATAAGTGGAGGTGAATAATTTTTAAAAGGAACAATATTTTTGTCTAATCCTTCAAATAAATTAATATAAGAATAAATAAAAGAAGCAATAAATAATTGTTGCTCAAAGTCTAAATTAACAACTTGAATATTCAACCCATTTTGACCTTCAACAATCTTATTTATATCTTTACAACAATCTTCTTTTTCGAAATTACAATCTTCTGTAGATGACGGCATATCCATCTCCATTTCACAAGAATCCGCTTCAAAAAACATAGCTACATCTACTAAGTCACCACCACAGTAGTGTTCACTTATAGTAAATGACATTGTGGAAAAAAGAACCACAAAAGCCATTAAAAAAGCTGATATTTTTTTAAATGATTGCATAATAATTAAATGCAAAGTTAATTATTTATTTCAAAAATATATTAAAATACTGTTAAAGTTGAAAATAAAATTTTACAACAACAGCTATATCTCAATGGTAATCAGCTTATTATAAGTTGTTTTTCTTACTCTAAATTACATTCTTTTATCAATTGAGTTTTGATTAAAACTAATTAAGTTAAACATTGCTCTCATTCGAATGCGACTCTACTTTCAGGCTTGAAATAAAAAATTCAACATTTTTTTTAAGACATATACTACATTTTTTAAATGCGGGGCTGAAATATTAATACACTTTCTGTTGAGTTTCTATCATTACTTTTTAGTTTTCTTAATTTGTCTTCAAATATAAAAGCAAGATTGATGTACCAGTCTTTTAATGGAAGTCTTTTATGAGTTTAACTTCTGTGGATATTGTATAATAATTAACTTTCCTTTCGAAGCAATCAAGGTTGCTATTTATCAAAAGGCATTATTCGAACTGAAAATTCATAGGGATTAAAGACAAATAGAAGAGATTAGCATCAATAAAAATGTTGTCATCAAAATAGCAAGATGTTGTACCTATGTTGTACCTGTCGTTTTTCTAAATCAATTTTAAACAAAAAAAGCCGAAGATTTCTCTTCGACTTTTTGTGCGGGCGGGGAGACTCGAACTCCCACACCTTGCGGCATCAGATCCTAAGTCTGACGTGTCTACCAATTCCACCACGCCCGCATTTAAATATTTTAACAGTTTTTATTTCACTATGTCCTAAGTCTAGCGTGTCTACCAATTCCACCACGCCCGCTTAATTATTGTGGGTGCAAATATACACAATACTTATAAATTGCAAAGTAGTTATTATATATTTTTTTATCAATTATAAACAAAATAAAAATACGTAATTTTGAAACAAACAAAAATAATTATTCTTAATGGAAAATATTAAATCATACGTCAATCAACATAAAGAGAGATTTATTAATGAGTTGATTGAATTACTTAAAATGCCTTCAATTAGTGCCGATTCTGCTTACAGCCAAGATGTTTTAAATACTGCCGATGCAGTTAAGGAAGCTTTAGAAAAAGCCGGGTGCAATAAAGTTGAAATTTGCGATACACCAGGTTATCCAATAGTTTATGGTGAAAAAATTATTGATAGTACTTTACCTACTGTTTTAGTATATGGACATTATGATGTACAACCTGCCGACCCAATTGAATTATGGGAATCACCTCCTTTTGATCCGGTAATTAAAAAAACCGAATTGCATCCTGACGGTGCAATTTATGCGCGTGGAAGTTGTGATGATAAAGGGCAAATGTACATGCACGTAAAAGCGTTGGAATACATGACACAAACAGGAAATCTTCCTTGCAATGTAAAATTTATGATTGAAGGCGAAGAAGAAATTGGCTCATCAAGTTTGGCTTGGTTTGTAAAACGAAATCAGGAAAAATTAGCCAATGATGTAATTTTAATTTCTGATACGGGTATGATTTCAAACACTCAACCATCCATAACAACAGGTTTACGTGGTTTAAGTTATGTAGAAGTTGAAGTTACAGGTCCAAACAGAGATTTACACTCAGGTTTATACGGAGGTGCTGTTGCCAATCCAATCAATATTTTAACAAAAATGATTGCATCATTACATGATGAAAATAATCATATTACAATACCGGGTTTTTACGATAAAGTGGAAGATTTAACAGCTGAAGAAAGAGCCGAAATGGCAAAAGCGCCTTTCTCATTAGAAGCCTATAAAAAAGCATTAAATATTAATCAAGTATACGGAGAAACCGGTTATACAACTAACGAAAGAAATTCTATTAGACCAACATTAGATGTGAACGGAATTTGGGGTGGTTATACAGGTGAAGGTGCAAAAACTGTAATTGCAAGTAAAGCCTATGCTAAAATTTCTATGCGTTTGGTACCAAACCAAGATTGGAATGAAATTACTGAGCTGTTTACCAAACATTTTTTAAGTATCGCTCCACCATCTGTTAAAGTGAAAGTTACACCACATCATGGCGGACAAGGGTATGTAACGCCAATAGACAATGTTGGTTATAAAGCTGCAAGCAAAGCTTATGAAGATACTTTTGGCGTAACACCTATACCTCAACGTTCAGGTGGAAGTATTCCTATTGTAGCGCTGTTTGAAAAAGAACTAAAAAGTAAAACCATTTTAATGGGATTTGGGTTGGACAGCGATGCTATCCATTCTCCAAACGAACATTTTGGACTATTTAACTACTTAAAAGGAATTGAAACCATTCCGTTATTTTACAAATATTTTGTAGAAATGAATTCATAAAAAGCACTATCTCATAAACTGTGTAAATAAAAATATCGGGGGTTGCAACCCCCGATATTTTTTTGTTTAATTTTAAACTTTTATACAGTCATGAAGAAAGAAGATTTATTAAGTAATGATTTTCTG
>NZ_JAAZUI010000024.1 GCF_012524075.1 Lutibacter sp. B1
TATTTCAATAACATCTTTACTGCATTAATAGCTTATAATTTTAAAGACAAAAAACCTTCTCTTAAAAATAATTTTGTGGATACTAAGCAACTTTATTTATCTTTTTAGTTATATCGAACTCACGTTAAATTATATGTTTTGTTGTGTAAAGAAAGTGTATAATTGCCAGAAATGTTTTTTGTATTTATATTATTGATCACATTTTTACTTCCTAAAACCCAGTTTTCATAAATAACAGTCTCTTTATCAAAAATTTCTCCTGAAGTAATTAAAAAATTGGCATAACTTCCTTTTTGTAAAGTACCTATTTCATTAGATTTTCCTAAAATATTTGCAGGAACGGTTGTTAATGCTTTCAGAGCTTCAGTTTTATTAAAACCATAAGCAAATGCTTTTTGTAAATTTTTATTAAAATCGGAAATAGATTTTAATTGATGTGTAGTTAAAGAAAAAGGAACACCATTTTTATTTAAAACGTGTAAATTTGATGGCTCTTGATTCCATTTTCTTAAATCACTTAAAGCAATTTCACTTGCTAAAAATGGATCACTAACATCATAAGCTTTTTTAAA
The DNA here is from genome assembly GCF_012524075.1 of Lutibacter sp. B1. Classification (GTDB taxonomy): domain Bacteria; phylum Bacteroidota; class Bacteroidia; order Flavobacteriales; family Flavobacteriaceae; genus Lutibacter. The sequence goes on from NZ_JAAZUI010000024.1 coordinate 573, forward strand.
ATTAACAGGTATAATATACGTTGCTTTTGTAGCTTTAATTTCTTCAATATTTTCGTACTCGTCACCACCACCTAAAATAATGTATTGTATACCAAATTCATCTCCAATTTTATCTGCTCTAAAATCATTTTGTTTGCTGTTTGCTTCAAAAATTTGAACTAAATTTTTATTATTTAGGAAGGCTTCTAAAGTTAAATCTTTATTTTTAGATAATCCTTTCGAATACCAATCAGCATCATTATATACCTGTTTAATCAATGCTATAGACCCCATTAATGAATTAGGGTAAGCTTGTTTAGAAAGTGCACTGCGGCTAAAAGATAAGTATTGAGCAGATTTTTCATCTAAAATTCGGTAATTATTTGTTGTGATAGGATTTAAAGCAACCAAAATACCGTTTCCTCTAATAATGCCATCTTGCAAATGAGTATTTACAGTTCCAAAACCAGCGCTTAACAACTCTTTAGCTCTTTTGTTATCAAATTTAAATTCTGACAAAGCATTGGTTTGAGCTTTTATATGGTCATTCCAGTAATATCCGTCTTTTTCAGTATCATATTGTGGTTTACCACCAAAAAAACTGCTTCTTGGTACAGCTTTGGGTTTTTCAATACCAAAATCAGAATAAACATCTATAAAAGAAGGATACATATAATTACCGTTTAAATCGATAATTTTAGATTCGGAAGGTATTTTAACAGATGATCCTACCTCAATTATTTTTCCATCTTTTATTAGTAAAGTTCCTTTTTCAATGAAAATAGAGGGCGTAACCTGAATTTTAGCATTGATAAATGCATAAATTGTGTTTTCGGTAGTTTTCACTTCTGTATTAACAGGAAAATATTCTTGAGAATTAGCAGTAAAGAATATTAGTGAAAAAAAACATAAAAGTGTTTTTCTCATATTTGGTTAGATTTTAATTTTAGGTAAATTTAAACTTATGTATTAAGTAATTGTTATATATGTAATGATTTAACAAAATTTTAAGAAATACAAAAGAATAAATCTGTTAATTGTTGTGAAAAAAATAATTTTAATGAAGTTTTATTGGGTAAAATTCAAAAAGATTCAGGGTATTTTTTTTGGTAATTAATTAATAGTGAAATCATTTTATTATAGCTTTGAACACCATCTTTTTGTTTATTGGCTTTTAAGTACATATTATATGTTTTCCAAATGTATGGTTCAATAGGATTTTGATATTTTTTTGCATATTTTTTATGATCTTCAAAATCTTTTAAAATTCCTTTATTTAAATTTTTATACAATTCTTTAAATTGGGTAGAATCTCTCAAATATAAATCTCTTAAAGAGTAGTTTAGTGCAGCCTTGTATCCCGAGTATCTGAAATACGGATTACTATTGTTTGCAGCAACTAAAAATCCTATAAAATTTGCTTCATTTTCTGCTGCATATCCAACCTGATGAGCAATTTCATGACAACTTATAGCCGGAGTACTGGTTTTTGGGATTAATGAATTTACTTGTGCTTCACCAGTTAATGGATTTATATAACCACCTGTTCCCATATAACTTTGCAAAGTGCTTATTAGTGAACTTTTTATAGAAGGTTTAGGGTATTTTAATTTAAAAATTTCAGTAGTTAAATGGTTGTAGCTTTTTGAAGCGATAGAGTAAATTTCTTTATGATTATAAGGAATAGTAACTTTTATTGTATCAGAATTTGTAATTTGAACCTGTGCTTTATTTGTTTTTTCAATTAGCTTTTTAGTTAGATATTTTACATCTTCGGTAGTATAATCAGGAGCATTTAGATCTAAACTTTCTTTTAAAGGAACTCTAAAATAATTTAATCCCCAAAACAGATAAAAAAAGAAAAATAGTACAGAAATATATGCGCCAACTTTAAAAAAAGTGTCTTTAAGGTTAAACTTTTTTGTTTTAATTATTTGGTAGATATTTTTAACAATAAAAAGAAAAAACAGTACTAATAAAATATCTCCAATTGAAAAGGGAATCCACCCTAAAAAAAGTCGTAAAAATTTAGAAATATAAATATACAATCCGTTTGAATAATATTTCTCAATAAAAATAGGGTATTGGGCTAAAATTTGGATAAATGCCCATTGCATTACTAAAATAAGCATAAGAATTTTGTAGATTTTTTTACGTTCCATAAACCAAAAATAGCAAAATAAAATCCATAAAAATGAGTTTGAAAATTTATTAACAAATTTGGGTTACTTGTCAACACAAATTGTGTAAAAATAAAATTAATGAATGGATGGATAATTTATTTTTTAAAATCTACATTTGCTTTTATTATAAAATTACCTAAATTTTAAGGTGTCTTTATTAATAAAAAAAATTGTTATTTATTTATATAATTTATTAATTTTTTTAAGTTGATAGATGTGTTTTATTGTGTAATTAAATAATTTGTAATAGATATTAAAATTAAAGTAGCGTGAAAAATTTGCAGCCCATACCATCAAAAAGTTTTAAAAAAAGTACTGTTATAAACCTTGAAAAAGGTAAAATACCACCGCAGGCACTTGATTTAGAGGAAGCGGTTTTGGGTGCTATGATGATTGATAAAAAAGGAGTTGATGATGTTATTGATATATTGCATCCTGAAGTTTTTTACAAAGAAGCACATCAATTAATTTACGAAGCAATTTACACGTTATTTCAAAATTCTGAACCTATTGATTTAAGAACTGTTGCAAATCAGTTAAAAAAGTCAGGCTATTTAGAAGCCGCAGGAGGCGATTTTTATTTAATCGGTTTAACTCAAAAAGTAGCTTCAACTGCGCATATTGAATTTCATGCGCGTATAATTCTTCAAAAATACATTCAACGTAAATTAATTTCAATTTCTTCTGAAATTATTGAAGAAGCGTATGATGAAACCATTGATGTTTTTGATTTGTTGGATGATGCCGAATCTAAATTATTTGAAGTAACTCAAGGAAACTTAAAAAAAGGTTCTGAAGATGCTCAAGGACTTGTTACGCAGGCAATAAAGAAAATTCAAGAAATATCAAATAAGCAGGGTATGAGTGGTATAGCAACCGGTTTTACTCGTTTAGATGAGTTGACATCGGGTTGGCAACCTTCCGATTTAATTATTTTAGCTGCGCGTCCCGGTATGGGAAAAACAGCGTTTGTAATGTCTATGGCAAAAAATATGGCTATAGATTTTGATGAACCTGTTGCCATTTTTTCATTAGAAATGTCATCAGTTCAGTTAATTACTCGTATGATCTCAAGTGAAACAGGAATTTCATCTGGTAAATTGAGAAAAGGAAATTTAGAACCACATGAATGGGAGCAATTGAATGTGAAGGTTAAAAATTTATCAAAAGCACCTATTTTTATTGATGACACACCTTCATTATCAATTTTCGATTTAAGAGCAAAAGCTCGTCGTTTAGCGTCACAACACGGTATAAAAGTTATAGTTATTGATTATTTACAGTTGATGACCGCCGGAACTTCTCAAAAAGGAGGAGGTAATAGAGAACAGGAAATTTCAACCATTTCGCGTAACTTAAAAGCATTAGCAAAAGAATTAAGTATCCCTGTAATTGCACTTTCACAGTTATCTCGTGCTGTTGAAACTCGTGGTGGTAGTAAAAGACCTTTATTGTCCGATTTACGTGAATCCGGAGCTATTGAACAAGATGCTGATATTGTTTCCTTTATCTACCGCCCTGAATATTATGGGCATACAGAATGGGATGATGAAGAACGTACACCTTGTGAAGGGCAAGCAGAATTTATTGTTGCAAAACATAGAAATGGTGGATTGGATAATATCCGACTTAAATTTACGGGTCATTTAGCGCAATTCAGTAATTTAGATGAAGATTTTGGAAATGAATTTCATTCTAAAATGAATGCAATTCATGAGAGTAATATACCTACTGCTGAAGATGCTTTTGGAACACCGGATGAGAATTTAGATGATGGAGATGTTCCATTCTAAAAAATAATATTTAATACAATATCATAAACAAAAAATTTCAATGTTAAAAAATGCTTTGATATTGCTGTTATTGCTTTTTTCACATTCAATTTATGCATCATTCATATTAATTCCTATGGATGATGTTACGCAAACAAATCATTTAAAAGCTTACGGAATCACATATTGGTCTTTACAACAAGGTAATTCAGCAAAATGGTTGTTAAATTACGAAGGAGGTTCTTTTTTGTTGGAAGATAATGAAGCTACTCGTAACGAGTGTAAAATTAGAGGTGTAACATTTCAAATAATTTCTGATACACAGGCTGTGAAGTTACTTGAAGAAATAAGCAGCCCTTCAAAAAATATGGAAGCTGTTATTTTGGAAAAAGCACCTAAAATTGCAGTATATTCTCCAAAAGATAAAATGCCATGGGATGATGCAGTTACTATGGTTTTAACTTATGCCGAAATTCCTTTTGATGTAATTTATGATGAAGAAGTTCTAGAAGAAAAACTTTTGTTATATGAATGGTTACACTTACATCATGAAGATTTTACGGGGCAATTTGGTAAATTTTATGGAGCATACCGTACAGCACCTTGGTATATCGAACAAAAAAAAGCTGCAGAAGAATTATCTAAAAGATTAGGTTTTAGTAAAGTTTCTGAAGAAAAATTGGCTGTAGCCATTAAAATACGCGATTTTGTAATTGGTGGTGGCTTTATGTTTGCAATGTGCTCTGCAACAGATAGTTTTGATATAGCACTTTCTGCTGAAGGAGTTGATATTTGCGAAACTATGTTTGATGGTGATCCTTCGGAGGTAGATTATCAAAATAAAATTGATTACAATAAAACATTTGCTTTTAAAGATTTTACTTTAGTTAGAAATCCGGTAGAATACGAGTTTTCAACAATTGATATGACACGTAAAAGAGATGTAGTTAGAACATCTGATTATTTTTCTTTACAACAATATTCGGCAAAATGGGATCCTATTCCAACAATGCTATGTCAAAATCATACTCAGTTGATAAAAGGTTTTATGGGGCAAACTACGGCATTTGATAGAGATGAAATTAAGTCTAATATACTGGTTATGGGTGAAATGAAATCGAATAGAGAGGCAAGGTATATACATGGAGTTAAAGGTAAAGGCATGTTTACTTTTTATGGAGGCCATGATCCTGAAGATTATCAGCATAAAGTAGGTGACCCAAAAACGGAGCTCGATTTATATCCAAATTCTCCGGGCTATCGTTTAATTTTAAATAATGTGTTGTTTCCTGCAGCCAAAAAGAAAAAACAAAAAACATAATATCGTATTGGTATAAAATTTTAGTGATATTTTTTATGGTTTAAAAAATCAAATATGTTATTTTTGCTACTTATAATAAAACCTAATAAATGTCAACTACACAACAATTGCAAGACTTTGCTCAACAAGTTAGAAGAGATATTGTAAGAATGGTACATGCAGTACAATCTGGTCATCCAGGGGGTTCTTTAGGATGTAATGAATTTTTAACAGTTCTTTTTCAGGAAGTTATGGATTATTCAACAGACTTCTCTATGGATGGAAAAAATGAAGATTTATTCTTTTTGTCAAACGGTCATATTTCGCCTGTGTATTATAGCGTTTTGGCTAGAAGCGGTTTTTTTCCGGTTGAAGAATTGGCAACTTTCAGAAAATTAGGTTCACGTTTACAAGGTCATCCAACAACACATGAAGGTTTACCTGGTGTTAGAATGGCTTCAGGTTCCTTAGGACAAGGAATGAGTGTTGCTATTGGAGCTGCACAAGCTAAAAAAATGAATGGAGATTCAAAGTTAGTATTTTCATTACATGGTGATGGAGAGTTACAAGAAGGACAAAATTGGGAAGCTATTATGTATGCTGCCGGTAAAAAAGTAGATAATTATATTGCTACCATAGATTATAATGGACAACAAATAGATGGTTCTACTAATGAAGTAATGCCTATGGGAGACCTTAAAGCCAAATTTGAAGCTTTCGGATGGACTGTTTTAGATATTGCTAAAGGTAATGATATTGAGAGTATTAAAAAAGGTTTAGAGAAAGCCAAATCTTTAACAGGTAAAGGAAAACCTGTTTGTGTTTTACTACATACTGAAATGGGTAATGGAGTAGATTTTATGATGCATACACATGCGTGGCATGGTAAAGCACCAAGTGATGCACAGTTAGAAAATGCTTTAAGTCAAAATCCTGTAACTTTGGGAGATTATTAATTTATCAAAATTTGATAATTAAAATATTAAAAATAGTTGTAATGAAAGTTGCAACTATTTTTTTTGTACAATATACTTTAAACAGGTGTTATTAAAAATTGTATAGAAACACTTCAATAGTTACTTTTTTTAAAATAACTGATTAAAATTTTGGTGTCTAAAAAAATAATCATGTATATTTACAGACTAAAATACATAATTGGTCGAATAGTCTAAAAATGAAAAAAGATAAAATTATCATTAGAGAAATCCTATTTTCTGCACAAGAGTTACTTCAAAGGTTTGGATTTGATAAAACAACAATGGCAGATATTGCAAAAAATGCAGGCAAAGGCAAAAGCACTTTATATCATTATTTTAAAAGTAAAGATGAAATTTTCAATCAGGTAATTAAAATGGAAATGGATACTCTTTTTCAAAAAGTAAAGAAAGCGGTTGATCTTAAAGAAAATTGTAATGATAAATTAAAAGAATATATATTAATAAAGATAAAAACATTAAAAGAAAAAAGAAATCTATATCATTTTGCTATTCAAACCGATACAGATTCACTAAATAAATTTATCTCTTTATTTAAAAAAAGATACGACAAAAAGGAAAAAGAAATTTTGAATGCTATTTTAGTTCAAGGTGTTGAAAATAAAGATTTGACAATTGAAAATGAGCGTATTGAACCATTATCAGAGCTAATAGTTTCTTGTATTAGGGGTATTGAATTTGATATTTTAACCAAGAATGAAATTAATAAATTATTTAACCAAGCAGATTTTTTAACAAATATAATAATAAAAGGGCTTCGTTAAATTTTTTTGATAATAAATAGACCGTAAAACGAATTTGGTCTAAAGGTTTTGTGATGAAATATATTAACATTGAAAATATAGTAGAAAATAGTAACTCAAAACTATTAAAAAGTCTTCCAAAATTTATAATCATAATAATTGGTAATATAATAAGACAAGATGAGATAAATGATATTCTTTCAGAATTTGAAGATTATAAAGGCTTACCATTCTTAGAAAAAGTTATCGAAAAATTGAATTTAAATATTGAGATTAAAGGGATTGAAAATTTACCGGATAATAAAAAATCAATTTTTGTAGCAAATCATCCGTTTGGAATATTGGATGGATTAATTATAACAAATATAGTAGGAAATAAATATGGTGAATTAAAAGCTATTGGTAATGATGCTTTTAAACATATACCGCAATTAGAACCACTCATTCTTAATATTGATGTTTTTGATAAGAGTTCAAGAGAATATTACGAAAAGTTAAATGAGGCTTATGCTTCAAATATTCCAATAACACATTTTCCGGCAGGTTTTGTTTCAAGAATTTATAATAGAAAAATTCAAGATAAACAATGGGAGAAAAGTTTTGTGAAAAAAGCAATAGAAAATCAAAGAGATATTGTTCCCATACGCTTTGTTGGAAGAAACACTAGTTTGTTTTACTTCATTTTTATGGTAAGAAAATTATTATGTATACAAACAAATATTGAGCTAATTCTTTTACCGAGAGAACTGTTTAAAAAGAAAAATAAAACAATTAAAGTAAAAATATTGAAACCTGTTTCTTATAAATTTTTTGATAAATCACTTAATCATATAGAATGGGCTGAAAAAATTAAAAATCAAGTATATAATAATTAATAATAATCCAATATTATGGAAAAAGCAACAGCAATAATCTGTGTATACAATGAACAAGATACAATAGAAAATGTGATTATTTCAACATCAAAAGAGCAATTTATTAATGAAATTGTAGTGGTGAATGATGGTTCTACTGATAGCTCAAAAAGTATAATTAATAAACTGAAATCGACATATAATCTAAACGTTATTAATTTTGAGATCAATAAAGGGAAAGGTTATGCAATGGCAGTTGGTGTTGAAAATGCTAAATATGATATAGTGATGTTTATTGATGCCGATCAAACAAGGATAACACCAAATTATACATCCGAGTTAATAATGTCTTTAATAAACAAAGAGTGTGATATGGTTTTAGGCTATTCAACTGTTAATATTTTAAAAAAAGATATAAATCCTTTAAAAATATTAACGGGAGAACGAGCATTATTCAAAAAGGACATTATGCCAATTTTAGATAAAATAAAAGCATCAAGATTTGGTGTAGAAACGCTATTGTATTTTTATTACATTTCAGTAGAAAAATCTATAAAATTTATTAGATTATCAGGGCTAAAACATAGAGATAAATACAAGAAGGCGTCTTTTAAACAAGCAACAAATAATTATATTGGTGAAGGTTGGGAAATTATTAGAACAGCTTTTAAAAACTATGATATGGTTTTAAAACCTATCCAAAATCAAATAACAAAATACATTGCAAAAAATAAAAAGTTAATAATATATCAAATAAAAAATTAATGCTATGAAAACTAAAAATGTAGCCTTAGTATTATCAAGCGGAGGTTCAAAAGGGATCGCCCATATTGGTGTAATAAATGAATTAGAAAAACAGGGGTTTACAATAACTTCAGTTGCAGGTTCATCTATAGGTTCAATAATTGGAGGTGTTTATGCAATGGGTAAATTACCTATTTATACAGAATGGATAAAAACATTAGATAAAAAGAAAGTATTTGGTTTAATGGATTTTACATTTTCAAAAAATGGATTATTGAAAGGAGACAGAGTTTTTAAAACAATGAGATCTTATATTCCTGACGAGCCTATTGAAAATATGAAAATTCCTTTTTCGGCTGTTGCTACTGATATTATTAATGAAAAAGAAATTGTTTTCAGTTCTGGGAGTTTTTATGATGCTATTAGGGCATCAATAGCAATACCATCAGTTATTAAACCTGTTAAATATAAGGATACTTTTTTGGTAGATGGAGGTGTTTTATGTCCTCTTCCTATTGAATATGTTAAACGAAATCAAAACGATGTTTTGGTAGCTGTTAATTTGTATGGAACCAAAAAAGAAAAAAATGAAGTACAGGAATTAAATAAATCTCAAAATTTTTTCTACTCAAAATATAATGATTATGTAAACAGTATAAGTAAACTAATTACTACGGGAGATAAAGATAGTATAGGATATCTCTCATTATTAAATACAACAACTTTTGCTATGGTTCATAAAATGTCAAAACTAACAATTGATATGTATAAACCGGATATAACAATAGATATTCCTGCAAATTCAGCTAATACCTTTGATTTTCATAAAGCTGTTGAATTGATTGAATTAGGTGAGGCTAAAGCAAAAATTGAAATAGAGAATTTTTTAAAAGACAACAATTTGAAAGACTAGTCTTTTAGTTTACTACTTGGTCTATACTATCTTTTTAAATTTATATTAGTAAACATATGATTATTAATTTATTAGAATTGTAAAAACTTTATTTAAGATATTTTTATAAGTTTCAATTCATAAAACTGTAATAATACTTCTATATTTACAACTACAATAATGGAGAGAAAATAGATTATAAATCTTCAATTATTTTATCTTTTAATTTTCAGTAAAGTATAATATTTATGAAAATAGGCATTGTTTGTTATCCTACTTTTGGAGGAAGTGGAGTAGTAGCAACAGAATTAGGAATGGCATTAGCTAAAAGAGGGCATCATGTACATTTTATAACCTATAAACAACCGGTAAGACTCGATTTTATTTCAAACGATATCCATTTTCACGAGGTTTTTGTTGAAGAATATCCTTTATTCCATTTTCAACCTTACGAATTAGCTTTATCAAGTAAAATGGTTGAAGTTGTTCAGATGTATAATTTAGAGATATTACATGTGCATTATGCAATCCCTCATGCGTATGCTGCATACATGGCAAAGAAAATGCTTAAAGAAAAAGGGATTGATGTAAAAGTTGTAACAACATTACATGGTACCGATATTACGTTGGTTGGAAGTCACCCTAACTATAAAACAGCAGTAGAATTCAGTATCAATAATTCGGATGTTGTAACAACTGTATCCGAAAGTTTAAAGAATGATACTTTACGTTTGTTCAAAATTAAAAAAGAGATAAAAGTTATTCATAATTTTATCGATTTTGAAAAATATCCTGAAATTAAATCTCCTGAATGTCAGCGTAATAATATCGCTAATGAAGATGAGCGGATTATTACACACATAAGTAATTTACGTCCTGTAAAAAGAGCTTATGATGTTATTGATATTTTTTACAAAATTCAAAAAGAAATTCCGGCTAAATTATTATTGGTAGGTGAAGGACCTGATAGAGAAATAATTGAGCGTCAGGTAAAAGAGTTAGGGATTTTAGATAAGGTACTTTTTTTAGGAAATAGCAACGAGGTTAATAAATTATTGTGTTATTCCGATTTGTTTTTACTGCCTTCAGAGACTGAAAGCTTTGGTTTAGCCGCGTTAGAAGCTATGGCTGCCAGAACTCCCGTAATTTCAACTAATTCAGGTGGTTTGCCCGAAGTAAACATTAACAGTGTAACAGGCTTTTTAAGCAATGTAGGTGATACCGATGAAATGGCTAAAAACGGAATTTTTATTTTAAAAGATGTAGACCGGCTTCAACAATTTAAGCAAAATGCTCTAGAACAGGCAAAACGTTTCAGTTTAGAAAATGTTTTACCTACATATAAAGAAATATATAGGCAAGCAGTTGCTAATTGTTGTTAAGAATTATAATAGTTTAAAGATTCGATTATTAGCTCTTTTTTAACTTTGCAATCGAGTTTAAATTTTTCATAATCAGATAATAATACAAAATTTACTTGTCCGCCAATATTCTTTTTATCGTGAATTAAAAGTTCCATAATACCTTCGTAATCTTCAGAAAATATGGTTACTTTTCCATAAATATCAATAATTGTTTTTTTAATAGTTTCAAGGTATTCAGTTGGAAAGTTATAAAGGTAATTTGAAATATAAGCTTCAGTAACCATTCCAATAGCAATAGCTTCACCATGAGTTAAATTTTCTTTATCGGTAGATTCTAAAAAATAAGATTCAATAGCATGTCCTAAAGTGTGTCCAAAATTTAAAACTTTACGCAAACCACTTTCTTTTGGGTCTTGTGTAACAACTTCATTTTTAATTTCTATTGAACGGTGAATTAATTTACTTATATTATTGGTATTTAATTCTTTAAACTTATTTATTTTACTCCATAGTTTAATATCATAAGTTAGCCCATATTTAATAATTTCAGCAAGTCCAGATCGTAATTCTCTATCAGTAATAGTTTCCAAATAACGAGTATCAATCAACACCATTTCCGGATTTGAGAACAATCCAATTTGATTTTTTAAAACGCCTAAATCAACTCCGGTTTTTCCACCAACAGATGCATCAACCATGCTTAATAATGTGGTTGGTATATTTATAAAAGCAATACCTCTTTTAAAAGCAGAAGCCACAAAACCACCTAAATCTGTAATAACACCACCACCTAAATTGATGAGTAAACTTTTTCTGTCAGCACCTAATTCGGTCAAAGCATTCCATACACCAGTGCAAGTATCAAGGTTCTTATATTTTTCACCGGCTTCAATTTCAATAATTTCGATAGGTAAATCAGTCGCCAGTTCTTGCATTAAAATGGGCAAACAAAATTTGTTGGTATTTTCATCAACTAAAATAAATAATGTAGAAGGCTTATAATCATTTACATAACTATTTAACTTTAGGTAAGCATCATTATTAAAATTTACATAATAATTGTTGGATAAAATCGGTGTCATTTGGAATAAATTTTCTACAAATTAAACAGAAAAAAATGAATAAATAAACTCTTAGTGAGTATCTTTGTGTAAATACAAATCACAATGGAAAAATTATTTGATAATACTGAAGTGGCTTTTGCTTTAAAATCAAATTCTGAGCTCGAAAGAGCTTTCTATTTATTTGAAATGATTAAGCGAGAGTCTCTTGTTAAAATTGGCGGTGCAGTTGCCAAATTTGCCCTAAAAACATATTTACCTGTTGAAGGTATTATACGTGCTACTGTTTTTGATCACTTTTGTGGTGGTGTTACTGAAGTTGATTGTATGCCTACAATTGATAAAATGTATACTAAAAATGTTTATTCTGTATTAGATTATTCTGCTGAAGGAAAAGAAGTTGAAGAACAGTTTGATCTAGCTATGGAAAAAACACTGAATACCATAAAATTTGGTAAAGAAAAACCAGGTATTCCATTCGCGGTGTTTAAACCTACAGGTTTTGGAAAATTTGAATTGTATCAAAAGAAAACAGAAGGAACACCATTGGACCCTCATGAAGAGGTTGAATGGAAACGTGTTAGAGAACGTTATGATATTGTAAGTAAAGCTGCTTATGATAGAGATGTTCCTTTATTAATTGATGCTGAGGAAACATGGATGCAAGATGCTGCTGATGATTTAATTGAAGAAATGATGAGTAAATACAATAAAGAAAAAGTTATTGTGTTTGGTACTTTACAATTGTACAGATGGGATAGGTTAGATTATATAAAAAAACTACATCAACGCGCTAAAGAAAAAGGATTTAAAGTTGGAATGAAGTTGGTTCGAGGAGCGTATATGGAAAAAGAGCGTGAACGCGCTAAAGAAAAAGGGTATAAAGATCCTATTTGTGTAGATAAAAATGCTACTAACAAAATGTTTGATGATGTGTTGTCATATATGTTTAAAAACATTGAAGATATGGCTATTTTTGCAGGAACTCATAACGAAGAGAGTTCATATTTATTGATGGATTTAATTGCAAAATCTGGTTTAGATAGAGATGATAAAAGAGTATGGTTTGGACAATTGTATGGTATGAGTGACCATATTAGTTATAATTTAGCTAAAGAAGGCTACAATGTAGCTAAGTATTTGCCATTTGGTCCTGTACGTGATGTAATGCCATATTTATTAAGACGTGCGGAAGAAAATACTTCAGTTGCCGGTCAAACCAATAGAGAATTAGAGTTGCTTAAACGTGAGCGTGAACGTCGTAAAATTTAAAAAGTTTACTACCGTATAACTAAAAAGAGGGTTTATAAAATCATAATTTTATAAACCCTTTTTTTATCAAATAATTTAGGGCTGTAATTCATTCCTCACTACATAATTTCAACTAAAAAGATTTTTTAGTTAATTATTTTTCTTTCCACTTCTCATAAAAATAATTAAAACTACAATTAAACCTAAAAAAACTAAAAACATAAAAGCGGCTCCTAAAACTCCCCAATTCCAATTAAACAAAGAAATAATATTAAATAGAATCATAATTAATTAAGTTTAATGTAAAGATAAACAGTATTTTACAAATTTTATATGATATCTGTCATTCTTTAACTTTTGTTACAATAAACCAAATAAAACACCTACTTTTGCAGCGCTAAAAAAAATAAGAATATGCAATCTATTAGAAATATAGCTATTATAGCTCACGTTGATCATGGTAAAACAACTTTGGTTGATAAAATTATTGATCAAGCTCATATTTTAGATGAAAGAAAAGAACGAACCGATTTATTATTAGATAATAATGATTTAGAGCGTGAACGTGGGATTACTATTTTATCTAAAAACGTTTCGATAATTTATAAAGATGTAAAAATTAATATTATAGATACTCCTGGTCACGCCGATTTTGGTGGTGAAGTAGAACGCGTTTTAAAAATGGCTGATGGTGTATTATTATTAGTAGATGCATTTGAAGGACCAATGCCACAAACTCGTTTTGTACTAGGTAAAGCGTTAGAACTTGGATTAACGCCTATTGTAGTTGTTAATAAGGTTGATAAACCAAACTGTACACCAGATCTTGTTCATGAAAAAGTATTCGATTTGATGTTTGCTTTAGATGCAACTGAAGAACAACTTGAGTTTAAAACAATTTATGGTTCGGCTAAAAATGGTTGGATGAATTATGATTGGAAAGAAGAAACCAATAATATTGTTCCTCTTTTAGATTCAATTTTAGAAAATATACCTGAAGCTCCTTATTTTGAAGGAACTCCTCAAATGCAAATTACATCATTAGATTTTACTTCTTTTGTTGGTCGTATTGCTATTGGACGTGTTTTTAGAGGAGATTTAGAAGAAGGTAAAGACTATATGCTTTGTAAAGCTGACGGAAGCACTAAAAAAGTACGTATAAAAGAATTACATACATTCGAAGGTTTAGGGAAAGATAGAGCTTCTAAAGTAAGAAGTGGAGATATTTGTGCAATTACAGGTATTGATGGATTTGATATTGGAGATACAATTGCCGATATAAATAATCCGGAACCTCTTCCTAGGTTAAAAGTAGATGAACCTACTATGAGTATGTTATTTACAATTAATAATTCACCTTTTTATGGAAAAGAAGGAAAATATGTAACTTCTCGTCATTTACGTGATAGGTTATATAAAGAAACTGAAAAAAACTTAGCACTTAGAGTTGAAGATACTGATACTGAAGATAAATTTAATGTGTTTGGTCGTGGAATATTACATTTATCAGTTTTAATTGAAACAATGCGTAGAGAAGGATATGAGTTACAAGTAGGTCGTCCGCAGGTTATTATTAAAGAAATTGATGGTGTTAAATGTGAACCTTATGAAACTTTAGTAATTAATGTTCCGGAAGAATCTGCAAGTAAAGCAATTAACTTAGTGAGCCTTAGAAAAGGAGATATGTTAGTAATGGAACCAAAAGGAGATCTACAACATTTAGAATTCGATATTCCATCACGTGGTTTAATAGGTTTACGTAACAAAATATTAACAGCAACTGCAGGTGAAGCTATTATAAACCATAGATTACGTGGCTTTGATGCTTATAAAGGAGAAATTGCAACTTCTAATAATGGAGCAATAATTTCTGCCGAAACAGGTAAAGCAACAGCTTATTCAATAGATAAGTTACAAGACAGGGGTAAGTTTTTTATTGAGCCTAATCAAGAAATCTATAAAGGTCAGGTAGTAGGGGAGAATAATAAGCAAGAAGATATGGCCGTTAATTTAATTAAAGGGAAAAAATTAACAAACGTAAGAAAGTCAGGAACTGATGATAGTGTTAAAATTGCTCCTAAAATAGATTATTCGCTAGAAGAATGTATGGAATATATTAAAGATGATGAGTATTTAGAAGTAACTCCACAAAATTTAAGAATGCGTAAAATTAGTTTTAGATAGTATTTAATACAAAAATTTATATTTAAAACGCTTCCAAAATATGGAAGCGTTTTTTTATATATAATAGTTTTATAGTAACTATTATTACTTTTTTATTGGTTTTAAATATAACTTACTAAAAAAAATGTTATAAAAAGAAAACGCTTTAGTAGTGCAATTTAATGTAATGCCAAAGCAATTTTTTAGTAAAACGGATATAATTAAAATTTCTGAATATATTTATGATAATGAATTAGAAAAGCCAGCATGGTGAGGCTCATTTTAATGAAGAACATGCAAACGGAATGGTAGAACGGGAAGGGTAGGGCTAATTAGTGGTGATGATGACCATCTCCACAATTACAATTACAGCCGGATTTTTCATGAGATACCGGCGCCACAGCTTCTAATGTACCATTAATTAGTTTTTTTATTGCTATATCAGGATCTGTTTCATCAATTTTATAACAAGCAACGTTTTGTTTTGCTAATTTTAGAATAGCTCCATTCCCAATACTTCTAGTTAATAATATATCAACATCTAAAAGGATACTTTTATTTTCATTTTGAAAAATATTATGTAAAGTCTCTTCTTTAGAAAATTCAACAATTTTTTTATTAACAATTGTGTTATTATCTATCGTATATATAAAAAAGTTTCTACATTTACCAGCATGTTCTGATATTGTTTTTTTATTTTGGGCAGTTATAGCTACTAATGTTTTCATGTTAATGGTATATTTTTAAAGCAAAATTAACCTATATTAATATTGAATTTAGCAACCTAAGTTACGCTACTAAATATAAAAAAGGCTGTTTTAAAGCATAAAAACCTTAATTTTAATACACATAAATTAAGAGTTATTAACAATTTTCAACAAAAGTTAATTTATTTATGATTAAAACATCTTCCTAAAAAATTTATTTTTACATAAGTTGTTTAAATTCAATTTATTTTAAATAATAAGTTTATAATCAATTACTTATAATTTATTTATAGTGTATTTTGTAAAATTATTACAGTTAATTTTACAACATTTATTGACTCTAAATCAGGTTTAATTTTATTTATTAGTAAAAGTTTTTAACAAAAATGTTTGTTTATTATAATATTTGTATATACATTTGTTGTATACACAATAGTAGTATAGAAAAGTGTTGTCCCCCCGAAGTTGAATAAAAATGAAAAACAGGATGAGTTAAGCTTACCTAATTATACGATAGAGAATATATTGTATACAGGTAACTGGATGAATGAAAAATTTTCAGATCATTTAAAACTATATGCCTTATCTATTCAACAGTATCAAGTTTTACGTTCATTGAGAGAGTTAAAAGGTGAACCTGCAGACCTTCAAACTTTACAAGCCGAAATGGTAAGTAAAAATAGTAATACAACAAGGTTGGTTGAAAAGTTACGATTGAAAGGTTTGATTACTAGAATTCAAAATGAAATAAATAGGAGGAAGGTAGATATAAGAATTACAGAAGCTGGTTTACAATTATTAGCTGAGATAGATATGATACAGGAACAATTTGAAAATGATGTTGTGAAAAATTTATCAAACAGTGAATTATTAACTCTAAATAAATTATTGGAAAAAATTAGAAATAAATAAGTCAACCCCAAGCTATGATTGTTCTTTAAGTGGTGTTTTTCACCCCAAAATTCACCACTTAAAGAGAATCTAAAAATTAAAAGTAAGAATTAAATAATTAAAAATTAATGAAAAAGTAAGTATAACATTAGGAGGTAGTCTCTCTGGAATCACAACTCAAAAAAGCAATCCGAAAATGCTTTTTTAAAGTTAGATGGTTAGTAAGACCTTTGATTCTACCTCTTTTTTTAAAATAATTAAATTAAGAAATAGATAAATAAATAAATCAACTCAAACCAAGCCAAAACCCCAAAAACATGAGTTATTCATTATTAACAATTATCCCCCTTGCTGTTATGTTCTATAACAGCACGTTTCAAAGCAGGATCAGTTACTCAATAACTTTGAAACAACTATATACTATAGATTTAATGTGTATTGAACTGTTAAGTTTAATAAATCATTTTAAATCCATATATATTAGTAAAGGCAGCCGTACTATATTTATTAAAAACACTTGTTCCCCACAACGGTTTATGTAAATAAATATTGCGGCTGCTATTTTTATATTAAAGTCTAACCCCAAATTATAAAAAACCCCACTCTCATGAAATCAATGAAATTTAAACTAGTATATTTTGTATTAGTAGGAATTTTACTTACCTCTTGTTCAAAAGAGGATGATGGAATTTATTTTGATGAAATTGCCGAAGTAGAAGTTGAATATTCAGCAATTGAGTTGGAAATATTTGATCTTATAAATGAGTATAGAGAATCAATAGGTGTAAAACCTTTGGAAGCTTTAAACATCATTTCATCAGTAGCTGAATCGCATACTGAATATATGATTGAAGTTGGACAGATTAACCATGATTTTTTTGCTGAAAGACAAGAAAATTTAGTTAAAAAAGCAAATGCAAAAGCTGTTGGAGAGAATGTTGCTTATGGTTATAGTACTGCTAGAGGAGCGGTTAATGGATGGTTGAATAGTGATGCTCATAGACGATTGATCGAAAAACCACAATATACACATTTTGGAATTTCTACAGAACAAGATTCTAAAGGAAGAAATTTTTTCACTCAAATGTTTATAGAGCGCTAATTTTTAAACCCCACATTATTATGATTTTAGTTAAAGAAAAGAAAAGAAACGGTATTATAAAAAAAGTAAAAAGAATTTACATAAATACCTTAGTTCCATTTTTTGAATATAGAAACAAAAAAGGAGAAATTGTAAGACCTATAAAATGTAGTGTTTTATTATAAAAATTAAGATAGAAAGCTGTTGTCCCCACAATAAAAACAATAGTAAAAATCTATTTTTAAATGTCGTCCCCATAACGATAATAGTATAAAAAATAGATGATAGTTACTGTAAAAAAAATATATGTGAAAGATTGATATTTTGTTAATCTCATAAAAAAACAGTTGCAAATATCTTTTAAGTGTCGTCCCCACAACGGTAGTATTAAAGATTTTTATTTTACAACTGTTTTCTTAAAACACATGTGCTTCCAAAACAGCCGCAATTTACTTGAAAAAAAACTGTCGTCCCCACGATAATTTCTTTATTGTACAAGTATTACGACTGTAATCTTTGTATCAAATATAATAATATTGTTAAAAGATTAAAAATTTGTGAACTTTTTTTGGAATTGTAAAATTATACTATAGGATTTATAATTCCAACTTTTTTGTCTTTTATTTTTTTTTGTATCGAAATAGTAAATAATATATGCCTTTATTTTAATTTTGGGTTTATAAAAATTTTGTACAAATATGAGAGAAATAAGTAATATTTTTAGCGTTAAAGTATCTAATGAAGCTATTGATGATTTAAACCATGTGAATAATATTTATTACCTGAATTGGATACAAAAAGCTTCAGAAATCCATTGGAATAAACTTAGTAATATCTCAATAAATTCAAAATATGTTTGGGTTGTAGTTAGGCACGAAATAGATTATTTATCATCGGCAATATTGAATGATGAATTAAATGTAAAAACTTGGATTGGAGATTCTTATGGTGTTAAATCTGAACGATTTGTTGAAATTAAAAAAGGTGATAAATTATTGGTAAAAGCCAAAACAATTTGGTGTTTACTCGATAAAAATACGATGAAACCAATTAGAATTCCAAGCGAAGTTCTTTCCATTTTACAAACAGATTAAAGTTAATTTTTATTTTTTTCTTCAATCCATTTAGACATATATTTTGTACTTTTTAACGTATGGTGTGTAAGCATTAAACCTGTAAAATTATTTAACCTATGTTTTTCTAAATTACTTTTTGTTGTTTCTAATTTATTTAAAAAAGTTACTCCATATGTATTTTTTGAGTAACAATGATTAATAATTTTAACACCATTAGTTTGAGATTCTTCCCATTTTTTTTTGTTAGTGTACAATTCAACTGCTTTTAAAGCGAAATTTTCAGGATCATCTTCAATAAAACCATTCCATAGTAATTCGCAATGCATAGCTTCAGCACCTATAGATGTTGTAATACTTGGAGTTCCATATAACATAGCATCAATCAATTTACCTTTTAAACCGGCTCCAAATTGTAGCGGAGCCAAGCAAACTTTAGCTTTTTTAAATACTTGTTCAACATTTTTAGCCCAACCTTTTATAATAAAACCTTCGTTTTTTTTATGCAATTGCAGTATTTCTTCAGAAGCATACGCACCATAAATGTGAAGATCAACATTAGGCAATTTATTTCTTATCAAAGGCCAAATAACTTCTTTTAAATAAATTACAGAGCTCCAATTTGGTTTATGTTTAAAATTTCCTATGGTAATAAAATGTTCACGTTCGTTGAAAGTTGGAAAATTGTGTATTGTATTTAAATCCACATAATCCAATAAAAAAAGGATATAACATAAAATAGATTCATTCATTTTAAATGTGTCTACTAGTAATTTCATTTCAAATGTTGAAATGATTAAAGATAAATCGCACCTGTAAATACTAGCTATTTCACGTTTGGTAATATCATTTATCAAAAACTCTAAAGATAGTTCTTTATCTTTTTTAAAGGCTTCTTGTCTTGCATATCTTAAAAAATGAAGATCTTCTGTATCTAAAATTCTAAGTGCGTTTGGGCAATTTTCAGCAACTCTCCAGCCAAATTGTTCTTCGGTAAGATATCGGTCAAATAAAACAATATCCGGATTCAATTTTTTAACGAATAAATCAAAGTTGGAATTATTTAGTTCAATATCAAATGTTTGTATTTTTAACTTGTCAAAATTATATGATTTATCAGTTTTTGATGCGGTACTAGCAAAGGATATGTTATAATTATTTTCTAAAAATAATTCAATTAATTGAAGCATTCTGTTTCCTGCTGCAGTAGAATCAGGTTCGGGCCAAACAAATCCTATAATTAAAATGTTTTTCATTACGTTAATATATAAAAAAACCTGAATTTTAGTTCAGGTTTTTTCAATATAAGTTTTTTTAAATTTTAAGATAGATAACCGTTTGATTCAGATTTTTTAGAGTACCAAACTAAAAATATTGATATTAGTATTACAATAAAAGGCATAATCATTTTATCACCGGTTAATTCAACATATTTTTGTATGAAGAAATTATAAACAAATTGAACTAAAACACCTAGTAAAGAAATTTGGAACAATAAAGTTGCCCACTTTTTCTTAAATAAAAAAGCAATACAAGCAAATGCTCCTGCAAATGCAGCAATTGCAAAGGCTGAGGTTACCCATGCGGGTAAGTTGTTGTGGTAATTTTGCTCAGCATCGGTAAGGTTGGTTAAAATTTCGTCGGTCATATAGGCTTGACCCAAATAAGCTGAAACTCCCATTATATTCCAAAGAAGAGCTAAAACACCAATAATCCAAAATAATGTTGTTGGTTTGTTTGTTGTATTCATAAAAAAATTATTGGTTAGTATAATTTTGAGAAATAATATTACAAAATAGAAAATTTTAGTTTCAAAAACAATAGAAATTTTTATAAAAAAACACCTTCTACATTTTTGTGAAGGTGTTTAAGTTTATTTTATCCTAATTTACTTATTTCGAAAAACAATTTTATCATCAAAAGCATCTAATAGAATATTGCTTGTCGAAGTTATTTTTCCGGAAAGTATTTCTTTAGATAATTCATTTAAAACCTCTTTTTGAATAACTCTTTTAACAGGTCTTGCTCCAAATTGAGGATCATATCCTTTATTTGCAAGCGAATCTATTAATTCATTTGTGTAACTGATATGAATATCTTTTTCCAACAACATTTTAGATAATCCATTTAATTGAAGTTTAACAATTTGAATAATTTCCGATTTATTTAAAGGTGTAAACATAATTATTTCATCAATTCTATTCAAAAACTCAGGTCTTATTGTTTGTCTTAGTAATCCAACTACCTCAACTTTAGTAACTTCATTTATCAGGTCACGTTTAGCCATATCTATATTTTCAAATTTTTCCTGAATGATATGAGATCCCATATTAGATGTCATGATAATGATTGTATTTCTAAAATCTGCTATGCGACCTTTATTGTCAGTTAATCTACCTTCATCAAGTACCTGTAAAAGTATATTGAAGGTATCTGGATGTGCTTTTTCTATTTCGTCTAATAACACTACAGAATAAGGCTTTCTTCTAACGGCTTCAGTTAATTGGCCTCCTTCATCGTAACCAACGTATCCGGGAGGAGCACCTACAAGTCGGCTTACAGCATGACGTTCTTGATATTCACTCATATCTATTCGAGTCATAGAGTTCTCATCATCAAACAAATATTCTGCTAATGCTTTAGCAAGTTCTGTTTTACCAACTCCGGTTGTACCTAAAAATAAAAATGTGCCAATAGGTTTTTTAGAATCCTGTAAACCTGCCCTTGAGCGTCTAACTGCATCGGCAACAGCTTGTATAGCTTCATCTTGTCCTATAACTCTCTTGTGTAGTTCATCTTCTAAATGCAATAGTTTTTCACGTTCACTTTGCAGCATTTTACTTACAGGAATTCCTGTCCATTTTGCAACAACTTCGGCTATATCATCTCTTGTTACTTCCTCTTTAATTAATGCAGAATCTTGGTTTTCAGCTAATTCTTTTTGAAGTTTTTCAAGAATTTCTTGTTCTTGTTTTATTTTACCATATCTAATTTCTGCAACTTTTCCATAATCACCATCGCGCTCGGCACGTTCTGCTTCAAGTTTAAAGTTTTCAATTGCAATTTTACTGGATTGTACTTTATCTACCAGTTCTTTTTCACTAGTCCACTTTGCGTTTATTTCATTTCGTTCTTCTTTTAAATTAGCAACTTCTTCACGTAAACTAGCT
Source organism: Lutibacter sp. B1 (assembly GCF_012524075.1). Taxonomy (GTDB): domain Bacteria; phylum Bacteroidota; class Bacteroidia; order Flavobacteriales; family Flavobacteriaceae; genus Lutibacter. The sequence continues at coordinate 22,796 of NZ_JAAZUI010000024.1, forward strand.
AATTTTTTTTCATCATTTTCTCGTTTAATAGCTTCAATTTCAATTTCGAGTTGCATTATTTTTCTATCTAAAACATCTAATTCTTCAGGTTTTGAATTAATCTCCATTCTTAACTTAGCAGCAGATTCATCCATTAAATCAATTGCTTTATCGGGTAAAAATCTGTTAGAAATATAACGTTCAGATAGTTCTACAGCTGCTATAATTGCATCATCTTTTATTTGTACTTTATGATGATTTTCGTATTTATCTTTAATACCACGTAAAATTGAAATAGCACTTTCTGTATCAGGTTCGTCAACAAATACTTTTTGAAATCTACGTTCTAAAGCTTTGTCTTTTTCAAAATATTTTTGGTATTCATCTAATGTAGTTGCACCAATAGCTCTAAGCTCTCCACGAGCTAAAGCAGGTTTTAATATATTTGCAGCATCCATAGCTCCTTGACCGCCACCGGCTCCAACCAGCGTGTGAATTTCATCAATAAAAAGTACAATTTCTCCATTTGAAGAAGTTACTTCTTTTATTACAGCTTTTAAACGTTCTTCAAATTCACCTTTATATTTAGCGCCTGCAATAAGTGCACCCATATCGAGTGAATAAATTTGTTTTTCTTTTAAATTTTCAGGCACATCACCTTTAACAATTCTATGTGCTAATCCTTCGGCTATGGCAGTTTTACCTGTTCCGGGTTCACCAACCAACATAGGATTATTTTTTGTTCTACGAGATAAAATTTGAAGAATTCTTCTAATTTCTTCATCACGACCAATTACCGGGTCCAATTTACCATCTTTTGCCAGTTGATTTAAGTGACGAGAATATTTATTTAAAGAATTATAAGTATCTTCAGCTCCTTGAGATGTTACATTGCTTCCTTTCCTTAATTCTGAAATAGCTGATTTCAAACCTTTTTCAGTAACTCCTTGATCTTTTAATATTTGAGAAGTAGTGTCTTTTGTATTTAAAATAGCTAACAGTAAATGCTCGATAGAAACATATTCGTCATTTAAATTTTTTGCTTCAATTGTAGCTGTATTTAACATTCTTGAAGCATTTCGAGACAACATTACATCTCCACCGGAAACTTTTGCATAGCTTTCTAGGGTTTTATCAATTAAACTTTTAAGTAAATCAATATTAACACCTAATTTTTTTAAAATGAAAGGAGTTACATTTTCGTCAATTTCAAATATTCCTTTTAAAATATGCGAATTTTCTATTTGTTGATGTCCATAACTTTGCGCAATTTGTTGTGCTTCTTGTATGGCTTCTTGTGATTTTATAGTAAATTTATTAAAGTTCATAACGTTTTATTTTATTGTGTTTATCTTTGGGCTTTCAAAGAGTATTCCAATTGAAAAATAAGAGTTAAAAAAGTCATTTTGTCTTGTTTTTTAATGAGTTACAGACAATTTGTCTTTTATAAATAAGATTTTAACAATGAACAGAATTGCATTAACAAATTTAAATCAATTACAAGATATTGTAAGAGAATCCAAACATAAACCTGTGTTAATTTTTAAACATAGCACACGATGTGGTATAAGTAGAGGAGTATTTTCAAAATTTGAAAAAAAGATAGATTCAGAAGCTGAAAATATGATGTATTATTATTTGGATTTGTTGAATTTTAGAGATATTTCAAATGAAATAAGTAAAATGTTTGGTGTACATCATCAATCGCCTCAATTATTGGTTATAAAAGAAGGTAAATCAATTGCTGATTTTTCACATTACGATATAATATCTTTATTTAATTTTAAGGAATATATTTAAAAGGAGGTAATATTTTTCCCGCGCATTTTCCAAAACCTATTTTTGTGGTGCCATTTTCACAAAAACCTTTTAAAACTACAGTATCACCATCTTGAAACGAAACTCTTGTACTGCCATCATTAAGTACTATAGGCTCTTTCCCATTCCAAGTTAATTCTAATAGTGTTCCGTAACTCTTTTTTGTTGGTCCTGAAATGGTGCCACAACTCATTAAATCACCGGCTCTAACGTTACAGCCATTAACTGTATGGTGTGCTAATTGTTGCGACATACTCCAATATAAGTATTTGTAATTGGTTTCGCTAATTAAATTTAGTTCACCATTTTTAGGTTTTAGGTATGCTTGAAGTTTTATATCGTAGCTATTGTCATTTCTTTTTTCCTGTAAATAAGGGAAAGGTACAATTTCTTGCTTTTGTCCTTCACATCTATACGGTTGTAAAGCGTCTAAAGTTACTATCCAAGGAGATATTGTTGAAGCAAAGTTTTTTCCTAAAAACGGACCTAAAGGTTCGTATTCCCATTTTTGAATATCTAAAGCACTCCAGTTGTTTAATAAAACTACTCCAAAAATATATTCTTCAGCTTCTTCAATTGGAATTCTTTCACCTAAGTTATTTGCAGATGTTGTAATAAAAGCTGTTTCGATTTCCATATCTAAACATTTAGACGGGCCAAAAACAGGTTCACTTTTATTTTCAGGAAACGTTGGTCCATAAGGGCGATGAATTGATGTTCCTGAAACAACAATTGATGATGAACGACCATGATAACCTACAGGAATGTGCAACCAATTTTGATTAAGTGCATTTTCTTCACCTCTAAAAAGAATACCTAAGTTTGTTGCATGTTTTTTACTGGATGAGAAGTTTGTAAAATCACCTATATCTATAGGTAATAACATTTCTACATCATCAATATCAAAAATAATAATTTCACAGTGTTTATCATTGTTTTGCAAAATCGGATTTTTAGCATCAAATACTTCAGCAATTCTATTGCGAACTAAACGCCAGGTTTTTCTTCCGTCAGCAATAAAATCATTTAAAGAGTCTTGCATAAAAATATCATCAGTTAACGGTATTCCTTCAAAATAACCTAATTGATGAAAGGCTCCTAAATCAATTGCGTAATTACCAATTCTGGTTCCAATTGTAATTATATCATCTTTTGTTATAAAAACACCAAAAGGAATATTTTGTATGGGAAAATCACTACCATTTTCAACCTTTAACCAAGATTTTCTATCAGGATCATTTGCTTTTATTTGCATATTCCAATTATGATTAACACTGTTATTAAATATTAATATCAAATATATAAGTTTATTACTAATTGCAAAATGAAATTACTATTTTTGCTTGAATTTTAACATTTAAAACAACTTAAATAATGCAACGTGACCAAATAATCTTTGATTTAATTCAAGACGAAAAAGAAAGACAAATAAATGGTTTAGAATTAATTGCTTCAGAAAACTTTGTAAGTGAACAGGTTATGGAAGCTGCGGGTTCTGTTTTAACCAATAAATATGCTGAAGGATATCCTAATAAACGTTATTATGGAGGATGTGAAGTTGTAGATATTGTTGAGCAAATTGCAATTGACAGAGCAAAAGAATTATTTGGAGCTGAGTATGTTAATGTTCAACCTCATTCAGGTTCACAAGCAAATGCAGCTGTTTACCATGCAGTATTAAAGCCCGGAGATAAAATTTTAGGTTTTGATTTATCTCACGGTGGGCATTTAACACATGGTTCACCTGTGAATTTTTCGGGTAAATTATATAAAACGTCTTTTTATGGTGTTGATAAAGAAACTGAAATTTTAAATTACGATAAAATTCAAGAAATAGCCGATAAAGAAAAGCCACAATTAATTATAGCCGGTGCTTCAGCGTATTCTAGAGATATAGACTTTAAACGCTTTAGAGTAATAGCAGATTCGGTTGGAGCTTTATTAATGGCTGATATTTCACATCCGGCCGGTTTAATAGCTAAAGGTATTTTAAATGATCCAATTCCTCATTGTCATTTTGTTACTACAACAACTCATAAAACTTTACGAGGCCCAAGAGGTGGTATTATTATGATTGGAAAAGATTTTGACAATCCGTTTGGGTTAAAATTAAAAAATGGAAATCTTAAAAAAATGTCATCTTTAATTGATTCTTCTGTTTTTCCAGGAAATCAAGGTGGTCCATTAGAGCATGTTATTGCTGCTAAAGCTGTAGCTTTTGGAGAAGCTTTAACTGATGAATTTTTACATTATCAAATTCAAGTGAAAAAAAATGCAGCAGCTATGGCTGAAGCTTTTGTAAAAAAAGGATATAAAATTATTTCGGGAGGTACAGATAATCATTGTATGTTAATTGATCTTTGTAACAAAAATATTACTGGTAAAGATGCCGAAAATGCATTGGTAAAAGCTGATATTACAGTAAATAAAAATATGGTTCCTTTTGATGATAAATCACCTTTCATAACTTCAGGAATAAGAGTAGGTACTGCAGCAGTAACTACCAGAGGTTTAAAAGAAGATGATATGATAACTATAGTTGATCTAATTGATGAAGTTATTTTAAATTTTGAAGATGAAGTACTGCTTGAAAGCATTGCTGAAAAAGTAAATGAAATGATGAACCATAGACCATTATTTGTGTAGCACCTATAATTTTATACTTTTAATAACATTTTAAAATCCGCCATTGCGGATTTTTTTATTAAATTTAGTAGCGTAAAATTGTTTTAACAAATGTTCACTTTGTTACACTATTGAAAGACATTCGTTTTTATATTTTAATTTAATATACTGGTAATCAATTTTTTAAAATTTCAATATCATTAAAACTTATTATTTAATAGTATTTATCAATTTAACTTATAATTACAAGATTTTATAATATCTAAATTTGAATCATAATTTAAAAAAAATAAAAGATGGAAACACAACAAGAAATTACATCAATGCCAAGAATTGGAGATAAAGCTCCGGAATTTAAAGCTGTTACTACTCAAGGAGAAATTAATTTTCCTGGAGATTATGAAGGTGAGTGGGTAATTTTATTTAGTCACCCGGCCGATTTTACACCTGTTTGTACATCAGAGTTTATGACCTTTGCTACTATGGAAGAACAGTTTGCTAACGCAAATTGTAAATTAGTTGGCTTATCTATTGATGGTTTATATAGCCATATTGCTTGGTTGCGTTCAATTAAAGATAAAATTGAATATAGAGGAATGAAAAATGTTGAAGTTAAATTTCCTTTGATTGAAGACATTACCATGAATGTAGCTAAAAAATATGGTATGATTCAGCCGAATGAAGCTGCAACTCAAGCGGTTAGAGCAGTATTTTTTATTGATCCAAAAGGAATAATTAGAACAATTATTTATTATCCATTGAGTTTAGGTAGAAATTTTGATGAAATTTATAGAGTAGTAGTAGCATTACAAGCTGCTGATGAATTTGGTGTAGCAACACCTGCCGATTGGAGACCTGGAGATGATGTTATTATTGGTCCTGCAGGTTCATGCGGTGCTGCTGAAAACAGAATGGAAGGTAAAGAAGATATGGATTGTAAAGATTGGTATTTCTGTACAAGAAAACTTGATAAAGAAGAAGTTTTAAGTAAAGTTTTAAAAAATCATTAGAAGATTTTTACTGAATGTTCAAAAACCCGCAATTTGCGGGTTTATTGATATATAGCTTAGAAATAAAAATTTAATCTTCTTCTTGAGCTCTTTCTAATAGTTTATCATTAAAATTTTTACTGGCTTTTGCTCCAAGTTTTTTAATTGTATCTACTTTTTTAATAAGGTTTCCTTGTCCTGTTAATTTTTTCATTGAACTATCATAAGTACTTTGTACTGTTTTTAATTGGTTTCCAACCTTAATTAAATCGTCGGTTAAATTTACAAATTGATCATACAATCTTCCTGCCTGAACAGCAATTTCCAAAGCGTTTCGCTGTTGTTTTTCATTGTTCCACATAGAGTCAATTGTGCGAAGAGTTGCTAAAAGGGTAGAAGGTGTAACTATTACAATATTTTTTTCAAATGCTTTATTATATAACTGATTGTCGGTATTTAAAGCAACTGCAAAAGCTGGTTCAACAGGGATGAATAACAATACAAAATCGGGTGATTCAATTCTGTAAATGTCTTCATATTTCTTTTCACTTAACTGTTCTATATGGCGTTTTAAAGAATTAACATGTTCTTTTAGATACTTTTCTTTTTCGGTTTCTTCATCTTCATTAATATAATGTTCATAGGCGGTTAAAGATACTTTGGAGTCTATAATCATTTTTTTGTTATCAGGTAAATGAATAACCACATCGGGCATTACACGCTTTCCTTCATCATTAACAAAACTTTGTTGTACAAAATACTCTCTGTCTTTTTCTAAACCTGATTTTTCTAACACACGCTCAAGAACAAGTTCGCCCCAATTTCCTTGAGTTTTACTGTCTCCTTTTAAAGCTTTTGTAAGATTTGTTGCTTCTTTGGTCATTTGAAGATTTAAATCCTTTAATCCTAAAAGTTGTTCTTTTAGAGCGGAATGCATGCTAATACTTTCTTTTTGAGTATCTTCAACTTTTTTCTCAAAAGTTTGTATTTTTTCTTGAAGTGGATTAAGGATTAGTTTTAAGTTTTCTCTGTTTTGCTCTGTAAATTTAGATGATTTTTCTTCTAAAATTTTATTGGCTAAATTTTCAAATTCTTTCGTAAATTTTTCCTGAAGTTTTTCTATTTCATTTTTATTTTCACGCAGTTTTTCTTCAACATTTTTAAGTTCTAACACTTTTTGATTGTATAATAAATCAATTTGATGTTTAGCTTCTGTTAATTGCTTTTTATCTTCTTCTAATAATTTGATATTATTTGTAGTAACATCTTTTTCTTCAAGTAAAAGTTTACTTCTTTCTTCTAATTTCGAAACTGTTTTTTCATAAATATTTTTAGTTAAAATCTTCCCTAAAAAATAGCCTATAATTAAACAGACAATTACAATTAAAGCGTAAATAATATAGTCATTCATCTAAATAAAAATTAGATTATAAAAGTAAGAGTTTTATATTTGCCGCCATAACTCAGAACTTAATTTTAAAAAACGAGTTATTAACAACACTATGAAATTACTTACAAAATTTGTTTTTAAAACAATTTTAGGATGGAAAGTTGTAGGAAGTTTTCCAAAAGATGTGAAGAAATATGTTCTTATTGGAGCTCCACATACACATTGGAAAGATTTCTTTTTAGGATTAGCAATAAAATGGGGTGAAAAAGTACCGGCAAATTACATAGCAAAAGCATCACTATTTAAGCCACCTTTTGGGTTTATTTTGAAATGGTTAGGCGGTGTACCCATTGATAGAAGTAAAAGCGATAATAAAGTGCAATCTATTATTGAAATGTTTAATGCCAGAGAACAATTTATTTTGGCAATTTCTCCTGAAGGAACAAGACAAAAGGTAACTAAATGGAAAACAGGATTTTATTACATTGCTAAAGGTGCTGATGTTCCTATTGTGATGATGACATTTAATTTTAAAGATAAAGAAGTTAAAATCTCGGAGCCATATTACACAACTGATAATATGGAAGAAGATTTTAACATCTTTTATAAATTTTATGAAGGCGTAATAGGTAAAATACCTAAATATAGTTAGCCTTTATAAAATGGAAGTTTTACTGTTACTGCCGGAATATTTTTATTTCGAATCTTGATAAATATTTCAGTATCTCGCTTAGAATATGCTTTAGTAACATAACCCAAGCCAATTCCTTTTTTAAGAGAAGGACTCATTGTGCCGGAGGTAACTTCGCCAATTAGTTCACCATTTACATTTACAATTTCGTAACCATGACGCGGAATTCCTTTTTCAATCAATTCAAAAGCAACCAATTTACGTGTAACACCTTCTTCTTTTTGTTTTTTTAAAGCATCGGCATTTATAAAATTTTTGGTGAATTTGGTTATCCATCCTAAACCTGCTTCAATAGGAGAAGTAGAGTCGTTAATATCATTTCCATACAAACAAAATCCCATTTCTAATCTAAGCGTATCACGGGCAGCCAAACCAATTGGTTTAATGTTAAAGTTAGCGCCGGCTTTAAAAATGGCATTCCAAATATGTTCGGCATCTTTATTTTTAAAATAAATTTCGAATCCACCTGAACCGGTATATCCTGTTGCAGAAACTATTACATCTTTAATATTGGCAAATGTTCCAATTTCAAATTTGTAATATTTCATATTATATAAATCAATATTGGTAAGAGATTGTAATGCTTCAGCAGCATCAGGTCCTTGAACTGCAAGTAAAGAAATTTCATCAGAATTATTAGTCATTTCTACACCTAAATTATTGTGTTTTGAAATCCAATTCCAATCTTTATCAATATTAGAGGCGTTAACAACCAGCATATATTCATTATTTTGAATTCTGTAAACTAGCAAATCATCAACAATTCCGCCAATATCATTTGGCATGCAACTGTATTGAACTTTTCCATCGTGTAATAAAGAAGCATCATTTGAAGTTACTTTTTGAATCAATGCTAAAGCATTTTCTCCTTTTAAAAAGAACTCACCCATATGAGATACATCAAAAACACCCACACCATTTCTTACAGTTTCGTGTTCAATATTTATACCTTCATATTGTACCGGCATATTATAACCTGCAAAAGGCACCATTTTAGCTCCTAATGACTCATGAATGTGAGTTAAAGCAGTATTTTTCATTTAAAATTATTTTTATGCTAAAGTACTAAAATATCAATAATTGACCTTTCATTAATTTACCTTTTTAATATGTTTATTTTAGCTAATTTACATGTATACTCTTATTTATTTGTTAATGTCATTTTTATAATGAACTTAAAATATTCTTTTTTATATATTTGAATTAAATAAAGTGTATCTACAATTATATTATGAAGTTCAAAAGCATATTAACATTATTATTTTGTTTTTTGGTTATGGTAATGTATCCCCAAAATCAAAATTTACCAGAAGATTATTTAAATAAACAATTTCATAAAGAAAGAAGAGAACAACTTCGAAAAATTTTACCAGAGAACAGTGTTGCCGTATTTTTTGCTAATCCTGTTAGAAATAGAGCAAATGATGTTGATTTTGTGTACCATCAAGATCCGAATTTTTATTATTTGACAGGCTATAAAGAACCACATTCTATGCTCTTAATTTTTAAAGATAACCAAACTGTTGGTGATAATACTTTTAATGAAGTGCTGTTTGTGCAAGAACGGAATGAATATGCCGAAATGTGGACCGGGAAAAGATTAGGAGTTGAAGGAGCTCAAGACAATTTAGGGTTTAAAGTAGCATATAATGGGAAAGATTTTAAAAGCTATGATATTGATTTTTCAAAATTCGACAAAATATTATTTGAGAATTTTCAAAATGATGTTAGAGATACTAGGAGTGAAGCCGATTTATTTGATTTGATTAAAGCGTTTAAAGAAAAGGTATCTTTTGATTTGGTTGATTTAACAAATCCGGCTAATGATAAAATATACAATAAAACTGAAAAGAGAATAGATAATAAAACGCTTACAACTTTAATGGGTTCTTTACGTGAAATTAAAACAAAAGAAGAGTTAGTATTATTAAAAAAAGCTGTTGAAATTTCGGCTATTGGTCAATTAGAAATAATGAAAGCAATGCACCCAGGTATGTCTGAATTTGAAGTTCAAGGAGTGCATGAATTTGTATATAAAAAATACGGAGCTGAATATGAAGGATATCCTTCAATAGTTGGAGCCGGTAATAATGGTTGTATTTTGCATTATATTGAAAATACAAAACCGGAAATAGGGAATAAAAATTTAATTTTAATGGATTTAGGAGCTGAATATCATGGTTATACTGCTGATGTTACGCGTACCATTCCTGCAAACGGGAAATTCACAACTGAACAAAAATTAATTTACGACTTGGTTTATAAAGCACAAGAAGCAGGTATTGCAGAAGCTAAAATTGGCAGTACAGTACAAAAATCACATGCTGTAACAAGAGATATTATTAATGAAGGATTGGCAAAATTAGGTATTATTGCTTCAAAAGACACAAAACATAATTATTATCCACATGGTTCTTCACATCATATAGGTTTAGATGTTCACGATTTGAGCAATTATGGGCCGTTTAAAGAGAATATGGTGATTACAGTTGAACCCGGAATTTATATTCCCGAAGGAAGTCCTTGTGATATAAAATGGTGGGGAATAGGTATTAGAATTGAAGATGATATTTTAATTACTAAAGATGGGCCGGTTATTTTATCGGTAATGGCTCCAAGAAAATCTGAAGAAATTGAAGAAGCAATGAAATTAACGAGTGTTTTAGATAATTTTAATTTACCTAAACTAGATTAGAAACTTTAAGATAAATTGAATATTTAATTTAATGATTGATATTCGTTTTTAAGATATTCTTGTCCAAGAACTACTAAATCTGTTGAAGTGTTTGTTGAGTTTAATAAATCAGAATCCAAAATAGGTTTATTATCATAAACATAAATAGTTCTTTTATATAAAGTTGATTTATTATCAGTATTTGGTAGTATTTCAAAAACTTTAATACAAACTAACTCATCATTATTGTAATAAAATGCTTTTGATTTGATGAAGTTATTATATAAATGGTCATTATATTTTACTTTAACAATAGAATTATTTTTGAATACTATATCTTTTTTTGATTCATTTATTGATATAGTTCTTTTACCATTTTGGGTGTATAATTCTTCAATATTAAAATAATCAATAGTATTAGTTCTATAATCAATTTTAGAAACGTAAGAATCAATAAAATTCACTTTTTGTTTAATCGTTTCTGTTGTAGATAAAGTTATTGTTTTTATAGGAAATACTTCTCCTGTATGCATATTCATATCTTTATCAACCATATATATGGTTGTGTTGCATGAGATGAATACTACAGTAATCAATATGTAAATATATTTTTTGATAAATCAACTTTTAAAACAGCATTAAATATATGGTATAAAGTTTAGATTATGAATGATTTAAGTTACATATTTTTGTTATTGATTAAAATTTACAAAAATTTAATATTCACTAAATATTGAGTAATATTTATCTTCAAAATTTGAATTCACACTAAATAATCTTATTGACTTTTAATGATTTATGATAAAAAACCATGTGTTTTAAGAATATGTTAAGCATTTTATACAAATAATTTAACAGTTTGTTAATTTTTTATTACTAATAGTGAATTTTTTAAAAAGTGAACAAATAAGTGTACTATATTTGAAAAAGTATTTGTTTTTCCCCACAATAAGAAAAACATATCTAACATAAAAGTATGATATTCTGTCCCTACCAGAAAATTGATATACCCCAATATCAAATGTATTATACCCCAACAAAACACCCCAAGAAAAATACCCCAGTTTGTTTTAACATCAAGGCTAAAATTATTTAGATATAATTTATTAGTAATTTAAATTAATCAAGTTAATGAACTTTCATAGTTCATACTAGTATATTGAATTCTACTATAAATAATTAATACTATGGAAAATAATTACTCTTCACATAAATTATTGTATTTAATAAGTAAGATTTTCATCTTTCTTATAATCTCAACCAATACATTTAACAGTTTTTCACAAAATTCAAAATGTAAGGCTAAGCTCGATGTTCACGATAATATAAAGAGCAAAAGAGCTGGTATTTCAGGCACATCATATATGCTATTGTTAACTAATACAGGTACTGAAAAAACTACATTCGATATAGAGGTTATAAATATGATAGCTGAAAATAAATCCAATAATCACAACAATGAGATAAAATTAAAAAACGACTTATTAGATTTCAATTTAAAAAAGATAGCCCAAAAAAAAGCTTTAATAAATGAAAATTCAAATTCTTCAATATTATTAGCTAAAGGTGAGGTTTTTAAATTTTATGTAAAAGTTAACGTACCAGAGGAAGCCAAATTTGGAAGTAAAAATAAAACTAAAGTGATTATAACCTCAAAGGAGTGCGAAAAATTTTCGGTAAGTACAATTTTAAATACAGAAATTATTGATGGTGAATAAATTTCATTAATAAGTCTGTAAATTCAATAAAAACAGGGTGTTAACAAAAAATATTTGATATGAAAAATAAATTACTCTCTGCAAAAACAAAAAACAATATAAAAGTTATTTATTTAATATTATTTGTTTTTATTAACTCAATATTTTCATTTGGTCAGCAAATTATAGATAATACATTAACTATAAATAAAACTATTATAGGAGGTGAAATATGTAACCAATTTGATGTAGAACTTTCAATTACAGGAAATGCATCTCAAAAGCCAATAGAAGTAATATTAGTTATTGATACATCCGGTAGTATGGGAAACTCAATATCTGGTGATAGCAATACACCATTATATTACGCTAAACAAGCAGCAAAAGATTTTATAAATAACATATTTAGTTCATCAAATAATCCTACTGGAAAAAATAAAGTGGGAATCATAAGTTATAATACCACGGCAAATGCACATACAGGATTACAAAGTTCAGGTAATAAAACAGGATTAATAAATATTATAAATGGTTTAAATGCTGAAGGTTGGACTAATATTTCTGAAGGAATTGATTTTGCGGCTAATGAGTTAAATTCGAACGGTATACATAATTGTTCTACTATTAGATCAATTATTGTTTTAACAGATGGAATTGCTAACAGAGCTTCTAGTTCATATAACTGTGGCTCATGTACAAGTAATCCTACTACTCATACATGTTGTACAAATGCAGCAATGACTTCTGGAGAAAATTCACAAAATTATAATACTGGAGGAATAGATTATCCAACAAATGTTTACTCAATCGCATTGCTAGGTGCAATTACTAACTCTTCGGTAAAACAAATTGCAAGGGAAACTATGCAAGGTGTTCAAAATAGCGGTTATAATGAAACAAATAGTGCTGCAAATTTAACTAGTATATATAATCAAATTTTTGGGCAATTATCTTGGGCTGCTAAAGATATTTCGGTTACAGATATAATTGATGATGGATTTAATTTAATTCCAACAACTATTCAAGCAAGTGATGGGTCATATATTTTAAATAATAAAACAATAACTTGGAATATAGATTATGTTTATTCTGAAGAAGTAACCTTAAAATATACTGTTGAAGTTAATTCAGAAGCATGTGGTAAAACAGCTTCAAGTACTACTACTTTAAATTATGAAAATTCTAATTGCTCGCCAGCTTCTGAGAATTTTGAAAATCCGAGTTTTTGTGTTCCATGCCCAACTATAGTCCAAAATATAGAACAGGATAGTTGTAGTAATATAATAAATTACTCAGGCACCGTTACAGATAATGATTCTTGTATTGAAGTTTCTACATATACATATTTATGGGAATTTTATATTGATAATATTAAAAACGAAAGTTTAACTACTACAGATTTACAAGGTACTGTCACTTTACCTACAATTATGTCTAACCAAAAAGTTGAAGGTGTTTTTACAACTACTGTAAATTCAAATAGCGGTTGTTTTTCTTTTGTTAAAAGAACAGAAATAACAGCTTATCCAGAGCCAAAATTAGAGATTACAAATCCGGCTGCAGTTTGCTATCCAAATACAGTAGATATAACAAGTTCTTTAATAACTACTGGAAGTGATTCAGGTACATTTACGTATTATACCGATTCTAATTTACAAAATGTGTTAGCAAATCCTAATGTTGTTGATACCTCAGGAACTTATTATATATTACTCGAAAATACTAATGGCTGTTTAATTTCTAAACAGGTAACAGTAACCATTAATGCTTTACCAATAATTAATCAAGTTGTTAAAGTTGATCCTACAATTGCAACTTGTCCAAATTTGAATGATGGATCAATAACTATTAATGCTACGGGAGAAAACCTATCTTACAGTATAGATAATGGATTGACTTACCAATCTTCAAATGTTTTTGATAATTTGAGTCAAGGTGAATATAAAATTGTAGTAAAAAATAACGTTACAAATTGTAGCATAACTCATACAGAAAATATTACATTAACTAATCCAATTTGTAGTTCTGATGTAACTATAGTTGCTACTTTACCTAATGCGAGTGAACCTAATACAAATGGGCAATTTAAACTTTCTCTCACAAATGCAATATTAATACCTACGGTAGTTACTTTTGAGGTAAGCGGAACAGCTACAGAAGGAACAGATTATGATTTAACAAATACTACTACCAGTATAACAGTAACCATTCCTGCCAATACCTCTTCAATTACCATTCCTGTAGAAGTTATCGACGATGATGTTTTAGAAGGAAATGAAACGGTTATTGTTAAATTATTGAATTCAGATAATTCAATAGTAAAAGTTGCAAATCCAGACACCGCCACAGTAACGATTGCAGATGAGGATACTTCACAACTAAGTATTGTTAAAACCACAGATGCGAGTGAGCCTGCCAGTGATGGATTGTTCACCCTAAGTTTGAACAATCAGGTAAGTGTTGCAACGGTAGTTAATTTTGAGGTAAGCGGAACAGCCACAGAAGAAACAGATTATGACTTGACAAATACCACTACCAGTATAACAGCAACCATTCCGGCGAATACCTCTTCAATTACCCTTCCTGTAGAAGTTATTGACGACGACATTATTGAAGAAAATGAAACGGTTATTGTTACGCTATTAAGTACAAATAATTTAGTTACAATATCTCCAATTAATAATTCGTCCACAATTACGATTACCGACAATGAAGGAGGTGCAGGCAATGGACTAACCATCAGTGACATTACGGTTAACGAAGGTGATGGTACAGCGACAGTTCAAGTAACCTTAACAGGGAATGTACAGGGAGGTTTCAGTGTAGATTACCAAACTGCAGATGGTACAGCGATAGCAGAGGATGATTATCAATCACAATCAGGTACGCTAACCTTTGCAGGCACTACCGAAGAGAGTCATCCAATTACAGTTTCAATAGCAGATGATACTTTGATAGAACCGACTGAGA
>NZ_JAAZUI010000025.1 GCF_012524075.1 Lutibacter sp. B1
TATTTCAATAACATCTTTACTGCATTAATAGCTTATAATTTTAAAGACAAAAAACCTTCTCTTAAAAATAATTTTGTGGATACTAAGCAACTTTATTTATCTTTTTAGTTATATCGAACTCACGTTAAATTAGCTTAAAAATTTTGAAAATAAAAAACCCTTTAATAAAATTAAAGGGTTTAATTATTTGATTTTTAGCAATTTAAACTATTCTTTAGAGAAATCTTCATTTAAAATGTCTAAAATATCTTTAGTTACATTTAAGGTTTCATCACCATACATAACAGTACCTTTACCCGATGTTCCTAATATTAATTTATAACCTTTTGTTTTAGCGTATTCAGCAACAAAACTGTCAACCTTTTTAGTGATAGCTTCGCTATTCTCTTGATTTTCTTTTTGTAATTCTTGAGAAGCCTGTTGTTGTTTTCCTTGTAAAAACTGTTGTTCTTGTTGTAAAGCCTGTTCTGTTTCTGCTCTTTTTTGAGCTGACATTCTTTGTGCTTCTTGATAGTATTTTTGTACTTTTAATTGAAAAGGACCTTGTAAGCTATCCAATTCTTTAGCCATTATTTCTTGTTTTGCTTTTAACTTATCTTCTAAAGCTTTTGTGGCTTTATAATCTTTCATTATAACTTCAACATCAATATAAGCAATTTTAGTTTGAGTACAAGATGCAAGTAGAATTGCAAAAACAACGATTACTAATTTTTTCATTTTAATTTGTTTTGGTTTGTTGTTTAAAAATTGCTGCGAATATATAAACAAAAAAGATAGATTGATAAAATATTTTTAAGTATTAACTTAATTTATTATCATTACAACTATTATAATTTATTTCTATTAAAATATATCGATAAAAATCAATTTTAGAATGTTATTTTGAAATTTAAATATCAAAGTACTCCAAATGCTCAGAAAAGCTCTTAAATCGCTTTAAAATGATTTTTAAACGTTTTTAATGATATAAATTAAAGACGAATACTCTTTTGAAGTGGATGCTTTAATATTTGAAAGTAAACCTAAACAAAAAGCTTTAAAAAAATTGTTATTTCCTGTTTTATATTTTTCGCTTAATAAGGAAACATAAAAAGAATCAAACTTCATTGGAAGGATTTTTACAACGTCCATTTTTTGCTTTTCAAAAAGTAGTTGAATAGATTTTTTAGAAAAATGCCACAAATGTCTTGGCACATCAAAAGCGGCCCAAAATTGTTTGTAATGGTTTGCATCAAAACTTTTAAAATTAGGAACCGCAATTACCAAAACTCCATTTGGTTTTAACAAGGTTTTTAATTTTGAAATATATTCATCTAAATTAGGAACGTGTTCTAAAACATGCCATAAAGTTATTACATCAAACTTGTTGTCTAATTCATCAATGTTAGAATAAATTTTTGTGTTTTCGCCTAGTTTATTTTTGGCATTTTTTTGGGCTTTATCATTTGGTTCTACTCCAACTACATCCCAATTATTATTTTTACAAGTAAACAAAAAATCACCTGTGCCACACCCTACATCTAAAATATTTTTTCCGTCTGTATTGAATGAATTAATAAGCATCAGCTTTTTATGTAAAGCATATTTTTTTACAATTTGATACAGCTTTTCTATTAATGATTTTTTTGAATCAGTATGAGAAATATAATCTTCACTCTCGTAATAAAAAGGTAGCTCTTCAGGTTCAGGTTTAGGAAAAGTTTCGAGCATTTCAAACTTGCTATTATATAGCAAATCAAACTTTTTATTTGATACTGTATAATCAAGACACGTTAAAAAAACATCCTTATTTCTACTCATCTGTTATTTAAACTTATTCGAATTTGATACTATGTTCCACGTGGAACACTCAACTTTATCTTCCCATATACACCAATAAAACTGAAACATCGCTTGGAGAAACACCACTAATTCTACTTGCTTGAGAAATGGTTGCCGGCTGAATTTTAGTTAGTTTTTGACGCGCTTCAATTGATAAGGATTTAACTTTAGAATAATCAAAATTTGAAGGAATCAGAACATTCTCTAGCCTATTTAATTTATCGGCCTGATTTTTTTCTTTTTCAATATAACCTGCATATTTTACATGAATTTCAGTCTGCTCTATAATCTCATAATCTATATTATTCTTTGTAATAAAGGTTTTTACTTTTGGGATTTTTCTGATATCATTAAAGTTTAATTGAGGC
Source organism: Lutibacter sp. B1 (assembly GCF_012524075.1). Lineage (GTDB taxonomy): Bacteria > Bacteroidota > Bacteroidia > Flavobacteriales > Flavobacteriaceae > Lutibacter. The sequence goes on from NZ_JAAZUI010000025.1 coordinate 2,190, forward strand.
CTTGCTGCTATTTTAAAAAGCTTCATTGATTGATTAATAACAGCTGTATTATTTTCTTCTAAAATAGGATTTATCACTTCGGGCTTAATGCTGGTTTCTTGTAAAAACTTAACAAACAAATCTGTTTTTTCTTGTTTTTCAATTACCCTGTCCATGCGTTCTTTTGAAGCCAAACCTAATTCATAAGACAAAGGTGTAAGTCTTAAATCTGCATTATCTTGCCTTAATAACGTTCTATATTCAGCTCGTGAAGTAAACATTCTATAAGGCTCTTCAGTTCCTTTAGTAATTAAATCATCAATTAAAACACCTATATAAGCATCGTTTCTTTTCAATATAAAAGGCTTTCTATTTTGCACATTTAAAGCAGCATTTATACCTGCCATTAAACCTTGGGCTGCCGCTTCTTCATAACCTGTAGTACCATTAATTTGACCTGCGAAATATAAGTTTTTAATCAGCTTTGTTTCTAAAGTATGCGTTAATTGTGTTGGCGGGAAATAATCATATTCAATAGCATATCCATATCTGAAAAATTTCACATTTTCAAAACCGGCAACTTTACGTAATGCTTTATCTTGTACATCTTCAGGTAACGAAGTTGAAAAACCATTTACATAAACCTCAACAGTATCCCAACCTTCAGGTTCAACAAAAATTTGATGTCGGTCTTTTGTTGAAAAACGATTAATTTTATCTTCAATAGAAGGACAATATCTAGGCCCAATACTTTTTATTCTACCATTAAACATTGGAGATCTGTCAAAACCCGTTCTTAACAAATCATGTACTTCTAAAGAAGTATAACTCATATAACAAGAACGTTGCTTTTCTAAAGGTTTTGTGATTGATAAATATGAAAATTTTTCAGGGTTTTCATCACCGGGCTGTTCAATCATTTTTGAAAAATCTAAAGATCTGCCATCAACACGTGGTGGTGTTCCGGTCTTCATTCTTCCCGCTTCAAAACCCACTTTAACCAAATCTTCAGTAATACCTGTTGCCGCTCTTTCTCCCACTCTACCTCCACCAAAAGTTTTATTACCAATATGAATTAATCCATTTAAAAAAGTTCCGGCCGTAATTATTACTGTTTTAGATTTAATTTCAATTCCTAAAGAAGTTTTAACCCCAATAATTTTATCACCTTCAAACAACAACCCATTAACCGTATCTTGATAAAAATCTACTTTCTCTGTTTGTTCCAACATAGTTCTCCAACATTCAGCAAAACGCATTCTATCACTTTGAGCTCTTGGGCTCCACATTGCGGGTCCTTTTGATTTATTCAACATTTTAAACTGAATAGCCGTTTTATCCGTAACAATACCGCTATAACCACCTAAAGCATCTATCTCTCTTACAATTTGTCCTTTTGCTATTCCTCCCATAGCAGGATTGCAGCTCATTTGCGCAATGTTTTGCAAATTCATTGTAATAAGCAATGTTTTTGCGCCCATATTAGCACTTGCTGCTGCAGCTTCACCACCAGCATGCCCACCACCAACTACTATAACATCATAAACCGTATCAAACATAATTTTACATATTTTGTTCCACGTGGAACATTATTTAGTTTTAAATAACTTTAAACATTTATCTTCTTCATTTCGCATTTCTAATTTACCTTCTTCAGTTTTATCAGTAAAGCCCAAATAATGTAAAACACCATGAATAATTACTCTATGTAATTCATTATCAAATGTTTGTGATAATTCTATTGCATTTTCTTTAACTCTTTCTACAGAAATAAAAATATCTCCACTAATTAGCTTTCCAAGTGTATAATCAAAACTGATAATATCTGTTAATGTATCGTGACTTAAAAACTGAACATTTAATTTATGCAAATACTCATCGTTACAAAAAATGTAATTGATTTCACCTTCAGTAAATCCGTAAGAATCTATACAGCTAGAAATCCATTTTTTAACACTACTCTCATCAGTAAGTTTAAAATCGGTTTCGTAATTAAATAAAATCATAATATTAATTATTATTATTCCGTTGTTTTAAAATACTCTTGTACCTTCTTTTGATAAATTGTGCGCAAAGGTAATGATTGTCTGTTTAATATTTCATTATAATTAAAATACTGATTTTGAAGTTTAATTTTATCAATATTTCTTTTTTCAAAATCTATTTTATTGGTTTCAGATTTTCGTTTAGTATCTTCACCTTGCTCTAAAGTAGCTTTTTCTAATTTTAACAATTCGTAATTAAGTTGTTCCATTTTTTTAATAATCTCCGGTGAAAATCCTTTTTCAAGCATTTCTTTTTCCAACTCTTCCATTTGTTTATCTATATCACCTGCACCATTCTTTTTGGAATCGCCTTTATTATATCCCAAAATATCTTTTAATAATTCTCGTAATTGAGATTGCTGTTTGTAAATTTCGTAAAGTTCATCGCTTTGTTGCTCACCATCTTTCCCCGACTTTTCTCCTTCCTTTAAACCTTCTTTCATTTTATCAATAAGATCTCCTTGCTGTTGTATAATATCAGGCAAACTAAACTCTTGCGAATTGCCTTTACCTTTGCCAAAACTAGGTGAAGCATTCATTAAACTTTCAAGTAAATCGCTCAAAGAATTTGCCAAATTATTTGCTGCAGTAATTACAAATTGTTGATTGGATATTCCTTGTTGAAATCTATTATCGGTAAAATTAGCTAAAGCTTCATCTAAATTGTAATGAGCATCAGAAACTTCTTTTTGAATCATACTGCTCATTTTTACAACTCTTAATGAAAGCATATACAAACTATCATCAATATGCTCAAAATACTCTTTTAAAACATATTGTTGTTTTAAATTTTTAGGATACTCGGCATTGTTATTATCAATAGATGAAAATTTCTCTAATAAACGCTCTTGATCAAACGAAAATTCAATCAAATTTTCAACAATTTTACGTAAATCATCAATATTCTCATCAATTGACTCACCTTCCATTGCTTCCATAGACTGCTTCATACTTTTACTAAGTTGCTGCATTTTTTTAGAAGCAGCTTTTTGACTTTTTTGTGCTTTACTTTTTTCTTGATTATTTAATTCGTCTAAAGCCTTATTTAAATCATTATTTATATCTTGAGTGTCCTGATTATGTTCAGGAAGTTTCATTGGTCTTTTAAGCTCTTTATTTTGAGAATCAAGTTCTTTAAAATCATTTTTAATAGCATCAAATTCTTTATTTATTTCTTGCTGCTTTTCTACTGAATTTTCTTCATTATTCTCATTAGAAATTTCTTCTTGTTTTTTTGCTAATTCATCTAATTTTTCTGAAATCTGATTGGCTTTTTGCTCAACATAAAACCGTTTGGTGAGTTCCAAAATACGCTCTAAACTTTGCTCGTTTTGCTTATTTTTTTTAGACATTTCCTTTAACTTTTCAACTAAATCTTCTTTTTTTAATTTGTCCGTTAACTCCTTTAACTCTTCTAACATTTTTTCCTGTTCTGCCAACTTTTTGGTTTCTTCAATACGCTTCTGCAAATCTTCTTTCTTTTCCTGTAAATCTTTATTTTCAGGCTGTTCGTTTAAATTCTTTTCTAAATCATTTGTCTGCTTTTGAAACATCTTTTGATATTGCGTTTGTCTTTTAATAAACTCTTCTAATTTTTTAGTATCATTCCAATCTAAATCAGATTTTTTTTGAAGTTCATTTTTGAAATTATCAATTTCAGAATTAGATTTCTTAGATTTTTCGATAGTTTTAGAAATAGTGTTTATAGTTTCTTTCTGCTCTTTCAATAAGTCCTCTTTAAGTTCTTCTGAAGTTTTATTATAGTAACTAAACGTACGACTTTTGGTGTTTTTATTTCCATTAACGGCATCGTTATCAAACACTTTAAAATACATTTCGTACTCAATACCCGGTTCAATTGTAATTCCTTCAGGAAAAACATAATAAAAATCGGAAAATGTTGATTTTGAAACTTTGATTAAATGCTTTTTAGGGTCATTTTTATTTTCTTTATCATAATACACTAACTGAAGTTTATGAACACCATAATCATCACTTATTTGACCAATAAACTGCGCTGGACCTCTGCTAATTGAATCAATATCCGATTTTACAATAATTTTAGGAAATTCATCAGCTACAACTTGTATTGTAAAGTTTAAAGATTCATAATTAGAAAGCTGTTGGTTTGATGTTGATATTTTATAATTGATTGATTTAAAAACTTGCTGAGAATAACTATACGAATCAGAATCTGTTTTGGTAAAATTGGCTGGTTGTTCTTCACTTGAATTAAATAAAACCTTATTTGTTTGATGCGTTTGTACATTCCATTTAATTTTAGTTCCTTGTGGAACAATAATATTCCCTGTATTTTGAATTACTTCATCTTTTTTTCCGGTATAAAAAGGATAATTTATATCCATTTTTAAATTAGTAATTACAGGTGTAGCTATACTGTTTATGGTATATGTTTTAGATGCTACATTATTTGCTTTTAAAGTAAAATTTATTGGCTTTTTAATACTTACAAAATTGTATTGAAATTTTCCGTTTCGCTTATTTTCCAAATAATAATTTTCATTATCAAAATATATTTTTGCATCTTCTGGAATAGTATTTCCAATAGTTTCAATTTCTAAAGTAAAAGGATTTCCTTCAATAACATTTAAACTTTCATTCAATACTTTGAAAGAAAAAGGTGCCGGAGGTTCGTACTCTTTTTTATGATGTACAACTCTAGTTAAACTATCATTAAAAACCGAAATATTACCAGTAATATAGGTTAGTAGCCAAATAAAAACAGGAATTATGGCATATTTTAAGTATTTTTTATTTTTTGAAAAATCAATTGCTCTTTTAAACGGAATAGGATTTAGTTCTTTTGATTTTTGCTCAATACTGGCTTCAATAAGTTCTGAACTTTGTTGAATATTTTGTAATTGCAACATATTCAATAACTTATCTTTAACTTCAGGAAAATGATCTCCTATAATCTTTGAAGCTTCAAACGCTGTAATTCCCTTTTTTAAACCCGATAATTTAAATAAAGGAAACAGTATATAAACAACTAATAATACAACTTCAACCAAAATAAAAACCCAAAACAACATGGTTCTTAAAATAGGTTTTAACCATAAAAAATATTCAACTAAAAGTGTAAAAATAAAATAAAGAAACCCTATTGTAAAAAACAATAGCATACCTTTAATAAGTTCATTAATATAATATTTACTAATAAACTGATGAAGCTTTGCTTGTATGTGTTGAAAATTGCTCAATTACTTATTTTTTACTTATGGCTAAAGTTAAAAATAAATAAAATCAAATTACAGAATTACTATTTTTTCTTTAATAGCGTATAAAACAAGACCAATACGTGTTTTTGCACCAATTTTATCAAACAGTACTTCTCTATAGTTTTCAACTGTTTTTGGGCTTAAAAACATGGCTTCGGCAATTTCCCTGTAAGTTTTTTCGGTACAAGCTAATTTTAAAAATTCCAATTCTCTGTCTTTAAGCTTAATAGAAGATTTCTTTTCTTTTGTACTAATTGAATTTAAAAGTGTATTTGCAATATTTTCGGTATAGTAAAATCCGTTTGAGTGTACTTCTTTTAAAGCATGGTATAGTATATCCGGGTGAATATCTTTTAATAAATAACCTTTTGCCCCGGCTCTTAGCATTCTTAAAATAGTATCTTCCTCACACTCCATAGATAAAGCCAATACTTTGATTTGGGGATGATTTTCCTTTAACCATTGTGTAGCTTCAATGCCATTTATTTGAGGCATCTGAATATCCATTAATACAATTTGAGGATGCTTATTTCCTTTAGAAAAATAATCAATGAGTTCTTTACCGTTAGATAAAACTTCTACTACATTAAACTCTTTAAAATTGGAAACTAATCCGTTGAGTGCTTGTGAAAAAAGTAAATGATCATCAACAATAATTATATTAATTCCATCCATTTATAACTTTATTTGGGCTGAGGTGTTATTTAGGACAACTAATATATAACATAGTTCCTTTATTTGGAACAGATTTTAAATCTAATTTTGCACCAATTAAATTAGCTCGACTTTTCATATTAGTTAAACCTATACCTTTATGGCTAGCTGTATCTTGTACATCAAATCCAATTCCATCGTCTTTAGCGCATATATCTAACTGATTATCAGTATATTTTAATTCTATATTCAAATTTTTAGCTTTGGAGTATTTTAAGGTATTATTAGAAAATTCTTGTAAAATTCTAAATAGAATTATTTCTTTTTCATTTGAAAGCTCAAATACATGATCAGACAAATTAAATGAAGCATTAATAACATTTAAACGATTATAACGTTCAATTTCAAGTTTAATAGAATTAATTAAACCTTTATTTTTGATTGTTTCAGGATTTAATGATTTTGCTAAACCACGAAGTTCCTGCAAACTTTTTCCTACAATATCTCCGGTTTCGGCTATTTTAATCTGTTGTTCTTCCGGTAAGCCATATTGAATCATATTCAACTGCATTTTAGCCACAGAAAGAAGTTGGCCTATATTATCATGAATTTCCCAGCTTATGTTTTGTAATGCTTGTTCTTGAATTTCTAATTTTGATTTATTAATTTCTTCTTCAAAACGCTTTTGAGTTTCATGTTGTTTAATTAAAAAATCGGTTTTTTTCTGCTGAAAATAAAAGAAAAATACAATTAAAGTAATTGCCAGTATTAAAACTATAATGGTAGTAACTAATATGAGTACTTGTATTTCTTCTTGATCCATAATTTTAATTATTATAGCGTTTTTCACTTAGTAAAAAACCCATTATAAAACTTAATCATTAATATATTTAATCCAAATGTAATATATCTAAACATACCTTTATACAATATATATTCAGCAATTAAAAAAACTGGCACAGAACCTATATTAAAAAACAAAACCCCAATACTAATCCAAAAAATATAAAAATAACCTTAATTGTAAGTTGTGAGAATACTTTTTATAACTTAAAATACCAACTAAAATAGTAACAAAATAAATTGCCGCGCATGTATATATTGGAAACAAATTTAAATATTATACTCTTTTTTAGTTAATAAAAAGCCAAGTATAAAGCATATATGCATAATTATATTTAATGTTAAAGTTATATAATCCCAAATACCATCATAATTTAAATATTTTGACAAAACAAATACTGGTAACCAACCTATAAAAAACAAAAGGTTACCTATACTTATCCAAAATAATAGTACATATTTTATATTTAAAATAACATCACTATTTAAAATATCAAATAAATAAATGTTTATGATAACTATAAAACAAAAAAAACCATAAATAAAAGTATTCAACTGAAAATTAAAAAAAGATGTTTGTATAAATGTATAATTTATGATACCAAAAATTAAAAAGCTAATTAAAAAAAACATAATTAATTTCTTTTTAATTTTATTTTTTATAAAACTTTTATAAAATAAAAAATAGATAGAAAAACTAATACCGTAATATGTATTATAAATAGGGAAAGTATTTCTATTCTGAGTATAATAACCTATATAATATCCTAATGATTCGGTTATTAAACCCAAAATTAAAATATATAAAAAGTAACTAACTTTAGTGCCTTTTATTTTTTTGAAATTAAGTATCCCAATAATTACACTAATAAAATAAATTAGTACATAAATATATTTTGGAATCATAAATAATTATTATGAGTTAAGCATTTATTGAAAACAAATTTAGATATTATATTGTTTCTTACTTACTATGAAACCAATGATAAAACATAAATTCATAATAATATTTAACGCAATAGTAATATATCTAAACACTCCACTATACGATATATATTCAGCAAATACAATTACAGGTATAAAGCCTATATTAAAAAATAAAACTCCAATACTAATCCAAAAAAAAATTGAATATTTTAAATTTAAAATAATATCGTTTTGTAATAATTCAGAATAATAAATTACTATAGTAATTACTAAAATAAAACTTGCAATAATTATATTATTATTTAAGCTTTTCGTTAAGAAATCAGTAAAAAATACTATATCTATTATTGAAATAAGGGTATAAACTAAAATTAATATTTTAATAAGGTTCCTTTTATAACTATTTTTTATAATCCCTAAAAAAAAGAACAAATAAAAGTAGCTATTTACAAAATTCCAAATATTAAATACATAGAATGAATTTTTTTTATGAACTACACCTATGTAATACGCAACTAACTCAGTTAATAATGAATACATTAAAAAAATTAGAAATAACTTTAAATAAAAACTATGTCTAATTTTTTCATAATTAAGTATTCCAAAAATAATTGTGACAAAATATAATACTGGATAAATAAAAATTGAATATGTCAAAACTATTACTGAGGATATGTAGCAGAAGGAGGGTTTCCTAATGAACCGCCATTTAACCCATCAATAACTTCAATATCCGCATTATCACCACTTACTACTAATCCATCTTTTAGATTACTTCCTGCTTTTAGCTTGGTAGGAACAAAAAAGACAGTAGAAAAGTTCTTTTTACTAGGTTTTTTATCCTTTTCTGGATACGCACCAAAATAAACTCTTAAACCACTTATATCAATTCCCTTTAACTTACCTTCATCTTCAACATACTTAATATAATCTTTTAGTTCCTGTAATGAAAACCAGCTTGAAAGTGCATCTTTTTTTCCGATAGCATTATCGATCGCTAGAGATCGAGTTTTTACAAAATTATTATTCAATTCTTTTGCCTCAGTAGATGTAATTTTTTTCATTTTAATAAAATTTAAAAAGTTAATGTTTAAAGTTACTCTTTTTTTTACGTTTTTAAAATTAAAAAATAAGGGGATATTTCCCCTTCAAAAAAAAGGGTTTACACCTAAAGTAAGTTGTTTTATTGAGAGTACATTTATACAGTATTTAAAATGAAATAAAATGATTACTGAAAATAAGTTTACAAATAGAAAGGTCCAGTTATTTGGAATCGTATTTTTAATCCTTTTAGTTATCGGGTTAAATTTTTATATGCTAAATAAAGTAATAAGTAGTTCAGAAAATCAAAAAGACTTTGAAAAAAACATTAAAATATAAACTTATAAAAGATTACTTCTTAGTGTCTCCTTTCCTTACTAACCACATTCTTTGAAATCATTCAAAGGGTACTTAAAATCATTTATTGGGCTGATTTTAAAGGTTGTCTTCCTTGGCAACCTTTTTTTGTTATATAATTCTGTTATTGCTTTCGATAAATTATATTTGCACTTTAAAACAAGGAAAAATGAATAACGTTAGAGTGCGATTTGCTCCAAGTCCAACAGGACCTTTACATATTGGCGGTGTTAGAACTGCTCTTTTTAACTATTTATTTGCTAAAAAACATAGCGGCACTTTTATTTTACGAATAGAAGATACAGATCAAACTCGTTATGTAGCCAATGCCGAACAATATATAATTGATGCATTGAACTGGTGTAACATCCCATTTGATGAAGGACCCGGTAAAAATGAAAAGTTTGGACCTTATCGCCAATCTGAACGTAAACATATCTATAAAAAATATGCTGAAGAATTAATTGCTAAAGGAAAAGCTTATTATGCTTTTGATACCGCCGAAGATTTAGATTTTCATAGAAAAGATCACGAAGAAAAAGGTAAAACTTTTATTTATAACTGGCATAATCGTGAAAAATTAACCAATTCTATTTCACTTTCAAAAGAAGAAGTAGAAAAACGTATTGTAAATGGTGATAATTATGTAGTTCGATTTAAAATGTACGAACCTGAAAGTGAAAATGAAATTATTGAAGTTAATGATATCATTAGAGGTAATGTGTCTTTTAAAAAAGAAATTTTAGACGATAAAATTTTATTTAAAAGTGATGGAATGCCAACCTACCATTTAGCAAATATTGTGGACGATCATTTAATGGAAATTTCTCATGTAATTAGAGGTGAAGAATGGTTACCTTCTCTCCCACTTCATATTGCTCTATATGAAGCTTTTAATTGGAAAGCTCCTGAATTTGCGCATTTGCCTTTAATTTTAAAACCGGTTGGCAAAGGTAAATTAAGCAAACGTGACGGTGATAAATTAGGGTTTCCGGTATTTCCTTTAGAATATAAAAACGAAGCAACTGGAGAAATTTCACGAGGATATAAAGAAGATGGATATTTTGCTGATGCTTTTATAAATATGTTGGCTCTATTAGGCTGGAATCCGGGAACCGAACAAGAAATTTTTGCTTTAGAAGATTTATGTAAAACATTCACCTTAGAACGTGTAAGTAAAAGTGGCGCAAAGTTTAGTCCGGATAAAACAAAATGGTTCAATCAACAATATATGATGTTGAAAACTGATGAAGAATTAGCCGAGTTTTTTGTACCAATATTAAAAAAGCACGTCATTGCGAATGAAATGAAGCAACCTCTTGAAGTTGAGAGATTACCACGTTGCTACGCACCTCGTAATGACAACGAAGAATTTAATATGGAATACATAACCAAAGTTGTTTCGTCAATTAAAGAGCGCGCTACCTTTGTGTACGATTTTTGGGATTTAAGCAGTTTCTTTTTTGAAGCTCCAACTCAATACGATGAAAAAGCAGCTAAAAAACAATGGAAAGAGGATACTTCTGAACTCATGAAAGAGTTAATTTCTGTTATTTCAACCATTGAAGATTTTACTTCTCACACTATTGAATTAATAGTTAAAGAATGGATTACATCTAAAGAAATTGGTTTTGGTAAGGTAATGCAACCTTTTAGATTAAGCTTGGTTGGCGCAATGAAAGGTCCTCACCTATTTGACATTGCTGAAATGATTGGAAAAGAAGAAACTTTAAGTAGAATTAAAAAGGCTATTGATACTTTATAAAACATTTATCATTTGAATAATTGAAATGAAGAATCTAATTTATAACGTAAATATTCTTCGTTATGCTTAGAGTGTCAATGATATCAAAACCAAAATTTACGTCAACCTGAACTTGTTTCAGGTTCTCATAATAATTGACTATTTGTATGATAAGATTCTGAAATAGAAGATTCAGCGTAGCTAAACAAGTTTAGAGTTACGCTTTTTTATATCTCAATTTTTACATTATAGTCTTCTAATACTTTCTTATAATCTTTTAATATAAAATTCTCTTCACTAAATTCAATTTTACGCTCATTACGCATTTTTATATGCTTTATAGAGCGTAAAAAACGTCGTAATTCGGTTTCATCAGAAATAATTAAACCGGGTACTTTTACATTTTTGCCTTCTTTATCTTTAGCAACCATAGAAAAATAAGATGAATTACAATGTTTTATCTCTCCTGTTTGAATGTTTTGTGATTCTACCCTAATACCAACTACCATTGAAGTGTTACCAACGTAATTAACTCTTGCTTTCATGGTTACCAACTCTCCTACCTCAATTGGATTTAAAAAATCAACTCTGTTTACTGAAGCAGTAACACAATATTGACCTGAAAATTTAGAAGCTGAAGCAAAAGCAGTTTGATCCATTAATGATAAAATAAAACCACCGTGAATATTACCACTAAAATTTGAATATGAAGGCAACATCAGTTCTGTTAAAATAACTTCAGAGTCTTGTGGAGTTTTAAAAATTTGATTCATCAAAATCACTCGGTTTTTTCAACTTTCGTTACATAATACTTTGTATCTCCTAACCAAGGAAAAGTTCCAAAACGTTCTTTATAAGTTAGTTTTACGTTTTTACCTTGTAAATCTTGCAATAATTGGATAACTTCTTTGTCTTTATCTTCAACTGAAAAATAAAATATTTGACCTTCGGAAACTCCTTGACTAATTTCGCCTTCCCACGTTTTAAAAACAATTCCTTTATGGCTGAATTTTACCAATTCTCCTGCTCTATACCCCTGACTATAAGTAACATAATAAATTATTGTGACATATAAAACTATACCTAACAAAATTGCACCTATAATACTTATTATTACCTTTTTCATTTAAAAAAATTTATACCGCATAAATATACTAATTCAATACTTAAATCAGATATTAAATTTACTCAATATATTTGTTACTAATGATTATTTAAGACTTTCTAAAATTCGTTTAGGTGAAATTGGTAAAAGATTAACTCTGGCACCACAAGCGTCAAAAACAGCATTTGCAATAGCTCCTCCAACACAAATAATGGCAGGTTCTCCTCCTCCTTGTGGCTTCGAATCCATTTTATCAATAAAAACACATTCAATTTTAGGTGTATGCGAAAATGTATTTATTTGATATTTATTAAAACTTGTTGTTTTAACATTTCCTCCTTCAAATTCAATATCTTCATATAAAGCATAGCCAATTCCCATAGTTACACCACCTTCAGTTTGTACTGTTGCTCCATGCGGATTTACAACTTGACCCATATCCTGAGCACAAACAATTCGTATAGGTGTAACTTCACCGGTATTTGTATCAACATAAACCTCTGCTATAATCGCTACCAAAGTTCCTGCATCTTTACCAAGAGCAATACCATAACCGTGTCCTTCAGGTTTTTCTTTATTCCATCCAAAAGTTTCTGCTGCCAGTTTTAATGTGGCAACCATATTCTGATCTTTTAAATTTTTTAGCCTAAATTCTAAAGCATCAACTCCTAAAGCGTGAGCTGTAACATCAATATGAGATTCGCGAGCAAAAGTGGTTGTACTGTTACCGGGCGCTCTCCAAGCTCCTGTACCAAAAGGATGCACATTATTCTGATTAAATAATCTTGTTCTGTTGTTTGGTATATCATAAAAAAGATTGGTTCCTCTGGTTCCTGCGCAATAAATATCAAAATCCCACAAATTTAATTTCCCATTAGCATTTACACCGGATGTAACATTTATAACCGCTGCCGGTCTAAACCTGTCGTACATAAATTCTTCTTTCCTGGTCCATACCAATTGAAGCGGTTTACCACACAATTTAGCTAACTTAGCAGCTTCAACGGCTTGTTGGTTGTATATTTTACCACCAAATCCTCCGCCTAAAAAAATCTGTTTGATATGAACATTTTCTAAAGGCATATCAAAAGTTTTGGCTAATTCGGCTCGTGTTCCAAAAGGTGTTTGTGAAGATGCCCACATTATTAGTTTATCACCTTCAAAATAACAGGTTGCACAATGTGGCTCAATAGATGCATGCGCTTTGTAGCCATCGTAATATTTACCTTTTATAAGTTTTGATGAAGATTTTTTTCCTTCTTCTAAATTACCTCCTTTTTCAAAAACATCATTTTCGGTAATAGTATTTTCTAAATAGGTAAAAATAGTTTCAGTAGTTGCCTTTGCTTCAGGTTCTTTCCACTCAATTTTAACTTTTTTTGAAGCTTTTGAAGCTATTTCAGGGTCTAGATGTACTACTGCTACCAAATCTCCATCTTCTAATAATTCAGCTCCTTCAAATTGAGACAATCCGCTTTTATCAACACTTACTTTTTTTGAACCATATACTTTTGGTCTAATGATAGATGCATAAACCATACCCGGTAATTTTATATCTCCGGAATATTTTGCTTTACCTGTAACTTTTGCAACAGCATCAAGACTCAATATAGGTTTTCCAATAATGTTAAAATCTTTTGCTTTTTTTATTTCAGGCTTCCTAGTTAAGCTTTTTACAATCTTTTTACCTTTAGTTAATTGGGCATACGTAATGGTTTTACTTTTATCGCCTTTTACAAATATAGTTCCATTGGCTGCTTGTAAATTTTCAGCAGCTTCACCTAATTTTTCTGCCGCCAGACTGATTAAAATTTCACGAGCCTCTGCTGCAGCTGCTCTTATTACAGGATCGGTAAAACGCGTTGTAAGTGAACCCCAAGTACCTGCATCGTACGGACAAAGGTCAGTATCGCCCATAATCATATCTACTGAAGTTATTGGAACCTCTAATTCTTCAGCTAAAACTTGAGCCAATGAAGTTATAACTCCTTGTCCCATTTCAATTTTTCCTGTATAGCAATCAACTCTTCCATCTTCTTTTACTCTTAAAAAAGCATTAAAATCTTCATCTTCAACAAAAGTATTTTGACTCCATCCTTCAAGTAGCGATAAATGGTTTATAGAAAAAATAACAATAATTCCTTTACCTAATTTTTTTAAAAACTTACGTCTGTCGTAAGTAATTGGGTGATCTACATTACTAAAATATAATTGAGTTATACTGTTAGAATCCATAATTACATTGTTGATTTCATTTCTAGAGCTGCTGTTTGAATAGCATCAATAATTCTGTTATAAGAACCACATCTGCATAAATTTTCTTCCATTTCCTCAATAATTTTTTCACGGGAAGGTTCAGGGTCACGTAATAATAAACCATAAGCATTCATAATCATACCAGATGTACAGTATCCACACTGTAAAGCATCGTGCTCAACAAATGCTTTTTGAATAGGGTGAAGATTACCATTTACTGAAAGACCTTCTATGGTTATTATTTCTTTACCTGCAACATCTTCAATATAAGTCATACACGATTGTGCAGGTTCGTTGTCAATTAAAACAGTACAGGCTCCACATTGGCCTAATCCACAACCATACTTGGTGCCTGTATAGTCTAAGTAAGATCTTATAACTGTTAAAAGAGATTCTTCTCCATCAACAAGTACAGATAACGGTTTACCGTTTAATTTAAAACTGATAGTTTGTTTCATTTTGTTATCTAACTTTTTGTGAATTATTTTATTTTCCTTTTAAATTTAAGGAATAATATCTAATAATTAAATGATAAAAGTTTTCATTTTAATTATGTATCTTTAGTGTATTAATTAACTCTTTAAAAAAATTGTAATATGCCTATCACTTACATTATCATTTTTGTTATTCTTGTTTTAATAGCATCAGGTTTATTTGTAGTAAAACAGCAAACAGTAGCTGTTGTTGAACGCTTTGGGAAGTTTGTACGATCTAATTCTCCAGGATTAAATTTTAAAATTCCTGTAATAGAAAATGTTTCAGGTCGTGTAAGCTTACGTATCCAGCAATTAGATGTAATTGTTGAAACCAAAACAAAAGATGATGTTTTTGTACAGCTAAAAATATCTGTTCAATTTCAAATTTTACGTGAAAAAGTTTATGATGCCTTTTATAAACTTCAAAATCCGCACGAACAAATTACAGCCTATATTTTTGATGTTGTACGTGCAGAAGTACCTAAAATGATTTTGGATGATGTTTTTGAAAAAAAAGACGATATTGCATTAGCCATTCAACGAGAATTAAAAGAAGCAATGTTGGATTATGGCTATGATATTGTAAAAGCTTTAGTTACTGATATTGATCCTGATTCACAGGTTAAACACGCTATGAATAGAATTAATGCTGCCGAACGTGAAAAAGTTGCTGCACAATTTGAAGGTGATGCACAACGTATTTTGATTGTTGAAAAAGCAAAGGCAGAAGCTGAAAGTAAACGCTTACAGGGTCAAGGTATTGCCGACCAACGTAGAGAAATTGCCCGTGGTTTAGAAGAATCGGTTGATGTGTTAAATAATGTAGGTATTAACTCACAAGAAGCATCAGCTTTAATAGTTGTAACACAACATTATGATACACTACAAAGTATTGGTGAACACGTAAATTCTAACTTAATTTTGTTACCTAATTCACCTCAAGCAGGAAGTGATATGCTTAACAATATGGTGGCTTCATTTACAGCTTCAAACCAAATTGGTGAAGCTATGAAAAATGCAAATAAAAAGAAAGATACGGATAAAAAATAGCATTCGTTATAAACAAAAAAACCTGCGATTTACGCAGGTTTTTTTGTTTTAATATTTTAATGTTATTTCTTTTCGTCTATTTTTTTTTCTTCTTCATCGTCATCTTTTGTGGCTTTTTTAAATTCTTTAATTCCGCCACCTAGTCCTTTCATTAGTTCAGGTAATTTTTTACCTCCAAACAATAATAAAATTGCTAAACCAATAATTATCCATTGCCAAGGACCAACCATTCCTAAAAATATATAAAGTGCATTCATTTCTAATAATTTTGTGTTACAAAGATAATAATTAATTCAAAACCAAAACTTACTTTAATAAGTTAGCTTAAAATTTTATGATTTTTTTAATTTTTATCTTTAATTGTACCTCCTAAAACCTTTTTTGTTTTTAAAACTTCCGGAGCTCCTTTATAATAAATTGAACCTCCAAAGCGTACTTTAGCATCTAAAACTTCACTTGTTTTAACTTCAACTCTAGCGCCTGATGCTGCAACCACATAAGTTTGTTTACTCTGTAAATCGAAAGCTTCATAAATAGCACCTGTGGTAGCTTCAATAGATTGATTTTCAGTAACTCCTTCCAATTCTATAATTCCACCTGAAACAGCTTTAATTGTTAAATGTTTTACATCTATTGATAATTCAATTTTAGCACCTTCTTGCACTTTTACTTCTAAATGCTGTTGATAAAAAGTTTCATCCGAAATAATTTTACCACCTTCATTAGCATCTAAAACATCAATATTATTTGTATAATACAAAACTATTTTTACATTTTCTGCTGAAAAACTTTCAGGAAATTTAAGTCTTACTTTTAATACTCCATTAGAATTTTTTATAGAAACATCATCTGCTTGAGAACCTGTAATTACAATTTTTGCTTCGGATGATTTTTGTAATTCAACAGTTAAACCGTTAAATACTTTTAAAGTATTAAAATCTCCTAATTTTGTTGTTATTGGTTCTTGTGCAAATGTTATTGTACAAGATAAAATAAGTAGTAATGTTAATTTTTTCATTTTAAATGTCATTTTATTTTATAAGTATAAAATTATACAATAATTATACCTTTTTTACTAATTATTTATTAATCTTTTCAAGTAAAGTAAAATCTAAGTGTTTCCGTTCTAAATCAGTATGTTTTACTTTTATTAAAACATGATCGCCTAATTGATACAAGTTTTTAGTAGATTGCCCAACTAAAGCGTATTGTTTTTCATCATAAATGTAATAATCGTCTTTAATTTCACGAATTCTACACATTCCTTCACATTTATTTTCAATTATTTCAACATAAATACCCCATTCGGTAACACCCGAAATTACACCTTCAAATTCCTGATCTTTGTGATTTTCCATATATTTTACCTGCATATATTTAATAGAATCACGCTCGGCATTTGAAGCTAATTGTTCCATGTCTGATGAATGTTTACATTTTTCTTCATAAATCTCTACTTTAGGAGATTTTCCTCCATCCAAATAATGTTGTAACAATCTGTGTGTCATTACATCAGGATATCTACGAATAGGTGATGTAAAATGGCTGTAGTAATCAAAAGCTAAACCATAATGTCCAATATTTTGGGTTGAATATTCGGCTTTGCTCATAGATCTTACAGTTAAAGTTTCAATTAAATTAGCTTCACCTTTTCCATGAACATCACTAAGTAATTGATTTAATGAACTTGAGGTAGATTTTTTTGTTTGAGTATCAATTTTATTTTTATATCCAAATTTACTAACAATGGTTTGCAACGACATTAGTTTGTCAATATTTGGCTCATCATGAATACGGTAAACAAACGTTTTTTTGCTTGGAACACCTTTATTACTTCCAATAAATTCAGCTACTTTTCGGTTGGCTAAAAGCATAAACTCTTCAATAAGTTTATTAGCATCTTTAGATTCTTTAAAAAATACTCCAATAGGTTCCGCATTTTCATCTAAATTAAATTTAACCTCTACTCTATCAAATGTTATAGCACCTTGCTGTAATCTTTTTTTACGTAATATTTTGGCTAATTCGTCTAATTTTAAAATTGATGTTACTATTTCTTGTTCTACTTTATATTCATTACCTGTCAATGAGATTTCAGCAGAAACAATATCAGCTTTAGTTTCTATTATTTCTTGAGCTTCTTCGTAAGAAAATCGCTTGTCAGAATAAGTAATAGTTCTACCAAACCATTGATTGATAACTTGTGCTTTTTCATTCATTTCAAAAACAGCAGAAAAGGTTAGTTTTTCTTCATTTGGACGAAGAGAACATACACCGTTAGATAAAACTTCCGGCAACATAGGCACTACTCTATCAACCAAATAAACCGATGTTGCTCTGTTGTATGCTTCTTGCTCTAAAATAGTATCTTCTTGCACATAATGAGATACATCTGCAATATGTATTCCTATTTCATAATTTCCATTTTCTAATATTTTAAATGATAAAGCATCGTCAAAATCTTTAGCATCTTTTGGATCAATTGTAAACGTAGTTACATTGCGCATATCTCTACGTTTTTCAATTTCATAAGGTGTAATATCAAAAGAAATTTTAGAAGCTTCTGCTTCAACTTTTTCAGGAAATTTATAGGGTAAACCATATTCTAAAAGAATAGAATGAATTTCTGTATCATGATCTCCCGGTTTTCCTAAAACTTCAACTATTTTTCCAAATGGATTTTTTGAATTATCGGGCCAATCTGTCATTTTTGCTAAAACTTTTACTCCGTGTTCAGCATTTTTTAATTTACTTTTCGGAATAAAAATATCAGCATACATTTTAGAATCATCGGGTATTACAAAACCAAAATTTTTGTTCAATTGTAAAACTCCAACAAATTCTGTTTTTGCACGTTCAATAATTTCAACAACATCACCTTCTTCTCTGCTATTTTTTTTGCGATTGTATAAATAAATTTTAACTGTATCTTTATTTAAAGCAGTGTTTAAATTACGAGCCGGTATGTAAATATCGTGTTCTAACTCATCACAAATAAAATAACCATTACCGTTAGAGGTAATATCCATAGTTCCAATAAAGTACTTATTATGTGCTACTATTTGAAATTTTCCTTTTTCAACTTCATTAACTTTTTGCTGAGCTTTTAACTCTTCTAATTTTTTTATTATTTGATTTCTACCATTTGCATCAGTAATATCTAATTTTGAAGATATTTGCTTATAATTAAAATTTTGAGTAGGAGATTGATTTAAAATTTGTAGTATTTTTCTTGTTAAATCTTTAATTACATTTCCTTTCTTTTTATATATATTTTTTCTTTTCGACATTTATTATTATTTAATTTCAATCAAAAGTACAAATAATTAAACTTGAAAAGGTTATTAAATAATTATAAAAATTCTTATCCAAAAATTAATATTTTATATTCTAATATCGCTTATATACAATCAGATGGTGAAATTATTGGCACCAGAGATTTTTCTGTTAAATTATTACCTGCAGCATTAAATTTTATTATTTAAAAAATTAAAAGTTAAAATTTTCTTAATAAAACTGTAACAAATGTTAAAATGGTTCGTCTATTATAAACAGAAGACCTTAACTATGAAACGGTTATATAAAATAATTTTATTATTTCTTATTATTTTTTTAATAGGTATATATTTTACTGTAAAAAGTATCAATAATTCTTTTTCTTCTGAAGATAGTATAGAATCGGTTTCAATTTCTCCAAGTGTTTTAAAACTTACTACAAAACTTTAGTTATTAACATTTATAATTATAAAAAAAAGATTTTTAAAATTTTAAAATAATTTATTTTGTATTATAGTTTGTTAATATGTACAATAACTTATTAGTATAAAATTTTGAAATTCCACTTATTAATAGTTACTAACATAATATAAATTTTTAACTGATTAAAAATCAATAAAAATATACATGTTATAAACAACCTTTTAATTTTATTTATGAACCAATTTTTAAAATAAATTTTATAGTTTACAATGTTAATAAAAGTTAAAATATATGTTTAAAAGTTATTTTTAAAATTGAATAAAAAAAGTTGCATTTTAAAATCACGTTTTGGTATTAATCAATTTTATTTAAATATCAAAAAATACTTTTCTATTTTTAATTTAAACTTATGCACAATGTTAATTTAACTTAAAGTAATTGTTAATCAATGTATTAAAATTTACTATTAACAATTACTTTTTTTACTGTTAATAACAGTGAATTTGTAACTTTACACTTTTAAATAATATAATTATGATAATTGCAATAGGAAACGATCACGCAGGTACTCAATATAAATTTGAAATTGTTAAACAATTGGAAAGTAAAGGTATTAAAGTTATAAATTTTGGAACAGATACAATTGATAGTATAGATTATCCCGATACTATACATCCTGTGGCAAAAGCTGTTGAAACCGGTAAAGCAGATTTAGGAATTACACTATGTGGTAGTGGTAATGGTGCACAAATTACCGCCAATAAACATCAAGGTATTAGAGCTGCATTATGTTGGAATAATGAGTTGGTTGAACTTGCTCGTTTGCATAACAACGCTAATATTTTAAGTATTCCGGCTCGTTTTGTTTCTTTACAGCAAGCTTTAGGTTTTGTAGATATTTTTATTAATACAAAATTTGAAGGTGGTCGTCATCAAAACAGAATAGAAAAAATACCTACTAAATGTTGTTAATTATTAATTATGGGTAATAATCATTCTCACCATCATCCAACTTTAAAAGGAAGAAATTTATTAATTTCTATAATTCTAAATATATTAATTACAGCTTCTCAAATTATTGGAGGAATACTATCGGGCAGTTTAGCTTTAATTTCAGATGCGGTACATAATTTTTCAGATGTTATTTCATTAGTAATAAGTTATACAGCAAATTTACTAACTCATAAAAAAAAGCAAACCTTACAACATACTTTTGGTTATAAAAGAGCGGAAATAATAGCAGCTTTTATAAATGCAATTTCTTTAATTGTAATAGCAGTTTTTTTAGGCTTTGAAGCAATAAAAAGATTTAAACATCCTCAGGAAATAGAAAGTGATTTAGTTATTTGGTTAGCAATTTTAGGTATAGCAGCAAACGGTTTTAGTGTTTTGTTATTAAAAAAAGATGCAAAACATAATTTAAATATGAAAACCGCATATTTACATTTATTGACTGATATGCTTACATCAGTTGCTGTTTTAGCAGGTGGTTTATTAATGAAATATTATCAAATATACTGGATAGATGCTCTTTTAACATTGATAATATCTCTTTATTTAATTTATTTAAGTTGGGATATTTTACTTAGTTCATTAAAAATATTAATGCTGTTTGCACCTCAGCATATTAAAATAGATGAAATACTCTCTGAATTATTAAAGATTAAAGAAATAAAAAATATACATCATGTTCATTTATGGCAATTGAATGATCACGATTGTCATTTTGAAGCTCATATAGAATTTAAAAATGATGTAAAATTATCAGAATTTGATGTTGTTTGCGAACAAGTTGAACAAATTTTAAATGAAAAATTCGATATATATCATGCAAATTTACAACCTGAATTTAAAAGAGATGATATAAAAGAAATAATTATACAAGATTAGTATGCTAAAAGTTTTTATAAAATCTTTTTCCGAATTAACTACAAAAGAACTGTATGAAATATTGCAACTTCGATCGGAAGTTTTTGTAGTAGAACAAAATTGCATATATCAAGATATTGATGGTAAAGATTTTAAAGCAATTCATGTAATAGGATATAAAAATGATAAAATAATTGCTTATACTCGTATTTTTAAACCCGGCGATTATTTTAATCAAGCAAGTATAGGAAGAGTTGTTGTTGCCGAAAATGAACGTAAATTTGGATACGGGCATGTAATTGTAGAGCATTCAATTTCAGCAATTGAAGAGTATTTTAATGAAAAATCAATTAAAATATCAGCACAATTATATTTAAAAAAGTTTTACGAATCACATGATTTTAAGCAAATAGGTGAAGGTTATTTAGAAGATGAAATACCTCATATAGCCATGATTAAAAATTGATTTAAACATACTTTTGATTATAAATAATTAGTTAAGAAATAAGCTATGACTAAACTAAATTTAAAACCTGTTGATGTTGTTAATACAATCACCAAAGAAGATTTCATCAATAATTATTACAAACCTCAAAAACCGGTTGTAATAAAAAATTTAATTGATAATTGGCCGGCAAAAGAAAAATGGAATTTTGAGTATATGAAACAAATTGCCGGTGATAGAATTGTGCCATTATATGATGATAGACCTGTTGATTATAAAGATAATTTTAATTCACATCATGCCGAAATGAAAATGAGTGAATATATTGATTTATTACAGCGTGAACCAACACGTTATCGTATCTTTTTATACAATATTATTAAAGAAATTCCTTCTTTAAAAAAAGATTTTAGTTATCCTGATATTGGATTAAAATTTTTAAAATCATTACCTATGTTATTTTTTGGAGGTACAGATTCTTATACATTTATGCATTACGATATAGATTTAGCCAATATTTTTCATTTTCATTTTCAAGGAAAAAAAACGTGTATATTATTTCCTCCCAGTGAAACAAAGTACTTATATAAAATACCATTCTCACTAATTTCAAGAGAAGATATTGATTATAGCAATCCTGATTTAGAAAAATGGCCGGCACTGGCAAAAGCTAAAGGAATGGTTGCAAATTTAGAACACGGAAATGTTTTATATATGCCCGAAGGTTATTGGCACTATATGAAATACAATACTGCAGGTTTTTCAATGAGCTTTAGAGCATTAGCAAAAAAACCTTCAAACTTTTCTAAAGCAGTTTATAATGTATTTTTAATGCGTTATATTGATAATTTTATGCGTAAAATTAAAGGTGAAAAATGGCTTAATTATAAATTAAATAGAGCAATAGTTAATACTCATAAAAATTTAATAAACGCTTAATTAATCAAATGAACAATCCTAAAGTAAAAATAAAAAGTATTCAAAATCTATCGAGCGATTGGTATAAATTAGATAAAGTAAATTTCGATTATCAAACCAAAAGCGGTCAGTGGCAAAATCAAAACAGAGAATGTTATGATAGAGGAGATGGAGCTGCTATTTTACTTTACAATAAGGTTAAAAAAACGGTTATTTTAACACAACAATTTAGAATGCCAAGCTATTTAAATGGGAATAATGACGGTATGATGATTGAAATTTGTGCAGGTTTATTAGATGAAAATGATCCTATAACTTGTATTAAAAATGAAGCTGAAGAAGAAACAGGATATAAAATAAACAATCCTGTTAAAGTATTTGAAATTTACTCATCTCCGGGTGCAGTTACCGAAAAAATCCATTATTTTATTGCTGAATATAGTGATGAAATGAAAATTAGTGATGGAGGAGGATTGGATGAAGAAACCGAAGAAATTGAAGTTTTAGAAGTTTCGTTTCATAAAGCATTAACAATGATTTCGGCCGGAGAAATTAAAGATGCCAAAACAATAATATTACTCCAATACGCAAAAATTAATAATTTACTATAAACAGTAATTTGTTCAAACTTATTTTTTAAGTATGGTTAAAACTACCATACTTTTTTATATTTTAGCGACTGTACAATTTAAACATTTTTGATACAAAGTATTATGGCAGAAGACAAAGAAAAAGCAGCAAAATTAAAAGCATTACAACTTACTTTAGATAAATTAGATAAAGCATACGGAAAAGGAACAGTAATGAAAATGGGTGATGTTGCTATTGATGATATAGATGCAATTTCAACAGGTTCATTAGGATTAGATTTAGCTTTAGGTGTGGGAGGTTACCCACGAGGAAGAGTTATTGAAATTTACGGACCCGAATCATCTGGTAAAACAACATTAACATTGCATGCAATTGCTGAAGCTCAAAAAGCAGGTGGTATTGCAGCTTTTATTGATGCAGAACACGCTTTTGATCGTTTTTATGCTCAAAAATTAGGTGTTGATATTGATGGTTTAATTATTTCTCAACCTGATTATGGTGAACAAGCATTAGAAATAGCCGATAATTTAATAAGTTCAGGAGCAATTGATATTGTAGTGGTTGACTCGGTTGCCGCATTAACACCAAAAAGTGAGATTGAAGGCGAAATGGGAGATTCTAAAATGGGACTTCATGCGCGTTTAATGTCACAAGCACTTCGTAAACTAACAGGTACTATTCATAAAACAAATTGTACTGTTATTTTTATCAACCAATTAAGAGAAAAAATTGGAGTAATGTTTGGAAATCCTGAAACAACAACAGGTGGTAATGCGCTTAAATTTTATGCATCAGTTCGTTTAGATATCAGAAGAAGAACACAAATTAAAGATGGTGAAAAAGTAATAGGTAACAGTACAAAAGTAAAAGTTGTAAAAAACAAAGTAGCTCCTCCTTTTCAAACAGCAGAGTTCGATATTATGTATGGTGAAGGAATTTCAAAAACCGGAGAAATTTTAGATTTAGGTGTTGAATTCGGAATTGTTAAAAAAAGTGGTTCTTGGTTCAGTTATGGAGAAACGAAATTAGGGCAAGGTCGAGATGCAGTTAAAGGATTAATTAAAGACAATCCTGAACTAGCTGAAGAATTAGAAACAAAAATTAAAGAAGCTATTAACACTCAAAAATAATTTATATAAAAATAATCTCTCAACAGGCTGTTTAAATTTTTTAAACAGCCTGTTTTTATTAAAATAACTTCAATAAAAAATTAACTTCATTTAAAATATAATTCAATAATAGAATATATTTGTCCAAATAGTTATTTAAACAGTTTATAATGGAAAAGCTTCTTATAGGTAGTGAAGAGTGGTGTAACTTACCTGATTTAGGTATACCAGCCATAAAAGCACGTGTAGATTCTGGTGCAAAAACATCTTCAATACACGCAGTAAATATTTCAACATTTAAAAGAGATGGACATAAATGGGTGCGTTACGAGGTTTTTCCTTTACAGGATAATCGCCGTGTAAGTATTCATTGCGAATCTAAAATAGTAAATACCCGATATATTAAAAGCTCTACAGGTGTTAGTGAAAAACGTTACATTATAAAAACACCTTTAACTTTAGGAAATGATACTTGGGATATTGAAATAACTTTAGCGAATAGAGATTCTATGGGTTATCGAATGTTATTGGGTAGAGAAGCAATGATTGGTAGAACTGTAATTGATCCCTCACAAGAACAATGTGTTGTTAATTATAGTTTTGAACAACTAAATAAATTTTATAAAATTGACAATAAGAAAAAAAGTGGTTTTAAAATAGGTTTATTAGCTAGTAATCCGGAATTATACAGCAATAAAAGAATTATTGAAGCTGGAGAAGAACGCGGACATGAAATGTTTTTTCTAAATGCACAACAATGTTATGTTAAAATGGATGCTAACACTCCTGAAATACATTACAGAGGAGGAAAGGTAATCAATAATTTAGATGCAATTATACCAAGAATTAAACCAAGTATGACTTTTTACGGTTGTGCTTTAATACGTCAGTTTGATTCTGTTGGAACGTATGCTTTAAATAAAGCCGAGGCTATTTCACAATCAAGAGATAAATTATATTCTTCACAATTATTCTCTAAAAATGGTATTCAAATTCCAACTACAGGATTTGCAAATTCTCCTATAGAAACAAAAGATTTGATAGAAATGGTAAACGGAGCGCCATTAATTATTAAACTGTTAGAAAGTACACAAGGAAAAGGTGTGGTTTTAGCAGAAACTAATAAAGCTGCAGAAAGTGTTATCAATGCTTTTAAAAGTTTAAAAACAAATATTTTAGTACAGGAGTTTATTAAAGAAGCAGGAGGAAAAGATCTTCGTTGTTTTGTAATTGACGGAAAAGTGGTAGCTTCTATAGAACGAATTGCTGTTAAAGGTGAATTTAGAGCAAACATTCATCAAGGTGGTTCAGCAAATATTATTAAAATTACTTCAGAAGAAAAAAAATTAGCTATAAAAGCAGCTAAAGTGTTAGATTTAGACGTAGCCGGAGTAGATTTAATACGATCTAACAAAGGACCATTACTATTAGAAGTAAACTCATCTCCCGGATTAGAAGGTATAGAAAAAGCCACAGGAAAAGATATAGCAAGCATGATGATTTATGCTGTTGAAAAAAGAATAGCTCATAAAAAAGAATAAATGTTAAAAGTATCAGAAGTTTCATTTGCTTATGATAAAAAAGAAGTTTTAAAAAATATCTCTTTTACAGCTATTAAAGGAGATTATATTGCTATAGTTGGTGAAAGCGGTTGTGGAAAAAGTACTTTATTAGAAATTATTTACGGTTTACTTCACATTGAAAAAGGTGCTGTTTATTGGAATAATGAAAAATTATTAGGACCTAATTATTATTTAATTCCCGGTGAAGATTTTATGAAGTATTTACCGCAGGATTTTGATTTAATGCCTTACACAACTGTTGAAGAAAACATTGGAAAAAACCTTTCTATTTTAGATGAAAACAGGCAACAACGGATTGATGAATTATTGGAAGTTGTTGATATGGTCGAATTTAAAAACCGAAAAGTAAAAAAATTAAGTGGTGGTCAAAAACAACGTGTGGCACTGGCTAAAGTAATTGCAAAAGAGCCTGAAGTTTTATTGTTAGACGAGCCTTTTAGCCATATTGATAATTTCAGAAAAAATAAATTGCGTAGAAATTTATTCAAGTATTTAAAACTGAAAAATATTTTATGTATTGTTGCTACGCACGACTCAACTGATGCACTTTCTTTTGCTGATGAAATTTTAGTAATTAAAAACGGAGAGATTGTAGCAAAAAATTCTCCTGAAAATATTTACTATGAGCCTAAAAGTACATATGTAGCTTCTTTTTTTAATGAAATAAATGAAATTCCTTTAAGTGAATTAAAGCCTTCTTCAAAATCTAAAAAAAAGATATTGGTTTATCCAAATGAAATTAAATTTAGTGATATATTAGAGATAAAAGCAACTGTAACTTCTTCCTATTTTAAAGGAAGTTATTATTTAATTGAAGCTGTTTTAACTAATACTACTATTTATTTTGAACATTCTTCAAATTTAAATGAAGGAGAAAAAATTTATTTGAAAATTAAAAAAGCACAACTTTAAATAATTCCCCCTTTGGGGGTTAGGGAGCTTCTACACTCCAGTACTACCAAAACCACCGGCACCACGTTCTGTTTCGCTTAAAATTTCTACTTCTTCCCAAACAGCACGTTCGTGTTTAGCAATTACTAATTGCGCAATACGCTCACCATCATTAATTACAAAATCTTCATTAGAAATATTTGCTAAAATAACACCAATTTCACCTCTATAATCTGCATCAACAGTACCTGGAGCATTTAAAACGGTAATTCCTTTTTTAGCAGCAAGTCCGCTTCGTGGTCTCACTTGAGCTTCTGTACCAACAGGAAGCGCAATAAATAAACCGGTTTTAACAATAGTACGCTCTAAAGGTTTTAAAGTTATAGGTTTTGAAATATTTGCACGTAAATCCATTCCAGCAGAAGCAATGGTTTCGTAGTTAGGTAATTCGTGTTTAGATTTGTTAATGATTTGTATTTTCATGTAGTTTTATTTTTTTATAAGTGCTAAAATTTCTTTTTTCTCATTCCAAAAAATTAAGAATCCAAAAGCTACAACTAAGAGTGTTGAGATTAAATAATTATCTCTAAAATAAACAAATGAGATATATGAGATCACTATTGAAACCAACAAATAACTCCCGGATTTTTTTAAATTGTAAGGAACAGGATAGTGTTTTTTCCCAATAAAATAGGAGAGAAGCATCATAGTTCCATAAGCAATTAATGTTGCCCAAGCAGAGGCAATATAACCAATTTCAGGAATTAATAATACATTTAAAATAATGGTAATTACAGCTCCAATTATTGAAAATAACATTGCATAACGAGTTTTATCGGTCAATTTGTACCAAATAGCTAAATTGTGGTAAACTCCTAAAAATAAGTTTGCTAATAAAACAATTGGAACGATAACAATGGCTTCCCAATAATTTTCGTTTATAAATGGTTTTTTTAAAACATCAATAAAAACAACAATTCCTACAAAAACCAAAGAACCAACAATAATAAAATAGTTTAAAATTTTAGCATAGGTTTCTTTAGCATCTTTACTGTCAGAATGATTAAAAAAGAATGGTTCTGCACCTAAACGAAATGCCATAATGTATAAATTCATAAAAATAGCCAACTTATAACAAGCAGCATAAATTCCCATGGCGTTTTTATCAATCATTTTTCCAATGAGCAACTTGTCTAAATTTTCATTAATTACATAGGCAACACCCGCAACTGCTATTGGCCAACTGTATGAAATCATTTTTTTAAACAAAACAGTATTAAAGCTCCATTTGAATTTTAATAAATAAGGTAGCAAAAGCACAAATGAAAGAATACTACCAATAATATTTGCAATAAATATAAAATTAACAATATACGTGCTGTTAAATATTGTTGTTAAAAACGAAGGAAGGTTTTTTCCTTTTTCAATAAATTCAGGAATATATTTTAGGAAAATTAAATTAATCAGCACTATTATTCCCACATTAATTAACTTAATAACAGTATATCTTATTGGACGGTTTGATGCGCGTAAATAAGCAAAAGGTATTACTGCTAATGTATCTATAGCCATAATTCCTATAAATAACTTTAACTGTAACGGATTGTTTTCAAAATCAAAAATTGAGATAAAAAATTCTGAAAAAACAAAAATGATTACTACAAAAATTAGTGCGGAAACTAATAGCGTTATAAAAGCAGTTGAAACTAAATTGTCTTTTTTTTCTTCACTTTTGTAAAATCTGAAAAAAGCGGTTTCCATTCCAAAAGTTAGTAATACCGAGAATAATGCTGCCCAAATATAAAAGTTGGTATTTTCGGCATAATTATCGGTTGGCAAGGCATCGGTATGAACTTTTACCAGCAAAAAATTAATAACTCTCGGTAATACTGCTGCAATGCCGTAAATAATAGTGTCTTTAAAAAACCGTTTAAGTGCGCTCAAAAAGTGATTTTTAGTGTAAAAATTAAACGTATAAATGTACAAAAGTAATTATTGAATACAACAAAATAATTTTAGTGAATAGCAAACAATGTTGTAATTTTAAATTATGAATTTTGATTTACAACAACATATTGAGACTCAAATTAATCAAATACTTTTAACTGATGCAACGTATAAATGGACTTCAGTTGGTGGAGGTTCAATAAATAATGCCTATAAGTTAAGTTCAGGCGAGCAAAACTATTTTGTAAAAACAAATACAATTTCAGTTTTTGAAAATGGCTTTAAAGAAGAAGTTTTAGGGTTGGAATTTTTAAACAAAAACGAAGCTTTGGTTCCAAAAATTATAGCAGAAGGAAGGTTTAAAAACGCTATCTATTTAGTGTTAGATTGGATTGAAACAGGTAATAAAACTACTGTATTTTGGAATAATTTTGCTGAACAGTTAGCCAATTTACATCAACATAAAAACCATCAATTTGGATTAGATTACTCTAATTTTATGGGACAATTGCCTCAAAAAAATACTTTTTTTGACGATTTTACCGAGTTTTTTATTGAAAACAGGCTAAAACCTCAAGTAGTATTAGCATTTAATAATGGTTTGTTGCAAAAAAAGCATCTTCAACAATTTCAACATTTATACAAACAATTACCATCAATTTTTCCTAAAGAAAAACCGTGTGCTGTTCATGGTGATTTATGGAGCGGTAATTTTATGAATACCATACAACAAAAAGCAGTTTTAATTGATCCTGCTGTGTATTACGGGCATAGAGAAGTTGATTTAGCAATGAGTACGTTGTTTGGAGGTTTTTCATACCAGTTTTATCAAGCATATAATGAAATTTATCCTTTAGCAATAGGTTTTGATAATCGTAAAGAGTTCTATAATTTATATCCGTTGTTAATTCATTTAAATTTATTTGGAAGCTCATATTTAAGTAGTATCACACGCATTATCAGTTATTTTTAAGATTGATTTAAGAATACATTAATTTTAGTTTAGTTACTTTTGCCACACTAAACCTTGAATAGAAATGAGTAAAAACCCTCAAATAGCCGTTTTTGGAGGCGGAAGTTGGGCTACAGCCATTGTAAAAATGTTGAGTGAAAACCTTGAACAGGTTGGTTGGTACATGAGAAATGAAACTACAATAGACTATATAAAAGAAAACGAACATAATCCAAATTATCTTAGTTCTGCTGAGTTTGATATAAGTAAATTGTATTTATCAAGCGATATTAATGAGATGGTTAGATATGCTGAAATTTTAATTTTTGTGATACCTTCAGCATTTGTAAAAGGTGAACTTGATAAAATAACAGAAGATATTTCACAAAAAATTGTTTTTTCAGCCATTAAAGGTATTGTGCCGGAAAGTGGGTTAATTGTTGGTGAACATTTTCATGAAAATTATAATATTCCTTTCGAAAATATAGGTGTAATTACCGGGCCATGTCATGCAGAAGAGGTTGCAATGGAGCGTTTATCTTACCTAACAATCGCTTGTCAAGACACCAAAAAAGCGAGAATGTTGGGAAAAAAACTTTCTAGCCATTATATAAATACTAAAATTTCTGATGATATTATTGGAACTGAGTATGCTGCCATGCTTAAAAATATTTATGCAATTGCAGCAGGTATGGCTCATGGTTTGGGTTATGGAGATAATTTCCAATCAGTATTAATGTCAAATTCCATTCGTGAAATGAAACGTTTTATTAGAAAGGTGCATAAGATGAAACGTAACATTAACAATTCTGCTTATTTAGGAGATTTATTAGTAACAGGCTACTCAACTTTTAGTAGAAACAGAATGTTTGGTAATATGATAGGAAAAGGATATACTGTAAAAAGCGCTATGATGGAAATGAGTATGGTGGCCGAAGGATATTATGCGGCTAAAAGTGCCTATTTACTAAATGAAAAAAATAAAGCTAAAACCCCTATAATTGATGCTGTTTATGCAATACTTTACCAAAACAAAAATCCTAAAAATGTTTTTAAAAAATTAACAGAAGTACTAGATTAACAATATGTTATATTTTTAAAAGTGTTTTAAAATAAAAAAAATTACACTAATTTTATCGTTTTAATATATTTTTTAACAATGAAAACAGGTAAAGTAAAATTTTTTAATGAATCTAAAGGTTTTGGATTTATTACAGATGAAAATTCTAAAACAGATTATTTTGTACACGTCTCTGGATTATCAGAAGAAATTAGAGAAGGAGATAAAGTAGAATTTGAATTAAAAGAAGGTAAAAAAGGCTTAAACGCAGTAAATGTGAAAGTAATTTAATATTTATTCAACAACTTTTTTATAAAGAAAGCTCATCAATATTGATGAGCTTTCTTTATTTTTCAAGAGTATTTTTTCAATAAATGTTTAATTGATTTAAATCATGTAAATAAATAGTTCTGTTTAGTAAATTTGATATGCGGTAATTTAAAACCTTTGTGATGAGTGATAAAATAGGATTAATTTATGCTACAGTTGATGGACAAACGCTAAAAATATCTAATAAACTAAAAGAAGTTTTACAAGAGCATAATCAAAATTTAGAGCTATTTTCAATAGATGATTTTAACAAAGAAATTACCAGTTTTGATAAACTTATTTTAGGTTCAAGCATAAGATACGGTATTCATAACGAAAAAATGATTGAATTTATCAACAAAAATAAAAGCAAACTGGATACTATTAAAACTGCATTTTTTTCGGTGAATTTAGTTGCCCGAAAATCCGAAAAAAACCAACCTCATACAAACCCTTATGTGGTTAAATTTTTTAAAAATATAGATTGGGAACCAACCATTGTAGAAGTTTTTGCAGGTAAATTAGATTATAAAAAGTACAAGTTTATTGATAGAATTATGATTCAGTTTATTATGTGGATGACCAAAGGCCCAACTAATCCTAATACCGAAATTGAATATACCAATTGGAACCAAGTAGATGAATTTGGTAAGATTTTAATAAAATTATAATTTATATATTCTACTGAAAAATAAGTAGAAACCTAAAAGTTTATTTTGTTATTAAAATAATTTTCCTTTTTTTTGGTGTCTAACTAAAAAACAAACAAACAATCAAACATTATTCCTAAATAGTGTATAAAATACAATTGCAAAATACTAATTACATACATCTGGGTTTTATAAATATTTAAAAATTAATAAAAGTATTTATTACGAAAAATTTATAAAATTTAACCTGTACAAATGGTTTTAAGCTCAAAAAATCCTGCTAATTTATTGTTCAATGAAAAAAATCGAAAAAGCTATTAAATACAAATATATAGTATTTATAATAACTATTTTAGTTACTATTATTGCTATAGTATCAATTATACAGCACAGTATTAATTTACAAAAAACAGATGCTAAAACAATAAATTTATCGGGTAAACAACGAATGTTAAGCCAACAAATTACCAAGCAAATTCTTTTTATAAACCAAAACGAAAGTAATTCAGGTTCATATACAATCACTACATTAAAAGAACTTACTAACGAATTTGAAAATGCTCATAATTATTTGTATTCAAATAATAAGAACAAAGTAAAGAATCCTACAATTGATTCTCTGTATAGAGAATTAGAACCCTATAAAAATAAAATTATAGCATCAAGCAGAAATGTTGTTGAAAATCCAAAACCGGAAGTATTAAAAGAATCTTTAAAAACAGTTTCAGAAGCAGAACGTCCTTTTTTAATAATTATGGATAGTATAGTTGGTATATATCAAAAAAATGCAGAAAATAAACTTAAAAACTTAAAAACCGCTATTTATATACTAACTGCTTTAGCGTTGCTAGTAATGATAGCCGAATTTATTTTTGTTTTATTACCGGTTTTTAATCAACTGTATAAAAAAAACATAGAACTTTCTAAAATCAATAGCGAATTGGTAACTTCAGAAAATGAGATTCGCACTAAAATGGACGAGGTTAGTAAACTTAAAGTCAATTTAGAAAAGCAGCAACAGTATAACAAAATTTTTATTGATAAAGCACCTAGCGCAATAGCAATGTTTGATACTAAAATGAGATATATTGCTGCTTCTGAAAGATGGAAAGAAGATTACAAATTACAAGGACAAGAAATTATTGGTAGATCTCATTACGATGTTTTTCCTGAAATAGGTGATGATTGGAAGCAACACCATCAGGAATGTTTAAAAGGTGCTATTAACAAATGCGATGAAGCACCTTTTAGAAGAGCAGATGGTTCGCTTCAGTGGATTACATGGGATGTACGCCCATGGTATATTTCAGAAAATGAAATTGGCGGACTATTAATGAATACTGCCGATATTACACGGATAAAAGAAAAAGATGAAGAGAATAGAAGGATTAAGTACATATTAGATAAAAC
The DNA here is from genome assembly GCF_012524075.1 of Lutibacter sp. B1. Taxonomy (GTDB): domain Bacteria; phylum Bacteroidota; class Bacteroidia; order Flavobacteriales; family Flavobacteriaceae; genus Lutibacter. The sequence continues at coordinate 35,339 of NZ_JAAZUI010000025.1, forward strand.
CAATGAAGTTGCCCGAATAGGTACCTGGGAATTTAATTTAATTACAAATGAACTTGTTTGGAGTAAAGTAATTCGTGAGATACATGAAGTATCTGAAAATTTTGAGCCAGATTTAGAAACAGCTACTAATTTTTATAAAGAAGGAGGAAGTAGAGAAAAAATTAGAAAAGCAGTTTCAGATGCAATAGAAAATGGTAAACCTTTTGATTTAGAGCTTGAAATTATTACTGCCAAAGAAAATAATATTTGGATTCGTGCAATTGGACAAGCAGAATTTGAAGATGGAAATTGCACAAAGGTTTTTGGTGTATTTCAGGATATAAATAGTATGAAACTTTCCGAAAAAGCTTTAGATAAAGCAAATAAAGAATTAAAAACAATGTTTAATTCCGGTCCTGTGGGTATTGTAAGTACTGATTTAGAAGGTAAAATAACATTTTTTAATAATGGAGCTGAAATGTTATTGCAGTACTCTGCTGATGAAATTATAGGAGAAGATGCACATATTATTCATTTAGAAGAAGAAATTGTAAGTTGTAGTGAAGAGTTATCAGCTGTGTATGGAAATAAAATTTCACCAAGAGAAGCTTTGCAGGAAATAGCCAGAAGAGAAACACATAATTTTAGAGAATGGACATTTAAGAGAAAAGACGGCACTACTTTTCCTGTGGAATTAATTTTATCTGTAGTTAGAAATGAAGCAGGGGATGCAACTGGTTATATGGGAGTTTCAACCGACATAACTGAAAGAGTAGAAAATAGACAAAAAATTATAAAAGCCAATAATGATTTAGAATTATTAGCTAAAAGATTAATGAATCAAAATACTCAATTAGCCGATTTTGCTCATATTACATCTCATAATTTACGTGCACCGGTGAGTAATCTTAATTCGCTTTTAGATTTTTACAAAACTTCTGAATGTGAAGAAGATAAAAATTTATTGTTTGAAAAATTTGAATCTGTTATTCACCATTTAACATCTACTTTAAACACATTAGTAGAGGCAATTAAAACTAAAAATGAAAGTGAAAAAGATTTGGTGAAAATTAATTTTGAAAAAATTTTAAATAAAACAGAAGAAATACTCTCGGGTCAAATTTTAAAATCAGGAACCATTATAAAAAGAGATTTTTCCAAAATACCTGAAATTAAGTACAATATTGCATATATGGAAAGTATTTTTCTTAACTTAATAAGTAACTCAATTAAATATTGTTCTAACGATAGAATACCCGAAATTTCAATTAAATCGGAAGAAGAAAACGGTAATGTAAAATTAATATTTAAAGATAATGGATTAGGAATTGATTTAAAAAGACATGGACAAAAGTTATTTGGGTTAAATAAAACGTTTCATAGACATCCTGAAGCCAAAGGCGTTGGATTATATATGACAAAAACTCAAATTGAGTCTATGGGAGGAACTATATTAGCAACAAGTAAAGTTAACGAAGGAACTATTTTTACAATAAATTTTTAAATATAGATATTATGAAAAAACCATACGTGATATGTATAGTAGATGACGATGAAATATATCAATTTACAATTACTAAAATAATTGAGTTAAATAATTTGGCCGAAAAAACAATCGTTTTTTCTGATGGAGAAGAAGCATTAGATTTTATTACTGAAAATTTTGATAATGGTAAAAAACTTCCTGATATTATTTTTTTAGATATCAATATGCCTATTATGGACGGATTTCAATTTATTGAAGAATATGGACTTGCAACAAAAAGTCGGACAATTTTTTTAAGACCTAAGCTACATATTTAAATTGATAAAATTCTTGTTCTACTTCATAAGGGGTTTTATATCCCAAAGAAGAGTGTAGACGTTTTTTGTTAT
>NZ_JAAZUI010000026.1 GCF_012524075.1 Lutibacter sp. B1
TCCAAATATTAAATACAAATCCTATCGGAAAAATAATGTAAATTTACCTGAGCTTACTATTTAAAATCAAAAATCGATTTATAAAAAAACAACCGAAAAAAAGTCAACCTATTTCAGTATAATACAATTATCATTTTCCTGAGCAACAGCAAAAATAATTTCAGAACCACCTGTGTTATCGATAGCAAAATTATCAAAATAATTGCTCTCTAAGCTAAAATTACCACCTTCTATCAATAGAGATGTATAGTAGATTACTTTATCCATATCTGTACCGTTGTTATCAACAGCCGCTTCTTTAAAATTAAAGCTTGATGAAGCATTGTATCGGTCTTTAAAAACAGCCCTATTTAAATACATATCAGCTAAAAAAGCATAAGCTGCTTGTTTTGTAAAGCGTCCGTTATATGTTTGTTGTTCCCCTAAGTTTGCAAGCTCAGGTATGATGGATTCCACTTCCATAATTAAATTATCAATTTCAACATCAGCTTGAAGAATAACCAAAGAATTATCTTCAGAAAACAAATCTCTATATGGAGCTTGATTAAAAAGATCTAATGTATTGTATATATAGAAAGCTAATAACCCTCTAGCTTCTGCCATAAACAGGTTGTAATTTGCATAATCCGGGTTTTCTTGTAATGATTCTATTGCTGTTAATGTTTTAGTTATACCACTGTTTAAAGCGTTCCAAGTAGAAGAAACTGCTGCATTATTGGTACCCCAAGTGAATTCTGTTAACGCTCTCCATTTTCCTCCATCACCCCAATCACTACCACGAGTTGGTAACATACATTCGTCTGTTGGATATTCTTGTAATCCAAATACGTTTCCGTGATCAGTAAAAGTTCCATTAGCTAACTGACCATAAGCAGCTGCCATAGCACTCTCAGGATTTGAACTTTCTCCTCCAATTACCTCGTCTATTACTTCTTCTTTCAAATCAGTACAGCTGAAAAGCAAAGTAGTAAGAATAATGGAGAAAGATATTTTTGATATTATATTTGAGATTTTCATAAATTATAATTTTAAAGTTGCACCAATCATATAAGATTTTGATGATGGATATGTAGTATAATCTATACCTATAGATTGATTACCTCCTGTAGAACGTGGACTGTTAACCAACGGATCAAACCCCGAATAGTTAGTGATAGTAAACAAGTTTTGTGCACTAACGTAAAGATTTAAACCTTTTAACCAGTTAATGTTAAGACCTTCAGTATCAAGCATATATCCTAAACTAGCATTGTTTAAACGAATAAAATCTGATTTCTCCATATATAATGTAGAAAGTTGAGGTGTATTTGTAGAGCTTGCACCCTTATTATAGAATTCTGACAACACATTTCTATCTGATGCTATATTGTTGATATTCAAAGCTAAATTGGTATTATTTACCAAATAACCTCCTGTTTGACCTATTAAAGCAACACTTAAATCCCAACGCTTATAGGTTAGGTTGCTATTGATGCCGAAAGTAAAGTTAGGCAATGCTCCTTCGAAGATTTGACGGTCATCACTATTTATTACATTATCATTATTGATATCTTCAAAAATATCATTCCCATTCTCGTCAAAACCTAAGTGTTTAACCATATAGAAAGATCCTGCTTCATAACCACTTTTATAAATATTGGCATATACTCCTGATAAACCAGGACCAGCCACATCTCCAGAATATAATTCTGAAACAGGAAGATCTTTAACTTCATTATTCAAAGTAGCTCCGTTCACATCTAATGACCATGTGAAATCTTCAGTATTAATTAATTTAGACCCTAAGGTAAATTCAAAACCTTTGTTTATAATTTTACCATCAATGTTTTTCCAAACAGTTGAGGTTGGGCTTAATGGTTCGGATGGAATATTTAAGATAGGATCTGTGGTTCTTTTGTTATAATAATCTAATGAACCGTATAATTTGTTATTCCATAAGCTAAAGTCAGCCCCAATATTAAACTGTGTTACTACTTCCCATTGTAAATCTGGGTTTGCCGTTCTGTTTACTTCAATGCCGTTAATTAAACTATAGTCATCGTACAAATAATATCCACCTGAGGCTGATTGAGAATAACTTGCTTGAGTAATTTTATTTTGTACTTCTTGGTTACCGGTTTGCCCCCAGCTACCTCTTATTTTTAGCTGACTGATATCATCATTATTTGATAAAAAGTCTTCTCTGTCTAAGTTCCATCCTAAAGCAAAAGAAGGAAAATAACCATATTTATTGTTTTTACCAAAACGCGTTGAACCATCTGCTCTTAAAGAAGCAGTAACTAAATATTTGTTATCAAAATTGTAGTTTAACCTACCAAAGTAAGATTGTAACTCGTTTTCTTGGGCATAACCACTAACACCAGACTGCTCACCTGAATAACCTGGATTGTGTTTTGGTGCAACACCTGTGCCCATTTCATCAATATTAGAAATAGAAAAAGATGTTCCTGAGAAATCAAATTTTTGATAAGAAAAACCTCCTAAAACTTCAAAATTATTTTTTCCTATATTAAAATTATAGGTTAGGTAATGTTCCATTAAAGAACTTTGCGAATCTAAATTACTCTGTACATAAGCTCCATCTGGAGTTCTATCTGTAACATTAGGGTAAATAGTAGAGTTTCTTTCAGAAACAGAACGGTCAATACCATAATTGAATTTATACTCCAATCCGTCTATAATTCTAAAAGTAGTTTCTACGTTTCCTAATACACGTAACGTTTTTGTTTGGTCGTCATAAATATGTAACAAGTACATCGGATTATAATTCTGGTTCAAATTGAAGTTTGTGTAATCTCCTTCTTCATCGAATATAGGTTGCGTAGGATTTGCCATTAACGCATGAACGATTAACTGACCATCTGAACCAGCATCAGCTCCATTAGGAACTCCTGTTTCATTAATCTGACTCGCAGTTAAGTTCATTTTTACTTTTAAACGCTTATTATCAAAAAAAGACTCTTCGGCATTTAAACGTGCTGTAGTTCTTTTAAACCCACTAGTTTCAACAATCCCTTCCTGATCCATGTAAGATAATGAAGCATAGTAGTTTCCGCTATCTGTCTTTTTAGCGAAAGAAAAATTATGATTTTGTGTAATGGCGTCACGGAATAATTCATCTTGCCAATCGGTTTTACCACCATGATCGTATGTATTATCGCTAATAGCATTACGATATTCACTACTGGAAAGTACATCAATCTTTTTAATTACTGAAGCTACACTCAAATATGAATCTAGCGTTATAGTAGCAACTCCACTTTTTCCTTGTTTTGTAGTGATAATCACAACTCCGTTAGAACCTCTGGCTCCGTAAATAGCTGCTGCAGAAGCATCTTTTAATACGGAAATAGAGGCAATGTCACTCGTGTTAAGAAAGTTTAGTGGATTTTTTGCACTTGAGTTACCAAGACCAAAGTTAGGACTTGCGGCACTCACACTTTCATTACTTAATGGGATTCCATCAACCACAAATAATGGTGTACTGCCACTACGGATAGAACCAACACCTCGTATTGAAACATCTAATCCGGCACCTGGTTCTCCACTTGAAGCAACTACACGAACTCCCGCTACTTTGCCTTGAATTAAATTATCTGCAGATATATTTACTCCTTGCCTAAAATCTTCAGTTCCTAATTGAGTAAGGGCACCTGTTACGTCTTTTTTGGTTTGACTACCATATCCCACAATTAAAATTTCATTTAGTAAAGCATTCGACGGCGTTAATGTAATTAATAAGACTTCAGAGTCAATAATAACTTCCTTTGTTTCATATCCTATAAAAGATACTTGAAGTGTTTGTCCTAATTCAGCTTCAATAGAAAATTCTCCATCAAAGTTTGTAGAAACACCTTTTAATGTTTCTTTTAACACAATGGTTGCACCTGATAAAGGTACTCCGGATTCATCTAAAACTTTACCATTTATTGTTTTTTGAATGGTATAATTTGAAAGTTTTGTTTTGATAGATACAATACTATTTGAATATCCTGAATGATGGTATACTAGTATTGATAAAACTAAAAAAGCTATGTTTTTTAATTTAAAAGAATTAATTTTATTGTACATTTTTAAGTTATTGGTTTTTACAATGCTTAATGATTAGACCGTAGTTGTTCGCAGCAACTGCGGTTTTTTAATTTTTGTAAATAGTTTTTTTAATTCATAAGATTAGAGAATTTTAGAAAATTAACGAGATATTCTTTATCATAAGATTATGATTTAATAAAGCGCTAAATAATAAAATATTTAGACATTCTATTTTATCTAAAGGTTATGCGTTTATTAAAAAACGATTTCAATATTTTTTTTATTTTTATTTTAAATTCTTAAAAATAAGACACTTAACTGCATTTTATTGATACATTTTGAAATACGTAATATTTGCATTTTGTTCTTGATTTCGCAACATCTGTTTAATCTTGTTAAAGTAATTTTAAGTTTTATATAACCAATTTATTATGAAATATTATAAAACCTTATTATTACTTTTTTTTATTTGTTTGAATATACATGCGCAACAAGACACATTACGAATTAATCAACTACAAGTTATAGGCTCACATAATAGCTATAAGGAAGCTATCGACCTAAAACTTTTTGAATACTTATCAAAAAAAGATAGTACAGGCAGTATTTATGGATTACAATATGAACACATTTCTATAACCAAACAGTTAGATATGGGTTTGAGAAATCTGGAAATTGATGTTTATGCAGATGCCAAAGGTGGACGTTTTTCTCATCCAAAAGGAATGGATTTAGTTAAAGATCAGCCTGCTTACGATTCTGAAGGAAAAATGAACAATCCTGGTTTTAAAATATTTCATGTAATGGATATCGATTTCAGGAGTCAGTATTATCTTTTATCCGATTGTTTGAATGATTTAAGAAAATGGTCTGATACACACCCTAATCATGAACCTGTTTTTATTACTTTAGAACCTAAAGATGATAAAGAAAATATATTTGGCACATCTGCAGAGCCGTTTACATCTGAAGTTTTTGACGAGTTAGACGCTACACTTATAAAACATTTAGGTGTGGAACATATTATTACTCCAGATAATATTCGTGGTAAATATGCTACCTTAGAAGAAGCGGTTTTAAATAGCAATTGGCCTACATTGAAAGAAGCTAAAGGTAAATTTTTGTTTATATTGGATGCTCATGGTAAAAAACAAGAATCTTATGCAAAAAACCATCCGTCTTTAAAGGGAAGAGTATTATTTATTAATGCCGAGGCGGGAAAACCAGAAGCGGCTGCAATGATTTTAAATAATCCTGAAGATGAAAATATTCCAAAATTAGTCAAAGAGGGCTATATTATAAGAACTCGGGCAGACTCAAACACAAAAGAAGCTAGAAATAATGATTATTCACGTTTTGAAGCAGCAAAGAATTCTGGAGCACAAATTATCACTACAGATTATTATTTACCAAGCAAATTTTTTAAAAGCGAGTATCATATTTTTTTTAAAAACGGAACTTATGTAAGAAACAATCCAGTAACTACTAAGTAAAATATATTTAATCAAGTTTTTTTAACGAACCAGTATTGTAATCTATTATAAAATTGTTGGAAGGAGCGCCGTTTAAAAACTGTGAAAAGATACTGTAAAACTCCAGTAGCTTTTGTTTATTAGAATTGGTGTTTTTTTGAAATATTTTAGTTTTGTAATTTTTAAAAAGCCATTGATACATAGCAATTTGTTTTTTGCCAATGTCATTTATAGCTAAAACATCAGCATTTCTAACTCTGTAAAAATCAAAAATTATATCAAATCCATTCCAATGTTTAAAATCTTGTAATGTAAAACCGGTTTCTTTTAAATCTAATTCGGCTTCTTTTTTAGCAAGTTTCCAATTATTTTTATAGAAGTCTTTATTATCTAATAGTGCTTCAAAATCAATTTCAGAATCCAAATATGGTAATAATAGTAATTCTTCACCTGAAATATTTAGCATAAAATCTTTGAAGTTCGAAACCCAATCATCTTTTAAAAAGCGTAAGCGAACGAGTTCTTTCAAATGAAACATAGTGAAATCATGATATGAATTTGTTTTCAAAATATCATAATTCCATAATGGCTTTTTTTGTTGTTGTAAATAAGCATATTCTTTTTCATATAAAGGAAATAACTCGTTAAAATGGGGAACATTATCAATGGTTATAGTGTTTACTTCTATAATGTTATTTGGTTTGATTGTTAATATTTTGTAGCCTGGAATATATGCTGCTAATGATGGTGATTGAATATTTACTAGTGATTTTCCACTTGAAAAGGTTCTAACACCGGTATCATTTATATGCATATGCCCTGCTACATGAACTGTTATTCCTGCTTCCGAAAATTGTTTCGCTACAGTTTCATTAGGAACACGCTCAAGCTGCCATTTATTTCCTTCAAAAAAGGTTTTTAATGTTGTAGAAGCATCATCATTAAAATCAATCATGGGGTAATGGCTAAAAGCAATTAATGTTTTCCCTAATCGTTTTGCTTCGTCTGCAATTGTTTTGACCCAACTAATTAAGTGTGTTTTGTTAGTAAGTACATTGTTATAACCTATACTAGCTCCATTGTAGTTTTCCGGATCTGATGGTTTACTATTAATCGTGTCTTTTGGTAAGTATACATTTCCGTCTAAGGCCAACAACCAAATATTTGGTGTTGGTTCTACTACATAACTGGCATCTGGAATTGTATATTCAGGAACAATATCATACATCCTTTTTTCAAGAGGCGCATTATCTAAAGCTTTTTGGTAGGTGTAGGTTTCGGCAGTATAATTTGAAAATGGCGTTGCCCAATATAAATAGTTCTCTTGCGGGTAAAATCCAAAGGGTTTTAAATAGTTAAAAACACCTTCGTATCCTTCTTTTTTTATATCATTTGTAATTATTGAAGGTAGCTCGCTTTTTTCAGAATCATTTTTATTCATCTTACTATAAATGCCTTGAGATTGTCCTTCTATCCCCATAAAATCAGATTTTCCAGATTCTTGGGCAAATGGTCCTACAGGATCATGATTACCGGTTGTAATAAAAAACTGTATACCATAAGTAGTCTTGTATTCTTCTAAAATTTGTTGCAATCCTCTAAGATGTATTGCTTGTCCATCATCAGTGTAATCACCAGGTAATGCTACATACTTTATGCCTTTTGCAACCATATCGTCTAAAGTAGCAAATAGAGCAAAATAATTTTCATTAAAAATTCGTGTGGAATGCAATTGAGAATCCATAGTACGCAAAAGCGTAAATTTATTTGTTTTATTATTAAATATACCTTTGTAATTAGTATCAGAAAATTTTCCGTAGATATCTTGAAAATGAATATCAGATAGAAAAGCTATTTGAATTTGAATGTAATTGTTTGTAAATGTATGTTTTTTGAAGTAATTAGAGCATTCTAAAGGATGATCTGTATTTATAAAATCTATACCTATACTATTAAAGGTTTTCCAAGCCAATGGTGTATCTGGTGCACCCCAAAAACGAAATGGTTTTTTGTATGAATGCGCTTGTTCTACAACAGCTTTTATTTTTCCTAAATCACTTTCCGAAATATCTTTCACCCCGTTCCAAGAAGAAAACTTTTTGAAACTTAAACTTATTAGTGAAACTTTATTAAAACTTTCTGTTGGTATAGATTCTAAACTTTGATAATCAAATAAAATGTAATTAGGATAGTTTTTGTAGTCTTTTACTAATGGCCTATATCCAGAAATAACAAAGGTAAGTTTAGGATTATTAGTTAGTTCTGGATATTTTTTTAATACTTTTTCAATAGCTTCTAACGTTGAATAGGCTTCCGATTTTAAATCAATAAGCAGCTGCAATTCTTGCTCATTACCCAAGTGTGTTGAAACAACTTTACTCAATGGCTTAAGATACATTGTTTCTAAGGTATTGTTTGGCTCAATGTCATTTTTAGCATGGGCTGCATATAAAACACCATTCTTTAAGAAAATATCAACTTCTATTGAATTTAAACCACAATTATAAGCTTTCCAAAAAGGCAAAAGTTGACTATAATCATTATGAGAATGTATTTTAACAGGTTGTTGAGCAAAAAGTGATGTGGATGCAAATAATAGAATACAGAAAAAATAACGCAATAAAAACATATATTATATATAACTTTCATAAAATTTAAAAGTACCGTTAATCTAAACACATACCGTTACCTATATATTAATTATATATTAACCTCATGTTTATTATGATTTAAAAGAAAAAAGTTGCCCATATTACTGGCAATCATGAAATTGTTTTAATTATAAAATATTAACTGTGACCAACTTAAACACAAAAAAACCTTGAAAGTTTTAAGAAAAATATCAAAAAAAATAAAGAATTGTATTTTTAAAACCAAAAAATATTTTTAATGTATTTTCACAAACATCCATATTCGCCTTTTATTCCAAAAAATGCAACCAAATTAATTGTAGGAACTTTACCTCCACCCCGATTTTCAATGGGGAATTTAAAAGAAGGAGATGTCGATTTTTGCTATGGAAGTATAGACGGCCAATTATGGAAAATTTTAGACAAACTATTTAATTTGAATTTACACTTTGAAACTACCTCTTTTGCCATTCAACAACGTAAAGATTTTTTACTGAAAAATAATATTGGTATTTGTGATATTGTAGAAAGTTGTGAGCGAAAAAATATAGATGCTTCCGATTTAGGAATGGAAAATATTAAACTACGTAATTTGTTATTTTACTTATCTGAATTTCAAAAAGTTGAAACACTTTTATTAACCGGTGGAAACAGTAAAAACGGACCCGAATATCACTTAAGAAAACTGCTTAAAAAAGAAAATATCCCATTTGTACAAATCGCATCAGAAACACCCAAAATTCATCAATTTAAATTACCAAACAGTAAAAGAATCATTAAAGCTGTTTCATTAACAGCACCTTCCGGAAGTGCTAACAGAGCTGTTGGCAGTAATCTTCAATATAAACTCATCAAAAAACAAAACCCTAAATTCAACACGTTTGATTTTAGGGTAATGCAGTATAAAAAATATTTTCTTTAAACTTATTCAAAATTGAGTTCAATTAATTAAAACTGTTAACTTACTGTTTACTATCATTCTTGTATATTGTCATTCCTGCCTTCGCAGGAATGACAAATTCTTAATCAACTAAAAACACACTTAACTAAGTATTAAACACTTTTAAATCAAATTCACATTATTTACGTATAGATTTTACAAATTCAGCTATTTTATTTGTTCCATTTTCATTCAAATGTTTGATAAATGCCGAACCAATAATAGCTCCTTTAGCATATTTGGTAGCTTGCTGGAAAGTTTCAGCATTTGAAATTCCAAAACCAATAATTTGGGGAGATTTCAAATTCATAGCTCCAATACGTTCAAAATATTCATTTTGAGTATTTCCAAAGGTGTTTTGTGTTCCTGTAACACTTGCTGAACTTACCATATAAATAAACCCGTTTGAAATTTCATCAATAAAACGAATACGTTCACCGGAAGTTTGTGGTGTAATTAAAAACACATTGATTAAATTGTACTTATCAAAAATAGCTTTGTAATTCTCATTGTATTCTTTTACCGGTAAATCAGGAATAATTAAACCATCTATTCCAATTTCAGCACATTTTTTACAGAAGGCTTCAACTCCATACTGCATCATTGGGTTAAAATAACCCATAATTACCAACGGAATACTCACAGTTTTTCGAATATTTTTTAATTGTTCAAATAAAATTTCCGTAGTCATTCCATTCTTTAATGCTATTGTTGAACTCTCCTGAATTGTTGGTCCGTCAGCTAACGGATCGCTAAAAGGCAAGCCAATTTCTATAAAATCAACGCCACTTTTTTCTAAATCTTGAATAATAGAAACAGTATTATTTAGTTTTGGATATCCAGCTGTAAAATAGATTGATAACAGCTTTTTAGTTGACTGTAATTTTTGGTTTATTCTGTTCATTTTTATGTCATTTTGAATTTTTCGTCACCCTGAACTTGTTTCAGGGTCTCATCATAATTCTATTGTTTTTAATTTTGGATTCTTCTCTTTTATTAAATTGATTTTCCAATCTTTATGCCAATTCTTTAATTGTTTTTCCCTCTTTATTGCTTGGTTAATATCTAAATACTCTTCAAAATAAATTAAATCTGTAACATTATATTTAGAAGTAAATTTAGAACCTCTTTTTTCTAAATGATTCACAATCCTTCTATTTATATTACCCGTAACACCAATATAAAATGTAGTTCTATATTTATTTGTTAATATGTAAACATAACTATGCTTCATCAATTATGAGATGCTGAAACAAGTTCAGCATGACGATTCGATTTTACAACCTAAAATATTTAATATACGTATCTAAATCTTTATCACCTCTTCCTGATAAATTTAATACCACAACATCATCTTCTTTAAACTTTTTCATGTTGAAAACCGCCAATGCGTGTGAGCTTTCTATCGCCGGAATAATACCTTCCAACTTACATAATTCTAATCCGGCTTGCATCGCTTCATCATCTGTAATTGAAATAAATTCAGCTCGTTTACTTTTGCACAAATGTGCGTGTAACGGGCCAACTCCCGGATAATCTAAACCTGCAGAAATTGAATACGGCTCCGTAATTTGACCATCTTTAGTTTGCATTAACAATGTTCTGCTTCCGTGAATAATCCCTTCTTTTCCCAAAACGCTTGTTGCTGCACTTTCACCTGAATCTACACCTAACCCTGCAGCTTCAACAGCTATTAATTGTACACTTTCTTCATCTAAATAATGATAAAAAGCACCAGCGGCATTACTACCTCCACCAACACAAGCAATTACATAATCGGGATTTTCGGTATTTTCTTTCTCCAATAATTGTGTTTTAATTTCTTCTGAAATTACCGATTGAAAACGCGCAACCATATCAGGATACGGATGCGGTCCAACCACCGAACCAATTATATAATGTGTATCTACCGGATTGTTAATCCAATCTCTTATAGCCTCATTTGTAGCATCTTTTAGCGTTCTACTACCTGATAAAGCGGGTACAACTTTTGCGCCTAACATTTTCATACGAGCTACATTTGGTGCTTGACGTGCAATATCAATTTCACCCATATAAACAATACACTCAAGCCCCATTAAAGCACAAACCGTAGCTGTTGCTACACCATGTTGTCCAGCACCTGTTTCAGCAATAATTCTTGTTTTACCTAAACGCTTTGCCATTAAAATTTGCCCAATAGTATTATTTACTTTATGTGCGCCTGTATGGCATAAATCTTCTCGTTTTAAGTAAATTTTGGTATTATATTTTTCTGACAATCGCTTGGCAAAATACAATGGTGTTGGGCGCCCCACATATTCTTTTAATAATGATTTAAACTCCTTTTGGAAAGAAGCTTCTTGCATTATTGTTACATATTTTTGACGTAATTCTTCTACATTAGGGTAGAGCATTTCCGGAATATAAGCACCTCCAAATTCTCCGTAATAACCATTTTCATCTACAAAATAACTCATTTTAAGTTGTTTTTAAATTCTTTTATATCTTCTAAATTTTTTAATCCGGGTTCAATTTCAAAACCACTATTTATATCTATACCAATACATCGTTTAGATTCGTGCCTCCGCAGGAATGACAAAATTTGTTTAACATCATTTTTAGCAATACCTCCACTTAATAAAAAAGGAGTTTCACCCTTATAATTTTGAAGTATATTCCAATTAAATTTTACTCCATTACCTCCATAATTTTCACCTTTTGTGTCGAATAAAAAATACTTACAGTAAATATTATAAGGAATTGTAGCACTAAAATTAAATTTCTCATCAACAGAAAAAGCTTTAATGATTTCAAATGAATGAGATTCTGAAATAAGTTCAGAATGACGTAATTCACGACAATATTCAGGAGATTCCGAACCATGTAATTGCACTAAGTTTAATTGAAACTTATTTATTTTATCAATAACATTTTCAATACTTTCATTAACAAAAACCCCTACTTTTTTAGTTTTTTTAGGAAAATCAATTTGAGGAATATCTTTAATAAACCTTTTGGATTTTTCGTAAAAAATAAAGCCAATAAAATCGGGTTTTAATACTAATAAATTTGAAATATTTTCAATATCCCGCATTCCGCAAACTTTAATTTTCATTTTACATAATTTGGTTGATAAATTCTTTACAAGCTAACCCCGGATTTTCAGTTTTCATAAAATTTTCACCAATTAAAAAACCTTGAAAACCATATTCTTTTAATCCTGTTATTATTCGCGGATCACTTATACCACTTTCTGAAACTTTAATGCATGAATCAGGAATTTGAGCAACCAATTCAATTGAGTGTTCCAAATCTACCTGAAAGGTTTTTAAATTTCGGTTATTGATTCCTATAATTTTATGATCTAGCTCTATTTTATCCAATTCTTCTTTGCTGTGAACTTCATATAAAACTTCCAATCCTAAACCTTCAGCTAATTTTCCGTAATTTTTAAGTTCTTCTTTTGTTAAACAAGCAGCAATTAGCAATATTACATCGGCACCAATAGCTTTAGCTTCAACAATTTGAAAACCATCAACTATAAAATCTTTACGCAAAATAGGCGTAGTTTTATTTATTTCACGCGCTTGAATTAGATCAATTATACTTCCTCCAAAAAATTCCAAATCGGTTAAAATAGATTGCGCTGCTACATTTGCACTTAAATAATCTTGTGTAACTTCAACAATGGTTGCTTTATCGTTAATAATCCCTTTTGAAGGAGATTTGCGCTTATATTCAGCTATAATTCCAGTTGAATTTAGAGAAGTTAATGCCTTTTTTAAAGAAATTGGTGTACGTTTAAAATTAGGGCTTTTCACTAATTTTTCAACAGTAACTTCTTGCTTTAATTTAGCTACTTCAAGCTTTTTATATGCTATTATTTTATCTAAAATATTCATAAATAATTATAAATTTTTCAATTACGAATTACGAATTGTTTTTTGTATACTTCCAATAATTTTTAATATTTCTTCTACGTCTGCCAAATACGATTTACTCTTTTCTTAAGTCAAATAATTCATATCTGTTAAAAGTCTAATCCAATAATGAGTTTCTCTTGCTTCTTTATAAGATATTGATAGCTTAGCAAAAAAGTCTTTTCTACTTTGACCTCCAATAGCTTCTTCTATATTAGCACCTATCGATGTTCCCGACCTAAGTAATTGTTTACTTAAAATAAATTCTTTTTTTTCTTCACTCAAAAACTTATAAAGTTCTACAATACGAATTGCAAAATCATAACTTTTTATTTGAATAATATTCTCTTTCATCTCAATTTAAAATTCGTAATTTCTAATTAGAAATTAATTTTTGTAAACATTTTTTAGCTTTTAATCCAAATAACGAGTCTTTTGCTTCTTCAAATGCTGTTTCAAAAGATTTGTTTTTATCGATAGTCATTAAAGCATACACTGCATTTGTTAATACTACATTGTTTTGCTCTTCGGTTCCTTCTCCATTTAAAATGGCAATAAATATAATTGCCGATTCTTGTACTGTTTCTCCACCAAAAATATCTGATTGCAACAACCTTTCTAAACCTAAATCTTCCGGTGTAATTAATTGCTCGCTTTCTTTTGTAAACAGCTTAAATGCACTTGTTAATGAAATTTCATCGTACCCATCTAAGCTATAAACTATTCCGTAATTTTTTGAAGTTTCTTGCAATAAATAATTGTAAACTCTTGCAACTTCCAAATTAAAAACACCTACCATTTGATTTTGTGGCTCACTCGGATTTACCAAAGGACCTAACATATTAAAAAAGGTTTTCATGCCTAGTTCTTTACGAATTGGACCGGCAGCTTTCATTGCAGGATGAAATAACGGTGCGTGTAAAAAACAAATATTGGCTTTGTCTATTTGCTTTTGCAGCGTAGCCTCATCATTGGTAAATTTATATCCCATAAACTCTAACATATTTGAAGAACCACTTACGGATGAAACTCCATAATTACCGTGTTTTGCTACTTTATTTCCTGTACCTGCAACTATAAATGATGTTAAAGTTGAAATATTAAACGTGTTTTTACCATCGCCACCAGTTCCACATAAATCGATAGTATTGAAATCTGATAAATCAATTTTCACTGCTAAATCTAACAATGCTTCTCTAAAACCTGCCAACTCATTTACTGAAATAGGACGCATTAAATACACCGTTAAAAACGATGCCATTTGCGATGCGTTATAACTATTAGCTGCTAATTTAGTTAGTACATCTCTCGCTTCTAATTTGGTTAATCGTTGTTGTTCAAATAATTTGTTTAGTATATTCTTCATTTTCTTTAAATTGGAAAGATTATTTTTAGATTCCTGCCTTCTCAGGAATGACTTGTTTTTGTGATTGAAGTAAGGGAAGTTACTTTAAAGTTTCACTTCGACTCCGCTCAGTGACCACAACTTCTGCTTCACTCAATAGTCAACTACTTATTTGCTTCTATAAAATTCCTAATAATTTGTTCTCCTAATGGTGTTAAAATTGACTCTGGGTGATATTGTACTGCACTTACATTGTATTTTTTATGCTGAAGCGACATTATTGCTCCGTTTTCATCTTCAGAAGTTATTTCTAACTCCTGAGGAAAATCTTTTGATGCTGCTATCCACGAATGATAACGCGCTGCTTCAAATTCGGTTGGTAAACCTTTATAAATTATAGCGTCACTTTTGGTAACTTTCATTGTAGTTGCTACTCCGTGAAAAACGGAATCTAAATTTTCTAACGATCCTCCAAAAACCTCCGTAATTGCTTGCAAACCTAAGCATACTCCAAAAATTGGTTTTGTTGGTGCGTAGATTTTTATTACTTCTTTTAAAATACCTGCTTCATCAGGTATTCCCGGTCCGGGTGAAAGAACTATAATATCGTACTCATTTACGGCCTCAATACTTATTTCATCATTTCTAAATACTGCAGGATATTCTCCTGTAATATCTTCAATCATATGTACCAAATTATAGGTAAATGAATCGTAATTGTCTAAAACTAATATTTTCATAATCTTAACCTTCTCTACGGAAGGGATTTTTTATTTATTTTTTTAATTATCAATTGTTCGCGTTAGGGATTGCAGCTTTGTTTGAGCTCTTTTTGTTTAAAAAACAAAAAAGCGAGTGCGAAAAGCCCGACCTTTATTTGTCTCTCGACTCAGCTCGAGATGACAAATAAAGGGAACGCCCTAAATATTTTCTGCCAATAACAACGCTTTTTTTAACGCTGCTAATTTGTTATTTACCTCTTGCAACTCTCCTTCTTCGCTTGAATTGATTACAATTCCAGCTCCTGCCTGATAATACAGCGTATTTTGTTTGCTTACAAACGAACGTATGGCAATTGCCAAATTAACCGTATTATTTAACCCAATAAAACCAACGGCACCGCCGTAAAATCCACGTGTTTGGTTCTCGTAAGTATCAATTAACTCCATTGCTTTAAACTTTGGTGCGCCGCTTAATGTACCAGCAGGAAACGTATCTCCAACAATTTCAATAGCTTTTCCTTTTGGTTTTCCCTGAACGGTTGATACCAAGTGAATTACGTGACTAAAATATTGAACTTCTTTAAACACCTCAACGGTTACATTACTTGCGTGTTTACTTAAATCGTTACGCGCTAAATCTACCAACATTACATGCTCTGCGTTTTCTTTTTTGTCTTTTGACAGTTTATCACCCAATTGTAAATCTTTAGTTATATCGCCTGTACGCCTGAACGTACCTGCAATTGGATTGATAATGGCTTTTTCTTCGTCAATTTTAATTTGTGCTTCGGGTGAAGAACCCATGAGTTTAAAACTGCCATAGTCAAAATAAAATAAATAAGGTGAAGGATTTATAGAACGCAAAGCTCTGTACACATTGAACTCATCTCCTTTAAATTTTTGCTGAAATTGGCGTGATAAAACCAATTGAAAAACATCGCCTCGTTTACAATGACTTTTTGCTTTTGCTACGTTGTTTTTAAAATCGTCATCCGTACAATTTGAAGATTCTTCTCCTTTTACATTAAATTTATACAAACCGTACGTACGTGCATTGATTAATGTTTCAATTTCATGAATTCGAGATTCTGAACCTTCTTCAATATTTTCAATTAAGGTAAGTTCATCATTAAAATGATTGATTGCTATGATGAATTTGAAAAAACTGAATTGAAAATCGGGTATTTCAGAAGCAGCTTTTTTTGCTTGTAACTTTATGGTTTCAAAATATTGTATGGAATTATAAGATATATAACCGTAAAAACCATTAAAAGCCTTTATTTCTGAACTACAATCTACATTTAAAGTGTTACTATAATTCTCAAAGATTTCATAAAAATTACCATCTATATTTTTTTCATCAAGTACTTTGTTTTTATAGTTATAACTGAATTTATTTTGATGGGCTTTTAACGTTACAAGAGGCTCTACGCATATATAGGTAAAGCTTTCTTCTTTACTATGATAATCGGAACTTTCTAACAACAAACTATTGGCATACTTGTCTCTGATTTTTGAATACATGCCTACCGGTGTAATAGTATCAGCCAACTGTTTTTTTGAAATTGTTTTAAATTTTAATTTTTCCATTTTATTGAAATAAAAAAGGACTTACCGCGAGATAAGTCCTTTTTGTTATATATATTTTGTATTATAAATATAGTAGTTACTTCTCGCTTATTGTATAAGAGAGTTCCACCACCAATTCATATTTATTGTATTTTTTTTCATTAGAGCAACAAATTTAAGATAGATTTTTAAATACACAAATTATTTTAAAGCAAACTTAGTATTTGAACCACAATTATAAGTAAAACCATAGCTATAGGATAAACAGTTGCATAAGCTATAGCAGGAGCGTCAGTATCTGTCATATTATCAACAGCTGCCAATCCCGGTGTACTTGTCATACTTCCTGTAAGAGTACCTAATAGTGTTAACAAATTAATTTTTAAGAAGTATCTAGCTATAATTGTTGTAACTATCATTGGAAAAAGGGTAATTATAATTCCGTACATAAATAACTCCATACCGTAATTTTGAAAAGTTTCAAAAAGGCTTGAACCTGCGCTAGTACCTACTGCAGCTAAAAAGAATAATAACCCGAACTGACGCAATAAGTTGTTTGCAGCACCGGTCATTGTCCACATTATAGGTCCGGTTTTACCTGTTCTACCTAAAATAAGAGCTACTAATAAAATTCCTCCTGTTAATCCTAAACCAAATGAAAATGTTCCTAAATTGATACTTAATTTTCCAACTAAAATACCCAAGATGATTCCTAATGCAATTGGGAAAAAATCTGTACTGGATAATTTACTGTCATCATCACCAAAAACACGACATACCTGCTGCACATTTTCTTTACTACATGTTACCATTAATTTGTCTCCAAACTGCAATTTTGATGAAGGGCTGGGCGATAAATTTATTCCTGAACGACGTATACGTGTAACTGTTGCATTGTATGCGCTAAGAATATCAAGTTCTCCTAAAGTTTTTTTAACAACATCTTTATTTGTAACTAATATTGTACGTGCATCATACCGTTTACTTAAAGGAATTTCCTGATTAGTTTCTGAACCTATCAATAATTTAACCCTTTCTAAAGCTTCTTCTGTACCAACGCCTCTAACTAAATCTCCTTTTTTTAGAATTAATGAAGGTTCCGGAATTATTACTACTCCGTCGTGCATAATTCTTGAGATTACAGCTTTTGTCATAAAACGAATATTAAGCTCTTCAAAACTTTTATTTATTACATTTTCGTTTTCAACAATAAAATTCTTTCTAGAAATCTCAGGATACTCTGTTGATATTTCGTCCTTGTATTTTTTTTCTTCATCTTCTATTTTAACACGTAAAATACGAGGTAAAAAACTAACAAAAAGTATAACTCCTATAACACCAAAAGGATAACCGATACTATACCCAATAGAAGCTAATGAAGAACCTGTAGTATCAATTGCAACGGCTAAACCCGGAGTACTTGTTAATGCTCCAGTTAATAAACCAATACATAAATTTTTATCTACTCCTGATAAATAATAAATTAAAAACGTAATTATAGCTGAACTTATGATTAACATACTTGCCAAAATAGTAAGTTCTCTACCGTGTTTTTTAAACGATTCGAAAAAACTAGGCCCGGCCTGAATACCAATTGTAAAAATAAAAAGTACTAAACCTAAATATTGAAAATCTTTTGGTACTTGTATGCCGTAATGCCCAAAAAAAAGTGCTACAAATATAACTGCAGACACATCAAGAGATATTCCTTTAATTTTAATTCGTCCAATAATAAAACCAATTAAAATAATTAAGAATAAGACAAAATAACTATTAGCAAATAAATTCATATTGTTAAATTTAGAGTACAAAATTACACACTAAAAATACCAATTTAATCTTTTATTTTTTTATTTTACGAAAACGATTGCAGTTTTATAAATAATAAATCCTAACGTTTAGTTAGGATTTATATCTTGTTATCAATCAAATTTTTAATGTAATGAGCCTAAGTAACGTTCTGCATCTAAAGCAGCCATACAACCTGTTCCTGCTGCTGTTACTGCTTGCCTGTATTCTTTATCTTGAACATCTCCTGCTGCAAATATACCGGGTAAATTTGTTTTGGTAGATTTTCCTTTAGTTATAACATAGCCTGTTTCATCCATATCAATAACACCTTTGAAAATATCAGTATTTGGCTTATGCCCAATAGCAATAAAAACTCCTGTCACATCAATTACTTCTTTTTCTCCGGTTATATTATTGAAAACTCTAACTCCTTCAACAACATTATCTCCTAAAACCTCTTCTATTTCGGTATTAAATTTTACTTCAATATTAGATGTTTTATCAACTCTATGTTGCATTGCTTTTGAAGCTCTCATATAATCTTTTCTAACCAATATTGTTACTTTATTACAAATATTTGCTAAATAGGTGGCTTCTTCTGCTGCTGTATCTCCTGCTCCCACAACAACTACATCTTGCTTTCTATAAAAAAATCCATCGCAAGTAGCACATGCTGAAACACCTCCTCCAATTAAACGTTGTTCACTTTCTAATCCTAAATATTTAGCGGTAGCTCCTGTTGAAATTATTACAGTATTTGCCTCAATTTGCTTAGTTTCATCAATTGTTACTTTGTGAATACCACCAACTTCTTTACTAAAATTTACATTTGTTACCATGCCAAAACGTACTTCTGTCCCAAATCGTTCTGCCTGCTTTTTTAAATCTTCCATCATTGCAGTACCATCTGTTCCATTTGGATATCCCGGGAAATTATCAACTTCGGTAGTGGTGGTTAACTGACCCCCCATTTGCATTCCGGTATACATCACAGGTTTTAAATCTGCTCGTGCAGCATAAATTGCTGCTGTATATCCTGCAGGTCCAGAACCAATTATAAGGCATTTTATTCTTTCTATAGTATCAGACATAATTTGTTTGTTTTATTTAATGACGAACAAATTTATAGCAATTTATTATAAATAAACATCTTTGTTTATAATTTTTAATAATGACTGTATAAGCTTAAATAATATAGTAATTATGCTATTTTTAATTTACATTTGAGCTTTTTAAAATCTTTTGAGTGGATAATAAATTAAAAATAAGTACACTGGAAGAGCTTGAAATTATTTTAAGCTCTCAAAAAGCTGTTTTGCTATATTTTTCTACCACGTCATGTAATGTGGGTGAAGCATTAGAACCAAAAATTATAGCTTTAATAAACTCCTCTTTTCCTAAAATCTCTTTTTATTCTATTGATATTAATTTTTCGCCTGACATAGCCGCAAAGTTCAGTGCTTTTGTAGAACCAACTATTTTGGTATTTTTTGAAGGAAAAGAAACTATTAGAAAAAGCAGAAATATAAGTGTTTTTGAATTACAAGAAACTATACAAAGACTTTATAATCTTATTTTTGAATAATTACTTGTTAAATGTATTTTTAGTTATATATTTGCAGTCCGAAAATAATTCGGGGTGTAGCCCTTCGTCATTGCTCAGGATAAACTACACTACAAATTTATTATTTTCGGGGTGTAGCGTAGCCCGGTTATCGCGCCGCGTTTGGGACGCGGAGGTCGCAGGTTCGAATCCTGCCACCCCGACAAATTATAGTATCAATCTATAACAAAAACCTGTTAATCGTATGATTTACAGGTTTTTCTGTTTTTAAGAATATCATAAGAATTGATATGTTTTGATTAAAAACGTCAACAAATCGGATAACAATTTGAAAAATCAAAAAGTGTTGACCAGATTTGTAGCTAACTGTCTGCTAATCGATAAATAAATGTATCTTTATAAGTGATTTGACTTTCGTCTGATAACAACGAATTATTGTTAACTAAAAGACGAAATAATGAAAACATCTTCCACCTTCAGTATTTTGTTCTGGGCGGACTTCTCCAGGGCAAAAAATGACCAAGCATCAATTTACGCAAGAATTACGGTAAATGGTAAACGGGCTACCATCAGTTTAAAACGAAAAGTTTTAGTTTCTGATTGGGATGTCCATAAAAACAGGGCTCGTGGAACTAACCAAAAATCAAGAATCTTGAACAGTTATTTGGATGAAACTTACAATCATCTTTTTAAATGTTATCGCGATTTAATGAACGAGCATAAATTGATTACTGCACAAGTTGTTAAGGCTCGATACTTTGGTAATGACGAAAATAATCGTTCCATTACTGATATTATCAATTACCATAATGAAGATATGGTAAACAAATTAAAGTGGGGAACACAAAAAAATTACTACACTACACAAAGTTATATCTCAAAATTTTTATCGAAATTCTATAAGACCACAGACCTTTACTTACGGGAACTCGATTATCACTTTATCATAAAATTCGAGAAATATCTTCGAGGTTATGTACCCGAAGACCATCAAAAACCAATGGGCAATAATACCGTGATGAAGCACATAGAACGGTTTAGGAAACTGATAAATCTATCACATAAGTTGGGCTGGATAGAACGCGACCCTTTTATCAATTTCAAAGCTAAATTCATTAAAAATGAAAGAGGCTTTTTAAGCCTCGAAGAACTTCAAGAGATAGAAAACAAACAATTTAGCATTCACAGATTGGAATTGGTTAAGGATTTGTTTGTTTTTAGTTGCTATACCAGTTTAAGCTATATTGATGTCATTCATTTAACTGCGGATAATATCTGTATTGGCATCGATGGCGAACTTTGGATTTATTACAAACGAGAAAAGACGACAAAGCCTATAAGAATACCTTTGTTACCAAAAGCGATGCAAATTGTTGAAAAATACAAGAGCAACCGTAAATCCATTTCCCAAGGAAGTATATTTCCTAAAATATCAAATCAAAAACTGAACTCTTATCTAAAGGAAATTGCAGATGTCTGTGGGATTAAAAAGAACCTTACATTCCATATCGCAAGACATACGTTTGCCACAACAGTAACATTGAGTAATGGAATGCCTATCGAGACAGTTTCAAAATTATTGGGCCATTCCCGAATATCTACTACCCAAATTTATGCAAAGGTTATTGAACGTAAAGTTAGTGACGATATGCAAAAATTAAGGACCCAATTCAATGAGATAGAAAACGAACCTATCTCAAAAGTAGCATCTCAAAATTCATAAACTTACTTAAACCAAAACACAATGAAACTATCAATAATAAAAACCAAAATACACAATATACAAGGTAACAAAGTAATTCTTGATTTTGACCTCGCAGAACTTTATGAAGTAGAAACCAGAGTGCTTAAACAAGCCGTTAGACGTAACCTTAAACGTTTTCCAGATGATTTTATGTTTCAGCTTTCAAAGGACGAGTGGAAAGAGGTTATCACAAATTGTGATAACCTTCCAGAGAATATCAAATTTAGCCCGACTGCTCCTTTTGCCTTTACTGAACAAGGTGTAGCAATGCTTTCCAGCGTACTTAACAGCGACAAGGCCATTGACGTAAATATATCTATTATGCGTGCATTTGTAGCGTTACGGCAGCATCTTACAGATTATAGCAACCTTAAAGAACATATAGCCCAACTTGAAAAAGAAATGAATATCAAATTTAAGGACATTCATCAGGCATTGAATTATTTATTGCAAAAAGACAAAGTGCAGATTGACCAGCAAAACAGGGAACGAATTGGTTTTAAAACGGATAGGAAAGATTATTAAATTTTTCTTCGGTCATCAGAATAGACAATTTTTATTGATATATTTATTTTTATTAATTCGGTTCAATATGAATTAGTATGTGTCCTAAATTCGGTATTTCTTTTTGTAAATGGTCTTTTAACTTATGAGCAATGTCGTGACCAGATTTTACCGAAATTTCATTATTCACAATTGCGTGTAAATCCACGTGGAATTTCATTCCGGATTTTCTAATAAAACATTTCTCTGTTCCTAAAACACCTTGAACTTCTGTTGATTTTTCTCTAATTTCAATTATCAGTTCGTCATAAAGTTGTTCGTCCATAACTTCTCCTAAAGCTGGACGTAATATTAAATAACTATTATATAAAATGAATCCAGAAGCGAATAAGGCAGCCCAATCATCTGCTGTTTCATAACCTTTTCCATATATGATTGCTATCGAAATACCGATAAAGGCCATTACCGAAGTTATGGCATCACTTCTATGATGCCAAGCATCTGCTTTTAATGATGAACTATTTGTTTGTTTACTTTTTTTAATTACAATTTGAAATGAGATTTCTTTCCAAGCTATTATTAGACCTAGCACAATCAAAGTCCAAGATTTCGGGATTTTATGAGGTGTTTGAATGTTTTGAATACTTTCATAGGCGATTATTGTGGCAGAAACAACAAGGAATGTAACAACTCCAAAGGTAATTAATGGCTCAATTTTGCCGTGTCCATAGGGATGATTTTCGTCCGCTGGTCGTTTTGCATATTTAAAACCTAATAAAACTAAAAATGAAGCAAAAATATCCGTTGTCGATTCAATCGCATCTGCAATTAAAGCATAAGAATTTCCAAAAAATCCCGCAAGTCCTTTAATTAAGGCTAAAGCAGTATTCCCAATTATGCTGAAATAAGTTGTTCGTATTGCGGTTTGTTCGTTATTCATTCTAATTTTAGTTGTCAATAGATTTGTTATATTTATAACAAAGGTACTTTTTTAATCATAAAAAAAGAGG
This sequence comes from Lutibacter sp. B1, assembly GCF_012524075.1. Classification (GTDB taxonomy): domain Bacteria; phylum Bacteroidota; class Bacteroidia; order Flavobacteriales; family Flavobacteriaceae; genus Lutibacter. The sequence goes on from NZ_JAAZUI010000026.1 coordinate 23,226, forward strand.
TGATAAACACCTCTTAAATTTTGGTTTCCAAAATCATTTTCCTGCTCCCTTTTAGCTCCTTCAGCTCCAGCATTAACTTTTCGTTGTCTCCTAAAACAAACTTTGGAACTACATACACAAAGCATTGACTTTCTCCATCAGTAATGGAATATGGCATTTTGTGTTTGTATATCACTTCTTGCTGCAATCTTTGATAAGAGGCTTTACGTTTTTTGTTTCCGTTGGTTCTATATACGTTGAGATAGTCGATTTCAAAATCGATTCCGGACTTGTTTTTAACTTCAATGACCAAATACACTTCAGAAGCATCGTATGCCATTTTTTGCAATTGTACTTTGATGCCTTTTTTGCGTTTGGTTTCAATACTCTCAAAGTTGGATTTTAATAAATACTCGCTGAATTTTTGAAAATGGGTTATTCTATTTGTGTATTCGTTCAACGCTTTAACTTCGGGCTTCTGCTTAATCTTTATTGGAAGCTCGCTACCAATGCTTTCATTTTCGTTGATAAAATAATTCAGTTCTGGAAGTTTTTCAGAATACTTCAGAATATAAGAATAAACGCTACCATCACTTGTAACGGTCAAAAGGTTGCTTTCAGTTCCAGGCTTCGCCTGTAACAATCCAAAATACTGCTCTTTTTCACGATTATAGGTGAATACAAAATGGGAAGCTCCGGTAATTCCCTGTCGTATTGGATTGGGAAAAAATAGGGCGACATTTTTCTTGTCGTTGGCATAAATGGTATCGAGGGGTTGTTGTGCAACTATTGACATTGTACAAATAAATAGTAGTAATGTGATATATGTCTTCATAATAATAAGTTTAGTAATTGCCCATTATTGGCTTACCTTGATATTTGGTTTTAGGAAGCCTTAAAATGAGTTTGTAATTGTCGGTTATTGTAACCTTTACGTTTTTATGGTTGCGTTGGAAAATTTTCTTGAAACCGCTTACTTGTGGAACACCGGTAATGTTGATGTCGTCCACCATATCTCCAACGATTTCATTGGTAACTTCGGCTCTAAAACTGTTTTCGATATAAATGCCTTCGCTACCATCTTGAAAGTCATAGGCTTTCAATTTTACTGGCTGATGATTGATGTTCTCAATGTCTATGATTGTGCGATTGGGTTTAAAATCGACAAATCCGTAAATGGGCGTGTTTTTGGAATAGCGTTGTCCGTAAACGGTAGCGTCCTTTAGCAACCGCATTTGTAAACGATAATTAGTTTTAACCGTCTGTGTGCCATCAACCCGAACATATATAAATTCATCGGTGTTCTTTGAGTTCAAATCATCATTTTCAATGGGATGCGAGGCAAAAAAGAGTTGATGCTCCAAAGCACGTTCTTTGGCTTCGACATTCGTTTCTTTTTCTACAATGGCATCCGTTGTGTCTTTTTCCTTCTTAATAGATGGTTTTGATGGTTTGTATCTGGGATTGATATTTTCAAACGTTCTATCTGAATATCGAATCTGTCCTTGCTGGTAGATGCTATCTACCATCTGCATTTTTTTCTTGTCCAATAAATCAGGGTCATACACGCCTGTGGAATCCAACAGCCGTTCATCATAAATACTTGGTGCATTGGTCTCCCTCACTTCCTTTAAATCGTTTAAGGCATCCAATTTGGAATCGTATTCCTTTTGGTCGTCTTCCAGTTTCGGTACGGGAATTTGATTGTTCTCTATGGTCGGTTCTTCGTCTTCTCCTAATACTAACATTGCATAACCACCTATAAAAAGCAGTATGCATACCAGCACGATGGAAAAGACTATTTTATTTTTTTCTACTTTCATTGTATCTGTTTTTTAATATCCTTTATGGGCTTTCATAATTTTCTAATTTTCGTAATGTGTTTTCAAAAAAGTTGGTAATCAACAATCCGTGGGTATTATTAGGAAAGTTCCTGTCAACGTGAATCAAATTTCCTGTTGTGGTCAATTCATAAGTGTCGGTTACCGACCCTCGGTTGATTTCAAAAATGGTTTTCGTTTCAAATTTGTAGGGCTCGTTTTGAATATCAACTTTGGATTCGATATTCAATACTTTTTGAACCAGCGAATATTGCAACAAACGGTTATAAACACCATCGGCTTTTTTCTGTCGGTACAAAGCATCTACTGAACTATTGCCCAACCAGAGGGCTTTTTCCAAATTCTTTTCATAATTGCTGGCATCTATGTTATAGAAATAGGTATGGAATAATTCCAATTGTGCCAAGACTTCAACTTTTAAATTCTCCTGTTGAGATACCAGTTTGAGCGGAATAACGCTTCCATCCGTATTTACCACAAAGGCATTGTTAACCGTTTCTTTATGTAGTTTTATGACCATCAAAACGGAAATGATGCACGTGAGTACTGCTCCGATAACAACCGTTAATACGATAAAGCGATTGAGTTTTAAGATGTTATAAATGTTTTTATATGGTGTTTTCATTTAATTATTGATTTATGCTTTATCAGCCTGTAAAGAGCCTGAAAGTGAACGAAGTCGCCCGTTTGTACAGTTTGAATTTCAGCAGCACAATAAATCCAATAGACCCTAATTGTAAAAGCGGTGCGAAAAAATTACTGCCCCAATCTGTACCAAATAAATCGCTCCAGAAATTGGTGTTGATTTCGGTATAAAGATTATTCACGAAAATATTGACCAGAAAGAAGGCAGGCACTAACATATATACACCAGCGTAAAGTTTGAAAAAGTTGTAGGCCAACGACCTGAATTTTTCAAAAACCGCCAAGCTGATGACCAAAGGGAAAAAGGCTTGCATTATGCCCAGCAAAAAGAATCGCTCTGCAAGGAATAATGGGTAGATAAACAAATCCAAAAGCCACAGAAATATTCCGACAATAAAGGATAGTATCTTTAAACCATATAAAGGTGTAACCAGTGCTTCGTAGAGCATTGCCATTGCTTTAGTGGCGGCATCCCAAGCACTTACATCCTGTTCGATGTCAATATCTTGCATCTGCAACGGAAGAAGTGCGGGTGCCGTGTCCCGATATTGGTTTTCAATGGCCACCAAAATAGTGTCGAAAACACCCAATACCTGTGTGGAAAAAATCACTAAAATTACTATTGCAAAGTTTTTGGCCAACTCCGCAGGTGTTAATCCCCAAGTGTAGCCCTCATTGTTGGCAACGCCTTCATTGTATTTTTTTAGGATGTTGATGAGAAAGAACAATATGGCAAGGGTCTTCATCCCCGCAATAGTGTATTGCGAGAAATCACTATTTTTTATCGTTTGAAAAATAGTGTCCACATATTCTAACCCTATGCCTAAAAAAATACCTGACATTAGTAATTGGTTTCTCGATTATTGATTTTGTGCTGCATTTCCCGAAATTGAATAATCTCCCGATAGCGTCTGGTTTTCGCCTCAATTTCCGCTACCATTTCCTTGGATTCCAATTCCTTTTCTTTGAGTACTTCGGCTCGTTCGGCATCGGTCATCTTCATATTGTCGCTGGACAGGATTTGGTCGATATATTCCATACCTGCCATAGAATTTTCAAGGATGGCATCAAAAGAACCTGAAATACGAGTTACTTCATCTGGTTTGATAAAAGGGGAATTGAGTATTTCCCGTAAATCATCTTGAACCACATCATACAAGCGTTGGTTATTTCTTGCCAATTCCCTGACCGCTTTAAGTTGTTTGATGACATCGTTGACCTTATCGATATTTTCCTTTTGCGTTTTAAGGAATTTTACCGTCTTCATTAAATTGGCGGTCTGTTTACCGGATTCCAACAATGATTTTACAAAAGAGATAAAGTTTGTGTTGTCATACACAGGCATCCCCTGGGCCGAAGCGTTACTTCCAATTAGCACTATAAATAGTGCGGATAACATTAGCTTTTTAATTGTCTGTCTCATAATTTTTGTTTTTAAGAATTAATAAATATTTTAATGGCTTGCTCCATATTATTATGCTTTTCATAGAGCTTCATTATTTCTTCGCTCTCTCGTCCATCAGTTAAGTAGGCAGCAAAGACTTCTGGTGGTACTTCCAATCGGAAAATGTTGCTTTCCTTTCCAATTTTGATAAACATTTCGGTATATTTTCTTGTTCCTGTAAGGTTGTTCCGAATGGATTTTAACTGGTTTAAATCGTGACTGGAAAGGTTGAGCCTGCTTTTTAATTCGGCATAGCCTTTTTCATTGCGAAGGCTGTATATGACCTGTGTGTTTTCCAGAATACTTGCCGATGTTGAATTAGTAGGCAACTGGTTTATGGATTGCAGTATAATCCCAATTGCTCCATTCTGTTTTCTAATGGCTTGGTAGTAGAATTCTACACTTTCGAGTACATTTCCGAATTTGAGCTGTTTGGCAAACTCGTCGAATAGGATGATTCCCCTTTCGGCTTTATTTCTCCAAATGGTTCTTTGAATGGCAGATTTAATCAACTTCAACATTACGGAAAGGATTTCCTTATTGTCCTTAACTTCATCCAGTTCAAACACAATCAACCTTTTATCCTCAATTTTGTAGATCTGGTCTTCGCTTACATTGAACAGGAAGCTGTACAAGCCATCATCCACATATTCAGAGAGAATGTGTAAAAAATCGTAGATGTTGAAATGCTGTTCCTGAATGTGTAGGGCTTCTAAAATGCTGTCCTTTTTGGTATCAACGAACTGGTATAAATTTTCCAAAGAATGTGTACAACCAACATTCTGTAGATAGTAGTAACGAAGCACTTTTTTGACTGCCACTTCTTCAGCCTTGGTAGTTTCCTTTCCTGAAGCTAAAAGTTCCAAAAGGAAGATTGCTAAATCTTCTAACCGCTCTGGTGTCAAATCATTGACATCAGAGATATAAAATGGATTGATACCCAAGTTTTTTCCTTGCTCGTAGCGAAGGATTATATGGTCGTTTGGATAGAGCTTGGCGAATTTTGAATATGAACCACCTAAATCAATAATAACCAGTCGGACGCCGACCTCGAAGTACTGCCGTAGAATATTGTTCGCCAAAAAAGATTTTCCCTCTCCCGTAGGTGCGAAAATGGCAAAGTTTCGAGCTTTGATGCGTTTCTTTTTTTCATCCCAAACATCCTTTAATACAGGAATGTTATGTTGCCTATCATTAAAGATGACACCTGTGGCATCTGACTGATAATTGGTGTTGTTGATATACAGGCAAAGGGCGTGTTTTAAATCGGTTACAAATAAATCTTCATTTGAAAAGTTGGAAGCAAAACAGCAGTATGAGTTTAAAAAATATTGCTTTCGTTCTTCGCCTTTTGGGTAATAAGGCACTATATCCAGTTCCTTGAACTCGGTTTTTATCTTTGAAGCAATTCTTTCTAATTGTACTTCATCCTTATCCCAGAATATAATATTTAGATGTCCTCGAATGATTCTTGAACTATCATCCTCATTGATTTTGGCAACAATTTCTTCAATCTTCTTTAAGATGACTTTGTTCTGTGTTCCAAAATTGGAACTCTTTTTGAGTTCCTCGATTTTCTTGTCAAGCAGTTTTCGCCACTTATGTTTATCATCCAAATAAATAATTTGGTTGACAATATGGTTTTCATTCAGATTCAGACCCAATCCGTCAATAAATCCCTGGTGGAATACAAAATCGTCCGAAGTGAATTTATCATTGGTCTTGCTACTCTGAACCACATCGCCAAAACACAGTTCGCTATTAACTGCCAGCACATCAAAATGATGGTCGCCAATTTCAATATTCGCTTTTTTCAATTGAATGTCGGTATCAAATCCTTCGTTGAATCCATTAAAATAAGCATAGGTCAATGACAGGACTTTGTCGGTACCCAAAGGCATCAATGACACTTTCAGGCTGTTATTTACAAAGGAAACGGCATCGTTAACAGAAGCAATAAATTCCTGAACGTTATGGTCCATTTGCTTATGAATACCCTTTTCGACCTTGCGGAATGGGTTGGTAAACTTCGGTGCGTTCAAAGCTTTATTGTGCGGAAGTATAAAGAATAGGTAAGAAGAATGTTTAATGAATTCCCGACCTTTAAAATAATCGTGTGTGGCACGTTGCAAAAAGCTTTTGTTCGGAAGTTCTTCCGCCAAATATTCAGCTTTCTGATAGATGTCCTGTTTGTGGATAACCGTGGCAATAGGTAATGATTTAAACGCTTGAAACCACGAACCGTGAATATCCTCAAAATCTTTTTCCGCGAGGGAATAGATTTCAGGATTGTCCACTTGATAGCCCAATACCACATTGCCGTTATTAGCGAACACGATATGGTCTTGAATATCCAAAATAGGATGATATGCCGATAGGTTAATTTTCTTCATATTGGTTATTAGTTAAATGCCCATTATGGGCCTTCATAGTACAGACGACTTCCTTTTTTGTTACTAATTGTTTGTGGGAATACCATTTTGATGTGCATCAATGCAGGGTTTTTGGTAATGTGAGTCAATACGATATACAATACACCGTTCAATAGAAATACTGAAATGATAACAGTAAAGCTGAACGAAAAGATGATGAACAGCAATGAACCGATAACAACGGTCATCATTAAAGCGAACAATGATATGGGCAGACCCATTATCACGGCTCGCTTGCGTATATTTTTATAGACTTCGAACTTTTTCATATAGCATAAGTTTTTTACAAAAACCCTCAATGAGGGTCATTAGACTACGATGCTAATGAGGTAAGTAAAGATGCCCACGACTGCTCCTGCAATCAATACAAAGACCAATACGCGGGTAATCCCTTTCTTTAAATCGGCATTTTCGCCAAAGAAATGTCCGGCATTAAATAGGAAGCCAATTAAAAAGATAACACCCAGAATAATGGGGAAAATGGTTCGGATAGTATCAGAAACATCGTTTACGGAATCTTCGATACCACCGATTTGTGCAAAAGTTGTACTTGAAATAAGCAATGATAAGATGGTTACATAATGTGATTTTTTCATAATCAAAGTGATTTAGATTTTACGTCAATTTTGATATTTGAAAAATAGTGTATATTGCAATACAAATAACTGATAATCAGTAAATTGTGAATAAAATAAGTTTTGATATCAATTGTTTTTATTTGATGCGAATTGGTATCAAATTTTATGAAAATTGAAAAGTGCTATGTTGATAACTCTAAAATTTTGGAAGTGGATAAGGCCCAAAAACGTCAGTTTTGTGATTTTGATGCTACAATTCTGTGTGATTTTCGGTCAACAAAAAGTCATTATCATTGACCCTGGACACGGTGGAAAAGATACTGGTGCAATTGGTGCAAATACTATTCAAGAAAAGGATGTATCGTTAAGTATCGCCAAAGAGATTATAAGGCTAAATAAAACCCTCTTAAATAACGAGTTTGATATGTACTCAACCAGATATAAGGACACTTTAATTTCTTTATCCGATAGAAGTCGATTGGCTGAAAGCTTAAAGGCTGATGTGTTTGTATCGTTACATTGCAATGCCTCTAACACATCGGCAAAAGGAATGGACATTTACGTGCATAATACCAACGATGAAGAAGTACTTATAAAAAAATCTATCGGAATGGGATTGTCTATTTTGGAAGAAAGCACCCTGAAATTGGGCTTTAAAAAACGAGCTGTCCGATTTGTAAATTTTCAAGTGCTACGTGAAAATATCGCAATTCGCCCAGCCATACTCATTGAAATGGGCTTTATTTCGAGCACCGATGAAGCGGATTATTTTTTAAAGCCCCAAAATATAAGAGCGATGGCATTGGCCATTTTAATGGGATTGTATAACTATTTAAATGTTGGATTATGAAGGAAATATTTATGGAAATTGTAAAGAGCATTAGAAAGATTATTATAACTATCTTCAAAGAGATAATTAAAACTAAAAATCCTCAATCCTAAATTTTAGTTTTTTGTCAAAATATAACTTGTCAAAATAATTTTGTAGGGTTGGGTCAGTAAAAACAACATATTCACTTTCACATATTTCTTTGAAGTTCTTTGGGTCTTTTAGGAACATAGCACATACATCCAATTCATCATTGGTTATTAATCTTCCGTGTAGTAATTCTCTATGCTCCAAAAAGTCAAAAATCTTTCTGGACGGATTACTGAAACTATTGTAAAGCACTTTCAAAAAAGTTTCTAAATCATCGACATATATTGACCAAGGGTAAGGGTCTTCATTATTTTTCCTTTTAAGCATTAATCCTAAATCGGTTTGTATGGAAGCAAATCTTTCTGAAGTGACTACAATGCAAAAAATCTCGTGAATTTCATTCGTGATAATTACCTCCGATTTATTTTTCAAGCTAACAATAACCTTTTCATTGTTTAACAATTCCTGTTCAACCTGATAGCATTGGTCATAACCTTTTTGAATACAGTCGTTAAAGTCAGATTTGATTCTTTGGTATGCTTGTTCCGTAACCCTTCGTGGTTCTCTATATCTTGAAGCCTTACATTCAATGATATAGGCGTTATTATCCACAAGGATTAATATATCTTTTTCTTCTGGCTCGTTGTTTATGTAATAGTTGGTGAAAATTTTAATCCTTTTTGATTTTTTGAAGAATTTTTTAAATATATCCAAAGTATGGCTTTCCAAAACAACTTTTCCTCTACGGAAATTTATTTGTTCTTTTTCCTTTTTTGTTTGAGTAAGCGTGGTATAAAGTAAATCATATAGAGCTGAAGGCAATTGTTTTTGATATACGTTTAAATACTGATTATCACTAATTTTTATAATCGGTTTATTTTCTAAAGGATTTTGTTGGGAATAAAATAAATTACTATGATTATCTTTAATATCAATTGAAAATAAGCCACAGAAAACATCAATATGTTTTTCTTCAAAAGAGGGGTGAAAATCTTGTTTGGCAAAAAGTAAACATTGGTGGGGTTTCTCAAAAAAATTCAAAAAACTTTCTTGGGTCTCATCCGAAAGTTCTAACAGCTTATATCTGTAAACTCATTCTCTGCTAATAATCCATTTGCAGATTGCCGAGCCAGTTTGTCAAAGCCTTTGTCCAATATAAATGACTTTGAATTTATTGACTTTGCACGATAAATTAATTCAGAATGATTGCATAAATTAATTAAGGTTTTTAAATCGATTTCTAATCTTTCCTGTATTTTATCTTGATAAGGTTTAAACATCCTAATAACCTTATTTACCTCTTGTTCTCTATAATTTAATATTCCGTTTTGAAAGTAATTTTTGAATGCTAATTCGTGAACAAGTAATTTTTGTCTTTTATCAGAAATCTCATCAAATTCATTTCCCTCATAATTTTCTGATAAATAGAAACTAACTATCTCTAAAAGAATGTCAGCAACTTGCTGAAGTACTAAATCATTTTTTTCTGAATAATGAAGTTCTTCCTTGCCTGTCAATGGTGTAGAGAGCCTTAACATTATCAGATATAAAGAATCTTTTAATTTTGACTTGAATTTTTTTGAAAATCCAATATTGCTTCTTTCTGGATGGTGTCTAATAAAATCAGCAAAAAAACATACAAAGCTCTCTTTTGTATAACGAGAGATTATTTTTTGAATTTCTAATGATTTTTTCTCTAAATCTATTTTCTTCATTTTATCCTAAAAACACTATCCTTAATTTTTCAAATCGTTACAAATGGATTACAACATTTTTTATATTTCATCAAATTCAAAATTAAGATTTTGCAATTCTGGGGTAATCTCTAACGGGTTTCCTTTTTTGGTTTGTCTGCCAGTTTCTGATATCAAGTGTAAATTGGTTTTGGCTCTTGAACAGATAACATAAAGCAATTTTTTTGAAGCGGCAACAGGGTCTCCAGTGAAAATGTCATTCCAATGTGGGATATACCCATTTAGCAAACCATAGGCAATAACGGTTTCAAATTCTTCTCCTTTAACACCAACGCAAGTATTGATGACGACACCTGACATTTCTCTGTAAAAACTCATAAAGGACACTATGTCACTTGGTACTTGAAACGTTGGGTCTTCAAGACGGCTCTTTATTACATCGAAAAAGGTCTTCCTATTTATAAGAAGTTGTGCGTAAATAGTTTGGTCAATCCCAACAGCCTCTAAAAACTGGTCAAAACAATCATTAAGATAATCGATACCTTCAGTTTCATTGGATGTTATCGAGTTAATCAATTTCAATACATTTCGCTCTGTTTGATATTGTTCGCTGAATTCAGTATTGGTATGTTCTTTAAAGTTTTCAATTACTTCAGAACACCATTTGTATCGCAATGAATATATTTTTGGTTGTGGCTGCGTTAAGAACAACCTCGATAACTTATACCAAATGTTATTTCGATTTTTTGACATTGGTGCTAAACCTGAAGCATCAAAATTTACATCTGGTAGTTTAGCTCTCAACTGTTTTGTGATAGTAGTTATTAACCACCATTGCGGAACCAATACGCATATTTCATCTTCTGGAATTCCATTATCTAAACTATGCTCTATAAGTCGTCCAATTTCATCTACTAAATATCCTTTGTCAATGGTGTTATTGTACGTTATTATACTATCAACGTCTTTATTAGTACCAATAGCTTCAATTTTAATTGGGTTTGTCTGGAATATAGAGTAAAAGTCGATAATTCTTTGTGTGGACCTATAATTTCCAGAAAGCGTAAGTTGCTCAATAGGTAAAGTGTTTAACTCTTCCTGTATTTCTTCCAAACTTTTGGCAATGCCACCCAAAGATGCATAAATTGCTTGGTCTGTATCTCCTACTAAAAATAGATTTGAGCTACCTTCCCCAGTTGTTACAATCGACGAAATAATTGCGTAAAGCAAATCTTGCGTGTCTTGATATTCATCAACACATATAAGGCTAAAAATGTTCGATAACGTTTTTTTTATTTTAGGATGCTTGGTTAAGAGTTTGTATGAATAGTATAGTAGAAGCTCAAAATCAATTAACTTCTCTGTTTGTAGCCTTTCGTGATAATCCTTAAGGACTCTTTTTTGAATTGTTTTTGGTTCGGCAAATGTGCCGTCCCTATTGAATCTGAAATTAATCGGGTCAATAGGTTTTAACTTATGCTTTTCTTTAAGTTCACTTATGATATCCGAGGCATAAGTTTCATCGGCAATTAAATAGCCGTTTTCAAGTTCAGGTAAATAACAGGAATAGGGTTTTATAATCCATTCGAGACAAAATGAATGCAAAGTGCCAGACCAAACCCGATTACTATTAATTCCCATTGCGTTTAATCTGCGATATATTTCTTCGGAAGCCCTTACGGTAAAAGTTAGAGCGACAATCCTTTGTTTACTGTTTACATCAATATTTTTTAGAGCATAAGCGAGTTTATGAATAATCACTCGTGTTTTTCCACTTCCTGGGCAAGCTGTAAGAAGTACATTTCCATCTTTAACAACGGCATCTTTTTGTTGGTCGCTTAAAGTATCTAAAATCATATAAACGATAAAAATTTAGTAAATTGGTCATTAGGAAAGTTGGCTATATAGTCATCAATAACCTGTTGGTCTTCTTTATCCTTAAAACTAATTTTTGTTGCTACATCGTAATAACTATCATTTTTACTACGACTAATTTTTCGTAACCTGTATTTAGCGGTTTTAGCTTTAGAGGCATTATTTAAATGCGAAGATGCAAAAGCAACGGCTTTCAAAATATATTCAGGAATATAAGTATTGTAAACTAAATTATCTGCAACAACCAACGCCAGCCAACCTTTGCCTTTTTTATCAGCCAATCGTAAAACTTCTACACCTGCAATCGAAACTGATTTTTCTTCTAACTTTTTCTTTGAAGAATCAATAGCTGCTTGTTGTTTGAAAATTTCAGGAAGTGATTGTACGTATTCGTGGCTATTCCCATTCAAAAGGAAATCAACTTCAAAGGTGTATTTAGAGTAAAAAGGAATCAAGAAGTCGTTTTTGTCACAAAATTTATCCAATTCCTTTTTTCTTTCAGCTCCACTAATTTGCGATGCCCTACAATGTTTTTCATAAGCAGAATCATCAACTTCATTTGCAGGTAAATTGACAATACTGGCATCCAAGTCAGTTAGTATGGCACAGTTTTTCTGAATTCTATCCTTATGGAAAAGCCTTGCAACATTTTTAAAACCTGTACTTCCAATGTTTACGAGACTTATCCCAATTTCATCGAGCGAAATTCCAAAGACTTTTTTAAACATTTGAGGAATGAGAATCTGTTCTGCATCGCCTTCAACCAAAACAACGCCTTTCGCGAAAAGCAAGTTGCTTCTTATGGCGTCCAAGTACCTTTCGGCTCTTGTTATATAATCATCATCAAGATTGTTAGATGGTTGATATACCAAAGTCTGCATATTTCCTCGGCTTAAAATATTTACTGAACTTATTCGGCTTACAGATGAAATGTGAGTAGAATGCGTTGAAATAATAACCTGTGTTTTATTGGTTTGCACATTATCAAAAAGGGTTTTTTGAATATGCGTATGAATATGTGCTTCTGGTTCTTCTATTAAAAGAAAATTTGCAATTCTATCCGTTCTGATTTTTTCATACTCCAATAGCTTTAGTGATAGGTAAATCATATTTGCACCTCCCAAACTCAACTCCCATATTTTACCCATATAACCTTCTTCATCTGGGTCGCCAACCCATAGTTTGAGTGATTGCAGTAGTTTTTCCATATCATTTGGAAGTTCTGATTTGACATCTATATTAGGGCCGTAAGTAGTACCCACAGCTTCCTTAATACTTTTGTCAATTCCATCTTTCACATCCTTTACTTCTTTGAGAGAACTAATTTGGTCGTTAAGTTTGTTAACGCTATCAATGATGTCCGTTTGTTTTGAAACTTCAATAGTTTTTTCCTTTCCTCGTAATAAATTAATCAATGGATTAGTAGAATAGGAACGTAAGTCGCTTTCGACATCTCGAAGTGCTTTAATGAACGTACAAGAAACCTCGTTGTGCACACTTATTTCCCTCGGCAGAAACGTTCCAAAAATCAATTCTTCTTTATCATCTGGGTTTGGGAATTCAACAGCATCAAAATCGCCAACATACTTTTTATAGGTAGTGTCATCACTAAAATCTCCAGAGCCTCTGCATAAGTAAGACGTTTCATAATCATCAATCGTAAGTTTATCAAAAAAAAGCTGAAGCCCTGCTACACTTTTACCTGCGGTTTGTGAATAATCATATAATTCTTTTCTAAACTGATATTTTGGTCTAAAGTACACCGAGTAACTTCCAGTCTTTTTGCTGCCTTCCATATCTCCCGAAGATTGTACTGCCAGTACCTGTGCTTCTTCACTCGCATCCAGTTCGTCAAAAGTAACCGATAAAATTATCCAATGTCCAGCCCATTTACCCAGACCTCGGTTAAAGTCAGACTCATTAAATCTTATATATCTTGGAAGTTTATCATCAATTAAAACTCGTAAAGCAAAAAAGAGATTGGTTTTACCTGAACCGTTTTCTCCTAAAATAGTATTTATACCTTTTTTAAAAATGAATTTTGATTTATAGAAATTTCTAAAATTCCTAATGGATAGTGAACTTATATGCATAATAATTATTTTGAAACAATAAAAAAGCCAATGATTTCCCATTAGCTTTTTAAACATTAATATTTTAAGCGTAATCGCCTATAAATATACTGAAATGTCTTTTTAAATTCTTACGGTTTCCTACAAATTGTTAAAATTTTATTAAGAATATATCTTTACTTCTGGAAGTCAAAATTTTGGTTTTTTTTCGTAAATTAAGCCTAATTAGAGTGTTATGGAGTTGTTACCTTTACTCGGACACAAAATTTAAGACCGTTTGTTACAAAACAAATATCTTAGAAACATGAAAAAACGTATTTACAGTAAAGAGTTTAAAGATCAAACAGTTCGATTAAGTTATCA
>NZ_JAAZUI010000027.1 GCF_012524075.1 Lutibacter sp. B1
GCTTTGCATTCCTGAATTTCTGTGTTTACCTTCACTATTCTGAAAATAAGGTTAGTTTTTTCGTCATTACGAGGAGTAGGTCATTGAGCGGAGTCGAAATGTAACGACGAAGTAATCTGTTACTTTATTAATGAGATTGCTTCGTTTCTCCTTCGGCAGGCAGCTTGTTTAGCTACGCTGAATCTTTGATTTCAACATCTTTTTATTCTCTGTTTCACATTTCGTGAGATCCTGAATCAAGTTCAGGATGACGTTTGTTTTTGTGTTATAATTGCTTCGTATAAGCTCGCAATGATAGTTTAATTGTGCCACTGCGTTAGGGATTGAACGGTTTGTTTGAGCTCTTTTTATTGTAAAAACAATAAAAAAGCGAGTAGTGAAAGCCCGACCTAAAAGGGAACGCCCTTATCAGACTCCTTTCTAAATCGGACTTAATTAATACTTTAAAATTATCTTGAATAATTTGGCGCTTCTTTTGTAATTGTTACGTTATGCGGATGGCTTTCTTGCATACCGGCAGCGGTAATTTTAACAAACTTAGCTTCTTTTTGTGTTTCAATATCTTTAGAACCACAATAGCCCATACCGGCACGCAAACCGCCTATAAATTGATGCATAGTTTCAGATAATTCACCTTTATAAGGCACTCTACCAACAATTCCTTCGGGAACCAGCTTTTTAATATCATCTTCAACATCTTGAAAATATCTGTCTTTTGAACCTTCTTTCATTGCTTCAACAGAGCCCATTCCGCGATACGATTTAAATTTTCTTCCTTCAAAAATAATGGTTTCACCCGGAGATTCTTTTGTGCCGGCCAATAACGAACCTAACATTACACTGTCAGCACCTGCAGCAATGGCTTTTGGAATATCACCTGTATATCTAATTCCACCATCGGCAATTACAGGAACTCCTGACCCTTTTATAGCTTTAGAGACCTCTAAAATAGCCGATAATTGAGGAAAACCTACACCGGCTACAACACGAGTTGTACAAATAGAACCGGGGCCAATTCCAACTTTAACAGCATCGGCACCAGCTTTTACCAAATATTTAGCAGCTTCTCCGGTAGCTATATTTCCAACAACAACATCAGTATTAGGAAATGCTTTTTTAATTTCTTTTAAAACATTTACAACGCCTTTTGTATGTCCGTGAGCCGTATCAATTATTAAAGCATCAACACCCACTTTAATTAAGGCTTCTGCTCTAACAAAAGCATCAGATGTTACACCAATGGCTGCAGCAACGCGCAAACGCCCGTAAGTATCTTTATTTGCATTAGGATTTTCACGCACTTTAATAATATCTCTAAAAGTAATTAAACCTACCAATTTATAATCGGCATCAACAACCGGTAGTTTTTCAATTTTATTGTCTTGTAAAATAATTTCAGCTTGTTTAAGCGATGTACCTTCAGAAACCGTAACTAAGTTTTCTGAAGTCATTACTTCTTCAATTTTACGTGTATTGTCATTTTCAAAACGTAAATCTCTGTTGGTAATAATTCCTATTAACTTACCTTTAGTATCAACAACAGGTATTCCTCCAATACCGTATTCTCTCATTAAGTTTTTGGCAACAAAAACAGTTTCTTCTTTAGTAACAGTAATAGGCTCCAAAATCATCCCTGATTCAGATCGTTTTACTTTTTTTACTTCGGATGCCTGCTTTTCAATAGACATGTTTTTATGCAAAACACCTATACCACCAGAACGAGCCATGGCGATAGCCATATCCGATTCTGTTACTGTATCCATTGCTGCTGAAACAATTGGTACATTTAAAGTAATGTTTTTACTGAATTTGGTTTGTATGCTTACCTCGCGTGGTAAAACTTCTGAAAATGCCGGAATTAGTAATACGTCGTCGTAGGTTAATCCTTCTCCTACGAATTTTGAAGAGTCTGAAATCATAATGCAATCAACTTAGAAATTAATTGCAGGCAAATTTACACTTTTTAATTTAATAAACTAAGTTATTTTAAGAACAAGGTAAAATTTGTTTTTTTTAAAAACAAGCCTTTATATAAATTACAAAGAAATGGGGCTAACATAGAAATAAATAAATATTAAAACGTAACCCCACTCTTTTTATTTGTAATAAATGTATGTATTTTCTTATACTATTTTTATTTAGACTTATTTTAAACAAAAGTACAGAAGTAATTTTAATTAAAGAAATAAAATTGTTTAAATGTTAAAAATTTTTAGAGCTTCATTATAGGCACTTTCGAAACTCATTGCATTGATATTGGTAATTGCCTTTTGCTGATTAAAATAAGAAATTAATTTTTCTGCAGGCATATTACCTGTAAGTTCATCCTTTGCCATTGGACAACCACCATAACCTTTTATGGCTCCATCAAACCTATTACAACCCGATTTAAAAGCAGCATCAACCTTTTCGTACCAAGTTGAAGGAGTTGTGTGTAAATGTGCTCCAAATTCAATATTAGAATATTTTGCGATTAAATTTGAAAATAAATATGAAATAATTTCAGGAGTTGAGCTTCCAATAGTATCGGATAATGATAAAATTTTTACACCCATAGCTGCCAATTTTTCAGTCCAATCGCCAACAATTTCAACATTCCAAGGGTCGCCATAAGGGTTTCCAAAACCCATAGACAGATAAGCAACTACTTCTTTATTTGTTTTTTGAGCAATATTTAAAATTTCATCTAAAACTATAACCGATTCTGCAATAGTTTTACCGGTATTACGCATTTGAAAAATTTCAGAAATAGAAAAAGGATACCCCAAATAACTAATTTCTTCAAATTGTGAAGCATCATTTGCTCCACGAACATTAGCTACAATTGCTAGTAATTTACTCTCTGTTTTAGATAAATCTAACAAGGATAAAACCTCTGCAGTATCACTCATTTGCGGAATTGCTTTAGGCGAAACAAAACTTCCAAAATCAATGGTATCAAAACCAACCCTTAACAAAGCATTTATATATTGTGCCTTTGCTTTTGTGGGGATAAAATGTGTTTTTATGCCTTGCATGGCATCGCGCGGACATTCTATGAGTTTCACTTGTTTCATACTTGTTCAAATATACAAAACCAATTAAGAAAACAGAATAAAGATTGCTATGCTTACAAATACTAAAATTTTAAACCATTTTATTTGAGTATTGAATTTTGGGTGTTCTTTTAAATACTCAGCTAAATTACCCGATAAAATAGCCACACCTGAAAAAATAAGTATAGTTTGAAGCATAAATAAAGCACCTAATATATAAAATTGAAGTGTGGTATTTTGTGTTGTACTGTATAAAAATCCGGGAAAAAATGCTAAAAAGAAAATAGAAACTTTAGGGTTTAAAACATTCATTATAAATCCTTGTTTATACAGTTTTAACAATCCTTTTTTTTGAACTTTGGTATTGAGTAAAACCTCTTCATCAGATTTAAATGTAAGATATGCCAAATACAATAAATACAAGGCTCCAAATAATTTTATGGCAAAAAACAGCCACTGAGATTGCTTTATAATTGCTGAAACACCAAAAGCAACCAACGTTGTATGAATTAATATTCCTGAAGCTAAACCTAAGGCAGTTGCAACACCATATTTTTTACCGTTGGTAATGCTTTGAACCAATACATAAATAATATCCGGTCCGGGCATTATGGTAAGTAGCATAGAAGCTCCTATAAACGATATTAATATTTCGTAATTCATCTAGTTTGGTTATCAATATAAATAATAATGAAGAAATCTTTCTATTTATTAAGATTACTTCGTCGTAAAAAACTCCTCGTAATGACGAAATAAACCGTCATAGCGAATGATAATGAAGCAATCTGTTTCATAAGAAAAGATTACAACGTCGTTACATTTCGACTCCGCTCAATGACCTACTCCTCGTAATGACGAAATAAACCCTCATAGCGAATGACAATTTCTACATCTGTGCTAAAATAGCTTTATTAATTTTTTTGATTAGCATTGGACCTTCAAAAATAAATCCGGTATAAATTTGAACCAAATCTGCTCCGGCATTAAGTTTTTCAATTGCATCTTCTCCACTATGAATACCTCCAACACCAATTATTGGAAAAGCTTTGTTAGATTTTTCTGATAAATACTTTATAACCTCTGTACTTTTTTCCTTTATAGGAATTCCGCTTAAACCTCCATTTCCAATTTTCTCTAATTCACTTTTAGAAACTTTTAAGTCTTCTCTTGTAATTGATGTATTGGTAGCAATAACACCATCTATTTTAGTTTCAGTTACAAGTTCAATAATTTCATCCAATTGAATTGTATTTAGATCCGGTGCAATTTTTAATAAAATAGGTTTTGGAAACTCGAATGTTTCATTTTCTTTTTTTACTGCTGATATTAATTCAAATAAATAATCTTTATCCGTTAACTTCTCGTGGCTTCCAACATTTGGGCAACTAACATTCAGCACAAAATAATCTACATACGGATGTAATGCCTTAAAACATTCCAAATAATCATCGGTATAACTATCTGGCATAGTAGCTGTATTTTTACCAATATTTCCCCCAATAACAATCTTACTTTTATTCTTTTTTAACTGCTCTATTGCGGCATCAATACCATTATTGTTAAATCCCATTCGGTTAATAATGCCGTTATCTTCAATTAACCTGAATATTCTTTTTTTAGGATTGCCGGATTGAGCTTTCGGCGTAACTGTTCCAATTTCTATAAAACCAAAACCAAAATCGGCTAATTCATTATACAAAACAGCATTTTTGTCGAAACCGGCAGCTAAACCAACCGGATTTTCAAATGTTAATCCAAATAAGTTACGCTCTAGTTTTTTATCTTTCACTTTAAATAATGCCCTAAAAATTGAAGGTATTCCGGGTATTTTGGAAACAATTTTTATGGCTGCAAATGTAAAATGATGAATTTTCTCAGGATCGAACAGAAAGAATAAAGGGCGAATTATACTTTTATACATAGAGTTATGTTTGTGCAAAATTATAAAAATAAACAAGAAAACAATACTCGTCCTTCTGAACTTGTTTAGCTACGCTGAATCTTTGATTTCAGAATCTCAAAATATTGCTTTCTTATATAGATGTGAAACTGAAATAAATTCAGCTTGACGTAAATATTAAATGTATTATCTTAAGGTGGCTCCAACATTTTTTTCAAATGTGTTTTGAAGCTTTTGCATTATTTTATCTATCTGC
The DNA here is from genome assembly GCF_012524075.1 of Lutibacter sp. B1. Lineage (GTDB taxonomy): Bacteria > Bacteroidota > Bacteroidia > Flavobacteriales > Flavobacteriaceae > Lutibacter. Next base: position 5,192 of record NZ_JAAZUI010000027.1, read on the forward strand.
TTGTCGGTTAACGTTTGCTTTTCATCTTGTAATAAAAAACTTACAGCATACGATTTTTTACCTTTTTCCAGTTTACTTCCTTCATAAACATCAAATAAATCTACTTCTTTCAATAAATTTTTCTCTGCCTGAAATGCTAAATTATAAATTTCGGTAAACGTAATTTCTTTATCCAGCATTAACGCAAAGTCGCGTTTTACAGCAGGAAATTTAGGTAATTCAGAAATTTTAACCTGGGACTTACCTCCTACTTTTAACACATTTTCCCAGTTAAAATCGGCAAACAAAACTTCTTGTTTTATGCCAAATTCTTTTAAAACAGCACGTTTAACAACACCTAAATCTACCAACTTAATTTTTCCTAAACTCAATGTAATTCCTTCAGAAAACACATCATTTTTTGTTGGTGTGGTTTTTAAATTTTGAATTCCTAAACGTTGCAATAAAATTGTAACAATTCCTTTTAAATAAAAGAAATCTGACGGCTTTTGAGCAATATTCCAGCTTTCTTTAGTTCGGTTGCCTGTTACAAATAATGTTAAGTGCTTTTGCTCACTGTAACCACTTTCAAATTTGTGGTATGTTTTACCAAATTCAAAGAATTTTAATGAATTGTTCTTTCTGTTTATATTATAAATAACAGACTCTAAACCACTGAATAACAACGACTGACGCATAACACCTAAATCGTTACTCAACGGATTAAGCATTGCTACGTTATTTTCTTCATTCAGCATTTCTGATAACGAAACATATTCGGCTTTGGTAAGCGAATTTGCCATAGTTTCATTAAAACCTTGAGAGATTAATTGATTGGCAACAATATTTTCAACCTTTACTTCATTAAATTCTGAAAAAGAAATAGAAGTATTTAATTTATGAGAAAATTCAACATTGTTATAACCGTAAACTCTTAAAATTTCTTCAATAACGTCAGCTTCTCTGGTTACATCTACTCTGTATGAAGGAATGGTTAAACCAATTCCGCCTTCGGTTACACTGTTAAATTTAATATCTAATGAAGCTAAAATATTTTTTACTGTTTCTTTAGGAATTTCAGCACCAATCAATCTATTCATTTTTTCGTACGATAAATAAACTTGATGATCTTCAATTTTTGTAGGATACATATCTACAATTTCTGATGAAACTTTACCTCCGGCTACTTCCAAAATTAAATTTGCAGCTCTTTTTAAGGCATATTTTGTAAAGTTTGGATCAATTCCTCTTTCAAATCTAAAAGAAGCATCGGTATTTAAACCATGTCTTTTTGCTGTTTTTCTAATTGAAACAGGGCTAAAATAGGCGCTTTCTAAAAATATGGATGTTGTATTATTTGTTACACCAGATTCTATGCCACCAAAAACACCGGCAATACACATTGGTTCTTCATTTCCATTACATATCATTAAATCTTCTTCATGTAATTCGCGTTCAATTCCATCAAGTGTTGTGAATTTTGTTCCGGTTGGTAATGTTTTAACAATTACTTTATTCCCTTTAACTTTAGCAGCATCAAAAGCGTGTAATGGCTGACCCAATTCGTGTAATACATAATTAGTTACATCAACAATATTATTAATTGGCGTTAAACCTATTGCTTTTAGTCTGTTTTGAATCCATTCCGGCGAATCTTTAACTGTAATATCTGATATGGTAACACCTACATATCTTGGCGCTTTTTCTGTATCATCTACAACAACATCAAATTTTAAGGTTCTGTCATCTACATGAAAATCACTGACTGAAGGAGAAATTAATTCTAAAGAAACATTTTGTTGCATTAATCCTGCACGTAAATCACGTGCAACTCCATAATGGCTCATTCCATCAGCTCTATTTGGCGTTAAACCAATTTCAAAAACTTCATCTTTTTCTATATTGAAAACTTTTGCTGCAGCAGTACCTGCTACTAAAGCATCATCTAACACCATAATTCCATCATGACTTGTTCCTAAACCTAATTCATCTTCGGCACAAATCATTCCATGGCTTTCTTCTCCTCTAATTTTACCTTTTTTTATTACAAAACCTTCACCTTTATCATCATACAATGTAGTGCCAATTGTTGCTACAGGAACCGTTTGCCCAACAGCTACGTTTGGTGCGCCACATACAATTTGAACAGGTTCTCCATTCCCTAAATCAACAGTTGTTACTTTTAATCTATCAGCATTTGGATGTTGTACACACGTTAAAACTTTACCAATTACAATGCCTTCCAAACTACCTTTTACAGATTCAACAGTTTCAATTCCTTCAACTTCAAGACCTAAATCGGTCAACAATTCTCCTGTTTTTTCAGCTTCCCAATCAACTTTTAAAAATTGCTTTAACCAATTGTATGATATTTTCATGTTTTGATTTTATTTTTTACAAGTTGCAAAGATAAAAAATACTATTCAGTATACTTATAGCTGTAACTATTTTTTTGATAACGAAATTCTAAAATGATGGATTATACACTTAAATCAAAGATTCTGTATTAACCTCCACAACTTTCGCTTTTTGATTTTTGACTTTGCAACTTTGAACCTTTGAGCCTTTGAAACTTTGAAACTTTTAACCTTCTTCTAAAATCAACTAATATTGGCCCAAATTGTACTGTTTTTACTAATTTCTAAAAATGCATGTTTTGTATGCTTATTTTCAGGTAAACTTAAATTAGGATCTACAGATAATAAATCCATAGCTATGCTTCGGGCAGTTTTTAATAATTGAGAATCTTTAATAATATCTGCAATTCGTAAATTTAACACACCGCTTTGCTGTGTTCCCATTAAATTACCCGGACCACGTAATTTTAAATCGACTTCAGCAATTTTAAAGCCGTCACTTGTATCAACCATCGTATTTAATCGAATTTTAGCGTCACTCGACAATTTAAAACTCGTCATTAAAATACAATAACTTTGATCTGCTCCACGTCCAACTCTCCCCCTCAATTGATGTAATTGCGACAAGCCAAAACGCTCGGCACTTTCAATAACCATTACACTTGCATTTGGTATATTTACGCCCACTTCAATAACTGTAGTTGCAACCATTATTTGAGTTTCGCCTTTTTGAAAACGCTGCATTTCAAAATCTTTATCTTCAGCTTTCATTTTACCATGAACAATACTAACCTGGTATTTCGGCTTTGGAAATTCGCGTGTAATGCTCTCGTAACCGTCCATCAAATCTTTATAATCCATTGCTTCAGACTCGTTTATGAGTGGATAAACCACATAAACTTGCCTTCCTTTAGCTATTTCTTCTTTCAAAAATTTAAAAACAGATAATCTATTTGCGTCATATCTGTGTGCTGTTTTAACTTCTTTTCTTCCCGGAGGTAATTCATCAATAACAGAAATGTCTAAATCGCCATACACACTCATTGCTAAAGTTCGAGGAATTGGAGTTGCGGTCATTACCAAGATATGAGGTGGTAATTCGTTCTTTTTCCACATTTTAGCGCGTTGTTCAACTCCAAAACGATGTTGCTCATCTATGATGGCAATTCCTAAATTTTTAAATTGCACTTTATCTTCAATTAAGGCATGAGTACCTATTAAAATTTGCAATTCACCCGATTGTAATTGTTCGTGCAGTAATTTTCTTTCTTTTGTTTTTGTGGAACCTGTTAAAAGTTTAACAGTAACGTTCATACCATCAAGTAATTCAACTATAGAGTTATAATGTTGCGTTGCCAAAATTTCGGTTGGAGCCATAAATGCCGCCTGAAAACCATTGTCTAACGCAATTAATAAGGTTAATAATGCAACAATGGTTTTTCCGGAACCAACATCACCTTGCAACAATCTGTTCATTTGAGCATTAGAACCTAAATCTTTTCTAATTTCTTTAATTACCTTTTTTTGTGCATTTGTTAGATCGAAAGGAAGATGTTGTTTATAAAATTCGTTAAAATACTTCCCTACTTTTTCAAAATTATACCCTTTAATTTTAGATTTTCTGATAAGTTTCTTTTTGATTAGTTGCAGCTGAATAAAAAACAACTCTTCAAACTTTAAACGTATTTGTGCTTTGGTTAATAATTCTTGTTTTTTCGGAAAATGAATATTCAACAACGCTTCTTTTTTAGAAATCAACTTTAATTTTTCCAGTATTGAATTTGGTAATGTTTCCTGAAAATTACCTTGTAAATCTTCAAATAAATTTTGAATGATTTTTGAAACAACCCTATTTGATATTCCTTTATTGGTAAGTTTTTCAGTAGAAGGATAAACCGGTTGCATGGCTGTTCTCAAACTTTTTTTATAATCTGCTACCAATTCCATTTCAGGATGAGGCATTGTATATAACCCGTTAAAATAATTGGTTTTTCCAAAAATTACATAAGGAGTATTTATTTTAAGTGACTCTTTAATCCATTTAACGCCTCTAAACCAAACCAGTTCCATAGTTCCGGTTTCATCAATAAAAGTTGCTACCAATCTACTTCCTTTTTTTTGTTGAACTGTTCTAATATCGGTTATCTTACCAATAATCTGAATTTCGGAAGTATTTTGTTGTATTTGATTTATTTTAAAAAACTGTGTTCTGTCTAAATACCTATTCGGAAAAAAGTTCACCAAATCGCCAAACGTATGGATACCTAGTTCTTTTTTTAGTAAATCTGCTCTACTGGGACCAACTCCTTTAAGATACGAGATTGAAGTATTTAAATTATTTATTGGCATTTATTTTATAAAAATACGAAGGTAATAATTCAAACAGCAATAAACAATTAACTATTTCATCTAAACTAATTACGTATCTTTGCAATCTTAAATTTTTAATAGATATGAGGTTACACCGCAATTTAGTTTTTACTGTAGTAGATTCAATAAAACTTATTTTTAATGAAGGAGAATATGCCGATAAAGTTGTTGAAAAAGCTTTAAAACGCGATAAACGTTGGGGTGCAAGAGACAGAAAGTTTGTTGCTGAAACTATTTATGAAATGGTTAGATGGAAGCGTTTATACAACGAAATTGCCGGAACTAAATCGCATTATACCCATGAAAATATTTGGAAAAATTTTGCTGTACTAGCTATTTTAAAAGGATATAAATTACCTGATTGGAATCAACTTCAAGGAGTACCTGAAAGAAGAATTAAAGGTAAATTTGATGAACTTCAAAAAATACGTGTTTTTAAAGAATCTATTCCGGATTGGATGGATGAATTGGCAGTAAAAGAATTAGGTGAAGAACATTGGACTAAAGAAATCCATGCGTTAAACCAACAAGCTGAAGTTATTTTACGAACAAATACACTCAAAACCAACAAACTTTCATTACAAAAAAAATTAGCTGATGAAGGCATTGAAACAGTTTTTGTTGATGGATATGAAAATGCTTTAAAATTAGTTGAACGTGCTAATGTTTTTGTTACACAAAGTTTTAAAGACGGTTTATTTGAAGTGCAAGATGCATCTTCTCAGTTAGTTGCTGAATATCTAGAAGTTAAGCCCGGTATGCGTGTGATAGATACTTGCGCTGGTGCTGGTGGTAAAACATTGCATTTAGCCTCTTTAATGGAAAACAAAGGGCAAATTATTGCGTGTGATATTTACGAAAGTAAATTAAAAAAGCTAAAAATAAGAACTCGTAGAAATAATGTGCATAATGTAACTACCAAAGTTATTGATTCACCTAAAGTAATGAAAAAAATGAAAAATACCGCCGATAGAGTTTTAATTGATGCACCTTGCAGTGGAATAGGTGTTTTAAAACGCAATCCGGACAGTAAGTGGAAATTACAACCTGAATTTGTAGAAAACATTATTAAAACCCAAGCAGAAATACTGGAAAATTACTCACAATTGGTTAAAAAAGGCGGAAAATTAGTATATGCTACTTGCTCTGTTTTACCTTCAGAAAATGAGAACCAAGTACAAAAATTTATAGCAAATCATCCTGAATTTGAATTGGAAAAAGAAAACAAAGTTTCAGCTTACAAATCTGGTTTTGATGGTTTTTATATGGCTTTATTAAAACGTAATAGTTAAAAAGCTGTTTTTTTATCATAGTAAAATCGTCGTCATTACGAGAAATTTTAATTTTGAAGTAATCAATTAAAATGAATCTTTTCACTTCGACTCCGCTCAGTGAACGTAGTAAGATTGATGCTTCTATCAATCTATAATTGAAACACCATTCAAATCGGTGGTAAGTACTTCGCTCATATAATCAAAAAATGGGCGCATCGCTTTAAAAGAAGCATCAATTTCATTTAAAAAATTAGGAGATACAACTTCTTTATCCGTAAACTCCCTTACCACAATATATTGTTTCATTCTAATTAAATCTAAGTCCGGATGCTCTTTATCAAAACCTCTTGGTGCTGTTTTTAAAGCTTCACCTTTTAACCTGCCAAAATGTTTGACAAATTTTTCTGCTTTAACAATCTCTCTAATTTCTGAAGTATCAATTTCAAATTCTTTTCTAATTCTAAATAAATCCTCTTTATTTGGAGCCCAAAAACCACCGGCTAAAAAACTATTCCCATTTGGACTTATTTCTAAATAATAACCTCCTCTTAAACGATTAGTTGCTCTCACAAAATTTCCTGAAAAATATGTTTTATAAGGTGTTTTATCTGCTGAAAAACGAATATCACGGTATATTCGATACATTTTTAAACGTTCAATATCATCGTGCATTTTTAAGTGAGACATTACTGTATCGAAAAAACTTTTTACATTGTTATATTCTTTTTGAAAAGCAGGTTTATTGGCATTAAACCAATCGCGATTGTTGTTTTCTTTTAATTCATTTAGAAAGCTTAACGCTGTTGCTGATATCGAATTCATTTTTATTTTATTTTGAATTCTAAAATACAAAAATTTGTGAGTTATCCATTTGCTTTTTTACTGAATTTTAGTTAAATTTAAGAGTACTTAAGTTAAAGTTTATTAATGGATTAACCCCTTGTATTATGAAAAATTCAATAAACAAACCACCCGTTTCTTTTTGGTTAATAAGTATTGCCGCTTCAATTTGGTATAGTGTTGGTCTTATATATTTTTCATGTAAACTATTTATGATTGATGACCTTTTTAATTCACTTACGAAAGCTGAACAAAATTATTTTGAAAAAACCTATTTTTTAGTAACAATTCTATTTGGAATTTTTATTCTTACCGGCTTTTTGGGTAGTTTATCTCTTCTGTTTAGAAAAAAAGATGCTATTTTTTTATTTAGAATATCATTAGTTGCATTTGTACCTTTATTTATACATCACTTTTTTTTAGTAAATTTCATAGAGTTATCCGGTCTTGATATTGTAAGACCTATTCTTATTCTTTTTATTTCAGGATTTTTACTTTGGTATACCAATATATCTTTTTCCAATAAGTGGATTATTAAAAGAACACCTTTTTACAAAACTCTTTTTTCTGAATAGTTTTATAATTATTTGTTCTGGAATATTATTATTTTCTATTATACTTTAAGACTTTGAGGATTTGAATCTCATTAATTAATGTCTTCCTTCTAAAATATTAACAATATCCTGTAATGTAAACCCTTTTGCCTGTAATAAAATCAAATAGTGAAATAACAAATCGGCACTTTCATTTAAAAATAACTCATCATTAGTGTCCATAGCTTCAATAACAGTTTCAACAGCTTCTTCTCCAACTTTTTGAGCAATTCTATTAACTCCTCTGGCAAATAAGGATGCTACATAGCTATTTTCCGGATTAGCCGATTTTTTTCGAAGCTTAATAACATCTTCCAATTCTGTTAAAAAACCATATGTTTGATTATTCTCTTCTCCCCAACACGTATCGGTTCCTTTATGACACGTCATACCTAACGGATTTACCTGAATTAATAACGTATCGTTATCACAATCATTTTTTATAGAAACTACATTTAAAAAATTACCACTTTCCTCACCTTTAGTCCATAGTCTTTTTTTAGTTCGACTATAAAAAGTAGCTTTTTTTAATTCAACAGTTTTTTCGTAAGCTTCTTGGTTCATAAAACCTAACATTAATACATTTTTGGTATTAACATCTTGAATAATGGCAGGTATTAAACCATCTTTATTTTTAGTAAAGTCTATTTTCATAATTATATTTTATTATCGATAAAAATTTGTCATTCTAAACTCATTTACTCATCCCTTTATTATTTAATTTTAAGGAATTTGTGAATCTTCAATTTCAGAATCTCATCATAATGTGAACCTGAAATCGAAGATTCAACGGAACTAAACAAGCCTGCCTATCGGCATACAGGTTCAGGTTGACGCTAAAATTTATAACCGAACAGGTATATTTTTATTTTTAAGTTCTTTTTTTAAATCTATAATATCAATTTCATTAAAATGAAAAACACTTGCCGCTAAAGCTGCATCTGCTTTTCCTTCAATAAAAGCATCTGTAAAATGTTGCATAGTTCCTGCTCCACCGGAAGCAATTATTGGAATATTTACCATTTTACTTAACTTAGCCAACGCTTTATTTGCAAAGCCATTTTTGGTACCGTCATGATTCATTGAGGTAAATAAAATTTCACCTGCACCACGTTGCTCCACTTCTTTTGCCCAATCAAACAGTTTAATTTCAGTAGGTACTTTTCCGCCAACCAAATGCACAAACCATTCTCCATTTATTTGTTTTGCATCAATAGCAACAACCACACACTGACTGCCAAATTTGGATGCTAAAGTATTAATTAATTGCGGATTTTTTACTGCGGAAGAATTAATTGACACTTTATCGGCTCCAGAATTTAATAATATTTCTACATCTTCTACCGATGAAATTCCGCCACCAACAGTAAAAGGAATGTTTACCTTTTCAGCTACGTGCATTACCAATTCTGCCAATGTTTTACGCTTTTCTTCAGTTGCTGATATATCCAAAAACACCAATTCATCAGCACCATTTTTAGCATACATCGCTGCCAATTCTACCGGATCACCGGCATCGCGTAAATCAACAAAATTTACACCTTTTACAGTTCTTCCGTTTTTAATATCTAAACAGGGTATAATTCTTTTTGTTAACATAGTTTCGTCACCCTGAACTTGTTTCAGGGTCTCATAATTTTTATAAATCCAATGTTTTTAATGTAGGATTCATTTGTTTTATTAAATTTATTTTCCACTTGTGATGCCAATTTTTTAATTGTTTCTCTCTTAATATTGCTTGTTGTATTTCAGAAAATTCCTCAAAATAAACTAGATCACTAAGATTATATTTAGTTGTGAATACAGAACCTTCTCTTAAACTATGTTTTTGAACTCTCTCTATTAAATTTGAAGTTACTCCAATATAAAATGTTGTCCTGTATTTATTTGTCATTATATAAACAAAACTCTTTTTCATAATATTTATGTGATTCTGAAACAAGTTCAGAATGACGAGAATCTCATTTTAATTATTTAAAATAAATTTTTCAATATCTTTCATACTAATTTTATGTTCATAAATGGCTTTTCCAACAATAGTAGCTTCACAACCCATTTTGGCTAATTTTGGTAGTTCATCAAAAGTTGAAATACCTCCCGAGGCTATTAATTTTATATTTGGTGCTTCTTCTATTATTCTTTGATACAATTTAAACGATGGCCCTTCCAACATTCCGTCTTTAGCAATATCAGTACAAATAACATATTTGACACCTTCTTTTTCATAATTTTGAATAAAAGGGATTAATTCCTCTTCACTTTCTTCTAACCAACCACTTACAGCAACTTTTTCATTGTTAGCATCAGCACCCAAAATTATTTTTTCCGAACCGTATTTTTGCAACCAGCTTTTAAATATCTGCGGATTTTTAACAGCAATACTTCCTCCTGTGATTTGATTAGCGCCACTTTCAAAAGCTATTTTCAAATCCTCTTCCGACTTTAAACCTCCACCAAAATCTATTGATAATTTGGTATTTGAAGCAATGGTTTCCAATACTTTATAATTTACAATATGACTCGCTTTTGCGCCATCTAAATCTACTAAATGTAAACATTGAACTCCGTAATCTTCAAACATTTTAGCTACTTCTAGCGGATTTTCATTGTATATTTTTTTGGTAGCATAATCACCTTTTGAAAGACGTACACATTTACCGTTTATAATATCAATTGCCGGTATAATTCTCATTAGTATTGTTTAGTTGTTAATTTGTTTAATATATAATCTTTTATCATTCCTACACAGGTAAAAAACTGCTTTTTATAGCGTTTAGATTCCTGCCTGCGCAGGAATGACATCCTTATTATTAATTTATTTCTTGTCTTTGCGAAGCAAATTTTTCATTTGCTGTGGCAATCTTTTCTTTATCCGTCATTCTGAACTTGTTTCAGAATCTCATCTAATTACTCCAAGATATTATGAGACCCTGAAACAAGTTCAGGGTGACGAAAATTCTTTATAACTCTAAAAAATTCTTTAATATCTGCTCCCCTGCTAAACTACTTTTTTCAGGATGAAATTGTACTCCGTAAAAGTTTTTTTCTTGCAATGCCGAAGCATATTTAATACCATATTCAGTTGTTGCGATGGCTTCATTATTTAAAGGAACGTAATAACTATGCACTAAATACATATATTCTTTTTCTTTGATTCCTTTAAAAATTTCTGATTTCAAATTTTCAATCTGATTCCATCCAATTTGTGGAACTTTAACATTGTTATCAAATTTTATAACATCAACATCAAAAATTCCCAAACCTTGTGTATTGCCTTCCTCACAATACTTACACATTAATTGCATTCCTAAACAAATACCTAAAACAGGCTGTTTTAAAGTTGGAATTAATGTATCTAAACCTGTAGCTTTCAATTTTTCCATAGCACTACTTGCTTCACCAACTCCAGGAAAAATTACTTTATCGGCAGCTTTTATCTCTTCCGGATTATCACTTAAAATTGCTTCATATCCTAAACGTTTAATGGCAAATTTGATGGATTGTATGTTTCCTGCTCCGTAGTTTATAATGACAACGCCCCCTTTTAATCCCCCAAAGGGGGATATATTTTTTTCTTTATTAAATTTATTCATAACTTTCAAAATTCCCCCCTTTGGGGTTTAAGGGGCTTACAACATTCCTTTTGTACTTGGTAAAATCATTTTTTCAGAATCTCTTTTTACTGCGGCTTTTATGGCTTTTGCAAATGCTTTAAAAATAGCCTCAATTTTATGATGCTCGTTATTCCCTTCAGCCTTAATATTTAAATTGCATTTTGCACCATCAGTAAACGATTTAAATAAATGATAAAACATTTCCGTTGGCATTTCTCCAATTTTCTCACGTTTAAAATCGGCTTCCCAAACTAACCAGTTTCTACCTCCAAAATCAATAGCAACCTGTGCCAAACAATCATCCATTGGCAAACAAAATCCGTAACGCTCAATTCCCATTTTATTCCCTAAAGCTTTATAGAAAACTTCACCTAAAGCAATCATAGTGTCCTCAATGGTGTGATGTTCATCAACTTCTAAATCGCCTTGAACTTTAATGGCTAAATCCATATTTCCGTGACGTGCAATTTGGTCTAACATATGATCAAAAAAAGCAATTCCTGTTGAAATAGCACTTTTCCCTGTTCCGTCTAAATTTAATTTGATATAAATTTTCGTTTCGTTGGTATTTCGGGTAATTTCAGCAGTACGATTTTCTAATTTTAAAAACTCATAAATTTTTTGCCAATCGTTACTTTCTAAAGCAATTACACTATCTAATTCCTCTCTTTTTACAGTTATTTCATTGGTACCAAAATTGGTATTATCGTTGATAAAAATGCCTTTTGCGCCTAAATTTTTGGCCAATTCAACATCGGTAAGTCTGTCTCCAATTACAAAAGAATTTTCCAAATCGTAAGCATCAGAAAAATATTCGGTTAATAAACCTGTTCCCGGTTTACGCGTATTGGCGTTATCTTCAGGAAAGGTTTTATCAATAAAAACTTTACTAAACACAACCCCCTCATTTTCAAATGATTTCATTATAAAATTATGCACCGGCCAAAATTTTTCTTCAGGAAAAATAGCTGTACCTAAACCATCTTGATTGGTAATCATTACCAATTCATAATCTAATTCTTTGGCTATTTTACCCAAATATGTAAATGCTTTCGGGTAAAAAATCATTTTATCGAATGCATCAATTTGCTGATCGTACGTTTCTTTAATTATGGTTCCGTCTCTATCAATAAATAATACTTTTTTCTTCATTTTAAATTTCTTTTAATGCTTTTATGAGTTTTATATTTTCTATAGATGTACCAATTGTTAAACGTAAGGTGTTTTCACATAAAGGCTGTGTTGTTCTGTTTCTGATAACAATTCCTTTTTTAATAAGCTGATTGTATCGTTTAGTAGCATCATCAACTTTTATAAGCACAAAATTAGCATCTGTAGGATATATTTTGTCTATATATGTAACAGTTTTTAATTCACTAACCAAATTAGTTCTTTCTTGCAAAATTAGAACAACTTCTTGTCTAACTTCTTCAGGTTTTAACAAACGCTCTAATGCTTTTTTTTGTGTTAACTCATTTACGTTATATGGTGGCTTTATTTTATTCAAAATTGAAATAATTTCAGCAGAAGCATAACAAATTCCTAATCTGATTCCTGCCATTCCATAGGCTTTCGACAATGTTTGAGTAACTATTAAATTTGGAAATTCATCCAACGCTTCTAATAACCAATTGTCACCTTGTGTAAAATCGATATATGCCTGATCTACAACAACTAACCCATCGAAACTTACTAACAACTCATCAATTGCTTCAGGTAAAAAACTATTTCCTGTTGGGTTATTAGGAGAACATAAAAATATTATTTTAGTATTCTTATTAACTTTTGATAAGATTTTCTTTACTGAAGGTTGAAAATCTTTTGTTAACAATACCTCTTTTTCTTCAATGTTATTAATATTTGCCAACACTTTATACATTCCATAAGTTGGTGGTAATGTTATAACGTTATCTTGTTTTGGTTCACAAAAAGCCCTAAAAATTAAATCCAGCACCTCATCGCTTCCATTTCCTAACAAAATTTGATTCTCAGGAATTCCTTTTATTTTTGAAAGCTCATTTTTTACTGAAGTTTGTTGCGGATCGGGATAACGGTTTACACCATTTTCAAACGGGTTTTCGTTAGCATCCAAAAAAATCATATCAGTATCAAATTCTTTAAACTCATCTCTTGCAGAAGAATACGGTTTTAATGATTTAATATTGTCTCTAACTAGGTTTTCTATATTAAATGTTTTTCTTTTCATCTACGTAACCCTGAACTTGTTTCAGGGTCTCATTATTATTTATTCATTTTATGTGATTCCGAAACAAATTCGGAATGACGACTTATTTTAAACTATTTAAACGTAATGTAACCGCATTTTTATGTGCTTGCAAACCTTCGACTTCTGCCATAATTTCAATAGTTTTACCAATAGTTTGAATACCTTTTTCTGAAATTTTTTGAAAAGTAATCGATTTTAAAAATGAATCTAAATTTACACCTGAATACGCTTTTGAATACCCATTTGTTGGTAAGGTATGATTTGTGCCAGAAGCATAATCTCCTGCACTTTCCGGTGTGTAATTTCCTATAAAAACAGAACCTGCATTCTCTATTCCATTAACATAAAAATCGGTATTCTCTGTACAAATAATAAAATGTTCCGGACCGTATTCATTAATTAATTCTAAAGCAGTCTCTTTATTCTCAACAAAAATTAATTTTGAATTTTCAATAGCTTTTTCTGCTATTTTTTTACGTGGCAGTACATTTAGTTGTTTTTCAATTTCTATTTCCACTTCATTCATTTTTTCCAAAGAAGTTGATACTAAAATTACCTGACTATCAACACCGTGTTCCGATTGACTTAATAAATCTGATGCTACAAAACTTGCATTTGCAGTATCATCAGCAACCACTAATAATTCACTTGGACCTGCAGGCATATCAATAGCCACACCAAATTTTGTTGCCAATTGTTTTGCTACTGTAACATATTGATTTCCGGGACCAAATATTTTATAAACCTGCGGAATTGTTTCAGTACCAAATGTGAGTCCTGATATAGCTTGAATACCACCAACTTTTATAATTTTTGTAACACCACATAATTTTGCAGTATAAATTATAGCCGGATTGATGTTTCCTCTTTTATCGGGAGGTGAACACAGTACAATTTCTTTACAACCTGCAATTTGTGCAGGTACTGCTAACATTAAAACCGAAGAAAATAGCGGTGCTGTACCTCCGGGAATATACAATCCTACTTTTTGAATAGGGCGTTTTTCTTGCCAACATTCAACTCCGCTTACAGTTTCTACAACAACTTTTTTTGTTTTTTGTGCTGTGTGAAAATTTTCAATATTAGATTTAGCAAGTTTAATTGCTTGTTTTAATTCCTCTGAGACAAGTTGTTCTGCCTCAATTATTTCTTCTTCAGAAACATACATATCCGTTAATTCAACTCCATCAAAAATAGATGTATATCGAAGTACAGCATCATTTCCGTTGCGTTTTACATCTTCAAAAATTGAAGTGACAGTAGCTTCAATAGCCTCAACTGTTTGTGTTGGTCTTTGAAGTAACTGCAACCAGTCTTCTTTTTTTGGATTTAGATATTTTTTCATTTCAAATTAATTTATAATACCAATTTTTCAATAGGAATAACCAATAAACCTTCCGCTCCGTTTTCTTTCAATTCGTCAATAACTTCCCAAAAAGTATCTTTTTCGATAACCGTATGAATAGAACTCCACCCTTTTTCAGCCAAAGGTAATACTGTTGGACTGCGCATACCGGGTAATATTTTAATAATATTCTCAATTTTATCATTTGGAGCATTCATTAAAATATATTTTGATTTTCTGGCTTTTAATACTGCTTTAATTCTAAATTGAAGTTTATCTAAAAGTAGTTGATTTTCTTTTGAAATATTTGGAGAAACAGCTAAAACCGCTTCACTTTTTAACATTACTTCTACTTCTTTCAAATTATTTTTAAACAACGTGCTTCCACTGGAAACAATATCGCAAATAGCGTCGGCCAAACCAATATTTGGTGCAATTTCTACCGAACCGTTTATTAGGTGAATATCAGGCTGAACGTTGAATTTTTTAAAATATTCCACAACTGTATTTGGATATGAAGTTGCTATGCGCTTGCCATCTAAATCCTTTATACTATTGTATTTTTTTCCTTTTGGAACAGCTATAGAAACTCGGCATTTTGAAAAACCCAATTTCTCTACAATACCAATATCTTGTCCTTTTTCTATCAATACATTTTCACCAATAATAGCAATATCAACCACGCCATCTCTCAAATATTGAGGAATATCGCCGTTACGTAAATAGAGAACTTCTAAAGGAAAGTTGCTTGATTGTGCTTTTAATTGGTCTTTACCGTTGTCTATTGAAATTCCGCAGTCTTTTAGTATTGCCAAAGAGTCTTCGTTTAACCTGCCCGATTTTTGAACTGCTATTTTAATTCTATTCATTTTTTTTGTTTTTTTATGCTTGAAAAAATCAAAAAGGAATCATAAAAAAACCCGTTTGATTTTCTCAAACGGGTTTTATATATATTTTCGATTTATTCAATATATTTTCATCTCGCTTGAGTGCCAGTATGAAAATGATGATGTGATTGAATAAAATTCATTGTTTTTAATTTTATGTGACAAATATAGAAAAATGTTTAAAACCAACGCACTAAATATTTTAAATATTTACGTTTACATAGCTTTTTGTTAAATAATTAACATTTGAACAGTAATTGTGAGTAAAATGAAGCAATCTGTTACTTTTAAAACGCAAGATTACTTCGTCGTAAAAAAACTCCTCGTAATGACGAGTTATTTAAAATTGAAATATCCAACCATCTGATAAATCATTCCATTTAGGATTTAACGATTGTATCAACTCTTCTTTCCTTTTTCTATTACCAGACTTTAATTGCTTTTCTCTTTCTATTGCCTTTTTTATATCTTCAAACTCTTCAAAATATACTAGTTTAGTACAATTATATTTTAAAGTAAATCCTTTAAATCCTTTAGTTTTATGTTGATAGACTCGTTTTATTAAATTACTTGTAACACCAATATAAATAACTGTGTTATTTTTATTGGTCATAAAATAAACATAGCTTTTTTTCATTTGATAAAAGTATTAATTTTTCCTTGTTATTGCGAATGAAATGAAGCAATCTGTTATTTTGAAAACGCAAGATTACTTCGTCGCAAAAAACTCCTCGTAATGACGAAAGTAAACGTCATTGCGAATGAAATGAAGCAATCTGTTATTTTGAAAACGCAAGATTACTTCGTCGTAAAAAACCCCTCGTAATGACTAAAATAAACGTCATTGCGAATGAAATGAAGCAATCTGTTACTTTTAAAACGCAAGATTACTTCGTCGTAAAAAAACTCCTCGTAATGACGAAAATAAACGTCATTGCGAATGAAATGAAGCAATCTGTTATTTTGAAAATACAAGATTACTTCGTCGTAAAAAAACTCCTCGTAATGACGAAAGTAAACGTCATTGCGAATGAAATGAAGCAATCTGTTATTTTGAAAACGCAAGATTACTTCGTCGTAAAAAACTCCTCGTAATGACGAAAGTAAACGTCATTGCGAATGAAATGAAGCAATCTGTTACTTTTAAAACGCAAGATTACTTCGTCGTAAAAAAACTCCTCGTAATGACGAAAATAAACGTCATTGCGAATGAAATGAAGCAATCTGTTATTTTGAAAATACAAGATTACTTCGTCGTAAAAAAACTCCTCGTAATGACGAAAGTAAACGTCATTGCGAATGAAATGAAGTAATCTGTTACTTTTAAAACGCAAGATTACTTCGTCGTAAAAAACTCCTCGTAATGACGAAAGTAAACGCGTTAGGGATAGAACGGTTTGTTTGAGCTCTTTTACTGTAATTGATAAATTACTGTAAAAAGCGAGTAGTGATAGCCCGACCTTTAGGGAACGCCCAAAAAATAAATTGTTAAAAACTCATTTGATAAATGATGAAATATTATAAAATGTATCTAAAATGTTTCTAATTATTTGGTTAAATTTGGGCTTTCTAACAACACACTAAACAAATCAGAAATATGATTCATTTCTTTGGAAACGCAAACAGTACTATTTATGCTGTTCAAACGTCAAAAGAACTTACGAGCGAGGACACTCAAAAATTAAACTGGCTTTTTGGAAATCAAGAAAAAATAAATGAGGCATCTATTGATGCTTTTTTTATTGGTCCGCGTGCTGCAATGGTTACTCCTTGGAGTACAAATGCAGTTGAAATAACCCAAAATATGGGAATTGAAGACATTATAAGAATTGAAGAATTTACTGCTTCTACAAAAGATGAAGCTTTTGATTCAATGCTTTTTCATAAATACACATCGCTAAATCAGGCTATTTTTGATATTAATATTGCTCCTGCTCCTATCTTAGAAATTGATGATATTGCACGTTATAATGAGCAAGAAGGACTGTCTTTAAGTGAAGAAGAAGTTGCTTATTTGAATGAAATGAGTACTAGAATTGGCAGAAAACTAACTGATTCTGAAGTGTTTGGATTTTCACAAGTAAACTCTGAACATTGCCGACACAAGATATTTAACGGAACTTTTGTAATTGACGGTGAAGAAATGCCAACGTCTTTATTCAAATTGATTAAAAAAACATCTGAAACGAATCCTAACAAAATTGTTTCGGCTTATAAAGACAATGTAGCTTTTGTTGAAGGTCCTGTGGTGGAGCAATTTGCACCAAAATCTGCCGATAAACCAGATTTTTATGAGAAAAAAGACTTTAAATCGGTTATTTCACTAAAAGCTGAAACACATAACTTTCCTACAACTGTTGAGCCTTTTAACGGTGCTGCAACGGGATCGGGAGGAGAAATACGTGATAGATTAGCCGGAGGAAAAGGATCGTTACCATTGGCGGGAACTGCTGTTTATATGACTTCCTATTCACGATTACCCTTCGACTCCGCTCAGGGCAAGCAATTCGACATCAATCTGCACAAGCCTTGGGAAAAAGGAATGAAAGAACGTGATTGGTTGTACCAAACACCTATGGATATTTTAATAAAAGCCTCTAATGGTGCTTCAGATTTTGGAAATAAATTTGGACAACCATTAATTACAGGTTCTCTTTTAACGTTTGAACACGATGAACACTTTGATACTTCGACTACGCTCAGTACAGGCAAGTTCAGTACTAATGCTCCTCGTAAATTAGGTTTTGATAAAGTAATTATGCAAGCCGGAGGTATTGGCTTTGGTAAAGCTGATCAGGCGTTGAAAGATACACCAAAAACAGGTGATAAAATAATAATTTTAGGTGGAGAAAACTACCGAATTGGAATGGGCGGCGCTGCAGTATCATCAGCTGATACGGGAGAGTTCCACAGTGGTATTGAATTAAATGCAGTACAACGTTCAAATCCTGAAATGCAAAAAAGAGCTGCAAATGCTGTACGTGGTATGGTTGAAAGTGATGTGAATCCAATTGTTTCTATTCACGATCACGGTGCCGGCGGACATTTAAATTGTTTGTCGGAATTGGTTGAAGAAACCGGTGGAATTATTGATTTAGATAAATTACCTATTGGAGATCCTACCCTTTCTGCAAAAGAAATTATTGGAAATGAATCTCAGGAACGTATGGGACTGGTTATCAGCAAAGAAAATACTGAAACCCTAAAACGTATTGCCGAAAGAGAACGTTCTCCTTTTTATGAAGTTGGTGACGTTACAAACGACAAACATTTTACGTTTGAGTCTAAAGTTAAAGGAGAGAAACCGATGGATTTAGCATTAAGCGATATGTTTGGAAGTTCTCCAAAAACAATTATGAATGATGTTTCTGTTGAAAGAAATTATGCTGATGTTTCTTACAATCAGGAAGATATTTACACATACATAAAGCAAGTATTGCGATTAGAAGCTGTTGCTTGTAAAGATTGGTTAACCAATAAAGTAGACCGGTGTGTTACAGGTAAAGTGGCTAAACAGCAATGTGCAGGACCGTTACAATTACCTTTAAACAATTGTGGTGTAATGGCATTGGATTACAATGGAAAAGAAGGTATTGCAACTTCTGTTGGTCATTCGCCTGTAAGCGCGCTTATTGATCCGGTTGCCGGAAGTAAAAATGCAATTGCTGAAGCTTTAACAAATATTATTTGGGCGCCTTTACAAGATAATTTAGAGTCGGTTTCTTTATCAGCTAACTGGATGTGGCCTTGTAGAAACGAAGGTGAAGATGCTCGTTTGTATAAAGCTGTAAAAGCGGTCTCAGATTTTGCTATTGAGCTAGGAATTAATGTACCAACAGGTAAAGATTCCTTATCAATGAAACAAAAATACCCAAATGATGAAGTGCTTTCTCCCGGAACGGTAATTATTTCTGCCGCAGGACATTGTAATGACATTACCAAAGTTGTTGAACCTGTTGCTCAACTTAATAAATACAATAAAATTTACTATATCAACTTATCAAATGATACGTTTAAATTAGGCGGTTCATCATTTGCGCAAGTTCAAAATAAAATTGGAAAAGAAACTCCAACAATTGTTGATACTGAAGCGTTCAAGAATGCTTTTAACACTATTCAGGAACTTATCAAAAAAGGTAAAATAAGTGCAGGACACGATATTTCTTCGGGTGGATTATTAACTACATTGTTAGAAATGTGTTTTTCACAAACAAACGTTGGTTTAAACATTAATTTGACTTCGTTAGGTGAAAATGATACTATAAAAGTATTATTTGCTGAAAATAGTGGTATTGTTTTCCAAAGTTGTGATGCTGAAGTTCCTTCAATTTTATCTAAAAACACTATTGATTTCTTTGAAATTGGAACTGCCACTGAAAGTAATACAATTACAATTACAAATTACGAAACAATTTTAGATTTTGATATTACTGAACTGCGTGATGTTTGGTATGAAACTTCTTATTTATTAGATGCTAAACAATCTGGTAACGTAAAAGCTAAAGAACGTTTTGACAATTACAAAAAACAGCCTCTAAAATATACGTTTCCAAGTCATTTTACAGGTAAGCTAAAAAATGTCATTGCGAGCGAAACGAAGCAATCTGTATTTAGTAATGAGATTACTTCAGTCGATTCTCTCCTTCGTAATGACGAGAAAGCCAAAATAAAAGCAGCCATAATTAGAGAAAAAGGAAGCAATAGTGAGCGTGAAATGGCTAATGCAATGTATATGGCCGGTTTTGATGTAAAAGATGTGCATATGACCGATTTAATAAGCGGACGTGAAACATTAGAAGATATTCAATTTATTGCTGCTGTAGGAGGTTTTTCAAATTCTGATGTTTTAGGTTCAGCCAAAGGTTGGGCAGGAGCATTTTTATACAATGAAAAGGCTAAAACGGCTTTAAATAACTTTTTTAACAGAAAAGATACGCTTTCGTTAGGTGTTTGTAATGGCTGTCAGCTTTTTGTTGAATTAGGATTGATAAATCCGAATCATACCAAAAAACCTAAAATGTTGCATAACGACTCTCATAAATTTGAATGCACATTCTCGGCGGTTGAAATTATGGAAAACAACTCCGTAATGCTTCAAAATTTAGCCGGAAGTACTTTAGGAATATGGTCTGCTCACGGAGAAGGAAAATTCAGTTTTCCAAAAGATGAAAGCGAATACAATATTCCTGCAAAATATGCGTATGATGGTTATCCTTTCAATCCAAACGGCTCAGATTATAACGCTGCGATGTTAAATTCTGATGACGGCCGTCATTTAGTAATGATGCCGCATTTAGAGCGTTCAACATTTCCTTGGAACTGGGCATATTATCCTTCAGAAAGAAAAAATGATAATGTAACACCTTGGTTACAAGCTTTTATCAATGCTTATAACTGGTTAAATAAAAAGTAAAAAATATTTCAAAATTACTGTTCTAAAGGATTTCATTTTTGTGAAATCCTTTTTTTATTCCTATTTTGCAGTAACCTAAAATAAAATATGTCGAAAAATATAAGTCGGCTTTTTGACTTTGCATACAGTCAATTAGCTACAAATCCGCAACCTAATTGTTTTAACACAAAGGTTGGTGATGATTGGATACCTACATCTACTCAACAATACATTGAGCAGGCAAATATTATTAGTAGAGCCTTGCTAAAGCTTGGTGTAAAAAAGAATGATAAAATTGCTGTTGTTACAACCAATAATAGAGTTGAATGGAGTATTTTGGATATTGCTGTTTTACAAATTGGAGCTATAAATGTGCCTTTGTACCCTACAATTTCATCTAAAGATTATCAATATATCATCAACCATTCTGATGCTGTTTTTTGTTTTGTTTCTGATGCCGAATTGGCAAAAAAAGTAAGTAAAATAAAAAATGAAACACAGTTAAAAGATATGTATTCTTTTGATGAAATTTCAGGAATTTCAAGCTGGAAATCCTTATTAAAATTAGGTGAAGATACCACAAATCAATCTTTAGTAGATGAATATCGAAATAGTGTTTTACCTTCCGATCTTGCCACTATAATTTATACATCAGGAACTACAGGAACACCGAAAGGTGTTATGCTATCACATCAAAATATCACAGAAAACACATTGGCAGGTGCAGAAGCCATGGATTTTGAAAAAGGAACTACACTTAAAGTTTTAAGCTATTTACCAATCTGCCATATTTTAGAACGTTTTGCAATGTACTATTATCAATTTATGTGTTTTGAAATTTATTTTGCAGAATCTATTGATAAACTAGCTGATAATTTAAAAGAAGTAAAACCTCATTTTATACCTGTAGTACCACGCCTGTTAGAAAAGATATATGATAAAATTGTTGATAAAGGAAGCAGCTTAAAAGGAATCAAAAAAATGCTTTTCTTTTGGGCGTTAGAACTTGGTAAACATTACAAACCCTATAAACGAAATGGTTGGTGGTATCATTTCAAATTAACTATTGCCAAAAAATTAATTTTCAGTAAATGGAGAGAAGCTTTTGGAGGAAATATAAAATTTTTGGTTTCGGGTAGTGCGCCATTGCAACCAGTACTTACCAAAATTTTTACTGCTGCCGGAATTCCTATTTTTGAAGGTTACGGTTTAACCGAAACCTCACCAGGCGTTGCCATTAACGATTTTAGAAATAAAAAATTCAAAATTGGTACGGTTGGCAAAACTTTAAATGGTGTTGAAGTAAAAATAGCTGATGACGGGGAAATTTTGGTAAAAGGAAGTAATGTTATGTTAGGCTACTATAAGAATGAAGAGCTTACACATAAAACCATTGTAAATGGTTATCTACACACAGGTGATATTGGAGAAATTGATACTGAAGGATTTTTAAAAATAACCGATCGAAAAAAAGAAATGTTTAAAACTTCGGGAGGTAAATACATTGCTCCGGCTGTTTTAGAGAGTAAATTAAAAGAATCTCGTTTTATTGAACAAGCAATGGTTATTGGTGAAGGAGAAAAAATGCCCGCAGCTATCATTCAGCCAAATTTTGAGTTTTTAAGGGATTGGGCACGCATTCATAATGAGCCAATCCCAAATAATAATGAAGATTTTATTGAAAATCCTAATATTATCAATAGAATTCAAAAAGAAATTACTAAAACCTGTAAAAAATTTGGGAAATGGGAGCAAATCAAAGCTTTTGAACTTACTCCAGAAATTTGGTCAATAGACAATGGTTTATTAACTCCAACTTTAAAAATGAAACGAAAAGAAATAAAACAAAAATATAAACACTTATACAATAAAATATATACAAACTAATATTAATAAGTATGAAACAACCTTTCTTGTATATTCACTTTAATTTTTATACTTTGCAAGGATACAAAAAACCTAAATCAAAAAATGCAAAATAATATAACTCGATTATTTGATATACCTTATTATCAAATAAATAACTATAACTTAAGCAAAGCTTTTGTTACCAAATACAATGGTGAATGGGTTGCAACTTCAACCCAAGAATACTTAAATAAATTTAACGCAATAAGTAGAGGCTTATTAAAATTAGGTATAAAACCCGGCGATAAAATTGCCGTTATATCTACCAATAACAGAACCGAATGGAATATAGTTGATATTGGTATACTTCAAATAGGTGCTATTAACGTTCCTATGTACCCAACCATCACAAAAGAAGATTTTGAATACATTTTCAATCATGCCGAAATTTCTCACTGCTTTTTATCAGATAAAGACCTCTATAAAAAAGTTAATGCTATAAAAGAAAATGTTCCAACCTTAAAAGAAATCTATTCTTTTGATGACGTTAAAAATTGCAAAAGCTGGAATGAAGTTTTAGAACTTGGAAAAGATGAAAGTAACCAAACTGAAGTTGAAGCGTTAAAAGAAAAAGTAAAAACTGAAGATTTAGCAACAATTATTTATACTTCGGGTACCACCGGAAAACCAAAAGGTGTAATGCTCTCTCATAGTAATATTGTTAGCAATGTTGTTGATTGTACACCTGTAATTCCTATAGTAAAAGGAGAATCTGTAACATTTAGCTTTTTACCGGTTTGTCATATTTTTGAGAGAATGTTACTTTATTTATATCAATACGCCGGATGTTCCATCTATTTTGCAGAAAGTATAGAAAAAGTTGCAGAGAATATTAAAGAAGTAAAACCTCATTTAATGACCGTGGTACCGCGCTTATTAGAGAAAGTTTACGACAGTATTATAGCAAAAGGCTCTGAACTAAAAGGCATAAAAAAAGCATTATTCTTTTGGGCAGTTGATTTAGGTTTAAAATATGAACCTTATGATAAAAATGGTTGGTGGTACAAAAAAAAATTAGCTGTAGCTGATAAACTAATTTTTAGCAAATGGAGAGAAGCTTTAGGAGGCAATCTTGGAACTATGGTTTCGGGCAGTGCTGCTCTTCAACCAAGGTTAGCCAGAGTATTTTGTGCTGCTAAAATGCAAGTTTGGGAAGGATACGGACTTACAGAAACTTCTCCTGTGATTTCTGTGAACGTATATAAAAATGAAGGTTTAAAAATTGGAACTGTTGGTAAACCTATAGCAAATGTTGAAGTTGAAATTGCTGATGATGGTGAAATTTTAGTAAAAGGGCCAAATGTAATGCAAGGATATTATAAAGACCCTGAAAGAACTAAAAGTGTTATGACCGGTGATTATTTTCATACCGGTGATAAAGGTGAAATTGATGAAGAAGGCTTCTTGAAAATTACAGGGAGAAAAAAAGAAATTTTCAAAACCTCAGGAGGTAAATACATTGTACCTGCTTTATTGGAAAATGAAATGAAACCATCTCGTTTTATTGAACAAATTTTGGTTATTGGTGAAGGACAAAAAATGCCTGCAGCTATCATTCAACCTAATTTTGAATTTTTAAGAAATTGGGCTAAAATTCATCATGAGCCAATTCCTGGTAATAATCAAGATTTAATTGAAAATCCGCATGTTATAAAACGTATTCAAAAAGAAATTGATAAAGTAAATAAAGGTTTTGGTAAATGGGAGCAAATAAAACGATTTGAACTAACTCCCGATGTTTGGGGTATTGATAATGGTTTACTTACACCAACCATGAAACCTAAGCGAGATGAAATAATAGAAAAATACAAACATTTATACAATAAAATTTACGAAAATAATAATTCAGAATCACATTAAAACCATTGGTTTTTTTATTTTTGCAACAATCAAAATCATCTAAATGGAACATTTTATAGTATCAGCTCGAAAATATAGACCTCAAACTTTTGAGGATGTAGTTGGGCAACAAGCAATTACCAATACGCTTGAAAATGCTATAAAAAACAACCATTTAGCTCAAGCTTTGTTGTTTACAGGTCCAAGAGGTGTAGGTAAAACAACATGTGCTCGAATTTTAGCTAAAAAGATAAATCAAGCAGGAGTTGAGAATGCAGACGAAGATTTTGCGTTCAATATATTTGAGTTAGATGCTGCATCTAACAATTCGGTTGATGATATAAGGGCTTTAACCGATCAGGTGAGAATACCTCCTCAAACCGGAAAATACAAAGTGTATATAATTGATGAGGTACACATGCTTTCACAATCGGCATTTAATGCATTTCTAAAAACGCTGGAAGAACCACCTGCTCATGCTATTTTTATTTTAGCAACTACTGAAAAGCATAAAATAATTCCAACCATATTATCGAGATGTCAAATATTTGATTTTAAGAGAATTGGAGTTTTAGATACCAAAAAGTATTTAGAAAATATTGCCAAACAAGAACATATAAATGCTGAGGATGATGCGCTTCATATAATTGCTCAAAAAGCTGATGGTGCTATGCGAGATGCTCTGTCAATCTTCGATAGAGTAGTTAGCTTTTCCGGGACTGAATTAACCAGAAAAGCGGTGACCGAAAATTTAAATGTGCTTGATTATGATGAATACTTTAAAACAACCGATTTATTGTTAGACATTAAGATTCCGGAAGTATTAATTCATTTTAATTCAATTTTAGCCAAAGGATTTGACGGTAATCATTTTATTAGTGGTTTGGCTGCTCATTTTAGAGATTTGTTGGTTGCAAAAGATAAAATAACTATTGAGCTTTTAGAGGTTGGTGATAATGCTAAAAAGAAATATCTAGAACAATCACAAAAATGTGATTTAAAGTTCTTGCTCCAAGCGATAGATTTAGCTAACGACTGCGATTTAAAGTATAAAGGAAGTAAAAATCAACGACTTCTGGTTGAATTAACTTTAATGCAATTAGCCTCTATCACTTTTGATGGAGAAAAAAAAAATGATAAACCCTTCATAATTGCCGCTTTACACTTTAGAACTGAAGTAAAAAGAACTGTAAAAGCAAAATCAATTCTAAAAAAAGAAGATAATGCCATTAAAAAAACTTCTTCAGTTCATAATATAGAAAAAACTGAAAAAGAGTTTGTTAAACCTATATTAAAAAATGGAAAAAGACGTCCTTCAGCATTATCATTAAACAGTATTGAGCGCAAAAAAGAAATTTCAAAAATTGAAGTCGATTTTGAAGAAGTTGAAGGTTTACCGAGTGATGATTTTGTAGAAGACAAAGTTGTTGCCTTATGGAAAGAATATATTGAAAAACTACTGAATAAAGGTAAAAAAAGTGTGGCATCAATAATGAATGCCAACGAACCTACTGTTAAAGAAGATCACCAAATACATTTTGAGCTTCCAAATGCTTTAATGAAAGATCAATTAGAGCGCACAAAACCTCCTCTTTTAAAATTTTTGAGAGAACGTTTAAATAATTTCAAGGTTGATATTTTAATTGACGTAAACGAACAGGAAACAAAAAAATACGCTTACACACCTCAAGAAAAATATCAGAAATTAAAAGAAAAAAACAGCGCAATTGAATTATTGAAAAAGACTTTTGATTTAGACTTATAAAACTGAACGATTATGATGCTAGGACTACAATTTGAAACTGCAACTTCATGGGCTGAAATTGCTAAAAATGATTTACGACAAATATTAACAGACCATGCTTTTGCTGAACAAAAAGCTGCTGCAAATGCTACATCCATTATTATCAATTATTCTGAAGAAACAGAATTGGTACAGGAAATGGCCTTAATTGCCATTGAAGAAATGCAACATTTTAAAATGGTACACGATATAATGGTAAAAAGAGGTATGACCTTAGGACAAGGAACTAAAAATGATTATGCACTCCATTTGCAAAGTTTTTTTCCAAAAACAAAAGACCGATTGGAAAGTTTAATACAACGCTTGTTAATTGCCGGCTTAATTGAAGCCAGAAGTTGTGAACGTTTTAAAGTATTTTCCGAAAATATGGAAGATGCTGAACTTTCTAAATTTTATCTTGATTTAATGGCTTCGGAAGCAAATCATTATGCTACATTTTTAAATTTTGCCAGAAAATATCAAGACAAAGAAATTGTGAATAAAAAATGGAAAGGCTTATTGGAATACGAAGCCGAATTCATGAAATCGAGAGGTATAAAAGCAAAAGTTCACGGTTAATGTACAGCAAAGAAGAATCAGAAAAACTTAGAAAAGAATTTTGGACAAGCTTTGGCAAATCGTTCCCAAGAAAATGGTTATTGTATAATACCAAAATAAAGGGTTTCAGTTTTAAATTTTCAGCAAACACAAAAGAGGCATTGGTTTGTTTAGATATTGAATCGGCAGATAGGACTAAAAATGAATTACTTTTCGACCAAGTTTTAGAATTAAAAAATAATTTAATTGAAGATTATTTACCAGACGTTATTTTTGATGAACTATATCTATTAGAGAACGGAAAAATTATTCATAGAATTTATGTGAAATACAACAAAGAGTTTAATATTCACAATAAAAATACTTGGCAAGGCGCATTTCTATTTTTTAATGAAGCTATGCATCAATTTGAAGAATTTTATGAAGATTTTGAAGATTTTATAAAACAAGTCATTTATTACTAATTCCAAATTGATACGCTATTAAGAGCATCGCAACAAAATAATCTCTTTAATTAACAATAAATTGCCACTGTAAATTAAAAATTTGCTTCGCAATAATTATTTTTTTTCAAAAACTAATTCCTATAAACATTCAAAAAATACCTTATTTTTGTAACCATGAATACAATTCCTAATGACACTATTATTGCTTTAGCAACTCCATCGGGTGTTGGTGCAATTGCCGTTATTCGTTTGTCAGGTTCTACATCAATAGAAATTGTAAATCAGTTTTTTAGATCAAAATTTGCTAAAAAAGATTTAACCAATGTAAAATCGCACACTATTCATTTAGGAAATATTATTGAAGACCATCGTATAATTGATGAAGTATTGGTTTCAGTTTTTAAAAATCCTAATTCTTATACAGGTGAAAATGTGGTAGAGATAAACTGCCATGGTTCAGTTTATATTCAACAAGAAATAATTCAGTTATTCATCAAAAATGGCGTTAGAAATGCTGAGCCGGGTGAATTTACATTGAGAGCCTTTTTAAATGGCAAAATGGATTTAAGTCAGGCTGAAGCTGTAGCAGATCTAATAAGTTCAAATTCAGCAGCATCACATCAGGTTGCATTACAACAAATGCGTGGTGGTTTTAGCAGTGAAATTGAAAATTTACGTGAACAATTACTAAATTTTGCAAGTTTAATTGAATTAGAACTCGATTTTGCTGAAGAAGATGTTGAATTTGCCGATAGAACAGCTTTTAACAAACTGGTAGCTAAAATTAGTTCAGTTTTAAAAAAATTGATAGATTCTTTTGCTTTAGGAAATGTGTTAAAAAATGGTATTCCAGTTGCTATTATTGGAGAACCCAATGTTGGGAAATCAACTTTACTAAATGCTTTATTGAACGAAGAAAAAGCAATTGTAAGCGATATTGCAGGAACTACACGAGATGCTATTGAAGACGAAATAAGTATTGATGGTATTGCCTACCGTTTTATTGATACAGCAGGAATTAGAAATACAAAAGATATTGTTGAAAGTATTGGTATTAAAAAAACATTCGAAAAAATAGAACAAGCCCAATTGGTTATTTACCTGTTTGATTTGGAAAAAGTTAAAAACGGTACAACATCAATTGAAAACATTCATCTTGAAATTAATAAAATTGTAGAAAAACATCCAACAAAACATTTAATGATTATCGCCAATAAAGTTGATGTTATTGATACTAATTTAAAAAGTAACGTAATTGAAGCTTTTGAAAATATGGAACTGCTGTTCCTCTCAGCAAAAGAAAAAACCGGTATTCACGAATTAACTACTACCCTAGCCCATTTAGTAAATAAAGGCGCATTAAGTAATAACGAAACTATAGTAAGTAACTCGCGTCATTTTGAGGCTTTGAATAATGCTTATAATTCTATCAAAGAAGTTCAAAAAGGTATTGATGCCAATATTAGTACAGATTTGTTTGCTATTGATATACGTCAGGCGTTACATTATTTAGGTGAAATTACAGGAAAAGTAACTACAGAAGATTTACTTGGAAATATTTTTGCTAACTTTTGTATTGGGAAGTAAAAGGTCTACAAATAGAATTTAAAATACTGATATTAAATATTTTACAGACATTTTTATACTTTAAAATAACTATTTAAAGTGATGGTATAATTAAACAATATAAAGATAATTCAATAATAGTTATAACAATAAAACCCTTGGTGGATTTATTATAAAATTATAATAAATGTTCCTACACCCTCAAATAAAAAAGAGGGATTACATCCCTCTTTTTATCAGCAAAATTTAAAATAATTATTTTCTGTTTTAAAAAATCAGATCATAATTAGTACTATCTTCAATCAAATTATATTTTATATATCATTACTTCCAGAAAGCAGCATATAGAGCTACCAAAATAATCATAACAGCAAAAGCGCCTATGTTAAACTTCGGACTGGTTTTAAACAACTCTTTTGTTAACGGAATTCCTTTTGCATCATCCGCTCCTTTATGTTGGAAATAACTAACCATTGAAATCACTATCATAGTCAAAATAAAAGTATATCCCATTTGATCCATAAAAGGAACATCTACAAAAAATGAACTTGTTGACCATCCTTTTGGTGCTACCTTAAAATACATTGCTATAGGAATTGAAGCTAAAGCACCTACAATAGCTCCTTTGTTTGTTGTTTTTTTCCAGAATAGTCCTAACATAAATACCGCTAAAATACCCGGACTTACAACGCCTGTATATTCTTGTATAAATTGAAATGCCTGATCAATTCCTCCTAATAATGGTGCCATTATACAAGCAATTATCAAGGCAACTCCTGCTGAAATTCTACCCATATTTACTGTTGCTTTATCACTTGCATTTTTATTGATATATTGCTTATATATATCCATTGTAAAAATAGTAGATGTAGAGTTAAGCATAGATGCTAATGATG
>NZ_JAAZUI010000028.1 GCF_012524075.1 Lutibacter sp. B1
CTTCAGAAAATCATTACTTAATAAATCTTCTTTCTTCATGACTGTATAAAAGTTTAAAATTAAACAAAAAAATATCGGGGGTTGCAACCCCCGATATTTTTATTTACACAGTTTATGAGATAGTGCTAATTTGGTAGATAAAAATAAAAAGGAGCTTTTTAAGCTCCTTTTTTTATGAATTTTTATACTAAATCGGCACTATAAAAACCGCCTTTATTTTCTTTTCGGTTTTTAGAGAATTGAGTGATTAAATAAGAAGTTGTTATTAAATTTCTAAGCTCACAAAGGTCAGAAGAAAGCTCAGAATGGTCATATAAACGTTTATTGTCTTCATACAAGCCTCTTAGTCTTCTTTCAGCACGTAACAATCGTTCGTTAGAACGAACAATACCTACATAATTACTCATAATAGTTTTTACTTCATTTTTATCGTGAGTAATCAATACTTTTTCCATATTTTTTTTTACTCCGCTATCATTCCAAACAGGAATATTTTTAGGCATTTCAATTTTATGGAAACGTTTGGTTAAATTATCGTAAGCTCTATGTGAAAAAACCAAACCTTCTAATAGTGAATTTGATGCTAATCTGTTAGCTCCATGTAAACCGGAACGAGTTACTTCTCCACTTGCATATAAATTTTTTATAGATGTTTTAGCTTTCTTATTTATATTTACGCCACCACAAATATAATGTTGAGCTGGTGATACCGGAATGAAATCTTTTCTTACATCAATACCCAAACTCATACATTTTTCAGTAATATTTGGAAAGTGTTTTTTAAAAGCGGTATAATCTATATGGGTACAATCTAAATAAACATGTGGCGCACCACTTTGTTTTAATTCACGGTCAATCGCTCTTGCAACTATATCACGCGAAGCCAATTCTTCCCGTTCATCATATTTGTGCATAAATCGGTTACCTTCATAATCTCTTAAAATAGCACCTTCACCTCTAACTGCTTCTGAAATTAAAAATGCAGGATATTCTCCCGGATTATACAATGCAGTAGGGTGAAATTGAATGAATTCAACATCAGAAACTTCAGCTTTAGCTCTGTATGCCATTGCTATTCCATCACCTGTGGCAACCACAGGATTTGTGGTAGTAACATATACTTGTCCATTACCTCCGGTAGCTAACATAGTTACTTTAGAAGCGAATGTTTTTACAATATTTTTTTTTGAATCTAAAACGTAAGCTCCAAAACAAGTGATCTTTTCTTTTCTTTTCGTTTCTTTCTTTTTTACTTGATGCTCGGTAATTAAATCAATTGCGTAATGGTAAGTTAAAAAATTAATATTTTCAGTATTTTCGATTTGCTCAATTAAAGCACGTTCAATTTCAGCTCCGGTAATATCTTTATGATGTAAAATTCTATCTTGAGAATGCCCACCTTCACGTCCTAAAGAATAGTCTCCATTTTTTGCTTTATCAAAATTAGTTCCCCATTCTATCAATTCATTTAACCTTTCAGGAGCATCCTTTACCACCATTCTAACAATTTCTTCATCGCAAATACCATCTCCTGCAATTAAAGTATCTTGTATGTGCTGTTCAAAAGAATCTACAGTTTCATCCCATACTGTAGCAATACCTCCTTGAGCATATTTGGTATTGCATTCGTCTTTTTCTGTTTTGGTTATAATTGTAACTAACGAATCTTTAAAATGTTTGGCAACTTTTAAGGCAAAAGACAACCCAGCTATTCCAGAGCCAATTACTAAAAAATCAGTTTTGTTTATTTTTTTTTCGGCATTCATTTAAATAGCTTTATTTTGATAGTTCAAGCATTCTTTCAATAGGAATCAATGCTTTTTTACTTAATTCGGCATCAACTTCAACAAAAGGTAATTCATATTTTAAACATAAATACAATTTTTTCATTGTATTCATTTTCATATAAAAACACTCGCTGCAATTACAATTATCGTCATCTACTGGAGCAGGAATTAAAATTTTATCAGGAGATTCCTGACGCATTTTATGTAAAATACCTACTTCGGTTGCAACAATAAATTTAGGAGCATCACTATTTTTTACATAGTTTAAAAGTCCGGATGTAGAACCGACGTATTTGGCAACCTTTAATAAATGATCTTGAGATTCCGGGTGCGCAATAATTTCAGCATCAGGATTTTCAGCATATAAATTTAGTATTTTTTCAATAGAAAAAGCTTCATGTACCATACAAGCACCGTCCCAAAGTAGCATATCTCTTCCTGTTTTTTTAATTAACCAACTTCCTAAATTTTTGTCAGGAGCAAATATTATTGGTTGATCTTTAGGTATTGAATTGATTATTTTTTCGGCATTAGATGATGTGCACACAATGTCGGTCAATGCTTTTATTTCTGCTGAAGTGTTTACGTAAGAAACTACCAAATGATTTGGATGTTGTTTTTTAAATGCTGCAAAATCTGCCGGCGGACAAGAATCTGCCAAAGAACAACCTGCTTTTAAATCGGGTAATAAAACCTTTTTTGTAGGGTTTAAAATTTTAGCGGTTTCCGCCATAAAATGTACTCCGGCAAAAACAATAATATCAGCATTTGTTTTGGCTGCTTTTTGAGCCAATGCTAAACTATCTCCAACAAAATCGGCAATATCTTGTATAGCATCTTCTTGGTAGTAATGGGCTAAAATAACAGCATTTTTTTCTTTTCTCAGTTTGTTTATTTCTTCAACATAATCTATTTTTTCAGATACTTCAATATCTAAAAATCCATTTTCTTGTATTTTTTCTTTAGCTTTTTCAATAGTTGTCATAAATAATATTTTTTACCGAATAGTATTCAATGAATATGCCAAACAATTAAAATAAAATTAATTATTTAGCAATATGCAATGTACAAAAATCTACTAATTTTAGATAAACTTTATCAGTAACATTAATTATTGTACTTTGTATCTCCAACCAAATTTATCTTCAGCTAAATTTCTTTGAATATCAGTGATTCTCTTTTTAATATGAGCCGCATAGCTGTTTTCAAGTTTTGGAAGTTCAAAACTTTCACCTTTATTAGAAAAACCTGAAATTGGACTAATTACAGCAGCAGTACCTGCTCCAAACATTTCCAATAATTCACCTTTGCGGGCAGCTTCAACAATTTCTGAAACACTAATTTTTCTAACTTCTACTTTAATGCCTTCATCTTCCATTAACTGAATAATGCTTTTACGTGTAACGCCATCTAAAATTCTATCGCTTGTAGGTGCAGTTAATAAAGTGTCATTTACTCTAAAAAACACGTTCATTGTACCTGCTTCTTCTAAAAATTCATGTTTAGAAGCATCAGTCCAAACTACTTGTTGGTAGCCGTCTTTACCTGCTAATCTTGTAGGGTAAAAAGAAGCGGCATAATTACCCGCAGCTTTTGCAAAACCAACACCTCCGTCTGCTGCTCTGCTAAATTTATCGGCAAAAACAACTCTAACTTCACCTGCATAATATGCTTGAACAGGAGAACAAATAATCATAAATTTATATTTATTTGAACTGGAAGCTGATACGCAATTTTCGGTTGCAATTATAAAAGGTCTAATATAAAGCGAATTGTTTGCTCCTTTCTGTACCCATTCTTTATCTAATTTTAAAAGCTCATTTAAACCTTCAAAAAAGTATTCTTTTGGAAAAGCAGGCATATCTAATCTTTCGGCAGATTTGTTGATACGCACCTGATTTTGGTCTGGTCTAAACAACCATACATCATTATTATCATCTTTATAAGCCTTCATTCCTTCAAAAACTGCTTGTCCGTAATGAAAAACCTTTGCCGATGGATCAAACGAAATAGGTTGATAAGGTCTAATTTTTGGTGTTTGCCATTCACCATTTTCAAAATCACATTCAAACATGTGATCTGTAAAAATTTGACCGAATTTCAAATTACTAAAATCAACATTTGAGATTTTTGATTTAGCTATTTTTTCTATATGTAAAGCCATAATAAGTCTATATTTTGTTTAAACAAAATTACTTATTTTTTTTAACTTTCGGTTTAATTTAATTTCAATGTTACTGCCTTATTTTTAATATCTTTGTTTAAAATTTAATTATTCTGACATTTACACTATTTACAATTAAATAATTAACACAATTACAGTTGGTTATTTTTGTTTTTCATAAAAATTTCAGAAGAGTATAAACCTTAAATCTTGAAGCGTAATATAATTGTAACGGGTGATGGTTCAACAACAATTCACATACCTGAGTGGGATGAGCAATATCATTCTAAACATGGTGCTGTACAAGAAGCCAAACATGTGTTTATTAAAAACGGATTATCACTTTTTTCAAATAAAGAAATTAATATTTTAGAAATAGGTTTTGGAACAGGATTAAACTGCTTTATTACATTTTTAGAAGCGCCTAAAATGCATTTAACAATTAATTATGTTGGGGTTGAAGCCTATCCTGTTGTTTTTGATGAAGTTGAAAAAATGAATTACTCAAAGACTTTGGAGGCAAAGGAGCAAGGTGATGTTTTTGCAGCAATGCATCGGCTAAGTTGGGAGGAACAGTATAAAATTTCTAATGATTTCAATTTAATAAAACGCAAACAATTTTTTAATGAAATTAATGATAAAAACGAGTTTAATCTCATTTATTTTGATGCTTTTGGAGCGCGTGTTCAACCGGAACTGTGGACAGAAGAAATTTTTAAAATAATGTTTAAAGCATTAAAAAGTGGAGGAGTTTTAGTAACTTACAGTGCAAAAGGAAGTGTAAGAAGAGCAATGCAAGCAGTGGGTTTTACAGTAGAAAAACTACAAGGACCACCTGGAAAAAGAGAAATGTTACGTGCAATTAAAAATTAAAAGTATGACAACACAAAGATTTAAAAAAAGAAAAAAGCCAAACTATAAACGAGCTATAATTTTGTTGATTTTGTTAATTGTTATTGCATACGTTTGGTTACATACTGAAGAAATTCTTAATCGCTTTTTAGAAAAATAACAGCTATTTTTTAAATGTTCTGCCTTTCCATTCAAAACGTTTAAAAAGAGATAATGAGGCTATAAAAACTACAAAAAAAGGATATAGTAAACTTATTAGAAAAAAGTAGTTTAATGTTTTTTTGGCTGTAATGAATTTGGAGGTTTTGTATATTAAAACAAAATCTACAATCATTTTTTGAAGTAGCAGCATTAAAAAAAGTTTCCAATTATTGGATTGTGATAAAGATAAAATTGCTGTAAGAACTATACTTGCATTTAGTAATAAAACCACAATACCTGTAAATTTTGAAAAAATATTACTGTAAGCTGTTGATTTTGAAGTCCAACGCAATTGTTGATGTAAAAAATGTTTCCAACTGTTTTCTGTTTTTGTTACTACGGTTGCTTCATTAGATTTTAAATACAATGTTTTGTTGGGGTAGCTTTCATTCATTTTTTCCAATAAAAAAACATCATCGCCACTTGCAATATTGTTATTTCCTTCAAAAGCATTTAAACATATAAAAATATCTTTTTTATAACACAAATTTGCTCCATTGCACATAAAAGGTTTTTTAAGTCCAAAACCACCAATAGTTGATCCAATTAAGCTTATAAAATTTAGGTTTTGAAAGTGAAATAAGAAGGTATTTTCAGTTTTAAACTTTACAGGAGCACTTATAAAAAAAGGCTTTTTTTCTTCAATAAATTGATTAAAAAGAAGTAACCAGTTTTGAGGCACTTCACAATCGGCATCCGTTGTAACAAGCCACTCAAATTTAGAATGTTTTACTGCGGTTACAATGGCATCTTTTTTGGGTGAATGTGTTTTGCGTTCATTTTCAATTAATTGAATGTTTACTGTTTTGTTCAAGATTTTAAACTCGTTGATAATCGTTTTAAAGTCATCGGAAGAATCATCATTAATTAGTAAGATTTCAAAGAAATTTTTGGGATACTGTAGGTTTGATATAGAATTTAATAAAACAGGTAAATTTTTGGCTTCATTTCTAAAAGGAATAACAATTGAAAATGAGTTTTTTGGACTAATTTTTTTATTTTTTGTAATTTCAACTTTATCAAAACCAATTATAAGGCTTGAAATTAAAAGGAAGTAAACAACAGCAATACAAATTATAAAATACATCATTCGCTGTCAGAAAATTTAAAATTTAATACAAAAAGAATTCCTAAAAGTGCCGGAACGGCAAAATTAAGCAACCACATAATAGTAGTTATAGTTACAATTGTAAGTTCATTTATGTTTGCAAAACTAAAAACCCACAGTGCAACAGAACCTTTAATTGCCCAATCAAAAATACTTAAACTTGGTATTGCAGAAGCTATAAAATACATGCTAAAAATTAATGGCATAGCAACAGTGTATTCAATATCAACATTAAAAAGCAGTAATAAAAAATAAAACTGATGACTAAAAACTATATAGCGTAAAATGGAATACACCAAAGTTAACAAATAGGTTTTAGAAGGTATTTTTTTACAGTAATTAGCTAATTTTACAATCCATTTCTTTAACAAAAAGTACATAAAAACCAGTAGTAATATAGTAATTACATAACTTTCTTTATAATCAAAAATGGGAGTATTAAAATTTGAAATTAAAAAAGTAAGTCCGCCAATTCCAAACACAGTTGTTGTTAATAACTGACTTATATTTCCCACAAAAGTTAAAGCCAGTATTTTTTTTCGTTTTTCTTTTTTAAAATACAAGGCTTTGGCACCGTATTCTCCAATTCTGTTAGGTGTAATAATTGCGGTAGTTAACGATGCTAAACTTTGTTCGTATGCATCAAAAAAAGTAATTTTTTTTTCGGTTGAAGCTAGTGCTTTCCACTTAAAAATTTCTAAAAACCAATTGGCATCAGTAAATAAAAGTAAGAGTAGTATCAACCAAATATTATTAGAAAAAAGTGCAGAAAGTTGCTCTTTAAATTGTGATAAGGATAAAAGTTTGTTAGAATGTAACTTGTTGTAAATAAAATAAATAGCGGTTAAAACTATGGCAAGTTTTACAGCCCACGTAATCCAATGTTTATATTTGTAAAAGATATTATTGTACATTTGATGTTTAACAATACAAATTAACGAATAATTGCATTCAGAAAAAATAATATTAGGGATTGATCCCGGAACAACCATAATGGGTTTTGGGTTGATAAAAGTGGTGAATAAAAAAATGGAACTGATTCAGATAAATGAATTATTCCTAAAAAAATACGATGACCATTATGTAAAGTTGAAACTTATTTTTGAACATACTATTAACCTTATAGAAACGTATCATCCTGATGAAATTGCAATTGAGGCACCTTTTTACGGTAAAAATGTACAATCCATGTTAAAATTAGGAAGAGCGCAAGGTGTGGCAATGGCTGCAGGTTTGTCTCGTGAAATTCCTATTACAGAGTATTCTCCCAAAAAAATAAAAATGGCAATTACCGGAAACGGAAATGCCAGTAAAGAGCAAGTTGCTAAAATGTTGCAAAGCTTATTGAAACTAAAAGAATTACCAAAAAATTTGGATGCAACAGACGGTTTAGCTGCTGCAGTTTGTCATTTTTACAACAGCGGTAAGATAACTTCAGGAAAAAGTTATACAGGTTGGACAGCCTTTGTAAAACAAAACGGTAACAGAGTAAAAGAGTAACTAAACAACTACATCACATTCGTAGGTGTCATATTTTTTTTCAATTACTAATTTTCGGTGTTCATGAAAAAGTTGATGCTCTTTAGAAGATTCCATTTTATCTTTATCAGCTTTAGAGTTCCAATATTCTACCAAAAAGAAGCGATTTTCCTCATTTCTATCTTTAAAAATATGAAAATGATCTAACCCTGCAGGTTTAGCTTCGGTTAACTCTTCAAACTTTTGCAGTTCAACAAAAGAAATTCCTTCTCCGTCTTTTACTTTAAATGAAACTATATAAGTGTACATATTATTAACTGTTTTTCTCAAATTTACAATACAGTTTTTATTAAAAAGGTAACAAAAATCACTTTTTATAGTTTTTTTGAAAAGCGTACATTTAACAATTATTAATTTAAGAGTTTGGCAGGAATTTATATACACATACCATTTTGTAAACAAGCATGTTATTATTGCGACTTTCATTTTTCAACTTCATTAAAAAGAAAAGATGAAATGATACAAGCAATTAGTAATGAATTAGTAATGCGAAAACATGAAGTTTTAAACCAAAAAATTGAAACCATTTATTTTGGAGGGGGAACGCCTTCACTTTTAACAATAAGTGAGCTAAAAGTAATTTTTGAAGTGATTTACACGAATTTTGATGTAGTTGAAAATGCCGAAATTACTTTAGAAGCCAATCCGGATGATTTATCTGCTGAAAAAATAAAAGAGCTGGCAAAATCCCCGATAAATAGGTTAAGTATTGGAATTCAATCTTTTTTTGAGGACGATTTACAGTTTATGAATAGAGCACATACAGCCGAAGAATCCAAAAAATGTTTAACAGAAGCTTTAAAATACTTTGATAATATTACAATCGATTTAATTTACGGAGTGCCCAATATGAGTAACAAAAAATGGTTGAAAAATTTGCAAACAGCATTTGATTTTGGAATACCTCATATTTCAAGCTACGCTTTAACGGTTGAAGAAAAAACAGCTTTGTATAGTTTTATTAAAAAAGGAAAAATACTGCCTGTTGATGAAAATTTAGCATTGCAACATTTTAATATATTGGTTGATGAAACCGAAAAGCAGAGATTTGTTCAATATGAAATTTCAAACTTTGGAAAACCCGGTTATTTTTCACAACACAATACTTCGTATTGGAAAGGAGAAGCATATATAGGAATTGGCCCTTCGGCACATTCATTTAATGGAACAGAAAGGTCATGGAATGTTTCAAACAATACAAAATATATGAAAGCTTTGCTCGAAAATACACTTCCGTCAAAAACTGAAGAGCTTACTGTAAATAATCGATTTAACGAGTATGTTATGACAGGCTTACGCACTATTTGGGGAGTTTCAATCCAAAAAATTGAAAAAGAATTTGGAATACCGTATGTAGAGCAATTAAAAGTAAATGCTCGGCAGTACATAAATAAAGGTTTGTTAGAAGTTAAAAATAATGTTTTAACAACTACTAAAAAAGGGAAGTTTTTAGCAGACGGTATAGCAAGCGATTTGTTTATCATATAAAAAACAATCAGTATATTTGAGTAAGCACAAAATACTATGGAATTATTTACCGGAATTTTATTGGGAACTTTATTAACCTATTGGGGAATATCGTATTATAATCGTAAAAAAGGAGTACATCAAATTGAAAAACAATCAGTTGTATTGCTCGAAAAAATAAAAAGCGTTTGCAAACTTATAACTGTTGAAGGAGATTTTGCCGAAATTTATCATTACGAAGACACTAAAAACCGTTTTTTAAATATCATAACCAGTAAAAAACAAGCTATTTTACTTATAAATGCCAAAGCACATATTGGATTTGATTTGTCGCAAATAACGTTAGAAGCAAATAATGAAAGAAGAGAAATAAAGCTAACTCATTTTCCTGAACCTGAAGTGCTTACTATAGAAACCGAAGTTAAATACTACGATAAAAAAGATGGTTTTTTCAACAAATTTGCAGCTGTAGACTTAACAGGATTAAATCAGGGAGCAAAACAATTTATAGTTGATAAAATTCCCGAAAGCGGATTGTTAGATACCGCCAAAAAAGAAGCACTCGACACCATTTTAATGATGGAGGAAATGATCGAAGCATCAGGATGGAAACTTAATTATTCTCAATTAGTTATTGACCAAAATGAACCCCAAAAGTTGGAATAAGTATGAATATTGAAGAATTTAGAGATTATTGTCTTGCTAAAAAACATGTATCAGAATGCTTTCCTTTTGACGAGCAAACACTTGTTTTTAAAGTGGCAGACAAAATGTTTGCCTATTCCGGTTTAGAACATCATCCTGCTAAGGTAAACCTAAAATGCGATCCGGACTGGGCAATTGAGCTGCGCGAAGAATATGAAGAGATTGTTCCCGGCTACCATTCCAGCAAAATACATTGGAACACTGTTATCATTGAAGGCACTTTACAAAACTCGTTTATTAAGCAGCTAATTGACCATTCATACGCTATGGTTATCAAAGGAATGTCAAAAAAGAAACAAAAAGAGTTGGGTTTTTTGTAAATTTATTAGGGTGTTACCGCTAAAGCGGTCACGCTTTCCGTTCTATCTTTTTACTTTGTAAAAAGGATGCCACTACAATCGTTAACACAAAAAAATAACAACAATGATCACAGGAAAAAACTATATAGGAAACCTACTGTCATCACTAGGAAAAGTCACTTTTAAAACTTTCAATCCTGAAACCAATACCGAAAACGAATACATTTTTACCGAAGCTTCAGAAATAGAAATTAATAAAGCAGTAGAATTGGCAACGGAAGCATTTAAAGAATACAGCAAAATATCAGGATTAAAAAAAAGCGAATTTTTAAACCAAATTGCAACTGAAATTGAAGTTTTAGGTGATGAATTGTTAAAAGTATATTGCGAAGAATCCGGTTTAACAAAACAAAGAGCAGAGTCAGAAAGAGGCAGAACCGTATTTCAACTACGTTCTTTTGCGCAATTAGTAAAAGAAGGTTCTTGGGTAGAAGCAACTATTGAAACAGCAATACCCAACAGAAAACCAACTCCTAAACCCGATTTACGAAAAATGTTAATTCCGTTAGGACCGGTAGTTGTGTTTGGTGCAAGTAATTTTCCTTTCGCATATTCAACTGCAGGAGGCGATACCGCTTCAGCTTTAGCAGCAGGTTGTCCTGTTATTGTAAAATCACACCCAATGCATGCCGGCACAGGAGAAATGGTAGCTTCAGCCATTATAAAAGCCGCCGAAAAAACAGCTGTGCCAAATGGTGTGTTTTCTAATTTAAACAGTAGCGGAATTGATGTGGGTGTAAATTTGGTAAAACATCCTCAAGTTAAAGCGGTTGGGTTTACCGGTAGTATGCAAGGCGGAAGAGCTTTATTCGATTTGGCAGCTAAGCGTAAAGAGCCAATTCCCGTTTTTGCTGAAATGGGAAGCGTAAATCCGGTAGTTCTATTGCCAAATGCCGTAAAAAACAATTTTAAAAAATGGGCTAAAGCTTATGCAAAATCAATTACGTTAGGTTCAGGGCAGTTTTGTACAAATCCCGGATTGCTTTTTGGAATTAAAGGAGTTGATTTAACCAATTTTATTCAAAAATTAGCTAGTGAAATTGTAAAAATTCAGCCAACTTGTATGTTACATCCAACTATAATTGGAGCTTACGAAAAAAATAAAAGCACCATGCAAAATCAACAGGGTTTGCAAACGGTAGTAGATTTAAAAAATGAGACTCCAACAAATTATGGAAGACAAATTATTACTACTGTAGAAGGCGAAACCTTTTTAAAGAATTCAACACTACATCAAGAGGTTTTCGGACCTTTTTCTATGGTTGTTCAATGTGAAGATAAAGAACAACTAGAGCAGATTATTACAAATTTAGAAGGTCAACTAACAGGAACACTAATTTCAGACGGAGATGAAATAAAAGCGTATGAAACTATTGTTAATGCTTTGCAAAATAGAGTAGGACGACTTATTTTTAACGGTGTTTCAACTGGCGTAGAGGTTTGTGGTGCAATGGTGCATGGTGGTCCGTATCCAGCTTCAACGGATAGCAGATTTACTGCAGTTGGTGTACATTCAATTAAACGTTGGGTACGCCCAATTTCATTTCAAAATTGGCCTGATAATCAATTACCCGATGAGTTGAAAAATGAAAATCCTCTAAAAATAAATAGAAATATAAATGGTGAACAAACTATAAAACCAATTTAATGTAATTATTGACTAAAAAGTTTGACTTGCTTTTTTTTGTTATTTTTGAAGTATGACATTTATAGATATTTTAATAAAACTTAGAAGAATTGTACGCTCTGTTAATTTAGAAAGTAAACGTGTTGAAAAAGAACAAGGTATAAGCATTCCGCAGTTGTTATGTTTACAATTTTTATCTGAACAAGAAGAGTACAGAGCAAAAGCATCTAAACTTAAAGAGTTCTTAAACTTAAATGCAAGTACAATTACAGGCATTATTAATAGATTAGAAAAAAAAGGACTTATTGCTAAACTGCCAAAAGCAAACGATAAAAGAGTTACCCTTATTTCATTAACTGCAAAAGGAATGGAACTTATTCAAACAGCTCCAATTACATTTCAACAAAAGTTAAGCGAAAAATTACAGGCACTTCCACCCAAAAAATTAAAAACTATAGTAGAAGGTATAGATCTTTTAACCGAGCTTATGGAAGTTGAAGAGATTGAAGCTTCACCTATAGTAACTTCAGAAGAGTTCCCCTCAGAGTAAATTGTATTTTTAAGAGTTTAATAAATTTCTGCAGAAATAGTTATTATTTAATTAAAAACAATAGTATTTTATAGCTTTTTTATGCAAAAAAGCTATAAAATAATGTTAAATTTTATTTTTTGTTGTTTTTTTAAAATTGTTTCTATAGAAACAATTTGTATCTTTGCATACAACTATAATATTAAAATAATATATGCTTATAATTAAAGTACAGGATAATGAAAAAATTGATAGAGCTTTAAAGAGATATCGTAATAAAACACGAAAAACAAAACTGATAAATAATCTTAGAGAAAATAAACACTACACTAAAAAATCTATAAAAAGAAGAAAACAGGTAGAAAAAGCTAAATACAAGCAATATTTAAGTGATAAAGAAAACATATAATACTATGGATGTTTTTACTATTTATAATGAGGATTTAAAGCCTACAAAAAACGAAAAAGAAGAAATAGTAGCATTTTTATATGAACATTTAGATGAATATGGCGACAAAAAAAAGGATATTCAAAAATGTTTGGAATTTGCTGTTAAAGAATCTGAAAAAGCGTTAGGAGGTTTTGTATTAACACTTTTTGAAGGCGACAAACTAATTGGAGCTACTATTGTAAACAAAACAGGGATGTCAGGTTATATTCCTGAAAATATACTTGTTTATATTGCAGTACATAATAGTACTAGAGGAAAAGGTGTTGGAAAAAAAATTATGCAAAAAGCTATTGAAATTGCTGAAGGTGACATAGCGCTGCATGTTGAACCCAATAATCCTGCCAAACATTTGTACGAGAAACTAGGTTTTGAAAATAAATATTTGGAAATGAGATATATAAAAGCGTAGTACATCTTATGGCCTATATAACACTAAATAAAGATTTATTAGCAAAGAACTATTCTTACTTACAGGAATTATTTGATAAACACAATAAGGATTGGGCTCCTGTTTTGAAAATGCTATGTGGTAATAAGAAATATTTAGAATATGTATTATCATTAGGAAATGAACAGGTATGTGACTCAAGATTAACGAATTTAAAAATTATTAAATCTATAAAACCTACTGTAGAAACCATTTATATTAAACCACCGGCAAAAAAAAGTATTACAAGTGTTGTAAAATATGCTGATGTAAGTTTTAATACAGAATTTACTACCATAAAATGGTTATCAGAAGAAGCAGTTAAGCAAAATAAAATTCATCGTATAATAATTATGATTGAATTAGGAGATTTGCGTGAAGGTATTTTAGGCGAAGATTTAATTGAGTTTTATAAGAAGGTTTTTGAACTTCCAAATATAAAGGTAGCAGGTATAGGGGCAAACCTTAATTGTTTAAGCGGTATAATGCCAAGTAGAGATAAGCTAATTCAACTTAGTTTGTACGAACAGTTGATAGAAGCAATATTAGGTGAAAAAATCGAAGGTGTTTCCGGTGGTTCTTCAGTAATGATTCCCTTATTGTTAAAAAAACAAATACCAAAAGGCATAAATCACTTTAGAATTGGTGAAACTTTGTTTTTTGGAAAGGATTTATTTACAAATAAAATAATTCCAAAAATGAAGGACGATGTTTTTTTATTGCATGCTGAAATTATTGAAATAACTGAAAAGCCCATTGTTCCTTTTGGAGAATTGGAAGAAAATCCATCAGGAGAAATGTTAGAAATAAATCCGGAAGATTATGGAGTAATACATAGCAGAGGTATTTTAGATATTGGGTTGTTAGATATCTCTAAACCTGACTTTTTAATCCCTGTCGATAAAAAAATTTCTATAGTTGGAGCAAGTTCAGATATGCTTGTGGTTGATTTAAACCAAACCAGAAAAAAATATAAGGTTGGTGATATAGTTTCTTTTAAAATGAAATATATGGGTGCATTACAAATTATGAACTCAAAATATATTGAAAAAAAATTGATTTAATTATAAAAAAAAAAGCAGCTCTAGAGCTGCTTTTAACTAACTTATTTTTTAATAGTACAACCAATTGCCTTTGTAAAATTGACTTTTGGTTTTTCTCCTACTAACAAAGCATTTACAGCATCTTCTACATATTTTGCAGTTACAGCACTTTCATTTTGAGAATTGTTATCAATTGCTCCAATATAAGCTACTTTTAAAGCACCTT
This sequence comes from Lutibacter sp. B1, assembly GCF_012524075.1. Taxonomy (GTDB): domain Bacteria; phylum Bacteroidota; class Bacteroidia; order Flavobacteriales; family Flavobacteriaceae; genus Lutibacter. The sequence goes on from NZ_JAAZUI010000028.1 coordinate 14,486, forward strand.
TTTCTTTATTCAATAAAAATACATGTGGTGTTCTTGTAGCTCCATATTGCGGATAAATTTTTTGTCCTTCATCAAACAAATAAGGAAACGTAAATCCTTTTTCTTTGGCACGAACTTTCATAGATTCAAAATCGTCGCCTTTAGAAACTTCAGGATTATTTGGGTTAATTGCTATTACAGGATATCCATGTTCTTTAAACTTTTTATCCAAAGCTATAATTCGATCTTCATAAGCTACTGAAAATGGGCAATGATTACAGGTAAATATCACTATAAAACCTTTAGCATCTTTAAAATCTGCCATCGAAACCATTTTATCATTAATATTTTTTAATTTAAAATCGGTTGCAGTATCGCCAATTTTATAACCTTCGGATGAATTTTTTACTGCAAAAGCTGTAATTACAGCAAATACAGTAAGTATCAGTAAAATATTTAATTTTTTCATAAGTAAGTGGTTTAAAATTTTTTTAGTTCGTTTTGTAGTAACTCATACGTAAATGATTGTTCATAAAATTCACGTTTATGTTTGTTATAAATTAATGTGGCAGGAATAGCTCCAGACCATTTTTTACTAATTTTAGGGATCCATGTATTTTGATCAGGGTCAACCATTATCACAACTTCAGATTGAATGTTGTTCTCTTGAATAAATGGTATAACACGTTTTTCAATTTGATTTTGAAAATCTAAACTCACCAAAATTACTTCAACATTTTGATTTTTATAAGTTGCGTTAAGTTTTTCAAATGCCGGTAGTTCTTCAACACAAGGCTTACACCAAGTTGCCCAAAAATTTATCACATACGTTTTGTCATCTTCTTTATGTAAAAGAGGTTCTAAAGTTTCGTATGTGTAGGAAGGAATAGTAATAACTTTTTCCGGCAATTTTTTTTCATCTGAAATATTTTCAGATTGTTTAGGTTCTGTTTTACACGAAACAAAAGCAGCAATACACACTATTAAAAGCAATCTCTCCATAATTGGACTAAATATAACAACACTTTTAAATCAAAAAAAACTATTAACTAAACCTTAACAGATTTAAAATGTTTTATTATTGTTAATTTTGAACTTCATTTAAAAATAATTTATGAGATTTTTCAAACCCTTAGTACTTTTTATTGTTTTTAGTTTTTTAGTTGTTGGATGTAGAGTTGTAAAATTAGAACCTGTTGAATTGTTAACCTTTGAAGAGAAATTGCAAACACTTTTTCCGGAAGCTGAAATTACCAAGGTTGAAACTGCCGATCACTTTTCTAAAGCGTATAAAATGATTATTGAACAACCGTTAGACCATGAAAATACAGCGAAAGGAACAATAAAACAAACAGTTTTTTTACAATACAGCAGTTTAAATAAACCTGTAAATTTTGTAGTTGAAAATGACAGTATTTACTTTAAAACTTACGAATTAAGTACTATTTTAAAAGGAAATCAAATTCAGGCAATTAGCAGAATTACAAATTTAAACAACACTACAGCTGGGGTAAAACCTTTTTTAACTACTAAACAAGCAGTTGAAGATTACCACTATATTGCTAGAAAACTTAAAACGCTGTACTCCGGAAAATGGATAACTTCAGGTAAAGGAAATGCTGCAACATCGGTTTTGGTGTATCGAGCCATTTATCCGTATGATGCTGATATGGTTTTGGTATACAATGCTTCGTTAAAAAACAATACAGCAGATACATTAACTGAAGAAGAATTACAGAAAACAGTTGATTTTATTGAAAATAAAGGGCATAAAATATTATATGTTTATGGTGAAAATAGTGTGTCTTTGGAAGATAGCCCTGTTTTGAAATCGCATGTAAATGCTTTAAAAATGGTGCTGAATAATGTAGAAAATGAAGCAGGTATTAAAAATTTCTCAGAAGAAGATAAACAACATATGTATGATAAACTTCAAAATTGGTTAGGGTATAGTGTTACCATTTATCCTTTAGAAAATTAACAAGGTTTTAAAGAAATATAAATTCCATTCATCGATAGATAAAAGCCTTTCGTCTACACTTAAATGGGTTTTTGACTAAATTTTAAGTAGTTTTCTGGTGTTAACAACTACTTTTAGCTAAGAATTTAAAAGGTAAATTTAAAAAATGAACAATATACTTTTGATTGAGGATGACACTATTGAGGTTATGAAGTTTAAAAGAGCAATAACCACATTAAAGTTTAAGCCAAATATTATTGAAGCAAAAAACGGAGAAGAGGCTCTAATAATTTTAAAAAATAATGAAATTTTACCTAATATTATTTTGTTAGATTTAAATATGCCAAAATTAAGTGGCATTGAGTTTTTACAAATATTAAAATCTGATGAAGTTTTAAAATATATTCCTACGATTATTTTAACTACATCAAACAATTATAAAGATGTGATGGAATGTTATAGAATTGGTATTGCCGGTTACATTCTTAAACCTTTAAAATATGAAGAATATGTTTCAATAATTGATAAGATGCTATCTTATTGGAGTATCAATGAACTAATTAAAAAATAATGAAAGGTATCGTATTTACTGAATTTTTGGACTTAGTTGAAGAAAAATATGGAATTGAAACTGTTGATGAAATAATTGAAAAATCAAATTTACCTTCTAAAGGAATATACACTTCAATTGGAACGTATGATTTTTCTGAAATGTTGAGTTTATTAAAGCATTTAAGTGAGCACACAAACTTAAGTATTGATAAGTTACTATTGGTATATGCTGAACATTTTTTTAGCGTTTTGGTTAATTCTTATCCTGAGTTAATTAATCAATATATAAATCCGATTGATATGCTTTCATCAATTGAAAGTCATATTCATGTTGAGGTAAAAAAGATATATAATGATGCAGAATTACCTACATTTGAAGTACTGGAGAAGTCAGAAAATACTTTAATAATGATTTATAGATCCAGCAGAGCAATGCATTATTTTGGATTGGGATTAATGAAAAAGACATTTGAACATTTTAATTCTACGGCTACCATTAAAATGGATAAAATAAATGAAAAAGGTACTGTAGTTAAATTTATTATCAATAAAGATGTATGAGTCAAAAAGAATTTGAGATTTTAAAAAGAGCTCTTGAACGAGAACGTACAGCAAGAAAACAGGCTGAAAAAATCTTGGAAGATAAATCTAAGGAACTCTATTTAATTACTGAAAAATTAAAAGAAACCAACATTAAATTAGAGCGTTTGCTTACAGAAAAAGCATCTAAGCTTAAAGGCGTTTTTGATAATTTGGCTGACGCATATGTTCTTATGGATTTAAAGGGTAATGTTATTAATATGAATAAGCCGGCGATCGACTTATTTGGTTATAATTTAAAAGAAGAATTATTAAATGTGGTTGATATTATTTATAAGGATGATTATAAATACACCATGAATTCTTATAAGAAGTTACTAAATGAAGGTAAGTTTACTGATTATGTAGCTCGAATTTGCACAAAAAATAATGATATTCGTTTGGTTCATATAAATAGCAGTCTTGTTTACAATGTCTCTCAAGATGTAATTGGAGCTCAAGGAATTGTTAGAGACATTACAGAAGAAACAGCTATTAAAGAACTTTTAGAAGAGCAAAAACATCAGTTAAATATTATTATTGATAATTCCCCTATCGGTATTTCTTTATCAAGAATGAACAATAAAGGGTTGTTGCTGGTTAATAAGGCTTTATGTAAAATGTTAGGTTATTCGGAAGAAGAGTTAAAAGAAATACAAATTCAAGATTTAACTCATCCGGATGATCGAGAAATATCAAAATTAAAACGTGATGATTTGTTTAGGGGGAAGATAGATAGTTTTAATTTAGAAAAAAGATATATTAAAAAAAATGGAGAAACGCTTTGGGCAAAAACAAGAGTAACAGCAGTACGTAACTCGAAAGCTGAGATTAAATTTCAAGTAGCAACAATTGAAGATATTACAAATGAAAAATTAGCGAATGAAAAACTTAAAGAATCTGAAGAAAGACTCGCAACATTAATCCTTAATTTAGATAGCGGTATATTTTTAGAAGACGAGAATAATATTGCAGTTCTTGCAAACAAAAAAGTGTGTGAATTATTTTACTTACAAATTTCACCGGAAGAAGTTATTGGAAAAGACTTTTCTAACGTTGCTGAAGAATTTAAAGATCATTTTGAAAATCCTGAAGAATTTGTTGCCAGATACAACACTATTATAAAAAACAGAGAAATTGTTATAGGTGATGAGTTAAGAATGGCTGATGGTAAAATTTTAGAACGTAATTATATTCCAATATTTAAAGATAAAGTATTTAAAGGTCATTTGTGGAGTTTTAATGATGTTACTTTAAGAAGGAAATATAGGAAAAGCTTAGAATCTCAAAAGCAAAAGTATAGCAATATTATTGCCAATATGAATTTAGGATTAATTGAAGTTGATAATGATGACAATATCTTAATGGTAAATCAAAGTTTTACTAAAATGACTGGTTATTCTGAAGAGGAGTTAATTGGAAAAAGAGGAAGAGATATCCTACCTGTTGAAGAAGATAAAAAACTAATAAAACTAAAAGGAAAAGAACGTGAAAAAGGGAAATCAGATTCTTTTGAGTTGCGTATAATAAACAAAAAAGGAGAAATAAGATATTGGTTAGTTAGTGGAGCTCCAAATTATAATATAAACGGACAAATTTTAGGGTCAATAGGTATAAATTTAGATATTACAGATTTAAAAAGCTTAGAGTTACAGAAGGAAGACTTACTCAAAAAATTAGAAAAAAGTAATGAAGAGTTACAAGAGTATGCACATATAGTATCTCACGATTTAAAATCACCTTTAAGAAGTATTTATGCATTGGTTAGCTGGTTAAAAGAAGATAATTATGAGAAATTTGATGAAAATAGTTTAAATAATCTTTCATTAATAGAAGGAACATTAGAAAAAATGGAACATTTAATTTCTGATATTTTAAGTTACTCCAGTGTAACACCTGAAACTTTTCAAAAACAAAATGTAGACGTTAATGTTGTTATTGAAGATATAAAAAACATAGTGCACGTTCCAAACCACATATCATTAAAAGTTTTGAATAATTTACCTGTAATTAAAGGAGATAAAATAAGGATACAGCAATTGTTTCAAAATTTAATAAGTAATTCTATACGGTACATAGACAAAGAGAACGGATTGATAGAGATTGATGTAGTTGATCAGAAATCCTTTTTTAAATTTTCAGTTAAAGATAATGGAATAGGAATTAAAAAGGAATATCATAACAAAATATTTAAAATATTTCATTCATTAAACTTAAGTAAAGATTCAACAGGAATAGGTCTTTCAATTGTAAAAAAGATTGTAGATATGTATAAAGGTGAAATTTGGTTGGAAAGCGAAGTAGGTAAAGGAACTACTTTTTATTTTACGCTTAAAAAAGATTAAAAATGGAAAAGCCTAATTTAACATATATTCATAATTTATCAGGAGGAGATAAAGAGTTTAAAAAAAAAATTATTTCAATTATAAAAGAAGAATATCCTGAAGAAATAAACGAATATTATACTAATTTTAATTTAAAGAACTACTCAATAGCAGCAACAAATGTTCATAAACTTAAACATAAAATTAGTATATTAGGCCTTGAAGAAAGTTATGAAATTGCTGCGGAATATGAAAATAATCTAAAAGAGGGTAATAGTATCCTAAGTGATAAATTTGAAATAATTCTGCAAAATATAACTGATTATTTAATAACACTTTAGTTTATTTTATGAAATGTATAATTATAGATGATGAGGCAACTGCCAGAACAATAATCCGTCAATTATGTTTAAGTGCTAATAATTTGAATGTTGTTGAAGAATTTCCAAATGCTATACAAGCCATAAAATATTTGAATAAAAATCAGGTAGACCTTATTTTTTTAGATATTCATATGCCTGATTTTACAGGATTCGATTTTATTGAAACGCTAAAAACTCCACCAAAAATAATTATTACTACATCAGATAGAAATTTAGCAATTGAAGCTTTTGAATATGATTGTATTGTAGATTTTCTTGTAAAACCAATAGAGTTACCAAGATTTTTAAAGGCCATAAAAAAGGTTGAAAAAACACTTTCAAAAAAACAAATTGAAAGCACTTCAGTTAATGAAGAAAAATCAGATCACGAATTATATGTTAATATTGATAGGCGATTAATTAAAATAGATATTCCCAGTATTTATTTAATTGAAGCAAAAGGTGATTATATTCAAGTTAAAACTGAAACTAAAAATTATATAGTACATTCTACATTAAAAAAGATTGAAGATAAATTACCGGAAAACTCGTTTTTAAAAGTACACAGATCTTATATTATCAATATTAAGAAGATAATTGATATAGAAGATAACAGTGTGTTAATAAAGAAAGATATTATTCCGGTTAGTCGTTCAAACAGACCTGAATTAATGAAAAGACTAAATTTACTGTAATCACTTATCTACATTAAAATTCCATTTAACGATACTATTTTTAGTACCAACGAATAAATTTAAAGACACTGCTTCCAATTCATAGTTTTGATTAATTATTAAATAATCATACTATGAAAACATTAGCATTCAAATTGTTCTTTACTATTATAATCATTACTCTTTTAGTTTCGTGTTCAACCGATGATGATGGAATTTATTTAAAAGAAGAGAACATGCAATTTAAAGATGTTCATTTGTCATATTCTGAGTTCGAACTTGACATATTGAATGAAATTAATGAATATAGAGAGTCTAAAGGATTGAGTACATTAGAAATATTAAATATAGTTTCTACAGAAGCAATTAGCCATACAAAATATATGATTGAATTAGATGAAATTAATCATGATAATTTTTCGATAAGAACAAATAATCTTATGAAAAATGCATCTGCGAAAACGGTTGGAGAAAATGTTGCTTATGGCTATTCAACAGCTAAAGGTGTATTAAATGGATGGTTAAATAGTGAAAGTCATAGAAAAATAATAGAAAATAACTCATTTACACATTTTGGGATATCAGTTTTAAAAAATAATAACGACCGATATTACTATACTAATATTTTTATTAAAAGATAGTTATACATTTTATATAGTAATTAAGCCTCACTTTAAATAAGTTGAGGTTTTTTTATTTGGATAAAGGTGTTGTATGGATTTTAAAATTAAGCTATTAGAGCTTCTTTGAGACAAATAGTTAAGTACAAATATTAAGTATTTGGATTATAATTTATAGATAATTAAAATTTAGTTTATGCTAAAATAGCTTCAATTCATCTATACTAAAATGTCGCTTAACGAAAATTAAAATTAATTTTTAAGGTCTAATATACATTTGCTGTATTATTAATTATAAAACTTTATTAATCTAAAAATTTAATTTATTATGAAAAAAATTAATTTATTTACAGCTATGCTTGCCTTTGTATTTATTCAAAATGTAAGCGCACAAGACAACAACGACACTAACATTGCATCGCATCAATTAGATGTAAACGTGCCTGAAGTAGCTATCTTAGATATTTATGATGCAAATACAGGCTTTGAAGCAGGTCCTATTATGATGGATATGACAAATGTTACATTGGCTGGTACAAATGCAGAAGCAGGTTTATATGCTTTTCAAGATATGAGCTATGGAAACTTATTCCTTAATTACACAAGTGTAACAGGGCAAAGTGGTTCTGGTTTTGATGTAACAAGACAAATTGATGTTCAATTTGAAGCAGGAAGTACATTTCCGGGAAGCTTAGATTTAAGAATTACTCCTGAAGCACCGGTAATTGTAGCAAATGGAGGTACTGCAAACTCAGCAGGTACAGTTACTGCTGGTGGTGTAGCATTAGGAGCAACAACTCCCGTAGGTACCGATGCTTTATTGGTGAGTAGTATAGAGAGTGTTTATACCGGAGATGAAAGTAATGGTGTTAAATTAACATATACTTTAGAACAAAACGGAAATTTTGCAAGTTACCAAGCCGGTCTTTACCAAGCTACAGTTAGATATACTCTATCTGATCTATAATAGTTAGTTAATTATTCAAGTTAAAAAAAGGTTCTTTATTTGAATAAAGAACCTTTTTTTAATGATAGTTTCCTTTATAAGAAGGAAAATTCAATTTCTTTATTTATCACTTCACCAATTTTTATGTCAATCATAAATTAAAGGGAAGTTTACTTTATACTTTTTCGACTAATAGCTTTAAAGAAATCTAAATACCATTGGTCTATAGTAAATAGCAGCCTACCGAAAAACAGCGGAAAAATCTTCATTTAACATCTAGATTTGAAATATATCAAATTAAAAAAAGTAAAAGTTTAATTCAAAAAACAGTAAAATGAAAATCAAATTATTAATAATAGTATTCTTTACAATCTTTGTAAACTCATTGTATTCCAATGTTGCAATTACTAATGGATTAACACACATATACTCTGGTTCTTCAGGAGATGTTATATCAGGAGAAGTAATTTTAGTGAATGGTTCTACTGAAGAGCAGTATATAACATTTGAGTTAAATGATGCAATTTTTTCTTGTACAACTAACAGAATATTTACTAAAGAATATACTCATCCACAATCATCAATTAATTGGTTTGAAAGCAATATAACAGATAAAGTACTTGCTCCAAAAGAAAGGTATGTATACAGGTTTACTATTAAAATACCAAAAGATAAAACATTAAGAGGGTCTTATTGGTCAGCACTAATGGTTCATTTAGAAAACCCAATTAGAGAAGATTCAATTAATGGAAATATTGGTTTAGATTCTAAAATTACTTATGCTGTAGGGTTATTAACTCATGTAAACACATTTGATGAACTAAACATCAATTTTAAGGATATTACTATTAGTGAAAATGAAAACAGTAATAAAAAACAACTTGAAGTAAAATTAATTAACAAAAGTTTATTTATAGAAGGAGTGCGTTTATCCCTAGAGATTTATGATAAGAATGGTACTAAAATCTATGAAGCTGTAACTGATAGAAATATGACTTTTCCCGGTTTTTGCAGAGATTACAAAATAGATATTTCCGAACTAATTTCCGGAGAATATGACTGTGTTTTAATAGCAGATTCAAGAGAAGAATTTGTAGGAACCAATATTAGCTTAACTATAAAATAAGCTATAACAAAAAGTAATCTCCTATTCAATAAAAATTTAATATCATGAAAAAAGCATTAAAATACATCTATTTTCTTTTTATTATTTTTCAAGGTTGTGCCAAAGATATGCCGCATGATGATTTTGATGTATTAAGATTGTCAAATGAAGCTGAAAATAGTATAGAATTACATCCAATTAAAAATATCAATTCAACCGATTCTATTTCATTTGGATTGATAGAATTAGGAGAGGTTACTAATGAAGGAAAAAAGAAATTTACAGTAAGTCAAATTGAGCTTAAATCTGATTCTATCTATATTGGTAATAACGAGTTAAATAAAATGGATATGGTTTTAACAAAAAAGTACGATACGTTACTAAATATAATAAATGCAGTTGCTACAAGAGTAGTTGATATTAAAGAAAAAAATAATAAAACGAAAATCATTGGATTTTCACCGGTAAAAAATACAAATGCGTTACCTGAAGTAAAAAAAGCAACGTTAATAAGTTCGAAATCTAATTATGGAGAGTTAAAATTAGTATCTCAAAATGAAAATTTTAATACTGATGGCACAAAACAAGACATTATGAATAATGAAGAGGTTGTTATACCTACTGTTATTTTAGATGAAGTTTTAATAAAAGCTACGTCAAAAAAAGCAAACTCATCAAATTTGATGATTAAAAATAAAGACAGTGTTAAAGTAACCAGTATTGTTTTAAAATCGGAGCAACAAAAAACCAATAGCACAAGAAGTGAAAGTTCTACAGACTCTATAAAGATAATTAATACTGAAAATTCAAATAAAGTATTGTTGAATGTTTTAGAAAAAAATAAATTAAAAGTTAAAGAAAATAGTGTTTATAATTTCAATTTAAAGGTATTAAGCAAAAATAAAAGGTATGAAGTAAATAAAAGGCATACTCTTTTAGTAGAAGTAGAAAATGAAAGTGCTGAAACTAGCTTTGTTAAATTAGATGTTTTATTTCCGGAAGGTTGGAGTATAATATCTGTTAGCACAATAAATTCTTTTAAAAAGAACGAAAAAAAGATAGCTTATATAAGTTTTTACATACCGTCTAATACTAAACCGGGAAAAATTCCTGCTACTATAGAAATTAAAGATGTATATAGTAAAACAATACAGTCGGTTGAAGTAATGTTTAATGTTGCAGAAAATTATGATTTAGATGTGTATAATATTTATACCCCTCAAAATTTAAGAGCAGGCGAGTTAATTAGAACAGCATATGCAATTAAAAATAATGGGAATATTGAGCAGAAAATTAATTTGAAATCAAAAAATATAATTGATGGAGAAAATATATTGAATATAGCGCCAGATTCTACAATTATTGTGAATTTAACACAAAAAACGGATGCAAAAACATACTATTTTAGAAGTATAGGTACAGGTTTAGAAGTGTACAGTAATACCTCTGGAGAAACTTACAGATCATATAATAGTGTTGAAGTTTTTCCTTCAAAAATAAAACAAAAAGATGCATTTTTCAGGTATCCCGTGAGAGCCAGTTTGTATTATAATAGCTATACCAATAAAAAAGATCATTTTTCCACAATGTCGGCTGAAGTTTCAGGTGATGGGTATTTAGATTTAGATAAAAATCATTATTTGAATTTCATTATAAGAGGTCCTAAACAAGAGAATCTTAAACGATTTGGTGTTGCAGATCAATATAGCTTAATTTATAAATATAAAGATGAAACTATTTTATATTTAGGAGACCATAGCTATGAGATTGATAGATTAGGGTTTAATAGTAGATATGGAATGGGTTTTAGATTAATTCAGAATGTTAAAAACTGGACATTATCTGCCTTTTATTCTAAGCCAAGATTATATAAATTTAATTCAGAGCCAATTTATGGTGTAAAAGCAGATTATTACGTTACAGATTCTTTAAGTACAGGAGTTTCATTAACCAGATCTAAAGGGTTTTCTCAATTTACAAATCAGAATATTAATGAAAATCCCAATGAAGAAGGGCAAATTTTAACATTTAATGTTGATTATAGAAATAGAAATACACTTATTAAAGGTGAATCATCTGTAAGTTTAACAAATGAAAATATTGATGTTGCTAACTATATTAACCTTACACAAAAGTTTAAAAACTTAACATATAATGGAAGTTTAACTATTGCCGGTAAAAATTATTTTGGAACATTAACCAATAGTTTTCAATATACTAATAATTTAAATTACGCAGTAAATAAATGGAATTTTGGGCTTGGGCAATCATTATACAAAGTAAACCAAAGATTGGATCCGTTATTTTATGCAGCAGAGCCTTATTTTGAAAATTATTATGGGTATGTAGGATACCGTTTTAATCAGTATCATAAAGTTAACTTTAGGTTTGACAGAAGAGAAAGAGAAGATAAATTAGAACCTAAAAATTATCATTATAAAGAGTATGGTTTAAACTATAGTTATTCTTACAGCAGCAATACATTTTTTGCCAATTTTAATGGTAGAATTGCTAAAACAAGAAATTTATTAAGTGATTTTGCCGACTATAATAATACGTATGCACATAACTTAAGTATGTCATACAGATTCTCAAATAGTTTAAGGTTAAGAGGTAATATAAACCACAATTATAGTAATCGTTATGGAAGTTCAAATACAAATTTGAATTACGTGAGGTATAGTGCTGGCGTTAATTATAATTTTAGTAATAATTTACGTTTAAATACAACTTATAATAGTGGTTTTAGTCCTGAAGATACGTATTTAAAAAGAGATTATATAAGTGCCAATTTAATGGCAAAACTTAATAAAAATCATTTATTTGAAGTACGTTCAAATTATTTTGAAACTCCGGGAACTGTTAATAAAAAGGAATTATTGGTTTATGGTAAATACACGTATTCTTTTGGTGTTCCTATTAAAAAAATTGCAGAGCAAGGAGGTATCGATGGTTATGTGTTTTCATTAGATAAAACTATTGATATTAAGAAAATAAAAATTATTGCTGAAGGGAAAACCGTATTAACAGATAAAAATGGCAAGTTCGAATTAAATAACCTGTCATTAGGTAAAAATTATATTTTGATTGATGAATCCACTTTGCCAATTGATGTTGTTGCATCAACTAAAATTCCTTTTGAAGTAAAAATAGAAGAAGGAAATAAAGTGCAATTAGATATAGAATTAGTTAGATCGACTAGAATATATGGAATTATTGATTTGGGAAATAACCAGTTAAATAAATACAATTTACAAGGTTATATAAAATTAGAGAATGATAATTTCACATATTATACAGAATCAAATAGTAAGGGTGAGTTCCAGTTTAAAAAAATTGTTCCTGGAACATATAAGTTAACATTGATAAGATTGAGAGAAAACAATAAATTATTTGATATTGAAAATAATGTACAAGTAATTGCAAAAGCAGGAGAAAAAAGTGATGTTAAAGTAAACGTGAAAATAAAAACCAGAAAAATAAAATTTAATAATAAGAACTTTAAAGTAGGTCAATAATGAAATATACATTTAAATATTTAATTTTAGTAGTATTTGTTATTACTACGTATAACAATTTTGCTCAAGAAACCATCAATGCTTATGATCCTAACTCATTTATTTTGGGAGGAGACCAAAAGTCAGTTCCGGCAACTGTTAATCTTTTACCGGTAGCTATAATTGATGTTGAGCCTGATCCTTTTAGTGCCAATACAGGTTCAGGAACTGTAATTTCTGCTGAAGCAGGCTTGCCTGTAACTTCTGGTGCTGCAGCCGATCTTGATAATATATGGCTGAATTTCACTCAAAGGTCGAACAATTATCAACCTTCGAGAATATATGTTTCAACAAATCAACCTGTTCCGGCGGGGATGACTATAAAAGTTGAAATTGAGATTGGAAATTATGGAGTTGAAGGTGATTTTCCTGCAAATCCAAGATATGGACAAATTACACTTAGTCAGGCTGAAGAAATCATTGTTTATGATTTTGCCAGCGGTTATACCGGTGATGGTGTAAACAATGGATATCACCTAATTTATACCATTGAAAACCCTGGAAGTGTTTCACTGCCAGATGGTTTTGAAGTACAATATCGAATTAAATAAATAATTTTTTTTAAAACTTACAGTAATGAAAAAGTATACTCTTATAACAATATTTTTAATTAACACTTATTTAAGTTTCGGACAAATATTACCTGGAACCTTAGATGTTTCTGGTTTTCCAAACATATCACAAACAATTAATGATTTAGTTTCTGAAGCAGGATTAGATGATACTTCTGTAGGGTTTGAAAGTAACTTTGATACAAATCTAATTACTTTTACGTTAGATCCTACAATTTTGATGGGTATAACGGCTGCTTCAACCGAACAAAATTGTGATGCAAATGTTTTTAGATATTCAGTATACATGTACACATCGTATGTTCCGGACGGATTTATAATTGAGGCAAAAACAACATTTGATAGTGGTTTTGGACTGCCTGCTGTAAGTACCTACGATACATTGCCTATACAACCTTTAGGTCCTAGAGGTTTAACTCCTGAAAATGGCGGAAATTATATTACAATACCCAGAGATGGAGCGTCTGCAATTAAGGTTTTTGAATTTGTTGGTTGTAGGGAAGATATTCCCATTCAATTTAGAATTAAGCCTAGCGTTAAAGTTGTAGGAGGAAATCCTGTAAACTTTGATGTATACTATACTGTTGTAGGAAGTTTGAATTAAAATTAAGAAAGTATGAAAAGAGGTGTAATTATAACTCAACCTTTAAATTTTTTATCTAATGATATTTTGTTCTGTTTGATAGAAAACACAACCCTTTATAATTATCATTTATGTATTGTTAGGAGTACACATAATTCAGAAAGTTTATTTAAAACATTAGAAAGAAAAGCAAAAGACAGTAGCGTAAGTATAAGTGTTATTAATAACAATAATAATAACGTATCTCAAGTAAAAGCAGCCTCAAGATATTTAAAGTCTAGAGATGATATTGAAAGTGTTTTAGTTTTAAATAAGAAAAAGATGTCTTTAATTGCCAATTTTGAGTCGTTTTTAACATTATTAAAATAAACAATTACTCTACTAAAAGGGTTCGTTTTACATCTTAAAAAGGTAAAAAACAAGCCTTTTTTACGGCAGCAACTATGTTCAGTAATTTTTAATTTTTTTTTCATTTTAGATATTAAATATAAGTGCTAAAAACTTACATTTAATGTTTGATTTCGATCAATTGATAATTCACTAAAATGATATAAATAAAAAATTTAAAATTATGTTTATACTAATGGTTATTGTGTTTGTTCTTGGATACATTTTTATTGCATTAGAACATCCTTTAAAAATTGATAAAGCTGCTGCTGCTTTAATAATAGGCACATTATGCTGGGTAGTTTATATGTTTGGAGCTGAACAGATATTAAATCTGGGATTCAGCCCGTCTTGGGAAGCGTTTTCCAAAAATAAAGAATTGGGAGACATTGTTGAGACAATCCATGAGTTTATAGTGGAGCATGAAATTATTTATCATTTAGGAGATACAGCAGAGATATTATTCTTTTTGCTTGGAGCGATGACTATAGTTGAAATGGTTGACAGGCATGACGGATTTAAAATTATTACTGATAAAATAAAAACAACCAATAAAATAAAATTACTTTGGATTATCAGTTTTTTGACCTTCTTCATGTCAGCTTTGTTGGATAATTTGACAACAACTATTGTAATGATTGCTTTACTTCGAAAACTTATTGAAGATAAAAAAACGCGTTGGACATTTGCCAGTATAGTTGTAATAGCTGCAAATGCAGGAGGTGCTTGGTCTCCAATTGGAGATGTAACAACTATTATGTTGTGGATTGGAGGTCAAATTACAGCAGCTAAAATAATTTTAGGAGTATTTCTTCCCAGCTTGGCAAATATGGTGGTACCATTAATTGTTTTAAGTATTACCATGAAAGGAAAAACAATAGAGCGTCCAATTACAGACGAGAACGAAAATTCATTAACTTCTCCATTTGAAAGAATTTTTATGTTAGTTTTGGGAGTAGGAGGATTGTTATTTGTACCATTGTTTAAAACAGTTACACATTTACCTCCTTACATGGGAATGCTACTTTCTTTAGGTATTATATGGGCTGTTTCTGAAATTTTGCACAGAAATAAATCCAACGATATTAAAGATCAATTGCGTGTATCTGCCATACTTCAGAAAATAGATATTTCTACAATCTTGTTTTTTTTAGGAATTCTTATGGCTGTTGCTTCTTTACAATCTGCAGGACAGCTTAATATTATGTCACATTATTTAAAAGATGAATTGGGTAATGTGTATTTAATAGCTTTGGCAATTGGGGTATTGTCTGCAATTGTTGATAATGTTCCATTAGTAGCCGGTGCAATGGGAATGTATCCTATAGCAGATCAAGGTGCAACAGATTTTTTAAGTTTCTTTGTTCAAGATGGGCGTTTTTGGGAATTTTTAGCATATACTGCAGGTACAGGTGGCAGTATTTTAATTATTGGTTCTGCTGCGGGTGTTGCTGCTATGGGTTTAGAAAAAATCGATTTTATTTGGTATCTCAAAAAAATATCAATATTGGCTGTTATTGGTTATTTAGCCGGTGCTGCACTCTATTACATTGGGTTGTAATTTTATGTAGAAATATTTTTTATTATAAAAATTAACTTGGTGTTTAAGTTGTAGTTGTAGAAGAATTACATTAACTTGGATTTATGTAATTTTCATGAAATACCCATAATTGAACTTATTTCATCAAATAAATCCTTAGGAATATTATTAGTTTCTAAAACAGGAATTTTTAGTTTTTCTGCTATTGGTTTAAAAGTATTTTTATCGGCTGTTAAAACAACATCTAATTTTTTGATTGATTTTGCTGATGCTGCAATTTTCAAATCATCAATTATCCAATTTCGGATATTTACAATATCATTAGGCTTTATTGTGTTTTTTTGAATATGAGAAATAAATTGATTTACACTATAATCAGGTAAGTATTCACGTACGTTTTGAGATATTTTAGATGCTATATTTTTAGAGAAATCTACAAATGTTATTCCTGATGAATTAAAAAAATAAAATATTGCATTAACCATATTTTCACTATCATTTCTCGTCATTTCAGAAATGGTAACAGCTGAAATATAAAACATATATTTTTTACCTGTTTGTTTAGTTACCTCATTAAAATAATTAAATAATTTTTGAGTATTCTCAACTCTTTTTTTAACAAGCTCATTCTTTTTTAGATTCTCAGAATTTGCTAGTAAATCAAATATTACAGAAGTGTCTAAAAAAATATGTTCCCACTTATCAATTGGAGTTATCATAGCTTATCCTTTAAAGTATTTGTCTTTATATTTTTCAATAATTTCATCTCCAAACTTTTTTCTTATTTCAGTTGCAGTATCTATAAAATTATTATCATTTGGGACTTCAAAACTTTCTAATTCAGCACTTTTAATTTCATCATCATCCATACTTATTTTTTTATTAATGAAAAATATTAATTCTTTTTCTTTAAAGTATTTAGCTAATTTTTTTTCTTGACTAAAACTAATCTCAATATCAAAATTAAACCCAGCAACGTGAATTGTAGATTTCCCTTTTAGACTTCTTCCTCCAATTGAGGTTATAACTCCATTTATAGTACTAATTTGATTATAATAATCTGGTAATTTTGGCAGTTCAATTTTTTGAAATTCAACTTTAAAAGACTGAGTATCATTGTATGCTTGTAAAGTTAAATTATCTCCTAAGATAGTTTTTATTTTTTGAGCATAACTTCTTTGATTTGAATTTAACCCTGTATAATCATTAGTGCTAATTTTTCTGTGAACAACAATTAGGCTTTCTTGAACAACCTCACTATTTGTAGTTAAGTTTAGTGCATAACAATTTCCTCTAATTTCACTTAAGACTAATTTATCATCTCTTTGTAAAGACACTGCTTTTGATAATGACGTAAGTAATTCAGATAATGTGCCGATTGAAATACCATTTTCAGCAGTAAGTGAATGATTGTCATCATCGAATCTCAAAGTGAAATTATATCGTGTCATTTTGAATAAATCGAATTTTATATCACAAATATAATTAAAAAACTGCATACAAAATTTTACAAAAAGAATTGTTCAATTTTATTTCTCTCTATATACAAAATAATAGTTTTAAGGAAAATTAGATATACCAATTCTAAACGTTCCTTATATTTCTGATATTAAAAACAGTTGAACGATTAAAAAGGTTTATTCACCGATAGAAATTGTTTTATCAACTAAAAATTTAATAGCAGTTTTTTTTAAAAGAGTATTTTTACTTCATAAATATTCAGTAAGTGAAATTTAGTTGATTTAACTTATTTGATTTGGTAATTATTAGGCTTATTCTTTAAACCCCAATAAATTTAAATTTAGAAGAATAAGCCTTTTATTATATCATATTTTTCTGACTTTTATAAAAAGCATCGGCTTGTAATTGCATAATTTCGCGTGCTTTTTGTTTTTTGTAGTTGTATAACTCTTCTTCTTCGGCCAATTCATTATAAATAGCTTCGTTTATAGCAGTATCGGTACTTAATATTTTTGAACGCTGATGTTCTTTTTGGGTAACCCAAACTTTTACTGAATTTTCAATATCCTGAAGTTTTAAATCGTATTCACTTCTGGGTGCAATTATTTTGGCGAAAATAGGCGAGGTTTCTATGGCTAAAAACAATAGAAAAATGAAAAATGAAGGTAACCAAGGTAATTCTTCAAGCGCATTTATTCGAGCCATTAATCCGTCAAAACCATCAATTATTGGTTGAGATGTGGATATTTGTTCATTTTGAAGATTTGTTAAAGTTGAAATTTGATTTTCTTTTTCTGTGATTTTGGCTTTGTTCTCCGTTTTTAAGTTTTGTAATTCGGTTAAAGCGGCATCGTGTTTTTCGCGTTTTTCTTTATAAACAGGTCCTTTTCCAATGAGTTTAGTTCCTTTTCTGCCTTCGGCTTCTGCAATATAGGTTTCGTACAAAGCATTTGTTTCGGTTTCTTTAGTGTCAATTTCTTGTTTTAACTGATTAATTTCTGTTTGAAGTGAATTTATTTCAGGTGAATATTGATTGGCAATTAGATTTTTATTTGCCAGCGTTAAATTGTTTTTTTGAGTTAACAACACTTGGTCAATTTCTTTTTCAAATATTTTAAGTTCCAATGGTTTAGAAATTACTACAGCAATAATAATTGCTAAAATTATTCGAGGAGTTGCCTGCCAAACTTCTTTCCATTTATGGTCTGTTTTTTTGATGGTTGAAACTATAAAACGATCTAAATTGAAGATTAACAAACCCCAAACTAGTCCAAAAAATATAGCTGTATAATAATTATCAAAAACGGTAAAAAGTGCATAGCTTGAAGCAATAAAAGCCATAACTGCTGTAAAAAATACGGTACCTCCTATACCGGCAAATTTTGTTTGTTAGGCTTTTGAGCTGTTTTGTAAAATATCGACATCTGCGCCGGAGCACATCCAAAAGAATTGTTTAAGCATAACATAGTAGTTTGTTATGCAAATAACGTAAAATTCTAAAAATTATTATCTTAAAGTATTCTTAAATGAGGTTGTTATTGTTATTTAACTTGTTGTATCAATATTTATTGCGTTAGGGATTGCAGTGAAAAGCCCACAGCATTAGCGAGGACTTGTAACGAAAAGCCCGACCGAAGGTAACGCCCAAATACAATTGATTTTTACTTTGAGTTGTGATACCTGTTTTTTAAATGTACTTTTGCCGCAAATTAAAATGAGGTTATGAATGTTATAAAGGAATTACAAGAGCGTAGTGGGTCTAAATGTGAATTGTGTAATGCTACGGAAAATTTAGGTGTGTTTGAAGTGCCGTCAACGAGTGATGGCAGTGCAGAGCAATGCATATTTGTTTGTAATACGTGTTTAGAGCAAGTTGAAGATGCCGATAAAGTTGATGTAAATCACTGGCGTTGTTTAAATGATACAATGTGGAGCCAGGTACCGGCAGTTCAGGTAATGGTTTGGAGAATGTTAACAAGGCTTAGAGCCGAAGGATGGCCACAAAATTTGTTGGATATGTTGTATTTGGATGATGAAACCTTGGCTTGGGCTAAAGCTACTGGAGAAGGCAAAGATAAAGAAGACGCCATAGTACACAGAGATGTGAATGGTGTTATTTTACAGGCAGGCGATAATGTGGTGTTGATTAAAGATTTAAAAGTGAAAGGATCGAGTATGGTAGCAAAACAAGGAACTGCAGTACGTAGAATTTCGTTAGATCATGAAAATGCTGAATATATTGAAGGAAAAGTTGATGGGCAACAAATTGTGATTATTACTAAATATGTAAAGAAAATATAAGTTAAAGGTTGTTAAAATAGACACTGTTTCACAAAGTGTGTAAGTTTAAAAAAGCTTGGGGTTTTGCCCAAGCTTTTTAATTTTTATACAACAATGTAAAAAGAAAGTTTTATGAGACACTGTTTCACAAAGTGTGTAAGTATAAAATATCGAGGGTTTAGCTAATTATAGCTGGACCCTTTTTTCAAATATGACAAGGAACTGATTTAGGATAATGCCCCAATTTTGGATTGGCATTGACC
>NZ_JAAZUI010000029.1 GCF_012524075.1 Lutibacter sp. B1
TGATAACTTAATCGAACTGTTTGATCTTTAAACTCTTTACTGTAAATACGTTTTTTCATGTTTCTAAGATATTTGTTTTGTAACAAACGGTCTTAAATTTTGTGTCCGAGTAAAGGTAACAACTCCACTACACATTTACAGTCCACTTTGGAACAACGTAAATCAGAGATTGAAGAACAGATTCTAAAATTTGAACTTTAATGAAGCTAATGTCTTCAAATGTGAAAGCCTGCTCGCAAGAGTAGGCTTTCTTTTTTTAATCATATCTGTCTTCAGACAGGTCTAAAATCAAATATTATGTATTTAAATCGTTTACAACAAGATGAAATTTTCGTTTCAAATGAAATGAAATCGTTAAAAATTATTACTGGTATGGAGTCTCGAAGAGGACTTGAAAATGCCGTTATTTCCAATGACAAAATTGTGAATGTGGTCTCGAACAGTTATGGCCATATTCCAAATGAATTGTTTTTCAAAAAAGCCGAACAGCTATTACTGGATGCCAATCTGAAATATCATAAACGCACGATTAACAGAAATGACAGGTCTTTCATTGCCGACTTTATAATCGAGGACCATAATCAGTTTTCGTTGAAGAATGAACAGGATAAGATATTACCGATGTTGCGTTTCAAAAATTCCTATGACGGAAGCGAAAAGACTTCCGGGCATTTTGGATTTTATAGAGAAGTATGCACCAATGGCTTGCACGTTGCTCAATCAGAAATAGCATTTTCAATAAAGCACAGCAAAAACAATACAGATTTAATAATGCCGAAATTGAATTTTCTATTCGAGAAGTTCTTGGATAACGAATACTACGAAATCACAAGAAAATTCAGGGAAATGGAAGAAATCGTACTTATCGACACCAAAGCATTCGTAAAGGAAATATTGGAAAAAACGAAACTGTTCCGATATGAATGTAGCGACAAAAACGATAATCCTTCAAAGAAATCCAGGGAATTATTGGATATGATAGCCGAAGAAGGACACGATTATTATAAAACGCCCACATTATGGGATGGGTATAACGCCTTTAATTGGATGCTTCACAATACCTTGAAAAAAACTTTTTCGCAACAGGAAAAATTTGATAAGATATTGTTTGATGAAATATATGCAATGGTTTAAAGAAACATTATAAAAAGGTTCATCCAGTACCTTAAACTGGATTTTCACCTTTTCTAAAAGAGATTGAAGTACTCTAAATTTTCACAAATAAGAAATAATGGTATCTTTGTACCTAATGCAAAAACCAAATAAAATAGCGGCATTTTTCTTTTTAGGCTTGTTTAGCCTAATGATGCTGCATCAGGTTTTTCCGCATTTGCACCATCAACACGAGGACGCTCATTCCCATTCAGATATTGCCCATACTGGCGAACATCATCATCACGATGATGATTCCCACGAAGAAGAATCCCCTTATGGGTTTTTTGGGTTCGTTATGGATATGCACATCCATTCCACGGTATCCAGCGATATAGTCTTACTTGAAAGGAATACAATCGAGCAACAAACCGTTGTTGAAAAGGATGTTGCAAAAAGTTCTTTTGAAACCCAAAATATCTTCTTAATTGATTACAGGCAAAATAGTAAATCGCCTGTCTATCATCCACCCAATAAATACTTTAATCCCTACCTCTCTTCCCTCGACTCACGAGGCCCACCATCTTTAGGTTAATCGTTTAGGACTACGGTATCGCTACGGTACTGTTTCCTTTTATAAATGTAGACCTGTCAGCCGACAGGTAAGATTAAACCTAAAATTTCACACAATGAATAAACACATCGTGTCCGCAATTTGCGGATGCCTGTTCTTTGTTAGTGGTTTCTCACAGGATAAAAATATAGAGCAACTACTTAATGAAATAGAACAGAATAACACGGAGTTAAAAGGCTATCAATCATTCATTGAAAGTCAGCAACTCGAAAACAGGAGCAACAATAATTTGCCCGACCCACAGCTTTCTGGCTTTTATTTGCCATTTGGCGACAATAGAACTGGAGATTATACCGAATATCAACTATCGCAATCTTTTGAATTCCCAACGGTATATGCTGCTCGTGGCAAATGGAACGAGTCTAAATCGCAACAGTTAGCATCAGCCTATGCTAACAAGAGACAGGAAGTCTTGTTGAAAGCGAAGAACACGCTTTTGGAACTTGCTTACTTGCAAAAACAAAAAACTGTTGAAGCAGAAAGAAAAACCCAGAGCAAGCAGGTTTTTGACCAAATCCAAAAACTTTTTGATACCGAGCAAGTAGGCATTTTAGATTTGAATAAAGCGAAAATTGCTTGGATTCAAGAGCAGTTTGCCGTGGAACAGATTGAAACCGAAATTCAAATTTTGCTGTCAAAACTCAAAACGTTGAACGGCGGTAATGAAATTAGTGGCATTTCGACAGGACTTGCATTGCCTATTGAAGTTGGTGCGGAGGAAAGTCTTTGGCAGGAAAAATTATCAAATGACCCTTTACTGCAAGAATTAAAGGCTATTGAGACATCTTCACTTCAAAAAGTAAAACTGGAAAAAAACAAAGTACTACCAAACGTAGCACTTGGCTACAATTATCAAGGCGTTAGCGGTAGTCATTATTCTGGTTTTTATGGCGGTGTCTCGATTCCCCTTTGGAATAGCAAGAACAAAGTAAAAGCTGCCGAAGCCAATTATGAGTATCAGCAGTCCAATACGCAAGTAATTAGCACTTCGCTTTACACACAGTTTCAGGAAACTTATAATCGATACGAATTGATGCTCAAAAAATACAATGAGTATCAAACAACAATGGGCAATTTAGAAAGTGAGGATTTACTTTTTAAAGCCTATATGTTGGGCGAGTATTCGTTTATGGATTACTATGTAGAACTTCAGTTTTACAGAAATGCTTCAGATAAAATGTTGCAAATGGAAAAGGAACTGCAACTGCTTCAAGCACAATTATTAAAACATCAATTATAAATTTTAAACATACAATTATGAGGATTTCCAAAATAATATTCGCAATTCTAACAGTTTCAATTTTCACAATGACATCTTGTAGAGATACGAAATCAAAAACAGAAACCACTGAAGAACACGGTCACGACCACGATGCAGACGGCAACCATATGGGCGATGAAACCATAGAGCAAGAAGAGTTTCAAGTAGAAAAAGATTCTATGGAAATGAAAACGGATAGCCATACCCACGATGAGGGGAAGGAACACCAAGACCACTAAAAAACAAATAGATATAACAGATGAAATATATACTCATAGTGCTTGCCTTTTTGGCAATGTCTTGTAACAACAAGGCAGAAGACGCACACGCACACAATCCCGATGGTAGCCACGAAGGAGAAGAAATTCCACGCTTGGACCACACCATTTGGACAAACAAAACAGAATTATTCGTAGAATTCCCTGCTTTAATAGTAGGCAGTCCAAGCAGGCTTGCAGCCCACTTTACGGTGTTGGACAAGCATCAGCCCGTTCGCGAAGGTTCGGTTACGCTTAGTTTGATTAAGGGCGATAAAGGCATTCGCAATATCGCAGATGCACCTTCATCACCAGGCATATTCTCGCCTACCATTCAACCAAAAGAAGCTGGTAGTTACCAACTTGTTTTTGAATTGAAAACGCCAGACTATTCAGATAAAATAACGATTGACGATGTTACGGTCTATAGTAATGCAGATGAAGCCATAATGGCATTGGGTACTGCCGAAGATGATGGAAGTATCTCGTTCTTAAAAGAGCAGGCTTGGAAAATCGATTTTCAAACCGCACCTGTCGTTACGGGTAAAATTTACGATGTTATCAATACGTCCGGTGTTTGGATGCCATCGCCAGGTTCTACAAAGTCCTTGGCGGCAAAATCCAATGGTGTGGTAGATTTTAAAGTAAATAACCTAACCGAAGGTACAGCGGTAAAACAGGGTCAGTTGTTGATGAGCTTGAACAGTCAAGGTTTGGCATCCAATAATTTAAGTACGGATATCGCTTCCGCGAAAGCGACATTCCAACAGGCCAAATCGGAATATGAAAGGAAGAAAGAGCTATACGAATCCAAAATAGTCCCGAAATCTGAATTTGAAAAAGTAGAGAGCAGTTTCGAGATAGCCAAAGCCAACTATCAATCATTGGTGTCTGGTGTCTCGGGCGGAAGCAAACAAATACGTGCACCTTTTGATGGTTTTATCAAATCCATAACTGTTTCAAATGGCGATTATGTAGAACAAGGTGTTACACTTGTAACCGTTGGGACGCATCAATCCAGAGTTTTAAAAGCGCAGTTAGCACCCAACTACGGACTTACGATGGGTAATTTACAAGGTATATGGTATCAGGATAATGATAACCAATGGAAAGACGTAACTGATGCCGAGGGCAAAATCCTTTCGATTGGTAAGGACGTGGAACGTGAAAATCCTTTGATTTCTGTTTTTACAGAAGTCAATGCCACCGTCGATATGCCAATAGGAAGTCTAACACCTGTTCAGATAGCGATGGGAAATGCAACACAGAACACAATGATTCCTGTGAATGCTCTCTTGGAAGACTATGGAAGCTATTCCGTTATCGTTCAACTATCAGGCGAAAGTTTTGAAAGACGACCTGTTAAGCTTGGAAAGCGCAATGGCGAAAATGTAGAGATACTGGAAGGTCTGCAAGTTGGCGAAGTGGTAGTAACTACAGGAGCATATCAAGTTAAAATGGCTTCAATGTCGGGTTCAACACCTGCACACGGTCACGAACATTAAAAACGAAGAGAAATGTTAAACAAAATATTATCAATTTCACTTCAAAACAGATTGCTCATACTATTGGGAGCGGTTGCATTGAGTGTGTTGGGCGTGTATTATGCACGTACAATGAACGTCGATGTATTCCCAGACCTTACAGCACCAACGGTAACAATCCTTACCGAAGCGCACGGAATGGAATCTGAAGAAGTAGAAAAATTAGTGACCTATCAACTGGAAACTGCCTTAAACGGTTCGCCCAATGTGAGACGCATCCGTTCGTCATCGGCAGCGGGAGTTTCCATTGTTTGGATAGAATTTGAGTGGGGAACCGATATTTATCGGGCACGACAAATTGTAAGTGAACGTATTCCAATGGTACGGGAAAATCTACCCGAAGGAATTGGAGCACCAACAATGGCACCTATTTCATCCATTATGGGCGAAATAATGCTCTTGGGAGTGACATCGGATAGTCTTTCGCCAATGGAACTGCGAACCTTATCCGACTGGACCATCAGGCCTCGTATAAAAGCCATTGGCGGTATTGCAAACGTGGTGGTTATTGGTGGCGATTACAAACAATATCAAGTATTTGCCAATCCCGAAAAGATGAAGTATTACGACGTGAGCCTCTCAGAATTGGTAGAACACGTTAAGGAAGCAAATCAAAATGCGCCCGGTGGTGTCATCAATCAATATGGCAATCAGTACATCATTAAGGGAAGTGGTAGGGCGTATGCGCTGGAAGACTTACAGGAAGCGGTTCTAAAGGAAGTGAATGGTCAAACCATCAAGATTAAAGACGTTGCAACCGTACAAATTGGTGCAGCTGATAAAATTGGCGATGGTTCATTAAACGCAAATCCCGCTGTGATTCTTACTATTTCTAAACAGCCCGATGTGAATACATTGGAGTTGACAGACCGACTGGATGAAGCCATTGCCGATTTGCAAAAAACCCTGCCCAAAGGTGTCAACATCAAAAGTCAAATCTTTAGGCAGTCTGATTTCATAGATGCTTCTATAAGTAATCTAAATATGACTCTTTTAGAAGGTGCGTTCTTTGTAATGATTATCCTTTTCATTTTTCTGATGAACTGGAGGACTACCGTTATTTCCTTGCTGGCTATCCCAATTTCTTTATTGGTGTCCATCATCATTTTAAAATGGCTGGGTTACACTATAAACACAATGAGTTTGGGTGGTATGGCCATTGCGATAGGTGCGTTGGTAGATGATGCCATCATCGATGTGGAAAATGTATATAAACGCTTGCGGGAAAATATCAGAAAACCGAAAGCGGAGCGGGAATCGACCATAAAAGTAGTGCGTGACGCTTCAGTAGAGATTAGAAGTTCCATCATTATTGCAACCTTAATTATCATCGTATCATTTGTTCCCTTGTTCTTTTTAAGCGGAATGGAAGGTCGATTATTGCAACCGCTGGGCATAGCCTTTGTAACATCGGTATTGACCTCATTGGTTGTTGCCGTAACGGTTACGCCTATTTTGTGTTCCTATTTATTGGATAACGAAAAGCTTTTGAACAAGCAGGCAGAAGGTACACGCGTGGAGCGATGGCTACAGAAACATTATGGCAACCTTTTGGAACGGGCAACACGAATACCCAAAACCATTATTGGCGTAACTGTGATTGTTTTTCTGTTAAGTCTTTTAGTGGTCACACAATTGGGAAGGAGTTTTCTTCCTGAATTCAACGAAGGCTCTTTGGTAATTAGTGTGGTTGGTCCACCGGGAATGTCTTTGGAAGAAAGCAACAAGACAGGTAAATTAATCGAGACTATACTATTGGATATGCCCGAAGTAGAGGTTGTTACAAGAAGACAAGGCCGTGCCGAACTGGACGAACACGCGCAAGGTGTCAATGCTTCGGAAATTGATGTGCCTTTTGTTCTTGAGGACAAAACAAAAGAAGAATTCTTTGAAGAAGTCCGAAACAAATTGAGTGTTGCACCAGGTGTCAACATTACCTTGGGGCAACCCATCGCCCACCGTATCGACCATATGCTTTCCGGGACACGCGCCAATATTGCCATCAAGATATTTGGTTTCGATTTACAACGACTGTTTGAAGTAGGCAAAAGCGTAGAACAGAACATTAAGGATATTGATGGACTGGCAGATGTTGCTGTTGACCAGCAAATTGAAGTGCCTCAAATTCGTATTAAACCCAAGCGCCAGATTCTCTCGGCATATGGTATGACGGTTGGTAATTTGATGGAACAAGTAGATATCGCTTTTGCAGGAGAAGAAGTGGGCGAGATTTATGAAGGACAGCAATACTTTGATTTGGTAGTGCGCTATGAAAAACCGTTTCGGGATGATATTGAGAATATCAATAAAACCTTGATTAGTTTACCGAAAGGTGGACAAACTACGTTGGGCGAATTGGCAACAGTTCAATCGGTAAGTAGTCCAAACACTATCAATCGTGAAGATGTACAACGAAAAATTGTGGTCGCTGCCAATGTTCAAGGTAGGGATTTACGTGGTGCAGTAAACGAAATAAAGGAAGTCGTCGCCAATAACGTGAATATGCCAGAAGGCTACCGTGTACAATATGGCGGACAGTTTGAAAGTGAGTCCAAAGCATCACAATTGCTTTTGATAACAGCCATCATCGCGATAGCCATCATTTTCCTGTTGTTGTATTATGAATTTAAGGTCATAAAACTGGCGTTCGTAGTTTTAATCAATTTACCTCTGGCATTGATTGGTGGTATCTTGATTGTGTACTTTACATCAGGTATTATCAGTATCGCTGCGACCATTGGATTTATTAGTCTTTTTGGAATAGCAACCCGTAATGGAATTTTATTGGTTTCTCGTTATGAAGATTTACGAAAAGAAGGAATCCAAGGCTTTCAATTGATAAAGAAAGGAGCTTTGGATAGATTAAATCCAATCTTAATGACAGCCTTTACAACAGGATTAGCATTAATTCCATTAGCCTTAAAAGGTGGCGAACCGGGTAGTGAAATACAAAGCCCGATGGCGGTTGTAATTTTAGGTGGTTTGTTGTCAGCTACGATATTGAATTTGGTGGTAATTCCTTGTGTGTATCAATTAGTTCTGAAAAAAGAAAAATAGTAAATTGATTATAACTGTAAAACCTTCTTACTCTGGTAGGGAGGTTTTTTATGCCATTAGATTTATAATCCCATTCAGCACATTCCCCTACATTCCGCGAAAGCTTCATTCCGGGAAAAGCGCTTCACTCAAAAAAGGTCTTGGACACAACTTCAAAGATTCCGATTTCCATTCCACTTGCCTACTCATTCCCGAGAAAATTCGGGAAGTGGTCAAACTCTATTCCAATCTACATCTTTAAAGTCAAGTCCGCTTTAAATCCTACTTCAAAAGAATAATTTGGTTCTATAATCCGTTCAGCACTTTCCCGCTACATTTCGCAAAAAGCTACATTTCGGGCAAAGAGCTTCTCTATAAAAAAATCTTGGACCCAATCCCCGTTTTTGGCTTTCCATTCCGCTTCCCCTTCCCGCTTCGCTGGGAAGGAACGCTACATTCCCAAACCAAAACCGTGAATCCAGTCCGCTTGTAATCGGAAAGTCAAAGCCTCGATTTTCTTAACAGAATTAACGGCAAAGCCTACTTTGGTCTTTGCTCGATAATTCTTAAAAACCGAACCTTTGCCTCACACATTTTAAGGGGTTTATAATAGATGAAGCCTTTATTGTTTTTCGGGACAGCGAAAAACAGGTATGGCATAACCAATTCTAAAATAAAGCCATTTGCTTTGTTCGCTTAACTGTCGGTACGCTCTCGTCACAAATGTCTTTATAAGAATTGCTAATACCATTATGGAACTTGTCAAGACTGTACAAGTTTTAGGCAAAAATAAGGTTTCTACTTCCTTGAAAATCCAAAGATTTTACTACGTCGCAGACACTCCTGATTTATTCCCTAAAAGTCTTGACAAAACCCACTTCATCTATTGTGCGGAGCACGAAAGAAATCATACAAACACCCCTTAAAATTTAATTCAGTTTAAATCAAAAAGGGAAATATTAATCTTTTAAATCTTTTATTATGAGTACTATTAAAAATCACGTACAGTTAATTGGAAATGTTGGACAAGAACCAACCATTACGAACCTTGAAAGTGGTAAGAAAGTAGCCCGTTTTTCTTTGGCTACCAACGAAAACTACAAAGACAGTAAAGGCGAAAAGCAAACGGACACCAATTGGCATACTGTTGTCGCTTGGGGCAAGACTGCCGAAATCATCGAAAAATATGCCCAAAAAGGTAAAGAAATTGGTGTGGTTGGAAAGCTAAAAACACGCACCTACACTATGGACGACGGAAACCAACGATATGTTACCGAAGTGGTAGCCGATGAAATCCTATTGATGGGCAGTAAGTAAAAAGTAAAGAGGGCACTAAGACCAGTTTTCAATTAGTTCGTGCCCTCTTTTAATTATTCACTTAAAATAAATGAACAATGAAAGACAAAGTTAATGAAATAAAAGTCAGCTACAAAGAACGTATCCCTGCTTCTTTTTGGCAAAAAATAAATTCTTCCGATGATGCCGCTAAACTACTTTTTGAGCATTGGAACAAAGATACCATAGGACTTCACGAAACTTTTAAGGTTTTGTTATTGAACAACAGCAATAAGGCAAAAGGAATCTATGAACTGTCAAAAGGTGGTATTACAGGTACTATGGTAGATATAAGGATATTATTTGCGATTGCACTAAAATCTTTGAGTGTTGGGATTATTTTATCCCATTGCCATCCATCAGGTCAATTAAAACCTAGTGAAGCGGACAAGAACATCACTGAAAAAATAAAACAAGCGGCACAGCTTTTCGATATAAAGGTTTTAGACCATTTAATTATTGTACCCAATGGTGATTATTACAGCTTTGCCGATAACGGAATATTATAATTTAAAACCTGAACTATGATATATTTAAATTATAACAACCTCGATGACGAAACCCAACAGCATCTACTTTCCGTTTCAAAAGAAGATATAGAAAGTAAATTTGGGAACGACCTTAAAGCCTACGCCAATAAACATCATATAGATTATAACACCATATTGGACGAAGAAGCAATAAAAAATCTATACACCTACACCTACGTTTTTAATATCTAAATTGAAAAAACAGAATTGGACCTTTGAACTTTCAGAGGTCTTCTTTTGTGCCTTATTTTTTCAATATTAAGAGAGCCAATATTCCGTAACTCGACGTCCTAAATTTACATTTTCACAAAAATCTTATTTTTTGGTATCAAAACCTACCATTTGAAAACAATCCGTATTTGAATATTATTTGCAAATAGAATATCTTTAAAAGGCTGTTAAGCTGTACCATTTTAAGTATCGTTATCCCATTTTGATTTGACTTTCGCCGATAATGATACACACCAAAAATTAAACATATCGGAATTTTTTAATTCCGAAAAAAGCAACTGACTTTTTAGTCAGGTTGTTTGAAAAATTTTGTCCCTGCGGGACGAATTTGAGAAGCAAGAGGGTAACACGCCAAGGCGGTGTTAACGATTGGTTTTTAGTTGTAATTATTTGATATTCAAATAATTACTGTTTATATGAAATAGAGAAATAATAAAATTTTACAGTAAATCCTTTTGAAACCCCTATAAAACGGCAATTTTTTACAGTAAATGAGTTCAAATCATCAAAAGAAATACAGTTTTTCTGCCATTAGTATTAAACCTAATGTGGCAACTCGCTTTCGGAAATTTTCCAAAAGAATTTCACGTTCGCATACCGATACGCTGGAAACAATGATGAACTTTTTTGATTTGAACGAGCTATCCCCAAATGAATCTTTGGGTGCAAATATGAAGACTTTAGAGAATAGCTTAAAAAAACGAATCAATGCACTTGTAGCCATTATTAGGGATATTGAAAAAAACCAGACCAAACCCACCAATGCAATGTTGGAACTGCTCTTTCAGGAGAATCCAAAAGAGGAAGAAGCACAAGAAGAATTATTTGAATTTGAACAACAGGAATTGATTACAGAAAATGAGGAACTGAATCATTATCGAAATCGGTACGAAGAAGTTCAACAACAATTCCATTCCGTAAAATATGATTTAGAAAAAATCATTGATAAGACCACTTATGTTAAAAGCAGTTTTGGAGGTGGCTATTTAAAACTGGATTTAAGCAAAGATGAATTTGAAAACATTAAACAAAAATTATAATGTATATCACAGTAACCAAACAGACATTAGATGGCAATTATGCACAGAGCGTTTCCGATTTTGTCGCTTATCTCGAAAAAGAAAACGATGACAAATCCATTGATGAAATGGAACATTTTTTCAATCAGTATGGCGAAGAAATATCAGGTAAGGAAGTCATTAAAGAAATTGACGGAAATACGGCTAAACTCAAAAAGACCGAACCAAAGTTTTATTCCATTACAGTCAATCCGAGTGCTTATGAATTGAAGCGATTGCAAAATCATTCCGAGGAACTGAAAAAGTACACCCGAGAATTGATGAAAGAGTACGCTAAATCTTTTAATCGGGAAATAAACGGACGAGCTGTTACTGTAGATGACATTATATACTATGCCAAAATTGAGCATCAGCGTACGTATAAGGGAACGGATAGGAAAATTCAGGAGAACCAACCTTATGCCACCAAGATACTTCAAATTAAGAACGATATCCGGAAAATTAAAAGTGGCGAATTAGAAGGCAACATCAAAAAATTACAGCAAACGATGTCCCGATTGGAAAAAGAAGCACCACATCAACAAGATGGAAAACGCATTGTTAGAGGGATGCCTAAAGAAGGCTCTCAAAGCCATATCCATATTATTGTGAGCAGAAAGGATATGTCCAATAAATACAGTTTGTCCCCTGGTAGCAAGTACAAAGCTTCGGAAACCGTTTTTAATGGCAAACCTGTAAAACGTGGTTTTGATAGGGACAAATTCTTTAAGGCTTCTGAAAAAACGTTTGACACTCTATTTCAATACAAACGAAACTATGTTGAAACTTATAAGGCACGTAAAACATTCCTGAAAAATCCAAAGTTGTATTTCTCAATTCTTTCGGGATTGCCAACCAATGAAAAGGCAACTGCCTATAAAATACTTGCCAAATCTGGTGTACCCATAATGAATATTCCAACAAACAAAGTACAGTTGGCATTAAAGATAATCAACAAGTTAAAAAAAGGGATTGACCGAGCAATACAGTCGGGTTCTATTGGGATATGAGTATGTCAATACCACATATCATCCTTTTTATTGTTGTTCCGGTATTGTTTGTCAGTACAGTTTTATATGTGTTTCTTCATCAAGAAGAGCCCAAAAACGGAGATAAGAAATATCAGGTACGCTTTAAACTTCGTCGTGGAAAATTTCAAATCGAAAATATCAAGCGAGGTGCATCGATTATTGGCTCTGCGGGAAGCGGTAAAACAGAAAGTGTTATCTATAATTTTTTACAGCATTTTAGTACCCATCAATTTTGTGGTATCATACACGATTACAAGGATTTTGAACTTACCGAAATTGCCTACCCATTATTTAAAGAAAAGGATATTAAATTCTATACCATAGCTTTTGACCAAATCCATTATTGTGTAAACCCAATTACCCCAAGATATTTGCCCAATGAGGAAAGTGTGAATGAATTATCCAAGGTACTCATTGAAAATCTTTTGGAGTTCAACGAATCCAGTACAAACAGTACCACAAAATTCTTCAGTGATGCTGTTGAAGGTTTGATGGGTGGAATGATTTGGAAACTAAAAACGTCCTATCCTCAATATTGCACCCTGCCCCATTTGATTGCTATTTTTCAATCGATGACTACCAAACAGTTGGTTACTTTTGTGAGCTCAAATATCACTTCCCGAAGTATGGCAAGTGCTTTTATCAACGGAATGGATTCTGACAAACAAACGGCAGGTGTGAAAAGCACATTGGCCAATGCCTTTAAAAAGATAGGTTCACAACAGTTGTTTATGGCTTTGTCAAAAGATGAAGTACCATTGAATATCAACAGCAAGGACAATCCTGCTGTTATCTGCATCGTGAACCATCCCAAATATGAATCAGCTTACTCGCCTATCATCGCTGCAATTATGCACACAGTCATCAAGCAAATGAGCGTGAGAGGTCAACAGTCGTCATTTTTAATGATGGAAGAAGCCCCAACCATAAAGCTGCTTAATATGCACCGCATTCCCGCAACTTTAAGAAGCTATGATATTGCCACAATTTACGTGATGCAGGATAAAATTCAGAATGATATGCTATATGGAGACAAAGCGAGTAAGGCTATTTTGAGCAATCTTTCCTATCAGTTTTTCGGCAAAGTTAATGACCCAGATACTGCAAAATATTATGAGCGTTTCTTTGAGATTGTTCGTAAGGAAACCACAAGTATAAATCGTGGACACAATCTAAATTTTGATACGAGAATTACCACAGGCGAAAAAGAAGTTTCTAAACGTAGAGCAGATGTTTTTTTCCGTTTGAAACAAGGCGAGTTTATAACTTTTGCTGATGGCAAAGATAAAAGAGTTCAATTTAAACTACAAACGATTAAAAGAGAAATACCAAATCCTCATCAACATTTTACAACCGATGAATTAAAGCTCAATTTTGAACGGATTTATAGAGAGGCAAAATCTATATTTAAGGTTAACTAAAATTAGTAAATAAAGAACAACCATAGTTTTTGCACAACCTGTGCATCGATTAATTTGTATCTTTGTCAAACTTTATGAAAATATTCTTTTCCATATCAATGTCTATTTTATTCTTTTTTCAGGGAATCAGCATTGATATGGACTTTTGTGGGCCAATTAAAGAAATTTCAAGCATTATTACCCATTATCAAGACCATAAAGTTTATGGAGACTCTTTCCTTGAATACGTAGTCGAAGATTACATTGAC
The DNA here is from genome assembly GCF_012524075.1 of Lutibacter sp. B1. Lineage (GTDB taxonomy): Bacteria > Bacteroidota > Bacteroidia > Flavobacteriales > Flavobacteriaceae > Lutibacter. The sequence goes on from NZ_JAAZUI010000029.1 coordinate 13,679, forward strand.
AATGGTGCAAAAAATGAAGGGCATCATCATAACCCTGATAAGGAGAATACACCAATCCATTCCCATCAGCAATGTTGTCACCCTTTAGTGTTAATGATTGAGAACAACAATTTGGCTTTAATTAATCAATTAAAGTTTGAAGGAAAAAAACAGGTTAACTTACATAAAGTAAACTTCTCTTCCAGATATTTGGAATCGCTTTTCCAACCCCCTAAAGTATAATTCAGTTTTTTTTAAGGATAGCTATATCCTAACGTGATGCTTCTCAAGATAGGCATTGCTATATAAATGCGTTGCACCTATTCGCATCGTAAGTTTTAAACTGAATTAATACTTTTTCTATGATTAACAAAATCATTTCATTTTCCATTAATAACAAGTTTATTATTGGGCTCTTTATAGTGGCACTTGTAGGTACGGGCATTTGGTCTATGGCCACTATAAATCTGGGTTCTGTACCCGATATTACCAACAACCAAGTACAGGTTATTACAGTGGCCCCAAATTTAGGTACTGAAGATATTGAGCAATTTGTTACCTATCCGGTAGAATTGGCAATGGCAAATCTTCCTGACGTTATCGAGCTGCGTTCAGTATCCCGTTTTGGGCTGTCCGTGGTTACCATTGTATTTAAGGACGAGGCAGGCACTTATCTTCCCCGGCAATTGGTACAAGAGAAATTAACCGAAGTTGCTGGAGAAATCCCCGAAGGCTTCGGCACGCCATTTATGGCACCAATAACTACAGGTCTGGGCGAAATCTACCAATACACCTTAAAAGTAAAAGAAGGCTATGAAGACAAATATGATGCAATGGAGCTTCGCACCATCCAAGATTGGATTGTAAAACGCCAAATGGCTTTAGTGCCAGGCGTAGTCGAGGTCAATGCCTTTGGAGGTTATGTAAAACAATACGAAGTTGCCATTAATCCTGATAAACTAAAAAGTTTTGGCATTACAATGAATCAGGTATTTGAAGCTCTTAAAGTGAACAATGCCAATACCGGTGGTGCTTACATTGAAAAAAACCACCAAGCCAATTTTATCCGTGGCGAAGGGCTGGCTCGAAGTATCGCCGATTTGGAAAACACGGTTGTGACCACTCAAAATGGAAGCCCTGTCTTGGTAAGGGACGTTGCCGAAAAAGTGGGTTACGGAAACCAAGTGCGTTATGGTGCATTTACCCAAGACGGTCACGAATCTGTAGGCGGACAGATTTTGATGCTTAAAGGCGAAAGCCCTGGTACTGTGATAGAAAATGTACAAAACCGTATTGATGAAATACAAAAATCCTTGCCGGAAGGTGTTTATATAGCACCGTTTTTAAGTCGAAGTGAATTGATAGGAAGAACCACAAGTACAGTCGAGAAAAACCTTATTGAAGGTTCGCTGATTGTGATTTTTGTTTTGGTGCTATTGTTGGGAAGCTTCCGTGGTGGTTTGATTACAGCTTCGGTAATCCCATTATCACTGCTCTTCGCATTTATTTTGATGAAACAATTTGGGGTGTGGGCAAATTTAATGTCCTTGGGTGCAATCGACTTTGGAATCATCGTGGATGGTGCGGTAATCATTGTTGAAGGAATGGTTTTTCATATCCATCAACGGATGAAAAAAACCACAACTGCCATAGGTCAGCCCGAAATGGATGAAATAGCCTACGAATCGGCAAGTACGATGATGAATTCGGCATTTTTCGGACAATTGATTATCCTTATTGTATTTACACCGATTCTCTTTTTGACTGGTGTGGAAGGAAAAATGTTCCGTCCAATGGCTTTTACCTTTGGATTTGCCGTTTTAGGAGCGATTATCCTTTGTCTTACTTACGTCCCAATGATTTCGTCGATGTTCTTGAAACCAGCAAAGAACCAAAACGGTTGGTTTGCCAAGTTTGAAAATAAAATTGATAGGTTCAGTGATAAAATAATGTCTGGGCTAAATAGAGGATATGTACCGTTGCTCAATTTTGCACTTCGTTTTCGGGCTGGTGTCGTTATAGGCGCAGTTACCCTACTATTAATCGCAGGATTTATCTTCAGCAACATGGGCGGCGAATTTATCCCAAAATATGATGAGGGCGATATTGCGTTTCAAGCGTTGATAAAACCAGGTAGCAGTCTTACCGAGTCCATCGAGGCTTCAAAAAAACTTCAAAATTTAATCAATGAATTTCCAGAAGTAAAAACGGTAATTTCAAGAATTGGGGTTGCCGAAATCCCAACCGACCCAATGCCTATGGACATTGCGGATAGTTATATCATTCTTGAAAAAGATAAGAGCAAATGGACTTCAGCAGACAGCAAAGAAGAACTTATCGAAAAAATACAGGAAAAAATTTCAGTTGTTCCAGGCGTAAATTTCGTGTTTACCCAACCTGTAGAACTTCGTTTTAATGAATTATTGACGGGTGTCCGAGAAGATGTTGCCATTAAACTATATGGGGAAGATTTGGGCGTTTTGGCAGACAAGGTACAGGAAATCGCTGCGGTCATTAGAACTGTACCCGGAGCGGCTGACCTCAATGTGGAAGCTACAAGCGGTTTGCCACAAATGACGGTGGTGTATAACCGGGCAAAAATGGCACAATACGGTGTAACCGTTGACAAGCTGAACGATTATGTGAGTGCTTCATTTTCTGGAGAACAGGCAAGTGTGATTTTTGAAGGCGAAAAACGGTTCGATGTAGTAATCCGCTTGGCGAAGGAATTTCGACAAGATATCAACAGTCTTAAAAATCTTTATATCGACCTGCCAAACGGAGCGCAAGTGCCTTTAAAGGAGGTTGCAGATATCAGCTATAAGCCAGGACCAATGCAAATTTCAAGGGACAATACCTCTCGCCGTATTTCGGTTGGGGTCAATGTTCGTGGGCGCGATGTAAAATCGATGGTCGAGGAAATACAGCAAAAATTGGAAACACAGGTAAAATTGCCACCTGGTTATTTTGTAACCTACGGAGGTTCTTTCGAAAACCTGCAACGTGCATCAGACCGCTTGATGATTGTAGTGCCTATCGCACTTTTCCTAATATTCATTTTGCTCTATTTTGCATTGAGTTCGTTCTCACAATCACTAATGATTTATATGGCAGTGCCTTTGGCGGCCATTGGAGGTGTCTTTGCACTATTGATACGAGGAATGCCTTTTAGTATATCGGCAGGTGTTGGTTTTATTGTGCTCTTTGGAGTTGCGGTTTTAAACGGATTGGTACTGATAAACAAATTCAACGAATTAAAAGAAAGTGGAATGACAGACTTAAAAAAACGAATATACGAGGCAACACACGAACGCTTACGTCCAATTTTGCTTACGGCAACGGCGGCCATTATGGGCTTTATCCCAATGGCGATTTCTACCTCTGGCGGGGCAGAAGTGCAGCGACCATTGGCAACGGTGGTTATTGGCGGATTGATAACAGCAACATTTCTGACCTTGGTGGTTATTCCTATTCTTTATTATTGGCTGGAATCCCGAAAAGAAAAGAAGGACAATGGTGGAGATGTAAGTTATATTAAAAAATCAACCAATATTGTAACCGTATTATTGATGGTTGGAGGTTTGATGGCTTCTGGTACTTCATTTGCCCAAGACACCAATCAAGATGGTACAATCCCAAAGACCTTGACCATTGATGAGGCTATTGCTATGGCTAAACAGAATTATCCATCACTTAAAGAGAGCCAAGCATTTATTGAACGGGAAAAGGCACTAAAGGGAACGAGTTTTGACCTTGGTAGCACTCAAGTTTTCACGGGCAAAGAAGAATATGGAAATAATCTTCCTGGAGTGCAGACAACCGTTGGTGTGCAACAGGGCAACATTGATTTGCTTTCCGGTTTTTCAAAATCGAAGTTTTACAAAGAGCGTATTGCCTTGGGAGAAAAGTTTTATGTGGCCAGTGAACAACAATTGGTGCGTAATGTGATGCAAGCGTATGACCAAATAAATTATTATAAGGCGCAGTTGCGCTTTGCAGACCAACTGGACAGTATTTATGCCAATTTTAAGACCGCTGCCCAACTTCGGTATGATACGGGAGAAACAGGCAAATTGGAATTTATTTCAGCCTCTTCCGAATTTCAACAGATTCAAGTATTAAGGCAACAAGCCTTTGATGATATTGAAATAGCCAAACGTGCCTTAAAACAATATTTGGGAACGGATGAATCCATTGAAACGATTAGTGAACCATACAAAACATTGGATTTTATGGCGACATTAGATTCCACTTCGGTAGCGAATAACCCAATGTTGCAATATGCCTTGCAAAATGCCGAAGTAAGTAAAGCAAACGTGGGCGTTGAGAAATCACAATTCCTACCGAAATTCAGCTTATCGTATGGCAGACAGGTTGTGGATGATGTTTCAGGCTTCAACACCTATCAGGCAGGTATTAGTATTCCGTTGTGGTTTTTTCCCCAGAAGTCGAGGGTCAAGGCGGCCAAGGCAGACGCAATGGTAGCAGAGAATCAATATTTGGAACAAAAGGCGGTCACGGAAAGTCGTGTGTCGCAATTGACCAAATCCCTTGAAAAAACAAAGAAGATTTTGCAATATTACGAAGAAGGCGCACTACTCTTGGCAGAAGAACAAATTACCACCGCACAATTGGCATCTAAAGAAGGCGAAATAGATTACGTCAATTACATCACGATTCTCAATAGTGCCATCCGCATTAAACAAAACCATTTACAATACATCAATCAGTTTAACCAGCAGACCATTGATATGCAATATCAATTGGGCAATTTATAACCTTAAAAAAAGAGAAATGAAGAATATACTATTAGTAAGTACCGTATTATTTACACTTATGTTTATGAGTTGTAATGATGCCCCAAAATCTGAACTTGGGCATAACGAAGCCGAAGGCGTATCAAAAACCAATGAAGCTGGAGAAGATGCACACGGCGAGGAAGGCCACAGTGAAGGAGAAGAAGAAGGTCACAGCGAGGAAGAAGGCGTTGTGGAACTCACAAAGCAACAGGCCGAAACCATAGGTTTGGAAATGAAACTTTTGGAGGAACGCAATTTAGGGAACAACATTAAGGTAACAGGAACGCTGGAACTTTTCCCACAGGACAAGGCGAACATAAGTCCTTTTGTTGGTGGAAATGTGAGTTCCATAAAAGTAATACCCGGAGATAACGTAAGCAAAGGACAGGTGTTGGCATATATAGAACACCCTGATATCATTGCAATGCAACAAGATTATCAGGAAAAAAATGATGAATTGGTCTTTTTGAAACAGGATTTTGAGCGCAAGCAGACTCTTTATGATAAAGGTGTTTCTTCTGGCAAGGAATTTCAAATGGCACAGTCAAAATTTCGTTCTACAACATCCAGCGTCAATGGTTTGCGGTCCCAATTGAGACTGTTGAGCATTAACCCGGACAAAGTGGCGGAAGGACAGATATATTCCGCTGTTCCCATTACCTCGCCTATAAGTGGGTATGTGGATGAAGTAATGATTAGCCTTGGCGATTACGTGGCACAACAATCCAAAATGTTCTCGATAAGCGACAACTCAAAAATTTATGTCAACTTCAAAGTATATGAGAAGGACATAAAGCAAATCAAGCAAGGGCAACAGATATATTTTTCCACGGCCTCTCGTCCAGATGAACTGCTTAAAGCAACCGTTCGGTCTGTTGGTAAAACCTTCAATACAGACCCAAAAGCTTTGGAAGTTCTGGCAGATATTGAAAACAAGGATAAAAACCTATTGCCGGGTATGTATGTGGAAGGGCGAATAGTGCAAGGCGAGAAAAAGGGTTTTGCCGTACCGGAAGCTGCCATTATAAAAGAAGGCGAGCAATCCTTTATTTTTATTTTGGATGAAGATGAAGAAATGGAAGCGGACAAAATGAAATTTAAAATGATACCCGTAACGGTTGGTATTACTGATTTAGGCTTTGTTGAAGTCAACCTGCCTGCCGAAGTTTCAAAGGATGCCAAAGTCGTGATAAACGGAGCTTATAACCTGTCTTCGGAAATGGTCAAGGGCGAACTGGAACACGGACATTAATTCAATAACAATCAAAGATTTTGATTCCGAGTTTGTTTATCGTCTTAATTAGTTAGTTAAAAATTAAAAAACAGGCTCGGTTCAAAATCGATTAAAAATTTAAAAATATGAAATGAGCTATAACAATGTGGATACCAACCACAATGTTGATTGGCGAAATCAGAGATTCACGAACACCTTTAAATAAAATAAAAACGATGTGAGTAATTACATATGACCATTAAAAAACAAATAAATATCAACAGATGAAAGAAATAAAAGCATTTATAAAACCAAACCGAATCCAAAGAGTCATTGAAGCACTTTCTGACAATGGATTTGAAAGTATGACCTTATCTCAAGCTGAAGGAACTGGTGCGTTTAAGGCTAAAGGTGCAAGACCATCACTCGATTTTCATATTACAGATAGTCGTGTAGTAAAAATCGAGTTGGTATGCCAAAATGAAGAAGCCCAAGCAGCCATAGAAATTATTTTAGCCAATGGTAAAACAGAAGAACCAGCTGACGGTGACGGTATTATTTATTTGTCGGATATTGAAGATGCCTTTCAAATTAAAACAGGAGATTCCTTAAAACGGCACGACCTGTAAATCTCTTTTTAAACAAATGGAAAAAATAGTTCAATTTTTAGAAAGCAAAGGAATACGACCTACAGCTATGCGCCTTATGACATATAAGCGGTTGGCAGAGTTGAATGTGGCCATCAGCCTTGGCGACTTGGAAAAGGATTTTAAGGTCAGTGAAAGAAGTACCCTATTTAGGACTATGAAAGCGTTTGAAGAAAAAGGTATTGTGCATCAAATCGAGGATGGTACGGGAGTTATAAAATACGCCCTTTGCGAAGAAAATTGTGAATGCGAGGTCGGCAACGACCTTCATTTGCACTTTCATTGCAACAATTGTAATGAAACGGTCTGTTTAACAGAGCATAAAATCCCTCACATCAACTTACCTGATGGTTATATTACCGAGGATATCAACTTGGTGGTAAAGGGTATCTGCGAAAAATGCAGTGGCAATTTGGTTTAAACGTTTGGTTTTTAAATTCAATTATCATTTATAAATAATGAGCAATGATAACAATCTATAAAAAAGAGGCTACTGTATATATGGTAGCAGAGAATAAGCTGGATGCCAAGGATTATGAAAACTTGATACCAGTCTTAACAGAACATATAACTGCCCATCCACAAGTGTATTGGTACATCGAGATGGAAAATTTTGAAGGCTGGACAGCAGAGGCATATTGGAAGGGAATTGAATTAAACCTTCCGAATGAAAAGCATTTAAAGCGTGTTGCTTTGGTGGGTAGCGTTAAATGGCAGGAGCAATTTACCGAGGTATTGCTTCCTTTTTCAGAAGCTCATATAAAATTTTATAAGACCGAAGAAAAAGACGATGCCAAAGAGTGGATAAAATAAAAATAAAAAATGGAAAAACTACAACTAAAAATACCGGTCATCCTTCCGCAAGTTCCTAACGAAAAAGATTCTTGTGTTGAAAGGCTTATTCAAAAACTACAAGCTAAAGAGGGCATCGAAAAAGTGCACATTGCCGATGCAAACGGAGATGATGTGCCGCAGCTCTGTTTTCATTATGACCCAGATATCATTTCCATTGACCGCATTCAATCCCTCGCCGAAAGTACTGGTGCCGAGATTACCGAAAAATACGGGCATTTGCTCATTGAAGTTAAAGGAATCAGACACACAAGGCAGGCTCGTTCCATAGAGAAAAGCCTTTTGACAATCAATGGAGTTTTGGAAGTTTCCGTTTCAGGCTCTGGAATGGTACGTGTGGAATTTGATAAAGGCATTACAGGATTTGGGGCTATTAAAAAGAAAATAGAAAAACAAGGGCTTACCATTATTGAACCTTCCGTTGATACAGAAACGTATTTACAAAAAATGGAAGTTTCCAACGGTGAAGAAAAATCTGAAGATACTCAAGACAAGGAGGAAAATCAACACGTTGGCGAGAGCGAAGACCACGTTCATAAAGACGGCGAAGAACACAACCACAAGGAGGGTGAAAGTGAGGCACACGCCCACGGTGGTATTTTTGGCAAGAATACCGAACTTATTTTTGCCATCATTTGCGGTACGCTTCTGGGTATTGGTTTTGGCCTTTCCTACGTAGAATCAATACCGGATTGGGTTAGCTTATCTTTATACGTCGGTGCTTACTTTTTTGGAGGGTACTTTACGGCGAAAGAGGCTATACAGACCGTAGCCAAGGGCGGCTTTGAAATCGACTTCTTGATGTTGGTTGCCGCCATCGGTGCCGCAGCTCTGGGCGAATGGGCAGAAGGTGCCTTGTTGCTGTTCCTGTTTAGTTTGGGGCACGCCCTTGAACATTATGCAATGGAAAAGGCCCGAAAGTCCATTGCGGCACTGGCAGATTTAGCACCAAAAACGGCATTGCTGAAAAAAGATGGCAAGACAGAAGAAGTCGGGATTGAAAAATTAAGTATAGGCGATATCATTGTGGTCAAGCCCAATAGTAAAATATCCGCAGATGGCGTCGTGGTCAATGGAAAAAGCAGCGTCAACCAGGCACCTATTACTGGGGAAAGTGTACCCGTGGACAAAATTCCCGTGGAAGATACGAGCAGGGACTATTCGGCAGACGATGATATCAAGGACGAAAATCGGGTATTCGCTGGAACTATCAACGGTAATAACACGCTGGAAATAAAGGTAATCAAGGAAGCCAAAGACTCTACACTATCCCGACTGGTCAAACTGGTTAACGAGGCGCAGACCCAGAAGTCCCCTACCCAACTGTTGACCGATAAGTTTGAAAAATACTTTGTACCATCCGTACTGATACTGGTGGGTATCCTGCTCTTTGCCTTTCTGGTCATTGATGAACCGTTTAGTGCAAGTTTTTACCGTGCAATGGCGGTATTGGTAGCCGCCAGCCCCTGTGCACTGGCCATTTCAACACCAAGTGCTGTATTAAGCGGGGTTGCAAGAGCGGCTCGTGGCGGGGTACTTATCAAAGGTGGGCGACCGCTTGAGGATTTGGGGGTCATTACGGCTTTGGCTTTTGATAAAACGGGCACGCTTACAGAAGGCAAGCCCAAACTTACCGATGTAGTACCATTAGGGGATATTGAAGAAAATGAACTGTTAAAGATAGCTGTTGCTGTTGAAAATTTGAGCGACCACCCTTTGGCCAAAGCTGTCGTAAGGGATGGGAAAGAGCGTCTGAAAGGTACTGATATTAACGATGCGTCAGATTTAGAAGCGGTTCTCGGAAAAGGTATCAAAGCGTCCTTGGGCAAGGATAAAATCTATATTGGAAACCTTGACTTGTACGAAGACCTCGATGAAGCAAAACCATCCGAAGAAATATCGAATAAAGTAAAAGAACTTGAAAGCGACGGAAACACGACGATGCTTATAAGAAGGAACAAAGAATATATCGGTATCATCGCCCTGATGGACACCCCACGGGAAGCGGCCAAGGAAACACTGAAAAAATTAAAGGAAATCGGTATCAAGCGGATGATAATGCTAACCGGGGATAATCAAAAGGTTGCCGACGCCGTTGCTAAAGAAATTGGATTGACCGATGCTTGGGGAAGCCTGTTGCCGGAGGAAAAAGTGGATGCCATAAAAGAATTAAAGGAAAAGGAATCCAAGGTGGCAATGGTGGGAGATGGTGTAAACGATGCGCCTGCGATGGCAAACAGTACCGTAGGTATTGCAATGGGTGCAGCGGGCAGTGATGTGGCTTTAGAAACCGCGGATGTTGCCCTAATGGCCGATAAATTGGAAACCCTGCCCTTTGCCATTGGCTTAAGTAGGAAAGCAAAGGCCATAATCAAGCAGAACCTTTGGGTAAGCCTTGGGGTTGTGGCACTTCTGATACCAGCCACCATTTTGAGCTGGGCAAACATAGGAATAGCCGTGGCATTTCACGAGGGGTCTACCTTGGTAGTCGTGGCCAATGCGCTGCGCCTTTTGGCTTATAAAAAAGATTAGAAAAATTGGGACATAGAAGAACCTGGTTTTTTGAAAGAATATTAAATGACAAAGACGGAAAAAACATTATTGGCTAAAGGGATTCGACCTACTAAAATGAGGTCGAAGATATACAAGTTCCTAAAAAGGAAACAAAGTGCCGTGTCCTTTTCCGATTTGAAAAAGGCCTTTGTTCAAAAGAGCGAAACCAATAAAACAGCAAACAGAACGACCTTTTATCGAAACCTCAAGATTTTCGAGGATAAAGGGCTGATTCATCAGATTAATGATGGGGTCGGAGTGGCAAAATATGCGATTTCTGATGAAAACGCCAAAGGTAAATACGGTACAGATTTACATATGCACTTTCATTGTACCGATTGTAGGAAAACAATCTGTTTACCGAATAAGATATCGGAAGAAAGCTTGCCACACGATTATGAAGTGAACGATGTGAACTTGGTTTTGAAAGGAATATGTGAAAAATGCAGGAAAAAATAACAGGTGGGAGTACTTGAACCTTGAACCCTTGCGCCCAATGGTCCAGTTCAGGTTTCTTCCACCCTCTTTAACTAAAAAATATGGCAGAACTAAAAAAATCTTTGAGTACGCTTCGACTTACCTTTTATGGCGTTGGCACGATTGTGGGTGCAGGAATCTATACCGTGATTGGTGCAGCTGCTGGACAAGCGGGCACAGACCTTTGGTTGAGTTTTATTTTTGCAGCAATTGCGGCTAGTGTCTCTGCAATGTCCTATGCAGAGTTGTCCTCTACCTATCCCAATGCTGGTGCGGAATTTATTTTTGTACGCAAGGCATTTCCAAAAATTGATATTCCGTCTTTTCTCACGGGTTGGACGATTGCGTTTCATAGTTCGGCCACCATTGCAGCCGTGTTACTTGCCTTTTCGGGGTATTTCAATACGTTTTTTAATATGCCCTCTCTTCTAATAAGTTATGGCATTTTATTGGTGTTGTCATTAATTAGTATTACAGGCATCACAAAATCGTCGACAGCAAATATTATTATGGTCAGCATTCAACTTTTGGGATTGTTATTATTGATAGTATTTGGACTTTTGGAAACTGGTCCACCCAAAGCAGAATTTTTTAAAGTTGAATCGATTTCTGGAACTTTGGCGGCCACAGCTACACTGTTCTTTATCTATACTGGTTTTGAACATATGGCAGCTTTGGGTTCGGAAGTTAAGAACCCAGGGAAAACAATTCCCCGTGCATTTTTAATGACTATGGTAATAACTACAATAATTTATTTATTTATTGCTTTTACGGTTTTGAATATTGCAGACCCTTCCGCTTTGGCAAACGTGGATTCGCCACTTTCTCTTGCATCTTCCAATCTCAACAATTGGTTGCCTGTGGTATTGGCTATCGCTGCACTTTTTGCTACGGCTAATGCTGCTTTTAGTGGTATCATATCCATAAGTAGGTTGCTTTTTGGAATGGCCAGTGTGGGAGAACTTCCAAAGTTTATGACCAAAACCAATGCACAGAAAGTACCGTGGGTTACTACTATTGTAGTTATGGCAGCAGTTGCGGGATTTTTATTGTTGGGCGATATTAAGATTGTAGCAGGTATGTCTTCTTTAGGCGCTTTACTTGTTTTTGTTGCCGTAAATGTCGCACTTATCGTGCTTCGGTTTAAAGCACCAGAGCAAGAACGACCATTTAAAGTTCCTTTGGCTATAGGACGAGTGCCGATTTTACCCATTTTGGCGATACTTATAAGTCTATCATTGATAATCCAATTTAATTGGCAGGTTTATTCAGCGTTCGTAGGTGCTGTTATCGTGGGTATTGTGCTTGATTATTTTTTGGACAAAAAGTCAAAAGATGAAATAGACCCTGAAAAAGAAAAGGAACTTTTTAACCATTAAAATGAAGCTATGGACTGGATGTTTGAAGATTTTAAAACTGACCTAGATACCTTAAATCCTATTGTACGAGAAAAAGCCCTGTCCATAGCAAAAGAACTAATTGAAAAAAAAGATATTTCAGCAAAAGAAGCTTTATCAGAAGGCATCATAAGGGCGGAAGAATGGTTTTACGATTTAGAAGGATAATTATTAATTAAAAACTATATAAAATGTTACAGATAATCGAATTAAAAGAAAAAAATATTGTTGCAACAAAAGCTTCGGGCAAATTGAGAAAAGAAGATATAGAAAAAATCCATCCACTTATCCACGCCATACTGGACAAAGGAATGAAAGTCCGGTGGTATTTTGAGATGGTCAACTTTACAGGTTGGGATTTACCTGGTTTATGGGAAGACCTAAAAATGGACACAGCCCACGCCACGGACTATGAAAAAATAGCAATGGTAGGAGATAAAAAATGGCAGAATTGGATAACCCAATTTATGAAGCCTTTTACCAATGCCGATATTAAGTATTTCAATATAGACCAAAAGGAAGATGCCAAAAATTGGATTGAGAGCCAGTAAGCTTACTTCCGTAAAAGACAGACGATGAATAAAAAAAGCATTCTTATTACCATTTTAATTGGGTTTGCCATAGGTGTTTTTATCCTTCAACCTTTTGGGATAACAATTTTCACGTTTAGCAGCCAGAATTACGAAATCAATTGATGGCAATATTTAATAAATAATTTCATTGAAATTTTAAATATCAATGGGAATCAAATTTTTGAGAACACTCTGTTTGGCTTATTAGGTGCAAGTGTTGCGCTAATTTATTATTTCGGTAAACGAGAAAAGGATATAGATAACAAGTAGCGGTAAATCGTTATAGGAATGAGCGAAATTTTTTATTTAAATAAGTTAAGTGAAAACTTAATTAATAGCAGGCAGCTTTTATGATGCTTTTTAAAGCAAAATGATTAATAGTATTAAAAGCAAAAGTAGAAGCTGCTTTTTTAAATTATACAAGTAAAGATGCGCATTATGAATATTAAACATTGTTTTTTAATAATCTTGTTGGTTAGTTATTATAAGGTAAATGCCCAAAAAGTTTATACAACTGAAGAAGGTCATATTATGATGATGACTTTGGTTGATGATAAACCCATCAAGGCAGAAAGCCATAAATTGGCACTATATCTTGATTATGATTCCAAAGTGGTCAATGGTGTACTCGACCTTAAGACTTTATCAACATATAGTCCTAAAATCAATGCCCTTTTAGAACAGCGGGAAGACCCTTTAATACTTCGGTTTACTGGCACTATTCCATCACAGGATTTTTTATCAAAACGGCACGACCCTATCAACTTTAATTGGCTGATAGATGTTACTTATCAAGGGAAATCCTTTAAATCACAATTTAAAGCAACCATTACCCATATAGAACAAGGAGTAAGTATGTCCTGCCTGATAAGTGCAACCGGACAATTATTGGTTTCAAATACTGGTTTGGATTCCTTAATAGAGGGTATCGATGATACCATAGAGGTGCAGTTTGCCCAATTGGTGTTGAGATTGGAATGACTGTGAATTTAAATAAAATTATAATTGATATAAATGAAAAAAAAGAAACTGAATTTAAGAGATTTAAATAAAACTTCATCCGATAATCACAAGCGCAATGATGGCCACAACCATAGCAGTCCGGAAAGTATAGGGAAATTTAAAATTTATGTACCAGCAATTTTCAGCTTTGTAATGCTCATTGCGGGCATTGCGTTTGATTATTTTGAAACCTTCCCCTATTTTTCGGGCTGGATACGTATCGTCTGGTATGCAGTCGCATACCTTCCAGTAGGTTTTCCTGTAATAAAGGAAGGTTGGAAAAGCATCAAAAATGGCGATTTTTTTACCGAGTTTTTATTGATGTCCATCGCAACCATAGGTGCATTCGCCATTGGCGAATATCCCGAAGGTGTGGCAGTAATGTTGTTTTATGCTGTAGGCGAATTGTTCCAAAGTGCCGCCGTTAAAAGAGCCAAGAGAAGCATCAAGGCATTACTGGATGTAAGACCTAATGAAGCCTTGGTCTATAGGAACAACAATTATGTTTCTGTAAATCCCGAAACCGTTGCTATTGGCGAAAAAGTGCAAGTCCGTGTGGGCGAAAAAATCCCTTTGGATGGTATTTTATTGTCCGAAAAAGGCTCGTTCAATACCGCAGCATTAACGGGCGAAAGCAAACCTGACACCATTGCAAAAGGAGAAAAAGTATTTGCAGGAAGCATCAATCTGGATGGCGTTATTGAAATTGAAACGACCAAAGAATTTAAGGATAGTTCCATTGCAAGAATTCTTGATATGGTGCAAAACGCCACCGCACGGAAATCAAAAACCGAATTGTTCATTAGAAAGTTCGCAAGAATCTATACACCAATCGTTGTCTTTCTTGCGATTGGATTGACGTTTATACCCTACTTTTTTGTGGACGATTATGTCTTTAGCGATTGGTTGTATAGAGCCTTGATTTTCTTGGTTATTTCCTGTCCTTGTGCATTGGTTATCTCTATTCCGTTGGGTTATTTCGGTGGATTGGGAGCAGCTTCAAAAAATGGAATTCTCTTTAAGGGAGCTTCCTTTTTGGACGAAATGACAAAGGTAACTACGGTTGTAATGGACAAAACCGGAACCGTGACCAAAGGGGTTTTTAAAATCAAAAATGTCGTTGTAAACAATGGGTCATTGAGCGAAGCCGAAATGATGAAATACCTAATGGCGATGGAAGAACAATCCACTCATCCCATTGCCAAGGCAATTATGGAATATAAAGCCGATGGCGAAGATTTTCAGGCAACAGAAGTAACCGAAGTCGCAGGAAAAGGATTAAAGGGAATGGTCAATGGCAAAACTGTTTTAGTTGGGAATAAACCATTGATGATTTCAAATAATATCGAAGTTCCATCTGAAACCGACAACATTGTAGAATCCATTGTGATGGTTTCCATTGAAAGCAAATTTGCAGGCTATGTAATCATTGCAGACGAGTTAAAGGATGATGCACACGATGCCATTAAACAAATTCGGGAATCTGGTATTTCAAAAATCATAATGCTTTCGGGCGATAAGGATTCAATTACGCAACAAGTTGCCAAAGAAATGGGTGTAGATTGGGCAAAAGGCGGTTTGCTTCCAGAAGATAAATTGAAGGAAGTCGAAAAACTAATGTCCGAAAACGATAACAAAGTTGCGTTCATTGGCGATGGCATAAACGATGCGCCAGTTTTGGCAGTAAGTGATGTAGGTATTGCAATGGGTGGTTTAGGTAGCGATGTCGCCATTGAGACCGCAGATGTCATTATCCAAACAGACCAACCGAGCAAAATTGCAAAAGCTATTAAAATAGGTCGTTCAACCAGACGTATTGTATATCAAAATATTGCGCTTGCTTTTGGAGTAAAAGCTGTGGTTCTTGTTTTGGGAGCAGGCGGTCTGGCGACAATGTGGGAAGCTGTATTTGCGGATGTGGGAGTGGCTTTGTTGGCTATTTTAAACGCTGTAAGATTGCAGAAGATGAAATGGTAATAATCAAAAGCGATGTATCAAGAACAGAAAAATAAAAGAAATAAGAAAGTTAATAAATCATCGAATAACAAAATCACAAAAAAAGATAAGTTCAATGGGATTCTTGCAATAATCTTTGTGGTAATAACCGCATTCCTATTATACTATTTTGTGCTAAAAGGGAATATTCATAAGCATTGATTAACTACGAGAATATAATGTTCCAAGTGGTTTGTGTGGCTACAAAAATTGAAGTGGAAATGATTGATATATAGTAAAAATGATATTCTATGTCGGAAAATAGACGGAATAGACGAAATAAAAAAAACAATAAAGTACCAGCTGTAAAAAATAGCATTACCAAAAAAGATAAAATAATTTGGATTGGTATTCTAATCGTTGTTATCCTGTTAATCTGCTTTGTACTGTTCTTGCAGTTCCTAAAGTATTTTATATCTATTTAATTAATTACAATTTTAAATGCAACGCTATTGCAGAAGATTAAGTGAAAATAATGATACCCAGAATGAATGACGACAAATTACGACGACATATTAAAAAAATTAGACAATAAATTAGATATTCTTGAAATAGAAGAACAAGATATTTTACTCAAAGCTGAAAAAGGGATTAAACTTGCAAAGCAAACCCTTAAGAAAGTTAGAAGTATCGTAGTTGATTATGAATTTGAAACCAAATTAGAGGAAATACATTTCTTTAAATGTACTAAACCGAAAATTTATAGCAAACTCATCTATTATGTAAAACTATTTAATATTGAAGGTAAAAGACCGAGGGGAAGTAATAAATCTCAAGTAAAATATTTGAACAATTATATTGAAAAACTTCAAACTTATTTTAACGACAATCTCGATTTTTACCATTATTACCGTAGGGAAGCAACTGTATTTGATGAACAATATTTTTTGAGAGGCAAGGCAGATATTCGGTTATTCCCGGATTCATTTCACTTTTTTGTAGATGAACAATTTGCAACAAGCCACGATAGTACCGTAGCCACAATTTTAGCCTACGACCTTTTGATTGTACACTTAAAACGGGAAATTGATAAATTGGAAAATAATGGAAATTATGCAAGTTTAAGATTGTTACAAAGTAAAACCAAAATTACCTGGACAGCCCACAAAATATATTTAATTGAACTGATATACGCTTTGCACAGCACAGATGTCATAAATAATGGTACTGTTGACATTAAAGATATTGCCTATTTTGTTGAAAAAACGTTTAAAGTGGACTTGGGCGATTATTACAGAGCTTTTCTGGAAATACGAATGCGTAAAAATGGTAGAACCAAATTTTTGGATATACTGAAAAAGCAGTTGACCAAAAGGATGGATGATACTGATAACATAAAATAAAACACCCAAGATGCTTCAACTTGGGTGTTTCTTGTTTTATGGAAAATCTCATTTTATTTGGTGGTTTTTAGATAGGGTATTTTTTCTGAAGAAGTACCAAAACCCTCTATTGTATTACATTGAAAATGAGAGAAGAAAAACACCCAAGTAGGCCTAACTTGTGAATAAAATCCAGCAAACTACCCCAATTTTGTAGAACGAAAGTCAAATCAGGTCAGGGGCTATCATTTTAGATGAAAGCAAAACGGTAGTCCCTTTCTTTTAATCCGTTCTATTATGCCCACAAGTATTATTACCACAGACGACCTTCGAGAATTCAAAATGGAACTGCTCGATGATATCAAGGAACTACTCAATAGCCAATCTGGTCATATTACCAAAAGGTGGCTAAAATCCCCTGAAGTAAAAAAGCTTTTGGGAATCTCTTCTGGCACGTTACAGAATTTAAGAATTAATGGCACATTGCCCTACACCAAAGTAGGGGGTGTACTCTATTACGATTACGAAGAAATAATTAGCGTAATGGAAAATAATAAAGTTCATAACAAATTCTAAATCGTTTTGGAGCAGGTCAATTACATTAAGCACCTAAACGCTGTATTCTTACAATTCTCAAAGGATAGCCGTTTAAATCCCACGCACATAAGTTTGTACGTGGCATTGTTTCAATTATGGAACAACTATCACTTGGACTTGCAACAAAAAGTCGGACAATTTTTTTAAGACCTAAGCTACATATTTAAATTGATAAAATTCTTGTTCTACTTCATAAGGGGTTTTATATCCCAAAGAAGAGTGTAGACGTTTTTTGTTAT
>NZ_JAAZUI010000002.1 GCF_012524075.1 Lutibacter sp. B1
TTTTTGTCAATTGCTGTTGGTAATACAAATCCATTATTATAATCAGTATGTTCTCCTATAATATTTATCCTTCCAGGAGAGTCTATTATAACTTCATATTCACCCTGTGATAAGTCTGTTTCTTTCATTAATTTAATAGTTCTATTTAAAACAAAATTCTATTTTTTTCGTAATTATATTTTATTATTATCGTTTAGTTCTTCCAGTTTTTCATCTAAATAAGACAAAAAATCTTCTTTTGTTTTTATCCCACCCTTTTCTTTCTCCCATGCTCCTAAAAAGTAAAATGAAATTTTTTCGGTACTGGGTTTAAAAACTATAAGATAATCAAATTCCGAATCAATTATATCTTCAACAGTTTCTGCTTCATAAAAAATAGCCATTCCCAAATTATCAGGCACTAACGTCTGTTTTCCATAAGTTGCTATGTATCCCCATTCTTGGTTTTCGCTCATTTTTTGAATAAATTCAACATCATGTTTAACTATACCTGTACAAATACCTGAAATACTTTTAGATAATTGTATAGTATGTTTTGTAAAACGTTGGTTTGGAACTATAAAAAGCTTTGATGTTAAATCAACTTTATCATTTAACGTTTTCCATCCATAATAATTGACATTTATAGCTGAATTTTTAAGCGAATTCTCTACATCTACAAAAGTTGAGTCAACTTTATTAAAATGCAATACTTTAGCACCTGCATATCTACCTATTGAACCGATTCCTAATCCTTCACCTACTTTGAGAATATCCATTCCCCAATCATTCAAATTATGATAAGAACCAAAACCGTCTTGACCAATTTTTGACAATACTAAACTATCTGTTTGTTTTCCAAAAATATCAATAGCATTTCTTGAATCTAAATATAATCTATAAGCTACCTTATTACTTTCCCAACCAGGACCTTCGTATCGGATAAAAGTAGAATTAATTATATGATTTTCGGGTACTTTTAAATTTTTCACATTTTTAAACACTCCTCCTTCATAATTCTGCTCTCCCCAAACACCACCTTTTTTAATTGAAATTTCAGCATATGTATTTATTTCTGTTTTTTCATCAGATATAATACTAATTTCATTTTCTTTATAGTGTTTTTTACAAGCAACAATACTTACAAAAAAAAATAGTAATATAAAATTTAAATTTTTCATCATTATTTATGTTAAATTCAAAAAAATTTAACACTATATTTATTTAATAAGTTTAATTACTCTACATATTTTTTTTAAGAATACAATAATATCAAATTTTATTACAAAAAACTAAAGTAATCGATTACGCAAACTTATATAATTCCTGTTTAATCACCAAATATTCTTATAAAAGAATACGTGTTTTATCAAATAGTTTAAGATATATTTTAATTAATTGTTTATTAAAATTTTGTAGCATAATCATTTAAATTATTCTTTAAAAATATTGTAGTTTTATATTCTATTAGCATTTAATTTCGAATATTTGCGCAATCGATTACATAAATACATGTAAAATTTATTATTTTTGTAACTACTAAAATTATTTTATGAATAAAAAAGTAACTATTTATGATATTGCTAAAAAATTAGATATCACAGCCGCAACAGTATCAAGAGCACTAAATAATAGTCCTAGAATAAGTGCAAAAACTCGTGAACTAGTTATGAATACGGCAATTGAAATGAATTATAAACAAAATAAATTAGCTTTAGCTCTTAAAAGTGGCAAAAGTAAAACTATTGGTGTTATTGTTCCTCATGTTAATAGGAGTTTTTTTTCTTATGTTATTAGAGGAATTGAAGAAGAATTATATCCTCATGATTACCAAGTAATAATTTGTCAAACTTATAATGAAGCTGAAAGAGAAATTAAAAATATAAATGCTTTAATAAATGCTCAAGTTGATGGTATTTTAATGTCAATTTCAAACATATCAAATGAAAAAGATCATATCATTTATAAGATTCCTGAAAAAAATATTCCTCTAATATTTTTTGATAAAAAGATAAATATTAAAGGCACTAGTTATGTGACAATTAATGACTTTAAAGGTGGCTATATGGCTACTGAGCATTTAATTAAAGAAGGTTGTACAAAAATTGCACATTTATATGGAGATCTATCTTATGAAATATATAAAGACAGATTTGAAGGCTATAAAAGAGCTTTATTTGATTATGGAATTGATTTTAATGAAAAATATGTTATTCAAACAATAAGCAGTACTGAATCTGGTCAAAATGCTGTAGAAGAACTTTTAAAACTTGAGACCCTGCCAGATGCAATCTTTTCGTCAAGTGATTTTGTTGCATTAGGTGCAATTCAAAAATTAAAATCAAAAGGATTTAAAATTCCTGAAGATGTATGTGTTGTTGGTTTTAGTAATGAACCTTTTACAAAATTTATGGAACTTTCAATAACTTCTGTTGACCAATTTCCTTTAGAAATGGGAAAAATGGCTGCTCAAGTATTTTTAGAACAGATTGATAATGGAGAAATTAAAAAAGATAAAAAAGTGATATTTACACCTAAACTACATATTAGAAAATCATCCTCAAAAACAAATAAAATATAAATTGAATCTTATGTTTTTATATTTTTAAATTAAAATACAAAAATTAGTATTACACTTCATAAACTATTAAATTCTACCTTTCTGAAATAAGATATTCTTAAATATACCTATTTGTTTTATATAAATGTTTTATTTAAATTTGCGTAATCGATTACGCTTTGAAGAACCTTTAAAAAGAAAAGATGTTTAATTCTGTAACCTATACTAATCAGTTTAATGAATAAAAATAAAATTTTTGCATATTTTTTGTTTAGCTTATTTCTATGCATATCTGCTAGTGCTCAAATAAAAATTAAAGACACAAAAGTAGGATTTGGATGGAGTAACAATTCTGTAAATACAGTAAAATTTAGAAAAAATGCATTAATTACTTACAAAAAACATCAATTTATAGCTTATTATAATGAAAACAGTTTTCTAACCTTAGGAAAAAGAAAAATCAATGCAAAAAATTGGGAAACTAATACAACTAACTATAAAGGAAACACAAAAGATGCCCATAATGATATTAGTATCGCTGTAGATAATGATGGATATTTACACGTAAGTTGGGATCATCATAATACAACTCTTAACTATGCTAAAAGTATAACTCCACTGAGTTTAAAACTAAGTGATAAAATGGCAATGACAGGGAAAGAGGAAAATAGAGTTACCTACCCAGAGTTTTATAATTTACCTGATGGAAATCTACTTTTTTTTTATAGATCGGGAGTTTCCGGAAAAGGAAATATGGTTATTAATTCATACAATTCAAAAAGTAAAAAGTGGACTCAAATACAGCATAATTTAATTGATGGTGAAGAAGCTAGAAGTGCTTATTGGCAAGCTTGTATAGATTCAAAAGGTACTATCCACGTTTCTTGGGTATGGAGAGAAACTTGGGATGTTTTTACAAATCACGATTTGTGTTATGCACGCTCTAAAGATGGTGGTAAAACTTGGGAGAAATCAACAGGAGAAAAATACCAATTACCTATAACAGCTTTAACAGCTGAATATGCTTGGAAAATTCCACAAAAAAGTAGCTTAATCAACCAAACAGCTATGACTACTGATAAAAATGGAAATCCTTTTATTGTAACTTATTGGAGTGAAAATAAAACGCCTCAATATCAAATTGTATATTTAAAAGACGGTAATTGGAGCAAAATAAATACCGGATTTAGAAAAATACCCTTTAATTTAGGCGGTGGAGGAACTAAAAGAATCCCTATTTCTCGTCCTGAAATTTTAATTAATGATAAATACGAAACACCTTTAATATATATTCTATTTAGAGATGAAGAAAGAGGAAATAAAGTATCTTTAGCTTATAATGATTTACACAATAACAAATCTTGGAAAATAAAAGATTTAACCGATTTTTCAATTGGTCAATGGGAGCCAAATTATGATATTTCTTTATGGAAAAATAAAAAACGTTTAGATATTTTTTTACAAAAAGTTACGCAAATAGATGGAGAAGGTATCGCAAAAGAACCTTCTAGTATGGTTAGTGTTTTACAACTAAAAACATTACCAAAATAAAAAACGATATAATATCAACATCATGAAAACACAATTCACTAACTTATTTATAAAAAAGTTTACAAAATATCAACCTTTTCTTTTGTTAGCTATACTCATTGCAACAGCATCTTCTTGTACTACAGAAAAAGCATTGGATAACAACCTTGATACTACTTTGAACCTTGCCTCAAAACAATACAGCTATTTGATGAGAAAATTACCAGAAGGCAAGTATCCAAAAACCTATAATGCTAAAAACGATAAATTAGAAACTAGCGGTTCTGGTTGGTGGTGTAGTGGTTTTTACCCTGGTACACTTTTATATTTAAATGAAGTAATTCCTAATGATGCTTTAAAAAATGAAGCTGATAGAGTTTTAGAAGATTTAAAAAAAGAACAGTACAATACCTCTACACACGATCTTGGTTTTATGATGTATTGTAGTTTTGGAAACGCCTATAGATTGAATCCTAAACCTGAATATGAAGAAGTGTTAATGAACAGTGCTAAATCATTAGCATCACGATTTAATAAAACTGTAGGCTGCATAAAATCGTGGGATTCTCCTGGAGATAATTACCTTGTAATTATAGACAATATGATGAATTTAGAATTGCTTTTTTGGGCAACTAAACATAGTGGAGACAGTACCTATTATAAAATAGCTGTTACACACGCAAATACCACAATGAAAAACCATTTTCGTAAAGACTACAGTTCATATCACGTAGTTAATTATAATGTAAATGATGGAAGTGTAAAGAAAAAACGTACGGCTCAAGGCGCTTCCGATGAATCAGCTTGGGCAAGAGGACAAGCGTGGGGGTTGTATGGTTATACGGTAATGTACAGAGAAACTAAAGAAAAAAAGTACTTAGATCAGGCAGTTCATATTGCTGAATTTATTTTAAATAACCCAAATCTTCCGAAAGATAAAATACCGTATTGGGATTTTAATGCTCCCGGAATTCCAAATACACTAAGAGATTCTTCTGCCGGTGCAATTATGGCTTCTGCATTATTAGAATTACAAAACTATGTTGATGCTGAAAAAAGTGAAAGATACCTTAAAACCGCTCAAACTATGCTTACCACCCTAACTTCCAGTGAATACCTTGCTGAAGAAGGTACAAACGGTGGTTTTATATTAAAACATGGAGTTGGTCATATCCCTGAAAATACAGAAGTTGATGTTCCGCTTACTTATGGTGATTATTATTTGGTAGAAGCACTATTAAGATATAAGAATAGATAATCTTCCTAATAGAAATATTTCTTATTTTTTTATTAAATTTATATTAAATATTAATTTCTTTTAAAGATTAGATTTAAAAAAAACTGGAAAAATACAGATGTTGCATATAGAACAATCAGAGCCTTTTTGGAGAGTTATCTCTTCTACAATTTTTAATAGGTTTGATCAAATAAAAAATTTCCTGATTTGCTTGTTATTTCTTTTATGTTTAAGTATAGGATATAGTCAAAACTCTACCTCACAACCTAAACCAATTGAAGAAGAACTTTCTTTTTATCTTCTAGATGTTGAAAATGGATTATCAAATAATGCAATTAACAGTATTGAGCAAGATTCATTAGGATTTATTTGGATTGGAACACCAGAAGGTTTAAATAGATATGATGGAACACAATTTAAGACTTATAAGAAAAATAATTTGATTGAAAATTCGAATATAAGTAGCAACTATATTCAACAGGTTAAACTTATTGATGAAGGAAAATTATTTATCGCAACAACAGATGGAGTAAATATTTATAATCCTAAACAAGAAACATTTGAAGTTTTAAATCAAAACAATGGGTTATTAAATAATGATATAAGTTGTTTGGCATATGGTTCTAATGGAGAGCTTATTTTAGGAATTAATTATAAAGGCATTCAAATTTTAGATAAAGAAGGAAAAATAAAATCATATAGTTATGATTCTGAAAACCTTTCGTCTTTATCATCAAATGAAATAGTTAGTTTAATTGAACAAGGCGATTCAATACTGTGGGTAGGTACTGCAAATAAAGGTTTAAATAAAATAAATTATAAAAATAGAACTATTACTCGTATTCCATTTGGTAAAAACAAAACTTTTCCCTCTTCTAGAATTAACACTCTTTTTACAGGTAGAGATGGAAATCTATGGATTGGTTCAAAAAATGGTATACAAGTTATAACAACTAAGGGAGATACATTAAAGCTTGAAAAATCTTTAATTGTTGGAAAAGGATTGAGTGATGATAACGTTGTCTGTTTTGAAGAAGATAATTCGGGTCAAATATGGATTGGTACGCGTAATGGTGGATTAAATATCATCAATAAATCAGATTTTTTGTCACAAAAATCAGATTTATTGGTAAAATGGTATCTGCCCAGAGATGATGGCACTAGCATATTTAATAGAACAGTATCTTCCTTAAAAATGGATTGGGATGGTAATATGTGGATTGGAACTAGTACTGGCTTAAATTTTGTAAATCCTAGAGGAGAACCTATTAAACTTTTACGAAAAAACATTGCCCATACTGAAACATTGGGACATGATAGAATAGGTGCATTAGCTGAAAGTTTTGAAGGCAAAATTTGGATAGGAACTGATGGTGCTGGTTTAGATTTATTTAATCCTAAAACAGGAAAATTTAAACATTATCGACATAATTTAAAAATCCCATATAGCTTAAGTAATAATTACGTAATTTCTTTATATGAAGATACGAAAAAAAGATTATGGATTGGAACCTATCAAGGCGGATTAAACAAAATGGATCCAAATACAGGTTATTGTAAACATTATTTACAGGGAGAAATAGAACAAGGCAGTGATGTTAGGGTTATTTTTGAAGATAGTTATGGTGAAATATGGATAGGTACCAATCGTGGAGGATTGTTTAAATATATAGAGAAGAAAGATCAATTTGAATTTATTAGTTCGTTAGGGAAAATCGATATTAGAGGTATAAGTGAAGATAGAAAAGGTTATTTGTGGATGGCTACATACGGAGATGGTATTTTAAGATATAACTATAAAAATGACGAAGCTATTTATTACAATGCAGCCAATACAGAAGGATTAAAAAGTAATATTATTTATTGTATTCTTAGTCTTCCGGATGGAGATATTTTAGCAGGAACTCGCAACGAAGGTCTCATTAGGTTAAATCCAAAAAAAAATACAATTTTAAATTTTACTGAAAATGATGGATTAAGCAACAATACTGTGAGCAGTATAGTTATGGAAAATGAGAATAGCATTTGGTTGGGAACTTTTAAAGGTATCAGTAATTATAACAAGCAAACAAATGAATTATATAATTTAAATACTTTTAATAATATTCAACAAAGTGAATTCAATATAGGATCTGCTTTAAAAAGTAAATCAGGAATCCTTTATTTTGGAGGAAATAAAGGTCTTAATATTTTTAACTCAAAAAATCTTCAGAGTAAAAAAGAAACTTACCCTATTGTTTTTGAAAATTTAGAAGTATTTAACAAAAAAAAAAACAATTCAGAAATTAATAAAAAAGGAATTTTAGAACAATCCATTTTATATGAAGATTACATTACTTTAGATCATAATCAAACCTTTTTTTCTATAGATTATGTAACATTAAAATATCCTTTTATAAAAAATACAATCTATTCATATAGACTAGAAGGCTATCATGATCATTGGATTAATACGAATGGTGCCGGAAAAGTAAATTTAACAAATATTCCACCTGGAGATTATACTTTAAATGTCAAAGCAAAATTTGGATCTGGAGATGAAGTAACAAAACAATTATTAATTACCATTACTCCCCCTTTTTGGAAAACGCCTCTCGCCTATCTATGCTATCTCTTATTGTTATTAGTTTGCATATGGGGCATAATGAAATATTACGCTGAACGTATAAAATTGTTAAACTCAATTTTATTTGAAAAAAAACAACGCCACTTAGAACATGAATTTAATGAAGAAAGAATACGTTTTTTCACTAGTTTTTCACATGAACTTAAAACACCACTTACTTTAATACTAGCTCCATTAGAAGATTTGATTGCTGAAGTGAAATCAATAAAACACAAGGACAAATTAAAATTAATCCACAAAAATGCCAATATTTTATTGCAATCTATCAATCAACTTTTAGAATTTAGAAAATCCAACTTAGGGTTAAGTAAATTAAATATTGATAAACATAACCTCTCTATTTGTTTAAAACAATGGGTAGATAATTATTATTTTTTGGCAAAAAAAAGACATATTTTATTAACCTATTCTTGTTCTGAAGAAAATTTTGTAGCATGGTTTGATATAGAAAAGCTACATATTGTTGTAAATAACCTTTTATCTAATGCTTTCAAGTATAGTAAAGAAAAAGGGGAAATACATGTATCTCTTACTTATGATGACGATTTTTTTAAAATTAAAGTTAAAGATACTGGAGTTGGGATAAGTCCACAAGAATTAGAACATGTTTTTGAAAGGTACTATCAATCAAATTCTATTAAAAATAATAATGATGGAGTTGGAATTGGTTTAGCACTTTCTAAAGACCTCATAGAACTTCATAAGGGTAGTATTAATATTGATAGTCAACTCCTAAAAGGAAGTGAATTTATAGTAAGTATACCAAGAGATAAATCATTATTCAAAAATAATGATACCTACTACAAAGAGGATACACAAACAAACATTGATAAAGAGAGCGTATCTACTTTATATACTTGGGATCCTTCTTTAAAAATAACTTCATCAGAAAAAAAGGCATCAAATATTCATATTAATGAAAACCGAGAAGTTATTTTAGTAATTGATGACAATCCAGATATTCTTTCTTATTTAGAAGAATTACTCGAAGATAATTATGATCTTATTTATGCCAATGATGGAGAAAAAGGAGTTACTAAAGCTTTACAATATATACCTGATCTTATTATTTCAGATATCATGATGCCAAAAATAAATGGAATCGAACTCTGTAATATTTTAAAAGAAAAAATGGAAACAACCCATATACCAATTATATTGCTTACGGCAAAAGGTAATATTGAAAGCATTAAAGTTGGATATGAAGAAGGTGCTGATGATTATATCGTGAAACCCTTCAGCAGTGAACTTTTACAAACTAGAATCAGGAATCTTTTAGATAGTAGAAAACAATTGAGAAAATATTTCTTGAAAGAAGAAGAAATTTCAACAGAACTTTCTAAAGAAAAATCCAAACTATTAGATCAGGAAAAGAAGTTTTTAAATAAATTGGAATTGATTATTTTAGAACATCTAAATCAAGAAAAAATGGATGTGTGGGGTATCTCCAAAAGCATGGGAATGAGTAGAACCTCTCTTTTTCGTAAAATAAAAGCAATTACAGGACTTAATATAAATCAATTTATAAGTAGAGTAAAATTGAATAAAGCAGCTGAACTAATTAAAGAAGGAAATTTTACAATTTCTCAAGCATCATATGAAGTAGGATTTAGTAATGTCAAGTATTTTAGGAAATTATTCAAAGAACAATTTGGAAAACTTCCTTCAGAGTTAATTAGAAAAAACAAACTTTAAGATTTGTACCAAAAAAACTATCTAATCCCTTACTTAAAATAGTTTTGATATGGCTTTTATCTTCATTTTATGAATTATTTGATTTTCATTAAAATAGCTAACAAATTCTCTAATTTAATAAATAATTAATGAATAAAATAAGACACTTATTTCTTGAATAAACGTTTCGTTTAGTTAAATCATATTTTTTTAATATACACTTAACTCAGTTATAACTAATATTAACTAATACAATAATATAAAAATACAGATTTGAACAAATTACCCCCTCTTTTTTACCAATTTACACCCCCTTTTTACTCTCATAAATGATGAATTTTGTTAAGATATTGTTAAATGTATTACACACATTTATATCAATTTTAATGAATTTAAAGATAAAGAAACTATTAAAACAGCACTTAATTGTATAGTAACTGTAAATAATAAATCACTCAAAAACTTGTACGTTTAGGTTGAGTAAATAAAAATATAGTGGATACAATTAATTTACAAATAAACAAAAAATGAGAAACACATTGGCAATAGTATTTAGTGCATTAATTTTTTTAAATACTCAATTTGGTTATACACAAAACAATCCTAATGAATGGGAAAATCCAACTATAATTGATCGTAATAAAGAATCTGGAAGATCTTCTTTTATTTTGTATCAAGATGAAGCTTCAGCTATAACAGATTTACCCGAAAATTCAACTTTATATAAAAGCTTAAATGGTTTTTGGAAATTTAGTTTTGTAAAAAACTCATCAGATAGACCATTAGATTTTTATCTAAAAGAATTTGATGATTCAAGTTGGAAAGATATAAAAGTTCCTTCCAATTGGGAGTTGGAAGGATATGATATACCTATTTACACAAATATTACATATCCATTCCCAAAAAATCCTCCATTTATAGATGGTGACTACAATCCTGTTGGGAGTTATAGAAAAAAGTTTACCATTCCTGAAAATTGGAAAGGCAAAGAGATTATTTTAAATTTTGGATCTATATCAGGATATGCAAGAATATTCTTAAATGGAAAAGAAGTAGGAATGACCAAAGCTTCAAAAACAGCTGCAGAATTTAATATAACAAATTTTTTAAATAAAGGTGAAAATTTACTTTCAGTACAAGTTTTTCGCTGGCATGATGGAAGTTATTTAGAAGATCAAGATTTTTGGAGATTGAGTGGTATAGAACGAGATGTGTTTATACAAGCAGTGTCTAAAACTACTATATGGGATTATTTTGTAGAAGGTAGCTTAGATAAACTTTATAAAGAAGGCAGTTTTAATATTGCTGTTGATTTAAAACAATTTAATGAGGAAAAAATAAAAAAACAAAAACTTTCTGTAGTCCTTGTTGATGCTGATGGAAATGAAGTTTATTCAGATCAAAAAGAAATATCTTCTTCAAACAAAAAAGTTAGTTTTTCTGCAACAATAAATAATGTTGAAAAATGGAGTGCAGAATCTCCATATTTATATCGTTATATATTAAAATTAACAAAAAATGGTAATGTTAATGAAGTTCTGTCAGGTAAAATAGGGTTTAGAAAAGTAGAAATAAAAAATACACAGTTAATGGTAAATGGAGAACCTCTTATGGTTAACGGTGTAAATTTACATGAACATCACGGAGAAAAAGGGCATGTTCCTGATAGAGAAACTATGCTACAAGATATCAAATTAATGAAGCAAAATAACATCAATGCTATTCGTATGAGTCATTATCCGCATGATCCCTACATATATACTCTTTGTGATCAATATGGTTTGTATGTGGTTGATGAAGCTAATATTGAAACACATGCTATGGGAGCAGAATGGCAAAATTGGTTTGATTCATCAAAACATCCTGCATATTTACCTCAATGGGCACCGGCACATATGGATAGAATGCAAAGAATGGTTGAACAAGATAAAAATCATACTTCAATTATTATTTGGTCTATGGGAAATGAATGTGGAAATGGACAAGTATTTTATGATGGTTATAATTGGATTAAACAAAGAGATAAAACGCGTTTGGTACAGTTTGAACAAGCAGGTGAAAATACTAATACAGATATTGTCGCTCCAATGTATCCCGGTATAAAGAGTATGACAAATTATGCTCAATCTGATAAAGAGAGACCTTATATTATGTGTGAATACTCACATGCCATGGGAAATAGCAATGGTAATTTTCAAGAATACCGTGATATTATGAATACCAGCAAAAAAATGCAAGGAGGCTTTATTTGGGACTGGGTAGATCAAGGTTTAAAATCAAAAACCGAAGATGGTAGAATGTTTTGGGCTTATGGAGGCGATTTAGGTGGTAAAAATTTACAAAACGATGAAAATTTTTGTGCCAATGGCTTAGTAACTGCTGACAGAATACCTCATCCTGCATTGGCTGAAGTTAAAAAAATATATCAAAATATAAATTTTAAACTTTATAATGAAAATAAACTGGAAATAACAAACAAATTCGATTTCACCAATTTAGATAAATATACTTTTAAATGGTTTTTAAAAGGCAATGGAGAAATAATCAAAAAAGGAACTATTGAAGTATCAGCTAATCCTAACGAAAAAAAAGAATTTGATTTAGAATTACCACAATTAGAATCTAAAGAATACTATCTTGATATATATGCATATACTAAAGATGCTACGGAGATGATTCCTGCAAATCATGAAATTGCTCGTGAGCAATTTAAAATAGGAAATAATACCTATTTTAATTCAACTACTTCAACACAAGGAAATTTAAAATATTCTATAAACAATAAAACACTTTCATTTAATAATGATAATATAGAAGGTGAATTTGATTTAAATACAGGAAAACTTAAAAAATATAATTTAAAGAATGACGAAACCCCCATAATTTCTAATTTTCCTGAACCATATTTTTGGCGTGCTCCTACTGATAATGATTTTGGAAATCAAATGCCAAGAAAACTAAAAATATGGAGATTTGCTCATAAAAATCCAACTGTTAAAGATGTAAAGATTGGAACAAAAACTGAAAAAGGACTTCCTTTGATAGTAACCTATTTGCTCTCCGAAACTGAAGTTCCTTATACAGTAAATTACCTTGTTCATAATAATGGTTCAATTACAATAACCGCAAGTATAGACATGACAGGAAAAGAATTACCTGAATTACCTCGTTTTGGAATGCGTATTGAATTGCCAGATACATATGAAAATTTAAATTATTATGGTAGAGGTCCGTGGGAAAATTATTCAGATAGAAATACTTCCTCGTTTGTAGGAAGATATGAAGACAAAGTATCCAATCAATTTACTTGGACATACATTCGCCCTCAAGAAGCAGGATATAAAACTGATGTACGTTGGTTAACATTAAAGAATAAAACTGGGCAAGGAATTCAAATTAAAGGTATTCAACCTTTAGGATTTAGTGCTTTAAATATGTCAACAGAAACTCTTGATCCTGGAGAACATAAAGCACAAAAACATCCAACCGATATTGTTGTAGAAAACAAAATCTATTTACATATAGATTTAAAACAAAGGGGCGTTGGTGGTGATAATAGCTGGGGAGCACTTCCGCATGAGCCATATCTATTGTTAAATAAACAATATACATATAGTTACACAATAACATTAATACCTTAAGTTATATTAAACTATGAAAAAATATAATTTTTCACCATTAACACAAGAACTCTCAAACAAGTAATCAATTTTTAATATTCTAAAAAAACTCTTGTTTAATAAATGTATTATATACATATCTAATAAAATAATTTTAGTAATTCAATTTAACCAAATAAAAAAATATTATTTAAGCTTATGATATAAAAAAACTGAAACTCTGAAACTTCCCTTATAAAAGACATAAACTTTTTAAAATAAGGTGAATATACTTTTGAATAATACAAAATATAATCAAATATGAAAAACTATATTACATTAAAGAAATTACATTTTTATGATTTAGAATTTGATTTAAAAAATAAACTTACAATACTTTTTTTATTAATTTCTTTATTTCAAATTCATGCAAACCCATCTAATGTTACTGAATACACAAAAAAATCACAACAGCAAACTATAAATGGTTTAGTTACAGACGACCAAGGAAATCCCTTACCTAGCGCTAGTGTTGTAGTTAAAGGAACCACAAATGGTACTACAACAGATTTTGATGGTAAATTTACCATAACTGTTAATGACAATGATACAACTTTAATAATATCTTATTTAGGTTTTCAAACTTTAGAGGTATCTATTGAAGGAAAAAATAATCTAAATATCATTTTAAAACCAAGTGCAGAGAGCTTAGAAGAGGTTGTTGTTGTAGGTTATGGAACTCAAAAAAAGGTAAATTTAACTGGTGCAATTGGTACAGTAAATTCAGAAACATTTGAATCAAGACCTGTTCAAAATGCTACACAAATGCTACAGGGTGTTGTTGGAGGATTAAATATTTCTTCTACTGGTGGAAGTTTAGAAAATAAACCTTCTATAAATATAAGAGGAATCGCAACAATAGGCGATGGTTCAACTGGTAACCCATTAATTTTAATTGATGGAATGGAAGGAGATATTAATTCAATCAATCCACAAGACATTGAAAACATATCTGTACTTAAAGATGCTGCTGCATCTTCTATTTATGGATCACGTGCACCTTTTGGAGTAATATTAATCACTACAAAAAAAGGAAAAATGGGTAAGGTTTCTGTAAACTATAGCAGTAGCTTTAGAGTTGCTTCGCCTATAACTGTTCCTAATATGATGGACTCTTACACTTTTGCAACATTTTTTAATGACGCCAATATTAATGGTGGAAAAAGTCCATTTTTTAGTGATGAGCGTTTACAGTCTATTTTAAATTATCAAAATGGTGTAACTAAAGATCAAATAATTCAAAATCCCAATAACCCACAACTTTGGGCAGACGGTTATGCCTATGGACAAGCCAATAACGACTGGTATGATATAATTTATAGAAATAGCACTTTTTCTCAAGAACATAACTTAAATATACAAGGTGGATCAGATAAAGTTAGTTATTATATATCCGGTAATTATCTTGACCAAGATGGCTTAATGAAATTCAACAGAGATGAATTTAATAGATATACTACAACAACAAAAATAAATGCTAAAATTACAGATTGGGCATCAGTTAACGTATCTAATCGATTTATCCGAGAAGATTATGAACGCCCTTCAAAGCTTAGTAGTGGGCTTTATAATGATTTAGCGAGACAAGGATGGCCTACATTACCTCTATACGATCCTAATGGATATTTATACTCATCTCCTTCTCCTGCGCTAGGTCTTCGTGATGGTGGACGTGATAAAACTCAAACAGATTGGAATTATCAACAAGCTCAATTAGTTTTAAAACCACTAGAGGGTTGGGAGATTTTTGGAGAATTTAATTATAGTACAAAAAATGTTTTTCGCCATTGGGATTCTTTGCAAACGTTTAACCATGATGTTGATGGTAATCCTTATTTATATGCAACGGGATCAAATGTACATGAAGAAGCTTATAAAGAAAATTATTATAATACTAATATTTACTCAAATTATAGTTTTTCTTTAAATGAAAAACATAATTTTAAAGTTACTGCAGGATTTCAATCTGAAAAAAATAAGAATAGAAATGTTTCGGCAGAAAGAGATGGTGTAATTATTCCTACTTCTCCTGTTTTAGATTTAACATCAGGAACTGATAGCAGTGGAGAAACTGTTGCTCCAACTGTTTCAGGTTATTATAACAACTGGGCTACAGAAGGCTTTTTTGGTCGCTTGAATTACAACTATATGGAACGATACCTTTTTGAAGCCAATATACGCCATGATGGTACATCAAGATTCCGTGATAATAAAAGATGGAAAACGTTCCCTTCCTTTTCAGCTGGTTGGAACATAGCTAAAGAACCTTTCTGGGAATCAATAACAAATGATATAGAAACATTTAAACTAAGAGGATCTTGGGGTGAACTAGGAAATCAAAATACGGAAAACTGGTACCCTACTTATGTTACAATGCCTGTAGGTACTGCAAATGGTAATTGGTTAGTTAACGGACAAAACCCAAATACAAGTAATGCTCCTGGTTTAGTAAGTGAAACTTTGGGATGGGAAATTGTTCAAAGTTGGAACATAGGTTTAGACGTAAGTGCTTTTGATAATCGTCTAACTTCTTCTTTTGATTATTTTAATAGAAAAACGTTAGATATGGTAGGTCCGGCACCTGAACTACCAGCATTACTAGGTACTTCAGTACCTAAAACAAATAATACCGACTTAAAAACGTATGGTTTTGAGTTTAATTTATCATGGAAAGATCGATTAGATAACGGCTTGGGTTACCAAGTACAATTAACTGTTTCAGATTCAAAAACAAAAATCACTAAATATCCTAATGAAACAAATTCGTTTGATTATTATCGACAAGGACAAATGATGGGTGAAATTTGGGGTTATGAAACTAAAGGAATTGCAAAATCGGATGAAGAAATGGAAAATCATTTAGCAACTTTACCAAATGGAGGACAAAATGCATTGGGAAGCCAATGGGCTGCCGGTGATATAATGTATACAGACTTGAATGGCGATGGCAAAATTGATTCTGGTTCTTGGACAAAAGATGATCCGGGAGATAGAAAGGTAATTGGTAACAACACACCAAGGTTTCCATTCTCATTTACATTAAGTGCTGATTATAAAGGGTTTGATGTAAGAGGTTTTTTTCAAGGTATCATGAAACGTGATTACTGGCAAGGTAGTTATTATTTTTGGGGAGCTTATGATTGGGGCATATGGTGGTCAACAGGTTTTAATGAACATAAAGATTACTATAGAGCTAATGAAGATCATCCTTTAGGGCAAAATTTAGACTCATATTACCCTCGCCCATTATTTAGTGGTAAAAATCATCAAACTCAAACGCGTTATTTACAAGATGCATCTTATATTAGGTTTAAAAACTTACAAATAGGTTATACTTTACCTAATCATATTACCGAAAAAATGGGGATAAATAAATTAAGATTTTATGTATCAGGAGAAAACCTTTGGACATCTACTAATTTGTCTAGTATTTTTGATCCGGAAACCATCGATGATGGATATGAAAGTAATGGGAATGCCTACCCTTTATCAAAAACCTTTTCTTTTGGTTTAAACTTAAATTTTTAAAATATGTATAAAATGAAATATTATAAATTAATTTTTACGCTATCATTTATAGGCTTTTTAGTTAGCTGTAGTGATGATTTTTTAGAGATACAACCTGAATCAGATATTATACCTGAAGATTATTTAAAAGAAGAATCTCAACTTGCTGCCTATGCCATAGAAATGTATGAATTACTTCCTTCTCATGGACGAACTTCTAATGGAGACTGGAACTTTGGAATTTTTGGAATAGATGCCGATACTGATAATATGGCGGATATGACTTATAATGATAAATATGTACCGGGACAATGGAAAGTACCTCAAACCGGAGGTGTTTGGGATTTTAATAACATCCGAAGATGTAATTATTTTCTTGCTAATGTAGTTCCTCAATATGAAAATGGTGAAATATCTGGAAATACATCTCAAATAGAGCACTACATTGGAGAGATGTACTTTTTTAGAGCATGGGAATATTTTTATAAATTGAAAGTTTTAGGTGACACCCCTATAATTACAACTCCAATTGCAGATGATAAAGAGGAACTGACTAATGCAAGCAAGAGAGCTCCTAGAACAGATGTTGCACGTTTTATTATATCAGATCTTGATGCTGCTATAGATTTAATGTCCTATGGTTCTAAAAATAGGTTATCTAGAGATTGTGCAATATTATTAAAATCACGAGTAGCACTATACGAAGCAACTTGGCTTAAATATTTTAAAAATACTGCTTTTGTTCCTAATGGACCAGGATGGCCAGGAAAAGATAAAGATTACAATCAAAATTATGAATATCCTTCAGGTGATATAGATGCTGAAATTAATTGGCTATTTGGCCAAGCTATGGATGCTTCTAAACAAGTAGCAGATTCGTATCCATTAACTGTTAACAACGGTATCCTTCAACAATCAACTTCAGATCCTCAAAACCCATATTTTGATATGTTTAGTGATGTAAATTTGGATGGTTATAAGGAAGTTCTTTTATGGAGAGATTATGATAAAGGCTTAGGAATAACACACAACGTACCTGTTTATGCGCAGTTAGGTAATAGCGGAGTGGGACTAACCAAAGGAATGGTTGACTCATTTTTAATGGCTGATGGTTTACCAATATATGCAAATAATTCTGGCTACCAAGGAGATGATTATATTTCTGATGTTAGAGTGAATCGAGATGGACGTTTGTGGCTTTTCCTTAAAGAACCTGGTCAAATAAACATCTTATATGAATCTAGTGAAGGTGATCATGGAACACCTGTAGAACCATATCCAGATATTACAAACTCTTCATCAGAAAAAGGATATTCTACCGGTTACACCATAAGAAAAGGTTTAAATTATGATCAAGCTCAAACCGGTAATGGTGGAGGTTCTACAGCCAGCATAGTATTTAGAGCAACTGAAGCATACCTTAATTACATTGAAGCTTGTTACGAAAAAAATGGTTCTCTAGATGGTACTGCTATTCAATACTGGCAAGAAATTCGTAACAGAGCTAATGTTAACCCGGATTTTCAAACTACAATTGCAGCAACCGATATGCAAGAAGAAGCAAAAGGAGATTGGGGTGCTTACTCTGCAGGACAACTTATCGATCCTACTTTATATAATATACGTAGAGAACGTAGAACAGAGTTAATGGCAGAAGGTTTTAGAGAAATGGATTTAAAACGCTGGAGAGCTATGGATCAGCTTATTGACAATCGATACCATATTGAAGGATTTAAACTTTGGGGACCAATGCAAGAATGGTACACTAATTTAAATTACGAAAATGCATCAGCTAATGTTTCTTCTCCTTCTCGTAGTGACTATTTAAGACCTTATGAAAAAACAGGAAACGAACTTGTTTATGACGGTTATAGTTGGAATATGGCACATTACCTACAACCTATTGCAATTCAGCATTTTCTAATAACATCTGAAGGTAATGATGTTGAAAGCTCGCCAATATATCAAAATCCTGGATGGCCAAAAACAGCTAATATGCCTCCTACTGATTTATAAATAGCGTATTTTTTGAATCATTTAAAATAAAATAAAAATGAAAAACCATAAAAAATATTTTCAAAGTCTGATAGTGGTAACATTACTGCTAACACTCTTTTATTCTTGTGATGATGATGATGATCCAGTAAATGTAGTTAACCCAACAGCTCAATTTACTTTTGAAATAAGTGATGAAGATCCTTTTACTGTAAAATTTACCAGTACTATCACTGATCGTGATTCTTGGAATTGGGATTTTGGTGATGGAGAGACTGCAACAATTGCACATCCTACACACACCTATGCCGAGGAAGGCGAATATATTGTAACCTTAACCGCAATTGGTGAACCAGGTTCTACACCTGCAGTAGTTGAACAAGGCATCATTATTAAGCTATACGATCCAACAGCTAATTTTACTTATTTAGCAAGTACTACTAATCCGTTGGAAATAAAATTTAATACGACAGCAACTTACGCAAAATCTTTTGTATGGGATTTTGGAGATGGTAATGGATCTACTGAAAAAAATCCAACTCATTTATATGATGAAGCAGGAGACTACACAATTACATTAACAGCATCGGGATTTGATGGCACAACGCCTGCGGTGGTAACGCAAAAAGTAACTGTAGGAGTAGTACTAGCCAAATTAGTAGGTACGGTCATTGGTCACGAAAGCTCTTGGAATGATAATCCTGAAACTTATGTAACCGCTGCATTTGATGGAAATATGGCTACATTTGTTGATGGAGCAGATGCTATAGGATTTGTTGGTTATGATTTCGGAAAAGAAGTTAAACTTACTCTTGTTAAATATGCTCCAAGAGAAAATTATGCATCAAGATTAGTTGGTGGTGAAATTCGTGGGTCAAATGATGAAACAATTCTTACAGATCCCGCTGCAGCTACGTTCGAAACACTTTACACTATTACTGAGGAACCAGTTGTTGGAGAATTAACCGAAGCAGCAATAATAGCAGAAGGAACTTACAGGTTTATTTACTTTTATTCAACTGACTACTGTAATATTGCCGAGTTAGAATTCTATGGAGAAAAAGGAGGTGAATTTGTTGCAGTGGATGTAGAGAATGGAGATTTTTCACTTCCCGCAGACGGGAAACTCCAAAACTGGAGCAATGTACCTGGATGGAATAGTGATACACAAGCAACTGACTCAGGAGTGGAAGAAGGTGACGCTGGTTGGAACGCTTTTAGAATGAGTAGCGACCCTTCTGTATATAACCTTACACAACATGTAATTGCTGCTGAAGAAGAATTTAAAGTTAATGTAGAAGCTTGGGATGGTTGGAACTGCTCTCAAATTATCATTACACTCTATTATGATACTGGAGATGGAGTTAGAAATACGCTGGGAACCCAAACATTCGATCTTGTTCCAGATGAAAAGCCCACTTTTGAATTAATCACCGCTGCTACAGCAGAATCAGTTGGTGCGAATATTGGAATTATGATAGATAACGTGTCTACTGATGGAGGTGATGGTTGGCTTGCATTTGACAATGTTCAATTGTTTGTGAGATAATTTAAAATATTGAATGAGTCAAACTTTATTTAGTTAAAAAGTCTCCGGAATAATATGTATTCTGGAGGTTTTTTACTAAAATTTTAACAACCAAAATAAAGATTTGGGCAGCTGATATTAATTATAATGAACTATGAAGAAAGAAATTAACGAATTTATGGATACTAAAATATCTCAAATAATGTGATATTTTAAACATTACACATAACTAAAACTAAAATGAAATGATAAAAAACTACGCGTTTCTAATAATTCTTTTAAGTGCATTTACATTTAAGGTATGTGCCCAATCACCTTTAGAAGTTTTTTCTGAAGAAAACTATGGAGGTAGTTCACAACAATATGAAATTTTTACATTACATAAAGATTTAGGTTCTTTTGATAATAACATTAAGTCTTTTAAACTGCAACAAGGTTATATGGTAACCTTTGCTTCTAATTCTAATGGAACAGGATATAGTAGAGTGTTTAGAGCTGATAATGCAGATTTAGAAATACCGGCTATGCCTCCTTATTTAAATGGTACTGTTTCCTTTATCAGAATTATGACCCTACACAATTTTGTTACTAAAAAAGGATGGGCAGGATGGAACTCAGAAGAAATAAATGCCTCCAATGGTACTTGGTATTACGATTGGTCTGCAGGCGGCAACACATCATCTGAATTAGAATATGTGCCTATAAAACAAAAACAATACTGGCCTGGTTGGGATGAAATTATTTCTAAGCAAGGAGCTACCCATGTATTAGGATATAATGAACCTGATCATACTGATCAGGCAGACATGACTGTTGAAGAATCCATAAATGGTTGGCCAGATTTTATGCAAACAGGTTTAAGAGTAGGTGCTCCTGCTTATTCAGATCCTTTTAATGGAAAACTTACCGATTTTATGGCTCAAGCAGAAGCACTAAATTATCGTATAGATTTCATACCAATACATGCATATTGGTTTAAATCTGCAGAACAATGGTCGGGAGATTTAGATTATCTGTATAACCAATACCACAGACCAATGTGGCTAACCGAATGGAATATAGGTGCCAATTGGACAAATCATAATTTTCCAGACGACCCTACTAAGTTAACCGATGCAAATGCTACCAAGCATTTAAATGATCTTAAAGCAGTATTAGATGTTCTAGAAAGTAAAGATTATGTTGAGCGCTATTCTATTTACAATTGGGTACAAAATGCTAGAGCTATGATTGCCAATATTAACGATGAATTTAGAGAATTAAACCCGGATTGGGAAAGTTATGAGTGGTTAAAAAATGCACCGATAATTTCAACTTCTAATGGTGGTAACGATTATAATGTATTAACTCCTGCGGGTGAATATTATCGTGATAGAGCCTCTAAAAAGGCTTATAATCCGACTATGGAATATATTCCAACTTGGACTCCTTTAAAAGAGTCTTTAAATTATAATGCCGCAGATGATTTTCAAAGCATAACCCTTACTTGGGAAGGAATTAATAATGATTTGATCAATAAATATGTTATTGAAAGAAAACTAGAAGGAGAAACGGAATTTTCAGTATTTTATGAATCTTCAGATTATACTGTTTTAAGTGTGAATGATGTAATACACACCTTGGCAGAATATAGAATTAAAGTTATAGGTAAGGATAATGTAGCATCTACCTATTCTGAAATATTAGTTTTTCAGCAAAGTGAAATTCCTGATACTCCAAGTAACATAACTGGTGAAGCGTTATCAACTTCGATTATAAATTTAAGTTGGTCTGCAGTAAACAATGCTGGAAGTTATAATTTAAAAAGAGCAACTACTGAAAATGGAACCTATGAGACCATAGCTTCTTATGTAACAGAAACAAGCTATCAAGACAACAGTTTAAATGCTGACACCAACTACTATTACAAAATTTCCTCCGTAAATACAGGAGGTGAAAGCTCAGATTCTTCACCAATTATGGTAAAGACTTTAGCATTAGAAACACCAAATACAGTTTCTAATATTATGGTAAGTTCCGGTGATGCACAGGTGATCTTAAGATGGGATTTAATGTATGATGCTAAATTTTATGTAAAACGGTCTATTTCAGAGAATGGTACATTTGAAATTATAGCCACTATTGAAACTAATAAATATATAGATGCAACAGTAGAAAATGGCACAACCTATTATTACCAAATTTCGGCATTTAATGATATGGGAGAAAGTGAAAATTCTGACATTCTGGTTGCTAAGCCAGAATTAGGGCAGCACTCCTATTACAATTTTAATGAGAATGAAGGTTCTAACCCACATGATCAATGGGGGAATTATACTGGAATTTTGAATTCAGCTGTCGTTTGGAAACCTGGTTTGCAAGATAGTGGTATTTTCTTAGATGGATCGTCTTCGGCATATATGGATATTGAAGATGGTGTTATGGAAAACTTGACTGATTTCACCATTTCGGCTTGGTTAAAACTGGAATCTATTCAAAATTGGGCTCGTGTATTTGATTTTGGCTCAGGCACTGATACATACATGTTTTTATCTCCTAAAAGTTCTTCGACAGGAAAATACCGATTTGCTTTTAAAAATGGAGATGATGAAGAAGCTATAGATGCTAACATTAGCCCTGTTACTGGTAAATGGGTTCATGTTGCAGTAACTTTAGAAG
This sequence comes from Lutibacter sp. B1, assembly GCF_012524075.1. GTDB lineage: Bacteria > Bacteroidota > Bacteroidia > Flavobacteriales > Flavobacteriaceae > Lutibacter. The sequence goes on from NZ_JAAZUI010000002.1 coordinate 22,954, forward strand.
GCTCTATAGGTATTATGTATATAGATGGTGTAGAAGTAGGCAGAAATGAAAACATAACCATTAACCCCTCAATGCTAGGGAAAACAACTCAAAATTATATAGGGAAATCTCAATGGCCTGATCCTAATTTAAATGGAAGTATTGATGAGTTTAAAATATATAGTTATGCATTAACACCTAGTAAAATAGCTCAACTTACAGAAATTACAACATCAAGTGATAATTTTTCAATTATTGCTTTTGGAGAAACCTGTCCGGACAAGGATAATGGAAAAATAGAAATTGTAGGTAATTCTGATTTAACATACAATGCCACTGTAAATGGAACATCTTATGCATTTACAAATAACACATTAACATTAACCGATCTAGCTGTTGGTACATATAATATCTGTATTTCGGTAACAGAAGCTAATTTTGAACAGTGTTTTTTCATAGATATAATTGAAAGTAACCCCTTGGCAGGTAAATTTAAGACAGGTAAAAATAAAACACGTGTAGAAGTGTCTTCAGGAACTGCTCCATATTATGTTGCTATAAATGGAATACTAAAATTTCAGACTAACGAGACAGAATTTGATGTGCAAGCAAGTGCAGATAATCTTATAGAGATTACATCTTCTAATGATTGTGAAGGGATGCTTTCAAATGAGAATTTGCCTTTCATCAATGCTGTGGCATTCCCAAATCCATCTTCCGGGCATTTCGAAATTGCAATTCAAACGGACTCTAAAGAGATTAATCTGGAAATTTATGATTTTATGTCCAAACTCATTTCCAGTTCTACTTGTCCAATCATTGATGGAAAAATCTCTGTGAATATTGAAAAAGAGCCCTCTGGAATTTACTTTATCAAAGTACAATCTAATATGGAGGTTAATACATTTCGTATAATTAAAAAATAACTTTAAAATGAAAAAAATATTCTTATTAACTTTATGTATTAATATATTATTGGTTTCTTGTAACAATGATGATGATGGAATAGATCCACCAGAACCAATTGTAAATACAGCACCTAGTATACCGGTTATGATTTACCCTACCAACAATTTGGTATGTATTGAGAATGCTATCAATTTTGAATGGGAATCCTCAACTGATGATGAGGGAAACGTGCCAATCTATGAGGTGCAAATTGCTACCGATATTGATTTTACTCAAGGGTTGAACTCCTTTACTACCATAGCTACCAGTAATCAAATCACATTAGAAAAAGGGCAACTGTACTACTGGAGAATAAGAGCCAAAGACACTAAAGATGCTACAAGTGATTATTCAGAAGTTTTTAATTTTTATACAGAAGGAACTGGTGTTATAAACCATATACCGTTTGCTCCTGTGCTAGTGTATCCAGAATTGAATTCAGAACAAACAGACAATTCCATATTGTTGAAATGGTCTGCCCAAGATGCTGATGGTGATAGTCTTGTTTACGATATTTATTTTGGTAATGATAATACATCTTTAGACAAAATAGCAAGCGATATATCGGAAAGTGAATACAATGCAGATTTAACAATTACTGGAGAATATTTCTGGAAAATAATAGCTAAAGATGGTAATGGAGGCAGAACCGTAGGTCAAATATGGAGTTTTACAAAAAAGTAAATTTAAAACATATAGCTGACTTTATACTTTTGATATTTCACAAGCATTTTATAGTGTCATCAAAAATGCTTTAAGTTACTAACCAAAAATGGTTTAAGAGATTTTTAATTCTAAACAATTAATTTAAAGTATAATTATGAAAAAAAAATTCTTATTAAATATATGTTTTTTAGCTTGTTTTCTTTTTTTATTAATTAGTTATGGCTGTGCTTCTAAAAAGCATATTATCCACAAAATAGATGATTATCATTTAATATGGAGTGATGAATTTAATATTGATGGTATTCCAAATCAAAATAATTGGGATTATGAACTAGGTTTTGTAAGAAATCAAGAAGAACAATGGTATCAAAAAAACAATGCCTTTTGTAAAGATGGAAATCTTATAATTGAAGCAAAAAAAGAGGTTAAAAAAAATCCCGTTTTCACATCATACGATGACAAAAATTGGCGTAAAAACAGAGATTCCATAAAAATCACTTCAAGTTGCTTAATTACCAAAGGAAAACATTCTTGGCAGTACGGACGTTTTGAAATGAGAGCTAAAATACCAACAGGAAAAGGTATGTGGCCTGCATTTTGGACTTTAGGATTAGAAAGTAATTGGCCAGCCAATGGTGAAATTGATATTATGGAATATTATAAAGGGGAAATTTTAGCAAATATCGCTTGGGAGTCAGAAAAAAAATGGACACCAGTCTGGGATTCAGAAACTGTTAAATTAAGTAATTTTAAAGAAGATTGGGCTAATCAATTTCACCTATGGAGAATGGATTGGGATGAAAATTCAATAAAATTATTTGTAGACAATCAATTAATAAATGATGTAGATTTAACAACTACTTATAATGGTACCAATAACAAAAACCCTTTTCATCAGCCTCATTATCTATTAATTAATTTGGCAGTTGGTGGAATGAATGGTGGAGATCTAACAAAAGATAGTTTGCCTGCAGAATTTTTGATTGATTATATAAGAGTATATCAAAAAAAACAGAATTAAAATGAAACCTCTAAAGCCTAAGCAATTATTAAAGTTCCTGATTGGAACTATTCTATTCTCCCTATTATTAATCACCTCTTGTCAAAAACCTCAAACCAAACATACTTTTGAGATTGGTAATGAACATTTTTTATTAGACAGTATTCCTTATCAAATTCGTTGTGGAGAAATGCATTTTACCCGTGTTCCAAAAGAATACTGGAGACACCGAATCCAAATGATAAAATCTTTAGGTATGAATACCGTTTGCGCCTACTTATTTTGGAATTTTCACGAGCGTACACCCGGAGAATATACATGGGAAGGACAAGCAGATATTGCCCAATTTTGCAAAATTGCTCAAGAAGAAGGTATGTGGGTAATTTTACGCCCCGGACCCTATACGTGTGCAGAATGGGAAATGGGAGGTTTACCTTGGTGGCTATTAAAAAACGATAATATAAAACTGCGCACAAAAGATCCTTTATATATAAAAGCTTCTCAAAACTACTTAAATGAAGTTGGTAAAGTTTTAGCTCCTTTGCAAATTACAAATGGAGGTCCCATAATTATGGTACAAGTAGAAAATGAATATGGATTTTATGCTGATGATGCCGAGTATATGGGAATTATAAAAAACGCCATTGTGGATGCAGGCTTTAATGTCCCTCTTTTTTCTTGCAACCCAACATATCACTTAAAAAAAGGGTTTCGTAAAGATCTTTTTCCTGTAGTTAATTTTGGATCCAATCCAGAAGAAGCATTTAAAACATTACGAGAAATTCTTCCGCAAGGGCCACTAATGTGTGGCGAGTTTTATTCGGGCTGGTTTGATACTTGGGGTACACCTCATAACTCTGGTAATATAGATCAATATTTAAAAGATATGGAATATATGCTCCAAAATGATGCTTCCTTTAGTATTTATATGGCACACGGAGGAACAACATTCGGCTTTTGGGCAGGTGCAGACAGACCTTTTAAATCAGATGTTTCAAGTTATGACTATGGTGCTCCTGTAAGTGAAGCCGGTTGGATTACAGAAAAGTTTACCAAAACAAGAGAGCTAATATCTAAAAACTTAATGCCCGGAGAATCTGAGCTACCGGAACCTCCTAAAGCAAATCCAACAATTACATTCCCATCTGTAAAATTAACCAATTTTGCTCCTCTTTTTAATAATCTTCCAACACCAATTGTAACAAACAATCCTAAAACAATGGAATATTACGATCAGGCAAGAGGAACTATTTTATATAGAACAACATTAGAAGCCGGAGACGAAAGCTTATTAAAAGTAGAGGCAGTACATGATTTTGCTTGGGTTTTTGTTGATGGCAAAAAAATAGGTGTAATGGATAGGAGAAAACGAAATTTTGAGATTTTAATTCCAAAAAGAGATAAGAAAACTACCATTGATATATTAGTACACGCTATGGGAAGGATAAACTTTGGACCAGAAATACATGACAGAAAAGGTCTGATTGCTCCTATTCAATTTTTAGTCAAAAACAAAACATCGCTTCAACCTAAAGAATGGCAAATTTTTAACATTGCCTATGAAGATGAAATGTTGGAAAATTTAAAATATGAAAGCACAAATACTACCAAAACCAGTCCCGGTATTTGGAATGGTGAAATAACACTCGATAAAATTGGAGATATTTTTCTTGATGTTAGTACCTGGGGAAAAGGTGTTGTATGGATTAATGGACATTGCCTTGGACGTTATTGGAATATTGGCCCTACACAAACGATGTATGTTCCCGGACCTTGGTTAAAAAAAGGTAAAAACGAAGTATTTATATTAGATTTAATTGGACCTGAAGATACTGTTTTAAAAGGTTTAGACAAACCAATATTGAATGATTTACAGCCTAACAAAGATTTTTCGAAGGCTATTCGCCCTATAGTAAAATTAAATATAGATAAACTTACACCAACCCATAAAGGACAATTTTTAAATGAAGACAAAATGCAAACCATTCAATTTTCAAAAATAACAAAAGGACGCTTCTTTTGTATAGAAGCACTTAGTTCTTTTGATAAACAACCTTTAGCCGCTATAGCAGAAATGGATATTTACAATGCAGAAAACAAACCTATCAGCCATCAAAATTGGACTGTAGCATATGTAAGCAGTGAAGAGCTTTTTAAAGAAAATGGTAGTGCTGAAAATGCAATTGACGGACAAACATTTAATTATTGGCAATCTAAATGGAGTAGCAACAAAGCTGATTATCCTCATTATTTTATAATTGATTTAGGAAAAAATGAAGATATTTCAAGCTTTAGATATGTACCTAAATCTGGCAATACCAGTGCTGGAAAAATAAAAGATTATCAAATTTTTATTGGTAATGATATTATAAAAAAACCTTACTAAAATACTATTAAAATGAAAAAACAAACTTCAATTAGACTATTATTATATACATTATGTGTCTGCATTCTTTTTGTAAACTGTAACACAAAAAAAGAAACAAAAAAAGTAAATGCATCTTTTATTTCTGGTGAAAAATGGATGGATACAGACAGTCTACATATAAACGCTCATGGTGGAGGAATTATGTTTTATAATAATACATACTACTGGTTTGGAGAACACAAAGTATCAGGTAGAGAAGGCAATACTGCTTTATTTGGTGTAAGATGTTATTCTTCAACAGACCTTTACAATTGGAAAAATGAAGGAATAGCTTTAAAAGTTGTAGAAGATTCTATTTCTGAAATCACAAAAGGATGTGTTATAGAACGTCCCAAAGTAGTATTTAATGAAAAAACAAAGAAATTTGTTATGTGGTTTCATTTAGAACTAAAAGGACAAGGTTATAACGCAGCCAGAACAGGTGTTGCTATAAGCGATTCACCTACAGGCCCTTTTGAATATCTAAAATCATATCGCCCTAATGTAGGAGTTTGGCCGATGAATTTTAAAGAAGAATGGAAAAAAACATCTGAAAAAGATACTATTTCTAATAAATGGTGGACTAAAGAATGGTATAAAAGTGTAGAAGAAGGTGCTTTTGTTAAAAGAGATTTTGAAAAAGGACAAATGGCTAGAGATATGACTATTTTTGTTGATGATGACGGAAAAGCTTACCACATCCACGCTTCAGAAGAAAATCTTACGCTCCATATTTCAGAACTAACCGATGATTATTTAGATTTTACAGATAAATGGATAACTGTTGCCCCAGCAGGACATAATGAAGCCCCTGCTATTTTTAAACAAGATAGTGTTTACTATATGATTACCTCAGGATGTACAGGATGGGATCCAAATGCTGCACGTTCTTTTAAATCATCCTCTATTTGGGGGCCTTGGGAATCTTTAGGAAACCCATGCATAGGCAAGGATGCCGATTTAACATTTAATTCACAAAGCACATATATTTTACCGGTACAAGGAAAAAAAGATGCTTTTATATTTATGGCAGACCGTTGGAAACCAAAAAACCCTATAGATGGAAGGTATATTTGGCTGCCTATTAAAGTTATTGATGGAAAACCTATTTTAAAATGGCACGACAAATGGGATTTAACTTTCTTTGATAAATGATTTTTTTTAATATGAAGAAACAAAAAAAATCTCTTTTTAAACTTTTGGCAGTTTATTTTTTAACAATAAGTTTATTTGGATGTAAAACAAAATCTGATATTGTAAATGAATATGATTCCTATTTATTTACCTATTTTGTAGGAAATGGGCCGGGAGAAGAATCAATTCATTATGCATTAAGTAACGATGGATTTAATTATTATGCCTTAAATAACAATGAGCCAATTATTAATTCGAAAGAGATAAGTACATCTGGAGGAGTTCGTGATCCACATATTTTAAGAGGACAAGATGGTAAAACATTTTATATGGTAGTAACAGACCTTTATGTTCCAAAAGATGGTTGGTCTAATTATGCCATGATTTTAATGAAATCTACAGATTTAATTAATTGGTCATCTACTAAAATAAACGTTCCAAATACTTTTCCTAAGGAATTTGGAAAAGTACACCGCGTTTGGGCTCCACAAACAATTTACGATTCCCAAAGCAAAAAATATATGGTGTACTGGTCTATGAAAACAGGTGACGAACCTGATAAAATATATTATGCATATGCTAATAAAGATTTTACTGCTTTAGAAACAACTCCAAAACAATTATTTTATAGCCCTACCAACAGTGCTTGTATAGATGGAGATATTATTTATAATAATGGAAAATATCATCTTTTTTTTAAAAATGAAGATGAAAATAAAAAAGGCATTATGAAAGCTGTTTCTGATAAATTAACAGAAGGCTATGTACAAGTTGATGGATACATGGATCAAACCGATGAAGCTGTTGAAGGCTCCGGTATTTTTAAAATAATAGATTCGGACACCTATATTTTGATGTACGATATGTATATGAAAGGAAAATATCAATTTACAAAAAGCACCGATTTATTAAACTTTTCAGTAGTTGATGATGAAATTTCAATGAATTTTCATCCGAGACATGGAACCGTAATCCCAATAACAAAAAAAGAAACCGAGGCTCTTATTAAAAAATGGGGAACTATTAATAAAAATGTATTCCTATCGTTCAATTCAGAAGAAATTAAAAAAAATAATGTAATCATAGATGATGAAAACAAAACCATCTATATTCCTGCAAAACAAGGAACTGATATCACTAATTTCAATCCTAATTTTAAATTGTTTTCTGGGGTTACCTCCTCTCCTACAACACCCCAAAACTTTTCTAAAGAAAGTGTAAATTACACCTTTACAATCAAAAATAAAGAAACCAAAACATATCAAGTAACCGTTAATATAGATCATAATCCTGTTTTAGATGGTTATTATGCAGACCCTGAAATAATATTTTCAAATAAAACGAAAAAATATTATTTATATCCAACTACCGATGGATTTACTAATTGGTCTGGAACTTATTTTAAAACATTTTCATCAACAGATTTGGTAAATTGGAATGATGAAGGTACTATTTTAGATTTAAAAAAAGATGTTAAATGGGCAAATCGTAATGCTTGGGCTCCAACAATAACTGAAAAAAAAGTAAATGAGACTTATAAGTATTTCTATTATTTTACTGCTGCACAAAAAATTGGAGTTGCAGTTTCAGATAATCCAACAGGACCTTTTGTAGATTCCGGTAAACCATTAATTTCAAAAAAGCCTAAGGGTGTAATTGGCGGACAAGAAATAGATCCTGATGTATTTACAGATCCTGTTACAAACAAAAGTTATTTATACTGGGGAAATGGATATTTAGCTTGCGCTGAATTAAATGATGATATGATTTCAATAAAAGAAAATACTATAAAAGTAATGACTCCTGACGCTACTTTTAGAGAAGGTACTGAAGTATTTTATAGAAACGGAAAGTACTATTTTTTATGGTCTGAAAATGATACACGAAGTCCAAATTATCAAGTACGATATGCTACCTCAAGTTCTCCAACAGGGAAATTAACAATTCCTAAAAATAACTTAATTTTATCTAAAAACCCTGAACTAGGTATTTATGGAACAGGACACAATAGTGTAATTCAAATTTTAAATAGTGATGAATGGTACATTGTATATCATCGTTTTAACAGACCAAACGGAATTAACAAGGGTGATTCAGCCGGATATCATAGAGAAGTTTGTATTGATGTATTGGAATTTAATATTGATAACAGTATAAAACCTGTGAAACCAACATTAAAAGGGATTAAAACTGAAATATCAAATTAAAATAGTTGTCTAAAATTATCATTATGAAAACAATAAGTTCATTAATTTTATCAATACTGTTACTTTCTCCAGTATTTTCACAACAAGAAATCCCTCAAAAAATAGCGAACAACAATATCTTTAACATTGTAAATCCTGACTATGAATTAAGTCCTTATACCGGTATGACTAAACAGCATTGGAGAGATGCTGCTCTTTATTTATTAGAAGGTGCTTTTAGTTATATTAATACTCTTGACGATCCTATGAAATTCCCTAAACAACCGGGGAAAAGTTATCCTACCAGTGAAAGTCAAGTTCCTACCGAAAAATTAGAAGGACTCTGTAGAACGTTGTTTATTGCATCTCCTCTTTTAAAAGAAAATCCTAGTTTGGTTGTCAACAATATAAAAGTTGCCGATTATTATAGATATCAAATTGTTAAATTAATTGACCCAAATAGTGAATCTTATATTGTACCACGACCAAAAAACGCAGGTCCGAGTCAAAATTTAGTAGAATTTGGTGCTTTAGCACTCTCACTACTAACCAACTCAAAAATACTATGGGATCCATTGTCACAATCACAAAAAGATGCTTTGGCAAAAACAATGTTAAGTTATGGAGATGGTCCTACTGTGGATTCTAACTGGAAATTTTTTAACATTTTTGTATTGAGTTTTTTTAAAGATCAAGGATATCCTGTTAATGAAAAATTACTGGAAGAATATTTACAAAAATCATTAGAGCATTACAGAGGAGATGGATGGTATAACGACGCTCCAGCTTATGATTATTACAGTATGTGGGCTTTTCAAATGTATGGTATGATATGGTCAGAGTATTTTGGAAAAGAATATTATCCGGAATATGCCACAAAATTTAAAAAGAATTTTAAAGATTTAAAACACAATTACCCATACATGTTCAGCAAAAATGGAGAAATGATTATGTGGGGACGTAGTATTAGTTATAGAATTGGTGCAATAATTCCTTTTCCTCTTATGGGATTTGAAAATGATACAGACACAAATTATGGATGGATGAGACGAATTTCATCAGGTGTACTCAAACAATTTTTACAACATCCTGATTTTATGAAAGACAATGTGCCAACTTTAGGGTTTTACGGTGCTTTTGAACCTGCGGTACAAATTTATAGTTGTAGAGGTAGTGTTTATTGGATGGGTAAAGCATTTTTAGGCTTACTGGTTCCGGATGATAATCCTTTTTGGACTGCTACAGAAAATAAAGGTGCTTGGGACAAAGAATTTGAAAAAGACGAAGTATATACTAAATTTCAAAAAGGATCTGAAATTTTAATTACAGATTATCCAAATATTGGAGCTTCAGAAATAAGAGCATGGTGTCATGAAAAAGTAAAAGATGACTGGCAAAAATTCAGATCAACTGAAAACTATAATAGATTATCATACAATAGTGCTTTTCTTTGGCAAGCTGATGGTGCTAATGGTGAAGTTGCAATGAACTATGTGTTAAAAAACAAAAAACAAGAATGGGAGGCATTAAGATTATATACTTTTAAAAAATTTGAAGATGGTATCTATTACCGTAATGTGGTTCTTGAAACCAATGAAAACATTAAATTAAACCTTGCTGATATTCCTTTAGCAAATGGTATTTTAAGAGTTGACAAAAATATAAGTACAGAAGTAATTCCAATGCGATTAGGACATTATGCTTTACCAAAATTGGATGGAGAAATTAAAACTACTATCACAAAAGTAAAAGGATATGAAGTTACAATTATCGACAACGGAAAATATCAATTGGCAATGGTACCTCTTTTAGGTTGGACTAAAACAGAAGTTGTTAAAAGTAAAGGTTTAAATCCATCAAGTGAAGAAAGTTCTGTAATAAATGTGAGTGCTAATTTTAACCCTAACTTAGAAAATAACATATATGCTACACTAATGTTATGGAAAAAATCAGGTGAAAAATGGAGTAAAAAAGAGCTATTACCTATCAAAAAAATGAACTATTCAAAAGAAACAAATAGTGTAACTGTTACAATGATAAATGGAGATACTAAAGTTGTAAAATATGATTAAAAACACTACTCAAGAAGATATAAACAATGAGAAATTACATATTATACCAGAAAATAAAAACAGAATTAAAAAAATAGAAATTAATTAATCAACTGATTAACAAAACTTAAAATCATCTTCAATTTGCATTATTATATTTAATTTTTTTTAGTATCTAAATTCTATCTTTTCAATAAAACTATTATACAAGTTTCTTGTAAAATTTTAAATAAATTAGATAAAAGATCTGTGCTTAATTATACTAATAAAAATTAAAAAATATTTAAAACAATAATAGTTGAATAATTAAATTATAGTATTTTTGTAAGTGTCTTTAAAACACTTAATTATGAAAAATCTACTCTATATTAGTATAATATTTATATTAATTAATTCATGTAAAAAAGAAAATCAAAATTATACTTTTGAAAACATTGAAAAAACAATTAAGGTTGAGTTCAATTTAAATAGCCTTAAAACACCTTATTATAAAGTAATTTATAACAATAAAATAGTTTTAGATTCATCACAATTAGGAATCATTAGAGAAGATGCAAATTTTTATTCTAATTTAAAAATTATAAATATTTCTGAACCCAAATTAATCAAAGATTCATATTCAATACTTCAAGGAAAGCAAAAAGATATTACATATTCAGCAAACCAATATACTGTTCATTTAGAAAATGAAGGTGGAAATCTAATAGATATTATTTTTCAATTATCAAATGATGGAATTGCTCTAAGATACTATTTTCCTGAATCAACTTCTGAAATAAAAAAAATAGTTGAAGAAAAAACAACGTATAGTTTTGATATAAATACAAAAGCCTGGTTACAACCCATGTCTAAAGCAAAAACTGGCTGGGAAAGCACAAACCCTTCTTATGAAGAACATTATTCAATGAATGTTCCTGTAAGTGCTAAATCTCCAATTGGAGAAGGTTGGGTATATCCTGCTTTATTTAACACAAATGATATCTGGGTTTTAATTACTGAAACTGGTTTACAAGAAAATTACTGTGGTAGTAGATTAATGTACAATGAATCTGTTAATTCATTACAAGTAACATTTCCTCAGAAAGAAGAAATTTTTCCAAACGGAGCTTTAAATCCACAATCTGAATTGCCTTGGTATACCCCTTGGAGAATTATTACAATTGGAAGTTTAAATACCATTACAGAAAGTACTTTAGGAACAGATTTAGCTGATAAAGCTATTGATATGGATACTTCATTTATTAAAAGTGGTTTAAGTTCTTGGAGCTGGGTTTTATTAAAAGATGAATTTACCAACTATGAGACATCTTTAAAATTTATTGATTATGCTTCGCAAATGAACTGGCCTTACTGTTTAATTGATGCCGATTGGGATACTAGAATAGGTGATAATAAAATAAAAGAATTAGCTAAATATGCAACCACTAAAAACGTAAAATTATTACTTTGGTATAATTCTTCCGGATCCTGGAACACGACTCCATACCACCCAAAAAGTAAATTATTAACACATAACGATAGAGTTGCTGAGTTTACAAAACTCAACAACATGGGTATTGCTGGTATAAAAGTTGATTTTTTTGGAGGAGATGGTCAATCAATGATTGCTTACTATCATAATATTTTAAAAGATGCTGCAAAACAAAAATTATTAGTTAATTTTCATGGAGCAACTTTACCAAGAGGTTGGCAACGAACGTATCCTAATTTAATGACTACTGAAGCTATTAAAGGAGAAGAATTTATCACTTTCAGCCAAGAAACTGCAGATTTACAACCGAGCCATTGTGCAATGTTACCATTTACAAGAAATGTATTTGATCCTATGGATTTTACTCCAATGGTTTTAGATTCAATTCCAAATATACATCGAAGAACTACACCTTCTTTTGAGTTGGCGCTACCCGTATTATTTTTATCTGGTATCCAACATATTGCCGAAATTCCTGAAGGTATGGCCAAACAGCCTGAATATGTAATAAACTATTTAAAAGATATACCAACTAATTGGGATGAATCAAAATTCATCAATGGTTTTCCTGGAAAAGATGTAATTATAGCCAGAAGAAAAGGAGATACTTGGTATATAGTGGGTATAAATGGAGAAAATATTGATAAAGAATTTGAAATTGATTTATCATTTATTTCAAAAAACCATGGTTATATTATTACTGATGAAGATCAATTGGGGTTTAAAAAAGACTCTATTTCTTTAACTGATAAATCTATATTAACAGTTAAATTTATACCTTATGGTGGATTTATTATAAAAATATAATAAATACTCTTTCAAATAAAAAAGAGGGATGATTAACTCCCTCTTTTTATTAACAAAATTCAAAAAAAATTATTTTCCATTAAAGAAAATCATAACTCCAATTACGACTAAAACAATTAATACAGAAGCAACAACATCTATCCAACCATAACTACTTTTATTATTCGCTTTTTCTTCTTCTGTTATTGTATTAAATGTTAAGTTTTCAACTTTCTCTTCTGTCGGAGCTTTAGTTAATAAACTAACAACAACTATTAAAATAATACAAAATAAGAAAAACCATGCTCCAAAAGAAAGGAAGTTCATATCACCTAACCTAAATAATAAACTATTCGTATTTAAAGACCCTTTAACCAATTCAAGTACAATTCTTAAAGCTGCGACAATAAAACCAGCTACTAATGTTACGTAAGCTCCTTGTGCATTAATACGTTTATGAAATATTCCTAACAAGAAAACAGCAGTAATTGGAGGAGCAATATATGATTGTACTTTTTGTAAATATTCATATAAAACACCCGATATATTGGCCATAATCGGAATCCATAAAATACCAATTATCACCACAATAACAGTTGCAATTTTGCCGGTTCTAACCAATTTCTTTTCAGGAGTTTTTGGTTTTAATTTCTTATAAATATCAACTGTAAATAAAGTAGAAACAGAATTAAATACGGAAGCTAAAGAACTCATTAATGCTGCCAATAAGCCTGCGGCTACTAAACCACGTAAACCCGAAGGTAATAAGTTACTCATTAAAACAGGAAATGCCTGATCAGGAGTATCATATTGTAATTCACCTCGCATTTTTAAGGTAAGTGCGATTACACCCGGAATTAAAAATAAGAATACCGGAAGTAATTTTAATAAAGCTCCAAAAATAGTACCTCTTCTACCCTCTTTAATATTTTTTGCCGTTAATGTACGCTGTACAATGTATTGATCTGTGCACCAATACCAAACACCAACTATGGTACTTGTAATAAATAAAGCCGGCCAAGGAAAATCAGGATCTGAAGCTGAACGCCACATATTTAAATATTCGGGAGTTACTGTTTCTTTCATACTTTCCCACCCTCCAACGTGATGTAAACCTATAAAAGTCAATGCCCCTGCCCCTAAAACTAATATGATTGCTTGTAAAGTTTCGGTATAAACTACAGCTCTCATACCTCCTAAAACTGTATAAATTCCTGTTAAAATAACTGTCGCAATTGCTCCTGTCCAAAAATCTATACCTAATAATGCGGATACTACTATACCTCCTGCATAAATTGTTACTGAAATTTTAGTGAGCACATAAGCTATAATAGAAAATACTGAAAGTATCCAACGAGATCTGGAATCAAACCTTTTTTCAAGAAATTCGGGCATTGTAAATACTCCACTTCGAGCGTAAAAGGGCAAAAATACCCAACCCAAAAGGAGTACAACCCATGCTTGTATTTCATAAATAAGCATTGGCAATTTATTCCCTGCTCCGGCTCCTGCCAATCCAACCACGTGCTCAGAACCTATATTTGAAGCAAAAATTGATGCTCCAACTACAAACCATCCAACATTTCTTCCTGCTAAAAAATAATCTTCAGTATTCGCCTGTTTTTTTCTTACTACCCAAATAACAATCCCTATTAATACCAAGAAATAAATCCCTATGGATACCCAATCTAACGTGTCTAATGTTTTCATACTATTACTTTACAGAAAATTTAAATGATGTTTTTGAACTATATTTTTCTCCTGGTTTTAATATTACTGAAGGAAAATCTTTTTGATTTGGAGAATCAGGATAATGTTGAGTTTCTAAACATAAACCAGATCTGTAAACGGTTACACCTCCTCCTTTTTTAGGAAATGTGCTATTTAAAAAGTTTCCGGAATAAAACTGTATCCCAGGTTCATCCGAAAAAATTTCAAGCAATCGTCCGCTTTCTTGATGATAAACTGTTGCTGCTAACCTAACTCCTTTATTTGGATTATTTAAAACCCAACAATGGTCGTAACCACCACCTCTTTTTAATTGTATATCTTCTAATTCAATATCTTTTCCTATAACTTTTCCTTCCCTAAAATCAAAAGGCGTATTAGTTACATCTTTAAGTTCTCCTGTTGGAATAAGCGTTTCATCTACCGGAATAAATTTATCGGCATTAATTGTAATTTCGTTATCTAAGATTGTTTTTGTAAAATCTCCTGATAAATTAAAATAAGAATGTTGTGTAAGATTTATGATTGTTTTTTTATCTGTTGTTGTCTCGTAAGCTACGTCTAAAATGTTATCATTGGTTAAAGTATAGGTTACATCTACATTTAAATTTCCAGGATACCCTTCTTCCATATCTTTACTCATATATGAAAGTTTTAAGGAAGCAATACTATCTCCGAGTACTTCAGTAGCATTCCAAACTACTTTATCAAAACCTTTTACACCTCCGTGTAAATGATTTGGTCCATCGTTAGTTGCTAATTTATATTCAACACCGTCTAACGTAAATTTACCTTTGGCAATCCGATTACCGTATCTACCGATTAACGCTCCAAAATAAGGGTTGTTTTTAGTGTATTGAGCTAATGAGTCAAATCCTAAAACAACATCTTCTGATATGTTATTTTTATTGGGAACTTTTAATGAAGTAATAATACCTCCATAGGTCATTATCTTAATTTCAATTCCTTTTTGATTTTTAAGCGTGTACAAATCAACATTTTCCCCTTCCGGAGTAGTTCCAAAAGCTTCTTTTGAAATAGTTACAGTTGCTTTTTCTTCAGGTATAATTACGGCTTCTCCCTTCTTTTTTTCGCTTTTACATTGAATATTTAGGCAAACTAAACCGATTATGGCAAAACCATAAAAAAATCGTTTAAATACTTTCATAATTATTATTTTAATAGTTGGTTACATCCTATGCTGAAATAAATGATAATAAGCTTCATTAGAATTGATTTTATCTTTAAAATCTCTTATGGTTGTTTTATCATCAATAACCAATAACTCAATTCCTGAGATATCAGCAAAATCTTCCATAAATTCAGTTGTTAACGCTTGGCTATATACTGTATGATGCGCTCCTCCTGCCAATATCCAAGAAGTTATTGCCACTTCTAAGTTTGGTTTACAATCCCACAAAACTCGTGCAACAGGTAATTTTGGTAACTCTTCCATTGGTTTTACTGCCTCCACCTCATTTACAATCAATCTAAATCTATTGCCCATATCCACTAAAGAAACATTAATAGCATCCCCTGCCGACGAATTAAATACCAAACGTACAGGATCTTCTTTCCCACCAATTCCCAAAGGATGAATTTCACAAGATGGCTTAGCATCAGCAATTGACGGGCAAATTTCAAGCATATGAGACCCTAATACATACGATTTTTCAGGTGTAAAATGATACGTATAATCTTCCATAAAAGAAGTTCCTCCTTCAAGTCCATACGTCATCACTTTCATAGCACGTAACATTGCTGCAGTTTTCCAATCTCCTTCTGCACCAAAACCATAACCATCAGACATTAAACGTTGAACAGCAATACCAGGCAATTGTTTTAACACTCCTAAATTTTCAAATGTATCTGTAAAGGCTTTAAATCCACCTCCATCTAAAAAAGCACGTAATCCTAATTCTATTTTAGCGGCTTCAACTAAAGATTCTCTTTGAGCTCCTCCTTTTTTTAAAGAATCCATTAAATTATAAGAAGTTTCATACTCGTTTAATAAATTAGATATATCCTTTTCAGAAACTTTATTCATATTCTTAATAATGTCTGAAGTATCAAACCCGTTTACCGAAAATCCAAAACGCATTTGAGCTTCCACTTTATCACCTTCTGTAACAGCAACTTCACGCATATTATCACCAATTCTTGCAACCTTTAAGTTTTGAAGTTCATCCCAACCAAGCACCACTCTTGTCCAAATTCCTAACTTCTTTTGAACACGCTCTTCTTCCCAATGTCCTACAACTATTTTGCGTTTTTTACGCATCCGCGACATCATAAAACCAAATTCTCTATCTCCGTGAGCAGATTGATTTAAGTTCATAAAGTCCATATCCATAGAATCCCAAGGAATTTTGGCATTAAATTGTGTATGTAAATGACAAATTGGTTTATTTAATTTACTCAAACCAGAAATCCACATTTTAGCCGGAGAAAAAGTATGCATCCATACTACAACACCAACACATTTTTTATCTGTATTAGCTTCTAAACAAACATCAGTTATTTGATTAGGAGTTGTTACTAATGCTTTATAAACAATTTTTACAGGTATGTGTGGAGAGTCATTTAACCCTTTTACAATTTTTTCTGAATTTTCTATTATTTGTTTAAATATTTCATCACCATATAAATGCTGACTTCCAGTAACAAACCAAACTTTCTTTTTAGATATATCAATCATGAATTTTAATTTTTTATTATTTTTTATTGACCGTAATAGGCATTTTTACCGTGCTTACGATCGTAATGTTTTTTTATTAATGAATCTTTTAATCGCGATGCATTTGGGTTTATTTGTAATGTTAAATAAGCCATCTCCGCAATCACTTCTAATACTTTACTGTTATAGACTGCTTTTGCTGCATCTTTTCCCCAAGTAAAAGGACCGTGATTTCCAATCAAAATCATTTCAACTTCTTTATAAGAAAGTCCTTTTTCTTTAAAACAATCCAAGATTTGAATCCCTGTATTATGCTCATAATTTCCTTTGATAAGCTCATCACTCATTGGCGGTGCACAGGGAATATCTACTGTTAAGTGATCTGCATGTGTAGTTCCAAAAATTGGAATATCTAATTGTGATTGTGCCCAAGAAACGGAATACGTTGCATGTGTATGCGCTACTCCGCCTATATCTCCCCATTTTTTATACAAATACGCATGTGTTTTTGTATCTGATGATGGACGCATTGTACCATCAATAATGGTATTATCATAATCTAAAATAACCATATCTTCAGGCTTTAAAAGTTCATAAGGAACACCACTTGGTTTAATCGCAAAAACACCTTTATCTCTATCCACAGCACTCACATTTCCAAAAGTATATACCACAAGGTTTAACGCATTTAACTGCATATTGGCCTCATAACATTCTCTTTTCAACTCTTTATAAATAGAACTCATAATCACAATTATTTTTTTGTTATTTCTTCTACAAATACACTTAAATCTGTGTAAGATTTCATTAGATTTTCATACTCAGAAACTTTTTCTTCTTCCGGAAAATATTCCGCTTCAAAATCACTTCCCATTTTTTTACTTGCCTCAATTACATTGCTATAAATACCTGCTGCAACGGCGGCATAAATGGCAGCTCCTAAAGCTGGAGCTTGATCTGATGCAGCTACTTTAATAGGCATATTTAGAACATTAGCCAGCGTCTGCATGATAAAAGTAGATTTTCTAGCCACTCCTCCAATTCCTATGACGCTGCTAATTTTAACACCTTCTTCTTCAAATCTATCAACAATTTTTTTAGAACCAAAGCAAATTGCATTTACCAAAGCTTTAAAAATATGAGGTGCTTTTGTTCCTAGTGATAAATTTGACATCGCACTTTTTAACTCTTGATTTGCATCTGGAGTTCTTCTACCGTTAATCCAATCTAGTGCTATTGGAATACTTTCTGATAGTGGAATTTTTTCAGCATCTTCAGTTAACCTTTTAATAAAATTAGCTGTTATTTCTTCTTGTAATTGTTCTTTTTGTTGTTTAGTAAGTATCTCCGATGTTAAAACTAAATTATCAATAGGCCAAGAAAGTACATCTTTAAACCAAGCTAATAAATCTCCAAATGCAGATTGACCGGCTTCTAAACCTATATAACCAGGTATTACAGAGCCATCAACTTGACCACAAATACCTTTTACGGTTTTAGTACCAACTATATTTTTAGAGGCTACCATAATATCACACGTTGAAGTTCCCATAACACGAACCAAAGCTTGTTCGTCTATTTTAGCTCCAATTGCTCCAGCATGCGCATCAAAAGTTCCTACAGCAATTATAGTATCTGTTGTTAAGCCTAACTTAATAGCCCATTCTTTATTTAAATTTCCTGCAATTACATCAGAAGTATAGGTTTCATCATATAAATGACCTCTAAGCGCCGCTAAATATGGATGTAATTTGTTTAAAAATGTTTTTGGAGGTAGTCCATCCCAATCTTTGTGCCACATTGCCTTATGTCCTGCTGCACATCTGCTTCTTTTAAATGATTTTAAATCTTTCGTATCAACCAACAAATATGTCATTAAATCACAATGTTCCATCCAAGTATACGCTGTATTTCTAACTGCTTCATCTTCTCTAATCACATGCAATATTTTTGCCCAAAACCATTCCGAAGAATAAATACCTCCTTCATATTTTGTAAAATCCTCTCCTCCCCAAGTTGTAGCGAGTTCATTTATTTCATTAGCTTCATTAATTGCTGTATGATCTTTCCACAACACCATCATAGCATTTGGATTTTCTTCAAATCCTTTCACCAACGCCAATGGAGTTCCATCTTTTGCAACTGGAACCGGTGAAGATCCTGTAGTATCAATACAAATTCCTTTTATGGATGAAGGACTTATGTTTCCTTCTTTTACAACTGATTTTATAGTATTTTCCAATCCTTCTATATGATCTAAAGGATGTTGTCGAAATTGATTTATAGCCGGATTACAGTACTTATTATTTTTCCAACATTGATACCAATGTATACTCGAGGCTAATTCTTCTCCATTATCTGTATCTATTAACACTGCTCTTACAGAATCTGAACCATAATCTAAACCTATAACATAATTTTTCATTTCAAAATTCTTATTAAATTTTACATAAAGATAAACATTTATTTCATAAGTGTTAAAAAAACACTTATATAAATTTTACATTTATTTATACTATTTTATCAAAAATCAACTACTTAGGTATTTAAAACTTTCTAAAACCGTTATTTGTAAACTTCTAAATTTAAAATCACTTCATTTTAAACTTTAAAACAGTCAAAGAATAAGGAGCTAAACTTGTACTTGCTTTTTCTTTTTTTAAATTAATTTCACTTTCTATCGGACTTATTTTTTGTGGAAATTCAAACGAATTTTCATCTGCTAATTTTTCACTTGTAAGTACCTGTGCAATTCCTTTAGACATTAACTTTTCCCCTTTTAAAGAAACCTCAATATTTTGAATATCAGCTGATGTATTTACCAATTTTAGAATTACTTCTTTTTTAATTATATCTTTTACTGCTGATGCATATAAATTTTCTTGTCCCACCAAAGGTTTTCCTTCTTTAGTTATAGATATTAAATCGGTTCCTTTGTTATTTGAAAATAATTTTTGCACATAATAATTGGCTGTTCCATACGATTCTAAATTATTAAACCAAATCATGTCCGGTGTCCATTGCCAGCCTTCTTCATGAGCCATTAAAGGCGCATACGAAGTTAAATGTACTACTTCAGCATTTCTTTCTAATCCGGTTATAAAAGCAGCTTCTGAAACTGCACAATCCCAATTATTTTTATTATCTGGGCTTGCAATTGCAACACTTTGAGCAGCATATTCGCCTGCAAATATTTTTGGCCCTTTTCTATCATAGTTATCATACCGCGTTGCATTGTCTCGAAACCATTTAGGATTTTTATAATAATGCTCATCAATAATTTCGGCATTTAATTTTTTAAGTTCTTTCATTCCATAATCAAAATAATCACCTTCTGGAAACGGACCGCTTCCTGATACGATTGTTATGTTTGGATATTTATCTTTAATTGCTTTTGAAAATACTTTATAACGTTCAATATATTGAGGGCCCCATTGCTCATTTCCAACTCCAATAAATTTTAAATTAAACGGTGCTGGATGCCCCATATCATTTCTTATTTTCCCCCAAGGAGTAGTAACAGCTCCGTTTGCAAATTCTATTAAATCTAAAGCATCCTGCACATAAGGATCTAAATTTTCCAAAGAAACTAATTCTCCTGTATTAAATTGACAAGCGATACCACAACTTAAAATTGGTAAAGGTGTTGCTCCTAAATCTTCAGAAAGTTGAAAATATTCAAAAAAACCCAATCCAAAACTTTGGAAATAATCTGGTGTTAATTTGTGTGCAAACTCTGTATTCCATCTATTTACTAAGATTTCCCTCTCTTCAATAGGTCCTACTGTTTTTTTCCATTGGTAACGTTTCGCTAGCGTTCTTCCTTCAACAATACATCCACCCGGAAAACGCAAAAAACCTGGTTTTAAATCATATAATAATTGTACTAAATCTTTACGTAATCCTTTTTTTCTTCCTTTCCAAGTATCTTGAGGAAATAAAGAAATCATATCTAAATCTAGTTGTCCCGCTCCTTGAAAAGTAACTTTTAATTGTGCTTTAGCTTCTGTTTTTGTTGCAATAAGTTCTGCTGAATAATTTTTCCAATCTGATGAGGTTGGAATAATACTCGTTTCTCCTAATACATTTCCTGCTTTATCAATAAACTGAATAGTAATTTTAGATATATTTCCTTGTAGTTTCTTTGCTTCTAAAAAAAGATTGTAGTGTGCTTCTTTTTTAATTCCCATTCCCCGAAATCCTTCATTTATCAATACATAACCTTTATCGTTTTTTACAGTAACTCTACAAAAATTATGATTGGTAACTGTTCCTCCATATTTAATTATATCTGCTATTCCAGACTCATTATTAAGTGAATGTTTATCACTATTTGGCTGAATCCATCCCATTAATGGAGCTTCAAACTCAAAAGAGCGGTTTTTAATCATTTCAGCATATAAACCACCGTCAGCAGCAAAATTGATATCTTCAAAAAAAACTCCAAACATTGTTGGTTGAATTTTAGTAATAGTATTTGCTATATCTACCTCTAATTTCTGTTGCCCGAAAGCAAAAAAGCCAGTTAGTAATACAACAACTGTGACTGTTTTATGAATACGTTTCATTTTTAATATATAATTAAGTTTTTATTATTTTTTTACATCAATCCAAACTTTCATTTTTCCAACTCCTCTGTTAGACCAAGTATAATAAGGAATGGCTTTTGATGTTTTATTTTGAATAACATTAATACCTCCTAAAAGACTATCCTCTTTTTTTACTTGAAAAAAATCAGCTTCACTTATTTTAATACTATCAAAAGTATTTTTGTTATCTATTTCTTCAAAAGCATAAACAATAGGGCCATACTCTAGAGCAACTTTTCCATTATCATCCTTAACTTTTTCATTTGACAAAACTTTTCTCACTTCCATTGGGAAATTTAAGGTGATTGTTTCTCCTTTTTTCCATCTTTTTGCAATTGTAATATATACTTCATTTTGTTGAACTTGCATTATTTCTCCATCAACTTTTACCTCAATTTTTTCTTCTGATTTATTTTCATAACTATACAAATCACTTGGCAACACCTCATTTCTGGTCCAACCGGGAATTCTTAACTTTAAAGTGAATTCAGATTCTTTTTCAGGATTAACTGTAATTGAAACGTAACCTTCCCAAGGATAATTGGTGGTTTGAGAAATAGCAATTGTATTATTTTCTAGAGCTATAGAAGCATTATTTGATGCGTAAAGATTCACATAAATAGTACTTTCTGCTTTTGAATATATCAATCCCGGAATTGAAGGAATAAAGCGAATTAAATTTGTAGGACAACATGAACAATCAAACCAATCTTTACGTGTACAAGCTCCTTGATTAAATTTATAAACACCATCTGATTCCAAAGCATTTGGGTAGAAAAATTTTGTTCCGTCTAAAGAGATTCCTGAAATCAATCCATTATACAAAGTGCGTTCTATCACATCAAAATATTTTGCATCTCCTGTTAAATCATGTAACCGATGATTCCAATATACATCACCAATAGCCGCACAAGTTTCATTATATGCTGTTAAATTTGGAAGTTCATAATTTTCACCAAAAGCTTCTCCTTCATGCTTAGCTCCAATTCCTCCAGTTATATACATTTTTTTCTCTACCATATTGTTCCACAACTTATTTACTGCATTTAAGTACAATGTGTCTTTTTCTATAGCAGCAATATCTGTCATAGCAGCATACATATATACTGCTCTAACTGCATGGCCCACAACTTCATCTTGCTGTATTACCGGAATATGATCTTGAGAATACGCTCCGTATAATTGGTGGTTTTTAGGATCTCCTCGATAATCCAAAAAGTATTTTGCTAACTTTAAATAAGCTTCATTAGCGGTTATTTGATACAGCTGTATTAATCCTGTTTCAATAATTTGGTGTCCGGGAACTGCGTGTATTTGATTTTCTCCATCTCCAAAAGTTTTCACCATCAAATCCGCATTTTTTAAAGCAATATCTAAAAAGTTTTTTTTACCGGTAGCTTTGTAATGTACTGCCGCAGCTTCATATAAATGACCTGCATTATACAACTCATGACTCATATTTAAATATTCCCATCTTTTTCCTTCAGTCACTTTAACCCAAGAAGCAGGCGGTTGTGTGGGATTAATAGTACGCCACGTTGTTAAATAGCCATCTTCTTCCTGACCAATTTTAACAATGTCAATTAAAGAATCCAATAATTTTTCTAGCGGTTTATTTGGAGCACTAATTAATGAATTGGATGCTCCTTCTATAATTTTATAGACATCAGAATCGTCAAAAGGCATATGCCCTTTTACAGTACCTTCCATTTTTTTACCAGCAATTAGAAAATTATCTAAACGTCCTTCTTCTTCACATTTTTGAATGGCATATTCAATAGTTTTATGTTGGACTTTTTTAATGATCGGCAACCAAAATTTGTCTGTAAGTTTTACATTTCTAATAGCTACAGGAGTAATTGCATATCCTGAAGTTTCATTTGTAGTTATATCTACCTCTTTAGGTTTTGGCTGACAACCTATGATAAATAATAACAGAAATAAATTATATATATAATATTTTTTCATGTTTATTAAAACTAATAAATTGATTTCATTTTAATTCAGTAATTATATATAATCCAGAAGCGTGAGCACCAATATTTTGGGTAAATGAATCTTTAAAGGTACCTATTTCATCACCACTCCACATATTTATTATTTTAACATTTTTGGCAAGTGATAAATCAGCTAAATTCACGGTTATCTCTAAGGATTTTTTTTCAGAAATATTAAACAAAGAAAGATATGTTTCACCAGTATTTTTATTTTTAGAAGTGATAGCTACTTTTCCTTCTTGTTGAAATAGTAAACGAACATCTGTACTCTCACTATGCATTTTTAGAACTTCTTTATTAGTAAGTAGCAATTGTGTAAAGGCATCATTACTCGGTAAATCTTCTCCAAAAAATAAAGGAGATTTAAAAATAGTAAACAACGTCATTAAGGTATATTGTTCTTCTTTTGTTAAACTACTCATGCGGTCAGCACCTCGCTCTCCTCTTATAGAAAGTCTTCCTAAAGGTATCATATCACAATCGGGCCAAGTACCTGCAGTATTATATGCATACCATTTTTTACTCACTTTAAAAAGATTTTGAATATGCCACCAACTATCCCAAACATCGTTTACCATACGCCACATATTTGCATTTTCACTAACATGGGTTGCAGAATTAATTGGTGTTGGACCGGGTGATGTACTTAATACAATGGGACGTCCACAATGGTCTATAGCTTTACGAATCAACTCAATTTCATCTTTGTGATAAATTGGAGCAGACAAATCATCTACTTTAATAAAATCGACTCCCCATTCCGCATATAATTCAAAAATAGAATTGTAATATGCTTGAGCGCCTTCTTTACCGGCGACAATTGTGTAGTTGTCTTTTAACCATTCACATTGATTTTCAGGGGAATATATTTGATCTGCAGTAATACCATTAGTTCCCTTAATAGGTAATTTATTTTCTACCGCAACTTTTGGTATGCCTCGCATCATATGTATTCCAAATTTCAACCCTTTTTGATGTATATATTTTGCCAATTCTGTAAAACCTTTTCCATCTTTAGCAGAAGGAAAACGATTTACAGCCGGTAAATAACGTCCATATTCATCTATTACATAACGGGGGTTTGTTTGGTTATAACCGCCTGCTTTATCATTTTCTACAAACCAACGGATGTCCACAACAATGTATTCCCATCCAAATTCTTTTAGATGTGTTGCCATATAATCGGCATTTGCTTTTACTTCATGTTCTTCAACCGTAGGACCATAACAGTCCCAACTGTTCCAACCCATTGGTGGTGTTTTAGCCCATGTTTTAAATTCACCTTTTTTAAAAGGTGCTTTTTCTTTTTTAGTTGTACAAGAGGTTAGTAGTATAATTATTACTAAAAATAGTATTGCTCTATTGGTTTTCATATCGTTTTTATTTTTGATTAAATTCTGATAATGCTCAATGAATTTGCAGAAACGTTATATGTAAATGAGAAAATAATGTGATTTCCTAAAATAAAAACAACTAAAAAAACCATTCTAAGAATTGGATTTTTATGAATCATAACTTTTAATTTTACAGTAAGTTTATCATAAACACTTAAAATCTTATTTGATGAACTTTTTAATAAAATAATTTAAGTGTTAAAATCACATTTACAAATATAAATAAAAACAATAAATGTCGGTAAAACATTTATTGTTTTTATTTACTTTTGAAAAAATTTACTATCAAAAAATATGCTGAATAACTATAATACTGAAGATAAAATTATTGCTGCTGTTGATTGTATTATTTTTGGGTTTGACCAAAAAGGCCTAAAAATTCTTTTAATTAAAAGAGATTTTGAACCCGAAAAAGGTAAATGGTCTTTAATAGGTGGTTTTTTAAAGAAAAGTGAAACTTTTGATAATGCAGCTATTAGAATTCTGAATCGTTTAACAGGTTTTATTAATATATACATGGAACAACTATACACTTTTAGTAAAGTTGACCGCGACCCCGTTGAAAGAACCATTTCTGTAGCTTACTATGCACTTATTAATATTGAAGAACATAATGAAGAGTTGATAGAAAAATATTCAGCAAAATGGTTTTATGTTTCTAAAATACCTCAACTAATTTTTGATCATAATGAAATGTTTGAACGTGCTATTAAAAGACTGCGCCGTAGAGCATCAACAAAACCTATTGGATTTGGACTTTTACCTGAAAAATTTACAATGCTTCAACTTCAAAAGTTATATGAAGCTATTTTAGATAAAAAACTTGATAAAAGAAATTTTATCAATAAAATTAATTCCCTTGATATTTTAATAAAGTTAGATGAAAAAGACATGAACTCTTCAAGAAAAGGGTCTTTTCTTTATAAATTTGACCAAAAAAAATATGAAAAAAAATTATTGGATGATTTTACTTTTAAATTGTAATTTATATCATATTTCTCACAAGCAAAAAATAACTTTTATCTATTAAAAAGTAAAAAAAGGAACATTAAATCCTATAACAAAAAATATATTCTATTTTTTTTCTATTAATTTTGACAACTGTTGTTTTAAAATAAGATTCTTACAATTTTAAATAATTCAGATAGCATAAAGATAAAACTCTATCTAACAAAAAAAGTCACTTGTTGTATCAAGTAGTATTTTTTTTCTAATTTTTTAAAAAACCAACGTAAAAGAAGTTTTAATAAAAGGTATTGAATGTACTTTTAAACTTCCTCCGTGAAGTTGCATTATTTGCTTAGATAAACTTAACCCAATTCCTGAACCATATGTTTTTGTGGTAAAAAATGGCACAAATATTTCATCAATGAGCTCATTTGAAATTCCAAAACCATTATCTTTAATTTTTATATATTTTTCTTTATCCTTAGTAATTCCACAATCAAATTCAACAACTCCATTTTCTTTTTCATATAAAGATTGAATTGCATTTTTTAATAAATTAATCAAAACCAGCGTTATTTGTTTTTCGTCGGCAAAAATTTCAAATTTTTCAGAAATATCAGTAATTTTAAATGTAACAGCATTAAATCCTTTTTCTTGACTCACTAAAATTTTTACTTTTTCTATTAACTTTTTAACATTAATAATTTTTTTATCAGGATGAGGAATATTCAGTAAACTTCTGTAAGATTGTACAAAACCCATTAAATCATTTCCTTGATTATGTATAACTTCTAATCCTTTAACCGTATTTTTTATATGATTTTCATTTATTTGACTTACTACTAAAGTTCCTTTTTCATTTTTATAAAAATTTAAAATGGATTCAGAAATAGAGGTTATTGGAGTAATTGTATTCATAATTTCATGTGTTAAAACCTTAATAAGTTTCTTCCACGAATCTGTTTCTTTTTCATCTAATTCAGTATTAATATCTTGAACAGTAATTAATTTTAAGTTGTTTTCATTTAAAACAACTTCAGTAGATTTTAGTAATAATTGTACGGTTTCTCTCTCATTCGTTAATTTAAATAGCCTTCGCTCAAATGGTTTTAATTCTGACAGCAAATAAAAAAGTTTTTCATCAACTTTTTCCAATTGCCTAATATGATTTAATTGAGTACAGTTAAATAATTTTTTTGCGGAAGGATTAGCATAAAGTATATGCCCTTTATCATTTAATGTTAGTATACCTATTTTTGCTTGTTTTAAAATTTCCTGATAGTAATTTTCTTGCTCTCGGTTTTTTATTTGAGTCTCTCTAATTAAATTGTTTACATTATTTAAACTTTTATGTAACTGTTTTAACGATTTTGGATTTCCTTTTTCTGGAAATCTTACGGTAAAATCTTCATTTCTTAAAGAGTCTAAAAAATAAGCAATTTTTACGTTTGTTTTATTCAAATATTTAATAAGAAATACAACTTGAACAATGAGTAATATCAATGAAGCTATTGCAAAATAATAGTGATTTTTAAGCCAAGTAAATGCAAACAAAAAAGCCAAAATACTAATAAGCACTATTCTTAGTATCAATTGAAAATAATAGTTTTTACTTGCCATTTTAAATCATTTTATTTTTTCATTTTATTATACAATGTTTGCCTTGTTATACCCAATTCATTAGCAGCAGCAGTATAATTACCATTGTGTTTATTCAAAGCATTTTCAATCATCATCTCTTCCATTTCCTCAAGTTTCATATTTTCAAACTGATTTGGAATATTAGAAGCGGCAGTGTTCAATATAAAATCATCAGGTCTTAGTATTTTTTCTTCACATAAAATTACAGCACGTTCTATGGTATGTTGTAATTCTCTTATATTACCGGGCCAACGATACGTTTTTAACTTCTCTTTTGCATTATTGTTGATTTGTAATCCCGATTTTCCATATTTTAAGGCAAATTTATTTAGAAAAAACTCTGCTAAAGTTAAAACATCATCTTCCCTATCACGTAAATTAGGCACTTCAATATGTATAGTATTAATTCGGTAAAGTAAATCTTCACGAAATAAGCCGTCAGAAACCATTTGATTTAAACTACAATTAGTAGCGCAAAGTAATCTGATATTTACAGGAATTGTTTTGTTAGAACCTACTCTTACAATTTCTTTATTTTGAATTACTGAAAGTAGTTTTGCTTGCATTTGCAATGATAAATTACCAATTTCATCCAAAAAAAGTGTGCCTCCATTTGCAGCTTCAAACTTCCCTACTCTATCTTCTTTTGCGTCTGTAAAAGAGCCTTTTATATGACCAAAAAGCTCACTTTCAAAAAGCGTTTCGGATATAGAACCCATATCAACACTTATAAAAACTTCATTTTTACGTTCTGATAATTGATGTAATTCTTGTGCTATTAATTCTTTACCCGTTCCATTTTCACCGGTTATTAATACATTCACATTGGTTTTAGCTACTTTTCTTGTTAATTTAAGTACCTGTTCTAATGCTTTAGAATTACCAATTATTAAATTTTTCTTTTGATTGATAAGCTGCTTAAGATTATTCTCCTTTTGTTTTAACTGATTGATTTCTGCTTTTGACTTTCGTAATGAATACGCTGATTTTATGGTAAGTAATAATTTTTCGTTATTCCACGGTTTTAAAATAAAATCATCAGCACCTTCTTTTAAAGCTTTTACTGCAAGATCAACACCTCCATAGGCAGTCATTGTAATTATAGAAGTATTTGGAGCCTTCTTTTTAATTTCTTTCAACCAAAATAAACCTTCATTACCGGAATTTACTCCGGCAGAAAAATTCATATCAAGTAAAATAATATCAATATCCTTTAAATTAGGGTATGAAGAAATTTGATTTGGATTACTTATGGTATCTACACTTTTATAGGTAAATTGAAGTAAAATTTCTAAGGCACTTAATACACTTTTGCTATCATCAATTATTAAGATACTACAATCTATCATTACAAAATTTTATTTAAAATATAAAGCTACTAATTCAATTTCTTCTTATAAAGAAACTGTAAAATATTTTTACAGTTATTGTTAATTATTTTTACAAAACAGATAAACAACACATTGAAATTTAGAACTAAAAAACTATAAATCAGTAATTTAAAATTATGGCACAAGATTAGTAACCACTATATTATAATTTGAATAAATGGATAAATTTTTAAAAAAGTTGATTGTGTTATTTTTATTTATAACTACTGTTGCTTACGGACAGGAAAGTTGGTCGTTAAATGAATGTATAACTTATGCTTTAGAACATAATTTAAAACTAAATGATTTAAATTACACTATTAAATCCAATCAAGAAAAATACAAACAATCTTATAGAGAACTACTTCCAAATATCTCAGCTAATTCAAGTTACAGTATTTTATATGGACGTTCTGTAGATCCAAATACAAATGAAATTGTTAGTTCAGATTTTTTTTCTAATAATTATTCAATAGATGCAAGTATTTCTATTTTTAAAGGTTTTCAAAAATTAAATTCCATTGCTTCTGCTAAATTTTTGTATAAAGCTGTAAAAGAAGAACGTTTACAAGAAAAATATTTATTGGCATTTAGTATAATGACGGCTTTTTATGATGTGAAATTTTATGAAGAGCAATTACAAATTGCTTTAGAACAATTACATATTTCTTCATTAAATTTAAATTTGGTAAAAAAACAAATTGAGCTGGGTTTAAAAGCCGGATCTGATCTTTATGAGGCTGAGTCTGTTTTAACTAACGACGAATTATCCGTAATACAAAGTAAAAATAATTTGAATGCAGCACTCCTAAAATTAAAGCAAGAAATGAATTTGAATGCTATTGAAGATATTAAAATAAACACGTTAGATGAAACTACTTTTTTAAATGAATCTGATTTTAATACCATAAATTCCGATTCTGTATATCAAAAAGCACTCACTTTTATTCCAAGTATTAAAGCACAAGAATTTAAAACGGATGCTGCCAAAAAAGATATTTCAATTGCCAAAAGTAACTTGTACCCTTCACTTTCATTTTCTGCAGGTTACGGAACCGGTTATTACGAAACCAATATAAATGAAATAGGTAAAGTAATTCCGTTTAACACGCAAATAAAAGACAATGCTTCTCAATATATCGGTTTTTATTTAACAATTCCTATTAGTGAACGCTGGAGCAATCGTTCACAAATTAAACAACAAAAAATTGCATTGTTACAAGCTAAAAATAATTTAAATATTCAAAAACAAGAACTCCATCAATTAATACAAGAATTAGTTCAAAATTATGAAGCCTCAAAAATGGAATACAATCAAACTAAAAAAAGTGAAGAATCACATCAGCTTTCATTTAAAATAGCACAAAAAAAGTATGATAAAGGAATGATAAGTCTTTTAGAATTATATCAGGCTAAAAATTTATATGCCAATTCTCAAAATAAAAATTTACAGGCAAAATTAAAAATGAAAGTACAGAAAAAAACATTAGATTTTTACAATGGTTTACCTGTTTTTAATATAAATAATGCAAACTAAAACCTTATAATGGATATACAATTAGAAAAGAAAAAAGGGTTACAACCAAAACACTATGGGTATTTAGCTATAGGAATTTTATTACTGTTTTTAGGTTGGAAAATAGTTTTTGGCAATTCTGTTTCTACCTACAGAACAGAAAAAGAAAAACTATCCATAAATGAAGTTTTTGAAGGTAAATTTGATGACTATATAAGTATAAATGGTAATGTTGCGCCAATTACCACTATTTATATGGATGCTTATGAAGGTGGGCGTGTTACTGAAAAATTAATTGAAGAAGGTTCAACAGTAAAAAAAGGTGATATCATTCTTAAATTAGAAAATCAAGCTTTATATGAACAGATTTTAGCCAGTGAAAGTAATTTAGCTTTAAAACAAAACGACTTACGTTCAACAAAACTAACGTTTGATTCACGCCAAGTTGATGGTAAAAAATCGTTAGCAACCGCTGAATACGAATTGCAACGTTTCAAAAGAAATTTTGAGCAAAATGAGGCTTTATTTAATGATGAACTCATTTCAAAAGAGGATTATTTAAAATCAAAAGAAGATTATGAGCTGTCTCAAAAACAGTATAAAATTGTAAAACTGCAAACCGAACAAGATGATGCTTTACGTAAAACTTCTCTGGCAGGATTAGATACCGATTTAGAACGTATGAAAAAAACGTTAACTATGGTGTACCAACGTTTAGATCATTTAAATGTTAAAGCGCCTGCAGATGGTCAATTAGGTTTTTTAGATGCAGAAATAGGACAAAATATTGCACAAGGACAGCGAATTGGGCAAATAAATGTGTTAACTGATTATAAAATTGAAGCAACCATTGATGAACATTATATTGACCGTGTACAACGAAATTTAACAGCTATTTTAGAACGAAATGGGAAAGAATATACGTTACGTTTGCGAAAAGTGTATCCTGAAGTTCGCAATGGAAGTTTTAAAGTTGATTTAGTTTTTACCGCTGAAAAACCTACAACTATTAGAACAGGACAAAGCTATACCATTAAATTACAGTTAGGAGAATCATCTGATGCATTACTTTTACCTAAAGGAGGCTTTTTTCAAAGTACCGGAGGGCAATGGGTTTTTGTAGTTAACAGTAATGAAAAAGAGGCTCTAAAAAGATCCATACGTATAGGAAAACAAAATTCAAGGTTTTATGAAGTATTAGAAGGCTTAGAACCCGGTGAAAAAATAATCACCAGCAATTATGATAACTTTGGTAACGCAGAAAGAATAGTATTAAAATAAACAAGTAAAAACATTAAAAATGATACAAATACAAAACCTAAAAAAGAGTTTTAAAACAGAAGAAGTAGAAACTCTTGCTTTAAACAATGTAAACTTAAATGTAACCGAAGGTGAATTTGTTGCTATTATGGGACCTTCAGGTTGCGGAAAATCAACACTCCTAAATATTATAGGAATGTTAGACAATCCTAACAATGGCAGTTACAAATTTGCTAATAATGAAGTGAGTGGTCTAAAAGAAAGTCAGCGTACTCAACTTAGAAAAGGAAATATTGGTTTTGTATTTCAAAGCTTTAACCTGATTGATGAATTAACTGTTTTTGAAAATGTTGAATTACCTTTAATCTATCTTAAAATGAATAAGAGTGAGCGAAGAGAAAAAGTAACCAGCGTGTTGGAACGAATGAAAATTGGTCACAGAAAAAAACATTTCCCTCATCAACTTTCCGGAGGACAACAGCAACGTGTGGCAATTGCCAGAGCCGTAGTTACAAACCCTAAATTAATATTGGCCGATGAGCCAACCGGAAATCTCGATTCAAAAAACGGTATTGAAGTAATGAATCTTTTAACTGAACTCAATCAAGAAGGAACTACCATAGTAATGGTAACTCACTCTGACAGAGACTCTCAATATGCACACAGAATTGTAAACTTATTTGACGGACAAATAGTTACTGAAAGTAAGAATAAAGTATTAACGAATTCGTAATATTATTTTGAGAGAAACTAAGTAAAATAGAAAAATATCACATCTTTTTGATATTCCTCTACTTCAGCCTTAAATGTCAATAATACTATATCAGTAGATAATAAAAATAAAAAATTATGATACAAAATTATTTTAAAATCATATTTCGGAGTTTATTAAAAAACAAAGGCTATAGTATACTCAATATTTTTGGGCTTGCCATTGGTATAACCTGCGCTGCTTTTATTTTTTTATGGGTGGAAGATGAAGTAAATTTTAATAGTATATATGCAAACAAAGACTATATTTATAAGGTATATACCAATCAGGAATACAACGGTGAAATTTTTACGTTCGATGCAACTCCGGGACTTTTAGCTCCAACATTAAAAGAAGAAATACCAGGTATACACTATTCAAGTCGCTTTAACGAAGAAAGAAAATTGGTTGCTTTTGAAGACAAATCAATCTATAAATACGGAGCTTATGTTGATGATGATTTTTTTAAAATGTTTGATATTCACTTTATTGAAGGAAATCTTAAAAATGTATTGAGCAACATAAACGGTATTGTAATTGATCAAAAAACAGCAAAAGATTTTTTTGGTTCTGACAAAAATATTGTTGGAAAAACTCTAAAATTTGATAACACTACAAATCATATAATTACCGGTGTGATTGCCAATTTACCCAATAATGTAACATTAAAATACAATTGGCTAGCTTCTTTTAAAGCATACGAGTTTGGTAAAGAATATTTAAAATACTGGGGAAATAATTCTACCAGCACTATTGTACAATTACAAAGCAATGCAAATGCAACTATTGTAAATGAGGCTGTCAAAAAAATAATTCCTTCTAAAACCGACAACGATGGCAAAATTTATGGCATATTACACAGTATGAATGACTGGCGTTTGTACAGTTCGTTTAAAGAAGGTGTAAAACAAGACGGCAGAATTGTTTATGTTCGCTTATTCAGCATTATTGCAATAATAATATTACTTATTGCTAGTATCAATTATATGAACCTAACAACTGCACAAAGTGAAAAACGTGCTAAAGAAGTGGGGGTTCGTAAAGTACTGGGTTCTAAAAGAAAAAGTTTAATTTTTCAATTCTTTTCAGAGGCATTTATCATCACTTGTATTGCTGTTGCTCTAAGTGTTCTATTTGTCTATTTTTTATTACCTCAATTTAATTCAATTATAAATAAGGAATTAACAATAGATCTACTAAAGCCTTCACATAATTTAGCAATTTTGATAATCATTCTAGTGTGCAGTTTATTATCGGGCTTTTATCCGGCACTGTATTTATCTTCATTCAGACCTGTAAATATTTTAAAAGGATTAAAGAGCAAAAAAGGTAGCTCAAAGTTTATAAGAAACGGGTTGGTAATCACTCAATTTACTGCATCAATCATACTCATTATCAGCACTGTAATTATCTATCAACAAATAGCATATGTAAAAAACAGAGACTTAGGCTTTAATAAATCAAATTTAATAGCAATTAAAATACAAGGCGATCTTGCACAAAATATGGATGCTGTTAAACAAGAAATATTAAACACAGGCCTTATTGAAAATGTAGGTGTAAATAGTTACAATATTTTACACGGAGGTTATAATGGATCTGGTTATAGCTGGAAAGGAAAAGAGGATGGTTTTGACCCACTTATTTCTTTTAGATGGATTGATAATAACTTCCTCCCTACTGTTGGAATTAATATAATAGAAGGTAGAAATTTTTATAAGAATCCAGAGGCAGATAAAAACAAAGTGATTATTACACAAACATTCGCTGAAATGATTAATAATGAAAACATTATAGGAAGTATAATACGAAATGAAAACAGAGAATATGAAGTGATAGGAGTTGTAAACGACTTTCAATATGGAAGTATGTACAGAAAAAGCGGTCCGGTGATGTTTTTTAATGCTCCCGAAAACGCACAATTAATTTATAC
Organism: Lutibacter sp. B1; assembly: GCF_012524075.1. GTDB lineage: Bacteria > Bacteroidota > Bacteroidia > Flavobacteriales > Flavobacteriaceae > Lutibacter. Next base: position 57,386 of record NZ_JAAZUI010000002.1, read on the forward strand.
CAAAATAAAGGAAAACACTCCTGTTACTAAAGCTATTGATAAACTGTCTGCAATTATAAAAAGTAACAATCCTGCATTTCCATTTGAATATAATTTTGTCGAAGATACTTTTAACAATAAATTCAGCAATGAAATGCTGGTAAAAAAATTATCACAGCTGTTTGCCATATTAGCGATACTTATTTCTTGTTTTGGGCTATTTGGGTTAACAGCCTATACTGCTGAACAACGCAGTAAGGAAATTGGAGTGCGTAAAGTATTAGGGGCAAGTGTTTCAAATATTATCAATTTGTTGTCTAAAGACTTTTTAAAACTTGTATTTTTTGCTATTGTTATAGCCGTTCCATTAGCTTGGTATTATATGGCAAACTGGCTTGAAAATTATGCTTACAGGATAGATATTAGTTGGTGGATGTTTGCTGTTGCAATAATTTCAGCAATTGGAATTGCGATTGTAACCGTTAGCCTTCAATCAGTAAAAATTGCGATACAAAATCCAATTAAAAGTATAAAAACAGAATAGTAATGCTAAAAAGCCATATTAAAATAGCCTGGAGAAATCTAAAATCAAATAAATTATATGCTATAATTAACATTTTTGGGCTATCCATAAGTTTTGCAGTTGTTGTGCTACTGTTTATGTTTATTATGTACGAGCGTAATTTTGATGCTGTTCATACCAATAAAGACAATGTATACAGAGTGTTATTACATACTGACGGGGAAACCAGTAAAGAAACTTGGGCTAATGTTCCTGCAATTGTAGCTCCAACCATAAAACAAGAAATACCAGGTATTATTGAATCTGCGAGAATATTAAAACATAATTTTGGAGATACCGCTTCTATTAATGTAAATAATTTAAACTTCACAGAAAACTATTTATATTGGTGTGATAATGAGCTATTTAATATCTTTACTTTTGAATTTATAAAAGGTCAATTTCAAAACCCATTAACAAAACCTAATACCGTTGTCCTTTCAGAAAGTATTGCAAAAAAATATTTTGGAGATGATAATCCTATAGGGCAAACCATTACCGTAGACAATTATAAAAAACTGGAAGTTACAGCAATTTATAAAAACCTCCCTAAAAATAACACATTAGATTGTGAACTTATTGCTTCTTTTACTTCAACAAGTTTTGCGAAAGAAAAAGTATGGAGCAATGCAAGTTTTGAAACGTATTGTTTATTTAATCAAAAGGTAAATATAGAACAAGCTAATAATCAACTAGCTGCAATTTTAAATAAAAATATTCCTAAAATAGATCAATGGTTTTATTTATCATTTCAGCCCTTTAACAAAGTTCATTTGTATTCTGCACATATTTTAGATACATATACTTCAAGAATTGGTGACATTAAAGAAGTTAGAAATCTATCTTTATTAGCTATATTAATTCTGGTAATAGCTTGTATTAATTATGTAAACCTTGTAACTGCCAGATCACAAAAAAGAAATAAAGATGTAGGTATAAATAAAACCTTAGGAGCTACTTCAAAAAATATGAGAATACGTTTCTTTATTGAAACGGCTATAATTGTATTTATTGCTTTAGCTACCGGGTTGGTACTTGCCATACTAACTATACCTTTATTTAATCAATTTGTTGAGCAAAATTTAGATATTTCAATTTTACACAATTTTAAATTTATTATAGGATTAATCACTGTTTTTATTGTAACAACATTATTTTCAGGAACATACCCTGCCTTGTATTTATCTAAATTTTCGCCCAAAGCTATTTTTAATCCTTCAACCAATCAAAGTAAAACAACAGTTTTTATTCGAAAAGGATTGGCAATATTTCAGTTCGCAGCATCTGTTATATTAATTATAAGTTCATTGGTTATTTATAAACAACTTAATTATATTCAAAATAAAAAATTAGGATTTAATCCGGAAGGTGTTGTTGCAATTTCTATAGCGGCAATTCAAAAAAATGATAAAAAAGAAACATTATTGAATGAATTCAAACAACTGAATGCTGTTGTATCAGTAGCTAAAGCTCAAGGTTTTCCGGGGAAAAGTGTAAGTGGTCGAACTTTGTCAAAGGATGAAAGTTCTGCTGAAGGTAGCTATATCCAAACAAATGCTGCCGATGAATCCATTGTAGATGTATTAAAATTGAAGATGTTAGCCGGAAGAATGCCCAATAGTAAAGTTAAAAATGATTCAATTATAGAAGTTGTTTTAAACAAAAAAGGAATCGATTATTTAGGTTATTCTCCTGAAGAATCTATTGGCAAAAGAGTTTATACTCAAGTTGGAAATAACTCTTATATTGTAGGTGTTGTAGATAATTTTAATTTCTCTTCGCTTAGAGTTCCAATTGGCGCTTACGCTTTTCATAACACCCCATATAGAGAATCTAAGGATTTTTTATTAGTTCGTTATAAAACTAAAAACTTATCTAAATTAATAAATCTATTTGAGCGTACCTTTAATAATACAATTCCCGATGTAGCTTTTGATTATGTTTTTTTGGATAAAACAGTGCAACAATTATACCATCAGGAGTACAAAGTTGCAAGAATTATTATCTTCTTTTGTGGATTAGCTATCTTTTTATGCTGCTTAGGTCTATTTGCATTAGTTTCATATATGACAGAACAACGAACAAAAGAAATTGGTATACGAAAAGTATTAGGAGCCACTTTAGTTGAATTAAACATATTATTATGTAAGGATTTTATCCTCTTGACTTTCATAGGGTTTTTAATTGCTACACCTATTGCTTGGTTTGGGTTAAATAGCTGGCTAAATGGATTTGCTTATAAAACTTCTTTAAGTTGGTGGTTATTTGTTTTAAGCGGTTTGGTAATGTTGTTTATAACACTAATTGTTGTTAGCTTTAGAACAATTGCCACTGCTAAGTCAAATCCTGCTAATAGTTTACAGACAGAATAAAAATTAAAAAATTAATCCTAATGATATTCTTTAAAACCTATTTCAGGCATCTTTTAAAAAATAAATTATATACAACTGTAACAATATTAGGGTTTGCTATTTCATTAACATTTATTTTACTACTGAGTGTTTATATTAAAAATGAATTGTCTGTAGACAATTTTCAGATTAACAAAGATAGAATTTACCGTATAGAAAGTGAAAATGCACCTGATTTCTCAGGTCCTATAGCTGTAGATCTAAAAAATGCTTATCCAGACATTGAAGATTTTACCAGAGTTTATAATCAGGAAGGAATTATTACAACTTTATCAGACCAAAAATTTAAACTAAATTATCTGGCTGTTGATGCTAGTTTTTTTAACATTTTCTCATACCCTTTAATTTCAGGAACTGCTTCTGAAGTTTTAAAAACAAAGAATAGTATTGTATTATCAGAGTCTTATGCTCGTAAGTTATTTGGATTACTATCTCCAATAGGTAAAAAAGTAGCCATAAATGACAATAATACATTTATTGTAACAGGAATTATAAAGGATTTCCCTGAAAATACAATTTTTAAAAACCCAAATGCCTTAATAAATATTAAAGCAATGGCTGATATTACAGGGTTTAAAGAATTTCTTACAGAATATGGGTTTTGCTCTATGAACATTTACTTTCTGGAAAAAGAGAATGGCAACCTAATTTCTAAAACCCCTCAAATACTGGAAAATTTTAAAAAAGATTTTTGGCTTTACAAAGAGGGTTATGCAAAATCTTTAGTATTTACACCTTTAAAAGAAGTTTATTTTAGTTCTAAATTAGGTGATGGAGTAAAAAGCAATAATAAAACCCTTATTATGGTACTATCAATAATTGTACTACTTATCTTATTCCTTGCTGTAGGCAATTATGTAAATTTAACAGTAGCTCAAGCTACTTTTAGAAGTAAAGAAGTCGCTATTAAAAAACTTGTAGGAAGTACTAGAAATAAAATATTTATTCAATTTATTAAAGAATCTTTACTATTATGTTTTATTGCTGTTCTTATAGCGATACTTTTTACCAAATTGGCTGAACCTGTCTTTAATTCGTTATTAAACACCAAATTAAACTTAAACAACAATATAACCTTTATTAATGTTATTTTACTAATCGTTTTTTTTAGTATTATTGGTATAGTATCAGGTATTCTTCCTGCATTAAAAATATCTAGTTTTAAACCCATAGAAGTTGTAAAAGGTACTTTTCGTAAAAAATCTAAAGGTGTATATGGCAATATTTTTATTACATTTCAATATACAGTTACAATAGCTCTTTTAGCTTGTAGTTGGATTATTCTAAAACAAACTCATTTTTTGCAAAATTATGATGTAGGTTTTAATAAAAGTAACATTATTCTAATGCCGTATTTAAGTGATTCGGATAAAAAAACTACTATAAAAAATGCTTTAGAACAAGTTCCTGGAGTTCAAGAAGTATCTTTTACTTGGGGAAGTCCTTTAGATGGAGGCAGTAATCAGTCTTTTGAATATAATGGACAACATTTGAGTTTTCAGGAATTTAGAGTAGATTCTTCATTCTTTAATTTACTTGGTTTAAAAATAAACCCCACAGAAGTAGCGTATTCAAAAGAAGGAATATATCTAAATAAAACTGCATTAAAAATATTAGGATTAGATCCAACTCAAACAGCATTTCAAATAAACGATAAAAAACTTCCTGTTTTAGGAATTGTTGATGATTTCAATTTTAATGACTTAAGTAAATACATTGGTCCTTTAATGATTCACCAACAACTTGAAGACTCTTACGCAACTAATATTTTTATTAAAATTAATAACGAAAATCGTAGTGAGACTTTACAAAAAATCAAATCTACTTATACATCTTTAATTGATAATATTCCTTTTGAAATTTCTTTTGTCGACAAAATCATTAATAAATGGTATTTAAAAGAAGAAAAAACAGGAAAAATAATAGGGTATTTTACAGTTTTATCATTAATTATTTCATTTTTAGGTTTATTGGCTATATCAACTTTTTATATGCAACAAAGAAGAAAAGAGATAAGTATTAGAAAAGTTAATGGAGCAAAAACAATACAAATTCTCTCTCTTTTAAATAAAAACTTTTTAAAATGGATTGGTATTGCTTTTATAATAGCTGTTCCTATATCTTGGAGTTTAATGAGCAGATGGCTCGAGAACTTTGCTTATAAAATTACGCTTAATTGGCAAATTTTTGTTTTGGCAGGTTTATTAACTTTTCTTATTGCCCTACTTACAGTAAGTTGGCAAAGTTTTAGATTTACAACAAAAAAAACTATAGATTATTTAAGAGACGAATAAACAATATAAGGTTTAAACTATGAAAACTATTTTTTTTAAACTCGCTTTTCGAAATATTCTAAAAAACAAGATAAGTTCGACCATAAATATTGTTGGCTTTTCAATTGGGATCGCTGCTTGTTTATTTATTTTTCTATTTGTAAAATATGAAACCGGTTTTGACTCATTTTATCCAAATAGTGAAAAAATGTACCGTATTGTTAGTTCTACTAAAACTATTAATACTATTTCAAAATCGGGTTTTGTTTGGTTTCCTATAGCAAAAGATTTAAAAAATGAAGTTCCCGGAATTGATGATTTTTGTCGAATTTCAAAAGAGAATCCAACAAAATGTTTTATTGAAAATCAACTTTGGGAAATTGAAAAATTACGCTATGCAGATGCAAATTTTTTTCAATTTTTCAATTTCAAATTATTAGTAGGAAATCCTGAAACAGTTTTAAACAGTGCCGAAAAAATTGTATTAACTGAGGAAAAAGCAACGCAACTTTTTGGTGAAAATAATCCCATAGGAAAATCTATATTATTTGATCATACATTATTTACGGTTTCCGGTATTGCTGAAAACCCACCTTCAAATACGCACTTGGTTTTTGATGCTATTGTTTCTATAAAATATGTTGAACAAAGTGATTTATATTGGAAAAATTATGGTGGCGGTATTACGTTATTATCGTATTTACAATTATCAGAAAATGTAACTCCAGATCAAATTGAAAAAGCATTCCCTGCTTTTTTCGACAGAAAAATAAATCAGCGTTGGAAAGATACAGGAATGTCACAATCTGCTACATTACAAAACATAAAAGAGGTGCATTTATCTGATGGTTCTATTGATTATGATTGCGCTTCAAACAGAAGTAAAAAAAGTATGTATATTATTATTTGCATTAACATACTTATTTTATTACTTGCCATAGTAAATTATATCATTTTATATACTGCTCAAAAAATAACAAAGACAAAAAATACAGGAATACTTAAAATTTTTGGTGCAGGAAACTTCAGTTTAACAGCTCAAACATATATTGAAGTATGTATTATTACAACTACAGCTTCAGTACTAGGAATCATTTTACTTTTGGTTGGAATACCATTTTTAAACACCTACCTTCAAAGTTCAATTTCTATTGGAGATAATAGTTATTCTGTTATTCTATTTCTAGCGTTCACTATTTTTATATTATCATTTTTAGTCACATACTTTTCAACTCAAAAACACTTCTTTTCAAAATCGATTGGACCCATAAGAAATACATTAATTGCAAAAAATCCTAAAAAAATAAAAGGCAACTTTTTGGTTTCTTTCCAATTTACAATAGTTATTATCTTGCTGATTGCTGTTTTTATTATTATGCGTCAAAACAGCTACTTATTAAACTCGGAACTTGGATTTGACAAAGAAAATATGATAACTCTTCAAGCTGATGAAGAGTTTCATAATAATGAACTCTTACAATTTAAACAAGAGTTACAACATTTAGCAGAAATTCATTCTGTAAGTTTATCCAGTCAAATGATTGGTAATGGAATTACGCAAAATGGTTATAGAATTGGTGACGAAAATGAAACTTCAATGATAAATGCTTTATATACTGATACCGATTTTTTAGAATGCTTTAAAATAGATTTGCTTTTAGGTAGAAATTTTAGTATAAATAGCACACTTGACAAAGAAGCTATTTTAATCAATCAACAATTAGTTAAAAGAGCCGGTTGGGACAATCCAATTGATAAATATATTCATAGAAATGGGAATTTAAAAGTAATAGGAGTTGTACAAGACTTTAATTTTGCGTCATTAGAAAATACTGTACAACCAATGTTAATTATGTCAAACCCTAATTGGGATGGTTGGGGATATTCAACTGTTAATATTCGATTTCAAACATCCAACATACAAAGTTTATTAGCTCAAATTAACAACCTTTGGAAAGCTAGATTTCCTGAAACTCCGTTTGAAATTTCTTTTCTTGATGATTTATTGGCTTCCAATTACAAATCATTTATCGCACAGCAGAAAATTATTAGTTTTTTCAGTTTCATCGCAATATTGATTGCTGTTATCGGATTAATTGGATTAACCATTTTTACTGCTCGTACTCGAATTAAAGAAATTGGTATTAGAAAAGTAAACGGAGCTACAGTAAAAGATATCTTAATTATGCTAAACAAAGACTTTGTAAAATGGGTAGTATTGGCTTTTATTATTGCAGTACCTATTTCTTGGTATATAATGAGCAAATGGTTAGAGAATTTTGCTTATAAAACGCCTCTGAGTTGGTGGATTTTTACATTAGCAGGTTTTATTGCTTTAACAATTGCCATAGCAACGGTTAGTTGGCAAAGTTTCAAAGCAGCAAGTAATAATCCTATAAAAACATTGCAGAAAAATTAAAGAATTACATCCTCAGAAATAAAAAAATATGTTACGTTTCAATTTAAAATTGGCAATTCGCAATCTGTTAAAAAACAAAGTGTATTCAACTCTAATTATTGGAAGTTTTGCAATAGGATTTACGGCTATTATACTTATAGGTTTATTTTACAATGCGGAAAATACTATAAATACCGGTTTTTTAAATTATAAAAATAGCTACCGTTTATACGATGAAAAAAAGAATACCTGTAACCTTGATTATAAATTAAATGCTCCTCTAGCTGATAAATATCCCGAAATTGAAACTACCTGCCCTGTTGAGTACATGACCGGATATGAAATAACCATTAAAGACAAAAATTCTAAGGCTTATACTCAAATTGATAATATGATTGTTACATCAAATAATTTTTTTGAATTATTTTCAGTTGATGTAATTGCCAGTTTATCTGAAAAACCTTTTAATAGTTTAAATTCATTGGTAATTACAGAATCTGTAGCCAAAAGAATTTACAAAGACCAAAATCCTTTAGGACGCACTCTTGAACACGATTTTTTTACAGGAACAATTTCTGCTGTTATTAAGGATTTACCTAAAAACTCAAGTTTTAAAGCTGAAATACTATTAAACAGTAAAAATGAAAACTATCAAATGTCTAATTATTGTAATGATGGCATATGTTATTATCCAACCAATCACTTCCTTTTATTAAAAAATGGAATTAATGCTCAACAGTTTGCTTTAAAGTTAAACACAAGTTTAAAGCAATACAATACAAATTTTGACAACCTTGCTTTACAACCTATTGCTGATATTTATTTATCAAAACTTTCTTTACAAGACAGTCACACAAAAGGCAACTCAAAAATGCTTGTTATTTTTCTTTCTATAGGAATTTTAATTTTACTTCTGTCAAGTATTAATTATTTGAATTATACCGTTTCTATGCAATATGCAAAACTTAAAGAAATAGGTATCAATAAAATAAATGGCGCATCTAAACGGCAACTTATTACTTATTCTTTTATTGAAATTACCTTAGGAATATTATTATCATTACTTATATCAATATGCTTAACGGTTATTCTTTTACCTTATACAGAAATGTTTTTTGGTAGAAATATATCATTCTCAGAAATACATATTTTTCAATTAATTCCTGTGTTTTCAGGAATAATTATAGGAGTTATATTACTTAACGGATTAGCTCCAATGTATGTACTTTCTCGTTTTAACATTATAGATTTTTTAACTAAAGGAAGAAAACATAAGCGAAAACAAACAGGAATAAAACCCTTGTTAACTTTTCAATTAGTGGTTTCCATTTCACTCATTGCTATGGTAATACTAATTTTTAAACAAATTCAATTCGTAAAAAACTATAATTTAGGTTTTGACAAGGAACATTTGATAAAGATTGAGCTTCCTTATTCATATACAAACCCATCAATAATAAAGGGCGAAATGGAAAAATTAGCTTTTGTCAAAGAAAGTGCTTTGAGTGATGGCTATCCAGGAAGAATAAAATTGTTTATAGGTAGTGATATTAAAGAAAATAATTTCGATGTAAACTGTATTCACGTTTCTGACGATTATATAAAAACTATGGGAATTGATTTACTTGAAGGTAGAAACTTCTTATCTGGTGATAAAAATAAAGCGTGTCTTTTAAATGAAGAAGCTATAAAACTGTATGGATGGGATACTATAAAAAATAAAAAATTTCACGAACAATATCAAGTGATAGGAATAATTAACAATTTTAATGTTCAATCGCTACATGCATCTCTGAATACTGTTGCTTTAATCTATGACCCTGATCATATCTTTAATACTATTTCTCTTAAATTAACTGAAGGAAATGTAAATAACCAATTAAAACAAATAGAGCAAACTTGGAAAAGACTTTTACCCAATGAGCCTCTGAATTTTGATTTTTATGACAGTTTGTTTCAGTCCATGTATGCAAAAGAAGAAAAATTGGCTCAGTCAATTACTTTTTTTTCTTTAATTGCTATCGTGCTTACTTGTATGGGTATTCTTAGTCAAATTTTCTTAATTTCTTTAAATAAAACAAAAGAAATTGGTATTCGAAAAGTAAATGGGGCTAAAATTTCAGAAGTAATTGCTATGCTTAATAAAGATTTTTTCAAATGGATTTTTACAGCATTTTTAATTGCTACGCCTATTGCCTATTTTGCTATGCAAAAATGGCTTGAGAACTTTGCTTATAAAACCAATATAAGTTGGTGGATTTTTGTTATGGCAGGATTTTCAATATTAATTATAGCATTGTTAACAGTTAGCTGGCAGAGCTATAGAGCTGCAACAAAAAACCCTGTGGATGCTTTGAGAAACGAATAAGCTGATAAAAATTTATTCCTTAAAAAAATACTATAAATCAATGTTTACATATTCGATCTTCAAATAATTATTAAATTCACAAAAATAGAATACTTCATCTTATTTATTATAGTCTCATTTATTATAATCCCCTACTTTCAATACTCAAAAGCTATAATTCTAATAAAATTTATAATTTTTTGACTTATTATTAATATTAAAAACAAATAAAATCTTAATAAAAACAAAAAAAAGGCAAAAATAGTATCATAAGTTGCAAAATAATATTTAGTTAAGGACTTATTTAATTTTTAAATTTGATAACAAACTATATTTATATATATCATAAAAAAGACATATTTAAATACACTCAATTTCAAAAATAAATAAAGTTGATTTTAAAATATTATTATTTCTATAATTCATAAGTTTCAATAAAACTCATAATTATGTAAATAATGATATTAATTTTTCAATATTAATCAAATATTAATTAAATCACATAAGTATGATAAATTTTGGACTTAAAAGGTTTAAAACTAAAAAATGGAACATTACACTTTTTTTAAGTTTGTTGTGTGTTATCTTTAGTTTTTCCCAAGAAATTGTGGTAAAAGGTAGTGTTACATCTTTGTCAGACAGTATGCCTTTACCTGGAGTAAATATTACAGTAGTAGATAGCACTAATAAAGGCACAATTACTGACTTTGATGGAAATTATGAAATTTCTGTTTCAAAAGATGCAAAATTACAATTTAGTTATGTCGGTTATATAACACAACTTATTGATATAGCCGGAAAAACACAAATTAATGTTTCTTTAGTTGAAGACATGAATAGTCTTGAGGAAGTTGTTGTTGTGGGTTATGGTGTACAAAAAAGAGCCTTAGTCACTGGTGCAAACCTTCAAGTTGAAGGTGAAAGTCTCCAAAAATTAAGTACAACGAATGCTCTGCAAGCTTTACAAGGACAAACGTCAGGTGTTCAAATCACTTCAACATCAGGGCAACCGGGAGAAGGATTAAGTGTAGTAATCCGCGGTTTAGGTTCAACTGGCGGCAACGGACCACTATATGTTGTAGATGGTGTTTTAACAGGAGACATTTCTTATTTAAATAATTCTGACATTGAATCCATAACAGTTTTAAAAGATGCTGCTTCAGCAGCTATTTATGGTTCTCAAGCCGCTAACGGTGTTGTATTAGTTACTACAAAAGGAGGAAAAGTAGGAAATGCCAAAATTACCTTTGACCAATACTTTGGTATTCAAAACAAACCTGAAAAAATCGATTTATTAAATGCAAAAGAATATGCAACAATTTTAAATGAAGCTGCAGTAAATTCAGGAAAGTTACCTTATTTTTCAAATGAAGAAATTGCAGCTTTAGGAAAAGGAACAGACTGGATGGATGAAATGTTTGAAGATAATACCATAACTCAAAATTATACATTTGGAGCTTCTGGAGGTTCTGAAACTTCAATATATTCAACTTCATTATCATATCTTTCTCAAGAAGGTATTATTGGAGGTAAAGATTTATCTAATTACGAACGATACAATTTCAGAATCAATTCTGAGCATAAATTATATAATGGAATAGTGACTATAGGTGAAAATTTAAGTTTTGCATATATCGAAAAAAACGGTATTGGCGTTGGTAACCAATATAACAACTCTTTAAGAGGTGCTTATAGTGCAAATCCTTTAATTCCTATGTATGATAGTGATGGAAATTATTACAATACTTCTAATGATGATTCCCCTTGGTTAGCAGGCCAATCAAATCCATACGCAGCTATGGTATATGGTAACCAAAATGAAGGTGATAATCAAAAATTATTAGGAAATATATATGTAGAGGTTGAACCTATCAAAAATTTGAAATTCAGAACAAGTTTAGGTATAGATTATTATGCAAACACAAATCATTCATTTTCTCCAATTTATACATTATCTACATATTCATTCAATACATACACAACAGCTTCACAATCTGAAGGAAAAGGAAAATCATTAGTTTGGGATAATTTATTAAGCTATAAGTTTGATATTAAAGAAGATCATCATTTTGAAACAATGGTAGGTACTTCTGCTTATCAATTTGATGGAACTTATATGTATGGAAGTAATGCCTATCTAGTTTTTGATGATTTAAAACATGCTTGGCTAGATAATGCAACAAACACTGATGGAGCACTAATGACACTCACCGGTGGACCTTCAAATGAGAATAAAAGAATGTCATATTTCGGAAGATTAAATTATAATTACAAAGACACCTATATTTTAAATGCTACTTTTAGAGCTGATGGATCTTCACAATTCCACAAAGACAATCGTTGGGGATATTTCCCGTCAGTATCTTTAGGATGGATTGCTACAAATGAAAAATTTTTAGAGCAATCTAAAGTAATTAATTTTCTTAAATTAAGAGCTAGTTGGGGACAAGTAGGTAATCAAAATGCTGGAAATTTTCAATATCTGGCTCCAGTAACTTTTTCCAATACCAATTATACTTTTGGAGATGAAGAAGGAATCCTTATATCAGGTGCTTACCCTAGTAGACTTGCTAATGAAGATCTAGAGTGGGAAACATCTGAACAAATTAATATTGGCTTTGATGCTAGGTTACTCGATAATAGATTAAATATTAATCTTGATTTGTATGAAAAAACTAATAAAGACTGGTTAATCAAAGCACCAATATTAGCAACTGCGGGGGCTGATGCTCCTTGGATTAATGGAGGTGATATTACTAATAAAGGTATAGAGGTTGCAATAACATATAATGATAATTTTGGAGACTTCAACTACTCAATAGGAATTAATGGCTCTTATAATGAGAATGAGGTAAATAAAATACCTACTGAAGACGGTATTATTCATGGTGAAACAAACCAATTATTTGATAATTCTTCAGAATTTTATAGAGCTGAAGAAGGTTATCCTTTGGGATATTTTTGGGGACTTAAAACTGCAGGAGTATTTCAAACAGAAGAACAAATTAACAATTACACTTATTCAGGTCAACCAATTCAAGCAGATGCTGAACCGGGAGATTTAATATATGTTGATTTAAATAACGATGGAAAAATAAATGAAGAAGATAAAACAATGATTGGAGATCCTAATCCTGATTATATTTATGGACTATCTTTTTCATGTAATTACAAAGCTTTTGACTTCTCTGTATTAGCAAATGGAGTTGCAGGTAATCAAATAGTTCAATCGTACCGCAACCAAGCGAATGCTTATGGAAATTACACAACAGCCATATTAGATCGTTGGCACGGAGAAGGTTCATCTAACTCGATGCCAAGAGTAACAGAAGACAACAAAAATTGGACAACTTTTTCAGATATTTTTGTTCATGATGCCGACTTCCTAAGAATTAGTAATGTTACATTAGGATTAGATATTGCAAAATTAAAGCTAAAGAAAAAGTTTTTTGCAAGTCAATTTAGAATATATTTCTCAGTACTAAACTTACATACTTTTACAGAATATAATGGTATGGATCCGGAAGTTGGCTATGGCATTTCAACTGATGATTATAATTTCTCATCAGGAGTAGATTTAGGTTATTATCCTCGCCCAAGAACTTACATGATGGGATTAAATGTTAAATTTTAAATCGTTTAAAAATGAAACACACACAAATATACATATTGGTTTTAGGCTTATTTTTCTTAATATCATGTGAAGATGATTTTTTAGATACTGAACCAATAACCGAATTAACAGATGTTAATTATTATAAAACAGTTGATGATGCATACACAGCATTAGTAGGCTGTTATGATGGAATGCAAGTTGTTTCGGCAGCAGGATTTTCATTCCCTGTAGCTTCTGAAGTACTTTCTGATGATTGTTTTGGAGGAACCGGGAATTCAGACGGTTATGGGTACCAAGCGGTAGATGAATTTGATATTAGTCGCTCACCAGCAGATACTGATTTATTTAGCAACGATTGGGAAGCTTATTACAAAGCAATATATAGATGTAATGTCTTAATAGGCAAAATGGATCAAATTGAATGGGGTGACCAAGAAAGTTTAAAAAAAGTATATGAATCTGAAGCAAGATTTATAAGAGGTTATTTATACTTTGAAATGGTTAGGTTATGGGGAAACATTCCTTTATTAACAGAACCTTCAACTGAAAATATTCCACAAGCAGATCCAACTGAAGTTTATACTGTAATAGCTAACGATTTAGTATTTGCAGCAAATAACTTAGCTGATGAATCATATACAGCTGTTGACAGTGGTAGAATTACAAAATGGGCAGCAAAAGCAATGTTAGGTCGTGTATATTTATATTACACCGGTTATTATGGAACTTCAGATTTAGTAGGTATTGTATCAAAAACCGATGCTCTAAATCATTTAGAAGATGTAATTTCATCTAGCGGTCATTCACTTGTTAGTGAATTTGCAAATTTATGGCCTGCAGCATCACTAGAAAATTATGCAGGTGAAGCTAATGAAGAAATCGTTTTCTCGGTTAAACATACTTACACAAGTGATTATGATGGAAATACTGATGGTAACCACTGGATGGTTATGTTTGGTATGAGAGAATACTCATATTATCCTTATGGTAATGGATGGGGTGTTACAGTTAATTCAAAATTATGGGATGCTTATAGCGAAAATGATACTCGATCTACAGCAACAATAATAGCCATTGAAGAAGAAGAAATACCTTTTGATAAAATAAACAGTCAACGAGAGTATACAGGATATTACAACAAAAAATACACTCCAATGGTTGATGAAGAAGGAAATAGTACAGTAACTCCGGTTGGAGGTACTAATTTTATGATTGGACAATATCAAGATTATATAGTTATGCGCTATGCTGATGTATTATTAATGGCTGCTGAATTAGGAAGTTCAAATGCTCAAACATATTTTGACCAAGTAAGACAAAGAGCTTATAAAGATAATTTTTCTTCTTTAACAATATCTCAAGAAAATATTATGAATGAACGTCATTTAGAATTTGCGTTAGAAGGAATTAGATATTGGGATTTATTACGCCAAGGAATTAGTAAAGCAGCAGCAACTATAGCTGAAACAAGAGATATTTTAAGTGGAGGTGTATCAGAAACAAAAACTATTTCAACAGCTAATATAGAATTAACTAAAGGATTACAACAAATCCCTAATTCTCAAATTACGCTATCTAATGGAGTATTACAGCAAAATACCGGATGGTAATTCTAACTAAATTTAAATCTAAAAAAATGAAACAAATAAAAATATTAATCTCATCATTATTGATATTAGGAATTGGATTCGTAATAACATCTTGTGAGTCAGATGATCATTCCTTAGGTGATATGCTTGATAAATCTGAAATAGATTATGAAATCATACAAGATTATAGCGTAGATCCGGGTGGAAATACAGTAATCCTTAAAAATAATACGCCTGAAATTATCATAACCTGGGATTATGGAACAGGAAGATCAAATAAAGCCGTTGAAACAGTTCGATATGCTTTTAAAGGAGATTATTTGATAAAAGTTTCAGCAGTAACCGCAGGAGGTATTGTTGAACTTGATCCTGTAACTATAACTGTAACAGAAGATAACTTAAACTATGTAAATGATGAACTATGGACAGCACTTTCAGGAGGAGTTGGAAATTCAAAAACGTGGTTATTAGATCTTAATGCAGAAGGTATTTCTAAATACTTTGGTGGTCCTTTATATTTCTATGGAACAAATAATGGTTGGTTAGAAGGTGGCGATGAAGGCTGTTATGGAGAAGACTGCTGGAATTGGAATCCTGATTATGCCGGAAATACATGGTTAATGCCTACAGGTGATTATGGCTCAATGACTTTTAGTTTAGATGGAGGTCCTTTTATTACTACAAATCATTTAATGATACCAAGTATAGGAGAAGAATCCGGAACTTACTTTTTAGATAAAGATAATCATATTCTTACACTAACCGACGCTTCAATTTTACATGATGAAGGACGTGATGCCTGTGTTGATAATTGGGGAGATATAACACTCTTTTCTTTAACCGAAAATACTATGCAACTAGGTGTTATGAGACGTGATGATTGTGAAGGTGCCGCACTATTGGTTTATAATTTTATTTCTAAAGATTATAGTGATAATTGGGTTGCAGAAGACTTACCTGACCCAACTCCTGCTATTGATTTAAACGGTGGCACATTGTCCGATTTAATTGCAGTAACCTCAACTAAAACTTGGTCTTTAAGTCCCGATTCTCCTTTTGATTGGACAGATTTGGAGGGTAACCTTTTAAACGGATGGGAAACGGTGGAAGATTATCCTGATTGGGCTTCATATACTTCAGCAGATCAAGCAACAGTATCAAGCAATAAAATAATATTTTCAGCAGATGGAACAGTAAAAACTGTAAATAGTGATGGTGATGAACTTGAAGGTAGCTATACAGTTGAAGAAGGTACAAACATAATATCTTTCTCTGATATTACACCAAGTTTCAATATGGGTGGATGGGCTGTAGCAACTACAACTTCTCAAAACCAATGGAAAATTGTAAAAACTGCCATGACTGGTAGTACTGTAACTGACATCTGGTTTGGAAAACGTGATGAAACTGGTAAAGATGAATATATGGTATTCCATTTTGTGTTAGGAAGTTCTTCTGTAGATCCAATTGAAGAAGCAAGAAAATTAATCGTTGCATCTCTAACTGGACCAACAGGTACACGTACATTTAAGGTGTCAGATACTTGGCATGTAGATTGGTTAAATGCTGATCTATCTGGTGGTTGGACAAGCGCCAGTACATTTGCAGATGATTTTACAAGTAATAGTTGGGTATGGACTGAAGCAGTTAAAGCAGGGTTACAAGACCCTACACTTACTTTTACAGCTAATGGTTCAGATATTACTGTTACAAAAATTCAAGATGGCGTAACTACCAGTACAAATGTAATCATCAATCCTGAAGATAACACTTTAGAGATTGATATGGATTTAATAGCTTTTACTGATGCAGCCAGCTGGTTACCAACATATGGACCTATTTGGTATATCTGTAAAGTTCCTTTAACGGCTATTGAAACAGATGGATTGTGGTTAGGTGATTTAAATGATGAAGAAACAGAAGTTACTGCAATTCATTATATAATTTCAGAATAATTGGATTTTGCAATAAGTAAGAAAGGTATTTGAGTTACTCAAATAACCTTTCTTACTTTAATAATTTTAACTGCTTTTTAGCAATAAATACATTATAAATGAAATCAAATTTTCTTTGGTATATTATAACTTTTTTATTGTTTGTTGGATGTAAAAAACAACCTGTAGAAAATCGATTAATTGTTGATTTTAATAATAATTGGTCTTTTATGCTTGAGAATGGTGAAAAAGAAGCCAAGCTAAATTTAAAAGATTCAACTTGGAGTAAGATAAAACTCCCACATGATTGGAGTATTGAAGGTGAATTTGATGAAAATAATCCTGCAACATATAATGGAGGTGCATTACCAGGAGGAATTGGATGGTATAAAAAATCTTTTAAAATCACAAAAAAAGACAGTGCCAAAAATTTCTATATAGATTTTGGTGGCATATATATGAATAGTGAAGTTTGGATTAATAATCATTATTTAGGAAAACGTCCTAATGGCTATATTAGTTTTAGGTATAATCTTACCCCCTATTTAAATTATGGAGAAAAAGAAAATTTAATAAATGTAAAAGTTGATAATTCTCAACAACCTAATTCACGTTGGTATTCCGGTTCCGGAATTTACAGAAATGTTTGGCTGGTAAAAACAGATAAACTTCACGTTGATAATTGGGGTACATATATTACTACACCAATTATTACAAAAGATAGTGCTACGGTTAATGTAGAAACTACGATAGCTAATAATTATAATGAAGCCAAAGATGCCAAATTAAAAACAATAGTTCTTTTTAATAATAATCAAGTTGCTGAAAATAGTCATCAAATAAAAATAAGTCCTCAAAAAAATCTTACTTTTTCTGAAAAACTTACTGTTAATAATCCAAAGTTATGGTTTGTTGAAAATCCACACCTCTATAAACTGATTTCTGAAATTTATATAGACAATAAATTAGTTGACCAATATGAAACTTCATTTGGAATTAGATCTTTTAAATTTGACATAAATAAAGGTTTTTTACTAAATAATAAACCATTAAAAATAAAAGGGGTTTGCAACCATCACGATTTAGGTGCTTTAGGTGCAGCTATAAACACCAGAGCTTTAGAACGTCAATTAGAATTATTAAAAGAAATGGGAGTAAATGGTATTCGTACCACGCACAATCCTCCCGCTCCGGAACTTTTAGATTTATGTGATAAAATGGGATTTATTGTTATGGATGAATCTTTTGATATGTGGAAAAAAAGTAAAACAAAATACGATTATAGCTTATATTGGGACAACTGGCATCAAAAAGATTTAAAAGATTTCATTAAAAGAGATAGAAACCACCCAAGCGTGTTTATATGGAGTATTGGTAATGAAATTTTGGAACAATGGGATAGCACAGGAGTTCAAATTACAAAAGATTTAGTAAAAATTGTGAAATCTTTAGACTCTACAAGGCCTATTACTACAGCAAATAATCCGCCTTCTTTAACTAATAATTTAAACATTCCTGATGTTTTAGATTTGATTGGATACAATTATGCGCATAAAGAATATAAAAATCACAAAAACGTATTTCCAAACAGACCATTTATCGCTACTGAAACTACATCTGCTTTGGCAACCAGAGGTTATTACGATCAAAAATCCGATACCCTAAAAAGATGGCCTGTCAGTTGGGATAAATTATTTACAGGAGGCAATCCGGGAAACACTGTATCATCATACGATCAGGTGAGTACTCCTTGGGGATCTACTCATGAAGAAACTTGGAAAATCATAAAAAAACACGATTATTTATCCGGATTGTTTGTTTGGACCGGTTTTGATTATTTAGGTGAACCTACTCCGTATGTTTGGCCTTCTCGAAGTTCTTATTTTGGAATTATTGATTTAGCCGGTTTTCCAAAAGATGTGTATTACATGTATCAAAGTGAATGGACAGATAAGCCTGTTTTACATATTTTTCCTCATTGGAATTGGGAAGAAGGTAAAAATGTAGATGTTTGGGCTTATTATTCTCAAGCAGATGAAGTAGAGCTATTTTTAAATGAAAAATCGTTAGGAATTAAGAAAAAACAAGGAGATGATTTGCATATTATGTGGCGTGTTCCTTTCAAAAAAGGGATATTAAAAGCCGTTTCAAGAAAAAACGGCAAAGAAGTTTTAGTTAAAGAAATTAAAACAGCCGAAAAAGCGTATGAAATAGCATTAGAGCCTGATAGAAATGAACTCAAAGCAAACACTTCAGATTTATCATTTATAACCGTCACCATTTTAGATAAAAACGGAACCTTGGTCCCGGATGCCACAAATAATATTCTGTTTACTATTGAAGGACCGGGTAAAATTGTGGGAGTAGATAATGGTGACCCAACAAGTCAAGCCTCCTTTAAAGCATCCAACAGAAATGCTTTTTATGGAAAATGTTTAGTGATTGTTAAAGCCTTAAAAGAAAAAGGGACAATTAAATTGTCTGCCAATACATCAGGGCTCAAAGAAGCCATAATTAATATTAATGTAAAATAAAATGAGAAATAAAGAGCATGTACAATTCCTATTTACAGCCTTAAACTTACTTTTTTTTGTAAGTGTTTCAATGGCTCAGATTCAAAACACAAATGTTTTAAATGAACCACCTGACATTAGTAAAAATTTTTCCGATTATAGAAACACCTATTATTTGGCAGATGAATTAACCTCTTTTAATCCTGAAACCGGCAAAGGAACCATAAAATATTTGAGATATAACTTAGCAACGCGCCAAGCATTCAATAATATGCTAAGCAAATTAACACCTGCACCTGCAAATGAATTTCCTACAACAGAATATGCAGCATCTCCCGAATTGCCTTTTTCAATTGAATTTATTTCAGATAGAACTATTAGAATAAAAGCAGCTTCCGGACCACAACTAAGAAAACAGGAAAACTCATTGATGCTTATTAATGGAGTTGCGCCTAATAACAGACAAGCTTGGAAATATTTTAAAGTTGATGGAGGTCATAAATATACAAGTAGCAAAGGCTCTGTAGTAATCACAGAAAAACCTTGGCATGTGTATCTCTATGATACTAATGGAAAACTCTTAACCAGTACTTTACATTCAGAAGATGTGGCAAACACATATACCCCGGTAACACCCTTTTCGTTTGTACGTAGAGCTGACGATTATTCTCGTAGTATGGATGCTGTTTTATCAATGTCTCCTGAAGAAAAAATATTTGGTTGTGGAGAGTCTTTTACCCAATTAAACAAACGTGGGCAAAAAGTAATCTTATGGACAGATGATGCAAATGGTGTACAAAATGAAACGATGTACAAACCAATTCCTTTTTATATGAGCAGTCGTGGTTATGGTGTTTTTATGCACCACTCCACTCCTATTACAGTAGATTTTGGTAAATATTTTAATGCCGCAAATTCTATGATGATTGGTGATGATGAAGCTGATTTATTTTTCTTTATTGGTGAGCCAAAAGATATTTTAGATGAATACACCAACCTAACAGGAAAAGCAGAAATGCCACCACTTTGGTCCTTCGGATTTTGGATGAGTCGTATTACATATTTTTCTGAAAAAGAAGGTAGAGAAGTTGCCAAAAACTTAAGAAAACATAAAATTCCAAGTGATGTCATTCACTTTGATACAGGATGGTTTGATGTTGACTGGCGAAATAATTATGAATTTTCTAAAAATAGATTCGATAATCCTGAAACCATGATTTCAGATATGAAAAAAGAAGGTTTCAGTATTTGTTTATGGCAATTACCCTATTTTACACCAAAAAATACACTTTTTAATGAAATTATAGAGAAAGATCTAGCTGTTAGAGATAAAAAAGGCAACATCCCATATGAAGACGCAACATTAGATTTCACTAATCCTGAAACCATAAAATGGTATCAAAATAAAATCGCTTCACTTTTAAAATTAGGTGTTGGGGTTATAAAAGTCGATTTTGGAGAAGCAGGACCTGCTTCCGGTATTTATCACAACGGAAAAACAGGTTTTTATGAGCATAATTTATATCCGTTACGTTACAATAAAGCAGTTGCTGAGATCACTAAAGAAGTTACTGGAAACACCATAATTTGGGCACGAAGTACCTGGGCTGGTAGTCAACGTTATCCTTTACATTGGGGAGGCGATGCCGCAACAACCAATACAGCGATGGCTTCCACACTGAGAGGTGGTTTGTCACTTGGTTTAAGCGGATTTAGTTTTTGGAGTCATGATGTGGGCGGTTTTACCACAAAATCTCCCGAAAATGTTTATAGAAGATGGATGCCGTTTGGTATGTTAACCTCTCATGTGCGAAGTCATGGAGAACCACCAACAGAACCTTGGGAATACAGTCCTCAATTTTTAAAAGATTTTAGAAATGCCGATAATTTACGTTATCAATTAATGCCTTACATATATGCACAAGCTAAACATTCGTCTGAAAACGGCTTACCAATGTTACGTGCGCTGTTCATAGAATTTCCTAATGATCCGGGGGCTTGGCTAATAGACAATCAATACCTGTTTGGTTCCAATATATTAGTAGCTCCTCTATTTGAAAATGTTACTGAAAGAAGTGTGTATTTACCGGAAGGCAAATGGATAGATTACCAGACACATAAAGTTTACAAAAAAGGTTGGCATACTATTGAAGTTGGCGAAATTCCTATAATAATGTTAGTGAAGGATGGGACAATTTTACCTCATATTAAATTAGCTCAATCTACTAAAGATATGGATTGGAGTCATTTAGAATTAAAAGTTTATGCTGCAGATGCTACTGAAGTTTCATGTAATTTATACTTACCAAATGATGAGCAATTGTATAAATTATCAGCTACAAAAAAAGACCAGACTTTTGAGCTGAAAAACAACCCTGTTTCAACAAAAACAAAGTTTAAAATCAATTATATAAAATAACAAGCAATTAAAATGTCAAAATCTTTTTTTCAAATAATAGTATTTTCTTTACTCATTATATCTTGTTCAAAGAAGAGCAACAATACATACGAAATAACCTCACCTAATGGTAAAAACAAAATTGCTTTCATTTTAAAGAATGGAATACCATTATATTCGGTCTCTCATAGTGATAAAATTATCTTAACTCCATCATCACTAGGTTTTGTGTTTAAAAATAAAGACTCCCTAAATACTAATTTTGAAATTATTAATGTAAACAAAGAAGCATTTGATGAAACTTGGAAACCTATTTGGGGAGAAACCCAATTTATAAGAAATAATTACACACAAATATCTATAAATCTTAAAGAAAAGAGTCATGCAAAAAGAGATTTAAAAATTCAATTCAGAGCTTTTGATGATGGTATTGCTTTCAGATATATTTATCCACAGCAAGGTAAAGACAGTTTAATAATTATGGATGAATTAACCACCTTTAATTTACAAGAAGATGGTTATGCTTGGTGGATTCCTGCCTATAAAGGTAATAGATATGAATATCTCACCACCAAGTCTTTGGTAAGCACTTTAGATACGGTTCACACACCATTAACTATAAAAAGTAATAGTGGTTTATCATTAAGTTTTCACGAAGCCAATTTAAAAGATTTTGCAAGTATGACGTTGGCGCACCAAAAAGGAACATCATTAAAATGCGATTTAGTACCATGGGCAGATGGAGATAAAGTTAAAACCAATGGAAGTTTTACAACGCCTTGGAGAACCATACAAATTGCTGACGTTCCAAGCGATTTAATCACTTCTAACCTTATTTTAAATCTTAATGATCCAAATGTAATAGAAGATACCAGTTGGATAAAACCTCATAAATATTTAGGTATTTGGTGGGGAATGCATATTGGAAAATATTCATTTTGGGAAAGTCCTATACAGGGTGCTACTACTAAACACGCTAAAGAATATATTGATTATTGTAAAAAATTAGGCATAGATCATTTATTAATTGAAGGATGGAATAAAGGATGGACACCGGCTTGGTATGAAAATGCTATGCATATGTTTAGCTTTACTGAAGAAGCCAATAATTTCAATTTAAAAGAAGTCACAGATTATGCAAAAGCTAATGGGGTGAGTATTATTGGTTATCACGAAACCGGCTCAAATATTATTAATTACTTAAAACAAATTGATGCCGGAATGAAATTGTATCAAAAAAACGGAATTCATGATGTGAAAATTGGGCAAGTTGGTTCTAGATTAAATATGAAAGAATGGCATCACGGCCAATTTGGTGTAAATTATTACAGACAAGTTTTAAAAACTGCTGCTAAATATAAACTTACAGTAAACTTTCACGAACCTATAAAAGATACCGGAGAACGAAGAACATACCCAAATATGATGGCTCGAGAAGGTGCACGTGGACAAGAATACAATGCTTGGAGTGAAGGTAATCCTCCAAATCATACAGCTATTTTGCCATTTACCAGAATGCTTGCCGGTCCAATGGATTTTACACCGGGAATTTTAGATGTTGAAATTAAACAAGGTTACGAAGGTAAAGATGTACACACAACAGCCGCAAAACAGTTAGCATTATATGTAGTTTACTTCTCTCCTATTCAAATGTTGGCTGATTTACCTGAAAATTACGATGAAAATCCTGCTTTTAAATTTTTACAAGATGTCCCTGTAGACTGGAATGATACCAAAGTTTTAAATGCTGAAATTGGTGAATACATTACTACAGTTCGCAAAGACAAAAACAGTGACGATTGGTATTTAGGCAGTTTAACAAATGAAAAAGGTAGAACCTTTGAAATTGACTTATCATTCTTAGACAATAATGCAACTTATGAAGCTCAAATTTACCAAGATTTCAAAGGAATTACGTGGAATAAAGGTGCCAATAAAATAACTATTTCAACAAAAAAAGTTTTAGCAACAGATAAATTACAACTAAACTTAGCACCAGGTGGAGGAACAGCTGTCAGATTTAAAAAAATAGAATAGTTAAGAATTAAATGAACTTTAAAATTTATATACTAAAAATTTATTTTAATAAATTAAATTATGAAAAAAATAATAAAACATCCTATGAGTTTACTAATGGTAATACTTACATTAATTATGAACTTCACATCATGTTCTGATGATGATGATGATCAAAAAATAAAGAAAGAGTTAACTGTAACTCCTACCACATTGCAATTTACAGCTGAAGGTGGCTACAAAGTCATTAACATAAGTGCAGATTCAAATACGAGTTGGGAAATTAACAATTTGGTGGATTGGTGTATTCCTACTACTACCTCATCAAAAGGAAGTAAAACTTTTAATGTATTTGTAGAAGCTAATGAACTGCAAGAAACACGTAGCACCACACTTACAGTAAGCTCTATAAACAAATCAGTAATTATAGAAATATCTCAAGAAGCTGCACCAGCTCCGGAACCAGATGAAGAAGAACCAGATGAAGAAGAACCATATATTGAAGATGACCCTTCAAACATGAGTGCTATGACCTCTTTAGAAATTGTAGAAAATATGGGCATAGGATTTAATATTGGTAATTCATTAGATGCTATTGGAGGTGAAACTGCATGGGGTAATCCGGTTATATCACAAGAATTAATAGATGCCATTAAAAATGCAGGATTTAATGCTGTAAGAATTCCAATAGCTTGGAGTCGATTTTCAGATGCAAATAATTATACAATAGATGCTAACTGGATGGAAAGAGTAGAAACCGTTGTAAATTATGTATTAGACAACGACATGTATGCCATAATAAATATTCACTGGGATGGCGGATGGATGCAACCAACTTATGATCAACAGGATTATGTAAACGATCGTTTAGATAAAATGTGGCAGCAAATAGCTATTAATTTTAGAGATTATGATTATCACTTACTCTTTGCCGGAACTAATGAAGTAATGGTTGAAGGCGACTATGGAACGCCTACTGAAGAATATTACACAGTACAAAACAGTTTTAACCAAACCTTTGTAAATACCGTAAGAGCAACTGGAGGAAGAAATGCATACAGATTCCTTGTTTTCCAAACTTTTAACACAAATATAGACTATGGTGTAAACTTTGCCATCATCCCAGAAGATACAGTAGAAAATCGTTTAATGGCAGAAGCACATTATTACGATCCTTATAATTTTACTTTAAATGAAGGCAGTGATACCATTTGGCAATGGGGATCAAATGCAACAGATAGCAATGCCGTTGAAACTTGGGCAAATGAAGATTATGCAGATGCTCAATTTGAAAAAATGAAAACCACATTTGTAGATCAAAATATTGGAGTTATTTTGGGTGAATATGGTGTAATTGCAAGAACAAACATAGATGGTCACGAAGCATTTAGAGAAAATTATCTAAAATATATAACCCAATCAGCTATCAATCATAAAATGGCACCATTCTATTGGGATAATGGTGTTACAGATAATCATGGTATGGGATTATTTAATCGTTCCACAGCCGAACAGGCATACCCTAACCTTATAAATGCAATTATTAATAAATAACTAAATTTTAAGAATTTTATAATCAAAATATTAAATCAAAATAATACATCAAAATAAATGAATAAATACAACGTATATATAATTATTTTAATTGTAGTTTTTATTTTTTCAGCCTGCCAATTTAAAAAAGAAGAAAAGAAAAAAAGCAACAGCTATGAAACTACTATACAAACAAAATCTATTTCTTTAAAATTTGATTCAAAGATTGACAGTATTATTTCTTTAATGACTCTTGAAGAAAAAGTAGCAATGCTTCATGGTAATAGTATGTTTACTTCTTCCGGAGTAGAAAGATTAGGTATTCCTGAATTAAAAATGACAGACGGCCCTTTAGGTATTCGTGAAGAATTACATCGAGATTCTTGGGCCGCTTTAGGTTCAACAAATGATTTTGCAACCTTTTTTCCTGCCGGTGGAGGACTTTCTGCAACTTGGAATTCGGAATTAGCTGAAATTTACGGAAAAAGTATTGGTGCTGAAGCCAGAGCACGTAATAAAGATATATTACTGGCACCTGCCATAAATATTGTAAGAACACCTCTTTGTGGTAGAACTTTTGAATATTTTTCTGAAGATCCATTTTTAAATAAATCAATGGCTGTACCATATATAAAAGGAGTTCAAAGCCAAGATGTTGGAGTTTGTGTAAAACATTTTGCTGTGAACAACCAAGAAACAAATAGAGGAACTGTTGATGTTTTAATGAGCGAAAGAACATTAAGAGAAATTTATCTCCCAGCATTTAAAGCTGCTGTTATTAATGCAAATGCTTATACAGTAATGGGAGCATACAATAAATTTAGAGGTGATTATTTATGTGAAAATAAGTATTTGCTAAATACTATTCTTAGAGACGAATGGGATTTTAAAGGTATTGTAATTTCAGATTGGGCTGCTGTACACAGTACGGTAAAATCCTTAAAAAATGGATTGGATATTGAAATGGGCACTATAACAGATTTTGATAATTATTACTTGGCAAAACCACTGTTAGATTCTTTAGCTGCTGGTAAAATTGATAAACAAACAATTGACAAAAAAGTAAAGCGTATTTTACGAGTTATGTATAACCTAAAAAGCATTGATTCAACCGGAAGAGCTAAAGGTTCAATTAACACAAAAGGACATTTAACAAATGCCTATAAAATTGCATCAGAATCTATCATTTTACTAAAAAACAGCGAAAATATTTTACCAATAAATACGTCAAAAATTAATAGCATTACTGTAATTGGAGACAACGCTACTCGTAAACACGCAGCCGGTGGTTTTGGTGCTGGCGTAAAAACTAAAACAGAAATCACTCCTTTAGAAGGTTTAAAAAACAGTTTACCTAAAGAAATTGAAATTAATTATGCGCAAGGCTATAAAGAAATTTATGAAGATGATGATAAATCAAAAACATACGGACGGAAAATTTCAAATAAAATTGATACTGCTTTAATTGACGAAGCAGTTCAAGCAGCTAAAAAATCAGATATTACAGTAATTTTTGCAGGCTCAAACAGATCTGTAGAATCTGAAGCTACTGACAGAGAGAACCTAAACTTACCATTTGGACAAGATGAACTCATTAAAAAAGTAACCGAAGTTAATCCAAACACTATTGTAGTTATTATTGCAGCAGCTCCTTTTAATTTAAAAGAAGTAGAAAAAAGCACATCTGCCCTACTTTGGTCATGGTTTAATGGTTCTGAAGCAGGCAATGCCTTAGCTGATGTAATTATTGGTAAAGTAAACCCTTCCGGAAAATTACCTTGGACAATACCTGTTAATTTAAGTGATTCACCTGCGCATGCAACTAACAGTTTTCCGGGTAGTGAAACTGTAGAATATAAAGAAGGTATTTTAGTGGGCTATCGTTGGTTTGACACAAAAAATATTAAGCCTCTTTATCCTTTCGGGTATGGATTATCTTATACCAATTTTGAATATTCTAACTTAAAGACAGACAAACAAGAATATAGTATGGATGAAATTATAAAAGTAGAATTCATACTAAAGAACACAGGTACTAAAGATGGAAAAGAAATAGCTCAACTGTATGTTTCTGCCCCTGAATCAACCGTAGTAAAAGCTACTAAAGAGCTTAAAGGATTTAAAAAAGTATTTGTAAAAAAAGGCAATGCTAAAACTGTTACCATTTCGATTCCTGCTAAAGAATTAGCATATTATAACGAAAATAAAAAACAGTGGGTAGTTGAACCCGGAACATATATTATAAAATTAGGTACATCATCCAAAAATATTAAAAGTAACGTAACTATTAATATAAAATAGAAAATTAATGAAATTACATCTTTTAGATAGAAGCGATTTACAAAATAAATCACTTTCAGTACATTTTAACAATTATTCATATTTTTTAAAATTGTGGCATTATCATGAACAGTTAGAATTAGTTGTTATTTTAAAAAGTACCGGAACTCGTTTTGTTGGTGACAGTATTGAAAAATTTAATGAAGGAGAAATTATCTTATTAGGTAAAAATTTGCCACATATGTGGTTAAATGATAAAATTTATTTTAAAAAAGATTCTTCTCTAAAAGCACAAGCAATTGCTATCCATTTTAAAGAAGATTTTATTGGTAATGACTTCTTTAATACTCCTGAAGTTAAACATATTCCACTTTTATTTGAAAAAGCCAAAAGAGGTATAAAATTTACAGGAAATAATAAAGAACTAGTTTCTGAAATATCAAAAATGCTTGATTTAAATCATTTTGACAGAATAATTAAAATGATACAAATTCTAAACTCTTTATCACAAAAAAAAGAGTACTCTCTGCTTTCTAGTTCAGGATTTATAAATTCTTTTAAAAAAACCGAAAACACAAAACTGGATGATGTATACTCATATATGTTCAACAATTTTAAAAATCAAATTTCATTAAATGAAATAGCTGAAATAGCTCATATGAATCCCGCTGCATTTAGCCGACATTTCAAAAAAGTGAATAAGAAACCGTTTTCAAAATATTTAAATGAAATACGTATAGGATATGCCTGTAAATTATTATTAGAACAAAAATACAATGTAACAGATATCTGTTACGAATCTGGATTCAATAACCTGTCTAATTTCAACCGACAATTTAAAACTATAACCAATTATTCACCTACTGAATATTTAAAAGATTATAGCAAAATATATAATTAGATAATTAATCAATGAAAAAAGTCATTAAAATTACTGACATTGAAGTTATAGATGTTCGCTTCCCAACAAGTAGAACTTTAACCGGCTCAGATGCTATGAATCCTGACCCTGATTATTCAGCAGCTTATGTAATAATAAAAACTGATCATCCAAAAAAAATTGAAGGTCACGGTTTAACATTTACTATTGGCAGAGGAAATGAATTATGTGTAAAAGCAATACATTCATTATCTCATTTAATTATTGGAAAAACGTTAAATTCTTTCACTCAAAATATGGGTAGTTTTTGGAGTATGATTACAGGAGACAGTCAGTTACGTTGGTTAGGTCCTGATAAAGGAGTAATACATTTAGCAACAGGAGCATTAGTAAATGCTGTATGGGATTTATATGCTAAAGTAGAAGAAAAACCTTTATGGAAATTAGTAGCTGATATGACTCCGGAAGAATTTGTAGCATGTATAGATTTTAAATACATTACAGATGTTATTACGCCTGAAGAAGCAATTAAAATGCTCAAAAAGAATGAATCCACTAAAAAAGAGCGCATAACGTATCTAGAAAAAAATGGATATCCTGCCTATACAACTTCAGCCGGGTGGTTAGGTTATTCTGATGAGAAAATTAAAAAACTATGTAAAAAAGCTATAGATACTGGTTGGACTCATATAAAAATGAAAGTAGGATATGATCTAAAAGATGATGTTCGCAGAGCAAAAATTATTAGAGAAGCCATAGGAGATGATTTTAAATTAATGATGGATGCTAATCAAAAATGGGATGTTGATGAAGCTATTAAAAATATGGAAGCACTTGCTCCATTCAATCCTTTGTGGATTGAAGAACCTACAAGCCCTGATGATATTTTAGGACACGCTAAAATAGCTAAAGCAGTTTTTCCTATTCAGGTTGCTACTGGTGAACATTGTCAAAACAGGATTGTATTTAAACAGTTTATGCAAGCTAAAGCTATGGGAATATGCCAAATTGATAGTTGTAGAGTTGGTGGTGTTAACGAAATTTTAGCAATTTTGTTAATGGCTAAAAAATTTAATATACCTGTGTGTCCACATGCTGGAGGTGTAGGCCTTTGTGAGTATGTACAGCATCTCGCTATGATTGATTTTATTGTAGTAAGTGCTTCTTTAGAAGATAGAATTATTGAATATGTAGACCATCTTCATGAACACTTTGTAGATCCTGTAATTGTTAAAAACGGAGCCTACTTACCTCCTACACTTCCCGGTTACAGTATTACTATGAAAGAAAATTCATTAAAAGAATATTGTTATCCAAAGGGTGAATTTTGGAAAGTAGATTTAATAAAATCTACTCAAATAGCATCAATACAACAGGTAAAATGAAATTCAGTTTAAAAAATAAAACAGTTATTGTAACGGGAGGTGCAAGTGGTATAGGTAAAGCTATTGCCCAAACTTTTGCAAAACAAGGAGCTTTTGTTCATATTGTAGATTTAAACACCGAAGACGGGAAAAAAGTTGTAGAAAAATTACTAAAAAAAAGCTTTAAAGCAAAACTACATCAATGCAATGTTGCTAATCAAAAAGAAGTAACTAAAGTTATTAATTGTATTGCTAAAAATGGCAAAATTGATATTTTGATAAATAATGCAGGAATTGCTCACGTAGGAAATATTGAAGAAACAAAAGAAGAAGATTTAGATAGATTATACAATGTAAATATTAAAGGAGTTTATAATTGTATAAGAGCTTGTATCTCTACTATGAAAGAAAATAAATCAGGCGTTATTTTAAATATAACGTCAATAGCTTCTACAGTAGCTATTGCCAATAGATTTGCATATTCTATGACTAAAGGTGCTGTTTTAACAATGACATATTCAGTTGCAAAAGATTATATAAATTTTGGTATTAGATGCAATAGCATATCTCCTGCAAGAATTCATACTCCTTTTGTTGACGGATTTTTAACAAAAAATTATCCGGGTAAGGAAACTGAAATGTTTGAAAATCTATCTAAAACACAACCTATTGGCAGAATGGGAACTCCTCAAGAAGTTGCCGATTTAGCATTATTCTTATGCTCTGATGAAGCTTCATTTATTACAGGAACAGAATTTCCTATTGATGGAGGTTTTATTAAACTAAATGGGTAAAAAAAGATAATTTAGTATCTTTATAAAGAATTAAAACAATTGGTTTTAATTTTAGCAATCACTACTAAACACATAATTATAAAAATGAAATTAATTCGATTTGGTGTTATTGGGAATGAAAAACCCGGAATACAACTTGAAAATGAAACACGAATAGATATTTCCGGTTTTAATGAAGATTATACAGAAACTTTTTTTGAAACATATGGTATTGAACGCTTACAAAAATGGCTAACAATCAATCAAAAAAAATGTCCTGTTATTTCAAATAATATTCGATTAGGAAGTCCCCTTTTTAAACCTTCAAAAATAATTTGTGTAGGTGTAAATTACGCAAAACACGCTGCAGAAAGTAATATGAAAATACCTAAAGAACCTATTTTATTTTTTAAAGCAACATCAGCTATTGTTGGTCCAAATGATGATTTAATTATACCTAAAAAAAGTAAAAAAACAGATTGGGAGGTTGAATTGGCTGTAGTAATTGGCAAAAAAGCATCTTATATAAATAAAGATAATGCTATGGATTATGTTGCAGGCTATGTTCTGCATAATGATTATAGTGAACGAGAATTCCAATTAGAAAAAGAAGGGCAATGGGTAAAAGGAAAAAGCTGCGATACATTTGCTCCTCTTGGTCCATTCTTAGTTACAAAAGATGAAATTAAAGACCCTAACAATTTAAATTTATGGTTAAAATTAAATGGAGAACTAATGCAAAATAGTACTACTTCTGATTTTATATTTAACATAGAAACCGTTGTGAGTTACATTAGTCAATTTATGACATTACTTCCGGGAGATATTATTTCCACCGGAACTCCTTCAGGAGCCGGCTTGGGTTTAACTCCACAGCGTTATTTAAAACCGGGAGACATAGTTGAATTAGGAGTTGAAGGTTTAGGAACTTCAAAACAACGCGTTAAGGCATATAAATAATGAGAATTGATGCGCATCAGCATTTTTGGGAATATAATCCTATTAGAGATATATGGATTGATGATACTTTAGCTGTATTACAAAATAATTTTCTTCCGGAAAATTTGATTCCTCATTTAAAAGAAAACAATATTGATGGCTGCATTTCTGTACAAGCAGATCAATCTGAAAAAGAAACTGCTTATTTATTACAATTAGCTCAAAAACATCACTTTATAAAAGGCGTTATAGGTTGGATAAATTTTCAAAATACCGATGTAGAAAAAAGTTTAATTCATTTTAAAAAATATAAAAAATTCAAAGGAGTAAGACATATTTTACAAGAACAAGTAACCGGTTATATGCTTCAAAATAGTTTTTTAAATGGAATTTCATTACTTCAACAATTCAATTTAACCTATGATATTCTTATATACCACTTTCAATTAAAAGAAACTATTCAATTAATTAAAAAATTTCCAGAACAACCTTTTATTATAAATCATATAGCAAAACCTAATATTAAAGATAAATTTATTGATATATGGAAAGCTGATATTTCTGAATTAGCCAAATATGACAATGTAAATTGTAAAATATCAGGAATGTATACAGAAGCAGATCGAAAAAATTGGAAAAAAGAAGATTTTACTCCTTACTTTGATGTTATTTTTGATGTTTTCAAACCTGATAGACTCCTTTTTGGATCGGATTGGCCGGTATGTTTATTAGCATCTAACTACAATCAGGCAATAAATATAGTTGAAGACTATATCAAATTTCTTCCTTATCAAGAGCAAGCAGCTATTATGGGAAATAATGCTGTGAAAATTTATAATCTTTCAAAATAATGAAAACATTTTTCAAATTCTACTTCTTAATTTCAATCATAATTTTTTCAGCTTGTAAAACAGAAACCATAAAACACGAAAATATTTTATGGTACACTTCTCCTGCTAAAAATTGGGATAATGCATTACCTGTTGGTAACGGACGCTTAGGTGCTATGGTTTTTGGAAACCCTATACACGAACGTATTCAGTTAAATGAAGATTCTATGTGGCCTGGTGGTCCTGATTGGGGAAATTCAAAAGGAACCCCAAAAGATTTAGCAGAAATTAGAAAATTAGTAAACAACGGAAAGGTGCATATTGCAGATAGCTTAATTGTAGAACGTTTTTCTTATAAAAACGTTACCAGATCACATCAAACGATGGGAGATTTATTTATTGATTTTGATGATAATGAAGTAACGGATTATAAAAGGCAATTAAATTTAAACAAAGCTATTGTTTCATCAACATATAAAATTGATGGATATAATACTTCCCAAACTATTTTTTCTTCAGCTGTAGATGATGTGTTGGTTATTAAATTAACTACTGAAAACCCCAAAGGGCTAAATTGCAACTTAAAATTAAGCCGACCTGATGATAATGGGCATTCTACCGTTACTGTTTCAACTCCTTCTAACAATCTTATTAAAATGGAAGGAATGGTAACACAATATGGAGGAATGAAAGATTCTAAGCCTGTACAAATTGATTATGGCGTAAAATTTGAAACTGTTTTACAAGTAAAAAATACTTCAGGTTCAATTGTTGCTAAAAACAATAGTCTTTTCTTAAAAAATGTAACAGATGCTACTTTTTTTATTGTTTGTAATACTTCTTTCTATTCTAATAATTACGCTGCTAAGAATACAGAAACACTCAAAAAAATAACATCAAAAAGTTATAATACTCTTTTACAAAATCATATTTCTGATTATCAAAATTTATACAATAGAACAATTTTAGATTTAGGACATCATCAATTAGATTCTATTCCTACAAATAAACGTTTAGAACTTTTAAAACAAGGGAATGAAGATGTTGATTTAACAGCAAAATTATTTCAATACGGCAGGTATTTATTAATTTCAAGTTCCAGGCCAAATACAAATCCTGCAAACTTACAAGGTATTTGGAATGAACATATCCAAGCACCTTGGAATGCTGATTATCATTTAAACATTAACCTTCAAATGAATTATTGGTTGGCTGATGTAACTAATTTAAGTGAATGCAACGAGCCTTTATTTGATTTTACCGACAAATTGATTGAAAGAGGAAAAATTTTAGCTAAAGAACAGTATGGTTTTAACGGAACTGTAGCACACCAAACAACAGATTTATGGGCAACACCTTGGATGCGAGCAAGTAAGCCTTATTGGGGAGCTTGGATTCACGGTGGCGGATGGTTAGCTCAACATTATTGGGAACATTATAGATTTACACAAGACACTACTTTTCTAAAAAACAGAGCGTTGCCTGCACTTAAATCTTATGCTCAATTTTATAACGATTGGCTAGTACTTGATGTAAAAGATAGTACTTGGGTTTCAACACCAGAAACATCGCCTGAAAACTCTTATGTTGCACAAGACGGTAACCCGGCTGCAGTATCTAAAGGAAATGCAATGGCTCATCAAATTATAGGAGAAGTATTTGATAATTATCTGGCTTCAGCCAAAATTTTAAATATTAATAATGATTTTACAAATAATATCAAAGAAAAAAGAAGTCATTTACATTCAGGAATTAAAATTGGACCTGATGGCAGATTATTAGAATGGGATAAAGTATACGAAGAACCGGAAAAAGGTCACAGGCATATTTCACATTTATATGCTTTACATCCGGGTGATGACATTACCAGTAAAAATCCTAAATTATTTAAAGCTGCTAAAAAAACAATTCAATACAGATTAGAACACGGAGGAGCAGGCCCTGGTTGGAGTAGAGCTTGGATTATTAATTTTTATGCTCGTTTGTTAGATAAGAATGCTGTTCAAAAAAACATTGATCTTTTTATGCAACGTTCTATTTACGGTAATTTATTAGATACTCATCCTCCTTTTCAAATAGATGGAAATTTGGGGTTTACTTCCGGTATTGCAGAAATTTTATTACAATCTCACGAGGGCTTTTTAAGAATTTTACCTGCATTGCCTGATAATTGGGAGAATGGTTCAATAAATGGATTAAAAGCTAGAGGAAACATTATTGTAAATATTTCTTGGAAAGATGGCAAACTAGATCAACTTACATTAAAATCAGCTAGCACAAAAACTATAAAAGTAAAATATGATGATTTAGAGGTTTTAATTTCTCTTACAAAAGATATCCCTATAACATTTGACAGCCATTTAAAAAAAGAGTAAATTCATACCATGGATTTAAAACTAAAAAATAAAGTAATTATTGTTACCGGTGGAACCAAAGGAATTGGTGAAGCTATTACAAGAGAAATTGCTAATGAAGGTGCTATTCCTGTATTTATTGGCAGAAATAAAATAAATGGAGAAATACTTTTAAATGATTTAAAAAATCAAACTAAAGAAGCTTATTATATTCAAGTAGATTTAAATAATACTGAAAGCTGTAAAAGTGCTGTTGATGAAGTAATAAAAAAATATGGAAAAATTGATGGCTTAGTTAACAATGCAGGTAAAAATGATAGTGTAGGTCTTGAATTTGGTTCACCTGAATCTTTTGAGAAGTCACTTACAAACAATTTGAATCATTATTATGATATGGCACACTATTGTTTAGACGCTTTAAAGAAAACAAAAGGAAATATTGTAAATATAAGTTCTAAAACAGCTTT
Source organism: Lutibacter sp. B1 (assembly GCF_012524075.1). Lineage (GTDB taxonomy): Bacteria > Bacteroidota > Bacteroidia > Flavobacteriales > Flavobacteriaceae > Lutibacter. The sequence continues at coordinate 92,842 of NZ_JAAZUI010000002.1, forward strand.
AACAGGTCAAGGAGGAACTTCAGGCTATGCTGCTGCAAAAGGTGCTCAGCTAGCTTTAACACGTGAATGGGCTGTTGAATTATTAAAATATGAAATTCGTGTAAATGCAGTTATTCCTGCCGAAGTATTGACTCCTTTATATAAAAATTGGTTAAATAGTTTTAATAACCCTCAAGAAAAACTAAATAACATTATACAAAAAATTCCTTTAGGAAAACGTATGACTACTAAAGAAGAAATAGCGTATATGGTATTATTTTTATTGTCTGAAAAAGCAAATCATATTACTGGGCAACATCTCTTTGTTGATGGAGGATATACACATTTAGACAGAGCTATAACATAATATGAATAAAAAAATACCTGTTGTTTCAAAAGAAGTTATTCTACCTTTTATTTTAATTACTTCACTTTTTGCTTTATGGGGATTTGCTAACGCTGTAACAGATCCTATGGTTTCTGCATTTAAAAAAGTATTAGAACTTGATAATTTGAAAGCATCATTAGTACAATTAGCTTTTTATGGAGGTTATTTTACTATGGCTTTACCTGCTGCATACTTTATGAAAAAATATTCGTACAAAATAGGGATTCTTATTGGTTTATCTTTATATGCATTTGGCGCATTGCTGTTTTATCCAGCTGCTGCACTTGAAAATTATACATTCTTTTTAGTTGCGCTTTATATTTTAACATTTGGGCTTGCGTTTTTAGAAACCTCTGCAAACCCTTATATTTTGGCTATGGGTGACAAAAGAACAGCGACCAGACGATTAAATTTGGCACAAGCCTTTAACCCATTAGGCCTCATTACAGGTTTATATGTTGCACAAATTTTTGTATTACGAAAATTACAGTCTGACGATTTTAAAAACTACAATCAACTTTCAGAAACGGTAAAACAAAATATTAGAACATCTGATTTATTAGTTATAAGAAACCCTTATGTAATACTAGGCATCGTTGTTTTACTTCTCTTATTTATAATAAGTTTGATCAAAATGCCTGAAAAAAAAGAAGAAAATAATTCAATATCAATTAAACAAACATTTATCAGAATTTTTAAAAAGAAAAATTTTACTGAAGGTGTTATTGCGCAACTGTTTTATGTTGGTGCACAAACTATGTGTTGGACTTATATCTACCAATATGCCGAAAATATTGGAATCAATAATAAAACAGCTGTTAATTACTCCTATATTGCCTTTGGGCTCTTTTTAGGAGGACGGTTTATATTTACATATTTTTTGAAATTTATTAACCCAAGCAAGCTATTATTATACTTAGCTGTATTATCTATTTTTCTTGCATTAGGTACAATTTTTATTCAGGGAATTGGTGGATTATATTGTCTTATAACAATTTCTTTCTGTATGTCTTTAATGTTTCCAACCATTTATGGAATTGCTTTAGCTGATTTGGGTGAAGATGCTAAGTTTGCATCGGCATTTTTGGTTATGGCTATTGTTGGAGGAGCTATTTTACCTGTATTACAAGGTTTTATACTTGATATTGGAGGAATTGGATATAATGATACTTCAATTTTAGGAGTTCCTGAAGTCAACTTTTCGTTTATTTTACCATTAATCTGTTTTTTTGTTATTACAACTTATGGCTACAGATCTTTTAAACGATCTTAAAAAAATATTTTAATAATAAATGAAATAATTTTTACAAAATAAACCCATACATCAAAAAAGCAAAAACACAAATTGCTACATACACTAAGGCAAGTAAAATATTTCCTTTTAAGCTAAAAATGCTATCATTTATGTAATAAGTATGTCTCTTTCTAATTCTCATGCATATAAGTTACAAAAAAAATCTTTAACAAACAAGTTAAAATTAGTTAAATTATTGATTTACAATATAATATAACTTTAATATTGCTTCTATTTTTGAGTTGAATTTTCCTCTGTTTAGATGATAAATATCCTTCCCTTTTTCTATGGCTAATCTACTACGAAATACTAGTATTACCTATACCTCCAATAAATAAAACTTTCTTTTTTTTAAATAATTTATTTCTGAAATCTTATACCAGATATTAATAATAAAAAGAATGTTTAATTGGTTTGGTAAAAAAATACAATAACATATTAAAATTAAGAAAATAGAATTTTTACCTAAATTGCGAGTATGAAAACTGCCACAGTAAAAGAGCTCAAAACCGAATTATCTTACCTTTCTCAAAAAGAAGTTATGGAGCTATGTCTTAAATTATCAAAATTTAAAATTGAGAATAAAGAATTGTTAACCTACCTTCTGTTTGAATCTACTGATGAAGACAGCTACATTGAAAAAATTAAAATTGAAGTTGATGAGCAGTTTGAAGCAATAAATACCAAATCTTATTTCTATATTAAAAAAAGTGTTCGAAAAATTTTACGTACCATAAAAAAACACATCAGATATTCTAAAAAGAAAGAAACTGAAATTGAATTACTGCTTCATTTTTGTAAAAAATTGAAAGAATTTAAACCTTCTGTAAAAAACAACACTACACTTCAAAATATTTTTTTCAGAGAAAAAGAAGCTGTTAAAAAAAAGCTGCTTTTAGTACACGAAGACTTACAATACGATTATGGAATTGAATTGGAAAAATTAATTTTGTAAACTTATTACACAATAACTAAAAAACCCTAGTTAAAATTAATTATTTGAGATAATTTTAGTTGAATTTTCTCAAAATTAAAAGTTTATTGTATTTTTAATCGATTAAATCTAAATATACAAAATAAGATCTAAAACTATTTATGGGCGACAATTCCAACCAAAAAACAGAAAGCGAATACCGATTAAAATTTAGTGATATCCTTTCCGGTATAATACCATTGCTACCTCGTATTCCAAGTATCATTTTTTATATCAAAAAAATATTTTCAATAAAATCTAACAACACTATCTCCTTAGGAAGTATTATAGAGCAAAATGCTGTTAAATACAACCATAAAACCGCATTATTATTTGAAAATCAAAAACTTACACATAAAGAATTTAATGAAACCATAAACCAATATGCCAATTATTTTTTAAGCATCGGTATTCAAAAAAATCAACCTGTAATAGTATATCTTGAAAATAGGCCCGAACTTTTATTTATGATAGCTGCTATGGCTAAAATTGGTGCTGTAGCATCTTTAATTAATCCTAATCAAAGATCGAGACCTTTACTGCATTCAATTGAAGTTGATAAAGGTAATTATTATGTTATTGGTGAAGAACTTGTTGAATATTTTGAAGAAGTGTATCCTAATTTAAATTTGAGTGATGAAAAATTATTTTGGATGAAAGACAGTGGGCAAACCGAATGTCCTTCCAACTATATCAATTTAAAAGAAGTTGTTAAAAATTTCTCTAAAGAAAATCCTGAAACAACAAAAACAATAACTGCAGGTCAACGCTATGCCAATGTATTTACATCGGGTACAACAGGTTTGCCAAAAGCATCTATACAAACACATAAAAAATGGTTGTTAACCTATTATTGGTTTGGTAAAATAAACCTCAATTTTAACTCAAATGATGTTATTTACGTTCCAATACCGTTTTTTCATACCAATGCGCTTATTGTTGCTTGGCCATCAGCAGCCGCAGCAGGCGCAGCAATAGCTATTCGAAGAAAATTTTCTGCTTCAAATTTTTGGCAAGATATAGCGAAATACAATGCCTCTTCTTTTATTTATATTGGAGAAGTTTGCCGATATTTATTCAACTCACCTCCTACCGATTTAGATAAAAATCATCATATAAAAAAAATATTTGGAAATGGTTTAAGACCCGATATTTGGAAATTATTTAAAAAGCGTTTCAACATCTCAAAAGTTATTGAATTTTATGGTGCTGCTGATGGAAATGTTAGCTTTACAAATACGTTGAATATTGACTCTTGTGTAGGATGGACAACAGTAAATTATGCTATTGTTAAATATGATATTGAAAATAATGAACCTTATAAAAATAAGGATGGCTTTTTTGAAAAAGTTGAAGTTGGTAAAACAGGGTTATTAATATCGGAAATAAATGACAAACTACCTTTTGATGGATATGTAAACAAAGAAAATAACAACGAGAAAATCTTTCATAATGCATTTATTCCTGGAGATCAATGGTTTAATAGTGGTGATTTAATGCGCGATATTGGTTTTAAACACGCTCAATTTGTTGACAGACTTGGAGATACCTTTAGGTGGAAAGGTGAAAATGTATCTACTGCAGAAGTTGAAGAAATTGCAAATACATTAAAAAGTATTACAGGAAGTACTGTTTATGGAGTTCAAATCCCAAATTCTGATGGAAGAGCCGGTATGATGGCAATTACCAGTAACTTAACACCCGATTCTTTTGATTTTGGTGCTTTATCTTCCATACTAATTAAAGAACTACCTTCTTATGCTGTGCCAATTTTTGTTAGGTTTTGTAAAAAGTTTGAAACCACAGCAACACATAAAATAAAAAAGTTCCATCTAAAAAACGATGGTATAAATACTCAAGATCCTATTTTTGTAATGCTACCAAAATCTAACAAATATGTTCCTATGACTGAAAAAATTCTTGAGGATATTACAAACGGAAATTATTTATTTTAAAATCAATCAATTTGAAAACTTAACCGATATAAAAAATAAACCCTCATTTTAAAATGAGGGTTTTAAATAATTATACTATTCGTATTTAGGCTTCTTATCTCTTTTAGCTGCTCTTTTCTCTTTTGCAGTTTTAAGAGGCTCTTTTTTTACGTTCTTTTTTGAGTCTTGACTTTTTGACATAATAAATATTTTTAAGTTAAAATATGTATTTAATTACAGCTTAAATTTAATCAATTAAATCAAATTAATTTTCTTCTTCATAATTTTTTTTATTTCTCGGTAATACTTCTTCCGGGAAAGGGAAAAGTATTGTTGAATTTTTTTCTGAAGCAATATTGGCTAAGGTTTGGTACAATCTTAATTTAATTGCTGATGGTGATTTATCAATCAATTTACCTGCTTCTAATAATTTTCCAGCAGCTTGTTCCTCTGCTAATGCTAAAATAATTCTGGCTCTTCTGGAGCGTTCAGCTTCGGCCTGATTAGCCATCATACGCTTCATATTTTCAGGTAATTGAATATCTTTAATTTTTACATCAATAATTTCAATTCCCCAATCTTTTGTTTCGTGTTCAACAATAGTTTTAATGTTTTTACCCATTTCTTCTCTTTTAGATAAAATGGTATCCAATTCTACTTTACCGCAAACATCTCTTAATGCTGCTTGTGCTAATTGGGTAATAGCAAAATTATATTCTTCTACTTCTAAAACAGCTTTTTCAGGGTCATTAATTCTAAAAAATACAACTCCATCTATACTACAAGGCACATTGTCTTCAGTCATAACTTCTTGCGAAGTTATATTAATTGTTATAACTCTAATATCTACTATTTGAATAGTATCTACTATAGGAATTATCCATCTAAATCCAGGTTTAAGTACTTTAATATATTTACCAAATCTGAATTTTAAAGCTCTTTTATATTCAAAAATAATGCGTATTCCGCTAAACAAAAATATGATAAGAAGAATGATAAAAAATAGTTGATATGACATAATAAATAGGTGTTAATTTTTAAGGTAATCTTATAAAACCAATACGAAAAGAAACTAAAAAAATTTAGTCTTTAACTTAATTAACATTAAAAGAAAGTAACTGAACTCTCTAAATAGTTATAATTCATCCTTTTAAATTTACAACTTTTATGACTTTAAAAAAAATATAACTTCCATTAAATTGATTTAATAATGATGTTTATTAATAAATTGTAATCATTATTTTAACTAAAGAAATATAATGGAAGAAAATAGTATATTCGTTTTGTTAAAGTATTACTACTAACTAATATTTTATTTTAGAGTTAGATTGAAGTTTTATCAATAAATGATAATTAAACGTATATGCTTCAGAAAAAAGAAAGCTCAAAATTAGATCTGTCAGTTTTTGAAAATAGTAGCAAAGATGAATTTGCTCAGGTTATTTTTAAAAATAAATCGAAAGCAACTAAAGCTTTAACTATTTTTTTAATAGGAATACGAAATGAAGCTGTAGATTATAAAGAAACTTCACGTATTATATTTACGTTTGTTGCCAAACAATACATTACAAAAGAAGAAGAAAAACATTTAAAACTGCAGGTTTACAATCTTTTTAAAATTTTAGGTATTGGTGTACCATTTGTACTAATTCCGGGAGCAACTTTATTAATCCCTTTTATAATAAGAGTTGCTGAAAAAAAAGGAATTGATTTAGTACCTACAAATTTTAAGAAAAAAGAAAATTTTTAAAACTGTTTTCAAAAATTAAGTGCATCATAAATTATGTAATCTATAATGCACTTAACAAGTAACATACTTTTTAATCTACCAAACACAATTCAACTTTAACATTACCACGAGTTGCATTAGAATACGGACAGGCCATGTGTGCTGCTTGTAATAACTCTTCAGAAAGTTCTTTTTCCAAATCTGGAATTTTAACCTCCAGCTTAACTTCTAAACCAAATCCGCCAGAAACTAATTGTCCGATTCCTACTGTAGCAGTAACTTGTGTGTCTTTAACCGGAATTCGTTTTAGTTTGGCAACATGGTTTAAAGCACTATCAAAACAGGCTGAATAACCCGCCGCAAATAACTGTTCAGGATTTGTATATGCTCCTCCCGGTCCACCTAAACCTTTAGGTGTTCTTACTTCAATGTTCAAAACTCCATCTGAAGATTTTACTTGACCATTTCTGCCACCTTTTGCCGTGGCAACAGCTTCATACATTATTTTCATATCGTTTACGTTTTAATCGTTTGCGATACAAATATATAAAATTAATCTTTGAAACAAAAATGATTCTAATAAAATTGTTAGTTTTTTGTGTATTAGCTTTTAGTTAAAAGCTGGTAAAGCTGTTCTTTTTCCTTATCTGTTAAATTTACAGTAGTTTTAATCACTTCATTATCAGCATCAATATGAATTTTACGACCTAAAGGAGTTAATTTAATTTGAACAATACGTTGGTCTTTTTTATTTCTCTTTTTAACAATATATTTGTTTTCCATCAATTTATTAAGAGATCTTGAAACATTTGGACTATCATCAATCATTAACTTCTTAATTTGATTTACGGTTAGTACTTCACCTTCTGCTTCAGATAAAACATGTAATATTTGTAATTGAATTAAAGATAAATTAAAACGCTTAATATTCATCGTCATGTCATGTGCTAATTCCTGAGCAGTACACATTAACAATGTAACAAGCTTTTGATCTAGTTCCCAATTTGAATTTATAATTAAATTTTTATTTGCCATTTTAAATTAGTGTAATAATCTATACAAGTACACCGTAAAGATAACTGGTTCACAATGTATATGCAAATTTAGATTACACCCTAAAATAGTACTTCAAAAAAAGATTTAATATATTATAAAGAATCTATTTTTTCTTTCCTATAAGTAAACATACAGGATAACAAATATTACCACCCGTAGGACCACAAAAACTACACCACCATTTTGTTGCAGGAAGATATGCTGCTTTTAATTGTTCACATTTTACTGGGAGTTTTACTGTTTTATTTTTCATAATAAAGTTGTTTTAGTTATATAATATAATACATGTAAATATATTCCGCGTATTATTTATGTAAAAATACATTTCTTAAAATTATTTTCAAAATATAATAGCATTAAAATAATCTATCTAAAAAAGCTTCTTATTGATTTATTAAATTATAATTTTTATATTTGTCGCTCAAGATTTAATCTTAAACAATTTAATACATAAAACTATGGAATTCTACAATCTTAACGTAAATACACCCAAAGGAGAAATTCTTAAAATGTCAGATTTTAAAGGCAAAGCAGTTTTAATAGTTAATACAGCAACAAAATGTGGTTTAACACCTCAATTTGAAGGTTTAGAAAAATTACATCAAAAATATAAAGATAAAGGACTGGTTGTTTTAGGATTTCCTTGCAATCAATTTTTAAATCAAGAGCCGGAGACTAATGAAACTATGGAAGAGAATTGTAAAGTTAATTTTGGTGTTACATTTCCTCTAACTGAAAAAATTGAGGTAAACGGAGAAAATACACATGAAATTTTTAAGTATTTAAAAAGTAAACTTAGAGGAGGATTATTTGGGAGTAAAATTAAATGGAACTTTACAAAATTTTTAATTACTCCGGAAGGTAAACCGTATAAACGATACGCACCTACTACTACACCTTTTAAAATAGAAAAAGATATTAAACAATTATTACAATTATAATGAAAAACGATTCAGATTTATTTTTAGACAATCAGTTGTGTTTCCCGTTTTATGCAACATCTCGTTTAATAACAAGGTTATATCAACCTTTATTAAAAAAAATTGATCTAACCTACCCACAATATTTAGTAATGCTTGTACTTTGGGAATCGGATAGTATTATTGTGAGTCAGTTAGGTAAACGCTTATTCCTTAATTCAAACACGTTAACTCCATTACTTAAAAAAATGGAACAAAAAGGTTTGCTAATTAGAAAAAGGTCAAACGAAGATGAAAGAACAGTTATAATTGAGCTGACTTCGAAAGGGCAAAAATTAAAAACAAAGGCAACCGGCATACCAAATTCATTAAAAGAACAGTTAAATATTAATATGCCTATGGAAGATATTTTGGAGCTAAAAAAATCCTTATGGAAGTTTTTAGGAAATTTTGAAACAATACAACTTTAATCCATTTAAAATGAAAACAACGTACTGTATTTTTTTTGAACTCCATAAATAATCTAAGCTACTTTCTTAAAAATTGATTTAACATCCGGAATTATCAATAGCACATATACTACAGCTGATATAACAAGTAGTATTTTACCAATAATACAATAAGTACAACTATAAAAATTATTTGTAAATCCAAATAAACAAGAAGTACAACCAACAATTGCCATTATCAAATAATCAATAAAAAGTATCATAGGAATTAAAAAAGCCGATTTTAAAACAATATCTTTCATAACTTTGATTTTAAATTATAACTACTAAAACCTATACCTAGTAAACACATTTAATACTTTTTTAAAACTTTAAATAAGTACTAATTTATTTTCTTTTTCTATTAAAGTTAAGAAGTAAATTAGCTACAATAAAATAATTCAAATCAAGAAATTAATCGATTTTTAGTTATATTATTATCTATGAAAGATGTAACTTTACGTAATTACTTATGTAGTTTTAACTGTTTTTAGATTAATTATGCCTTATTTTTTAAATAAAAAAAGTCATTTTGACTATGAGTTTTTAAATGCAAAAGAGTGTTTAAATATTTTGACTGAAGATGAAAAAAATGAATTGGTCAAACATAAAACTGATATTGTATTTGAAGCCGGTGAAACAATTATTAAAAGAGGACTTTTAGCCAATAGCATATTGTATTTGAATGAAGGCTTAGTTAAGTTAGATTTTATTAACAACGACAAACCTTCTACTTTAAGTTTAATTAAACCACATTCTTTTATTGGTATTATTTGTTGTTTTGCTTTTAAAAAATACGATTTTACCGTTACTGCCATTGAAAAAACTAAGATTAGTTTTATTGATATGGATGTTTTTGAAAATTTTATAAAAAGTAATGGTGAGTTTGCTTTTCATCTTATAAAACACATGTCTGGTGTTACAAATATTTTATTTCATAGAATTACAACACTATCACAAAATAATATAGATGGAGCCTTATCTTTTTTATTATTAGATTTTGCAAAAATCTATAATTCAAACAAATATACATTACCCGTTTCGCGTATAGAGATTGCAAATATTATAGGTTATTCTAAAGAAAGCGCAATAAACACACTGTCAAAATTCAATAAAGAAGGAATTATTAAAGTCACAGGTAAAAAAATAGAACTACTTGATGTAGAAAAATTAGAGCAAATATGCAAAACCGGTTGATTTTGTATATGAAATATATTCTAAATTGCTTTCCTAAAAAGTAATTTTACATCTGGAAATATAAGTACTCCATAAGTAATAGCAGATATTCCAATTATTATCCCACCAATAATACAGTATGTACAACTATAAAAATCATTAGTAAATCCTAGCAGACACGATGTGCATCCTACCAATATCATTATAACATAATCAATAAATATGAGTAGCGGTATTAACATTAATGATTTTAAAACTATATCTTTCATAACCTTACACTTAAAAAATTTCTTATTAAATTATCTGAACCAAAATTAAGTTGTCTAATAACCTTAAAAAATTTCTTCTCCCCCAAAAAATATAGTTCACTTTATTAAATTATTATCTATTAATAATGTAATTTTACATTGCTTTTAATGTAAAATTAAATACTATGCCTGATTTTATAAAACAGAAAGGTAGCCTTAAATATGATTTTTTAAATGCAAAAGAGTGTTTAAACATACTTACTGAGGCAGAAAAAGATGAATTAGTAAAACACAAAACTGATGTTGAATTTGAGCCAGGTGAAATCATTATTAAAAGAGGAATCCTGGCAAATAACATTTTATATTTAACAGAAGGTTTGTTAAAATTAGAAATTATTAATGATGAAAAGCCTTACACCATTGGGCTAATCCAATCAAGTTCATTTATAGGTATTGTGTGTTGTTTTGCTTTTAAAAAATACGATTTTACCGCTACAGCTATAGAAAAAACTACGGTTAGTTTTATTGAAATGGCTACTATTGAAAAATTTATAAAAACAAATGGAGATTTTGCCCTGCACTTAATCAAACACATGTCTGGTGTTACCAATGGATTATTTCATAGAATTACCAAACTTTCACAAAAAAATATTGAAGGTGCTATTGCTTTGCAATTATTAGATTTTTCAGAAATTTATAATTCTCTAAATTATACTTTACCAGTTGTTAGAAAAGAACTTGGTGAAATTGTAGGATATTCAAAAGAAAGCGTTATAAATACGTTATCTAAATTCAACAAAGAAGAAATTATAAAAGTAAATGACAGGAAAATAACAATCTTAGACAAAGATAAACTAGCTCAAATTAGCAAATTAGGTTAGTTAAATTAACATAGTAATTTACATTTTTCATTTCATAAAAATAATAAACTTAATACCCTTAATAACAAAACCATACAAATTAAATTCCTAAACAACTAGCCGTTTTTTGTTACAAATAAATTACATTTTTAAATACTCAAATAGTTATTCCTATCCATTAAATTTTGTATTTTTAAACATAATTATAATAACAAATAACAATGGTTTACAAACTAACATCTTTAAAAACTTTTATTTTAATTTTTACAATCATTTTTTCAATATCATGCAGTAGTTCCAATAGTCAAATTGAACAAAATATAGATGAAGAAATTATTAAAGAAACACCCAATGATGAAGTTTTAGACAATGAAGATGAAAATACAGAAGACGAGCAACAAACCTACAATTCTGTTGTTGAAGAATACGGCCAATTAACCATTTCAGGTAATAAAATAGTTGATCAAAATGGCAGCGCAATTCAGCTTAGAGGAATGTCTTTTTTTTGGAGTCAATGGATTGGAAAATATTACAATCATGAAACCGTAAAGTGGTTGAAAGATGATTGGCAATGTACAGTTGTGAGAGCCGCTTTAGCTGTTGATTACGATGGATATTTAGTACATCCTGAACAAGAAAAAGCAAAAATTATGGCTGTGATAGATGCAGCTATTGAAGAAGGTATTTATGTAATTATCGATTGGCACGACCATGAAGCTGAAAAACACACAGAACAGGCCAAAGCTTTTTTTGCAGAAATGGCTGAAAAATATGGAGAATATCCAAATGTGATTTATGAAACCTTTAATGAACCTTTAGATATTTCATGGAATGAAGTTTTAAAACCATATCATGAGGCCGTTATTGCTGAAATACGAAAATATGATCCTGATAATATTATTGTTTGCGGTACTAGAAATTGGTCTCAAAATGTTGATGATGTTATTGGTAATAAAATTGATGATGCCAACGTGGCTTATACCCTACACTACTATGCCGCAACGCATAAACAATGGTTAAGAGATATTGCAACTTCGGCCCTAAATAATAACGTTCCTCTTTTTGTAACCGAGTTTGGCACTACACAGGCTTCTGGTGATGAGTCTATTGATGTTGAGGAATCTGAACTATGGTGGCAGTATTTAGACGAACATAAAATTTCATGGTGTAACTGGTCTGTGGCTGATAAAGAGGAATTAGCTGCGGCTTTAAAACCGGGCACCAGTTCAACAGGTGGTTGGAGCGAAGCTGAACTAACAACTTCCGGAAAAATGGTGAGAGATGAATTGAAAAAAAAGAATAAAGCGTATAAATAAAAATAACAAATTAAAACTATTATTAATCTTTAAAAAATGATACTAATAGATAACCCTTATGTTTCCGATTTTCTGATTAATACTATAAAAAGTAACAACCTTAAAATTGTAGCAACATCTGAAGCAAAAAGCTTAATACCTGATCCATCATTAAATTGGATCGATGAAAGTGAAGCAATCAATATTCTTAAAAATAAGAAAAATGTTTCTATTTATAGCAATTCTGAAAATTCTATAAATTGGGTTGATGAAAATTTAGGGTTTACAAACCTTCCAAATCAAATACAGTTATTTAAAAACAAAGTAAAGTTCAGAGAATTAATACAAGAGCTTTTTCCTAACTATTTTTTTAAAAGCGTAAAATTTAACGAGTTAAAAAACATTGATATTCATCAATTTCAGTTTCCTCTTATAATTAAACCGGCAATAGGTTTTTTTAGTATTGGAGTGTATAAAGTAGAATCTCCAACCGATTGGAATATTGTTTTAACAAAGTTATATACTGAAATTACCGAACTCAAAAATGTATATCCTAAACAGGTAATTGATGTTTCAGACTTTATTATTGAAGAGTATATTGAAGGTGATGAATATGCCATAGATTGTTATTTTAATAACAAAGGTGAACCTGTAATACTAAATATACTTCATCATGTATTTTCATCAGGAAAAGATGTAAGCGACCGAGTTTACACTACTTCAAAAGAAATTATACTAAAACACAAAGACAATATTCAACACTTTTTAAACTTGTTGGGAAAAAAAGCTGATTTAACTAATTTTCCTATTCATATTGAAATTAGAATAAATAATCAGCATAAAATTTATCCTATTGAAGTAAATCCGTTACGTTTTGGAGGATGGTGCACAACTGCAGATTTAACTTGGTATGCATATAAATTTAATTCTTACGAGTATTTTTTAAATAATAAAAAGCCTGATTGGAATCACATTTTTGAAACACAAAATAACAAACTGTACAGTTTAATTGCTTTAAATAATAATTCGGGAATTAAAGACTCTGAAATTGAATCGTTTAATTTTGAAAAGCTATGGAAAGACTTTGAAAATCCTTTGAATTTACGAGAATTTGATTTTAGAAAATACGATATGTTTGGTATGTTATTTACCGAAACTTCTTACGGAAATGAAGCAGAACTTACTGAAATTTTAACATCCGATTTAAAAAAATACATAAACCTAAAAGAACACTCCAATGCACTTTGATAGTAAAGCAAAAAACTGGGATACTGATATCAATAAAATAAAAAGAGCAAGTATTTTTGCGAAAGAAATTACTGATTTTATTCAGCCAAAAAAATCGGCTACCGCTCTTGAATTTGGTTGCGGAACAGGTTTGCTAAGTTTTGAGCTAAAAGATGCTTTTAACTCAATTACACTTGTCGATAATTCTGTAGGAATGATTGATGTTTTGAAGGAAAAAATAGAAAAACATAAAATTAAAAATTTCAATCCGCTAACAATTAACTTATTAGAAGACAAGTTTAACCTAAAAAGTGTTGATGTAATTTATACATTAATGACATTACATCATATAAACGATTTAGATGCCATTTTTAAAATATTCAATACTCTTTTAAATACCAATGGTTATTTATGTATTGCCGATTTAGTTAAAGAAGACGGTTCTTTTCATCCAAAAGAAATGAATTTTGACGGGCATACCGGATTTGATAAAGATAAATTGAGTTCAATTTTATTAAAAAATGGTTTTAAAATTAAATATTATACAATTTGTTATGAAGTTGAAAAAGTGAGAAAAAATCAACTAAAAAAATATCCTCTATTTTTATTAATTGCTAAAAAAGTAGCATAAAATCCCAATTCCGATTTAATCAAGTAATAAAACAGCACAACATCTTAATTCAACAACTCTGCATTTTCTATTTTTTATAGTGTATTATCTGATTTTACTTTACTTATAATTAGATGTGTAACTATAAAATTAAAAAAAATGAAAACAACATTAAATGTAAGTTTAGCAACAATATTAATGGCCTTGCTAGTTATTGTACCTTCCGTTACTAACGGTCAGAACAAAAAAACGGTTATAAAAAAGTATTTAACCGAATTAACACCAAATTCTGTTAACAAAACTCTTCAAAAATACAGAATGACAGCTATTTATACCAATCGTGATCTTTATGGAACCTTTATAGATAAAACAAAGGTTACAGGTGATTATACAATAGGTCTTAACAATGGTTTTGTTAACTGGAACAATGTTTCTATTTCAAATTCAAAAAATTACTTAGACGATTTTCCTGAAGGAATTAAACAAGAATATATGGAAAATATAACATATGTTCCTTCACCCAAAATACTAGACCCTCAAACTTTTAAAGATTTTCCGGAAAATTCAGAAACTGTGTTTTCCAGAAATCTAATTTGGGATATGTATGCTATTGAAGAATTTGCGTGGAACTATACAGACTCATTAGAGTTAAACAAAACCTATCGAATTCCTAAAATAAAAGGTAAGTTTGATATGGCTGATATTGGTACTTACGCTCATACAGAAATACAATTGTGCTGGACAGGTATTTCTGCAATAGACAATTCATTATTTGCCGTTATTGAATTTAGAGCTCTTGACAATAAAGTTGAAATAACAATGCCTGGTGTAAATATGAAAGGAACTGAACAATATTGGGGTACTGTATGGATTTCTCTAAAAAATAAATTGATAGGACGTGCTGTTATGTACAGTGGCACAATACAAGAACTTAAAATGGATGGTTTTGACACTAAATTTATAATTAAAACAATTAGAGAATTGTGGGTAGATAAAATTCAGTAAAATCAAGTAAATTTGTTAGTATGAAAACGCTTAATCTTGAAACAATTCTTGATCAGCGGAGATTATATTCTCATCTTGTATATCTCCTTATCTCTTTATTGGCAGTAATTTTTTCAACTTTTACAAATAACTCTTCAGTATTGTTTCAAGATTATATTGAATTTACTTTGCTCGTGTTTAGCTATTTAGAAGCATTCATTTTTATTGCCCGAAAAATATTTATAAATTTTAGTACTGATACCACAAGTAAAGAATTTCTTCAAAATATACTTTTTAGATTATTGATTTTTTACATTACTTGTTTTGTTGCTGCTTTAATTATTTTTATCTCATTTCGCTACTTCTATCATTGGATTTATAACCTAAATACATCAAATATACTATCTGATTTTTTTTATTATGAATTCAATTCGTGGTTTAAATCAATCATTAAAGGACTATCATTCGGTGTAGTTATATTTCTTGTTATTCAATGGATAGAAGCCTTAAAAAGAGAACGAAAACTAAAAGAAGAAAGTCTTATTTTTCAAAATGAAACACTCAAAAATCAGATAAATCCACATTTCCTGTTCAATAGTTTAAATACGCTTTCTTCATTAATAAGCACACAACCGGAAGTTGCTGAAATTTTTATAAGCAGACTGTCTTCAATTTACAGATATATTATTGAAAACAGTAAGAAAGATAAAGTTCCTCTTCAAGCAGAATTAGAATTTATAAATAACTATTTTGATCTTCATAAAATTAGAGATGAAGAAAAAATAGCACTTACTATAAATATTTCTAATGCTGAAAGTTATATGATTCTTCCTATTTCGCTTCAAATACTTGTTGAAAATGCTATTAAACATAATATGGCAACACGTGAAAATCCATTAAAAATTTCAATCTACATTGAAAATCAGCAGATTATTGTAAAAAATAATCTTCAAAAAATGGCAGTTCAATTACAATCAACAAAAACAGGGCTTAAAAATTTATCGGAACGCGTAAAACTAATAACAGGTAAATCTCTAATTGTAGAAGAAACAACTGCAGATTTTATTGTAAAAATACCTTTATTGTTATGAATATATTGATAATTGAAAATGAAAGACCTGCAGCCGATAAGCTGAAACGTCTTCTAAAAAAAATAGATACAAGCATTACAATTGTTGGAGTTATTGAAACAGTTGAAGGAAGCGTAAACTGGTTACAAAATAACCCGTCACCTGATTTAATTTTACTTGACATACAACTTGATGATGGTATTTGTTTTGAAATATTTGAAACCATAAAAGTAGATACGCCTATTATTTTTACAACAGCTTATAACAAATATGTACTGCAAGCTTTTGAAGTAAACAGTGTTGATTATATTTTGAAACCTATTGAAGAAAATGAATTACGCAAAGCACTGAAGAAATTTAAAACTTACCATTATAAATTTTCCGGAGATATTCTAAAGCAAATTTTTGGTAAATTGAACAAACAATATAAAACACGTTTTCTTATTAAAATAGGATTGCATTATAAGTCGATACCCGTAAATGAAATTTGCTGTTTTTATATTTTAGAACGGGCAACATTTGCAAAAACACTCTCCGGAAATGAATATCCTATTGATAATTCTTTAGAGTATCTTCAAAAAATAGTGGATCCTGATAAATTTTTCAGAATTAATAGAAGTTGTTTAGTACACATGAATGCAATTAGTGATATTTTGAGTTATTCTTCAAGCAGACTTCAACTAAAACTAAATGAAAAAACACCCTCTTTTAATAAAGATTATTTAGTAGTTAGCAGAGAAAAAGTAACCGAATTTAAAAAGTGGATAAGTAAATAACGTCTCTTTCTAACTGATAAATTATAAAACATACATGCCAATAAGTATAGCTTTATTGTTTCTAAATTCACTACCTTTATACACTTAAACTTTTGTTTATTCAAACACTAAATTTAATGACGTACAAAGCAATGAAATCAATACATTTTTTATTTATTTTAATACTACTTAATCACTTCTCATACGCTCAAGAAAGAGAAATAACTGAACTTAAAAACAATTGGAAATTCTTTAAAGGTGAGAATAGTGATGCTTTTCAAAAAGACTTTAATGATGAAGATTGGCGTAATGTTTCTATTCCACACGATTGGGCTATAGAAGAACCTTTTGTACTTGACGGTAACGGAGATACAGGAAAATTACCATGGAAAGGCGAAGGTTGGTACAGAAGAACTCTCGAAATACCACAAAATTACAGTGGCAAAAAATTGTATTTATTGTGCGACGGAATTATGGCTTTTCCTAAAATATATATAAATGGCAAACTTGCCGGTGAATGGGATTATGGTTATAATTCTTTTTATGTTGATATTACCGATTTTATCAATTTGAATGAAGAAAACACACTTGCTATACATGTTGATACCCGAAAACATGACAGCAGATGGTATCCCGGAGCAGGAATTTACAGAAAAATTCAACTTATTGCTGTAAATCCTATTCATGTAGATATTTGGGGAACATACATAACTACTCCAATTATTAAACCTAATTATGCGGATGTTAGAATAGCAACAACTTTAAATAATTATTCAAACTCTTCTGAAAAAATTAAGATAAAACACACCATTTTAACTGCTGATAATACTATTATTTCTGAAAATGAAGTTGAAGAAAATATCAATATCAATAGTAATAAAATAGTAGAAACTACCATTACTTTAACCAATCCAAAACGTTGGGATATTGAAACACCAAATTTGTATACTTTGCAAACAACTATTTATAAAGGCAACAAAATTTTAGATACCTACAAAACTACTTTTGGCGTTCGAGATATTCGTTTTACTGCTGATAATGGTTTTTACTTAAATGATAAAAGAGTTCAGTTAAAAGGCGTAAATCTGCATCACGATCACGGTCCGTTAGGCGCAGCTTTCAACAAAAGAGCTATGGAAAGACAGCTAGAGATTATGAAAAGTATGGGTTGTAACGCAGTTAGAACCAGTCATAATGTGGCTGCACCTGAATTGTTAGAATTATGTGATAAAATGGGAATGTTAGTATTTAACGAAGTTTTTGATAAATACGATGCCAAAGCTGACATACTTGAAAACACTGATTTTGAAAGTTTTGCACAAAGAAATATCAAAAATTTTGTGGTAAGAGATAGAAATCATCCATCTATATTTCTATGGAGTGTTGGTAACGAAATTCCCGATGTACAATGGAATCTTGATAATGGTTTTTACAGACTGCAAACTATGGTTAATTATGTGAAGAAATACGATAATACTCGCCCAACAACTTTAGTTTGTGACAGTTATAAAAGTGCCGAACTACGTCATTTTGATTATTACGATGTACATAGCTGGAACTATGGAAGAAGATACAGTTTAGCTCGTCAGCTTGAACCAAACAAACCTGTAATTATCAGCGAATCGGCTTCAACATTAAGCACCAGAGGTTTTTACGAGTTTCCATTACCGGAAGATAAAACCAATTTCACCAAATCTTTACAAGTGAGTTCGTACGATTTAAATGCTCCTGAATGGGCAGAACTGGCCGATGACGATTTTATGTGGCAACAGGATGAGTCATATGTTGCAGGTGAATTTATTTGGACAGGTTTTGATTATCTTGGCGAACCAACACCGTATAACAATAAATGGGTTTTAGATAATGGTATGACCGACAAAGAAGCTTCTCGAAGTTCTTATTTTGGCGTGGTAGATTTATGTGGAATTCCGAAAGATCGTTATTACTTATACAAAAGTTATTGGAAACCCGATGAAACTACTATCCACATTCTTCCTCACTGGAACTGGGATGATAGAGTTGGTAAAAAAACACCGGTTTTTGTATATACTAATGGCGATTGTGCCGAGCTTTTCCTCAACGGAAAATCACAAGGTAAAAAATGTAAAAACCCGAAGTCTGAAAATTCAACTGAACGCTTCAGATTAATGTGGAATGATGTTATCTATCAACCCGGAGAATTAAAAGCAGTAGCTTATAAAGAAGGCAAAATATTAGGAGAAAATACAGTAAAAACTGCGGGAGAACCTTATAAATTGATATTAACTCCCGATAGAAAAATACTAAAATCTGATGGCGAAGATTTATCTTACATACTTGTTGAAGCGGTTGATAAAAACGGAAATTTATGTCCGTTAGCCAATAATAAAGTTGAATTCAAAATTAAAGGAAATGCTCAAATTGCAGGTGTTGGAAATGGAAACCCTCAATCTTTTAGTCCTTTTAAATCAAATACAGTAGATTTGTTTTATGGTAAAGCAATGCTACTTATACAATCCAAAAACAACAAAGAAACTATAACTGTTACAGCATCTTCAAAAAATATGAAAAATGCCGAAACATCTCTAAAAATTGAATAAACATGATTACAAATCAAATTTCATACAAACAATTCATTTATTTATTAGTATTAATTCCAATTTTTCTTTTCTCTTGTTCGGGTGATAATGATAATGACCTTGATTCGGATAAAATAGATGAAGTTGATGAAATTGAAGAAGTTGATGAAACTGATAGTGATTATATAAGTGCTGCCGACTTATCTCTTTTACCAAAAATTGAAAACACAAATGCTGTTTTCTATAATTTAGAAAATCAAACTGAAGATGTTCTAACTACGTTAAAAAACAATGGTGTAAACACTATAAGACTAAGAATATGGCACACACCGGAGGACAGTCATTCAAGTTTTGACGAAGTAAAATCATTCTCAGAAAAAATTCACGCTAAAGGTTTAAAAGTATGGATTACAGTTCATTATTCCGATACTTGGGCAGATCCTGCCAACCAAACACCACCTACAAATTGGCAAGGACTGACCTTTAATGATTTGAAAGATAAAATGTACACATACACTAAAAGTATTGTAACCGAAATACAACCTGATTTTATCCAAATTGGGAATGAAATTAATTCAGGTATGTTATTCCCATTCGGTACTATTGAAAGTAACGAAACTCAATTTATCAGTTTACTTTCTGAAGGTGTTAAAGCGGTTAGAGATAATTCTACCAAAACAAAAATCATTATTCATTTTGCAGGAATCGAAGGTTCCGATTGGTTTTATAACAAAGTAAAAAATATTGATTATGATATTATAGGTCTTTCCTACTACCCTATTTGGCATGGTAAAGATTTGAACAATCTTAAATCTACTCTAAACAGTTTAAGTACAACATACAATAAAGATATTTTGATTGCTGAAACTGCATATCCTTTTACTTTAGATTGGAATGATTGGACCGATAATATTGTTGGATTGGAAGAACAATTAATTTTACCTGACTACCCGGCAACTCCTACCGGACAAAAAGATTTTATTGCAAAAATTAAGGAAATTGTAACTCAAACCAATGAAGGAATTGGTTTTTGTTATTGGGGCGGTGAGTTAATTGCTTTTGACGGACCGGAATCTAAAAATGGTTCCAGTTGGGAAAATCAAGCCTTATTTGATTTTGATAATAAAGCATTACCAGTTCTTTCAGAATTTAAAATTGAATAATAGTATAAAAATAAAAAGCTTCAATTGTAAATTACTATACATTTATATCGTTTAGAATTAATTAACTTAGCGTTTATTTTTTTTAATTTCATAGTTAAATCTAAACAATATGATTCTAGACGATACTTTAAAAATTTTAAAAAACAGGTACAGTAAACAACTGGAAAACCTTATTATTAAAAATGTTGTAGTTGGAATTCATCTCACAGCAGTTAAATTAAGTGACAACAGTTTTGGAGTTGCAAGTACGGTAGATGATACTGAGGTTTTTTGTTTAAAAAAAGATAGAGATTATGGAGATTTTACACCTTCAAAAATAAAAGGTAAAAAAGTTATTGATTTACTTGAATCTTCAAAACAATCCAATATCATAAATACCTTAAAAATCGCGGTAATAAATGCAATATCCTCTAAAATTTTATCAAATTCAAACTATAAAATACTACAAAATACCGATCCGGTAGATTTATTAAATTTGGATGGAGGAAAAACTGTAACCATTGTTGGTGCATTTCAATCATACATCAATAAAATTGCTGCCACCAATAATAAACTACACGTTTTAGAATTAAATGAAAATGCCTTGGTTGAAGGTCAAAAACAATATTATGTTCCTGCAATTGAATTTAAAAGAATTATCCCAAAATCTAATATTGTTATTATTACAGGATTAACACTTGTTAATAATACAATTGATGGTTTACTTGAGGTAATTTCACCTGAAACTGAAGTAATTGTTACCGGTCCGTCAAGTAGTTTAATTCCTGATATTTTATTTGAAAATAAAATTAAATATATTGGAGCTGTACAACTAACCGATTGTGATAAGCTTTTTGAAGTTGTTAGTGAAGGCGGTAAAGGCTATCATTTATTTAAATATTGTGCCCAAAAAATTTGTATTGTTAATGAGTAAAAATACAAAAGTTTTAGACGAGAAATGGATTAAAGCTTCTATTATCGGTACTACTTGGGCTGCTTCAGAAATTGTACTTGGAAGTTTTTTACACAATTTAAAAGTTCCCTTTAGCGGTAATGCTTTAACAGCTATTGGAATTATTATTCTAATCTCAGCTAGTTATATTTGGAAAGAAAAAGGACTGTTTTGGAGAGCCGGATTAATATGTGCTATTATGAAAACAATGTCTCCAAGTGCGGTTATATTTGGACCAATGATAGCTATTTTTAGTCAATCATTATTACTTGAAGGCAGTGTACGTATTTTTGGAAAAACAATTATTGGCTATGCAATAGGTTCAATGTTGGCAATGTCTTGGAATTTGTTTCAAAAAATTATAAACTTCATTATTTTTTATGGAATGAACATTGTTGAAGTTTATGAAAGTCTGTTACAAATGGCTCAAAAACAACTTTATATCCAATTTAACATTGTTTGGCTACCAATTATCATTTTATTAGTTATCTATGCAATTTTAGGTTTGTTTTCAGCTTATATAGGCATTAAAGTGGGTAGAAAAATAAAAAATGAACCTGTAAAAGTTAAATCGATACACAATCCTTCAAACTTTATTCAAAAACAAAGCAAAGCCAATAAAAATTTTAAGCATTCTTTAGTTTGGCTTTTTATAGATATTCTATTAATTATCAGCTCTCTATATTTATTATCAAAAACACATTGGCTTGTTTGGAGTAGTATTATTATTTTAGTTGTAAGTATTTGGGCTTTACGCTATAAAAGAGCTCTAAAACAATTGTTAAAACCAAAATTTTGGGTGTTTTTTGTTTTAATAACTATGCTTACAGCCTATGTTTTCACCAAAATTCAAGGCCAAAGCATAGAAGAAGCACTTTTAACTGGGCTTCAAATGAATTTTAGAGCCATTGTAATTATTATTGGTTTTTCTGTTTTAGGAACCGAATTATACAATCCTAAAATTCAAGCTTTTTTCTTAAAGACTTCTTTTAAACAATTACCGCTTGTACTTGAACTTTCTTTTGAAAGTCTACCTTTAATGATTGCGAGTATTCCCAACTTTAAATCCATCGTTAAAAATCCTATTTCGATAATTTCTGAAGTTATTTCTCAGGCTGAATTCAGATTAGATGAAATAAAAAAGAAACTTAATTTTAAGCAGCAACTATTTATTATTACAGGCTCCATTGAAGAAGGAAAAACAACAGCTATAAAAAATAGTATTGAAGAATTACAACAACAAAACATAACAATTGGCGGTTTTTATTCTCCCAGAATAATAGAAAATAATATTACAATTGGTTATGATATTGTTGCTGTACAAACCCTTGAAAAAGAACCATTTTTAAGAATTTCAACCAATAAAAGCCTCCAAAATATTGGTAAATACAGCATCTTAGAAAAAGGATTACAAAAAGGAATTGACGCTTTAAAACCAACAAACAACCTTAACAATAAAATTGTTGTAATTGATGAAGTTGGAAGATTAGAATTAAACAATAAAGGCTGGGCAAAAAGTATCCAAGAATTAGTAAATACATCAAACAATCACATTTTAATAACCGTTAGAGATCATTTTCTTGAAAAAGTTCTTGAAAAATGGAATTTTAAAAATCACTATGTATTTGATGTTTCAAAAAACGATTACAAAACTATTAGTAATACTATTTTAGAAAAATTAGAAACCTAATTAAACTTCAAGCACCAATTCGTCATAAGCTAAAAACACATTTTCAGGCAAAGTTTTTTCAACTTCTGCATGAAAACCTAAATGATGGCTTATGTGTGTTAAATACGCTTTTTTAGGTTTTAATTCAGCTATTAAAGCTAATGCTTCCTCTAAATTCAAATGCGAATGATGAGATTTATGACGGATGGCATTTAACACCAATACATCTATATTTTGTAATTTCTTTTTACCGGAATCAGGAATTGTTTTTACATCTGTTAAATACGCAAAATCTTTAAATCGATATCCTAAAATTGGTAAATTTCCATGCATCACTTCTATTGGAATCACTTCTAAATTTCCTAATACAAATGGAGTTTCTGAGATTTCATTTTCCTTAATACTTGGCGCACCGGGATATTTATCAACTTCATTAAAAATATAATCAAATCTTTTTTCTAAATTAACTAAAACTCTTCGCTGTGCATAAATAGGAACTTCTCCTAATTGAAAACTAAAAGGGCGTATATCATCCAAACCGGCAATATGATCAGAATGTTCGTGAGTAAATAATACCCCATCTATTTTTCTTACATCTGCTCTTAACATTTGATATCTAAAATCCGGACCGCAATCTACAACATAAGCATACTTATCCCATTCAACCAAAATGGAAACTCTTAAACGCTTATCTCTTTTATCTTTTGATAAACATACCGGATGTGAGCAATTTATAACTGGTATTCCTTGTGATGTTCCTGTTCCTAAAAAAGTAATTTTCAAATTCAATAAAATTTAAAAAAACAGTTTTTTATACTGTTAATTGTAATAATTATTACATAATTAATAAAATAAATTGAAATAGCTTATCAATATTAAAAATAATGATTTTTATCAACCTTTAAAGTTAATTATTTCTTTATTTTTACCGTACAACAGTTAAGTAATTTAGTATATTAAAAATGAACAATATTAAATCAACCTCTAAATACTTTTTAAACTTTATTTATTTATTCTTAATTGCCTTGATTGTTCATAAAACTAAAAATATATCTATCTATGAAACTAGCTTAACAGCTGGTTTTCTTATTTTTCTGAATAACGAAAAAATCATTCAAATAATTCAATCTGAATTATACATATTCAAAATTACACACAATAAAAAATAATAAATATGAAAATAGGCATATTAAAAGAATCTAAAAAAGGTGAAAGACGTGTTTCTATTTCGCCTAATATTGCCAAACAACTAATTGAAAAAGGCTTTGAAATTTTTGTTGAAGAAGATGCCGGAGTAGCTTCGTCTTTTAAAAATTCTGACTATACAAAAGTAGGCGCCGTAGTTGATATTCGAGGAGTTGTTTTTAAGGAATCTAATATTCTTATTAAAATTAATCCTTTTGATGAAGATGATTTAAAATTAGTGGACGAAAGCCATATTTTAATGAGTCAGTTATTTCATAAATCTCATCCCGAGCTTATTAAAGCAATTGCCGAAAAAGGTGCTTCTGCATTTTCTATGGATGCTATGCCTCGTATTTCAAGAGCTCAGGATATGGATGTTTTAAGCTCACAAAGTAATTTGGCAGGTTACAAAGCGGTAATTTTAGGTGCTTATGAAATGACAAAAATTTTCCCTTTAATGATGACTGCTGCAGGTACAATTACTCCTTCAAGAGTTTTAATATATGGAGTTGGTGTTGCAGGTTTACAAGCAATAGCCACCGCAAAACGTTTAGGTGCTGTTGTTGAAGCTACTGATATTCGTTTAGAAACTAAAGAACAAACAGAATCTTTAGGTGCTAAATTTATTACAGTTGATAATACAGGCGAAGCAAAGGCTGAAGGCGGTTATGCTAAAGAAGCCTCCGAAGATTACGCGCGTAGACAAAAAGAAGCCGTAAACAAATCACTATTCCAAGCAGATTTAGTTATCACAACCGCTATGGTTCCGGGTAGAAAATCTCCTGTTTTAATTACAGAAGAACAAGTTAAACAAATGAAGAATGGAGCAGTAATAGTTGATTTGGCAGCAGCTCAAGGCGGTAACTGTGAGCTAAGTAAGTTAAACCAAAATATTATTAAATACGGAGTTAAAATTATTGGTACAACCATAGCGCCTGAAAGTGTTTCAACAAATGCAAGCGATTTATACGCTAAAAATATGTTCAATTTTATAATGCATTTAACTGAAAATAATGAGTTTAAATGGGATTTAGAAGAAGAGATTACTGATGAAACATTAATTGTACAAAACGGAAAAATTAGAAAAAACGGAAAAACTGAATAAATATGACTGATTTTATTGAATTTATAAAAAATGACATCCAATTAATATACATTCTAATACTTGCTATATTTATTGGATTAGAGTTAATTAAAAACGTACCAACAGTATTACACACACCTCTAATGTCTGGAGCAAACGCTTTAAGTGGAGTTGTGATTGTTGGAGCAATTTTAGTTATGCTACAATCAAACCCTAATGATTATTTATCATTAACATTAGGTTTTATAGCTGTAGTACTTGGAATAATAAATGTAGTTGGTGGGTATGCCGTAACCGACAGAATGTTACAAATGTTTAAAAAGAAAAAATAATGAGTATAACTTTAAGTATTATCTATTTGATCTCAACCGTAGCTTTTGTTATCGGTTTAAAATTACTTGGACATCCAGAAACAGCTAAAAAAGGTAATTTCATTTCGGCATTAGGTATGGCAATTGCTATTTTAGGTACTATTTTCTTAGCTGAAAAAGAGGTTCCAACAATTATTTATTCACTTATTGGTACTGCAATTGTAATTGGAGGAATTATTGGTTATATAATTGCCATTAAAGTTGAAATGACAAAAATGCCTGAATTGGTATCTCTTTTTAACGGATTTGGAGGAGCAAGTGCTTTGCTTATTGGTTTAATTGAATTTAGTAAAAATGTAGGAGTAGAAGAATCATTAAAAGCTCCTTCATCAATATTAGTAACAATTTTAGCAGCTATTATAATTGGTAGTATCACATTTACAGGAAGTTTAGTGGCTTGGGCTAAATTAAATGGCTCTATGAAAGATATAAGACTCCCTAAATACAATCTTATAAATAATATCATGTTCTTAGCACTTATTGCTTTTGGAACATACATTGTATTAATGGATACTGATAGTTTGTTTTTAATTTATATTTTACTTTTAGCCGCATTAGTTTATGGCTTTTTATTTGTAGTTCCAATTGGTGGAGCGGATATGCCTGTGGTAATTTCACTTTTAAACTCATTAACAGGTATTGCTGCCGCTATTACAGGTGTACTATACAATAACATGGTTATGCTTGTAGGTGGTATTTTAGTGGGATCTGCCGGATTAATTTTAACTTTTGCAATGTGTAAAGCCATGAACCGCTCCTTATCTAATGTAATATTTGGTGCTTTTGGTGGTGCTGAAGTTGCTGGTACTACAGGAGGAAAGATTGGAGGTAATATCAAAAAAACAAGTGCCAGTGATGCTGCTGTAATGATGAATTATTCAAGTAATGTAGTAATTGTACCGGGATACGGTTTAGCTGTAGCACAAGCTCAACATGTTATTCATGAATTAGAAGAATTACTTACAAAAAAAGGTGTGAATGTAAAATATGCTATTCATCCTGTTGCTGGAAGAATGCCTGGTCACATGAATGTTTTATTGGCTGAAAGTAATGTAGATTATAGCAAACTAGTTGAAATGGACGATATCAATCCTCATTTTCCAAATACCGATGTTGTATTGGTTGTTGGTGCTAATGATGTTGTTAACCCTGCAGCTCATAACGACCCTTCAAGCCCAATTTATGGTATGCCAATTTTAGATGTAGAAAATGCCAAACATATTATTGTAAACAAACGAAGTATGAAACCTGGTTATGCAGGTATTGAAAACGAATTATTCTATAATCAAAAAACTTCAATGCTTTTTGGTGACGCCAAAGCTGCTTTAACAGATTTAGTTAATGAGCTAAAAAATATGTAATCAATCATTTACCATTTACAAAAAGGGGAAAGATTATCTTTCCCCTTTTTTTATTAAAAAAAATATTTTTAGCTGAACCGTCAATTTTTATTAATTTTGTTACGTAACTAAAAAAACAAAAATGGCTTTAAAATTAAAAGGTGATATAGAAATTAATGATACTCCTACTAGCAAAACAAAAGCTCTAAAAATAAATTTGAACAAATATATTTATGGAACTTTTGCAGAAATAGGCGCAGGACAAGAAACCGTTAGACATTTTTTTAGAGCCGGAGGAGCATCTGGCACAATTGCAAAAGCAATGAGTGCTTACGATAAAGAATTTTCTGATGCTATTTATGGTGCTGAAAGTTATAACCGCTATGTTACGGAAGAAAGACTTAAAAAAATGCTTTCTTATGAAATAGAAATCATTGAAGATAGATTAAGTAGAAAAATTCATCCACAAAAAATGTTTTTTTCGTATGCCAATACAGTTACAACAATTGATTTTGCAAGAAAATTTAAAGGTCATGGTTGGGTTGGAATCAAGTTTCAATTAGATCCTCTTGAAGATTATAACGAAATTATACTTCACGTTCGTTTTAAAGAAACCGACGCTAAATTACAACAAGAAACTCTTGGCATATTAGGTGTTAACCTAATTTATGGCGCCTATTATTTAAATGATAAACCCAAAGAACTTTTAAAATCGTTATACGACAATTTACATAAAATTCAGATTGAAATTGATATGATTAATTTCTCCGGTCCTCGTTTTTCTTATATAGACAATAGGCTTATGAGTTTGTTATTAGTGAAAAACGAAATGACAAATGCTGTAATGTTTGGTCCGGACGGAAATAACCTATTGCCCGCTCAACAATTATACAAAGCCAATATTTTAGCACTTAGAGGTAGTTTTAGACCCGTTACTAAGGTAAATATGGATATGTATAAACTGGCCGAAGAAATGTTTTTAAAAGAAAATAAAGTTGCTAAAAATAATACCAAAATAATCTTTGAAATTACATTGGCTAATTTAAGTTCTGAAGGAGAAATTGATGAACGAGATTTTTTAGATAGAGCAGAATTATTATGTTCACTTGGACAAAATGTGATGATTACAAATTATCAGGAATATTATAAACTAGTTGAATATTTTTCTGAATTTACAAAAGCTCGTATTGGTTTAGCAATGGGTGTTTACAGTTTTATCCAAATATTTGATGAAAAATATTACCGTAATTTAAGCGGTGGCATTTTAGAAGCATTTGGTAAACTATTCTTTAAAGACTTGAAAG
Source organism: Lutibacter sp. B1 (assembly GCF_012524075.1). Classification (GTDB taxonomy): domain Bacteria; phylum Bacteroidota; class Bacteroidia; order Flavobacteriales; family Flavobacteriaceae; genus Lutibacter. The sequence continues at coordinate 121,433 of NZ_JAAZUI010000002.1, forward strand.
TTTACTTATATCCTCTAAAAGATCAACGTACCGGTGAAATAAGAACAAGTGATAATTTAAAAGTACATCCACGTATGAAAGAATTATATAAATTCTTTAAATATAACGGTAAAGTAGTTGATATAAAAGATTTTGACCCTGATATATTAGATATTTTCTCACAAACTGTACTTAATATGATTGCCAATGGTGAAAAAGGCTGGGAAGAAATGCTCCCTAAAGGAATTGCCGCAACAATTAAAGATCACCGTTTATTTGGTTATTCCAGAAGAAGGTTTGCTAAACTTAAATAAGTTTTGTTTTAATTTAAACCTTTCTTAATTTTAATCGTCTAACAACAAAAAAAGAGTACGTGACAGACGATAATTTATTAGTTGCACAACTAAAAAACCCAGCTACGCAAGAGCAAGCCTTTCGTAAGCTAATGTTGTTATACAAAAAACGATTGTATTGGCATATTAGAAAAATTGTGCTTTCACATGACGATACTGATGATGTACTTCAAAACACATTTATCAAAGTATTTAAAAACATACATTCTTTTAAAGAAGAAAGTAAATTATTTTCTTGGATATACAGAATTGCAACCAACGAAGCAATTTCATTCATAAATAAAAAAGCAGCAAAACATAATGTAGATATTAGCGTATTACAGCATACTATGGCAGAAGATTTAACGTCCGACAGCTATTTTTCAGGAGATGAAATTCAATTATTACTCCAAAAAGCTATTGTTACATTACCACAAAAACAACAACTGGTATTTAATATGAAATATTTTGATGAGATGAAATATACAGACATGTCCGAAATACTGGGAACCTCGGTAGGAGCTTTAAAAGCATCTTATTTTCATGCAGTAAAAAAGATTGAAGATTACTTAAAAACTCATTAAACCAAATTGCTTATAATGAGTCTTATTAATAGTTATGAAAAAAAATGAATTACATAAAATAGCACCAAAATTAAGTTCACTAAAATCAAAAAAAATTGGTTTTACTGTACCTAAAAACTATTTTGAAAGTATTGAAGTGAGCGTTTTAAACACAATTAGTATTGAAAATTTACAAAGTAAAACATTAAAACCTTCGTTTAAAACACCCGAAAACTATTTCGATACATTTGAAGATATTGTAATTTCAAAATTAAAAGCCGAAGTTTTACAAACTAAAAATGAAGAAAAAATTCCGGAAGATTACTTTAATACAATTGAGGATGCTATTTTCAATAAAATAAAAAATCCTTCAAAATCGGTTGTATTTAAAAACAAAGTTATTCAGCTTATTGCTCCTGTTAGTGTAGCTGTTGCAGCATCACTCCTATTAATATTTACACTTAATCAAAAATCGGTAAATATTACTTTTGACTCGTTAGCAACTTCAGAAATAGAAACCTTAATTGAAAATGGAACTATTGAAATAGATAATATAACTTTGGAAACAGCATTTTCTGATGTGGAAATTACTTATAATGATTATAGTAATACGCTTTCTGATGAAGAAGTAGAAGATTATTTAAAAGGAAAAGATTTGGAAGAAATTATTTATGACAATTAAAAATGAAAAAATGAAAAAAATACTGTTTATACTATTTATATTTACAACTACTACAATAGTTGCTCAAAGGCAAATGAACAGACAAAATATTCGTTTATTGAAAACTTCATATTTAACCGATGCCATAAATTTGACTCCTGCCGAAGCTGAAAAATTTTGGCCGGTTTATAATAAATACACCTATAAAATTCAAGATTTAAAAATCTCTTTAAAAAATATACTTCGTTTTGATGAAAGATTGGAGAAAAACAATATTAGCAATTTATCTGAAAAAGAAGCAAAAAAGCTGTTAGACAGTACAATACAAATTGAAAATGAAATAACAGAAAATAAAAAACAGATGTTTTTGGAATTATCTAAAATTATTTCAGCAAAAAAAATAGTTCAGCTCCAAAAATCTGAAAATGATTTTAACAAACAACTTTTAATGGAATACGGACGAAGACATAGATACCAAGGAGGTAAACAATAAAAAAGGGAGCAAATTGCTCCCTTTTTATTATAAATACATTTTATCTCTTAATTCTTTAATTTTAGGATCATCTAAATATTCATCAAATGAAGAAAATTTATCAATAACTCCGTTTGGTGTTATCTCAATTATTCTGTTTGCTACTGTTTGTGCAAACTCGTGATCATGAGTTGAAAATATAACTGTTCCTTTAAAGTTTTTTAAAGAGTTATTGAAAGCTTGTATTGATTCCAAATCTAAGTGATTTGTAGGCTCGTCTAACATTAACACATTAGCTCTAATCATCATCATCCTGGAAAGCATACATCTTACTTTTTCACCACCTGAAAGTACATTACATTTTTTAAGTGCTTCTTCTCCACTAAAAATCATCTTCCCTAAAAATCCTCTTAAATAAACCTCTTCTCTTTCTTCTTCTGTTTTAGCATATTGGCGTAACCAGTCAACCAAATTTAAATTAGAATCAGTAAAAAATTCAGTATTATCTAAAGGTAAATACGATTGTGTTGTAGTAACTCCCCATTGAAATTTACCTCCATCAGCTTTTAAATTTTCATTTAATATTTCATAAAAAGCTGTAACCGCTCTTGAGTTTTTAGATATTAAAGCTACTTTATCTCCTCTATTTAAATTAAAGCTAATATCTTTAAACAACACTTCCTCTTCAGTAGATTTTGATAAATGCTCAACATTTAAAATTTGGTCTCCGGCTTCTCTCTCTCTATCAAAAATTATAGCAGGATACCTTCTGCTTGAAGGCTTAATTTCATCAACATTTAATTTTTCAATCATTTTTTTACGACTGGTTGCTTGTTTTGACTTTGCAACGTTGGCAGAAAAACGACGAATAAACTCTTCCAACTCTTTCTTTTTATCTTCAGCTTTTTTACTTTGCTGAGCTCTTTGTTTAGCTGCTAATTGGCTCGATTCGTACCAAAAAGTATAATTCCCGGAATAATTATTGATTTTACCAAAATCAATATCGGAAATATGCGTACAAACGGCATCTAAAAAGTGACGGTCGTGAGATACAACTATTACTGTATTATCATAATTTGCCAAAAAGTTTTCTAACCACCCAATAGTTTCAAAATCAAGGTCGTTAGTAGGCTCATCCATTATCAACACATCAGGATTTCCAAATAAAGCTTGAGCCAATAAAACACGTACTTTAGATTTTCCGTCCAACTCACTCATTAAAGAATAATGTATTTCTTCTTTAATTCCTAAAGATGACAATAATGTTGCAGCATCACTTTCTGCATTCCATCCTCCCATTTCTTCAAACTCAACGCCAAGTTCTCCGGCTTTTATTCCATCAGCTTCAGAAAAATCGGGTTTTGCATAAATAGCATCCATTTCTTTTTTAACCTCAAAAAGCTTTTTATTTCCCATCATAACGGTATCTAAAACCTGATACTGATCAAAAGCAAAGTGGTCTTGAGATAAAACCGACATACGTTTTCCCGGCTCTAAAATTACATGTCCGGATGTTGGCTCAATTTCACTAGATAGAATTTTTAAAAACGTTGATTTTCCTGCACCATTGGCTCCAATTATTCCGTAACAATTCCCTATCGTAAATTTTGTATTTACTTCATCAAACAAAATTCGTTTACCGAATTGAACAGATAAATTTGATACTGAAAGCATTATATATTTTTATTTTAAATTGCGCTGCAAAAGTATAAAAATAGATTAACTATCAATATTTAATTAAAAGTTAATTTTTTTCAGATAATTTGGTAAAAAAACATTTAACATCTCATTAACAAGCAAACTCTGTAGTTGTATGTATTTTTGTGATAATTCAATCTCAATGAAATATTTTATAAATCTCATATTGTTAACTTTAAGTGTTAGTTGTACCACAACAAACAAACAAAATAGCACTGCATATTTTGGAGGACAAATTGTAAATCCAAAAGATAAATATGTACTATTTTTAAAAGATGATGTTGTAATTGACACATTAACACTTGATAATAACAATAGATTTTTAAAAGAATATCAATCTTTAGATGAAGGATTGTACACTTTTAAACATGGAGGTGAATTTCAATATATTTATTTTGAACCTACCGATAGTATTTTAGTAAGACTAAATACATGGGATTTTGATGAATCAATAGTTTTTAGTGGTAATGGAAGTAGTAAAAATGAATTCTTAATTAATTTATTTTTACAAAATGAAAAAGAAGAAAAGTATATGTACCAAAATTTTTATTTGGATGAACATGATTTTATGCAAAAAATAGATTCTCTGTCTGCTGAGAAAAATTCTATTTATAAAGATTTCGTTGCTCATGAAGATAATACTGTAACAGAAGGCTTTGAAAAACTTAGTAATGCTGCTATCAATTTTCCTTTAGACAGATTAAAAGAAGTTTATCCTTATTATTATAAAAGAGTACATAACCTTGATAAAATTCCTGAAATTTCAGAAGATTTTTATAATTATAGAGATCAAATAAATCTCAACGAAGAAAGTTTACTTTCATTCTATCCTTATCAAAATTATTTAATAAGTTATTTATACCATTTAAGTTATGAACTTAAAGAAAAAGATAGCACAAAAAATAATATGACAGTTAATGTTTTAAATTCAATAAATGAAAATATTGAATCTGAAAATATTAAAAACACTTTATTAAAAAGAGTAATTGTAAATGATTTTTTAAAAAGCGAATCTACTTGTAGTATAAATAACGAAGCGTTAGATATTTTCTTAAAAAATTGCACAAACCAAAAATTTATTGAACAAGTAGAAAGTTTAGTAAATGACAGTAAATATGTAGTTAATAACCAACCAATACATAATTTTGATGTAACTAAATACAATAATTCAACATTAACAATAAATGATATTATAAAAGATCAAAATACAGTTATTTACTTTTGGTCTACCGAGTATATGTCATCAGAATATTTAATAAACCGCATAAAATATTTAGAAAAAACTCATCCAAATGTTTTATTTGTAGGTATAAATATGAAAACCTCTAATGATAATTTAATTGCTGATCCTTATTTAAAACAATTAGATTCTGCCAAACAATATAAATTAACCGGCAACAGTTACGCATATAACTACTTAACCAGCAAGTATCCAAGAGTAATTATTGTAAACAACAAAGGTGTTGTTGAAAATGGTTTTACTTATTTGGATTCGAGAAAACTTACTTCCGAAATAAATAAATTAGAAAAAAACTAGTTTTTTTCTGTTTACCTCAAATTTAAATGTACCTTTGCCCGATTTTTAACCGGTTTATAGATGGGCGTCTGTAAATCAATAATATATACAGAATGTCTACATTTAAAGAACTAGGGCTTAACCTAAATATAGTTAAGGCCTTAACCGATTTAGGATACGAAAATCCTACAGAAATTCAATTACAAGCAATTCCGCAAGTTTTAACTTCAAAACAAGATTTAAAAGCATTTGCACAAACAGGAACAGGAAAAACTGCAGCATTTAGTTTACCAATTTTAGAACAAATTGATACTAATAGCAATGATACCCAAGCAATAATTTTATCTCCAACACGTGAGTTAGCTTTACAAATAGCTAATAATATTACTGAATTTTCAAAATATACTAATGGTGTAAAAACGGCAGCAGTATATGGTGGTACCAATATTGATGAACAAATAAGAAAACTTAAAAGAGGTGTTCAAATTGTAGTTGGAACTCCTGGTAGAACAGTAGATTTAATTAATAGAAAACAATTAAAACTTTCAAACATTAAATGGCTTGTTTTAGATGAAGCTGATGAAATGTTAAACATGGGTTTTAAAGATGAATTAGATCAAATTTTAGCTGTAACACCAAAAGAAAAACAAACTTTATTGTTCTCGGCAACATTCCCTCAAGAAGTAGAAAGTATTGCTAAAAACTATATGTATAAACCTGTTGAACTTAGTGCAGGTCAAAAAAATAAAGGATCCGATCAGGTTTCACATCAATATTATGTAGTTTCTGAAAGAAACAGATATGCAGCTTTAAAAAGAATTGCTGATGTTAATCCTGATATTTATAGCATCATCTTCTGTAGAACAAGAAGAGAAACTCAAGAAATTGCTGATAAATTAATAAAAGACGGTTACAATGCAGATGCGCTTCACGGAGATTTATCTCAAGCACAACGTGACAGTGTAATGGAAAAATTCCGTAAAAAACATTTACAAATTTTAGTAGCAACAGATGTGGCTGCCAGAGGTTTAGACGTTAATGATTTAACACACGTAATAAACCATAAATTACCGGATCAAATAGAGTCTTACACCCACCGTAGCGGTAGAACCGGACGTGCAGGTAAAGAAGGTATTTCAATTGCTATTGTTACAGCCCGAGAAAAAAATAAATTACATCCTATTGAAAGAATAATTGGTAAAAAGTTTGTTAACACTCCAATACCTACAGGAAAAGAAATTTGCCAAAATCAATTATTCAAATTAATTGATAAAGTACACGATATTGAAATAAATGAGACTGAAATTAAAGATTTTTTACCATCTATTTATGAAAAATTAGAAGGATTAAATCGTGAAGAATTAATTAAAAGATTTGTTTCTATTGAGTTCAATACATTTTTAACATACTATGAAAATGCTCCTGATTTAAATGATAGTGAGCATATGAAAGGAATTGACAGTAGAGGTAAGCGACGAAATGATGAAAACATGACTCGTTTCTTTATCAATATTGGTAGAAAAGACAAACTAAATCCTTCAAGATTAATTGGTTTGATAAATGACCAAAAAATTGGACAAAATATTGAGATTGGGCAAATTGAAATTTTAGATACTTTTTCATTTTTTGAATTAGATAAAAATTATGAGTCGAATACCATCTCAGCTTTTGAGCAAAACGATGTTACTTTTGACGGTAGAAAAGTAAATGTTGAAATTACTACAAAGCAACGTACAGGAAGAGGCGGAAGAAGTAATGGAAATCGTAAAAGAACCAGAGACAACAAACCTAAAAATGATTTTGGAGGATTTGGAAGAAAACGTTCAGACAATAAAAGTGCTTTTGGAGGAGGAAATAAAAGTCCGAAAAGAAGAAAACGATAAAAATAGAAATAAAAAAAGCGGCTTAAAGCCGCTTTTTTTTATGATTGAAATTCTATAATTGTTTTTTTAATTATGGATACACAATCCAATAATTGTTCTTCATTCATTACCAAAGGAGGAGCAAATCTTATTATATTGCCATGTGTAGGTTTAGCCAACAAACCATTATCGCGTAATTTTAAGCAAATATCCCAAGCTGTTGAACTATCTTCAGTATCATTAATAACAATTGCATTTAACAATCCTTTACCTCTAACTAATTTTATGAGGCTGTTAGTTTTAATAAATTTTTGCAATTCACTTCTAAACAGTTTTCCTAATTTTTCAGCATTTTCGGCTAAATTTTCGTTTTTAATAACTTCAAGAGCCGCAATTGCAACTGCGCAAGCTAAAGGATTTCCACCAAATGTTGAACCATGTTGTCCCGGTTTAATAACATCCATAATATCATTATTTGCTAAAACAGCAGAAACCGGGTAAACACCACCACTCAATGCTTTTCCTAAAATTAAAATATCAGGAGTTACATTTTCGTGATTTACTGCCAATAATTTTCCTGTTCTGGCAATTCCTGTTTGAACTTCATCAGCAATAAATAAAACACCATATTTTTCGCACAAAGCTTTTGCTTTAGACAAATAACCATCAGCCGGAACATAAACTCCTGCTTCACCTTGTATTGGTTCAACTAAAAATCCGGCTATATTTTTATTGGTCTTTAATGTTTCTTCTAAAATATCAATATTATCATATTCAATTTTAATAAAACCTTCAGTATAAGGTCCAAAATTTTTACGTGCATCTTCATCATTGGAAAATGATATTATAGTGGTTGTACGACCATGAAAATTGTTTTTACAAACAATAATTTCAGCTTTGTTTTCAGGAATTCCTTTTTTCTCATAAGCATATTTTCTACATAATTTAATAGCTGTTTCAACTGCTTCAGCACCGGTATTCATTGGTAATACCTTCTCTAAACCAAAATACTCGGTTACAAATTTTTCATACTTACCAAGCACATCATTATAAAATGCTCGTGAAGTTAATGTTAAACTATTTGCTTGCTTATTAAGTGCTTTAATAATTTGGGGGTGACAATGTCCTTGATTTACTGCCGAGTAAGCCGATAAAAAATCGTAATAACGTTTGCCATCTACATCCCAAACATAAACACCTTCACCTCTACTTAAAACTACAGGTAATGGATGATAGTTATGAGCTCCGTAATTATCTTCTAAATCGATTGCTTGTTGTGATGAATTTTTTTCTGAGATCATCTTAATAAAAAATTATTTAAAAATTGAAAAATATCAATTCCTTCTTCAGGAGAGAAATCATCCTATTTAAACTGCAAATTACAAAATATTTTAAGAAAACAGGATGGTAAAAGTCACTTAAATCATCGTCCTTACTTATTAAAAATATAATAAAAAATTACATTATTTAGAATGATTGTAAATTAATTTAAATAACTCTTTTGTTATAAAAATTACACTAACATTTAAATTATTTAAATAAATTTGTGTGAACACTTAATAGAATTAAAAAAATGAAAAAATCAGTATTAGTTTTAGGATTAGCTGCGCTATTTTTTGCAAGTTGCGGTGAAAAAAAGAAAGAAGAAGTAAAAAAAGAGGTTGAAACTACGGTAGAGACTGCTAAAGAAGAAGTTAAAGAAGCTGTTGTTGATAATGTTGAGTTAGGTAAAAAACTTTTTACAGATAAAACTTGTGCAACGTGCCACCAACCTGATACTAAAGTTATTGGACCATCAATTAAGGATATCAATAAAGTTTACTCAGAACAAAATGGTAACATTGTAAAATTCTTAAAAGGAGAATCTCCTGCAATAGTTGATACAGACCCTGGACAAGTTGCAATTATGAAAGCCAACTTAGATAGTTTTGTAAAAGACTTAACCGGAGACGAATTGGCTGCACTATCTGCTTACATGAGAAGTATAAAATAATAAATTTCATATAAAAAAGTTAAAGCATCTCTAAAATAGAGGTGCTTTTTTTATGCTAAAATGGTACATTTGCAAAATGGCAAGAAAAAATAAACAATATATTTTCGAAAATATTGAAGTTATAGATGCAGGTGCTAGAGGTAAAACTGTTGCTAAAGCTCCTGATGGTAGAGTTATTTTTTTAACAAATACAGTTCCCGGAGATGTTGTTGATATTAAAACCGGAAGAAAAAGAAAAGCTTATTTTGAAGGTACAGCAGTAAAATTTCATAAATATTCTGATAAAAGAACCAAACCAATATGTGAACATTTTGAATATTGTGGTGGTTGTAAATGGCAACATATGTTGTATAAGCACCAACTGGCTTATAAAGAAAATGAAGTTATAAATAATTTGAAGCGAATTGGTCACCTAGAATTGCCTGAGATTACTCCTATTTTAGGATGTAAGGAAACATATTTTTACAGAAATAAAATGGAGTTTTCATTTTCTAACAGCCGCTGGTTAACTCCTTCAGAAATAAATTCAACCAAAGAGATTGATAATAGAAATGCTTGCGGATTTCATATTTCCGGAATGTGGGATAAAATTTTGGATATAAAAAAATGTCATTTACAAGAAGATCCTTCAAACCAAATTAGAAATTTTATTAAAAACTACGGCATAAAACATAATTTAGAATTTTATAACCCTCGTGAACAATCCGGTTTTTTACGTACAATAATGTTGCGTATTTCATCTACAGGTGAAATTATGCTTGTAATTCAATTTTTTAAAGAAAGCAAATCTAAAAGAGAAGCGTTATTAAATGCTGTTATAAATGAATTTCCTCAAATAACTTCACTTCAATATGTGATAAACAATAAAGGAAACGATACATTGTACGATCAAAATATACTACTTTTTAAAGGAAAAGATCATATTTTTGAAGAAATGGAAGGCCTAAAATTTAAAATTGGCCCAAAATCCTTTTACCAAACAAATTCAGCACAAGCGTATGAATTGTATAAAATAACACGGAATTTTGCTAATTTAAGAGGTAATGAAATTGTATATGATTTTTATACCGGAACAGGTACAATTGCTCAGTTTGTTGCGAAAAATGCCAAAAAAGTTATTGGAGTAGAATCTGTCCCTGAAGCTATTGAAGATGCCAAACTAAATGCACAATTAAACAACATAAACAACGTTGAGTTTTATGCAGGTGATATGAAAGATGTTTTCAATAATAGTTTTATAAAAAAACACGGAAAACCGGATGTAATAATAACCGATCCGCCACGAGATGGAATGCATAAAAATGTTGTTGCGAAAATTTTAGAAATTTCGCCAAAAAGAATTGTGTATGTTAGTTGTAATTCTGCAACACAAGCACGAGATTTGGCTTTAATGAAAGAACAGTATAAAATTATAAAAACTCAGGCAGTAGATATGTTTCCCCAAACGCATCACGTTGAAAATGTAGTTCTTTTAGAATTAAAATAATACAAAATGAAAAAATATTTAGTCTTTATCTTCATCTCAATTATAGCTATTTTAAGTTGTGAAAAAGATGATATTTGTATTGAACCAACTACACCAAAATTAATTATCACGTTTTATAATAAAGACACTACGTATCTAAAAAAACAAGTTAAATCGTTAACTGTTTGGGCAAATAGTAAGGACAGTTTATACGTTAACAAATCTCTTGATTCTATTGCAATACCATTAGATGTAAATTCTGAAAATACGTTATATAAATTTGTTTCTACTGAATTTGAAACGGATACTGATGATCAAATTGATACCGAAGATGAAATAAATTTTGCTTATAACAGAAATGATATATTTATCTCTAGATCATGTGGTTATAAAACCATCTACGAAAATTTAACTATTGAAAGCAATACTGAAAATTGGATTAATTCAATTGTAATTAATAACTCAACTATTGAAAATGAAACAGCTACGCATATTATTATTTTCCATTAATTTATTTGTTGCTTTTTCTGTAACTGCACAAACTCAAAAAGATTCTGTAAAAATTAAAGAAAAATACGGACTTAGAGTTGGTATAGATATTAGTAAACCAATAATATCAATATTTGAAAGTGAAAAAAAAGGACTCGAAATAGTTGGTGATTACAGGTTTTTAAGAAACTATTATGCCGCTGTTGAATTAGGTTATGAAGATAAAACTACCGATGAAGATTATATGAACTTTACTACAAAAGGTTCATATATTAAAGCAGGGGTAAATTATAATGCCTACGAAAATTGGAAAGGCATGAATAACGAAATTTATATTGGTTTAAGATACGGATTCAGTTTTTTTGACCAAACGTTAAACAGCTATTATCCAAATATAAAAGGTACTTATTTTGATCCAAATCTAATTAAAGCTAATACTGAATTTAAAGATTTAACAGCTCAATGGGCAGAATTTATTTTCGGAATTAAAGTTGAAACATTTAATAATTTATATTTAGGAGCAAGTTATCAATTCAAAGTAATTATTAAAACTAAAGAACCTGATAATTTTAAAAATCTTTATGTTCCGGGATTCAATCGTGTTTTTTCAAACGATTTGGGATCTGGTTTTAATTATACAATTACTTACTTAATACCGCTAATTAAAAAAGATAAATAATTTTTTATTATCTTAAAAACTAACAAATATTTTAATTTATGAAAAATATTCCAAGTGTGGATTTAGCTGATTTTTTATCAGAGAATCCTCAAAAAAAACAAAAATTTATTAAAGAAATTGGAGAAGCGTATGAAGAAATAGGTTTTGTTGCGCTTCGCGGACATTTTTTATCAGACGAACTTTCTGAAAAACTATATAAAGAAGTTAAAAACTTTTTTGATCTTCCGGAAGAAATAAAGCAATCTTACGAAATTGATGGAATTGGTGGACAAAGAGGATATACTTCATTTGGAAAAGAAAGTGCAAAAGGAAAAAAAGAAGGAGATTTAAAAGAATTTTGGCATTTTGGACAAGAAGTTGTTGGTAACGATAAACTAAAAACTGAATATCCAAAAAATGTAATAGTGAAAGAAGTTCCCGATTTTAATAAAACAGGAATGGAAGCCTATAAAATGCTTGAAAAAACTGCAATTTACGTTTTACGTGCGTTAGCCTTATATGCCGGATTAGACGAATTTTATTTTGATAAATATGTTATTAATGGCAATAGTATTTTACGCCCAATACACTATCCTCCTATTAAAGGTGAACCCTTAGGTGCTGTTAGAGCTGCCGCCCATGGAGATATTAATTTAATAACTTTATTAATGGGTGCTTCTGCTTCAGGATTAGAAGTTCAAAATAAAAAAGGAGAATGGATTCCCGTTACAGCATTACCTGAACAATTAGTAATAAATGTGGGTGATATGTTAGAACGTTTAACAAACAATAAATTACGTTCTACAATACATAGAGTAGTAAATCCACCAAGAGAAGAATGGGGTAAATCTCGCTATTCTATTCCGTTTTTTACACACCCTGTTGGAAATATGCCTTTAAATTGTTTACCTGAATGTATAGATGAAGTTAGACCAAAAGTTTATGACGATATTACTGCAGGTGAATTTTTAAATGAACGTTTAAAAGAATTAGGTTTACTAAAATGATAACTAAAAAAATAATATCATTTTTCACATTTGGTATTTTTTTACTTTTAATTGGTGGTATTTCAAAATTATTCAATTGGTCACAATCAAATTTAATAATGGCTATTGGACTTGTTTTTGAACTTTTAGCCGCATTATTATTTATATGGGGAAAGCTAAAAAATAACTAATGTTTTTCTTAGCTTTGTCACTAGTACTTTTTCACACAAAATGAGTAAAAAAAAATTAAATAACTTAGAAGATTTGGGAGGTTTTGTTTTTTCTACAAATGATAATTTTGAATTTGAAAAACAAGACGAACAAGAAACCTTACCTCCAAACAAACAATATTTAGAAGCCCTTTTTTCAAACAAAGGAAGAGCCGGTAAAACCGTGACGGTTATTACAGGTTTTGTTGGAAGTGAAGATGATTTAAAAACATTAGGTAAATTACTAAAAACAAAATGTGGTGTTGGAGGAAGTGTAAAAGACAATGAAATTATAATTCAGGGTAATTATAGAGATAAAATAATGGAAATCCTTAAAAAAGAAGGATATAATATAAAACGTGTAGGCGGATAATAATTATGAGTAAAATAGCAGAATCAGAGTTAATTTTAAATCCCGATGGTAGTATTTACCACTTAAATTTAAAGCCTGAAAACATTGCAACCAATATAATTTTTGTTGGAGATCAAAATAGAGTACCTAAAGTTGCTGAACATTTTGAAACTATTGAGTTTGAAACTCAAAAACGTGAATTTAGAACAATTACAGGGACTTATAAAGGAACTAAAATTTCAGTAATATCAACAGGAATAGGTCCTGATAATATTGATATTGTAATGAATGAACTAGATGCCTTGGTAAATATTGATTTAAAAACAAGAACTATTAAAAAAGAACATACAAAACTTAATATTGTTAGAATTGGAACTTCAGGATCACTACAAAGTTATATTCCGGTAGATAGTTTTGTGTTGGCAAAATATGGTTTAGGTTTTGATGGTATGTTACTTTCCTATAATTGTGAACATATTTTAGAAACTGAAATTGAAGATGCTTTTATAAAACACACAAATTGGAGTACAAAAAAAGCCAGACCTTACATTGTAAAAAACAGTAAAGTTTTAGAAAAAAAATTAATAAGTGACAAAGTTTTTGCTGGAGTTACGGGCACAGCCGGTGGTTTTTACGGACCACAAGGAAGAGTTCTTAGATTAGCAATTCAAGACCCGGAACTAAACCAAAAAATTGATAATTTTGAATTTAATGGTATTAGAGTTACAAACCTTGAAATGGAAACATCAGCCATTTATGGTTTAGCGAAATTATTAGGTCACGAAGCTTGTTCTATGAATGCAATAATTGCTAATAGAGCTAATGGAACTTTTAGCGAAAACCCATACAAACCGGTTGAAGAACTTATAATTTATACATTAAATAAATTGTGTTTATAAAATAAATTATATATTAGTTCGTTCATTAATTAAAATCCTGTAAAAAAATGAAAAAAATTACATTACTTTTATCTATAGTTATTTTTACATTAATATCTTTTAGTGCATGTAAATCATCAAAAAAAGGATGTGGTTTAACTAGTGATGCTCAAAAAATTGAGCAAAACACTTCTCAAGAAAATACAATTGCAAAAGCAAAATAACAGTTTTAAAAATATTTATAACCGCTGATTAAGCGGTTTTTTTTAACAAAAAAATAAGAATCCTACCTTCTTTAATATAGTATATTTAAAGTTTAATAACAGTTTTTTTTAAACTTATAATGCTATTTATACATGAATAATTTAGTACGCTTCCTTTTTAGTCTACAAATCTATTTAATTACATTAGTTGTAAACTCTCAAAACACCGAACCTTATTTCACTCTAAAACCAACCTTAACCCCTGATGCTGAATTTATTATATTTAGTTACCAAGGTGATTTATGGAAAGTTCCTACAACTGGTGGTGATGCCTACAGGTTAACTGCTATGGATGGTAATGAAACTAATCCAAGCGTATCACCTGATGGAAAATGGTTAGCTTTTTCAAGTAATCAATATGGAAATAATGATATTTATATAATGCCTTTAAATGGAGGAAAAATTACACAACTAACATTTCATGAAAGTGCTGACAATGTTACTTCTTGGAGTTGGGATAACTCAAAAATTTATTTTACTTCAAGCAGGTACAATTCAGTAACAACTTATAGCATTTCTAAAAATGGTGGCACACCTGTAAGAGTATTTGATAATTATTTTAACACCATTCACAATGTAGTTCAAAATCCTTTAAATGATGAAATTTACTTTAATGAATCTTGGGAAAGTGGAATATTTGCACATAGAAAAAGGTATAAAGGAGATTACAATCCTGATATAAAATCCTATAATTTAAAAACCAAAGAGTTTAAAAAACATACAACGTATAGAGGAAAAGATTTTGGTGCAACATTTGATAAAAATGGAAACCTCTATTTTATGTGTGATGAAGCAAATGATGAGTACAACTTATATACTTTAAGCAATGGCGTAAAAAAGCAACTTACTCAATTTGAAACTTCCATTATGTGGCCAAAAGTAAGTGCCAATGGTGAAAAAATAGTTTTCAGAAAAGATTATCAAATATTTGTATATGATGTTGCCAGTGGAAAAACTGTTAAACCTAAAATTAAAATTGTAGAAAACAACACTTTAAACAAAGAAAAATCATACAATGTAAAAGGTAAAATTACTTTTTTTGATATTTCTCCTGATGAGAAAAAAATTGCATTTATTTCAAGAGGAAAACTATTTGTATCTGATATTAAAGGAAAATTTATAGCTGAAATTGAAACCAATTCTAAAGAAGCTGTGAAAGAAGTTAAATGGCTGAAAAACAATAAAACCTTGCTGTATTCACAATCCTATAACGGATATTACAATTGGTTTACAATTAATGCTGATGGTACTTCAAAAGAGAAACCGCTTACTAAAAACACACAAAATAACCGTCAAATAACGTTTAACAACGATTTAACACAAGGTGTTTATTTAAGAGGACGTAATGATATTTGCTTAATGGATTTAACCACTTTTACAAGTACAGTAATTGTTAGTGATGAACTTTGGGGGTTTTACAATTCAAATCCTTATTTTTCACCAGATGATAAATATATAATTTACAATGCTTACAGAGATTTTGAAACCGATATTTTTGTTTACAACCTAAATTCAAAAAACAGTTTAAATTTAACCAATACCAAAGTTTCTGAATCCTCTCCAATTTGGTCTCCTAACGGAAAATACATCTATTTTTCTTCTGATAAAACACAACCCAGCTATCCTTACGGAACAGAAAATTCTAAAATTTATCAAATGGCATTAGAAAAATTTGATGAACCTTTTAAAATAGAAAAGTATAACGAACTATTTAAAGAAGAAAATAAGGATAAAGATGATGAAGATTCCAAAAAGAAAGAAGACAAGGATAAAAAAGATGATAAGAAAAAAGAAAAACCGATAGTAAAAATTAATCCAAACGGATTAATGGACCGTTTAATAACCATAAGTCCTCGTTTTGGTCAACAACTGAATCCTTCAGTAATTGAAAAAGATGATAAAACGTATATTATTTATACCTCAAATCACGGCGAAGGCGATTATCAATTATGGAAAACAACCTTAGAGCCATTTGAAGAAAATAAAACGGAAAGAATTAGTGATAAAAAAGTTTGGGATTATCAATTAGTCTCTTCAGAAAAAGAAAATTATATACTTCTTGATGGAACTATAAATACGTTAACTATTGATTCGGGAAAATTAGAAGAAATTAAAATGGATTATACATTTAACAAGTCTCTTTCTAAAGAATTTGAACAAATGTACTATGAAGCTTGGGCCGGATTTGAAGAAAATTATTACAATGAAAATTTCCACGGGCAAAACTGGCAAAAATTAAGAGATCAATACGCTGCATATTTACCATATATTTCAAGCAGAAGCGATTTAAAGCTAATTTTTAATGATATGCTTGGAGAACTTAATACCTCACACTTCGGTTTTAGCTCAAATGGTGATGAAGAAAAAGTATATTACGGAACTCGATCTATGGCAACAGGGATTGTATTCAACAATGAAAATCCTTATACCGTTGAAAAAATCATAAAAAACAGTCCAACAGATCTTAATGAAAAAAATATTAGAAAAGATGATAAACTAATTGCTATTAATGATATAAAAATTGATTTTAAAGAAAATAGAGAAAAGTACTTTACTTCACCCTCATTTAAAAATGAAATTAAATTAACTTTTGATAGAAATGGAAGTGAATTTACAGTAAATACACATCCTGTTTCTTCAAGTAAAATTAGAAGTTTATTATACGATGAATGGCAAGATGAAAATCAAAATTATGTAGATTTAAAATCAAATAACAGAATTGCTTACGTTCATATGAAAAATATGGGTGGCGGAGAATTACAAAAATTTAAAGAAGATTTGGTGAGCAGTAAAGAAGCAGATAAGGAAGCCTTAATTTTTGATTTACGTTACAATACCGGAGGAAATGTTCATGACGAAGTGTTGCGCTTTTTAAGTCAAAAAACCTATTTGAATTGGAAATACAGAGAGGGGAAATTAGCAAAACAATCTAATTTTGGGTATTCTGATAAACCAATAGTACTTCTTATAAATGAGCAATCCCTTTCTGATGCTGAAATGACAGCCGCAGGTTTTAAAGCTCTTGGTTTAGGTACTATTATTGGTACAGAAACTTACCGTTGGATTATATTTACTTCTGGAAAAAGTTTGGTTGACGGGTCATATTACCGCTTACCATCTTGGGGCTGTTATACTTTAGATGGAAAAGATTTAGAAAAAGAAGGTGTGAGCCCAGATATTTATATTGGTGAAGATTTTAAAGATCGAATAAATAATAAACATCCTCAATTAGATAAAGCAATAGAAATTGTACTTAATAAATTGAATAAATAGCCTTTATTATTTCATTTAAAAGAAAGATTGTATCTTTGCAAAGCTTAAAAAATTAAGAAAATGAATAACGGATTATACGCAAAATTTAGCACCACAAAAGGTGAAATACTAGTAAACTTAGAATTTGAAAAAACACCGGGAACTGTAGGTAACTTTGTTGCTTTAGCTGAAGGTAATTTAGAAAACAATTCAAAACCACAAGGAACTCCTTATTATAACGGATTAAAATTTCATAGAGTTATTGCTGATTTTATGATTCAAGGAGGTTGCCCTTTAGGTACAGGAACAGGCTCTCCGGGATATAATTTTGATGATGAATTTCATCCTGATTTAAAACATAATGGGCCAGGGATTTTATCAATGGCAAATTCTGGACCAGCTTCAAACGGAAGTCAGTTTTTTATAACACACGTTGCTACTCCTTGGTTAGATAACAAACATACTGTTTTTGGAAAAGTTGTTGAAGGACAAGATATTGTTGATGCAATTGCTCAAAATGATGTTATTGAAACACTTGAAATTATTAGAGTTGGCGAAGCTGCAGAAAAATTTAATGCAGTTGAAGCTTTTAGAGTTTTTGAAGGTTCAAGAGCTAAAAGAGAAGCTGAAGCAAAAAAAGCAATGAAAGAACAAATGGACAAAATTGCTGCCGGTTATGATGAAACTCCAAGTGGTTTACGCTATAAAATTTTACAAGAAGGTAATGGTAAAAAAGCCACAAAAGGAAGTATGATCTCCGTACATTATAAAGGTCAATTATTAGACGGACAAGTTTTTGACTCGTCATACCAACGCAAACAACCTATAGATTTTACTGTAGGAATAGGACAAGTAATTCCGGGTTGGGATGAAGGTTTACAATTATTAAAAGTTGGAGACAAAGCACGTTTGGTAATTCCTTCAGATTTAGCATACGGAAGCCGTGGTGCAGGTGGTGTAATTCCTCCTGATGCAACATTAATTTTTGATGTTGAATTGATGAGTGTAAATTAAACTGATTCAAATAGTTATATATTTAAAAGCATTGGTAAAACCAATGCTTTTCTTTTTTAGTATATTTGAGTTTTTACTAAACTTAAAATTAAATGCTGGAGAAGCTTAAATATCCTATAGGGAAACCAACAATTCCAACTTTAATTTCAGAAAATACTATTGAAAAATGGATTTCTGTAATTGAAAATTTTCCTGAAAAACTTAATTTTTTAGTTAAAAATCTAACTGAAGAACAATTAGATACGCCTTATAGAGAAAATGGTTGGACTATAAGACAGGTTATTCATCATTGTGCTGATAGCCATCATAACAGTTATACTAGATTTAAATGGACCTTAACTGAAGATACA
Organism: Lutibacter sp. B1; assembly: GCF_012524075.1. Lineage (GTDB taxonomy): Bacteria > Bacteroidota > Bacteroidia > Flavobacteriales > Flavobacteriaceae > Lutibacter. The sequence continues at coordinate 140,425 of NZ_JAAZUI010000002.1, forward strand.
CCAACCATTAAACCCTATTTTGAAGATAGATGGGGAGAATTATTTGATAGCAAACATGGTCCTACCCTACTTTCAATCAACTTATTAAAAGCTCTACATGCAAAATGGGTGTATTTATTAAAAGGACTCTCTAAAGCAGATTTAAAAAAAACATTTATCCATCCTGATGGAAATGAAACTATAACTTTAGAAGAAAATTTAGGTATTTATGCTTGGCATTGTAATCATCACTTTGCTCATATTCACAACCTAATGAAGTTAAAAAAATGGATATAATTTTTTTTACTAACTTTATGTTTTAAACTACTAATTATGAAAACTTTACAACAATGGTTTGATGAATATAGCATAAGCCATCAAAATAAAACCAATCAAGCAATACATTATGTATGTGTCCCAGCTATTTTTTTTAGTATTGTAGGAATGCTTATGAGCATCCCATCACAAACAGTTTCTAACCTAACTAATCTAAATAATCCAATTATAGAAAACTGGGCTGGTGTAATTTTAATTTTAGTACTACTTTTTTATTTAAGATTATCATTTTCAACATTTATAAAAGTCTTTATTTTCTCAATTTTATGTTTGATAGGAAACTATTACATATCAACTATTTTACCATTATTTTATACATCGCTTGTTATATTTATTGTAGCTTGGATTGGCCAGTTTTATGGACATAAAATTGAAGGAAAAAAACCATCTTTTTTAAAAGATTTACAATTTTTATTGATAGGACCTGCGTGGGTTTTTGAAAAATTATCAAAAAAATAAATTCAATTTAAAATGAAAACATTTTGGCAACTTTTTTTGTTGCTCTTTCTAAATTCAATTTCAGCCCAAGAAGAAAAATATGAAGTATTTAATACTTCTATTAACTCTATATATGCCGAACTTGGCACAATTTATTTAGATAATACTACAGTTTTATTCGCTTCATCAAAAAAAAACGAAGAAGATAGGTCTTTTAAAAAAGACAGAAGAAAAAACAACCGACAATTACATTTAGAATTATATAAAGGTACAATAACTAAAAATGGAGATATTCTTCAAAATGGTAAATTTTCAAATAATAGTGCTAATCCTGTTTTTGAATCAGATATTTCATTTAGTCCCGATAAAAAAAACATCTATTTTACTTTAAATAATTTTTATAACACTCAAACCGTAAAAGATTCAGCTAAATGGAAAACATTACGTATTGTAAAAGCATCCTTAAATGAAACGTTTGAAATTTCAAATATAACTTCTCTTCCCTTTAATAATGAAGAATATTCTGTTAGAAATCCTCAACTCAGTAAAAATGGAAAACAACTTTATTTTGTATCGGATATGCCCGAAGGATTTGGAGAAACAGATATTTACGTTGTTGATATTAACAATGATGGCACTTACGGTAAACCTAAAAATTTGGGAGAGAACATCAACACAAAAAAATCTGAATTATTCCCTTTTATAGACAAATATAGCAATCTCTATTTCTCATCTTCAGGTTATGGTGGAAATGGTTCTTTAAATATCTACAAAAGTGAATTTAAAGACGGTAATTATCTTAAAGCCAAAAAATTACAAAGCCCTATCAATAGTGAATTTGACGATTTTGCTTTTGTATTGAATAACACAGGCGAACAAGGCTTTTTTACTTCAAACAGAGAAGAAAGTAAAGGTGATGTTGATATTTATGCCTTTTCGCTTATTAAACCTTGTAATCAGTCTGTTACTGGTGAAATATTCAATAAAATAAACAAAGAAAAATTACTAAACACAAAGATTCAATTATTTAACAACCAAACACTCATTGAAACCTTAATTTTAACTGATAGCAATTTTAATTTCAACTTAAAGTGTAATGAAAATTACAAAATAGTAGTACAAAAAAAAGGCTTTGTAAATACTGAAATTCAGCTAAATACAAATAACAACAATACTCTTAGTTTTACAAAAAAAATTGAAATGAGTCCTGTTATTTGCGAACAATTACTTACCGGAACTGTTTTGGATGCTAATACAAAAATGCCTCTTTCAAATGCTATTATCACTATTTTTGAAGGAAATGACGCTATTGATACATTAAATGTAAATGCTTCTTTTACTTACAAACTAAAATGTAACACACAATACAGAATAGTTGCTTCACTTGAAAATTACTTAAATGACATAGCTTTGATACATACTTCAAGCATAAATAATGAAACCATTTCAAAAGAATTTTTATTAGAATCTAATCCTGAATTTGAATTTGTAAGAAATCATAAAATGATAAAAATGAAAGCTTTACAGTTCGATTTGGATAAATATGACATAAGAGAAGATACCGCTGAAGAACTAAATAAAGTTGTAGATATTTTAAATAAATACCCTAACCTTAAATTAGAGGTAAAATCTCATACCGATAGTAGAGCTCCTGATACTTATAATATGAATATTTCAAATTCCAGAGCAAAATCTATCATCAACTATATTATTTCTAAAGGCATTGATTCTGAAAGAATTACAGGTAAAGGATATGGTGAGACAGAATTGTTGAATAACTGTTCTAATGGAGTTAAATGTACTGAAGCTGAACATCTTGTTAACAGAAGAACCGAATTTATTGTTACTGAAAATTAAGTTATGAAACCCGAAATTACATTTGAAGAATTTAGTAAAATTGATATTAGAATTGGAACTATTACTCAAGTAAAAGATTTTCCAAATGCTAGAAAACCGTCCTATCAACTTACTATTGATTTTGGAGGACTAGATATTAAAAAATCAAGTGCACAAATCACACATTTATACTCTAAAGAAGCACTCCTTAATAAGCAAATTTTAGCTGTTGTAAACTTTTCCAAAAAACAAATTGCTAACTTTTTTAGCGAATGTTTAGTTTTAGGTATTGAAAATAGCCAAAAAAAAATCGTTTTATTACAAGCATCAAAATCTAACCTAAAAAATGGTCAACCTGTAAACTAACTACATTATTTTAGAGAAAAATACAGCGTTCATCAATAATTTATTTGTTCCATACCAAAAACCTCTAAAATTAGTATTATCAGTAAATACAATTACATTACCTCTACCTATTTTTTTTACTTGAAAAGGTACAGTATTTTTTAGAGCTTCTAAATTAGATTTCGAAATATAACCGCTTAAAAGTGGTTTATCGGTATATTTAATAGGATTATTAAAACTACTGCTATCGGGTTTTATAAATATTTTAGTTCTTCTAAAAATTGGTAATGTTTTATTTTTAAAGCCAAAATTTATTGGGTGAGATCTATCTAATTCGGTTTCAAAAATTGAACCTCCAATAACCTGAGCACCAAAAAAATCTCTCTTTTCTTCAAATGAAATATTTTTAGCATCAACCTTTACCTTTTTAATATCCAAATCAATAAATTTATTAGCTACCAACCATTTAACCGTATTTTTATATCCAATAATTGTTCCTCCACTTTGTACCCATGTTTTTATTTTTTTTACAGACGATTCACTTAATTTGATATTTGCATTAGGTATTATTAGAGTTGTATAGTCAGAAAAATCAACTCTATGCAAATAATCTACATCTAATTTTGTTAAATTCATTTGATAGCGTTGATCAAACAAATGCCAAATTTCACCTGCATCATATGGTGAAATACCATTTCCTACCAGCATAGCAACTTTTACTTTATCTAAGCTTTTAAATTCATTACTACCTAAATTAATTCCTTTTGTCATACCTGTAAAAACACCTGTAATTGTTACATTACTACTAACAGCTATATCATTTAGAAAAGTAAACAGCTCATTTTCATCTAAAGACTGATTTTGAACAGGAATCAATATGGTACCATAATCGTATTTTTGGTTATCCAACTCAAATGGTTTCATTCCTACTTTTGCCCTTATACCTTTTTTAAGAATGATATTTAATATCTTTGGTGTATAATATTCATTCCACTCCATTAAATAGGCATAATTGCTTTTATGAGTTACAACACCTTCTTTGAGTTTTAAGTCATTTACCAAATCACCCATATTGGCGGTCGATTTCATTTCAGCATAATCAACATTAAACGCCAAAGGGAATGTCCATGCAGAAATATCATAAAATAAACTATCGGTAAACGTTGTTCTTTTTTCAAACATTGCTTTAATAAGTTTGCTCTTTTTTTGGTGAGTTGGCACAATAAAACTGTTATTTTGCGTATAATTAACTCCATTAATAGTTAAATCGGACTTCAATTTATAAAACTCTATTTCGTGTCGTTTTAAAATTTCAGCTAAATGATAAGTTTTCGCTGCGTCTTTTTCATCACCAAAAACAATAGCTTTTACTTGATCTTTTACAGACATATCATTAGCATTTTTATAAAAATTCTTTTGATATTCTAACAATTTAACTCTCATATTTTTAGCAGCTTCAAGTGTAGATAAAGCAGCTGTAAACTGGTTTTTAATTGTAAATGGGAATGTTAATAATCCGTTTATTGTTTCTTGAGCATGACCTCTTGAACTTGCTTGTTCAAACAAAATTCCGATACCTCCATTAATATCTAAAAATGTAGAACCCTTTCCATAATAATAATCATCATAATTCTCTTCAGTATAATATAATGATCCTATTTTATTAAAAGCTTTTGCATGATATGTACCTATCTCTTTAGTAAGAATTTGATTTTCCTTTGGTGTTAAAGGGTGAACTCGTGATTGTATTCCGGGTTGAAAAAAGAAAGTGGAATTTGTTCCCATTTCATGATGGTCTGTTAAAATATTAGGCATCCATTCGTTAAATGTTTCAATTCGTGCTCTCGATTCCGGTAATTGAACAGGAAGCCAATCTCTATTCATATCAAACCAATAATGATTTGTTCTTCCTCCTGGCCAAACTTCATGATATTCTCTATCATTTGGGTCGGTGTTAATATGCTTACTTTTATTAGTGTTAGCCCAATAAGCAAATCGCTGTAATCCGTCAGGATTAAATGAAGAATCTACTAAAATGACTGTATTGCTTAATAAATTTTCAATAGTTTCATCCTCTGCTGCAGCCAAATAATACGCTAATAGTAAACTGGCATTAGAACCACTTGGCTCATTTCCATGAATTGAAAAACCTTGATATACAATTAAAGGCATGGATGCTACATCTAATTTATCACTTAAACTCGCTTCTGTTAATTGTACATGAGCTTTTTTTATTTCATCTATATTTTTATGATTTTCAGGAGAAGTGATAGTAAGTAACAAAAGAGGTCTACCTTCAAAAGTTTTACCTCTATCTTCAATTGAAATTCTATCCGACACATTTGCCAAAACCTTCATATATTCAACCAATTTATCGTGTGTAACGTGCCATTCTCCTACTTCAAAGCCTAAAATACTTTCAGGAGTTGGTGTATTTTCATTATAGACAATATTTTGAGGTAAATAATACGACAAATAAGTGTTATTTTGAGATTTTATTGAAATAGTCACAAAAAAAAGCGCAAAAAGATATATTTTCTTCATTCTAAAAATGTTTTTTCAAATATATAAATTTATCTTTAGGAATATGTAACTTTGATACTTATTCATTTATTGAAATTGATAAATTAGTGACCGATATTAAACTTACAGAGATCTCAGGTTTATTACAAGGCGAAATCCTTTTTGATAATTTACATAAAAGCATCTATGCTACTGATGCCTCTGTTTATAGAAAAATACCTTTAGCTGTTGCTTATCCAAAAAATGAAGCTGATATTAAAATTCTTATTGATTTTGCAACTTCCAACAATATTAGTTTAATTCCAAGAGCTGCTGGAACTTCTTTGTCCGGACAATGTGTGGGTGATGGAATTATAGTTGATACTTCAAAACATTTCACCAAAATTTTAACTTTTGATGAAAGAAATAAAACAATAACCGTACAACCGGGAGTTATAAAAGATGAATTGAACTTGTTTTTAAAACCTTACAATTTATTTTTTAGTCCCGATACTTCTACAAGTAACCGCTGTATGATTGGAGGTATGGTTGGCAACAACTCTTCGGGCACAACTTCTATAAAATATGGTGTTACACGCGATAAAGTGCTCTCACTAAAAATACTATTAAGCGATGGTTCTGAAGTTATTTTTAATGATGTATCAAAAGAAGAATTTCATCAAAAAAGAAAAGGAAATTCGTTAGAAAGTAAAATCTACCATACTCTTTACAACGAATTATCGAACGAAGAAATTCAACAAGAAATAAAAAATGAGTTTCCTAAAGTACAAATTCACAGACGAAATACAGGTTATGCCGTTGATGAATTAATAAAATCTTCCGTTTTTTCTGATTCTGAAGAAAAATTCAATCTTTCTAAATTACTATGTGGAAGTGAAGGAACATTAGCTTTTACAACAGAAATCTCTTTACAGCTAGATGTACTTCCTCCAAAAAATAATGTATTGGTTGCTGCTCATTTTAATAGCATTCAAGAAAGTTTAGAAGCAGTAGTTATTGCCATGAAACACAATTTGTACATGTGTGAATTAATGGATAAAACCATATTAGATTGCACCAAAAACAACCGTGAGCAAACTAAAAACAGATTTTTTATTGAAGGTGATCCTAAAGCCATTTTAATGCTTGAACTTAAGTCGGATTCAAGTGAAGAAGTAGAAAAGTTAGCCAACATTTTAATTACCGATTTAAAGCAACATAATTTTGGCTATGTCTTCCCTAAATTAAAAGGTGAAGATGTAAATAAAGCTATTAATTTGCGCAAAGCCGGTTTAGGTTTATTGGGAAATATTGTTGGAGACAATAAAGCAGTTGCCTGTATTGAAGATACAGCGGTTGAATTAAATGATTTGCCTAACTATATTTCAGAGTTTACCAAAATGATGGAACGTTACGGTCAAAATGCGGTGTATTATGCGCATGCCGGAGCAGGTGAATTGCACCTCCGCCCTATTCTCAACTTAAAAAAAGATACAGACACAAAACTATTTAGGGAAATTACAACCAATGTTGCCAAATTGGTAAAAAAATATAAGGGTACTTTTAGTGGAGAACATGGTGATGGAATTGTTCGGGCCGAATTTATTCCATTAATGATTGGAGAAAAAAATTACCACCTTTTAAAACGTATTAAAACGGTTTTTGATCCAAATACTATTTTCAACCAAGGAAAAATTGTTGACGCCTTTCCTATGGATAAAAATTTACGCTATGAAATTAACAGAAAAGAACCGGAAATTGAAACCATTCAAGATTTTTCTGATAGTTTGGGAATTTTAAGAGTTGCCGAAAAATGTAACGGATCTGGCGATTGCAGAAAACCGGTTTCAGCTGGTGGTACCATGTGCCCAAGTTACCGAGCAACCAAAAATGAAAAAGACACCACAAGAGCCAGAGCTAACGCTTTGCGTGAATTTTTAACCAATTCAAACCAAATAAACAAATTCAACCATATTGAATTAAAAACAGTATTCGATTTATGTTTGAGCTGTAAAGCCTGTGCCGGTGAATGCCCAAGTAACGTTGATATTGCTGCTTTAAAAGCCGAGTTTTTATATCAATATCAAAAAGAAAACAAACCTTCTTTACGCACACATTTATTTGCCAACAATGTGTTTTACAATAAATTAGGAAGTATTTTCCCTTTACTTACAAATGTTGCTTTAAACAATTCGGTCACTAAAAAAATTATTGGAATTGCTACTAAACGAAGTATTCCTAAAATAAATAGAACTACACTAAAAAAATGGTATAAACGAAATGTAAAAAAATTACATAATAACGAATTTAAAAACGGTTTGGTGTATTTATTTTGTGATGAATTTACCAATTTTTATGATTCTTCTATTGGTATTGATACTATTGAACTCTTTACCAAATTAGGCTATAAAATAGTAATAATCAATCATAAAGAAAGCGGTAGAAGTTTTATTTCTAAAGGATTTTTAGATAAGGCTAAAGTTGTAATTGATAAAAATATTGAACTATTTAAAGAATTAATTTCAGATAAAACTCCACTTATTGGCATTGAGCCTTCGGCAATTTTAGGCTTTAGAGATGAATATTTACGTTTAGCTGATGATAAAAATGCAGCAAAAGAAATTTCAAAAAATGCTTTTACAATTGAAGAGTTTATAAAACGTGAATTTGAAAAAGGAAACATCCAATCTGCAAGTTTTACAAATTTGAAAAAGGAAATAAAAATTCATGTGCACTGTCATCAAAAATCGTTAAGTAATAGTGAAGCCACTTTTGCAATGCTTAATATTCCAGAAAATTATAAACCTATAATTATGAATACAGGCTGTTGCGGTATGGCAGGTTCTTTTGGATATGAAAAAGAACATTATACTATTTCTATGCAAGTTGGTGAAGATACACTTTTCCCAAAAATTAAAAATACTAAAGAAACTGTTGAAATTGCAGCTTCAGGCACAAGTTGCAGACATCAAATTTTTGATGGCACAAAACGAAAAAGTAAACATCCTGTAAGCATTCTAAGAGAGGCTTTATTGTAATTAACAAAACTTTTAAACAATCATTATTTATTAAAATAAACTTGATTTATGTTAGCATAATGTATTATAATTTGGTGAGATTCTGAAATAATACTTCAACTTTACTCAGTAAAATTCCTGAATGATGGCTTTTATAAAACAAAAAAGGATTCTAATAAATTAGAATCCTTTTTCTAAAATACATTACCAACCACAGTAATGTACTTATATTTTACAAGTTACTTAAACTAGCTTTTAATGTTTCTATTTTAGCCAAAGCATCTGCTTCTTTATTACGCTCATTACTAATTACTTGCTCTGGTGCATTATTCACAAAACGTTCATTACTTAACTTCTTTTGAACCGACTTTAAAAAACCTTCAATATACTTTAATTCTTCTTCAATTTTAGCTTTTTCTTCTTCAACATTAATATCAGAAGTAATAGGAATAAAATATTCGTTAGATTTTACTCTAAAACTCAACGCTCCTTCAACTTTTTCGTTAGCATAATTTATTGAATTTGAGTTTGTTAATTTTTCAATAACCACATCAAAATCCTTATTAATTGATTCGCTTTCAATTACAATCAAATCTATCTTTTCTTTAAAAGAAATATTTTTATCTTTTCTAATTGTTCTAATATTCGAAACCACTTCGGTAACTAATTCAAAATCCTTGATTAATTGACTATCAACAGTTTCATTTTTAGGATATTCAGCAATAATCAAAGCTTCATCAGGAGTTCGGGTAGTAATGTTTTGCCAAATTTCTTCTGTTAAAAATGGCATAAACGGATGTAATACTTTTAAATTATTTTCAAATATTTCAATAGTTTCATTATATGTTTTAGCGTCAATTGGTTGTTGGTATTCAGGCTTAATCATTTCTAAGAACCAAGAAGAATAATCATCCCAAATCAACTTATAAATACTCATTAAAGCTTCACTTATTCTGAATTGTTCAAACGATTCTTCAATACTTAGCAATACTTGTTGAAATTTAGCTTTGTACCATTTAATTGCAATTTTTGAAGATTTTGGTTGCTCAATACTTTCTGAAATTTCCCATCCTTGAACCAATCTGAATCCGTTCCATATTTTATTAGAAAAATTACGTCCTTGTTCACATAATGATTCGTCAAAAGGTAAATCGTTTCCCGCAGGAGAACTCATTAACATTCCAACTCTAACACCATCAGCACCATATTTCTCCATCAATTCGATTGGATCAGGTGAATTTCCTAAAGATTTAGACATTTTTCTTCCTTGCTTATCTCTTACAATTCCTGTGTAATAAACATTTTTAAAAGGAAGTTCATTTTTATATTCGTATCCGGCAATAATCATTCTTGCCACCCAAAAAAACATGATTTCAGGTGCAGTTACCAGATCATTTGTTGGATAATAATAATTTATATCCTCATTATTCGGATTATTAATTCCATCAAAAACAGACATTGGCCATAACCACGATGAGAACCACGTATCCAACACATCAGGATCTTGAGTAAGATCTTTAATTGTAAGTTGCTGATTACCGGATTTTTGCTTAGCCAATTCTAAAGCTTCTTCTACAGTTTTAGCAACCACAAAATCATTTACGCCTTCACCATAAAAATAAGCCGGAATTTGGTGCCCCCACCACAACTGACGAGAAATATTCCAATCTCTCACATTTTCCATCCAATTTCTATAGGAGTTTTTGAATTTTGCAGGATGAAACTGAATATCATCATTCATTACATGATCTAATGCCGGTTTTGCTAAATCTTTCATACTTAAAAACCATTGAGCGGAAATTTTTGGCTCAATTACAGCTTTTGTTCTTTCAGATGTACCAACTTTATGCATGTATTGTTCAACTTTTATCAAACAACCTAAACTTTCTAACTCTTTAGTAATCTCTTTTCTAACAACAAATCTGTCTTTTCCTTCATAATGCATTCCAAAAGAATTCAAAGTTGCATCATCATTAAAAATATCAATAACTTCCAAATTATGTTTTTCTCCTAATTCTTTATCGTTTTGATCGTGCGCAGGAGTAACTTTTAAACATCCCGTACCAAACTCAACATCAACATATTCATCTTCAATAATTGGTACTACTCTATTACAAATTGGCACAATTGCATTTTTACCTTTTAAGTGTTTAAAACGCTCATCATTTGGGTTAATACAAATTGCGGTATCACCTAAAATTGTTTCAGGACGTGTAGTGGCTATAGTTAATTGCCCCTCCTCAATTCCCGAAGTGGAAGTTTTTCCATCTGCCTCAACCACTTTATAATTTATATAGTAAAGATTACCCATTTTTTCTTCATAAATAACCTCTTCATCAGATAAAGTGGTTTTTGCTGAAGGATCCCAATTTACCATTCGGTAACCTCTATAAATCAATCCTTTTTTATATAAATCGAGAAATGTTTTTATTACAGATTCGGATAAATCATCATCCATTGTAAACTTTGTACGTTGCCAATCACAGGAAGCTCCCAATTTTTTCAATTGCTCTAAAATAATTCCTCCATGTTTGTGAGTCCATTCCCAAGCATGCTCTAAAAATTCTTCTCGGGTTAAATCCGATTTATTGATACCTTCCTCTTTTAGTTTAGCTACCACTTTTGCCTCTGTTGCAATTGAAGCATGGTCGGTTCCCGGTACCCAACAAGCATTATATCCTTTCAATCTTGCTCTTCTAATAAGTACATCTTGTATAGTATTGTTTAACATATGTCCCATATGTAAAACACCCGTAACATTTGGTGGCGGAATTACAATCGTATATGGCTCTTTTTCATTAGGAGTAGAATGAAAATAATTATTTTCCATCCAGTAATCATACCATTTTTTCTCAACATCTTGAGGATTGTATTTTGTTGCTAAACTCATTTTGGTCTAATATTTGTAATATAATTCGCAAATGTACAATTATAAGAGATAACACAAAAAATTTTGAAAGCATAAAAAAATAACTAACTTTACATTTTTAAATTAAGAAATTATGAAAAAATTAGCAACTTTATTATTTATTGGTTTACTAACATTATCAATAAATGCTCAAGAAAAAAAAGAAGTTGAAGAAGTAAAAGATCCAAATGCCCCGGCTTTTGAATTTGTTACTGATGTTATAGATTACGGAAAAATTGAATTGAATGCCAATGGTGTTCGAGTATTTGAATTTAAAAACACGGGGAAATCACCTTTAGTTATAAGTAGAATTCAATCCAGTTGTGGCTGTACTGTTCCTAAAAAACCGGAAAAGCCAATTATGCCGGGAGAAAAAGGTGAAATTGAAGTAAAATATGCTACTAACAGACCTGGAGGATTTTCTAAAATGATTACCGTTTTTTCAAATGCATCTGAACCGGTAAAAAAACTACGAATTAAAGGTATTGTTTTAAAACCTGAATCTGAAGTAGTAAAACAAAAACCAACTATTTCATCAAATTAAACAGTATAAAATAAATAAAAAAGGCTTTCAAATTTGAAAGCCTTTTTTATTTCAGCATATCTTTTAATTTAAAATGATATTCATAATCTTGCCCATATCGTTCGACTACTAAAGTTACTTTCTTATTTTCTTTTTGATAAAATTTCTCAACAATATCTTCTAATTTCATATCGTACGTATATTTTCCATCAATTTTAATTACAATATCACCTTTTTGTAAACCTGCATTATATGCCGGCGAACCAACTCTTAAATTTTGAATGATATACGATGGTTTAAATGTGTATTTATAATTATAATCTAAAATAATCTTTTTTTGTTGAGAATTTCCTTGATCATCACCCAATGAGAAACTTGTTTTATCTTCTTCTTCAACTAAAATTTTACCATTGTAAGCCAATTCAATACCACTCATATTATATCTAAACGGATCTTTAAAACCTCTTCCTTTTTTTAAAAATATTTTATTGTTATTATAATCAAAAGTAACATTAAACCTTTTTAAAATATTTGCTCCTATACTGCCATTTCTCTCTTCAAATCTACGTGCAAAAGCAGTTGATATAGAGTCCGGATATGAAATTGTAGGTCTTATTAATTCATATTTTCCAATATATAATGCTTCAATAAATGACCTTTTCCCATAAATAGAACCGCTTAAACCTTCACCTAAATAATCATGAAAAAATTTAGTTGGAGGTAAAATATCAGGATGCGAATTTTCAAACAACCACATAGCATCACTTCCTCCAGAATCTATTAAAAGTTTAACCGTTGTTATTTCATTTGAAGTTTGATCTAATTTTACGCCAACATCAACGTAAGGCTTTAATCTGTTAAATTCTATTTTTAAAACCTCACACTTACTGCAATCCTTATATTTATAATATTCAGGATTATAAAAAGTTATTCTTTTAGAAGTATAATTTATATTTACCACAAAATCTTTTAAAATTTCGTAACCAATAATTCCATGGATTGTAATTCCTAATTTTGAAGACAAATCAAAGCTATCATCAAAAATGACATACAATTTTTGATTGAACCCTGCTATTTTATTGAATTTAAAAAAATTATTGTCTGAGAAAATGGCATCAACCGGCTCTTCACTTCCCAATCCTTGAAGTTTAATTTTTTTGATATTTTTTAGCGGTATTGAATCGTTTGGATTTAAATTAAATAGTACGGTTACTCCTACTCCGGAATCTAAAATAAAATTTAATTCTTTTCCGTTAACTTCAATTGGAAATACTATTAGGTTATGCAATAATTTGAACGAAACTATTTGTTTTTTCCCTTGGTTATTCAATCTAAAATACCCCTGAGAATACCCTTGAATTGTAAAAAATACAAGTAGAATACATAGGATACTATTTCTAAAAAAACTATTCAAGGTATTAATATGATGTGATTTAAGTTAAGCAATAAAAACAAACTATAGTTACATAACTTTGATAAAAAAATTAACCTCTAACAAATTCATCTAAAAGTTAAGAATTTTAAAATTAATTTCGCAATTTTGTTACACTATATTCATAATTAAAATACAATGCCAACTATATCAAATAAAGGGAAGAACATGCCTGAATCACCAATTAGAAAATTGGTACCTTATGCTGAAAATGCAAAAAAAAAGGGAATTGAAGTTTTCCATCTAAACATTGGTCAGCCAGACATAAAAACTCCTGATATAGCATTAGAAGCCATAAAAAATAATACAGTTAAAGTTTTGGCTTACAGCCGATCTGAAGGCTCGGAAGAATACCGCCAAAAAATTGCCAATTACTATAAAAAAAATAATATCAATGTAAATGCAAGTGAAATTATAGTTACTACAGGTGGTTCTGAAGCACTTTTATTTGCTATGGGAAGCATTACCGATCCGGGTGATGAAATTATCATTCCTGAACCTTTTTATGCAAATTATAACGGATTTTCAACTGCTTCAGGTGTTACAATTGTACCTGTAATTTCTAAAATTGAAGAAAACTTTGCGTTGCCTCCAATTGAAGAATTTGAAAAATTAATTTCGCCTAAAACTAAAGCTATTTTAATTTGTAATCCAGGTAATCCAACAGGTTATTTGTATTCTAAAGAAGAAATTCAAAAACTGGCAAAAATTGTAAAAAAACACGATTTATTTTTAATTTCTGATGAAGTCTATAGAGAGTTTGTATATGATAATTTACAACATCATTCGATTTTAAGTGATTTTGGATTAGAAGATAACGCAATTATGATAGACTCTGTATCAAAACGTTACAGTATGTGCGGTGCTCGTATTGGCTGTGTTGTTTCTAAAAATAAAGACGTTATAAGTACTGCTTTAAAATTTGCACAAGCACGTTTAAGCCCGCCAACATTTGCTCAAATTGCCAGCGAAGCAGCTTTGGAAACTCCTCAATCGTATTTTGATGAAGTTATTGTTGAATATAAAGACCGAAGAGATACTTTAATTGCAGAATTAAATAAAATTGACGGTGTAAAAGTAGCTTCACCCAAAGGCGCTTTTTATTGTGTTGCCGAATTTCCTGTGGATAATGCCGATTCATTTGCACAATGGATATTAGAAAGCTTCAGTTTAAATAATCAAACAGTTATGGTTGCTCCGGCAGCCGGTTTTTATTCAACAAAAGGTATTGGTACAAAACAAGTTAGAATTGCTTATGTTTTAAAAAAGGAAGACCTTATAAAATCAGTAGAAATTTTAAAAGCTGCTATTACAGCATACAACGCCAAGTAATTGAATATACTACACAACATATCTTTAAAAGAGTACAATACTTTTGGAATTAATACTTATGCCAAACGTTTTATTGAAATAAACTCCACAGAAGAATTAAAACAGGTTATTTCTAGTGAAAAAGACGTTTTTATATTAGGAGGTGGCAGTAATATGCTGTTAACATCTGCTATTGAAAAACTTGTAATCCACATAAATACTAAAGGTATTATTGTAAATGACACTAAAAAAAATGAGGTTTATGTTACTGCCGAAGCCGGTGAAAACTGGCACGAATTTGTGCTTTGGTGTATTTCACAAAATTACGGCGGCTTAGAAAATTTATCGTTAATTCCGGGAAATGTTGGCACATCGCCTATTCAAAATATTGGAGCTTATGGTGTTGAAATTAAAGATACTTTTTTTCAGTTAGAAGCACTTGAAATAGAAACCGGAAAGACAAAAATTTTCACCAAAGACGAATGTAAATTTGGCTATAGAAATTCTGTTTTTAAAAATGAATTAAAAGGAAAATACATTATTACAAGTGTTACGTTTAAACTTACTAAAAACAATCATAATACTACTATTTCTTACGGTGCAATTCAACAGTTTTTAGAAAGCAAAAACAAACCAACCATTAAAGAAATTTCTGATGCAGTTATAGCTATAAGACAAAGCAAACTACCTGACCCTAAAGAAATTGGAAACAGCGGAAGTTTTTTTAAAAATCCGGTAATTAATAGTAATTCATTTAAAAAATTACAAGAAAAATATCCGGAAATACCACATTATATAGTTTCTGAAAACGAAATTAAAGTACCTGCCGGATGGCTTATAGAACAATGTGGTTTTAAAGGTAAGCGTTTTGGAAATACCGGTGTGCACAACAAACAAGCCCTTGTTTTAGTTAATTACAACAATGCAACCGGACAAGAAGTTTACAACCTTGCTCAAAAAATTCAACAAACAATTAAAACCACATTCAATATTGATTTGGAAATTGAAGTAAATATAATTTAAACTGTTACTTCTAAAAATTTACATTTTCCTTCAATTATCACATTATCAGAAGTTGCAGGAATTAAAATAGTTTCTCCAAATTTAACAGTTTCACTGTTTCCAAAAACTGTGATTGTTGCTTCTCCTTCAACACACATAAAAATCACAAACGAATCTGTAGTTGTATAATCTAACTCAACTTTACCATTTACAGGAATAAAGTTGGTTTTAAAATACTCACATTCTGCAACTTTATTTAAGCTGTTTTCTTCTTTAGTATAGGTACGCACATAATTACTTTCGGTAGAGAAATTAATAGCATCTACCGCTAATTCCGTATGCAATTCTCTTTCGTTTCCTTGATCATCTACTCTGTCAAAATCGTAAATTCTATAGGTAATATCAGACGTTTGCTGAATTTCAGCCAATACAATTCCCGCACCAATAGCGTGTACAGTTCCTGTTTCGATAAAAAATGAATCTCCGCTTTTTACATACACATCATTTAAAACAGACATAATATTTTTTTCTTCCAACAACTTTACATAATCATCAGGCGTAATTTCTTCATTAAATCCTAAAATTAAACGTGCGTTTTCATCAGCCTGCATAATGTACCACATCTCTGTTTTTCCAAATGAATTATGACGTTTTTTAGACAATTCGTTATCTGGATGTACTTGTACCGATAAATCTTGTTTGGCATCAATAAATTTGATCAACAACGGAAAATTGTTTCCGAAATGTGCATAATTATGTTTACCTACCAGTTCAACTTGATAAATTTCCAATAAATCACGTAACGATTTACCTTTCAAACTTCCGTTAGAAACTACCGAAATATTGCCTTCAACATCCGATATTTCCCAACTTTCACCTATATCTTTTAAATCTGATTTTTTACCAAGTTTAGTTACTAATTTATCACCTCCCCAAAGTTTATCTTTTAAAATAGGACTGAATTTTAATGGATAATTAAGCATTTTTATAGTATTTGTTTTAATGTTTTTATTGTATAATCTATTTCTTCTTTTGTATTTAATTTACTGAATGAAAACCTCACCGATGTTTTTTTAGCTTCATTTTCATTTATAATGGTATTCAATACATGAGAACCTTTATTACTTCCACTTTGGCAAGCACTACCTCCTGAAACAGCAATTCCTTTCAAATCCAAATTAAAAAGTAACATTGAATATTCTTTAGGAAAACGCACATTTAAAATAATATAACTACTTTGATTACTGTCTTCTGAAAGACCATTGAATTGAATTCCTTCAAAATTAGTTTTCAACTTATTTATAAAATAACTTTTTAACTGTTGAATATATTCAGACTCTTGTTGCATTTTTTTACAAGCAATTTCAAGGGCTTTTTCCATGCCTAAAATACTGTGTATATTTTCGGTTCCGGCTCTTGCACCTCTTTCCTGTTCTCCACCATGCAAAATTGGCTGAATACCAAATCCTCTTTTTATATAAGCAAAACCCACACCTTTTGGTCCATGAAATTTATGTGCGCTTGCTACAAAAAAATCTATAGGATTTTGTTGTACATCAATAGGAAAATGCCCCACAGCTTGTACAGCATCAGAATGAAATAAAGTGTTGTTTGCTATACATAGATCGGACACTTTTTTAACATCTAAAATGTTTCCTATTTCATTATTCACATACATTAAACTTACCAATTTCTTGTCGTTGGTTTGTTTTAACAACTCTTCTAAATGCTTATAATCTACCTTGCCATTTTCATCTAAATCGACCCAATTTACAGTAATTTTAAACTCTTCAACCAAACTTTCAATAGTATGCAATACTGCATGATGTTCAATTTTTGAAGATATAATTGTAGTAATACCTAAATTTACTACTGCATTTCGTAAAATAAGATTATCGGCCTCACTTCCTCCGGCAGTAAAAACAATTTCGTTTGCAGTTGCATTTAAACATTTTGCAATATTTTTACGAGCAGTTTCAACCAAAGATCTTGATTTTCTGCCAATCTGATGTGTTGATGACGGATTTCCATAAACCGTTTGCATTGTGCTTGTAATTGTATCAATTACTTCAGGCAACATTGGTGTTGTAGCGGCGTTATCTAAATATATAGTTTCCATTAGACAGCGAAAGTAAAAAATATATTGTTTTAATTAATGCTAAATAACCTAAAACAATTAATTTTGCCAATATTTGATAAAAGAATGAAGAAATTAGTTATACTGTTTTTATTGTTTACAATTGCCGCATGTAATGATGGTGACTTTGATGTACCTGCTTTTGACTTTACTGAAAACCTTAATAAATGTGGAGAATATGTATTGTACAGAGCCAATACTGATAAAACTGAAGCCTTAATTTTAACTCTTAAAGAAGGACATTTAACAACTGATAGTTTTAATGTTTCTAACAACATTACACTTACTTACAGAGTTTTTGATGAAAGTTTTGGAACCAATTATTTTTGTCAATCTATACCACCTTCTTCACCAAAAGTTTTAAAAGAACTAAAGGCAGATTCAAATACATCAGTTAATATTATTGAAACCGTTGAAACTGAAATTAGAATTGACACACTATCAACAGGCGTTAAAATTGATACAATTGTTACAAGTTCATACGAAATAAATTTTACAGATATGGTTTTAAAAAATGACCAAAACGATAAAATTTATTATGAAAGTTATGATTTTGGAACGTTTGAAATTATAAACTAGTTTTTAGGGTTTTGGTAAATATAAACTTCCGTAGCACCTAATCCGTATTTTTTAAACGAAGCCGCATACCAATCAACATGATATTTTTTAAACAAATATTCCAGTTCTGTTTTTAAAACTCCTTCACCTACACCATGAACAAAAACCACTCTTGGAATTCTGTTTCTAATAGCATATTCCAATTTTTGTTTTGCAGTTTCAATTTGCAAGTTTAACATATCGTAATTATCTAAACCTTTTGTTGATGAAGTTAGATGATGAATATGCAAATCTACTTCCATTGGAGGCAATTTATCTGTTTTAGTTACAGTTTTAAACTTTGATTGTTTCCGTTTCGGTTTTTCATTTATCTTATCAAATAAATCTTCATTAGAAATATCGCTAAATTTAGACAACTCGGCCTGATCTTTATCAACAATTACCAACTCACTTGGCGCAAATTCAAAAGGAAAACCGTCAATAGTTTCAATAACAATTTTATTTTTATCAACGACAATCACTTTGCCCTTAATTACATCATCAATCACAACAACAGTGTCTCCTATCTTAAAATTCATAATCTTAACTTTTTATTAATTTTATAGAAATAATAAATCAAAGTTTTAATAATATTATTGTACAAAATTAAAATTATGTTAGAAACAGCCTCAATAAATACTGAACAATTTTTTACGAATGCACTTGATAAATTAGATATAGATGAAAGCAGAAAAAATTTATTAGAGTCTATAGCCTTATTTATTGTTAAAGAATTAAAAAATAAAAAAAAAGTAAACTTAAATTATATTTGTACACATAACAGCAGAAGAAGTCAACTGGCACAAGTTTGGAGTTGTTATGCAACTCATTACTTTAAATTAACTAAAATTGAAAGCTTTTCAGGTGGTACAGCGGTTACTTCTTTTTTTAGAAATACCGTAAAAACGCTTCAAAAAGTTGGTTTTAATTTTCAAATTTTAGAGTTTTCACATCAAAATCCGGAATATTTAATTAGTTATGCCAATTGCACCAATCCAATTATTGGATTTTCAAAATTATATGATGACGATCATAACAAAACACCGTATATAGCAATTACAACTTGTTCAAATGCTGATGAAGATTGTCCTTTTATTCCAGATGCAATTCAACGTTTTCACCTTCCTTTTAACGATCCTAAAAACTTTGATAATTCAATATATCAATCACAAAAGTATTTAGAAACAAACAATCAAATAGCTGGTGAAATTCATTATATTTTTAAAAAAATAAGTGAACTTCTTTAGTATTTAAAATGTACCTACTAAACCAATATTACCTATACCGGCCTTCAATTTCCATGAAATTTTAGGCTCTTTTTTAGTTGTTTTTTCTGATGAGTTTAAAAAGTTATCAATTCCATCAACAATAACAACACTAATTACAACTCCCAAAGTAACATCGGTTAACCAATGCGCTCCTGCCCAAAGTCTTGAAACCGGCGCTATTAAACCAACAGCATAAATACCTCCTTTTACCCATAAATTATCAAATTGTTTGGCAATGGCATGCGAAGCGGTAAATGATAAAATTGCATGACCCGATGGAAAAGAATGATAACCCGGCTCTTTACTCATAAATTTAAATTTGTCCTTTCCTACACCTTCACTTGGGCGTGCGCGTCCAAAAGCATTCTTTGTTACAGTTTGTATAATACCTGATGCTGCCGCTGCAGAAATAATTAACACACCTGTTCGTCTAAAAGCTTCATTATTAGCTATTAAACCATAACCGTATACTCCTCCTGTAATCATAAAAAAGTTTTGAGGACTTCCATAGTACCATCCTATTTCTTTAAGCATGTGAGGTGCATTATCATCTTGCTCAATAAAATAATCACTGGTTTCTTCATCATACATATATAGTATACCTGTACTTAAAGCAACAGCTCCAAAAGTTAACCAATCATCTTTTTTCCATTTTAATGGCTGAGTATATGCATATTTTATACCTCCATAAATTGCCGTTGCATCAGCCTTCAATGATTTTAATAACGGCTGTTTAATTGTTTTTTCTTGCGCATTAGTAATACCAATAAAAACAATAATTAATACTACGGATAAATATTTTTTAATTCTCATTTATTAATTATAATACAAAAAGCACCTATTAAGGTGCTTTACATTTTATTAAAGTTTATAAAATTACTCAAATTGTGTATCTAGTTTTATGTAATCTAAAAATTCACTTTTAACATCTTGATCTTTAAATTTTCCTCCAAATTCAGAGGTAACAGTACTGCTAACTATATCTTTTACTCCACGAGAATTTACACATAAATGCTTAGCATCAATAACACAAGCAACATCTTCAGTGCCTAATGCTTCTTGAAGTGCTTGTACTACTTGCATTGTTAAACGTTCTTGTACTTGCGGACGCTTAGCGTAATAATCTACAATACGATTCATTTTTGATAAACCAATAACTCTTCCACTAGAAATATAGGCAACATGAGCTTTCCCTACAATAGGTAACAAATGGTGTTCACAAGTAGAGTATACAGTTATGTTTTTTTCAACCAACATTTCTCCATACTTATAATTATTGTCAAAAGTTGATAGCTTTGGCTTATTTTTAGGGTCTAAACCACTAAAAAGCTCGTTAACATAAGCTTTAGCAACTCTACGCGGAGTACCTTTAATACTATCATCTTCCAAATCCATTCCCAAAGTATCTAATATATCTCTAACGCTTGCTTCAATACGCTGTCTTTTTTCTTCATCAGAAATTTCAAAAGCATCAGCTCTTAAAGGTGTCTTAGCAGAAGAACCTATGTGGTCATCTCCTATTTCATCAATTCTATTTGTCATTACGTTTTTACCTTCAAACATTTTCTTTAGTTTATAATTTGCAAATTTACAACTTTGTTTTAATGTTGTATAGTGATTTTAAGTAATTCTTCTAAACTACATAATTGTTGCTCACCTGTTTGCATATTTTTTAGTGTGAATTTTTTATTGGCTATTTCGTTAGTACCTACTATTACTACAAAAGGAATATCTCTCCTGTTAGCATAGTTCATTTGCTTTTTCATTTTTGCGCTATCAGGATATAATTCTGATTTGATGTTATTTTTTCTTAATTCGGCTAAAGCTTTCATACAGTAAAGAGCTTCAACTTCTCCAAAATTAACAAATAATACCTTTGGTTTTGGTAAATCTACTTCATTAAACAAATTAAGTTCTTCCAATACCAAATAAATTCTATCCAAACCAAAAGAGATTCCTACGCCACTCATATCTTTTAATCCAAAAATTCCTGTTAAATCATCGTATCTTCCACCTCCACCAATAGAGCCCATATTAACGCCTTCAGGTGCACTTACTTCATAAATTGCTCCTGTATAATAATTTAAGCCGCGAGCCAAAGTAACATCAATGGTTAATTTTGAAGATTTTAGGCCTAACGTTTCAATAGTATTTACAACAAAACGTAAATCAGTTACCCCTTGCAATCCTTCTTCAGAATTTGATAACATTTCTTGTAACTGATCCTGTTTTTCAAGATTAGTGCCATTAAAACTGAATAATGGTTGTACTTTTTCAATAGCTTTTTCAGAAATTCCTTTCTCCTGCATTTCTTTAATTACACCATTGGCTCCAATTTTATCTAACTTATCAAGTGCTACTGTAAAATCTATCAACTTATCTTTTTCGCCAATAATTTCGGCAATTCCTGCTAATATTTTACGATTGTTAAGTTTTATAGTAACTCCTTCTAATTTTAATTTATTAAAAACGGCATCATACAACTGCACAAACTCTACTTCTTGCCACAATCCTTTACTTCCAACTACATCGGCATCACATTGGTAAAATTCTCTAAAACGTCCTTTTTGTGGTCTATCGGCACGCCAAACAGGTTGCATTTGGTAACGTTTGAACGGAAATTCAATTTCGTTTTGGTGCTGTACAACATAGCGAGCAAACGGAACTGTTAAATCGTAACGTAAAGCTTTTTCTGATATTTTCGAAGTTACTTTTAAACTATCTTTATCTTTCAAAAATGATTCATCAACCTTATTTAAATAATCTCCTGAATTTAATATTTTAAAAATCAATCTATCTCCTTCTTCCCCATATTTACCCATTAAAGTATCAGAATTTTCAAAACTAGGAGTTTCTATTGGTTGAAAACCAAAGGTTTCGAATACTTGCTTAATGGTTGAAAATATATAATTCCGTTTAGCTACTTCAGTAGGAGAAAAATCGCGTGTTCCTTTTGGTATGCTTGGTTTTTGTGCCATGTTCTGTAATTAGTTTGCAAATATCTAAAATTTTAAAAACTAATTAAAGCTTTTCTAGTATTGATTTTTCCTTTGGTGTTAAAGGTACATCGTTTTCAAATTTTTCTTTTGTCGGGAAAATTGTAGACATGATTATTATTAGAATACCTACTAAAATAAAATAAAAAATATTGTTTGATTGCATTACAAAAATAATACACATCAATGCAGGAAATTCTAACATGGCAACTCTATAAATATGTGCAGTACTGTATTTTGCAGCTTTTAGATATAAATCTTGCTTTAAGGTTATTTGGCTTATTTGTTTTGTATATATCTGTTTACTAACCAAATTTCCAATAAATGAAATAAATATTGCCATATACAAAAAAAGTTTATCTTCAGTATATGAAAAGTATAGTTGATTTTTAGTTATGTAAGCAATTACTAAACCAAAAACAATAACTCCTGAAACCAGTGCTATATGGATAATTTGTAATGATTTTATAAAATCTTTAGGTTCTTTATTGATATAACTCATTGATTTGATTTTGAAGGTTTAAACATTTTAAAAACTTTGAATAGTATCCAAAAAATTGCAATAATGCAAATAATAGCTAAAACAGGTATAAATATTGAAATTAAAGACATAAATATAGAAGTACCTGTCTCAACTGTTGAAATCATTGGATTTGCTATACCTGCTGTACCAGCTGTTGAAGCCAAACGTGTTGTACTTGTTGTACCTTTTATTGCTGCTGCTGTACCGCCTCCTGCAATAATTGCTAAAGCCCATGTTAAAGCTGGATCTAAATCGCTTACCGTTGCAACCATTACAGCTGTTCCGGCTACTGCAGCCAATGGCACAGCTATTGTATCCAATAAATTATCGAACCAAGTAATTAAATAAGCTAAAATCTCAAAAACAGTAGCAACTCCCAATGTAATAATGGCTGTTATGCTACCAACCCATTGCCAACTTTCGTTTAACGGAATAATATTAAAATAGGATGCTAAACTTAAAGCAAACAATGGAACAAAAATTCTAAAACCTACTGAGGCTGCCAATCCTATTCCAATAAGAATACTCACAATAATTTCCGGTGAAAAGTCCATTTATTTAATGTTTAAAAATTGTATTGGCCTTCTTTAGATCTTCCGGAGTATCAATACCAATAGCAATTTGATTTGTTTTTACCATTTTTACTCTCAAACCATGTGCCAAAAAACGTAAATTCTCTAATTTTTCAGCAGCTTCTAGCCTATTTACGGGTAATTTGGTAAATTTAAGCAAGGCTTGTTTTCTAAAAGCGTAAATACCAATATGTTTATAATATATTGCTTTTGATTTTTCTCTTGGATACGGAATTGGAGAACGCGAAAAATACATGGCAAAATTTTGCTCGTCAGTTACAACTTTTACATTATTTGGATTGTTAATTTCTTCATCATCATCCATTTTAATCATTAATGATGCTATATCTACATGATTATGAATATCATTTTGAAAAACTTCCAATAGCTTTTTTAAAGGTTCTTTTTGTGTAAAAGGTTCATCACCTTGAACATTTACAACAATATCAACATCTAAATTTTCAATTGCTTCAGCAATTCTGTCGCTTCCAGATTCGTGATCTTTAATACTTTTAATGGCTTTACCTCCGTTTGAAGTAATTTCATTATAAATAATATCACTATCGGTAACCACATAAACTTCATCAAACAGATTGGATTTTTTTGTTGCTTCGTAGGTTCTAACAATTACGGATTTGCCTGCTAAATCTTTCATTAATTTCCCCGGAAATCGGGTTGCTTCGTAACGAGCAGGAATCATTGCTACTACTGTTTTCATTGATTTTCTTTTTTTATTTGTTGGAACCTTCTAAGTATATTAATGCTCGCATTGAGTTCAAAACCAAGTAATAAAATTATGGAATTTAACCAAACAAAAAGCATAATTATTAATAATGTCCCAATTGAACCGTACAACTCGTTATACGTAGCAAACTTTAACACATAAATTGCAAAAAGCCTAAACATAACTATCATTAACAAAGTTGTTAATATGGCTCCCGGTGAAAAAAACGAATTATGTTTTACTTCTTTTGTACCGTATTTATATAAAAATGAAACAGAAACAAAAAGTAATAAAGTAAAAAATAAAAATTTCCCTTTTTCTATCCAAAAAACCTCATCATCTAACCAGCCATGCGTTTTTAAATCATTAATTACTATTTCAAAATACACAATTAAAGCTACAGTTAAAACAAGAATCACAGCCAATATAATTGCCATTGCCATTGAAATGAAATATTGACGTATAATATTTCTCATTTGAGTTACATGATATGAATATTCAAAACCACCTAAAATAGCATTTACACCATTAGTCATTAAAAAAATGGATGCTATAAAACCGAATGAAAGCAAACCTCCATAGCGGTTATTGGCAATGTCATTTATTACTCTTTGAACAGATTCAGCAGTATTAGGCGGTAATAGCTGCTCAATCATATCTAAAAAATCTTTTTGAAAACCTTCAATTGGCACATAAGGAATAAGTGTAAGAATAAACAGCATAAAAGGAAACAATGCCATAAAAAAGCTAAAAGCTATACCTCCTGCACGTGATGTTAAAGCACCTTTCACAATACCAACAACATACATTTCAATAATGTCATACAAAGACATCCCTTGTAAACCCGGTATTTTTACAGTTTTACCAAGTTTTACTACCCAATTTAAAATTGGTATTTTAAGTAATTTGTCTTCTATTTCTTTACTCATTAGTTTATAAGGTTCAGAGATGCAAAGGTATAAAGTCTAAAAATTACCTTATTTTTTAATTGATTTTGCTTTTAATTTCCTAATTAAACTAGATAACATTCTTTCTATTTCTCTTGTAAATTCATATAACTTATTAAAACTATCTTTAACTATATATTTTAGATTAAATGCTATTTCAACTTGAGTTTGTAATTCAAACAATGAACCTAAAGAAATATTTAAAAATCGTACGTAATCGTTTAAACTATTTCTCCCATAACCTTCTGCTATATTACTGGGAATAGAAATTGCACACCTTCTAATTTGAGATGTCAAACCAAAATTTTCATCATTTGGAAATGATTTGGAAACCTGATATATATCTGTGACCAAATTCATAGATTTTTCCCAAACAATTAACTCTCTATATGTTTTCATTAATACTTTACCTTTTACTGCAATTTTAATTTGTTACTTTTTCCTTAGCTCCTTTAACACTTTGTGCCTTTACTCCTTTGTGCCTTTGAATCTTATCACCTCTTTATACAGCCTTCAAACTTAAATCCATATTTGAAACAGAGTGTGTTAAAGCTCCGGAAGAAATATAATCTACACCACATTCAGCGTATTTTTTTGCAGTTTCTAAAGTTATACCTCCTGAAGATTCTGTTTGACATTTATCGCCAATTAATGCAACGGCTTTTTTAGTATCTTCATAATTAAAATTATCAATTAAAATTCTGTAAACACCTCCGGCATATAAAATTTCTTCAATTTCTTCTATGCTCCTGGCTTCAACAATAATTTTTAAATCGAGATTTTTTTCTTTCAAATACTGCTGTGTTTTGGTAATTGCTTTTGAAACTCCTCCGGCAAAATCGATATGATTATCTTTCAGAATAATCATGTCATACAAAGCAAATCTATGGTTTTCACCTCCTCCAATTTTTACCGCCCATTTTTCAATGGCTCTAATTCCGGGTGTAGTTTTACGCGTATCTAATATTCTTGTTTTAGTACCTTTTAGCAAATTGGCAAATTGCTGAGTTTTAGTTGCAATAGCACTCATACGCTGCATTGCATTTAGCACTAAACGTTCTGATTTTAAAATAGATAAAGAACTTCCTGACACATAAAAAACAATATCTCCATACTTAACACTTTCACCATCGTTAATTAATGTTTCAACCTTCAAGTTTTCATCAACATAATTAAAAATTCGTTTAGCAAATTCAACTCCGGCAATTACGCCATCTTCTTTTACCAATAATTTTGCTTTACCTTGTGTTGAAGAAGGAATACAAGCTAATGAACTGTGATCACCATCACCAACATCTTCTCTAATTGCGTTTGAAATTATAATATCAAGTTCCTTCTCAAATTGTTTTTTAGAAATCATTTTTAAAGTGTATTTTCAAACAAAAATAACTTTTTTATTTTCAAAAAATTCATCTTTAATTCTTTTTATATTTACAAAATGAAACGAACGTTAACAAATTTAATTTTTCCCTTTTTATTAAAATATTAATATTTTTAATGTGAGAACGAATGTAATGAGAGGTACAAGCGTTCTTAATTTTATAAAAAATTGATTAATAGTTAATTATAAAATTTATTACGTGTGAAAATAAAATTACTTGCTATTGGCAAAACAGATGATAAAAATTTACAAACCTTAATTGATACATATCAAAATAGGTTAAAGCACTATGTGAGTTTTAAATTAGAAGTAATTCCTGATATTAAAAATGTTAAAAACCTTAGCGAGCAGCAACAAAAAGAAAAAGAAGGAGAGTTAATTTTAAAAAAACTAGAAGCTACCGATCAATTGATTTTATTGGATGAAAAAGGAAAAGAACTCAGGTCAATTGAATTTTCAAAATATCTGCAAAAAAAAATGAATGCAGGTATAAAACAATTGGTTTTAGTAATTGGTGGTCCTTACGGTTTTTCTGATACTGTTTACCAAAAAGCACAAGGAAAGGTTTCTTTATCAAAAATGACATTCTCTCATCAAATGATTCGTTTATTTATTACTGAACAATTGTACAGAGCCTTTACAATTTTAAAAAACGAACCCTATCACCATGAATAAATTAAAACTGGTTTTTGCAACAAACAATAAAAATAAATTAAAAGAAGTTGAAGCTATGCTTCCTCATTTTGAAATTGTAAGTTTAGAAGCTATTAATTGTTTTGAAGATATACCTGAAACGTCTGACACTTTAGAAGGCAACGCAATTATAAAAGCTAATTTTATTACTGAAAAATACGGACTAAATTGCTTTGCTGATGATACTGGACTTGAAGTTGAAGTTCTAAATAATGAACCTGGAGTATATTCAGCACGTTATGCAGGAGAAAATTGTACTCCGGAAGATAACATTCAAAAATTGTTAAAAGAACTTGGAAATAATCCGAACAGAAAAGCTCAATTTAGAACTGCTGTTGCGCTTAATATTGAAGGTAAACAATATATTTTTGAAGGTATTTGCAAAGGTGAAATTTTAAAAGAAAAACATGGCGAAAATGGCTTTGGCTACGATCCTATTTTTAAACCCGAAGGTTTTTCTAAATCTTTTGCAGAAATGAATTTAGATGAAAAAGGTAAAATTAGCCACAGAGGCAAAGCAATTGAAAAATTAGTAACTTTTTTAAATAAACATACTTGGTAAGCCCAATAAAATCATATAAAAATACATTCGTAATACTGTTTATTACACTTATAATTATCTTTTTAATTAATATAAGTTTAGGTTCCGTTTACATTCCTTTAAAACAAATTATACTATCATTTTTTGATGGTAATGTTGAAAAAGAAGCATGGAAATCTATCATATTACACTACAGATTACCTAAAGCTATAACAGCCATTATTGTTGGTTCCGGGTTATCGATAAGTGGATTGTTAATGCAGACATTGTTTAGAAATCCTCTTGCCGGTCCGTTTGTATTAGGAATCAGTTCCGGAGCAAGTTTAGGTGTTGCAATTTTAATTTTAGGAGCCTCGTTTTTAGGTGCTAATATTACTTCTTATGCTTTTACCAATTGGGGACAAGCAACTGCTGCAAGTATTGGAGCTTTTTTAGTGCTTTCGGCGGTGATATTAGCTGCTCTAAAAGTTAG
Source organism: Lutibacter sp. B1 (assembly GCF_012524075.1). Taxonomy (GTDB): domain Bacteria; phylum Bacteroidota; class Bacteroidia; order Flavobacteriales; family Flavobacteriaceae; genus Lutibacter. The sequence continues at coordinate 168,905 of NZ_JAAZUI010000002.1, forward strand.
AAATACGATGTCTATTTTAATTATAGGGTTAATGTTTGGCAGCTTAACATCGGCAGTAATAAGTGTATTGGCTTATTTTAGCAGTGCAAACCAATTGCAACAATATTTATTTTGGAGTTTTGGTAGTTTAGGAAATTTAAGTTGGAAAGAAATTTTAGCATTGTTAATCGTTTATTTTATAGGAATTGTTTTAGTTGTTTTAATAATAAAACCCTTAAACAGTTTATTATTAGGTGAAAATTATGCTAAAAGTATGGGTGTTAATGTAAAACGAACAAGAAATATAACATTAATTGCTACCAGTTTATTAACAGGTGTAATTACTGCTTTTTCAGGTCCTATTGCTTTTATTGGTTTAGCTGTTCCTCATTTAACAAAGCTTCTTTTTACAACCTCAAACCATAAAACTTTATTACCTGCTGTTGCTGTAAGCGGAGCAATAATTATGTTAATTTGCGATAGTATTTCACAATTACCAAGCAGTGAATATACTTTACCCATAAATGCCATCACATCTTTATTTGGAGCACCCATAATTATTTGGCTATTAGTTAGAAAACGTAAAATAAATTATTAATTGAGTACACTACATAAACATATAATTAAAACTTCAAATTTAAGTATTGGCTACGCTTCTAAAAAGAAGAAAAATACTATTGCCAGTAATTTAAATATTGAATTAACCAAGGGGAAATTAGTTTGTTTATTGGGTAAAAATGGTATTGGTAAATCTACTTTATTAAGAACATTAACCAAAGTTCAACCTGCTTTGAGTGGTGAAATTTTCATAAATGATTGTAATTTAAAAGATTTAAATAACCTTGAATTATCAAAATCTCTCAGTTTGGTTTTAACTGAGCGTTTACCGGAAAATAATTTATCGGTATACGAATTAGTGGCTTTAGGACGCCAACCTTATACAAATTGGGTAGGAACTTTAACTGAAAAGGATTTGCATTTTATAAAAACTGCTTTTGAGCAAACAAACACCACTCATTTAATCAAAACCAAATATTATGAATTAAGTGATGGTCAGTTACAAAAAATATTAATTGCCCGAGCTTTAGCCCAAAATACCGATATTATTGTTTTAGATGAACCAACGGCTCATTTAGATTTACATCATACCATTGAAACTTTTGCATTGTTAAAAAAATTAGCTTCAGAATTTAATAAAACTATTATTGTTTCAACTCATGAAGTTAATTTAGCACTTCAATTAGCCGATGAACTTTGGCTAATGACCCCTTCTAATTTTATTTCAGGAGAAACAGAAAAACTGATTGTTAATAATGATTTAGATACACTTTTTGATTCCAATTTAATTAGTTTTAATAAAACTTTAAAACAATTCACAATCTTAAAATCCTAACTTATTTAATATATTTGGGAAATTTTAAATTTTAAAATGAAAAAAATCTTATTATTTACTGCTTTAGCCCTTATTATTAGCTGTAGCAGTAGTAAAAATACTGCTCATAATATTTCAAAAAATCCTGTTTTAAATACTATAAACGCTACAGTATTTGCAAACTCCATAACACCTGCCGATTTAAAAAAACATCTTTATATACTAGCTTCAGATGATTTTGAAGGAAGAAATACAGGTGAACCAGGGCAAAAAAAAGCTGCTGATTATATAAAAGACTTCTATATCTCTCAAAATATTCCATCACCTTATGGAGGAGAAGATTATTTTCAAAGCATTCCTACTGAACATTTAAAACCGAAATTAAAACCTTCAGAAAATGTTGTTGCATTTATTAAAGGAACTGAAAAACCGGAGGAAGTTGTGGTAATTTCTGCTCATTACGACCACCTTGGAACAAAAAATGATAAAATATACAACGGTGCCGATGATGATGGCTCCGGCACAGTTGCTGTAATGGAAATTGCAAAAGCCTTTCAAAAAGCAACTAATTCGGGTTATGGTCCAAAAAGGTCTATTCTTTTTTTACATGTAACAGGTGAAGAAAAAGGATTATTAGGCTCTAAATACTATACAAACTTTCCTATATTTCCGTTAGAAAAAACAGTTACAAATTTAAATATTGATATGATTGGCAGAGTTGACAATGCTCACCAAGATAATCCAAATTATGTGTATGTTATTGGATCGGACAAACTTAGTACAGAATTACACAACATTTCTGAAAAGATTAATGCTACGTATACAAATTTGAATTTAGATTATACTTATAATGATGATGAAGATCCTAATCGTTTTTATTATCGATCAGACCATTACAATTTTGCTAAAAATAATATTCCCATCATTTTTTATTTTAACGGAACTCATGACGATTACCATAAACCTACTGATACGCCGGATAAAATTGACTATGAATTATTAGCTAAAAGAACACAACTGGTTTTTTATACAGCTTGGGAAGTAGCTAATAGAGAACAAAGAATAATTGTTGATAAGTAAAATTTACCTGCCTTATTTTTTAATGCAATATTTTAAACATTAATTCTTTTAAAATATCACCTACCGGTAGTGCATTTGCTCCTACTCCTTTACTTTTAACATCAGCCTCACGTAAAAAAGCAATTATTTGTGAAACTTTTTTCATAGGATAGTTCTTAGCGGCCACAGCATAATCTGACACAAAAAACGGATTTACTCCTAAAGCTTTTGCAACACTATTTTTCGATTTATCTTTTAAACTATGGTATATAAGCATTTGCGTAAAAAAACTATTCAAAAGTGAAATAGTCATAACAATAGGATTTGATTTTTGATTTTGAGCAAAATAATTAATAATCTTATTCACTTTTAACACATTACGTTCACCTATTGCTTTTCGTAATTCAAAATTATTATAATCTTTACTAATACCAATATTCTCTTCAATATCTTTTGGAGTAATTGTAGATTGTTTTGGTAAAATAACCATCAATTTGTCTAGTTCATTACTAATTTTACTTAAATCAGTACCTAAAAATTCAACTAGCATAATCGCAGCCTTGTTATCAATTTTATAATTTTTACCGGCTAAAACTCTTCTAATCCAATCTGCTACCTGATTTTCATATAGTTTTTTACTTTCGTAAACCAATCCAACATCTTGGATAGTTTTGTATAATTTTTTTCGTTTATCTATAGTTTTATACTTGTAACAAATTACTAAAACTGTTGAAGGCTGTGGATTCTCGGCGTATGAAGTTAATTTATCAATAGTCCGTGACAACTCTTGGGCTTCTTTAATAATTACAACCTGCTTTTCTGCCATTATTGGAAATCGTTTGGCATTGTCAACAATATCCTCAATTGTCACATCTCTTCCGTACAAAACCATTTGATTAAAGCCTTTTTCTTCTTCAGTAAGCACATTGTCTTCAATAAATTCTGAAATTTTATCAATATAATATGGTTCTTCACCCATTAAAAAATAAATAGGTTTTATTTGTCCATTTTTAATATCAGAAACTATTTTGGTAACGTCACTCATTTATAAAAAAAAATTAGCATTTTTGCTGTATGCAGTTATTGAATTTACCTACATATAAGTTCAAAATCAAAAGTAGCGAAAATAAGTATTTTATTTTTGATATTGTGCGAAAAAAATATGTTAGCCTAACACCTGAAGAATGGGTTCGCCAACATATAATACATTATTTGATTGAAGAAAAAAAGTACCCGATTTCTCTAATAGCTATTGAAAAACAACTTACCATAAACAAATTAACAAAGCGTACCGATATTTTAGTTTTTAATACCGATGGTTTACCTCATATTATTGTTGAATGCAAATCGCCCTCCGTAAAAATAACACAAGAATCATTTGACCAAATTGCTAGATATAATTTAAAATTAGAAGCAACATACTTACTAGTAACCAACGGTTTAGAACATTTTCACTGTTATATGGATACTATTAAAGAACAATATATTTTTTTAGAAAGTATACCCAATTACACACATGATTAAAAAAATAGTTCCTTTTTATTAACGATTTTAAAGTAAGTTTGCAAACGTGAAAACAGCCATTGTAATATTAAACTGGAACGGAAAACAATTATTGGAAAAATTTATTCCTTCAATTATAGAAAACAGTAACTTAGAAAATGTTACTGTTTATATTGCCGACAACGCTTCAACTGATGATTCTATAGCATTTATTCAACAAAATTATTCCACTATTAAAATTGTTAAAAATGAAGTGAATGGAGGTTATGCAAAAGGGTATAATGATGCTTTAAAAAATATAAATGCTGATATTTATGCATTGGTAAATTCTGATATTGAAGTTACTAAAAATTGGCTTTCACCAATTATCTCAACTTTTGAAAATGAACCAAATACTGCCATAATTCAACCTAAAATATTAGATTATAAAAACAAATCTTTATTTGAATATGCCGGAGCCGGCGGTGGATTCATTGATAAATTTGGATATCCTTTTTGTAGAGGAAGAATTTTTTCGAATTTAGAAGAAGACCATCAGCAATATAACGATGCAACAACTATTTTTTGGGCATCGGGTGCTTGCTTTTTTATTCGTTCTTCAGTTTTTCATCAACTTCATGGTTTTGATGAAGATTATTTTGCACATCAAGAAGAAATTGATTTATGTTGGAGAGTTCAAAATTTAAACTACGTCATTAAATATGTAGGATTATCAACAGTTTATCATGTTGGTGGTGCTACTTTAAAAGAAGCTAACCCAAGAAAAACTTTTTTAAATTTTAGAAACAGCTTATTTACTTTGGTAAAAAACTTGCCTAAAAAATCGTTATTCTCAATAATCTTTACTCGTTTAATTTTGGACGGAATAGCAGGAATTAAATTTTTATTGGAATTTAGACCTATACATACTTTCGCCATCATTAGAGCTCATTTTAGCTTTTATCACTTTTTACCTAAAATGCTAAAAAAACGTAAAATTATAGCACCTAAAAACGACTACTATTTAACAAAAAGTATTGTTTGGCACTATTTTGTACTCAATAAAAAAGTTTTTAAAGAGATTCAAAAACATTAGACTACTATAAATCTTCTACACTTCCTTTACCTTCACGTAAAACGGTTATTTCACCTTCAGACAAATCAATAACAGTAGACGGTATATTTCCTCCATAACCACCATCAATAACCAAATCTACTTTGTTTTCCCATTTTTCAAAAATAAGTTCCGGATCGGTAGTGTATTCTAACAAATCATCTTCATCATATATTGATGTAGAAACTATTGGGTTTCCTAACCTTTTCACCAATTCTCTAACAATATTATTATCAGGAATTCTAATACCTACCGTTTTTTTATTTTTAAAAGCTTTAGGTAAATTATTATTACCCGGTAATACAAATGTATACGGTCCCGGTAAAGCTCTTTTTAATATTTTATAGGTTGGTGTATCAATTTGTTTTACATAATCTGACAGATTACTTAAATCGTAACAAATAAATGAGAAATTTGCTTTTTCTAATTTAATACCCTTTATTTTAGCAACTTTTTCCATTGCTTTCATATTGGTAATATCACAACCAATACCATAAACAGTATCTGTTGGATAAATAATTAAACCTCCCTTTTTTAAAACCTCAACCACTTTGTTTAACTCACGTTCGTTGGGATTTTCTTCAAATAATTTAACTAATTGTGCCATACATCATCATTTTATGTTTAAAACAAATATAATTTATTTTAAAATGAAAAAACCTGCTTAAGCAGGTTTTCTTATGATATACTATTTATTAAATTATTTATTATGATTTTTCAATCAATCTAAAGCCTTCACCATGTATATTGAGTATTTCAACATTTTCATCTTCTTTTAAATACTTTCTAAGTTTTGCAATGTAAACGTCCATACTTCTAGAGGTAAAATAATTATCGTCTCTCCAAATTTTTGTTAAGGCTAATTCTCTTGGCATTAAATCATTTTTATGACTGGCCAGCATTTTTAACAATTTACTTTCTTTTGGAGAAAGTTTTTGAGGCTCTTTACCATCAAATGTTAAATGACGTAATTTTGAATTAAACTCAAATTTACCAATTTTAAACTCAAACGTATCTTCTTCAACAGTTTGCCCTGTTTCCTTACGTTGCAGTATTGCCTTAATTTTATACAATAACACTTCAGAATCAAAAGGTTTGTATAAATAATCATCGGCACCGGATTGATATCCTTTTAACACATCTTCTTTCATAGTTTTAGCAGTTAAAAATATAATTGGCACTTCAGAATTTGTTGCTCTTATATCTTTTGCTAATGAAAATCCATCTTTACGTGGCATCATAACGTCTAAAATACATAAATCAAATTCATCATTTTTAAACATTATCAATCCTTCCAAACCATCTTTAGCAAGGGTAACTCTATAATCATTTAACGATAAGTAATCTTTTAAAACGGTTCCAAAATTAGGATCGTCTTCAACCAGTAAAATTCTATTATTTTCCATATTTTTATTTTAAATTAAAGGTAATTTAATTATGAAAGTACTTCCAACTCCTTTCTCACTTTCAACATATACATCACCTTGATGAATCTCTATTATTTTTTTTACATATGAAAGTCCTAAACCGTGACCTTTCACATTATGAATATTGCCTCTTTCTTCTCTATAAAACTTTTTAAATACGTGTTTTTGAACATTCTTTGTCATACCAATTCCCTGATCTTTTATCTGGATGACAATGTTTTTACTTGTATTTTCTGTGATAATATCAATTTTTGGAGAGTTATTTGAATATTTTATAGCATTATCCAATATATTTACTATAACGTTAGTAAAATGAAATTGATTGCCTAAAATCTCGGTTATTCCTGCATTAAAATGCATTTTTATATAACCTCCTCTATTTTTAATAATCAACTCAACATGTGTAACAGCCTCTTCAATTATATCGTGTACATCAATCTTTTCTTTTGTTACATCTAATTGATTTTTTTCGAGCTTAGAAATTCTTAATACATTTTCAACCTGCGCATGCATTCTTTTATTTTCTTCACGAATCATTGCAACATACCTCTGTACTTTATCTTTATCTTCTATTATTTTAGGATTTTTAATTGCATCTAGCGCTAAATTTATGGTTGCAATTGGTGTTTTAAATTCATGCGTCATATTGTTTATAAAATCCGTTTTAATCTCAGAGATTTGTTTCTGCCTTATTAACTGATATAACGCACTTACAAAAGCTAAAATTATAATTAGAATAAAAAAAGCCGATAAAACCAATATTTTTGTTATTGAAGAAAGAATAAAGTTCTTTTTCTCCGGAAAAGTTACAAATAATTGATAATTACTATTTCCATTCGCATCGGCAAACATTGGTACTTTATAACTTTTACCTTCTTCTTTTCTAAAATAACCCGATTTTACTTGAGTTGCCAAACCATTACTATAAATACCGTATTTAAAATTGGTATTTATTCCTCTGCTACTCAACTCTTTTTCCAAACTCATTGTAATCTCTTGATTACTAACTCTTTTATGAATAGGTAACTTACTTGTATACTGATCGAATACTCTTTCTAAATATGATTTTTCAGCACCTTCAAATCTACCCATTTTAATAAACTTTTCTTCCGGCGGATTTGTAGCGTCTAATAAATTATCTTTAGTAATTACAATTTCTTCTTTACTAAAAATCTCTCTAAAATCAATAGTATCATTTTCAAAGAACTCGGTTGGGACTTTATAATTTGCTTCTATAATACTTTGAGAATATGTGAAACGCTCATTATTTACTGTATCAATTTTCTCAAAAATAAATTTACTGACATCAGAAGCTTTTAATTTTTCTCCCTCTTTATAAATATCTAAAAGTTTATGATAAAATTCATCAAACTCTCTTTGTTTTATATCTTCAGAAACCTTTGCTAATGCAAATCTGACATTCGATGTAAATTGCCCTTCTGTAATTTGTATCGTATTTTTAATCCAAAATACCTGAACAGTAATTATGCCTATTAAGGCAACACTCATTAATACAATGATGAGCAAAAAAAACCTCTTCCCCATTATTCAAAATTAAACTTTTAACAGCAAACGTATTACTTTTTAACGCAGATTAACAAAATATATAATTTTTTAACAATTTATTAAGAATATATCTATTTATGAATTAAAATCAACAACCAAGTTATAAATAGTTTTTACCTGTTGTTCAGTACTTTTTAAATCACTATTAACAATAACAAAATCAGCCTCTTTAATCTTAAAATCATCATTTAGTTGATTGTTCATTCTCTCTAAAATTTGCTTTTTGGAAACATTATCACGTTTTATTATTCTTTTAATTTTATCATTAAAATCAGCTGTAACTGTAATAATAAAATCGCACATTTTATCTGTTCCGCTCTCAAATAGAATTGCAGATTCATACATTATAAAATCTGCAAATGAATTAGCTATAAAGTTAGTAAAATGTTCCTTTACTTTTGGATGAACCAAATTATTTAAAGCACTTAATTTTTCTTTATCATTAAATACTATTGAGGCTATAAAAGCTCTGTTCAATTCTCCATTACTATAAGAACTGTCTTCAAATAAATTTTTAATTTGCGACACCAACTCTACATCATTTTTCATTAATTTTTTTGCTTCAATATCAGCTATGTAAGCCTTTACACCAAGCTCTTCAAACATTTTAAGCACTGTAGATTTTCCACTACCAATTCCGCCTGTTAAACCAATTATTTTCATTTTTGAATTAAGAATTCTATTTGGTTTGGATTAATTCTTATGGATGAAATAAACTCACTTTTTTGCATAATTACCGGAGTTAAAAAACGAATTAAAGTATCGTTTTGGTATTCTTTATAATCAAACGCTACCTGAACGCTATTTTTATTAATTTTATTAAAATTTGAAAGTCCGGCCTGATAAACAATTTCTATTTCATTTGGAAATGGTCTAACTTTAACTCCTTCCGGTTCATTAATTATAGTTACAGGTATTGTAAAACTTCCTTCGGTAAATTTATCAACTTCTCCTTTTATTTTAACACTTTTATCTGAAAGTACAATATTTTTTTTTAATGGAGTTTTTAAAGGTAAGTCAATATTTATATTTTCGTAAACTTCATTTAATTTTAAGGTAGTTGTGGTTATCTCTTTTACAGAATCAATGTATTTTTCAGGTCCTGAAATTATTATAGAATCAGGTATTATTTTTAAATCTTCAGTTAAATTATAACCTAATTTGTATTTTATATCTATTGAAGGGTTAACAGGTATTTTTTTTGAAATATTATTACCTAATTCAATAAAAATAGTATCGCTCAATATTTTAACAATTTCAGTTTCACTAGGCAATTGTGCATTTAAATTAGAAATTTGTGCATTAGGCAATAAATAATAAGAGGTATTATTTTTTATAACATTTTTTAAGTTTAATGTTATTTTATGCTTAACAGCTTTGTATTTTACCAAATTAAAACCCGGAGCTTTAATTGCAACATTTACCTCTTGAATTGGTTTGCTTTGCAATAATTTATCGGCAGGTAAATTTTTATATTCTATTTTAAATACTGCTGAACTTGTATAGGTTTTAGACAATTCAATCAACAACCAAATAATTGATGTTAACACTAAAAAAAATAAAAATATTCTTACTTTTCTATTGTTTCTTAGCGACATTCCAGGTTTATTAACAGCTGTTTTCATATTTAAAATAAAAACTAAATATACAAAAAAAGTGAGCTTTACAGCTCACTTTTTATTGGTTGAGAATTTTTTATTTCTTTTCTATAGGAGCTTGATATTTTTTACTGAGATCCATAGAAACTGCTGTTCTTTCAAATTTGATTTTACCGGCACCTGTTTCAATTATTACAGTATTATCACTGTCAACAATATCAACAATTTTCCCATGTATTCCACTCGATGTTACAACTTTTGTTCCTTTAGTTAAAGAATTTTGAAATTGTTTTTCATTTTTTTGACGTTTCATTTGTGGTCTAATCATAAAAAAATATAGAACCAAAATCATCAATAAGAAAGGTAACATAGTTGTTAATGAACTTCCTCCTCCTGTTTGTAAAAAAATTGTTGTGTACATTATCGTATTTTATCTATTATTTGTATTAACTTTTTTTGATTACTGTGCCCGAAATGCGTAATATTTCAGTTGCTTTTTCTGAATTTGTTTGAAGTGTAATTGATTTGCTTTGCTTTCCGGATCTTCCTCTTGAGTTAAATGAGAATTTAAGCTCTGCAGAATCTCCCGGTTTAATAGCTTCTTTTGGCCATTCAGGTACTGTACAACCACAACTTGCTTTTGCATCTAAAATAATTAAATCGGCCTTACCTTTATTAGATATTACAAATATACCTTCAACAACATCACCTTCTGTAACACTTCCAAAATCATATTCTCTTTTGTCAAAATCAATAATGGCACCACCTAAACTTATTTTTGCATCTCTTTCTTTAGCACTTTCAATATTAGATGCTTTAATTTTTGATGAAGCGTTTTCTTTACAAGAAACCATAAAAAAAGCTGCGCAAGCTAAACCTAAATATACTATTTTTCTCATGTTTGTATTGTTTGTTTTGTGTAAAATTAAAAAATTATAACAATCCTCTGCCAATTTTTTCTATTCTTTTTGAAGCCATAAAATCTTTTAAAATTTTATCTAAAACTCCATTTATAAAAAAACTACTCTTCTCTGTTGAGTAATCTTTGGCAATTTCAATATATTCATTTATTGTAACACGTGTAGGAATTGATGGAAATTTTAAAAATTCGCAAATTGCCATTTTTATTAAAATCATATCTATTTCGGCAATTCGTTCGGCATCCCAATTAGGTGTTTTATCAATAATATATTTTTCAAACTCTGTATGATTTAGTACCACTTTTCTAAATAAATCAAGCACATATTTTTTATCATCTTCATCTTTATACAATTGCCCTAATCTAAATGATTTTTTAGGATTTAGCTGATTTAAGGTTTTAACAATCCATGTATTTACAAAAGGAATATCATCAACCCAACTTATATTCTTATCCTCAAAATAATCGGCCAATTTATCATTCGGTGCAATAATCTCTTTAAAAACAGCTATTACAAAATCTTTATCATCTTGGAATGATTTTTTTGAAGATTTCATGTAATTAGCATACAAATTGCTTTCTTTAATCAGCTTCCAAACTTCTTTAATATATTCGTCATCCAGTTTCCAATTGTTTAATTTATTAGATTCTAAATATTCATTTAACGAAACACTATCTTCAAATAATTGAAAAATAGAATTATCAATAAATTTTGTGTTTGGATTTAGTTCTTCTGCAGTGGCTAAAAACTTTTTTCTTGAAATTTCAATATGATTTTTCTCCATATTTTTAACTTCAACAAATAAACGAAGTAATAGTACATACAAATCGTACATTTTATCTATACTAGCGTATAAAAATTTTTCTTCTTTAGTAAGGTTATCACTTTTAGACTGTAGTATTGCATATACCGATTGCATTACTTTAATTCTAATATGTCTTCTATTTATCATTTAAAGAACTTTGAAAAAATTGTGTTTTTAACGCCACAAAAATAATATTATTTTTTATAAATAAGATGTTGTTTTCATTTTTTTAAACAAAGTTAAATCTATATTAAAATACAACTATTAAAATAATATTGATGTATATTCGTGCTTTAAAATTTTGAGCGTACCAATTTTCTTTATGAAAGCCTTACAATACTTAAATAAATACTTTTTAAAATATAAATACCGTCTATTATTAGGAATAGTTATTGCAATTTGTTCTAACTTTTTATCATTACAAGTACCTCAGCTTATTAGAAAATCAGTAAATATTGCTGAAGATTATAAAAACGGTACAGTAACTGATTTAACAGTTGTTAAAGCCGAACTTCTAAATAACATACTATTAATTATTGGAGCGGCTCTACTGGCAGGTTTTTTTACTTTTTTAATGAGACAAATGATTATTGTTACATCTCGTTTAATTGAATTTGATTTAAAAAATGAGATTTACCAACAATACCAGCGTTTATCATTAAATTTTTATAAAAAAAACAGAACCGGTGATTTAATGAATCGTATAAGTGAAGACGTAAGTAAAGTACGTATGTATTTTGGACCTGCAATAATGTATACAATGAACATGCTGGTTTTATTTGTTATTGCTATTATTAGAATGTACAGTATTGATACTACATTAACCAATTATACATTATTACCACTACCAATACTATCAATATCTATTTATGTGTTAAGTAGAGTCATTAATAAACGAAGCACCATTGTTCAACAATACTTATCTATACTAACCGCTAATGCACAAGAAACTTTTTCAGGAATCAGTATTTTAAAATCGTACGGTATTGAATCAAAAACAATGGTTGAATTTGAAAATTTAAGCAATACCGCTAAAGAAAAGAATATTAATTTATACATGGCTCAAGCATTATTTTCTCCATTAATGATTTTATTAATTGGTTTAAGTAATATTCTAGTTATTTACATTGGAGGTTTACGATTTATTCAAGGTGAAATTTCTTTAGGTGTTATTGCAGAATTTATTTTATACGTTAATATGCTAACCTGGCCTGTGGCAGTTGTTGGATGGGTAACTTCAATAATTCAACAAGCAGAAGCTTCACAAAAACGTATCAACGAATTTTTAGAGCAAAAACCGGAGATTGTAAATAATAACACTAATTCTTCTCAAATTGAAGGTACTATAGAATTTAAAAAGGTTTCTTTTACTTATGACGATACCAATATTACGGCTCTTAAAAACATTAATTTTAAATTAGAAAAAGGAAAAACATTAGCTATTCTGGGTAATACAGGTTCCGGTAAATCTACAATACTAAGTTTAATTGCCAGATTATACGATGTGGATTCAGGAAAAATTTTAATCGACGGAAATGAGATTGAAACAATTAATTTAAATGATTTACGCCAAAGCATAGGTTTTGTACCACAAGAAGCATTTTTATTTTCAGACACTATAAAAAACAATATTAAATTTGGCGACGAAAATGCCTCAGACGAAAAAATTGAACAAGCGGCTAAAGATGCATATATACACCATAATATTATAGAATTTAATAAAGGTTACGATACTTATGTAGGTGAAAGAGGTGTAACACTTTCCGGTGGACAAAAACAACGTGTGTCTATAGCAAGGTCCATTATTAAATCGCCTAAAATATTAATTTTTGACGATTGCCTTTCTGCAGTTGATACCGAAACAGAAGAAATTATTTTAAATAATTTATATAAAGTAAGTAAAAATAAAACCACAATAATTGTTAGCCATAGAGTTTCTTCTGTTAAAAATGCCGATACTATAATAGTTTTAGATAACGGTAGCATTATTCAACAAGGTTCGCACAATGAGCTTATTAATAAAAAAGGGTATTATAAAGAGCTTTATGAACAACAACTTTTGGAAAAAGAAATTTAAAAATTGTGAAATAACTCAAATATTTTTATAGATTTGTGTCTGTATCTAATAAAAAGATTAAATAAAATAGAAAGTTAATTATGAGTGACCAAGAACATTTAGAACAAGAAGAGATTTTCTCTCAAGTTCTTAGAGCAGGAAGAAGAACTTACTTTTTTGATGTAAGAGCTACAAAAGCTGAAGATTATTACTTAACTGTAACGGAAAGTAAAAAATTCACACATGACGATGGATCTTTCCATTACAAAAAGCACAAAATTTATTTATACAAAGAAGATTTTGCAGAATTTAATGAGATGCTTAAAGCAGCAACTGATTATATTTTAAATGAAAAAGGTGAAGAAGTAATTTCAGAACGTCATCAAAAAGATTTTAAAAAACCATCAGAATTAAACGGTGAACCTAAAGGAACTGAAAGTTTTACTGACTTAAATTTTGAAGATATTTAAAAGTAATATTATTCTAAAATAAAAAAACACCTCAAAAAATTTGAGGTGTTTTTTTATGCATTAAGTTTGTTTTAGCTACGCTAAAACTTCTTGTACTTTATCAGCCGCTTCCTGAAATTCTGTAGCAGATATTACATCTAAACCACTGGCGTCAATTAATTCTTTTGCTTCAATTGCATTTGTACCTTGTAAACGAACAATTATTGGCACTTTAATAGCATCACCCATATTTTTATACGCATCAATAACACCTTGGGCTACTCTGTCACAACGTACAATACCTCCAAATATATTTACTAAAATAGCTTTTACATTTGTATCTTTTAAAATAATTCTAAATGCAGTTTCTACACGTTTAGCATCAGCAGTACCACCAACATCTAAAAAGTTTGCAGGCTCACCACCCGATTGCTTAATTAAATCCATAGTACTCATGGCTAAGCCGGCTCCATTTACCATACAACCAACATTACCGTCTAAATCAACATAATTTAAACCGGCAGCATTCGCTTCAACTTCTATTTCGTTTTCTTCACGTAAATCTCTTAACTCAGCTAAATCTTTATGACGGTATAAAGCATTATCATCCAACACAACTTTTGAATCTACAGCTAAAATTTTATCATCAGAAGTTTTTAAAACAGGATTAATTTCAAATAACGAAGCATCCGATTTTGCAAATGCTGTATACAATGATGTAACAAACTTTATCATTTCTTTTAAAGCAACACCCGATAAACCTAAGTTAAACGCTACTTTACGTGCTTGAAATGGTTGTATTCCCAATAACGGGTCAATTTCTTCAGTAAAAATTAAATGAGGAGTTTTTTCAGCTACAGTTTCAATATCCATTCCTCCTTCAGTAGAGTACATAATCATATTTTTTCCTGTGGCTCTATTTAATAAAACCGACATGTAATATTCTTCCGGCTCACTATTTCCCGGATAATATACGTCTTCAGCTATTAATACTTTATGAACTTTTTTACCTTGCGGAGGAGTTTGAGGTGTTTTCAACATCATACCAATAATATCATTAGATATTGTTTCAACATCATCTAAACTTTTTGCAAGTTTAACACCACCACCTTTTCCTCGTCCACCAGCATGAATTTGCGCTTTTACTACCCACCAACCTGTACCGGTTTCAGCAGCTAATTGTTTTGCAGCTTCTACTGCTTTTTTCGGATTATCGGCAACAATTCCACGTTGAATTCTAACGCCAAAACTATTTAACAATTCTTTTCCTTGATATTCGTGTAAGTTCATTTTTTTAAGATCTTCAATTTTAATATATACTAAAAATCAAATCTAATAATTTATAATCAATTAATAAAAATATTGTAACAAATTTAATTTTAATAAGTCTTTATAATTAATAACAATTTATGATTTATTTAAGACGATATTTATCTTAAAAAGTTATTTTAGCTTAATTCAAACAATATATTAGAACTTTCTTTTATGAACAAAGTAATAATAATACTTGCTCTACTGTGCACATTTATATCTAACGCACAGGAAACCAAAAAAACTGTACTCACAAAAAGAACCACAACACCTCCAAAAATTAACGGTAAATTAGATGATATTGCTTGGAAAGATGCTGATATAGCGAAAGACTTTGTACAATTTAGACCCGAAAACGGTACTAAAGAGCCTGAAACCCACAAAACAGAAGTTAAAATTGTTTATGATGATGAGGCCATCTATTTTGGAGCATACCTTTACGACAATAATCCCTCCGGTATTCCTGTTGAATTTACAACACGAGATAATGTTGGGCAAAATGATTTCTTTTTAGTAATTCTAAACCCCAATAATGATGGGCAAAATGCTACAGAATTTGCAGTTACAAGCAGCGGAGTACAATTTGACGCTAAAGTTACTAAAGGTAATGAAGATGGTGATTGGAGTGCTGTTTGGGTTAGTGATATCAGCATGCAAAAAGATGGTTGGATTGTAGAGATGAAAATACCTTATTCCGCACTTCGATTTTCAAATAAAAAAATCCAAACTTGGGGCATAAATTTTCATAGAAAAATGTTACGTAGAAACGAACAATATACTTGGAATTTTATTGACAGAACAAAAGGAATTTGGACACAATACGATGGAATTCTAGAAGGCATACAAAATATAAATCCTCCTACTCGGCTAAGTTTTTACCCTTATGCGTCAGCAACTGTAGATTCTTACGATGGTGAATCCAATTCCGATTATAGTATTGGGTTAGACGTAAAATACGGCATTTCTGAAAGTTTTACTCTAGATGCTACTTTAATACCCGATTTTGGTCAAACAGCCTTTGACAATGTTACGCTTAACCTTGGCCCTTTTGAACAACAATATTCTGAACAACGACAATTTTTTACTGAAGGAACAGAACTATTTAGCAAAGGAGGTCTGTTTTATTCAAGAAGAATTGGTAACACACCTGTTGAAAAACATAAAATCTATAAAGATTTGGAAGATAATGAAACTGTTGTTAAAAATCCTGATGATGTTAAAATGATAAACGCCATTAAAGTTTCCGGAAGAACTAAAAAGGGTTTAGGAATTGGAGTTTTTAATGCTGTTACCGAAAAAACAGAAGCAACTATCAAAAAAACCATAACAAATCCTGATAATACAACGTCGGAAGAATACTATAAAAAAGTAACTGAGCCTTTGGCAAATTACAGTGTTTTGGTTTTAGATCAACAATTTAACAAACACTCGTCTGTTACTTTAATTAATACCAATGTTTTACGTGAAGGTCGTTTTAGAGATGCCAACGTAACCGGACTGTTATACAACCTAAAAGACAGAAAGACCAACAGTTATTTTATTGACGGATCTGTTAAAACAAGTACCATTAATGAAAATGGCGAAAAAACAAACGGTTATTTTTTTGATACCAGTATTGGAAAATCTGCAGGAAAATATCAATATGAGTTAGGGTACAATTTTAAAGACGATAAATATGAAATAAATGATTTAGGATACCAAAGCAATAATAACACACAAACCATATACAGTAATTTTTCCTATAGAATTTTTGAACCTACCAAAAAGTATGAAAACTATGGATTTTACACTTGGTACAACGCAAATTACTTACACAAACCGGGAAAATACACTGGAAATGAATGTGGATTTGAAGTTTGGGCTAACACTTTAAAAAGATTTAGTTTTGGTGGAAATATTAATGGAAATATAGGAAACCAATACGATTATTACGAACCAAGAGTTCCCGGACGTTTTTTTGTAAAAAAATCAAAAATGAATTTAAATTCATGGATTTCAAGTGATTATCGTAAAAAATTTGCCGTAGATGCCAGTTTATACTATGGTATTTATTTTGATGATGATGAAAAAGGATTTGGATTTGGTTTTTCTCCAAGATACAGGTTTAGCAAACAGTTTTCTTTAGCATATGATTTTTATTATGATAAAAACACGAACGATAAAGGTTTTGTTACTATTGAAAATGATGATATTATTTTCGGTAAAAGAGATTCTAAAGATATTGAAAATAGTATCTCCGGTAAATACAGTTTTGGTATAAAATCATCTATTTCGTTATCATTCAGGCATTATTGGTCGCCTGTAGAATATCATTCGCAATACTATGTACTTAACTCAAAGGGTTATTTAGATGAGCATCCTTACTCAGAAAAAAATGACATTAACTACAATAGTTGGAATTTAGACCTGAATTATATTTGGGAATTCGCCCCCGGAAGCCAGTTAATAGCATTTTACAGAAACTCTATTTTCAGTCAAAATGAAAAAGCATATCTTAATTTTACAGATAATTTAGATAATCTATTTAAAGATCCATCAAAACACACATTCTCTTTAAAGTTAATCTATTATATAGATTACAACAATATTAAAAATATAATCTAATTGAGGTTAACTAAGCTATTTTTTTAATACTTTCGCATTAACCAACTTGCATTACATGATTATTGCTAAAAATATACATAAATTTTACGGAGATTTAGAGGTTTTAAAAGGTGTTGGATTAACTATAAAAAAAGGTGAAATTGTTGCTATTGTTGGCCCTTCAGGAGCAGGAAAAACAACTCTTTTACAAATACTAGGCACTTTAGATAAACCAACAAATAATAAAAACTCGGAACTTACAATAAACAATCAAAATTTACTTAATTTAAAAGACAAACCTTTATCAAAGTTTCGAAATCAGCATATAGGTTTTATTTTCCAGTTTCATCAACTTTTACCTGAATTTACAGCATTGGAAAACGTTTGTATTCCGGCATTTATAGCAAATAAAACAAAAAAAGAAGCCGAAGCACAAGCTACTGATTTACTTCATTTTTTAGGATTATCAGACAGAATACATCACAAACCCAATGAACTTTCAGGAGGTGAACAACAACGTGTTGCTGTAGCCAGAGCTTTAGTAAATAATCCCGATGTTGTATTTGCCGATGAACCAAGTGGTAATTTAGACTCAGCATCAGCAAAAAACTTACACGAATTATTTTTCACTTTAAGAGATAAGTTAAATCAAACTTTTGTAATTGTAACTCACAATCAGGAATTAGCAAACATGGCCGATAGAAAATTAGAAATGAAAGACGGAAAAATCATCAATTAAATTTTAGTAAAATGATTGGAATTATAAGTGCTATGCAAGAAGAAATTCAGGCGTTACTGCATCAACTTAAAAATGTTACAACTACCACAAAAGGAATGAGAACCTATTATACAGGAACTTTGTTTAACAAAAAAGTGGTTATTGTATTTTCTCGCTGGGGAAAAGTTGCTTCGGCAGCTACAACCACTCAATTAATTAATGATTTTAATGTTTCAGAGATTATTTTTACAGGTGTTGCGGGTGCTATTAAAGAAGAATTGAATATAGGTGATGTTGTTATTGGAAAACACCTATACCAACATGATTTGGATGCCACACCTTTTTATACACAATTTGAAGTTCCAATTTTAAAGAAAAAATATATTGAAACTAAAAATGCAACTAATTTAATACATGCTGCAAACTCCTTTTTATTGAGTTACGGAAGTTTTATTAACCTTGCAATTGCTGAAGAATTTGATATTTATAACCCAAAAGTAATTCATGCAGATATTGCCAGCGGAGATCAGTTTATTTCGAGTTTAGATAAAATACAGCATCTCAACACCGTTTTACCAACAGCTGCTTGTGTTGAAATGGAAGGTGCTGCTGTTGCACAAGTTTGTTTTGAATACACCATTCCTTTTTCTATTATTCGTATTATTTCAGATAAAGCAAATGATAATTCGCATATCGATTTTTCAAAATTTGCCAATACAATTGCCAGCAATTATGCCTTAGGTATCTTGCAAAACTATTTTGCTTAAATTTAGTTGAATTTTATATCTTTGATAAACTTTGTTTATGAACAATGCAATTTAAGTATCCTGAAATTTTATATGCACTTCTTTTATTAATTATTCCAATAATTGTTCATTTATTTCAGTTACAACGTTTTGTTAAAGTACCTTTTACCAATGTTAAGTTTTTACAAAAAATCGAAAAACAAACGCGTAAAAGTTCACGCTTAAAAAAATGGCTTATTTTACTTACAAGAATGTTGGCTTTTACATGTTTAATTTTAGCTTTTGCACAACCCTATTTTTCAAAATATTCATTAAACCAAAAGTTTAAAACTTCTATTTATTTAGATAACTCTTTTAGTATGCAAGCTAAAGGTGAAAACGGTGAGTTATTAAAAAATGCAGGACAAAAAATTATTAAAAATTTAAACGAAGAAAATCAAGATATTTTAGTTTTTACAAATACTAAAAATTATAATAATTTAGATCCTAAAAATTTAAAAAACGAGCTTATAAATATAAAATATTCACCTGAATTATTGGATATAAACAGTATTTTATTAAAATTAAAAGACAATAAACCGGATGAAATAAATAGTTTAAATGAAAATATACTAATATCTGATTTTCAAAATATTAATAATAAAAATAAAACTGTTTTCACAAATGTAAACTCGCCAATAAGACTTATAAAAATCATTCCTAAAAATACAAATAACATTTTTATAGACAGTGTTTATTTAGGAAATGAAAAATTGACAGAAACCACCTTAAATGTAGTTGTAAAAAGTATAAAAAATACTACCGAAAATATAGCAATTTCTTTATATAACAACACCATTTTAATAGGTAAATCTACCTCTAAATTTAACAACTCAAAACTTTCAATTGTACAATTTACTATTCCAAATACCACTAATTTTAACGGTAAAATTTCTTTAACTGATGATGTTTTAGAATTTGATAACGACTTTTATTTTTCTATTTCAAAACCCGAAAAAATAAATGTTCTAAGTATTGGTAATTCTTCTGAATTTTTACCTAGAATTTACACCCAAAATGAATTTAATTTCACCTCTACTCCACTTCAAAAACTTAATTATAATACAATTCAAAATCAGCATTTGATAATTCTTAATGAAATTGAAAATATTCCTTCTGAATTAACTAAAAGTTTAAATGAGTTTTCAAAAAATGGTGGTAACCTTTTAGTAATTCCTTCTGAAAATTTAATGATAAATAGTTATAATAACTTATTAAATTCTTTAAATGTTGGAATTATTACTTCAAAAATTGAACAAGAACATTTAATTACATCCATCAACTATAATCATCCTATAATCAATAATGTTTTTGAAAAAAAAGTATTTAATTTTCAATATCCTAAAACAACGCTTTATTACCAAACCAATTTTCAAAATAGCTCTTCAATTATAAATTTAGACAATACACAACCTTTCATTTCAACTTCAAAAGTAGAAAACGGTTTTTTTTATTGGATTTCATCACCCTTAAATAAAGAAATTTCAACTTTTACGCAGTCTCCTTTAATAGTGCCTGTTTTTTACAATGTTGCCAAGCAAAGTTTAAATATAGAAGACTTATACTATACTATTAAACCTCAAAATGAAATAAATTTGAATACAGCAATGGAAAAAGATGAGGTTTTAAAAATGAAAAACGAAAAAATAGAGTTTATCCCTCTTCAAAATATATCACAAAATAAAGTAACACTTAAACTTGAAAATAACGATTTAGAAAGCGGGTTTTATAATATTATGAAAAATGAACAAATTATAAAAACAATCGCATTTAATTACAATAGATCCGAAAGTGATTTAACTTATCTGGCTTTAGATTCGATTGCTGCAAACAATAAAAACATTACTGTTTCATCTGATATTGATGAAATTTTTGAAAAAATTAACAATCAACAAAAAATCAATTGGCTTTTTAAATGGTTTTTAGCATTTTCTGTCCTATTTTTGTTAATTGAAATGCTTATTTTAAAATATTTCAAAATATGAACCTACTCATAAAATCTGCTACAATTATAGACAGTTCCAGTCCGTACCACAAACAACAAAAAGACATTTTAATAAAAAACGGTATTATTACCCAAATTTCAAATTCTATAAAAAATACTGATAATTTTAAAGAAATTAACTTAGAAAACCTTTACGTTTCTCAAGGTTGGTTCGATTCTAGTGTTTGTTTTGGAGAACCGGGTTTTGAAGAACGTGAAACTATTGAAAACGGACTTAAAACGGCTGCAAAAAGCGGATTTACAGCAGTTGCAGTAAATCCAAACACAAATCCTGTTGCCGACAATAATTCAACTATTGAATTTATTAAAAATAAAGGGAACGGATTTGCTACCACCTTATATCCTATTGGAAGTTTAACAAAACATGCTGATGGTAAAGATATTACCGAACTTTACGACATGCAAAACTCCGGAGCAATTGCTTTTGGAGATTACAATAAGCCTATTTGTGATGCAAATCTTTTAAAAATAGGGCTGCTTTATGCTCAAAATTTTGATGGATTAATTATTAGTTTTCCTCAAAACAAATCAATTGCAGGTGAAGGTTTAGTAAATGAAGAAGTAAATAGTACAAAAATTGGTTTAAAAGGAATTCCTGCCATGGCTGAAGAAATTCACATAGCACGTGATTTATTTATTTTGGAATATACCGGAGGAAGATTACATATACCTACAATTTCAACAGAAAAATCAGTACAGCTTATCAAAGAAGCTAAAAAGAAAGGCTTAAAAGTTACATGTAGTGTAGCTGCTCACAATCTTGTATTAACTGATGACGAAATAAAAGATTTTAATGCAAATACTAAAGTTTTACCTCCTTTAAGAACTCTAAAAGACACAAAAGCACTTATAAAAGGTTTAAATGAAGGAATTATTGATGCCATTACAAGCGACCATAATCCGTTAGATATTGAACATAAAAAAGTTGAATACAAAAACGCTAAATTTGGCACAATTGGACTAGAAAGTTTGTTTGGTGCATTAAATAAAAATATTGATTTAGAAATATTAATTGAAGGACTAACTACAAAACCAAAAACTGTATTTAATATTGAGTACTATTCAATAAAAGAAGGTGAAAAAGCAAATTTAACATTGTTTAATCCTAATTTTGAATCTATTTTTACTGAAAAAGATATTTTATCTACTTCAAAAAATGCCATTTTCTTAAATAAAAAGATGAAAGGAAAGGTTTATGGAATAATTTCAAATAAAAAAATTATATTAAATTAATATATTTATACTAACTAAAACTAAAAAACCATTTTATGGAAAATCAAACAGTAAAAGAAGGTAAAACTACTGCTATTATAAGTTATATTACCTGGATAGGGACTTTAATTGCTTTTATTATGAACAACAGCAAAAGAAATTCATTTGCTTCTTTTCATATCCGCCAAATGTTAGGCATTTTGGTGTTAAGTATAGTAGCCAGCCTTATAGGAAGGTACATCAATGGGTTTTTAGGCTGGTTAACCGGTGTACTTACATTCGTTTTGTGGATTGTTGGATTTATTGGAGCATTACAAGGTGAAGAAAAAAGAGTGCCTTTTTTAGGTGACCAATTTCAAGATTGGTTTAAAGGAATAAGTTAAACAAATAAAATTTTATATTTAAAGTCGCGCTACAAAACGCGACTTTTTAATTTTTAAACATGAAAGAACTTTCTTTAAAATATTTAGTAAAAGAACCTAATTTTATAACAGAAAAAACACCACTGCTTATTTTGTTACATGGTTATGGAAGCAATGAAGAAGATTTATTTTCGTTCGAAACACAATTACCCGATAACTTTCTAATTATAAGTGCCAGAGCACCTCAATCCTTAACTTTTGGAGGATATGCTTGGTATACTATTCATTTTGAAAGTCCGCAAAAAAAGTTTTCAGATATACCAGAAGCTATTGAAGCGAGAGAAAAAATAGCTGTTTTTATTGATGAAATTCAAAAAAAATATAAAATTTCATCTGATAAAACATTTTTACTGGGATTTAGCCAAGGAGCAATTTTAAGTTATTCAATAGCATTAAATTATCCTGAAAAAGTTCAAAAAATTATAGCCTTAAGTGGTTATATAAATTCTGATTTACTACCCAATACTATTGAAAATAAAAATTACTCTAAATTAGATTTTTTTATATCACACGGAAGTGTAGATCAGGTAATTCCTGTAGAATGGGCAAGAAAAGCTCCTGAAGTTTTAAATGAATTAACCATTAAAAACAGTTACAAAGAATATCCTGTTGGGCATGGTGTTGCCCCTCAAAACTTTTTCGATTTTAAAAAATGGATGGAAGAAAGAATGTAAGTGTAACTTATGTTAAATTTCATTTATAACATTATTGATAAAATTGTACTTTAAAAAATAAATAAAAATGGAGATTTTAGGTATTGATGTTGGAGGAACCGGTATAAAAGGTGCCTTAGTAAATATTAAAACAGGTGAACTTACAACTGAAAGACATAGAATTAGAACACCCAAAAATGCAACACCAAAAGCAGTTGCAAAAAAAATTCAAAAAATAATAGATCATTTTCAGTGGAACGGTTTAGTAGGATGTGGTTTCCCAACGCCTTTAATGCATGGAAAATGTATAACCGGAGGTAACTTACACGAAAAATGGGAAGGTGTAAATGTTAAAGACCTATTTAAAGAAAAAACCGGAAACGAGTTTTCTGTAGTAAATGATGCTGATGCGGCCGGACTAGCAGAGGTTAACTTTGGTATAGGGAAAAATAAAAAAGGTGTGGTTGTGATGATTACGTTAGGTACCGGAATAGGTTCTGGTATTTTTTTAGATGGAAAACTTTTGCCAAATACCGAACTTGGACATATTTTTACTGAAAAAGGAGAAGAATTCGAAAATTATGCTGCTGATTCTGTCAGAAAAAAAGAATCACTTACTCAAAAACAATGGGGAAAAAGGCTTCATGAATATTTTAGACATTTACAACTCATACTATCACCAGATCTTATAATTATTGGTGGAAGTGCCAGTAAGAGGATTGAAAAATATGAGAAACAAATTGATATTAGTATTCCTTTAGTAGCCGCAGAATCACAAAATGATGCCGGTATTATAGGTGCTGCAGTTGCTGCAAAATATCATTTATAGCCTAAAATTTTACTTCTTGTTTATTACAAACTTTAAATTTTAGACTAATTAGGATTAAAAATAATTAATCAACTATATTTGATTTAATTATTAAACGCTGATCCTTACAATGGAATTTAATTATTTTAAAAATAACATTTCAAAACTTATAGATATATCTATAGGAGGGCTAGAGGCTCAATTTAAATTAGCACCAAAACTTAGAGTAAAACCAACTGAAGAATTACTAAAAAAAAATAACGCAAAAAAAGCAGCAGTTTTATCACTTTTTTATCCCGATAAAAATAATGAAACTTGCTTTTTATTAACCCTAAGAGCTCATTACGATGGTACTCATGCTTCTCAAATCAGTTTTCCCGGCGGAAAATTTGACCCAAACGATGTTAACTTAGAGAATACTGCATTACGAGAAACCTATGAAGAAGTTGGAATTGATAGCAAAACTATTTCTATCTTCAAACAAATGACAGATGTATACATACCTCCCAGTAATTTTATAGTCACGCCTTTTTTAGGTTTAGTTGATTATAATCCTACTTTTATTAAAAATCATGAAGTTGAAGAATTAATTAACGTTACGTTAAGTGATTTATTAAAAAAAACTTCAATTACTAAAACAATTTTAAACACATCGTATGCAAAAAACATAAGTGTACCCTGTTTTAAATTTAACAACCATATTGTTTGGGGAGCTACAGCCATGATGCTTAGTGAAATTAGAGATTTATTAAAACACTTTTAATATATATTTTTATTAAATTTGTACTTCATTCAAAATACTAAACCAATTAAATGCCCATTTTTAAGAAAAATCCATTCGGACATATTTTATTTTTAAAAAAATGGCTGATACGTATATTTGGTGTGGTGTCACACGGACGATATCACCGTTTTAATAAACTTCAAATTGAAGGATCTGAAATAATAAGAGATTTACCGGAAACTAACGTTTTATTTGTATCAAATCATCAAACATATTTTGCTGATGTTGCTGCTATGCTTCATGTTTTCAACGCTTCCTTAAAAGGAAGGATTGACTCACTTAAAAACATAGGATACATTTGGAACCCCAAATTAAATATTTATTTTGTTGCAGCTTCAGAAACCATGAAATCGGGTCTATTACCAAAAATATTTGCTTATGCAGGCTCTGTTTCTATAGAAAGGACTTGGCGTAGTGCAGGAAAAGAGGTTAATCGACAAGTTAAAATGTCAGATATAAGTAATATTGGTAAGGCTTTAAATGACGGATGGGTTATCACCTTTCCACAAGGTACTACTAAGCCTTTTAAACCCATTAGAAGAGGTACTGCTCACATAATTAAAACATACAAACCAATTGTTATACCAATTGTTATTGATGGTTTTAGAAGATCTTTCGATAAAAAAGGGCTTGCCATAAAAAAAAGAAATGTTTTACAATCAATGGTTATAAAACAACCTATGGAAATTGATTACGAAAATGATACCATTGATGAAATAGTTGAAAAAATTGAAATGGGAATTGAGCAACATCCTTCATTTTTAAAAGTAATCCCTGCAGAAGAATATCAACGACAAGAAGAAGAACTAAACAAAAAAAGAGAATTTTGGAATTTGTATTAAATAAAAAAAGCTGTGTTTAAAACACAGCTTTTTTATTTGTATAAAAATCTAAATTAACTAACTAGTTCAACCATGCATTTAACATCCAAATTGTTTTTTCTTGTTCAGAAATAAAATCACTCATCATTGCATTAGTTCCTTCATCATTTGCTTCATCAGATTCATCTAATAAAACTCTTTCTATCTTCAATAATTCAGATAAAGAATTTACTACTAATTTCATCGATTCAACATCATTTCTTATATTTTTCCCAACAGGCACTTTTGAATGCTCTATATAATCAGTAAAAGTATGTAAAGGCGTACCTCCTAAAGTTAAAATACGTTCTGCTATTAAATCTATTTTTTCTTGAGAATCTGTATAAAATTCTTCAAACTTTGCATGTAATTCAAAAAACTTTTTCCCTTTAATATTCCAATGTAAACCCCTTAAATTTTGGTAATACACCTGAAAATTTGCTAATAAACTATTTAAACCTACTACTAAATCTTCAGTTTTGTTTTTGTCTAATCCAATAATTGTTGTACTCATTTTTATATAAATTTTGTATTATTTCTTATTTATTTCTATACAAATTTCAACAAAAAAAAACATAAAATACCATAATTATTATTGATAGTTTTAATATCTTTATCGGAAATATTTATAGTTATGACAATTACCCAACTAAAGTACGTTTTAGCAGTAGCAGAATATAAAAATTTTACAATTGCCTCTGAAAATTGTTTTGTTACACAACCAACTTTAAGCATGCAAATTCAAAAACTTGAAGAAGAATTAAATGTTCAAATTTTTAATAGAAATAAAAAACCTATTCAGCTAACTGAAGTAGGAAACAAAATTGTTGAACAAGCTAAAATTATTGTTGATGAAAGCAACAGAATAAACGATATTGTAGATCAACAAAAAGGCTTTGTTGGTGGTGATTTTAAATTAGGAATTATACCTACAATAATGCCAACTCTACTCCCACTTTTTTTAAAATCTTTTATAAAAAAATATCCAAAAATAAATTTACAAATTGAAGAACTTACAACTGAAGATCTTGTAAAAAAACTATCTGAAGGTCATTTAGATGTTGCTATTGCTGCAACACCTTTAGAAAATGAAATTATTAAAGAGCGAGTGTTGTATTACGAACCTTTTGTTGGATTTGTACCTACAGAACATAGACTTTTTAAAAATGAGACTATTGATGTGACAGATTTAGATATTGATGATATTTTATTATTGGAAGAAGGCCATTGTTTTACTGAAAATGTTATTAATTTATGCAGTGCTTTTGGCAATAAAAATCAGCAATTTCAAATTCACAGTGGAAGTTTTGAGACTTTAATTAAATTATCAAAAGAAGGTCTTGGCATGACCTTATTACCTTATTTACAAACTTTAGATATAAATGATACAGATAAAATTTATTTAAGAGAATTTAAAGATCCCGTACCTGCCAGAGAAGTTAGTATTATCTACCATAAATCTCAATTAAAAATACATTTAATAGATGCGTTAAAAAATGTAATAGATAGTGTTATTAGAGGTGTAATTGCATTTAATGATGTAAAAATAATAAGCCCTTTACAACAAAAAAAAGGAGTTTAAAAACTCCTTTTATCATTTTTTATTTCAATTAAGCAAACGTGTAACTCAGGTTTATTTAATGTAAATTGTTTTAACCAAACGTATAATTCTTTAATTTCATAAGGTAGCAGCCTATCAACTGCTTTTTCTAACTCCTTTTTAAACAAATCTTTGTTAAAGCTAACTTTTTCAAGTACCGTTTTAGTGTACTCAAACATTGCTCTTGCCATATGTTATAGGGTTTTAATTGGTATATAAATATGAACGTATATTTTTATTTTTTTATTATACTAATATACAAAAAAAGTTCTTAAAAAAAGTGTTAAAAATAACCTTTTAGCTTTTAAAGTTTATTTACTTTGTCAATCAATTTTTTTGCTGTTTCTTCTAACTCAGCATTTAATGATTTGAAATATGCTTTTTTATTATCTATACCTTTAACATGAATTTTATCAATAAAAGCATCGTATGTTTCAATAGCTTCATCTATAATTGCCTCTGAAGGTTTAGTATCAGCTTTAGGGTTCATTAGTTCCCAAGTATAGCACTCTTCAATAATATCTCCTAAAACGTAATTAGCATCCTTTTTTAAATTTTTTATACTTGCCATAATATTTTTTATTTTTGGGTACAAATTTACAAGAATTTGGTTCATTAACATATAATTAATATAATTATTCTTTGATATTTAAAATAAATTTATATTTTTGAATTAATTTATGAAAACAAACTATAACATATACATTAAAGCGCTTAACAATGTTAAATCATACATTAATATGATTTGCCAGTGGTATGTTATGTCTAATTCGCAACAGCAGTTGATATATATTAAAAAAAGCACAAATGTTAAGTTTAAACGATAAATTAAATTTTAACTCAATAATATTTTAAAAGGTGCTTTTTATAAAAAGCACCTTTTTTTTTTACAATAAATACTAATTTAAAAACTACTATTATGTACACTTCCAAAATTATGCGACAGATTATTTCAAACATTACAAAACTTTGTTCACAAAACAATTTAAACCTTAAAATACCTTTACCCATACTTATACGAACCTAAAAATTTTTGATATGAAAACGTTACAAAACCAATTTACAAGTCCTGAAAAATACTATACGGTTAAAAAAACCGACACAAATAACAACAACATATTATTACCTAATATTCTATACACCCAAATGGAATATTTTGCAACTAATGTTATTTTAAGTAATACATCCATTGCTTATCCAATACCGCAACTATATAAATTACAACTTTTAAAAAATGTTTATACTGATGATACGTTGGCATTTAAGGCTCAAATTAAAAAATACAACGAGCTTGAACTACAACTTTTAGTTGATGTATTTCAAAAAAAGGATTCCGAAGATAATTCAGTTTGCAAGGCTATTTTTAGATTTAATTTAAAAGAAGATATTCCAAAAGCATCCTAGTTTTTTTATATATAGATCATACAAGCCTACCTTATAATTAAGATGGGCTTGTATTCATTTCTTATAAATTTCACTTAATTATTTCCTCCTTTTTTTCAGTTTGAGAAAAAAATTCAGCTAACGTATTAATTCTATTTTTCTGAATAGAGTTTCTAAAGGATTTTCTTTCATTTATATGGTAATGTCTCAAATTATGTTCTTCTTGCCTTGATGAACTAAAATTAGAGACGCGTTTTAAATAACCAATAACTCTTGTACCATAATCTATATTAGTAGAACCACATTTACTGCATTTTTGCAACGTTCTTTTATCAATATGATTGCACGAATTACAAATTGTAATTTTAATATTAAAACAAAAATAATTACATCCTGCCAAAGCTGCCGCATTAATTAGCTTTAAAAAACCGTCTTTATTTGGTGCTTCTTCTAAGTTTAAATGAAGTGCAGACCCTCCATCCAAATACTTAATAATTTCGTTTCCGTGAAGCATAATTTTATCTAAAGTATTAATGGAATTGTCTTCAACAGGATAAAAATAAGAGTTATAACAATCTCTAGGCACAAATAACCCGTCTTCTTTATCCCATTTAGCATTTTTAACACCTAAATTTTCTGCAGGTACAAATTCTGTATTAAACATATAACCATAGTCTTTTTTCGCTTCTTTATTAGCATCAAAAATTACTTTTAAATGCCTTGAAACAAACTTTTTATACGCTTTACTGTTTTCTGCTTTTATTCCTCTACTTTCGGCAGCTTCTACCATTCCATTAATGCCAATAGTTAAAAATTGTTTATCTAAAGAAATGAATCCTGCATCATAAACTGGTAAAAGTCCATTATTTTTATATTCTTCAATCAATGTTCTATATGCAACTTGGTATTTATGAATTTTTGAAATTTCTGTTTTTATATCTTTATTTTTCTGAATTAAACGATTCATATTTAAAGTAATTACATTTATAGAACCTGTTGAAACACCTCCGGCACCTAATGAATAACTAAAAGTATTATCACTTATTTCATTTCGTAATCTACAACAAGAAGCCAAGCTATCGGCATTCTCTGACTGGTATATAAAAAAAGAATTTCCTTCGCTCAATTCTTCGGCGCACATAATTGCAAACTCTTCATCAACCGGCTTCCCTTCTTTTACAAGCATTGCAGCAGTTACTACCGGAAATGTTAAAACTGCTTTTAATCGTTCATTATTAAACCATTTCATAAAAAACTGTTGTACTCTTTTTAAACTATCCCAAGTTGGTTTGGTCATATCAGGAAAAACAAAATCACCAAACATACTGTTAAAATACAATTCATCATATAAAGAAATATTCCAAAAAACAGACTGATAACCTCTCGCTGCTGCTGGCTGATTTATAGCATAAACAACGTGTTGAAGATGATTTTCAATAATTCTTTTTTGCGTATTATAATAATCATCTCCATAATCTTTTCTGGCAAAATAGTCAAAATACATTAAAAACTCTACGGTTGCCAAAGCTCCTGCAAATTGAGAACTTACAGCGAAAACCAAATTTACAAACTCACCACAAAAACTTTCTAAATGTTGTGGCGCTTTGCTTTCTCCTCCTATTTTTGTGAGTCCATCAAATAAAAACGGATACATGCTAATTGACACACAATAAGGTTTTAAAGAAGTTTCATCATGTACATAAATTTCATGCGCTTCAATTTGACGGATATATTCATTAGACAAGTCTTCCCCAAATAAATTTTTAATCTTATTTTTAATTAACATTCTGTTTACCTGAATATTAATATCCTTATTTAGTTCAGCCTCCATAGTTGCAATATTTTTTGAAGACACATTTGCATTTGCATCTAACACAGAACCATCTGCTGCGTTATTGGATTTAATATAATTTTCAATAAAATTGATTTTTTGGGACACTTGTTCTTCTGTTAATCTTATCATGACTTATTTTTTATGAATAAATGGTTTAATATGTTATTTGATTTTACTTCTATAAATTTTTGATTTGTTTGCAAACTTTCCAATCCACCGCGCTCTTGAATCCACTGTCCTGTTTTTAACCAATTTAATTCTGCAACAATTTCTGCATCTACTTTAGTAAGACCTGTATATAAGCATGTTGAAAAACCTAAATATTTTGCTTTCTTAAGTTTTTTAATTAATTCATCTTTATGCCATTCGCCTCCCATAAACAGCACACAACTTGCAAAATCTTTGTATTTATTTAAAATTTCAAGGTATTTTTCATCAGTTAGTTTTTTACCACTTCCTTCTTTCCATAAATATGGAGAATGGCACCCATTACAACACAAATTACACCCTGTAATAGTAAAACAAATACTAATTTCGCCCGGTACTTCTTGAAATACAGTTTCAATATTGGAGTAATACATAATTTCCAATTTAATTTTATAGTCTAAAAACGTGTACGTAAATTTCTATATGAAACAAAACGTGTTAACTTTTTTCCCGAAAGTTCCACTTATTTTAATTTAATTTGGCAGGTCTTCTGACTTGTTCAAGTTTTACGCCTTCCCATCAAAAAAAATTAATAGTGGCAAAAGAATGTAAAACCCTTTTAGAACTTACAGCTGCGGGAACAGTTTAGGATTTTCACCTAATTCCCTTTTCATCTTTACAAACAAAAATTGTAATAAGAACCAAATTCTAATCGAAGATAATTAAGAATATTATAAGATAAAACAGTCCTATTTATATCTTATTAACTAGTTATTAACAAGGAATATTTTTTATCAAAAAAATTAAATTTCAACTAGTGATTATAAAAATTATTATTTTAAACAATGAAAAATGTAACTTTGTATTATGAAGACATTTATAGAAAATTTACCTAAGGCCGAATTGCATTTACATATTGAAGGTTCTTTTGAACCTGAATTAATGTTTAAAATAGCAAAAAGAAACAAAATTGAAATTCCTTACAACTCTGTTGAAGAAATTGAAGAAGCATATAAATTTAATTGTTTACAAGACTTTTTAGATATTTATTACCAAGGAGCAGGTGTATTGATAACTGAACAGGATTTTTACGATTTAACCTACAGTTATTTAGAAAAATGTGCAACTCAAAATGTTCGTCATACTGAAATTATGTTTGATCCTCAAACGCATACCGAGCGTGGAATTTCTTTTAAAACAGTAATTAACGGTATTTCAAAAGCTTGTGATGATGCAAAAGAAAAATTAGGAGTTTCATCGCTTTTAATTATGAGCTATTTACGACATTTAAGTGAAGAAGATGCCTTTAAAACATTAGAACAATCTATACCTTATAAAGATAAAATTAAGGCAGTTGGTTTAGATTCATCAGAAAAAGGAAATCCACCTTCCAAGTTTAAAAATGTATATGAAGCCTCCATAAAAGTAGGTTATATCCCTTTAGCTCATGCAGGTGAAGAAGGTCCTGCTGAATATGTTTGGGAAGCTATTGATATTTTAGATATAAAACGTATTGATCACGGTAATAACTCTTTACAAGATAAAAATTTAGTAAATGAGCTTGTGAAACGTGATATAGCTTTAACTGTTTGCCCACTTTCAAATACAGCTTTACAAGTTGTTGATAATTTAAAAAATCATCCGTTAAAAAAAATGTTAGATTTAGGTTTAAAAGTTACCGTTAATTCTGACGATCCTGCATATTTTGGTGGACAAGTAAACAAAAATTATATTGAAATTCAAAAAGCTTTAGATCTTTCAAAATTTGAAATTTATACTTTAGCAAAAAACTCTTTTCAATATTCATTGTTAGAAAATTCTAAAAAGCAACAATATCTAAACGAATTAGAACTATATTACACTAACAATAAGTAGATTTTAACTTCGTTATAAATTCAAAATAATTCAATTTATGAAGAAAATATTTATTCTTTTTATAACTTTCTTTTCAATAACTATAAGCAGTTTTAGTCAATCAAACAAACAATTTATTGATACCGGCTCTGTAAATAATCAATTTGATTATTTAATTGAAAAATCTAATAGATACCAAGATTTTAAAGTTGTAAAAATTAACTGGTTATTGCAATTAAAATCTAATGTGGCAGATTCGTTAACAGCTTCAAAAAAAGAAATTATAAATAATTATGGCTTGTTAAATTCTCAAACCAGTACTATTGATAGTTTAAAAATTGCTTTAAATAAATCTAGCGAAACTATTGATACTTTGAATTCTGAAAAACAAAGTGTTTCTTTATTTGGTATTCAATTTAATAAAGGAGTATTTAAAGGCATAATGTATTCAATTATTGCATTATTAGCTCTTTTATTAGCTTTTTTTATTACCAAATTTAAACAAAGTAATAGCATAACCAAACAGACAAAATCTTTATTGAAAGATGTAGAAGAAGAGTTTGAAAACCATAGAAAAGTAGCTTTAGAACGTGAGCAGAAAGTAATGAGAAAATTGCAAGATGAGATAAATAAACAAAAGAAAGAATAGTTTAATACTAACCTAAAAATTTATCATTATGAAAAAAAACATGGGAAATACTGATAAAGCTATACGGATAATTATGGCTATCGCAATTATAATTTTATCTTACACCAAAGTTATTTCAGGAACTTTAGGAATTATACTTTTAATTTTTGCTGCTATATTTTTACTTACAAGTTTAGCAAGTTTTTGTCCGTTATATCCACTTTTCGGAATTAATACTTGTAAAAAGAAATAATTATAAAAAACCTGTGGATTTTATAATTTACAGGTTTTTATTCTCCACAATATGTAACAAAATTTCTTGGAGTTTCGTAAAGAGTTATTGAAAGTTCCAGCGTACTTTCAATTTTGGGTCTTAGTTTATTCCAAATTACCACAGCTATATTTTCAGCAGTTGGGTTTAAGGTTTTAAATTCTTCAACCTCTTCATTTAAATTTTTATGATCGAATTTGTCTTCAATTTCGGTTTCAATTAAATTTTTCAAAATTTTCATATCCATTACAAACCCGGTTTCAGGGTGTATTTCACCTTTTACCGAAACTATTAACTCGTAATTATGCCCATGATAATTAGGATTTGCACATTTGCCAAATACAGTTGCGTTACGCGCGTCAGTCCACTCTGCATTATACAATCTGTGTGCGGCATTAAAGTGTGCTTTTCTATTTACGGTTACTTTCATAGTAATTATTTAGTAATAAAACTGTAATAGTTATCAAAAATTATTTTAAACCATTCAGTATAAATTTCGGGGTGTTCTTCTATATCCATTTTCACATCTTCTAAAGTCATCCATTTAAAACTTTCAACCTCTTTCTTATTTAGTTTAGGGTTATTATTATAATAACCAATCATAATATGATCCAATTCATGCTCGGTTAAACCATTATCAAAAGGTGCTTTATATATAAATGAAGTCACTTCTTCCAGTTCGCAAATAAAACCCATTTCTTCTTGTAATCTTCTTTTTCCTGCTTCAATATTATTTTCTCCATCACGTTGATGACTGCAACAAGTATTGGTCCATAATAAAGGTGAATGGTATTTGTCTGCCGCTCGCTGTTGTAACATCAATTCATTTTTATCATTAAAAATAAATACGGAAAAAGCTCGATGCAATAATGCCTTTTCATGTGCTTCCATTTTTGGCATTAAACCAATTTTTTCATCCTTTTCGTTTACCAGTATTACTTGTTCTTCTTTCATTGTATAAAATAAGGACAAATTTACAATTTTTAAATTGGTTTGTTACAACTCTCTATTAAATTATACATAACTGAATTACAGTCATATATATAATTTAAAAAAATATTATCAAAATTTTAACATTTTATATGTTTCAACATATATTGTTTTAACATACTTTTGTGTCACACTAAAATTAAAAATGAAAACATAATGAAAAAATTAAGCTTATTAGTTGCTTTGGTAAGTGTATCACTTATTAATGCACAAACAACATGGAGTATTGATCCTGCACACTCATCAGTTCGATTTTCGGTAAATCACATGGTAATTTCAGAAGTAGAAGGACAGTTTACAACTTTTGATGGAACAATTGAAACTACTAAAGAAGATTTCTCTGATGCTAAAATTAAATTTACAGCTGATGTAAATAGTGTTGATACTGATAACGAAAAAAGAGATGAACACTTGAGAGGTGAAGACTTTTTTGAAACAGCAACCTACCCAACAATGACTTTTGAAAGCACTTCAATAAAAAAAATCAGTGAAAATAAATATACTTTAAAAGGTAATTTTACTTTACACGGTGTTACAAAAGAAATTGAACTTAAAATGTCTTATGGCGGTACTGTAAAAGATCCTTGGGGAAATACAAAAGCAGGTATAAAAGTTACCGGAACTATTGACAGAACCGATTTTGGGTTGAAATATAACTCTGTAATGGAAGCCGGTGGTTTAATGATTGGTGAAAATGTTGATATTACTTGTAAAGTTGAATTAGCAAAACAATAATTCTTTTTTTTATTAATGACTGTGTATATTTTATTTTAATAAAGTAAATAGTTACACAGTCATTTTTTATTTTTGTACAAATTATAAAATACTATGAAGATTCAAGATGAAATAAAAAGCAAGTTCAAAAATGAATATTTAAAAGCTAGAATTAATCTTCATTTCACACATAATTATCTAAACAATCAACTAATTGATGTTTTAAAACCTTTTAAAGTTTCTCCAACTCAGTTTAATGTACTACGCATATTAAGAGGTCAATACCCAAACACTTCTAGTATTGGTTTGATAAAAGAACGTATGATTGATAAAAACTCTGATATTAGTAGAGTTGTAGACAGAATGCATGCAAAAAAATTGGTAATTAGAAAAGAATGCAAACAAGACAGAAGGCAAAAAGATATAATTATTACACAACTTGGTTTAGATTTTTTAGCAAAAATTGATGAATTAGAAGATGAACTCGATAATAAAATTCGTCATTTAACTACTGAAGAAATAACACAACTTAATAATCTTCTTGATAAAATTAGAAGTTAACTATCTCTAATTCTATAATTTCTAATTGGCAATTCACCTATTTAGCCATATATTTGCCGCTCAAAATTTGATAGATGAGTTTTTTAAAAGAAATAGAGCGTAGACGTACATTTGGAATTATTTCTCACCCTGATGCCGGTAAAACAACTTTAACCGAAAAATTATTACTATTTGGTGGTGCAATACAAGAAGCAGGTGCTGTAAAAAATAATAAAATTAAAAAAGGAGCTACTTCCGATTTTATGGAAATTGAGCGCCAACGTGGTATTTCTGTTGCAACCTCAGTACTGGCTTTTATTTATAAAGATAAGAAAATCAATATTTTAGATACTCCAGGACACAAAGACTTTGCCGAAGACACTTTTAGAACTTTAACGGCTGTAGATAGTGTAATTGTGGTTATAGACGTTGCTAAAGGTGTTGAAGAGCAAACCGAAAAACTGGTTGAAGTTTGTAGAATGCGAAAAATTCCAATGATTGTTTTTATCAATAAATTAGACCGTGAAGGTAAAGATGCTTTTGATTTATTAGATGAAGTTGAACAAAAATTGGGCTTAACTGTTACTCCTTTAAGTTTCCCTATTGGTATGGGTTACGATTTTAAAGGGATTTATAACATTTATGAGAAAAAACTAAATCTTTTTTCTAACGAAAACAAACAAACTGTATCAAAAGGTATAGAATTTACTGATATCTCTACTCCGGAACTTGATAAAATTATTGGAGAAAAATCGGCTAAAACATTAAGAGAAGAATTGGAATTGGTAAATGAAGTATATCCTGAATTTAATAAACAAGAATATTTAAACAGTGAATTACAACCTGTATTTTTTGGCTCGGCTTTAAATAATTTTGGAGTAAAAGAATTGCTGGATTGTTTTATTCAAATAGCACCTTCACCACAACCTAAAAAAGCTGAAGAGCGCTTAATAGATTCTAAAGAAGATCAATTAACAGGTTTTGTGTTTAAAATTCATGCCAATATGGATCCTAACCACAGAAACCGATTGGCTTTTATTAAAATTGTTTCCGGCACATTTAAAAGAAATGCTCCTTATTTACACATTCGTTTAAATAAGAAATTAAAATTTTCGAGTCCAAATACATTTTTTGCTGAAAAAAAAGAAATTATTGATGAATCATTCCCCGGTGATATTGTAGGAATACCTGATACAGGTAATTTTAAAATTGGAGATACACTTACTGAAGGTGAAATACTTAATTTTAAAGGAATTCCCAGCTTTTCACCTGAACATTTCCGTTATGTAAATAATGCTGACCCATTAAAAGCAAAGCAATTATTTAAAGGTTTAGATCAATTAATGGATGAAGGTGTTGCGCAATTATTTACACTCGATTTAAATGGAAGAAAAGTTATTGGTACTGTAGGTGCTTTACAATACGAAGTAATTCAGTACAGGTTAGAGCATGAATATGGTGCTAAATGCAGTTACGAAAATTTAAACGTTTATAAAGCTTGTTGGGTTGATCCTGAAAACCCTAAAAATGAAGAATTTAAAGAGTTTAAAAGAATTAAACAACGTTATTTAGCAAAAGATAAACAAGGTAAATTAGTTTTTTTAGCAGATTCAGCTTTTTCATTACAAATGACTCAAGATAAATATCCTACTGTAAAATTGCATTTTACAAGTGAGTTTTAATATTTTATTTTGTTATTCGTAGAGAAGAAAAACGAAGAACCTTATATTAAAACTGTTTAAGATTCTTCACTCTTTTTTATTCGTTTAAAATAACATCTTTTTATTGTATTGAGCGTATTACATCGTGTTTAGTGATAATATTATAATTATCATTACCTAAATCAACCAAAACAGCTCCATTTTCTTTCGTAATTAATTTTGAAATAATATCAATTGATGAAGAGCTTGGCACTATAGGAAAAGGTGCTCTCATTACCTCTTTTATAGGTTTGTTAGCAATATCTTTATCATCAAAATACATTTTGAATAAATCTCCTTCATCTACAGAACCCACAAAACCATTTACATCAGTTACCGGAATTTGAGAAATGTTGTTTTGGCGCATTCTTTCAATTGCATGAGAAACCAATTCTTCAGTTTTAACCGAAATTAAAGGTTCATTTAATCTGTCTTTAATCAAATCAATTGCCACTATCTTTTCTTCATCTAAAAAACCACGCTCACGCATCCAATCATCATTAAACATTTTACCAACATATCTGCTTCCATGATCGTGAAACAGTACAACAACTACATCATCTTTTGTAAAATACTCTTTTAATTGCAATAAACCTTTTACAGCTGAACCTGCCGAATTTCCTACAAAAATCCCTTCTTCTTTCGCTATTTTGCGTGTGTAAACCGCTGCATCTTTATCGGTAACTTTCGTAAAACCGTCAATTACACTAAAATCAACATTTTTTGGCAAAATATCTTCACCTATACCTTCCGTTATATAAGGATAAATTTCATTTTCATCAAAAATTCCGGTTTCGTGATACTTTTTAAATACCGATCCGTACGTATCAATTCCCCAAACCTTGATATTTGGATTTTTTTCTTTTAAATATTTTCCTATTCCTGAAATGGTGCCTCCAGTACCCACACCAGCAACAAAATGAGTGATTTTACCTTGTGTTTGTTCCCAAATTTCAGGACCTGTTTTTTGATAATGTGCTATAGAATTTGAAGGATTATCATATTGATTTACATACCAAGAATTTGGCGTTTCAGTAGCTAAACGTTTTGAAACCGAGTAATACGACTTTGGATCTTCAGGCTCAACATTTGTAGGACATACAATAACTTCAGCTCCAACAGCTCTTAAAATATCCATTTTTTCTTTAGACTGTTTATCACTAATAACACAAATAAGTTTATAGCCTTTAACAATAGCTGTTAAAGCCAAACCCATACCTGTATTACCCGAAGTACCTTCAATTATAGTTCCTCCTGGTTTTAGAAGTCCTTTAGCTTCAGCGTCTTCAATCATTTTTACTGCCATTCGATCTTTTGCTGAATTTCCCGGATTAAAAGTTTCAACCTTAGCCAAAACTAACGCATCAATTTCTTTAACAGTTTTATTTAGTTTTACCAATGGCGTGTTACCAATGGTTTCCAATATATTTTTAGCGTAAATCATCTTTTTAGTTTAGTTGTGCAAATGTACAATGTTTTGTAAAAAAATATAACAAACAGCATACTTTGATAAGAGTTTATTCGAATTTAATCGATTTTGCAGGATTTATTTTTGAAATAATTAATGATGGTATTATCAGCATTAACAAACATAAAAGTAAAGTACCTATATTTAATAAAAGAATATAGCCAAAATCAATATAAACAGGAACGTTATTAACGTAATATGATTCAGGATTTAATGTAATAAAACCTGTAACCTTTTGAATAAACAATAAAAGAAGTCCCAATAAATTACCCCAAAACAACCCTTTTAAAATTAAATAGGCTGCATTGTATAAAAATATTTTTCTTACGCTTTTATTATTACCTCCCAAAGCCTTTAAAATTCCTATCATTTGGGTTCTTTCCAAAATTAAAACCAGTAAAGCTGTAATCATATTAATTCCTGCCACTAAAATCATTATCGCAATAATTAAATACACATTTTTATCAAATAAACTAATCCATTCAAATATTGCAGGGTATTTTTCAACAATACTCTGGCTGTTTAAAATAGAAGGCGTTTGTTCGTAAACCTCATTAGTTTTAAGCTTAATATCATCAAAATTATTGATTAAAACTTCAAAACCGCCAATCTCATTTTCATCCCATCTATTCATTTTTTGAATATGTCTGATATCACCTAAAACAAAACTCTTATCAAATTCCTGGAATCCGGAATTGTAAATTCCAACAGCTTTTACCACTCTAACCCAAGGAGCTTTAGAAGGATCTTCTTTCACAAAAAAAACATTGAAAGTATCACCTAAATTAATATGAAGTCGGTTTGATATTTCTTCAGAAATCAACACATCATTAGAAATACCTTCTGAATAATTGGGCAAAACACCTTTGGTTAAATATTCTTCAAAAAAAGACCAATCATAATCGTTTGAAACTCCTTTTAAAATAATTCCTTCAAAATCAGTTTCAGTTCTAATAATACCGGCTTTTGTAGCGTAAATTTGTATATTTTTAATATCATCAACACCTTTAAATTTCGGATAAAAATCTTGATTTTTAGAAATAGGATTTAATGTAATTTCAGAATTATTGTTATCAAAATTAGTAATTTGGATATGCCCGTTAAAACCTGATAATTTTTCTCTAATTTTTTGTTGTAAGCCTATACCGGTAGCAATAGAAATCATCATAATAACAATACCTAGAGCAATAGCAATAATTGCAATTTTTATTATTGGAGACGATATAGTACTTTTATGCTGTTTTGCAGCAATAATACGTTTTGCAATAAATAACTCGTAATTCAATTTTATAAATGATTTCTAAACTGTTCAAAAATACATATTTCTTATTGGTTTTAATATGCTTTTTTTGTTTGATTTCCTGTTCAGCAAAAAATGAAGACAAAAAAACTACGTCAATAAATAAAAATAATACTGCCAATACTGTTTTCAAAAATGAAATTATTGTTGGTGCTAACAGTACAGAACTGTATTTACCATTATTAAAAGGAAAAAAAGTTGGAATTATTGCTAACCAAACAAGCGTTATTTTTAATAAAAATGGCTATACACATTTGGTTGATTCATTACTTTTACAAAATGTAACTATCAAAAAAGTGTTTTCTCCTGAGCATGGTTTTAGAGGAAAAGCTGATGCAAGTGAAACTGTTAAAGATGGTTTTGATGCAAAATCGGGTTTACCAATTATTTCACTCTACGGAAAAAACAAAAAACCAACTGCTGAACAACTTAACGATATTGATGTTATTGTTTTTGACATTCAAGATGTTGGTGTTCGTTTTTACACTTACATTTCAACATTACATTATGTTATGGAAGCTTGTGCCGAAAGCAATATCCCCGTAATTGTTTTAGACAGACCCAACCCAAACGGACATTATATTGACGGCCCTACTTTACAAATTAAACACACAAGTTTTGTTGGTATGCATACTGTACCGCTAGTTTATGGAATGACTATTGGTGAATATGCACAAATGATAAATGGTGAAAACTGGCTGAAAAATAATGTCAAATGTAACTTAACTATTATTCCTTTAAAAAATTATACGCATAATAGTTCGTACAGTTTACCTATTCGCCCCTCACCTAACCTTCCGAATGATATGGCAATAAATTTATATCCAAGTTTAGGTTTTTTTGAAGGAACTACCATTAATGCAGGTCGCGGTACTGAAAATCAATTTCAACAATATGGCGCACCTTTTTTCCCGAAAAGTGAATTCAGTTATACGCCACAACCAAATTTTGGTTCAAAACACCCAAAACACGAAAGTAAATTATGTTATGGTGTAAATTTAAAAAACACTCCAAAACTAAATTATGTAAACATTCAATGGCTTATTGATGCTTATAATAAAACTCCGAAAAATGAAAGCTTTTTTGGTTCAACCTTCACTATTCATGCAGGAAATACTGAATTGGAAAATCAACTAAAAAACGGATTGTCAGCCAAACAAATACACGATTCTTGGCAACCTGAAATTGAGAAATTTAAAAAAATTAGAGCTAAATATTTATTATACTCTAATTAAAACAATTCTAAATAATACATTGTTAATCAAATAATTACTAATTTAGTTTTATCATTTATACTCTTAAATGTAAAAGCTATGATTAAAAGGACCCTATTTTTTGGTAACAAAACGTCATTAACAACAAAACTTGAACAATTAGTAATAAAAACAGACCAAAGAGAAGTTACAGTACCTATTGAAGATATTGGTTTTGTTGTGCTAGAACACCCTGAAATTTATATTTCAATACCTACGCTAACAAAACTTTCGGATACTAATGTTGCTGTTATCTTTTGTGATGCAAAACATATGCCTTGCAGTATGTTATTAAATTTAAATAATCATTACATACAACAAGCTTTATTTGAAAATCAAATCAACGCTTCTGCACCATTAAAAAAACAACTTTGGCAACAAACCGTAAAAACAAAAATAAAACATCAAGCCAAACATTTGCAATTATTAAATAAACCTTACGATGTTTTGTACTATTTTGAATCTAAGGTTTTAAGCGGAGATACCGAAAATATGGAAGGCGTTGCAGCCGCTCACTATTGGAAACATCTTTTTGATTTTAATTTTAAAAGAGAACGATATGGAGACTATCCTAATTTATTTTTAAACTATGGTTATATTGTTTTAAGGGCAGCTGTAGCCAGAGCCATTGCAGGAAGCGGTCTTTTAAGCACACTTGGCATTCACCACCACAATAAATACAATGCCTTTTGTTTAGCCGATGACATTATGGAACCTTTCAGACCTTTGGTTGATGCTAAAGTAATTGATATTATAAATAGATTTCCAGATAAAGAATTGACTGTAGAAATTAAAGCCGAGCTTTTAAACGTATTAACTCAAACAGTATATTTTGATGATGTTAAAAGTCCTTTAATGGTAGCTTTAACAAAAACAACTAATTCACTGCAACAATGTTACAGTGGTACAACACGAAAAATAAATTATCCTTCTTTATGGAACTAAATGCTTATAGAATTATGTGGTTATTTGTTTTTTTTGATTTGCCTACTGAAACTAAAAAAGATAGACGAAATGCACAGCAATTTAGAAAAAACCTTATAAAAGATGGCTTTACTATGATGCAATACTCAGTTTATATAAGGCATTGTGCCAGTAGTGAAAGTGCTGATGTACATGAAAAGAGAATACATAAATTATTACCGCCATTAGGAAAAGTGAGTGTGCTTAGAATTACAGACAAACAATTTGGAAATATTTTAAATTTTTGGGGAAAGTTCGAAGTCCCCAAAGAACCACAACCACAGCAATTGGAATTGTTTTAGCTTAAACAATGTTAATTTCCTTCCAATATAATTACCTAATTTCTTATTTTTTAATTAATTTAGTGGCAGATGATTGTCAATCAGTGAGGTATGGTGAGCTCTGGCGAAATAATGAGGACTATACCGTTTGAATAAAGAGATTGCAATAATGAATTTCGCATTTAAAACCTGATTTTCTCAATCAGGTTTTTTTAAAACAAAATATTTGTAAACCACATTAGAATGTAAAAAATGCCCCAATCTTGCCAATTAAATACAAAAAAGAAGCATTTTTATTTACGATATTTCACTTTAAACACTTGATTATTAGAAGCTAAAAATACAAGCACCCTTCGACTCCGCTCAGGATAAAATATCGTGTTTTCTAATCTTTAATTCAAATCGAAAAAATATCTGATTAATTTATTAAAACTACTTTTCCTTTTTTCGATTCACAAACACTCCTTAAAAAAATAAAATGAGGTGTTTGTAAACCACATTAGAATGTAAAAAATGCCTCAATCTTGTCAATTAAATACAAAAAAGAAGCATTTTTATTTACGATATTTCACCTTAATTACTTGGTTATTAGAAGCTAAAAACGCTACT
>NZ_JAAZUI010000030.1 GCF_012524075.1 Lutibacter sp. B1
TAATTATTGGTGTTCCTTTTCCGAAAAACTCTTTTTCTTTATTTAGACCGTTCTTAAAATCAAAATAGTTTCCAATTTCACCTTCCATCCACTCCCCACTAAACTCAGGAAATCTCAAATTTGGAATCTTACTTACTTCTTTTCTTTTCTGTTTCATACTACTGTTTTATCTGCTTAGCTGTTAGCATTAAGGATTAAAAAAATTAAAATGTTAACCCTAATTCTTTAAAATAAACGTCAATTTGTTGGTCTAAATCGGCACGTTTGGCTTCCAACTTTTTTATTTCGCTCATTACAGCAGTTATATCAATAGGTTCTTCTTCTTCAAAAGTATCTACATAACGTGGTATATTTAGGTTGTAATCGTTTTCAATAATTTCAGCCATTGGCGCAACATAACTGTATTTATCTTCGGTAGTGCGTTCACGGTAGGTGGTTATTATTTTTTCAATATCAGTTTCACGCAACATATTTTGCGTTTTTACTTTATCAAAATGTGCACTTGCATCAATAAACAATACATTTTCTGGGTTTTCTCTACACTTTTTAAACACTAAAATACACGTAGGAATACTTGTGCCATAAAATATATTTGCAGGTAAACCAATTACGGCATCTAAATAATTACGGTCTTCTATTAAATATTTACGAATATGTGCTTCTGCACTTCCTCTAAATAATGCGCCGTGAGGTAATACCAATGCCATAGTTCCATTTTCAGCTAAATGATGAATCATATGCTGTACAAAGGCAAAATCTGCTTTACTTTTAGGAGCTAATTTGCCGTATTGGCTAAAGCGGTCATCGCTCATAAAGAGTTGATTGGCACTCCACTTTGCAGAAAACGGTGGATTGGCAACAATGGCTTCAAAACGGTGTTCTATATGTTGAGGGTGTTCTAAGGTATCTTCTTGTTTAATATCAAACTTTCGGTAATGCACACCGTGTAATATCATATTCATTCGCGCTAAGTTATAAGTGGTACGGTTTAATTCTTGTCCGTAAAAATTATTAACTTCCTCTACTTCTTTGGCAACCCGTAACAATAAAGAGCCGCTTCCGCACGTGGGATCATATACCGATTTTAATTTTGTTTTTCCTGTGGTGA
This sequence comes from Lutibacter sp. B1, assembly GCF_012524075.1. GTDB lineage: Bacteria > Bacteroidota > Bacteroidia > Flavobacteriales > Flavobacteriaceae > Lutibacter. Next base: position 1,109 of record NZ_JAAZUI010000030.1, read on the forward strand.
CTAATTTAGCCAACACCATTGAAACCTCTTGAGGCGTATAAAATTCCCCAGCTTTTTTACCTGCACCACTTGCAAATTTTCCTATTAAATATTCGTAGGCATCTCCCAATACATCTAACTCTGTATGTTCTAATTTAAAGTCAATTTTATCTAAATGAAACAGTACTTTGGCTATAATTTCGTTACGAGCTTTGGGTGTTTTCCCTAATTTGGTAGAATTTAAATCCATATCCTCAAAAAGATTGTCAAAATCTTCTTCGCTTTCTGTACCCATTGTACTGTTTTGGATGTTGTTTAGGATTTTTTGAAGGTCTTCTAAAATAAAATTACTTTTTGTATTGTATTCATTTTCACTTTCGGCAGCCATATTGAAGGCTTCATCATTTTCAGCACTGTGATTGCCTCTTTTTGCAACTTCAGAAAATAATTCAGAAGGTTTTAGAAAATAACCTAATGATAGTAATGCGTCTTCTTTTATAGCTGAAATATATTCTTGTCCTTTGGCGGTTTCTTCTTTAATTTCTTGAAATAAAAACTTGTCTCCACCTTCTTTTAATATTTTATTGGCATAAATGGCTATTTTTTCAGATAGGTATTTGTAGAAAATAAAGCCTAAAATATAGTCACGAAATTCATCGGCATTCATTTTTCCTCTCAGCGTATTGGCAATATTCCAAAGTTGCGCTTCTAATTGTTTTTTATGGTCTTCTGACATTTATATTGTTTGTTTTTTTATAGATTTTATTTAAGAATACTAAAAATAAGTTTTGTTATACGCAGCCAAAACTTATTGTTTTGGGTTGGTTTTGGCTGGTTATACATCAATAAATAAATGTTCCATAGTTAGTTCATTGGTTACAAATTGTTTTTTGTATTGGTTGTTTACTAAACCATAGGTGGTAATAAAAGTGATGTACACATTTTTTTTGGTATTGGTACTATTGGTAAAAGCATTCTTTTTGGTGGCTATTTCTAAGCCGTATTTTTTATCGAGCGGATAGGGTGCGTTGTAAAATTTCATTTCACAAATATTAATCACATTATCATCACGGTCTATCAATAAATCAATTTGTGCGCTATTTGTTGTATTCTTTTCAATCCAACTGCCGTGAACTGAATTGATACCAGCAATTTTAAGACCTTCTTTAATTTGATCTATGTGTTTTATACAAATAGTTTCAAAGCTAAAACCTGCCCAAATTTTATAAGAGGGTTGATTGTAGAGTTTTGTCCATACACCACTTTTTGCAGGTTTTGAATTTTCGATATATTTAATGTAAAACATTGAATATTCATCTGCAAGTCGATAAATTGAATCTTTTTTACCACGATACGGTGTGTAATTTTCTATAAAACCAGATTGTTCTAATTCTTGCAGTACTTTGGTTAATGTACCACCAGAACCAATGTTGCTTTTTTGAGTTATGTCGGTCCTTGTTAAGCCTTTACGAACAGCAGCTAAGGTTCTAATTATTGTAGCGTGGTTTTCGTGGTGGTCAAAGAGTGATGCAAAAACATTGTCGAACTCAGTTCTAAGAAAACCATCTTTATTGAAACATAACCTATCAAGAGATTGTGCTACACTTTCTCCAGGTAATAGTTTTTCTAAATAATGAGGAACACCACCCATTGCCATATAAATTTGTAATATATCGTATTGGGTTAATTGAATATTGTTATGTTTTAATAACTGCTCGGTTTCGTATAAATTGAAAGGTAATAATTGAATTTTTTCTGAAAGTCTGTTATGAAGTCCACCTTTACTTTTAATAATATTTTTTATCATATACGAAGCAGCAGAACCACAAATAACAACTACTAAATCATTGCGTTTAGAGGCATAGCTATTCCAAAAATTATCAAAGGCTGGTAAGAAACCAGATTTAGGAGTATCTAACCAAGGAAATTCATCAATAAAAATAACTTTCTTTTTTTTTGTTTTAAGGGAGTCAATATACAATCCCAAATGATGAAAAGCTTCAATCCAACTTTTAGGTTTTTTAAAGCTATAATTTTTTTCTTTTAGTTTTAAATGAAAATTGCTTAGCTGTGTTTTTAAAGGTACTTTGTAGATTCCTGAAAATTCGAATAGGATATTATTGAAATAAGTATTTCTAATTAAGAAAGTTTTACCAACTCTTCTTCTTCCGTATATAGCAATTAGCTGAGGTTTGTTGCTTGTTAAAGCTTTTGATAGTATTGAGATTTCAGCATTTCTACCAATTATTTTATTCATAGCGTATTGTTATAGCCAGCCAAATGTATAAAAAAAAGATAAGTTTTGGCTACTTATATTGATATTTTTTAGTGTGTATTAAGTAAATGATTTGTAGTGTTTTTCAATCAATGCTTGAATATCTTCAATTTTGTAGTAGATTTTATTTTCTATTTGAGCATAGGGAATAAGCCCTTTGTTACGCCAATTTTTGGCTGTACTGTTACTTATTTGCATTAATTGAATAAAGTCTGCATTGTCAATTAGTTGTTTTACTAATATTGAAGTTTGTAGTTTATCTAACCTTTTTATGGTAGCTTCTAATTTGTTTTCAATCTCTTTTAACTTTGTTTTATCTATTTCTTTAATTGCCATTTTTTTGAATTGTTTTTACCCCTGTTTTAAACTATATTACAAGTTGTAAATTATTAGTTATTAATACTGAAATGAATTTGTTGGTTTAGTTTGCTGATTATTGTGTTTTGAAAGTTGTCATCATTTAACTTCAACAATAGTTTGTTGTACTGTATTTTATCCTTTTTAAAAGTGTCAGGGTGTTGTTTTCTAATGCTGTTTTGTATTTCGGTATCTTTAAATGAAGCAACCAATCTTTTTTCTTTAATAGTTGTTTCATCCCAATTGATGCACGGTGTTTTATTTATTTTTTGATATTTTTCAATTAATAGGTTTGCTAATTTTTGATATTTTATTGGATTTAAAAGGTCTTGAACTGTATAAACCCCTATGTTGTTTTTCCCTCTGTTTATGTTGTTAATTCGTTTAATTTCTACTTCAAACCTGAATAATTGTTGGTTTAAATGGATGTTGTGGTGGTGTTTAACTTCAGTTGTTTTATTATAGCCTTTTATATCATATTCTGTTAAGAAAAATTTTGTACCATACCTATTATTTTTGCTTAGCATTGGAAACGCTTTTTTATTGGAAACACTTAGCCAAGTATTTAGTATTGGATTGCTTTCTTCTTGAATTACTACTCCAACAGCTATTTTTTTCACATTAGCTTCATAAATATTAAAAGGAAAGTGTTTATTCAATTTTTCAAATGCTTTCAATACTTGTGTATAGCTGAATGTTTGATAATTATTATCTATATAAAACTTTTGGATTGAATTTGTAATGCTAATTTCATTCCCTCTTATTGTTAATTTGAGGTTTTTTATTTCAGAAGAATAGGAAACTAGATAGCCAAATTTGTTCATTTTTGGTATCCAAAGTAAACCGCACCATTTAAAAGGTTTTGTTGTTTCTTCCATAATTTCAATAGGTAGCTGGTTTAGTTGTTGCACTATGTTAATAGTGTCGTACAACTAACTCTTTTTATTCATTGAAATTAAAGCCTGGTCTAATTCACTTTGTTTGTATCGGACTAAATTTCCTAAACGATACGGTTTTAAAATTCCTTTTTTATTCCAATCAGATAATGTTACTAATGAGATTTTAAGAATTTTAGCAACCTCTTGTCTGGTCAAATATTTTGGAGGTTCAATAGGTTGAAAGCTTTTTGAAAGTTTTTCAAATTCAGCACGAATGTCTGAAATAATACTTTCTTTAAATTCTTGAGGATTAACTCCGTGTACTTGTGTGATTTTACTTTCTTGCATCGTTTTGATTTTTAAGATTCAACGATGTAAAAGTAAATTGGATGTGTTTGAGTAAGCGTTCGAGAGGGTGCTCGAACGGATTTAGCTTACCTCTTTTTTGTGTGGTATATTAAAGTTTGCCTTTTTGAAATTTCGTTCTGTTTCTTGGGCTTTTTCATTGTTAGGATTTAAATATGCAGCCAATGTTCCTTGTGTGGTTTCGGTTTTAAACATTCTTAATAAATCCTTACTGAATTGTGTATAGTTGATTTCTCCATTATCTCTTTTAGGAGGTTCAATATATCCCAAATGTGCTAATTGACCGATAATATGTCCAAATTGAGAAGGTTTCCCAATCCATTTAAGTTTTAATAAGTCTGATTTTTCTGCTTCAATTTCTTCATTAATTTCATCAATTTTATGGTTTAATATGTTGATTAAACTTGATGTTATTGTAAAAAGGGAGAAAGGGAGTTTTGAAATAATTTTTAATCTTATATTAAAGTATGCTAATTCCCATACATCCATATCATCAAATTCAGTAGATGGATTAGAATACAGATTTTTATATTCTTTGTCATTGAAAAATTTATCAATTATTTGCGATGTAATTTCTTCAACAGATAATGTGTTTTCTTTTGGGTATGGGATTGAGAAGTATCTGGAATCACAATCGTTTATGTAAAAATCTTTTCTCAATTGTACTAAAGGAATTGAGAGTATTTTAATTGTGTAATACAATAAGTTTAATTTTTCAGTTGGAGCTGGAAGATTGGCTAATTTAAAAAGAGTCTCACTTAATGCTTTTAGGTATAATGGCTTTATATCTTCAATAATAAATCGGATTTCGTCTTTAATTACTTCAAGGCGCTTTTCAATATATTCATTATTCCTATAAATAATAAGTTCAGAATAGTGATTAAATTCTATTTCCTCATCATCTATAGAACAAATAAAATCTTTATAATAATTTTTTATGAGGGCATTTTGGAGTTCAAGTATAGCTTCCAAGTGGCTTAAAGTTTTGAAAGGTTAGCAATTTTTTTATAAAAGTAAAAAACTTATTTTACAATTTTTAAATTTACTTCCTCAAATCCTTTTTCTACTTTTTGTTTTGCCCAGTACTCTTTTAGTTTGTTGGCATTTTCTTTTGAAGTTACTTTGATATAGCGTAAAAATTGTGTTTCTGTTTTATGACCTGTAATACCCATAATTGCTAAATTTGGTAAGTTTCCATATAAATTAGAGGCAAAACTTCTTCTACAAATATGAGAGGTTACTAATTCGTATTTTGGATAAGTACCTTCTTTTTTTCGGTTAGTTTCTTTATCGATTTTACTACCCGAAACCATTTGTGTTAATTTGGCTTCTTCACAAACATCTTTAATATATAGATTGAATTTTTGGTCAGAAATTTGTCTTGGAAAACCATTTCGTTTTTCAAGTATTTCTTTTACTTGTGGATGCATTGGAATTACAACTTCTTGTTCTGTTTTCTGAGTTTCAATTTCAATATATCCATCTTTTATATTGGTATGTTTTAATCTTAAAAAATCTGAAATTCTTAATCCAGTTCTTAATCCAATTATAAATAAATCTCTTGCGTTCTCAAGCTTTTCATCACCTTTAAAGTTATGCTTGTAAATAGTATTTATTTCGGTGTTGCTTAAATAAATATCTTTTGATTTTTCAGTTGGTACAAAAAAGTTGGGGTGATTTATTTCTTTGTTAACTGGTAAACCTTTTAGAAGAGCTTCTCTGGCAATAGCTTTTAAAGTGCTTATATATTTACCTACAGTGTTTGTGCTTATTGTTTCTTCAACTTTTAGGAAGTGGACAAAATTTTCATAAAATGTAAGGCCTAAATCCGTAAACTTTATTTTGGTTTTAGTGTGTATTTCGTAAGCTTTTAGCTTTTTTAATAGGCTATTGTATTTTGTAATAGTAGAGCTACTTACAGGTTTGTTTTTACCCTTTATTAGGCGAGTTGGAGCTTTCTTTATGAACGTATCGGTAAAATCAACAAAGTAAATTTCATCGGTTGCTTCTTCATTAATAGGTCTATTGAAATGATTCGCAATTTTTTGTTGTAGCCATTGTTTATCAATGTATGTTCCAGTCGCGTTATCTAAATTAAATTCATCAAGTATGTATTTTTTCAATTCGGTTAAATGGTTGTTAATGGCATCTTTGGTTTTATCTCCAGCTGTATTTTTAATTTTTTGCTTTGCTTGACTCCAATTTTTAGGGTCGATTTTTAAATCGGTTGATGCAGTATAATCGAATTTTCTTCCGTTCTTAAATCGAATGAGTATATTTGAATAATACTTTTGCCCTTTCACAAGGTAATTTAGTGTAGACATATCTTTTATAGCTTAATTTTTAGTACTATAAAGACACGAAATTATCCCCACATTATCCCCACAATAGTTTAATTTATAGATAATTTACTTAATTTTATTTACTTCGATATAATTAAAAACCCTTTATTTAAAAGGGTTGCAGCGTGTTTTAGTTAAGTTGGAGTAAGTGAGAAAAGGTGTCTGTTGGTTCCGTCCAGATCGATAAAATCAACCTCAACGTCTTGAATATAAGATAGTTGAGGTTTTTTTATTTCATATTTAGTCAGCGATTAGTCAGCATTTACATAAAATTATAATCTAAATCAGGTTATATTCTTCATAAACTTGATTAGAAATCTTACTTTTACATTTTAAAATAATCGTAAAAAAAATCATAAAAAATGTCTATTTTATTAAGAAGTAAGGAAAGAAAATTTCAATTTTTATCTACTCTAATTTTTTTGATATTAATTTTAAGTTATACAAATTTATCTGCTCAAGATAATTTGCAAAAAGGAAATGTATATGTTGATACTAATGGCGTTATGCGTTGGGAATCGGACAATAGTGAGGTTCATGGTTTTGGAGTTAATTATACGGTACCTTTTGCGCATGCATATCGTTCAGCTAAAAGAATGGGTATAGACCCTAAAAAAGCTATTGAAAATGATGTATACCATTTTTCTCGTTTAGGGTTCAATCTATATCGAGTGCATGTTTGGGATACCGAAATTAGTGATGTTGAAGGAAATTTAATTGAAAATGAACATTTAGATGCGTTTGATTTTTTAATTCAAAAATTAAAAGAAAAGGATATTAATTTTATGATTACCCCAATTGCTTTTTGGGGAAATGGCTGGCCTGAATCTGATGAAAACACTCCCGGATTTTCGCATAAGTATGGTAAGGATAAATGTTTGACGAATCCTGAAGCTATAAAAGCACAGCAAAATTATTTAACACAATTTCTAAATCATGTAAATCCATATACAGGAGTTGCATATAAAGATGAACAAAATATTATTGCTTTTGAAGTAAGTAATGAACCACACCATAAAGGAGAAGGAAAAGAGGTTACTAAATTTATAAAAGGTATGGTAAAAGCCATAAAAAAAACAGGAACTAAAAAGCCAATTTTTTATAATATTAGTCATGGTGTTCATTTTGTGGATGATTATTTTAAAGCAGGAATTCAAGGAGGAACATTTCAGTGGTATCCAACAGGTTTAGGATATCAAAGAGAGTTACCGGGAAATTTACTTCCCAATGTAAATGAATACGAAATTCCTTTTGATACAGCAATAAAAAAGCATCACGGAGCAAAATTGGTTTACGAATTTGATGCTGCCGATGTATTAAAATCGTACATATATCCTGTAATGGCAAGAAGTTTTAGAGAAGCAGGCATCCAAATAGCTACACAATTTGCCTATGATCCAACTTTTTTGGCTTATGCAAATACCGAATATAATACACATTATATGAATTTGGCATATACACCTCAAAAAGCATTGAGTTTAATGATATGTTCCGAAGTTTTTCATAATATTCCTATGTATAAAAATTATGGCAGTTATCCTGAAAATTTAAGCTTTGATAAAGTGAAAGTGAGTTACTTAAACAATTTAGCTGAATATAATTCGGAAGATAAATTTATTTACACAAATCATACAGAATCTAAACCTGTTGATGAAAATAAGTTGAGTATGATTGCGGGTTATGGAGAATCAACAATTGTGAAATATGACGGTTTAGGAGCTTATTTTTTAGATAAAATTGATGATGGAGTTTGGCGATTGGAAGTAATGCCTGATGCAATTTTAGTCGACAATCCTTTCGGAAGAAACAGTCCTAAAAAAACAGTAAGTGTTATCAATAGGAAATCTCATAAAATACAAATTCAATTAAATAATTTAGGAAAAGAGTTTAAGATAGAAGGTGTTAATAAAGATAATAATAAAAAGGTGAATGTTACCAATGCTTCTTTTGAAATAACTCCTGGAACATATATGCTTACCAAAAAAGGAACAGAAAAAAATTGGTCAGCAAATGATGGTTGGAAACAAAATAAGTTAAATGATTTTTATGCGCCGGAAACAACTGTAAAACAACCATGGTTTAAACACAAACCAAAAGTAGAAATTACTGAAAACATTCCTTTAACTATTGAGGCCGATTATATTGCTCCAAATGAACCTGAGGAAATGCAATTATTGGTTTATTCTAATGGTAAGAGTGAAATTTATGATATGGTAAAAGCTCAAGGATATTCATATTATGCTACTATTCCTGCTAAAATGTTAACAGCAGGCTATCTTTCTTATAGTATTGTTGTAAAGCAAGATGAAAATAGTTTTATTACATATCCCGCATCTAAAGAAGGACATATGTTTGATTGGGATTTTTATGATAAAAGTACCTACAAAGTGCGTGTAGTACCAAGTGATAACCCAATATATCTTTTCAATGCAGTGAAAGATACTGATTTGTTGGTTAAAGAATGGAGAAAATCATTTCGTTTAGTGCCAACTAAAAATGAAAGTGAAGCAGAATATCAAATGAATATCGAAAAATTATTTATCCCTGATGTTGAAAATCTAAACGCTCAACCAATATATGATTATAGTTTTAAGCATTTCATTATTGATAAAATTGAAGGAAGAAAAAAGGATTTGCCTTTAATGAAGAATTTGATTTTTAAAGGAAGGTCTTTAAATGATAAGTCATGTAAATTACAAATAGCATTTGTGATGGACAATGGAGCAGCTTATGGTAAAGTTATCGAATTAGGTACTGAAATTAATGAATATAACATTGATTTATCTAGTTTAAAACCTGTTAAAACGGTTACGTTGCCTAGACCTTACCCAAGTTTTTTACCGTATTATTTAGATCACACTATTGCTTCAGGGTTTAATATAAAAAAGGTTGAAAGTATACAGTTTTCAATTGGACCTGAAATTCCTGAAAGTGAGTTGAAGGATAAACATGGTATAGGGATTATTAGTGTTCGATTGGAATAAGCGTTAATTGAATTTAATTAATTAAATTAGCGTTTCATCAAGTAAAAAAGTATGAAAGGAATAATTTTGGCAGGGGGCACAGGAACTCGTTTGTATCCAATAACAAAAGGAGTTTCAAAGCAATTATTGGCAGTTTATGACAAGCCGATGATCTATTATCCGCTGTCTATTTTAATGCTTTCAGGAATAAAAGAAGTATTAATTATTTCTACTCCACAAGATCTACCAAATTTCGAAAAGCTATTGGGTAATGGTAATAATTTAGGAATGCGTTTTTCTTACAAAGAGCAACCATCACCGGATGGATTAGCTCAAGCATTTATTTTAGGGGAAGAATTTATTGGAGATGACGATGTTTGTTTAATTTTAGGAGACAATATTTTTTATGGAGCCGGAATTGAAAATTTACTTGATGAAGCGGTTAAAACTGTTACTAATGAGAAAAAAGCTTCAATTTTCGGGTATTATGTACAAGATCCTGAAAGATATGGAGTTGCAGAGTTTGATAAAAATGGAAAAGTACTAAGCATTGTTGAAAAGCCTAAAACTCCAAAAAGTAATTATGCAGTTGTAGGTTTGTATTTTTATCCAAACAATGTTGTAGAAATTGCTAAAAATATTAAACCTAGTTCAAGAGGTGAATTAGAAATTACCAATGTAAATCAAACATATTTAGAACTAGGTAATCTTAAAATGGAATTAATGACTCGTGGTTTTGCTTGGCTTGATACAGGAACACAAGATTCTTTGTTAGAGGCATCTAATTTCATGCAAACCATAGAAAAACGTCAAGGGTTAAAAATAGCTTGTATTGAAGAAATTGCTTTTGAAAAAGGGTATATAAACAAACAACAGTTGTTATTGTTAGCTCACGAATATAAAAATAATAATTACGGAGAATATTTACTTCGAATAGCAAATTCAAAATAAATTGGAATTTATTAAAACTGAAATACCTGATGTAATTTTATGTAAACCTACCGTTTTTAAAGATGAACGAGGTTATTTTTTTGAGTCATTTAAAAAAGAAACACTCGAAAATTACTTGGGTTATACAATAAATTTTTGTCAAGATAATGAGGCTAAATCGGTTAAAGGAGTTTTAAGAGGTTTGCATTATCAATTACCTCCTTATGCGCAGTCTAAATTGGTGCGTGTTGTTAAAGGTAAAATTTTAGATATTGTTGTAGATTTAAGAAAAGAATCTTCAACATTTAGTAAATATGTAGCTGTTGAGTTAAGTGAAGATAATAAGTATCAACTATTTATTCCAAAAGGTTTTGCTCACGGTTATGTCGTTTTGAGTGAAGAAGCTATATTTAGTTATAAAGTAGATAATTATTATAATAAAAAATTGGAAAGAGGTGTTGTTTATAATGATGAAGTTTTAAAAATAGATTGGAAGCTGCCTGAAAAAGATTTGATAATTTCAGAAAAAGATAAAAGTCAACCAATATTTCAACAAGCTGAAATATTTGAGAATAAGGTTTATATAAATGACTAAAGTTTTAGTAACAGGTTCAAAAGGACAATTAGGGATGGAATTGAAAAGTTTGGATAATTATTTTCCAAACTTTAGTTTTTTTTGGACTGATAAAGAAAATTTAGATATTGAGAATTTTATTGAAGTTGAAAATTTTATACTTAAAAATAAAGTTGAAGTATTAATTAATTGTGCTGCATATACAAATGTTGATAAAGCTGAAGAAGAAGCTGAATTAGCAGATAGAATAAATTCAGAAGCTGTTAAAAGCTTGGCTTCAATAGCAAAAAAGCACAATTTAAAATTAATACATATTTCAACAGATTATGTTTTTGACGGAAATTCTATTACTTCATATATTGAATCAGATAAAACAAATCCTCAAAATATTTATGGGTTAACAAAGTTAAAAGGAGAAAAATATTTATTGGAAATAAACCCTTGTAATTCAGTAATAATTAGAACATCATGGTTGTATTCGGAGTTTAGTGCTAATTTTGTAAAAACAATTTTAAAATTAGCCGCACAAAAGAAAACTATTTCGGTTATTTCAGATCAAAAAGGGTCGCCAACCTATGCAAATGATTTAGCAAAAGTTATATTAAAACTTATACCATTAATTAAAAATAAGGATGTCCAAATATATCATTATGCCAATAAAGGTGAGTGTAGTTGGTTTCAATTTGCGCAAGAAATTGTGAAACTATCTGATGAAAAGTGTATTGTAAAGCCTATTTTTGCTTCTGAATTTAAATCAAAGGCAAAAAGACCAAATTTTAGCATTTTAAATACCAAAAAAATAGAAAAGGAGTTTGATATACAAATACCTTATTGGCAAACATCATTAAATAATTGTATTTCAAAAATAATGAATAGATGAAATCAATTTTAATAACAGGAGGAGCGGGTTTTATAGGATCAAATTTGATAGAATATTGGATAAAAAAATATCCTGATTATTTTATTATTAATGTTGATTTATTAACCTATGCAGGAAATTTGGAAAATTTAAAGTCGATTGAAAAATCAAAAAAGTACAAATTTATTCATGGTAATATTTGCGACAGAAAATTAATAGCACAACTTTTTAGTGAATATGATATTAAAGGAGTTATACATTTAGCTGCTGAATCTCATGTAGATAATTCAATTGAAAACCCTGAAGTTTTTATAGAAACTAATGTGAAAGGGACTTTTACACTTTTAGATGTTGCTTATAAATTTTGGATGAAAAAACCTTTTGTATATAAAGAAGGATATGAAGAGTGTAAGTTTTTACACGTTTCAACCGATGAGGTTTATGGCAGTTTAGGAAAAGAAGGTCTTTTTACTGAAGAAACACCTTATGCACCAAACTCTCCGTATAGTGCTTCAAAAGCTAGTAGTGATATGATTGTGAGAAGTTATTATCATACTTATGGTATGAATGTGGTTATTACAAATTGCTCAAATAATTATGGTCCAAAACAACATGATGAAAAACTGATTCCTACAATCATCAGAAAAGCTTTGTCAGGTAAAAATATACCTATTTATGGAGATGGAAGCAATGTTCGCGATTGGTTATACGTTTTAGATCATTGTAAAGGAATTGATTTGGTTTTTCATGAAGGAAAACAAGGCGAAGTTTATAATATTGGAGGAGAAAATGAGAGAAATAATAACTATATTGCAGCAAAAATTTGCGAGTTGTTAGATACGCTTATTCCTCTTACTACTAAAAGCTACAAAAATCAAATTACGTTTGTTGAAGATCGGGCAGGACACGATTTTAGATATGCTATTGATGCGTCTAAAATTAAACATAAATTAGGGTGGAAAGCCCATGAAAATTTTGAATCGGGCTTGTTAAAAACCATTCAATGGTATTTGAAAAAATATAATGGATAAAAATATTAAAATAGGAATAATTGGTTTAGGATATGTAGGTTTGCCTTTGGCACGTTTGTTTGCTACAAAATATCCTGTTGTCGGTTTTGATGTGAACCAGTTAAGAATTGAAGAACTGAATAAAGGTATTGATATTACTTTAGAGGTTGACAACAAGGAGCTTCAAAAGGTTTTAATTGAAAAAAATACAGGAGAAAAAGGGCTTTATTGTACATCTGACATTAAAAATATCGAAGAGTGTAATTATTATATAGTGACTGTTCCTACACCTGTAGATAAAAATAGTAAACCCGATTTAACTCCTTTAATCAAAGCCAGTGAAACAGTAGCGAAAGTTTTAAAAGTTAATGATATTGTTATTTACGAATCTACTGTATATCCAGGAGCAACGGAAGAGGTTTGTATTCCTGTTTTGGAAAACAATTCTGGGTTAAAATATAATACAGATTTTTATGTAGGTTATTCACCCGAAAGGATCAATCCGGGAGATAAAGAACATACAGTAGAAAAAATATTAAAAATCACATCGGGTTCTACACCTAAAATTGCAAAAAAAGTAAATGAGTTATATGCATCAGTTATAATTGCAGGTACTCATTTAGCTCCTTCAATTAAAGTTGCTGAAGCAGCTAAAGTGATTGAGAATTCGCAACGAGATATCAATATTGCTTTTGTAAATGAACTGGCAAAAATCTTTAATTTGTTGAATATTGATACAAAAGATGTATTGGAAGCTGCAGGTACAAAGTGGAATTTTTTACCCTTTAAGCCCGGTTTGGTTGGTGGTCATTGTATTGGTGTTGATCCGTATTATTTGGCTCAAAAAGCTCAAGAAGTAGGCTATCACCCTGAAATTATTTTGGCCGGAAGAAGAATGAATGACAGTATGGGTAATTATGTAGCTTCAGAAATTATAAAACTGTTGGTTAAAAATAATATAGAAATAAAAAAATCAAAAATTTTAATACTGGGAATTACTTTTAAAGAAAATTGTCCTGATGTTAGAAATACCAAAGTTGTGGATGTTATTAAAAACTTAACTGATTTTGGAACTGAAGTGAAGGTTTTTGACCCTTGGGCAAATCCGGAGGAAGTTAAAAATGAGTTCAATATAGAAACAGTGAGAGATATGCCTCAAAATAAATTTGACGGCATCGTTTTAACTGTAGCTCATAGAGAGTTCTTGGAAATAGATTTTGAAAAATATCTTACTAAAAACGGTATAATTTATGATGTAAAAGGATTTTTAAATTGTAAGGTACAAGGAAAATTATAAGAATGAAGAATTTTGCATTAATGGGAGCAAGCGGTTATATAGCTCCGCGTCATATGAAAGCTATTAAAGAAACCAATAATAATTTAATAGCAGCTTTAGATAAATTTGATAGTGTTGGTATAATAGACAGTTATTTTCCAAATGCCGACTTTTTTACTGAATTTGAGCGTTTCGACAGACATATTTCTAAAATAAAGTACGATAAAAATATTCCGTTAGATTATGTAAGTATTTGTACACCAAATTATTTGCACGATGCACATATACGTTTTGCATTAAGACAGGGAGCTGATGCTATTTGTGAAAAGCCACTAGTGTTAAATCCTTGGAATATAGATGCTTTAGCTAAAATTGAACAAGAAACAGGTAAAAAAATATACAATATCCTTCAACTTAGGGTTCATCCAAGTATCATCGCTTTAAAAGAAAAAATTGAAAACGGACCTAAAGATAAAGTTTACGATGTAGACTTAACGTACTTAACTTCACGAGGACATTGGTATTATACATCTTGGAAAGGAGACGAATCTAAATCTGGAGGAATTGCTACCAATATTGGAGTCCACTTTTTTGATATGTTGTCCTGGATTTTTGGTGATGTAAAGCAAAATACGGTTCATATAAATACACACGATCGATCGGCCGGTTATTTAGAGTTTGAAAAAGCACGTGTTCGTTGGTTTTTGTCAATAAATTATGATGTTTTACCTGATGATGTTAAAGATAGAGGACAGCGAACATACAGGTCTATTACCATTGAAGGTGAAGAGTTGGAATTTAGTGGTGGTTTTACTGATTTACATACAGTTTCATATCAAGAAATATTAGAAGGAAAAGGGTATGGACTTGAAGCTCCTCGTACAGCTATAGAGATTGTACATAAAATTCGTCATGCTCAGCCGATTGGAGTAAAAGGAGAATACCATCCTTTTGTTAAAAAACCTTTAGTAGATCATCCTTTTAAAACAAATTTATAAAAAATAAAAATAAATAATAATGAAAATAGTTGTAATAGGCTCAGGATATGTAGGTTTAGTATCCGGTACTTGTTTTTCTGAAATGGGAAATAAGGTTACATGTGTAGACATTGATTCAAATAAAATTGAAAAATTAAATCAGGGAATTATTCCAATTTACGAACCCGGTTTAGAAACCATGGTTTTAAAAAACGTAAAAGCGGGAAATTTATTTTTTACAACAAATTTACAAGAAGCCATTAAAGATGCTGAAATAGTATTTATTGCTGTTGGTACGCCTATGGGCGATGATGGTTCTGCCGATTTACAATATGTATTGGCCGTAGCAAAATCTATAGGTGAGGCTATGCAAAAACGCTTAATTATTGTTGATAAATCTACTGTTCCTGTAGGTACAGCCGATAAAGTAAAGGCTACTATTCAGCACGAATTGGATAAACGAAAAGTTTCCTTAGAATTTGATGTGGTTTCCAATCCTGAATTTTTAAAAGAAGGAGCAGCTATCAACGATTTTATGAAACCGGACAGAGTTGTAATTGGTGCTGAAAGTGATTATGCTGTTACTAAAATGAAACAATTATATACGCCATTTTGTATGTCGCACGAGCGTTTTATTGCCATGGATATTCGTTCGGCCGAAATGACAAAATATGCTGCAAATGCTATGTTAGCTACCAAAATTTCATTTATGAATGAAATTGCCAATATTTGTGAAAAAGTTGGAGCAGATGCTAATCAGGTTCGAATAGGTATAGGTTCAGACACTCGAATAGGTTATAATTTTATTTATCCCGGATGCGGTTATGGAGGATCTTGTTTCCCTAAAGATGTAAAAGCACTTAAAAAAATAGCTGAAGAGCATAATTACCATGCAAAATTAATTACATCGGTTGAAGATGTGAATAATGCGCAAAAATTAGTGATTGCGAATAAAATTGTAAAAAGATTTGGAGAAGATTTGTCAGGAAAAGTTTTTGGTATTTGGGGATTAGCTTTTAAACCCGGTACTGATGATATGCGTGAAGCACCGGCGATTTATATTATTAAAGAGTTGGTGAAAAGAGGGGCAAAAATTCAAGCATTTGACCCTAAAGCGATGGAAGAGGCACAAGAATGTTATTTAAAAGGAGTTGAAAATATTACCTATGTAAACTCAAAGTACCAAGCATTGGAAAATGCCGATGCAATGCTGTTACTAACTGAATGGAAAGAATTCCGTGCTCCTGATTTTGAGGAAATTAAAACACAATTAAAAAATCCAATCATATTCGATGGTCGTAACCAATACAATATTTTCAATATAGAAGAGAAAGGATTTGAATATTATCAAATAGGAAAATAAAGTAATTAAATCAAGGTTTTAGAATTTATAAATTTAAGATTTAGAGCCTATTTATTATTAATTCCAAACCATTTATTATATCTTTGCATTCTGAAAAAGAATTGTATGAAATATGAATACCAAATTGCTGTTGAAGCAAGTGTGGCAGCAGGAAATTCTATCATGAAAATCTACGACAAGGACTTTCATATTGATTATAAAAAGGATGATTCTCCATTGACAGAAGCTGATCAAGCAGCTAATTCGATAATAATGAGTTATTTGGAAAAGACAGGTGTTCCAATTATAAGCGAAGAAAATAAGCAAATTTCATACGAAGAAAGAAAAAAATGGACTTCGTGTTGGATTGTAGATCCGTTGGATGGCACAAAAGAGTTTATCAAAAAAAACGGAGAATTCACAGTTAACATAGCATTGGTAATAAATGGTTTGGTTGAGTTTGGTGTAATTTATGTCCCGGCAACCAAAACTTTATATTATGGAGATGTATCAAAAAAATGTTCTTATAAAAAAACATTAGAAAAACACTTTTTAGGTGCTAAATTGTTGAGTGAAATTAAATCTGCAGAAAAAATTAAACCAAAAAGTTTAAAAGATAAAATAAGGGTTGTAGGAAGTCGTTCTCATATGAGTGATGAGACAGTACTTTTTATGAATGATCTAAAAGAAAATTCTGATAAGCATATTGAAGTAGTTTCAAAAGGAAGTTCTTTAAAGTTTTGTTTAGTAGCTGAAGGAAAAGCCGATATTTATCCAAGATTTGCTCCAACAATGGAATGGGATACGGCAGCCGGACAAGCAATTTGTAAAGCTTCTGGAGTTGAAGTAATTTCACTGGAAACCAATAAACCAATGCTCTATAATAAAGAAAATTTGTTAAACTCTTGGTTTAAAGTACTAGTAAAATAAAATGGCTGAATACAAAACAACATCACATATCAGGAGTATTTTAAAAGGAATTTCTTGGCGATTTATTGCTACTACGGATACGATGTTGGTAGTGCTTTTAATCACTTGTTTAACAGGTAATTGCAGTATAGAAAATG
Source organism: Lutibacter sp. B1 (assembly GCF_012524075.1). Classification (GTDB taxonomy): domain Bacteria; phylum Bacteroidota; class Bacteroidia; order Flavobacteriales; family Flavobacteriaceae; genus Lutibacter. Next base: position 18,304 of record NZ_JAAZUI010000030.1, read on the forward strand.
CTGTTAAAATTGGAGTTTCAGAATTTATTATAAAACTGGCTATTTATTATTTTCATGAAAGAATTTGGTTAAGAATTTTAGACAGACAAGCTACAACTACAAAAGAAATTTTAATCAAATCAATTTCTTGGAGATTGGTTGCTACAACAACAACATTTATAATTTCAGGAATTGTTTTACAATCTTTTAATGAAATAGCATTATATATAGCATTGGTTGAATTAGTGACAAAAATTGTTTTATATTATTTTCACGAAAAACTTTGGTTATTATTACCTTTAGGAAAAGTTCGCATTTTCTTTAAAAACATATTGAAATGAAAAAAAATATAATTCCACATTCATATCATATTTCCATTTCTGACAGAAGAAAATTAAACAAGCATAATTCTTTTTTATTGTGGTTTACGGGTCTTTCAGGTTCCGGAAAATCAACTATCAGTAATTTAGTGGAGCAAGAATTATATAAAAAAGGTATAAAAACCTATTCGTTGGATGGTGATAATATACGAAAGGGAATAAATAGTGATTTAACATTCGCTCCAAACGATAGAACTGAAAATATAAGAAGAATTGCTGAGCTAGCAAATTTAATGGTTGATGCCGGTTTAGTGGTGTTAGCATCATTTGTTTCGCCTTATAAAAAAGATAGAGAAAGCATAAGAAATATTGTTAAAGATGAAAATTTTGTTGAAATTTATATCAATACCAGTGTTGAAGAATGTGAACGCAGAGATGTAAAAGGCTTGTATAAAAAAGCAAGAGCGGGAGAAATTAAGAATATGACCGGACTTTCAGCACCTTATGAAGCTCCTGAAAATCCGGATATAGAAATAAAAACTGAAAAAAGCAGTATTGAAGAATCAGTAAAAAAAATAGTAGAATACATAACACCAAAACTACAATTGAACAATGAGTAAGTATTATTTAAATTATTTAGACGAATTAGAAAGTGAAGCAATTTTTGTTTTACGAGAAGTTTGGGCACAGTTTCAAAATCCTGTCATTCTATTTTCAGGAGGTAAAGATTCAATTGTGGTAGCGCATTTAGCCAGAAAAGCTTTTTTTCCTGCAAAAATACCTTTTGCATTAATGCATGTTGATACAGGGCATAATTTTCCTGAAACGATAAAATTCAGAAATGATATTGTTGAAGAATTAGGAGCAAGGTTAATTGTAGGTTCTGTTCAAGAAGCAATTGATGATGGTAGGGTTGTTGAAGAGAAAGGTAAAAATGCTACCAGAAATGAGTTACAGATAACAACATTATTAGATGCTATTGAATTGAATAAAGTAGATTGTGCGATTGGTGGTGGTAGAAGAGATGAAGAAAAAGCAAGAGCTAAAGAGCGTTTTTTCTCACATCGTGATGAGTTTGGGCAATGGGATCCAAAAAATCAACGTCCGGAATTATGGAATATCTTTAATGGAAATCATTTTCAAGGAGAACATTTTAGAGTATTTCCTATCAGTAATTGGACAGAAATGGATGTATGGAATTATATAGCCAGAGAAAATATAAAAATACCTTCTTTGTATTTTGCACATGAACGTGAGGTGGTTTGGAGAAGTGATTCATGGATTCCCAAATCAGAATATCTAATCTTAGAAGAAAATGAAAAAGTTGAAACAAAAAAAATACGTTTTAGAACTTTGGGTGATATTACTATAACCGGAGGAATTGAATCTGATGCCGATACAGTAGAAAAGATTGCGGCTGAAGTTTCTGCCATGCGTAAAACGGAAAGAGGAAACAGAACAGATGACAAACGTTCAGAAAGTTCTATGGAAGACAGAAAAAGACAAGGATATTTTTAGTGTTGTGAGTCGTGAAATTGTAAAACTGTAACGTTAGATGTATACGTTTTATTTCGAAAAATTAGAGGTTTGGAAAAACGCTCGTTTATTTGTAAAAGAAGTATACAGAGTTACAGAAACATTTCCTGTAAAAGAGCAATTTGGTATTACAAGCCAAATTCGAAGAGGGTCTTTAAGTATAGCAGCCAATATTGCAGAAGGATTTTCTCGACAATCAAACAAAGAAAAATCTAGATTTATAAATATTGCTTATAGTTCAAGTTGGGAAATAATTAATTTCTTGGTGTTGTCGAAAGATTTAGATTTTCTATCTGAAAAAGATTACATAAAATTAAGAACTGATATTGAGTATATATCAAATCAGTTAAACGCATTATATAAAAAATTGGATATAAATTAGAATTCGTAACACATTATAAATTTTTTACAATTTTACGGTTTCACAATTAACAAAACAACAATGAAAATAGATAATAATCAACTATTAAGATTTACAACAGCAGGAAGTGTAGATGACGGAAAAAGTACATTGATAGGAAGACTTTTATATGATTCAAAATCAATTTTTGAAGATCAATTAGACGCTATTGAAGCAACCAGTAAAAGAAGAGGACACGAAGGTGTAGATTTAGCTTTATTTACAGATGGTTTAAAAGATGAACGTGAACAAGGTATTACAATTGATGTAGCCTATAGATATTTTACTACGCCTAAGCGTAAATTTATTATAGCTGATACACCGGGGCATATTCAATATACGCGTAATATGGTTACCGGAGCTTCAACAGCCAATGCAGCCATCATTTTAATTGATGCTCGTCATGGTGTAATTGAACAAACCAAACGTCATTCTTTTATAGCTTCGTTATTACAAATACCACATATTTTAGTTTGCGTGAATAAAATGGATTTGGTTGATTATAGTGAAGATAGATTTAATCAGATTGTTGAAGATTTTGAAGAAATTTCTTCAAAAATGTTAATTAAAGATGTTCGTTATATACCAATTAGTGCTTTAAATGGAGATAATGTAGTGAATAGATCTCAAAATATGGATTGGTATCAAGGCTCTCCATTATTACATATTTTGGAAACTTTACATATTAGTAGCGATATTAATAAAGTTGATGCTCGTTTTCCTGTTCAAACGGTATTGCGTCCGCAAAATGGAGAGTTTAGAGATTACAGAGGATATGCCGGTAGAGTTGCAAGTGGTATTTACAGACCCGGACAGGAAATAGTTGTATTACCTTCCGGATTCACATCCACCATAAAATCAATAGATACTTTTAAAGGAAGTATTGAAGAAGCATATGCTCCTATGTCGGTATCCATTACTTTGGAAGATGATATTGATATCGGTAGAGGAGATATGATAGTTAAAAAAAATAATTTACCTGAAACTACGCAGGATTTAGATGTTATGTTATGTTGGTTTAATAATCAACCTGCAAAACCGAGAGCTAAATATACAATTCAGCACACATCCAATGTGCAAAAAGCGATTATCAAAGAAGTGGTTTATAAAATGGATATCAATACTTACGAAAGAAATAAGGATGACAAAGAATTAAGAATGAATGATATTTGTAGGGTAAAAATAAGAACAACCAAACCGTTAATGACAGATGCATATCGTGTTAACAGGACTACAGGAAGTATTATTTTAATTGACGAAGGAACCAATGAAACAGTTGCTGCTGGTATGATTGTATAGTAGTATTTTATGGAGGGAGAATCTAAATGGTATGCAATTTATACGCACTCAAGAGCTGAAAAAAAAGTTTTTGAACGTCTAAAAGTTGCCGGATATGAAGCATTTTTACCTTTGATTACAACTATAAAACAATGGAGTGACAGAAAAAAAAAGGTAGAAGTGCCATTAATTAATTCTTTTGTATTCGTAAATACTAACAATGATAAATTAAATAAAACTTTATCAATTCCAGGTGTTGTAACTGTTTTAAAATATTTAGGAAAACCTGCAGTTGTAAGAAATGAAGAAATTGAAAATCTGAAAATATTAGTAAATAGTAATGAAGATTTTCAAAAAATTGAATCAATAAATTTAGAAAAAGGGGAAGATATTGTAGTAACAAAAGGACCTTTTATGGGACTTTTTGCCAAATACATACAATGCAGCGGTAAACACAAAGTGATTGTTGAAGTGGAAGCTATAAAAAGCTTTTTTGAAGTGACCATTCCTTTAAGTCATATTAGTAAAATTAACTCTTAATTTTACTAATAAAATAAAATTTAAAGTAGCCAATGTCATACTTTTTGTGACTGAGGAGGGCGAAGCCGTGATAAAAATGAATTGAATCCGTCATTGCGAGGAGAGAAGGACGAAGCAATCTGTAACAAATAATAGTGTCATATCGAGCGAAGTTGAGATAAAAAGGAAATAAAAGTTGTCATTCCTGCGTAGGCAGGAATCCAAATCTATAATTTATAGTAAAGCATGACGAAGCAATCTGTAACAAATAAAACGTCATCCTGAATTTATTTCAGGATCTCATAAAAATAAGTACAAAATATGATGAGTTGCTGAACTCATACTTCGGCATATTTCGACTCCGCTCAATAACCACGCTCAGTAACCGGTTCAGCATGACGTAACAAAAAGATTCCTTCATCTTTGTCTGCCTAAAAAGGCTTTATAAAGATTTATAATGACGGAAAGAAGTAGAAATCAAAAATCCGTCATTGCGAGGAGAGAAGGACGAAGCAATCTGTAATAAAAGCACCGTCATCCTATGTTTGTAAAATGAAAAGAAATATAATTTTTTAACTTAGATGAATAACAAAAAGGAGAAAGAGAAAGACATTGAATCGTCATCCTGAATTTATTTCAGGATTTCATAAAAATAAGTACAAAATATGGTGAGTTGCTGAACTCATACTTCGGTATATTTCGACTCCGCTCAATAACCACGCTCAGTAACCGGTTCAGCATGACGTAACAAAAAGATTCCTTCATCTTTGTCTGCCTAAAAAGGCTTTATAAAGATTTATAATGACGGAAAGAAGTAGAAATCAAAAATCCGTCATTGCGAGGAGAGAAGGACGAAGCAATCTGTAA
>NZ_JAAZUI010000031.1 GCF_012524075.1 Lutibacter sp. B1
TTTGGGAACGATCATGGGATTAAACGAAGCGTCACGGTCTCGGGGAACCTGTATCTTGCTTTCTCCAAGAGAAGTGCGCAGCTTCTTTTCTGTAAAACCATTGCGGGCATTGGAATTGTCTGACTTCCGGTGCTTATCATAGCCTAAATGGCTGTCAAGCTCGCCTTCAAGGATCTTTTCAATACCACGTTTCTGAATCTGTTTTAGAAAATCATTGAGCTCTTCGCCCGATGTAAACTGCTTCAAAAAATCATTACTTAATAAATCTTCTTTCTTCATGACTGTATAAAAGTTTAAAATTAAACAAAAAAATATCGGGGGTTGCAACCCCCGATATTTTTATTTACACAGTTTATGAGATAGTGCTTCAATTTTTAACTATATTTGAAAAAAGGGTCAAACTCTAATTTTTGAATTAAACCCGTCTTAGCTATTTACACAAAATTTTGGATAGTGTCGCTTTTTAACTTACACAGTTTTTTGGATACTACTACTGCTAGCAAAGACACAAAGTCACTCTTGAGTTTTTTCTTACCATTGCCGTTGCGTTTGTTTCCACTAGATCTTTGCTCACAATCAAGGTAAGCATCCTTCTCTACTTGTAAAGCATTCTCTTTAACATTCTTCAGCATCGGTACAAAAGCTCCACCTGAACCAAAAAGGCTTTTGCTAAATATAAACTGGGCAAGCATTCTTTTCTCGAATTCTTATTGTCCTTTTATTGTCATAATTCTATCTGAATGAAATTTAATGAATAATTCGTTCAGACAGAGTTCGGTTTACGCTCTGAAACTAAAATTATATGGTTTTCTTATATTTTTTTAATCCCATACTTAGATTATTTTTTGCCATCATTAATGGAATTCATAAGTTTAAAACTGTCTCTTTCTATTTTCATTACCGTAATTGGCTCACTACTCTTCATCATTATGATTTTATCTATAATTCTGATAAGTTTTATTGTAGAATGCTCAAATCTAAAAACGGTATTAGACCAATCATAGTAATCTTCTTTTACTTCTATAATTTCTCCATAATCATAAATATCTGATACAATCTTAAAATAATAATGAATCGCCATTTGATAGTTTTCAAATCGACTTTCTTCTAAATAATACTTTTGCTTATTTATAATAATAGTTCTCCCCCCTTTATATCGTCCGTATCGTATTACTCTGTCCTTTTTTCTATAATTTTTATAAATGAGCAAAAAGAAAATTAGAATAGATATACTTATGAACATTTTTGAACTAATATTAGCTTTTATCAATTATTGTTGTTATAGCGCAATGACAATAGTTTTTTTCTTTAATGCAAATTAAGTTCAAAACAGTAAATTGAACCTACGAGTCCATCAACAAGTTTCAATTCTTACAATTAATTAATTTTATTTAACTTAAAGAATAACACAGGTGAAATGCTTGTGTTATTCTTGGAATGGACTATTTTCAATTCAATCTCTACTTTATTAAATTAAAAAGATTTTATAATGCTTTTGATATAGATTTGGAAATAGTAGTTGTGGGTCTGCCAATTAATTGGTTTAATTGGTTACCATCATCATATAAATCTCCATGTAATGTAGCCGTGTGGGTTCCTGCAAAAAATGCGGCAACTGGCTCTGGTAATCCTGCTTGCTCCAATACGCTTGCAAACTCTTTTTCTGGTAGGTTTACATATGGAATTTTCTTGCCGGTTAATTTTGATATTTCCGAGGCATAATCTTCCATCGTAAATGCTAAATCTCCGGAAAGCTCATAAGTTTTATTACGATGTTTATCTTCACAAAGTACAACCACAGCGGCTTCGGCAAAATCTTCTCTGGAAGCAGAAGATATTTTTGCATCGCTAGAACTACCGTATAGTTTACCGTGTGCAACGGTATCTTTGACCCTTTCAGTATAATTTTCATTATACCAACCGTTTCGTAAGATAGTAAAATCCAGTCCCGACGCCTTAATGGCCTTTTCGGTATTTAAATGTTCAGGGGCTAACACCAAGGTTGAGCTGTCTGCCTTTAGTAAACTTGTATATACAAAGTGCTTAATTCCCACCTCTTTAGCCGCATTAATGACAGCTGAATGCTGTAGGAATCGCTTGCCTATTTCATTACCAGATATTAATAACAATTTATCGATTCCTTTTAAAGCTGCGGCTAATTTATTGGGCTGGTTGTAATCAAATGTTCTTGCGTTAATCCCTAGTGATTCTACTTTTTCTGGTGTACGAACCAAAGCTATAATATCCTCGGCAGATATATGCTCTTTAAGTTTAGACACTACTAATTGTCCTAACTTTCCTGATGCTCCTGTTATTCCTATTTTCATTTTTTTATGTTTATATTTTTATTTTACTTGTTTTTATATTAATAATTAGGCATGGGATTACTTATGCTGACTAATATGCAGTTTCTACAACCCCACCATCTACTCTTAAAGCGGCCCCCGTTGTAGAGGAAGACAAGGGACTAGCAAGATACACCACCATATTGGCTATTTCTGAAGGTTCTGAAAATCGTTGAATAATGGAAGAAGGTCTATTTTTTGTGATAAATTCAAATTGTAGCTCTTTCATTGTCGCATTAGTTTCTTTAGACATATTTTGGAATATTTCTATTGCACCCTCTGCACTTGTTGGTCCTGGCAGGACAGAATTTACTGTTACATTAGTGCCTTTAAAAAGTTTAGCCAAACCACGACTTAGTGCAAGATAAGCTGTCTTTGTAACACCATATAATATCATATCTTCAGGGATATTAATGGCCGATTCGCTGGAAATAAAAATAATCCTTCCCCAATTTTTATCCCTCATTGAAGAAGCATAGTGACGAGAAAGTCGCACACCACTCATTACGTTTATTTCAAAATCTGAAAACCATTGCTTGTCATTGGTAGTTTCAAAGGGGCGATCACCATATATGCCTATGTTGTTTACAAGAATATCAACTTGAGGTATTGTTTTCAATAAATTATTTACTTCTTCAACCTTTGCAAAATCAGCAGGAATTCCTTTAACTTGAGCTTTTGGTACTTCTTTTTTGATTTTTTCGATGGCTTTTTCAACACTTTCAATGCTTCTTCCGTGTATGTATAACTTAGCTCCCTCCTTTAGTAAGCCTAATGCTATTGCATAACCTATTCCTTTAGTTGAACCTGTAATTAACGCTGTCTTGTTTTTAAGTTGTAAATCCATAAGGGATATCTTATTGTATTATTATTATTATTATAAGTATCATAAAATCTAAAATGATACTGTTTTAAAACTTTAGTTTTGAACTGTTTCTCTTAGCTTATTTTCAATGATGTCATACTTAAAGAACCTGCCATCAAATTATCGTTGAAAAGAGTTATATTTTCTTTATCGTTTTTTAATCCCAATGAGTAGATTAAAGGCAGATAATGGTCTGGGCTAGGAATGGCTAATTGAAATGCCTTTGATTGTTTTTCATAATTTATCAAAGGATTAAAGTTACCATCAATTAAATAATTATTTATAGTTTCCCTAACTTCAATAGCCCAATCATAACCATGATTCTCTTTATTAAAGTTTGGCCAATCAACTAATCTTAGATTATGAATTATATTTCCACTTCCAATAATCAAAACACCTTTATCTCGTAGAGAATTTAATTGTTTTGCCAATTCAAAATGATATTGAGCATCTTTGGTATAATCAATACTCAATTGTATTACTGGAATGTCCGCTTTTGGAAATAAATGTTTTAGTACAGTCCAAGCACCGTGGTCTAGCCCCCATTTTTCATCTAATTCTACAAGTGCTGGATGTAACAATTTTTTTGTTTCTTTTGCTAATTTAGGATTTCCTTTAGCAGGATATTGCTGTTCATATAATTCTTGAGGAAAACCTCCAAAATCGTGAATTGTTTTTGGCATTTCCATAGCAGTCACTTTTGTACCTCTAGTAAACCAGTGTGCTGACACACATATGATAGCCTTTGGCTTTTGTAATGTTTTAGATATATTCTGAAACCCTTTTGTGAATTGGTTCTCTTCGATACCGTTCATTGGACTACCATGACCAAGAAAAAGAACTGGCATTTTTTCAGAAGCTGGAAAAGCATCTGATATTTTTTTAATATCATTTAGTGTATTCATACCTAACCCCATAGCACTTAATCCTAACAGTTGTAAAAATTGAGCACGTTCCATCTGTTTAAAATTATGTTTAAAAAACAATTGTTTACAAAATTTACAATTTGCAACTATTGTGTTTTGTGAAATTTTTAATCAAATACCTATCAAAATGTCCTACATATTGATAGGTTTATCGTAACGATATTTCTTTAGAATTCTAAATCAACTACTAAATCAAACTCATCATAAATGGCCTTATCTTTTAAGCCATCAAAAAAACTTGCAGAACCATATTTAACATCATATTCTGTTCTATCAACTTTTAATGCAGCTGTTGCTTTCTTACCATAAATAGAAATATCAAAAGTTACTGGATTTGTTTTTCCTTTAATGGTTAAATCACCAGTAATAGTATATGAATTTTTCCCTTTGGATTTTGCATCTGTAAATTTTAATTTGGCCGTTGGATTGTTTTTAACACCAAAAAAGTCATCAGATTTTAAATGACCTTCTAGTTTTTCTTTGTACTCTCCTGTTAAATCAGTGGAAACAATAGTTTCCATATCAATAATGAACTCTCCACCTGTTAGTTTATCGTTATGAAATGTCAAAGAGCCAGATTTTAAATTAACAGTTCCTTCGTGTGACCCTGTTACTTTATAACCTTTCCAAACTACCTTGCTGTTTTCTATTTTAACCTCTTTTTTTTCTGTTTCAACAGCCGTAAATGATAATGTTACTATTGCTATTACTGTAAATGTTATCGTTTTAATCGTGTTTTTCATTTTTTTACTTTTCAAAAATTATTTTAATTCAGTTATAAATTGTTCTTTCGGGGTACGTACTTTTTTTAGATTGACTAACCAATCATTTTCGGCATCTCTGTACCCCAAAGCAACTATAACACTACTCTTTAAACCTAATTTATCCAAACCTAATAATTCGTCTAATTCTTGAGACACAAATCCTTCCATTGGTGTTGCATCTACTTTTTGTTCGGCGGCAGCTGATAAAGCTATCCCTAATGAAATATAAGTTTGTTTAGCAGTGTGATTTGCCTGCCATTCATTACCAAGGGGTTCGTACATTCCCCAAAGTTGTTTTTTATAATCATCCATGGTTTCATATGGAAGATCTCTTTCTTCCATAGTTTTATTAAATACCCCTTCAATCTTCTCTAATGTATATCTGTCCCATGCAGCGAATACTAAGAGGTGTGAGGAATCTGTAATTTGGCTTTGATTAAAAGCAACTGGCTTTATTTTTTCTTTTAAATTTTTGTTTGATATCACAAAGATTTTAAACGGCTGTAACCCTGAAGATGATGGCGCAAGCCGTGCTGCTTCCAAAATATAATCTAGCTTTTCTTGAGGAACTGTCTCCCCATTCATTTTTTTTGTGGCATAACGCCATTTTAAGTTATCTATTAAGCTCATTTTTTAGTTAAGTTTTTATAATTGAATAACAAAAATAGTTATATTTGCTATACAAAAATAACTGATATACAAAAGTATAGTAATATATAAAAGTATAGTAACAATGGAAAATCTTATGGAAACTAAAATAGAAGAAGTTAAAAAGTGTTCAGTTAAATATGTATTAGCTCTTAATGATGCTTTGAATGTTATAAACGGAAAATGGAAGACACCAATTATTGGTAGTTTATTGTTTGGAAAAATGCGTTTTAAAGAATTAGAAAGAAACATAGAGAATATTTCTCCAAGAATGTTATCCAAAGAGTTAAAAGATTTAGAGATTAATGGAATTATAAAACGTACTGTATATGATACAATACCTGTAACCGTTGAATACGAATTAACAGAGTCGGGTAAAACATTTCAAACAGTAATAGACGTTATGGTTGAATGGGCAGTAGAACATAGACAACGTACTTTTTCTTAATAATATTATTAATTGATAGATCGTTTTTTGTTCTCTTAATTTAAATTGTAGGTTATTATTAGGCTTTTGGATTCTAAGATTTTTTGTTTAAAAAAATGGTTTTTATAAAGTTAAAGTCGTTTACTTTACACTTGATAACTTTCATTGTATATAAAATTCTTATATTTGAGTTAATTACAAATCATGGATAAACTGATTCATATATTCCAATTCGATTATACAAATGCTAAAAATTCAACCTCAAGACCTGAGGATGTTCATAATCATGATTTTGAGGAATTACTTATTGGAATTGAAGGCTCAATCGAACATTACATAGATTTTGAAAAAAACAAAATTGAGGTGTCATATATCAGTTTTATTACAAAAGGTAAAGTCCATAAAATTATTCCAAGGGCTAAGAATGGTCAATTTCTTGCTTGGGTCATAAGATTTAAAAGTGAGTTTATTTCAGAAATGGTTTTCCACCTTTATATTTTATTTCAAAAAAATGCAAATATACAATTAACTGAAGGTAGGCACATTCAGCGGTTACAGACCATGTGTGAGATGATGAATGATGAATTGGATCAAGAGCAACCAAACTATGGTATTGTTCAGAACCTGCTACGTACTTTGTTTATCATGATAGAATGTGAAATGCAAAAGCAAATACAAGATATTAATACACATCAAGTTCAGAATACAACATTCATTAAATTCTTACAAATTTTAGAAGATAATTTTTCCAAGTCAGAAAGTGTTAAATTTTATTCCAAAAAACTATTTATGTCTTCACGAAACCTTAATCTCATCTGTAATAAAATATGTCAGCAAAGCGTTTCAGATATTATTGAAACGAGGAAACTTATTGAAGCAAAAAACCTACTGGTAGGTACAAATAAAACGATTTCAGAAATAGCTTATCAGCTAGGTTATAATGAGAAATCTTATTTTTCAAAAGTATTCAAAAAGAAAGCCGGACAAACACCTTCCGATTTTCGTTATGAGATGAAAAATCTTATAAAGTAAATAAATACTATCTCTCATCTTAGTAGGCAAAACAAGCGGGATATACATTTCCTATTATTACAACATTTCTTCTCATAAGTGTTACTCCTATTGCTATAAAATGTGTGAACTTGCGATTGCACAAAAGATATTTGTAATATAATTTAAAAACCCAAATAAAAAATATTATGTCAAAATTAAAAATTAAAGTCTATAATGGTGGTGATACTCCTGGAGGGTTTTCAGTTAATTCCACATTAATTTATGGAGATAATGATGCAATTTTAATGGACTCGCAGTTTGCACAATCAAGTGCACATCGTTTAGTGGCAATGATTACAGAAAATGGAGTAAAACCCTCAAGAGTTTATATTAGCCATTTTCATCCGGATCATTTTCTAGGCATAAATGTTGTTAAAAAAGAGTTCCCTGATATTAAAGTTATGACCTTGCCCAGCATTGCTGGCCTTATTAATGATGCATTTGATTTTAAAATTGAACATTGGGGAAAAACTGTATTAGGAATAGATGGCGCCAAAGAAAAAGTCTATGTTGAATCAATAGATAAAAACTATATGGAGTTAGAAGGAGATAAAATTGAAATATTAGGACCGTTACGAGGAGATTCTGCTGATGCTTCAGCACTATGGATTCCTTCTATAAAAACATTGTTGGCTGCTGATGCTGTTTTTTCACAGGCCCACGTATGGATTGCAGATAACAAAACCATTCAATCTAGAAAAGAATGGTTTGATGTTTTGGATGTGCTTGAAGCTTTAAAGCCGGAAGTTGTCATTCCAGGACATTCTCCAAATACTGATCCTAAATATTTCACACCTGATAACATTCAATTTACCAGAAACTACATTCAGGATTTTGAAAAGGTTTGGAAACATGCCAAGAATAGTCAGGAAATCATGGACAAAATGCTTGATATGTATCCTAATATACCAGTTAAAATAGCCTTGGAATTGAGTGCAAAAATATTAAAAGAGCGTTTTCCCTGGCCAGGAGAATATCCACAAGCTCTTATAGATTTAGTACCCGAAATTTAATTTGTATAACAAATAGAAAATAATGACATGAATAATCATACAAGACATAATTACAAAGGAAAAACTATTTTAATTACTGGTGCAGCCACGGGAATTGGTCGAGCAACTGCAAAAGCTTTTGCAGAATGTGGAACACAAGTTGTTATTGGCGACATAAATCCTGATGCAGCAGAAACCGTAAGGCTTATTGAAGAAAAAGGTCAGAATGCCATTTTTATAGAAACGGATGTTTCAGATGCAGATTCAGTTAAAAATTTAGTTGAACAAACTGTACAAAAATATGGAATAATAGATTTTGCTTTTAACAACGCCGGGGTGCTCTGTCCTACCGCTTCATTAGCTGATATGGATGAAAAAGATTTTGATAAAACTATTGCTGTTGATTTAAAAGGGGTTTTTCTTTGTATGAAGTATGAAATAGAAGCTATGTTAAAAACCAATGGTGGAGCAATCGTAAATACGGCATCTGTAGCTGGTGTAGTCGCAGATCCAGATATGGCTCCCTATGTAGCAGCTAAGCATGGAGTTATTGGCTTAACCAAAGCAGCTGCCTTGGATTATGCCCAACAAAATATACGTGTCAATGCTATTGCTCCCGGACTGGTTAGAACTCCCATGACCGAAAGATGGTTGTCCGATTCTAAAATGAATGAATTGGTGACAAACAACAATCCAATGCACAGAGCTGCTGAACCCCAAGAAATTTCGTCTTCTATTTTGTATCTGTGCTCTCCAGAAGCCTCTTTTGTTAATGGCAGCACCTTTGTTATAGATGGAGGACAGACTATTCACTAAATGAAGTTTGAAAATGAAAATAATGCCCTGTAGAGCCTATCACAGCCTATAGGGTTTAATTGTTTGTATGAATATTTAAGATAGAATGTTTTGAGATTCAAAGAAAAAGAATTACTTAGATCCGCCAAAACCTGATGGGAATAACAGAAAAAATTATTTTTGAAACGGGAATGTCTACAAACGATAAAATAAACTCTAAAAGAAGATTCTATTTATGCTGCTCAGCAATCCGATATGCATTTCCGAATTTTACCACATTTCTTCCTGTAAGTGTTACTCTTATTGCTATAAAATGTATGATCTTTACATAAGAAATGGTTTTTCTATGAAAACCTAATTATATATTCATTACACATAATTCAATAAAATTTTCAACTTTTTTAATTATATAATATTATGAAGATTGCAGTAATATACAAATGGGCAAGAGACCCTGAAGCAGCGTCTGTTCGAGCAGATGGTTCAATTGATTGGCGTGGAGCAAAAATGATGGCCGGCGAAGATGATCCGGCTGCCTTAGATGCTGCAAAGACCATTGCAGAGGGTTCTGTTGCTCAAATTATTGGTATAACAATTGGAGATGGTGATGCTAGTTGGATTTTAGCAAGAGGAGTAAATGAGACTCTTAGTGTTATAGATGCTCCAAGTTTATCAGATCAAGCTATTACAGGTGAGATTTTAGCCTCTGCAGTTAATAAATTAGGTGATATTGATGTAGTTGCTATTGGTGACCCTCATTCATATTCTGGTGTACCTGTGACTTTAGCAGGTACTCTTGGTTGGCCAGCTCTTATGGGGCTTACTACCGCAAAAACAGAAGAAGGAAAAATTATTGCAACCAAAAAAAATGGAAACGAAGAAAAACAGATAACAATTTCAACTCCTGTTGTTTTAGGTTTTGTTGCCGAATCAGAAGAAAAAAAAGTTCCTGGAATGAAAGAAAAACTAATGGCACGAAAAAGACCAATAACTAAAATTACCATTTCAGACTTAGGGTTGTCATCAATAAAAGATAGGATAAATATAGATAGTAGTCGTGTTCCAGAGGAAAAACAAGCTCATCTGTTTGAAGGAGAACCGTCTAATGCTGTTGGTCAATTAGTAGAGACATTACGTAAAGAAGGTGTTTTATAAACTATATTAAACTACAAATAAAGAAAAAATAATTATGAATAAATCAATTTGGTTAATAATTACGAATGAATCATCTATTGGTAGTTTGGTTGCTGCAGCCAAAGCTACTGAGAATTTGGTTAAAGCAATTGTTGTTGGTTCTCGTGAACTGGCCGAAAAAGTAGCTCGTGCAGGTGTTGATTCAGTAATGTTGGCAGAAACTACCAGTCTGCCAGAATCACAGGCAAATATAATAGCAAATGCTTCAAAAAAAGAAACACCAAAAGTAGTCTTATCAAGTTCATCTCCGAGTGATAGAGTTATTGCCGGTGCAATTTCAAGTGCTATAGGAGCTATTATTGTACCTAATATAAAAAATTTAAAGAAAAATGGTGATGCCGTAATTGTGGAGCAAGAAAACCTGCAAGGACGAGTAATTAATTCACTGATAAGCAATCAGACTATAGTAGGTTTTTTTACAGGAGAGGATGTTAAGTTAGCTAGTGAAGCCTCTGTTGGAATTGATTTGCTTGGGGGTAATGGTTACAATATGAGCGCTGAAGTGGCAAGTTTGGCAACAGATGTCAGCACTGGTTTAGATGGAGCTACAATTGTTATATCGGTGGGAAGAGGGCTTAAAACTCGTGAAGATCTTACTTTAGTAGAGTCTTTAGCTGACATTATGAGAGCTGAAATTGCTTGTTCCATGCCTATTGCAGATGATTTAGGATGGATATCAAAAGATCGCTACATAGGTCGTTCCGGGCAAACAATTTCACCACGTTTGTACATAGCTTTAGGTATTTCAGGAGCCCCACAACATTTAGAAGGTGTACGTGGAGCTAAGGTAATTGTTGCAATTAATAATGATCCGGATGCCAGAATTTTTCGTGCAGCTAATTACGGAATAGTAGGTGATCTTTATGAAATTGTTCCAGTTTTAAAAGAGTTATTAAGTAAATAAATATATTATGAAAACAAATTTTGATGCAGAATACGATGTAGTAGTAATTGGTGGTGGAGGATCTGGCTTATCCACAGCAGTACAAGCTGCTAAAAATGGTCTAACATGTGCTGTTTTAG
The DNA here is from genome assembly GCF_012524075.1 of Lutibacter sp. B1. Lineage (GTDB taxonomy): Bacteria > Bacteroidota > Bacteroidia > Flavobacteriales > Flavobacteriaceae > Lutibacter. The sequence goes on from NZ_JAAZUI010000031.1 coordinate 11,033, forward strand.
AAAAAGAAGATAAAACCGGGGGTAGTTCTTCCTTTGCTGAAGGACATGCCGCTTTTGAATCTGATGAGCAAGAGAAGAGAGGTATAAAAGTTAGCAAAACAGACGCTTTTAACGCTTACATGAATTATTCCCACTGGAGAGCTAATCCCTCTTTGGTTTCTCGTTTTGTAGAAAATGCTGCGACAACCATTTCAAAAATGCGAGATGAAGTAGGTGCTGTATATGAAGATGTAAATATAACAGCTCCTGATCAACCCGGTGAGCTTGTTACTTGGCACTTGCCTCAAGGTGAGGTTGCTAGGGTAATAGAACTTCTTGAAGCAGATGCAAATAGACGAGGCGTAGATTTGTTTATGTCTACATCGGCCACAAAAATTTTAAAAGAGAACGGACATATTATAGGTGTTAAGGCTATAGACGCTGATGGTGAAGAGGTAAATTTAGGAGCTAAAGCCGTTGTGGTAGGAACAGGAGGTTATGCTTGTAACCCTGAGATGATAAATAAATACGGTAAATACAATATAGGTGAATCATTAATTAATGCTGGTGGTCCAGGTAATACAGGCGATGGCATTCGTATGGTGTTAGAAGTAGGTGGTATAGAAAACGCTAATGTTGGTACTCGTTTATTATTCCCACTTATGCGAGATAAAACCATAACAAGTCATACCAATGCAGCAGGTTTTCAGCCCTATTTGTGGGTTAATAAATATGGAAGGCGATTTGTGAACGAGATAGTAGGTCTTAATTTTGGAGATGCTGGAGATGTTGTTGCTTCGCTTCCGGGAGCTATGTATTGGTCAGTTCTTAGCCAAGAAGCGATACGTCATTTGGTTGAAGTAGGTAATGAAGTTGGGCTTGGTATTTACGTGCACAATTACGAGAAATTGATTAACCTACCTGTCGAAATTAAAGCAGATGCTGCTGACAATAAGCGAACTAATGTATTTGTTGCTGATACAATAGAAGAGCTTGCAAGTAAAATAGAAATTAATCCTGATGTTTTAAAAATAGAAGTGGATGAATACAACAAGTATTGTGAAGCAAAACAAGATAAAAAATTCCATAAACCTGCAAAATACTTATACACTATTAAAGAAGGTCCTTTCTACGCAATAAAAATGGAAACAGGTATTATGGTTACAATGGGTGCTCTTGAAATAGATGAATATATACGGGCATTAGATTCAAAGAATAATCCAATCCCAGGTTTATATGTTGTTGGTTGCGATGCTGGAGGTATATATGGTGAATCGTATACTTTACCTGTTCCTGGATCAGCTAATGGTTTCGCTCTTACTTCAGGTTGGTTAGCAGCAGATGATATCAGCAAAAGAATTAAATCTGGTGAACTGTTTTAATAAAAAGTGATAGTATGAGGTTCTTAATGCTATCTATACTTAAAAAATAATCAAATGGATGAAGAAATTTTTGATGTTATAGTTGTAGGTGGTGGTATAGCCGGTTTGGTGTGTGCCTATCAACTTGCTCAAAAGGGTAAGGAAGTAGTTCTTATTGAACGCGGTATGGAAGCCGGAGCAAAAAACTTATCGGGAGGTGTATTTTATACGCGTATTATGGAAGAAGTTTTTCCAAATTTCATTAATGAAGCTCCTGTTGAGAGGCATATTACACGCAATATTGTTAGTTTTTTAAACCCCACCTCTTCAGTAAATATAGACTATTGGGATCATCGTTTGGAAGATCCTGTGAATGCCGTCACAGTATTGCGTGCCAAACTAGATGCTTGGTTAGCAGAAAAATGTGAAGAGGCGGGGGTTATGATAATGCCAGGAGTAAGAGTAGACTCCCTTATCAAAGAAGGTAAACAATATGTGGGTGTTAAAGCCGATGGAGATGAGTTAAATGCACGAGTAGTTGTTTTGGCAGAAGGTGTTAATTCATTTTTAGCTCAAAAAGAAGGTATTCGCCCTAAACAGCCTCTTAAACACTTAGCAGTTGGAGTAAAATCTGTAATTGGATTGCCTCGTAAAGTTATAGAAGATAGGTTTAGAGTGAAGAATAATGAGGGTGTTGCTTATGCTATTGTTGGAGACTGTACACAAACCGTAGCAGGTGGGGGGTTTCTTTATACAAATGCTGAGTCTGTTTCTCTTGGAGTAGTTTTACAACTTGAAAGCATGAAGAAAAAGGGCTTAAATTCTATCGAGGTACATGATTATTTTTTAAAGCATCCAGCGATAGCTCCATTAATTGCTAAAGGGGAATTGTTGGAGTATGGATGTCATATGACAATTGAAGATGGGCCTGCTATGGTAGCTCAAGACATTGCAAGACCAGGGTTATTGATTATTGGAGATGCCGCTGGTTTTACAATTAATACTGGTCTAACCATACGGGGAATGGATTTTGCTGCGGGTACAGGAATAGCTGCGGCTAAGATTATTAATAACTCTTTTGAGAATAAAGATTTTTCACAATCTGCTATGGATAGATATCGTTCCGAATTAAATAAAAATTGGGTGGGACAAGATATAAAAACATATAAAAGAACCCCTTCTTTTTTGGAAACTTCTAGAATGTATGAAGAATATGGGAAATTATTAGCTGATATTTTTTTCAACATTTATAATCATAATTTAACACCTAGAAAACGCTTAATATCGGTAGCTAAAGGTGTATTTAGAGATTCAGATATCAAAATGAAAAGCTTAATACGAGATGCTTTTGTTGGAGTAAAGTCTTTATAAAGAAATGTTAATTAAAATAAATTTTATGCTATGGCAAAAATAGTATCTATTGCCGAACGATTAAATGGTAACCTTTATTATTTGGATGAAGAATCCCATATCAAAGTAAATCAAGATATTGCAAAAAAAACTGGTACAGGTAAACTATTGGTTCGTATTTGTCCGGCAAATGTGTATAGTGAGGAACAAGACGGAACCATTGGTGTTTCACATGCTGCGTGCTTAGAGTGTGGAACTTGTTTAGCAGTAGCAGCACCTGGCTCACTTGAATGGCATTATCCAAAAGGTGGGTGTGGAGTTCATTTTCGTGAGGGATAATTTTCTCATTCATAAATAATTATAAGAGTTAAAAAGTGTATTAAAAATTACACTATACTAACAGATAAAGCACTTTCCATATAACAGTTGTACAGAATAGTGATACTATTTGGATTATGACAGTACCTAAAATATTAATCGTGCCCTTTTCAGGATATCATTTTTAGAGAATTATGTTCTAAAATAATTTCAAATTTATTATGAAAAAAAATCACATACAAAAAGGAATATTTGTTGAAAATGAAAATTTTTTAAACAAGATAAATGTACTATTAATAGTAATAATTTTAATACTAACTCCAAGTACGATATTTTCTCAAACACAAGCAAGAGATTTACTGCCAGCCCCTTCAGGATTATCAGCATTACTGTTTTATCAACGAAACATGTCTGGGAATAATTTGTATCTAAATGGACATAAAGTGAATAATAATATTGATTTTAATGGAGATTTAAGCTTGTTTCGTTATGCTCATTTTTTTAAAACAGGAAAGGCTACTTTACTTTGTAATGTTATTCTTCCCTATGCAAGTATGAATTTAGAATTAGGTGAGATAAATGATAAGGTAACAGGTCTAGGTGATATTACTTTAAACGCAGTTTATTTTTATCCACTTATTACTAAAGAAAAAAATAATCTTTTTTTAGATGCAGCTTTTTATTTAACACCACCAACAGGTAAGTATTATTCCAATAAAGAAATAAATATAGGCAGTAATCGTTGGGCATATCGAATAACATTAGCTTCAGCGTGGAAGACAAATCGTACAGCCATAGAAATAGTCTCAAATTTAGATTGGTATTCAGATAATAATGACTTTACAGCAGATAAATTAAAACAAGAGCAAAATGCGGTTTATATGTTTGAAACCCATCTTACATATGATTTTACAAAAACATTTTATGGTGGAGTAACTTATAGATGGAAAAAAGGTGGGGAAACTAATGTAGAGGGAATTGGTGATATGAATGATAAAATAAATACACAACAATTTAATTTTATGGGTACAGTAACTATTACATCACAAACACAGGTAATGATTTTATACAGTACTGATTTTGAGGTAAAAAATGGAATTGCACAAAATTATCTTGAATTTCGATTAGCGTATTTCTTTTAAAATAATCTCTATAATAATATATAAGGTATTTTTTGTCAAGAGGTAATATCTCCAAATGTATAAAGTTTAAAAAATATAGAGGGTTGCAACCCTCTGTATTTTTTTGATTAATTTTAACTTTTACTCTGAACAAAGGAGATTTATTAAAAATGAATTTTTGAAGCAATTCAAAACAGGCGAAGATTTCACTTCCTTTTTAAAAGCATTCAAAAACACAGTATGAAAATATGCTGGAAGATTACTTGGATGGATAATATTGTTTTAAATTCTAAAGTCATCAATAAGACCCTATGTACATTGCAGTAGGTTTACGTAGAGATTGTAAGAAAGAAGTATTGGGTGTGTTGGTTAGTAGGAATGAATCTGCTGCCTTTTAGACAATCTTTCTTATTAAATTAAAAGATTGTAACGTAGAAGACATCCTAATTACGGCTACTGATAATCTAAATGAATTCACAGGCACTGTCAAAATGTATTTTCACAATCAACCTCACAGATTTGAGTGATCTACCAGATTAGGAATGCCTGTAAATATAAGTTCTTAAAGGGTAAGAAGTTTTTAAGGATATGGAAAATATCTACAATACGCCACCAAAAAAGCTGGGGTGACTATTAGGAACAGCTAACTGCTTTTAATTTAAAAGATCTGCTGTACTTGTGTTTTCTACTCATAAAAATACCCCCAAATAGTGTCTAACTTTTTTTGGGGGGCACTTCAAATTTAAGTGGCTTTTTTTATTACTTTAATCTAAATGATATATTTCCATTATGTTTTTTAGAATTGAATCAAAATCAATTTTTAAGTCAATTAAATTACCGGTGTGAATATCAAAAACCCAACCATGAACTTTTAAGCCTCTCTCTCTGGAAGCTTTTTGTACTGCTGCTGTTTTAATTAAATTTACACATTGTTCTTGCACATTAAGCTCTACTAATCTATTATACTTTTTAGCTTCATCTTTAATTTCATTCAATTCCTTACTATGTATGCGATACACATCGCGTATGTTTCTAAGCCAAGGATTTAAAATTCCTAAATCGGCTGATTGCATTGCAGCTTTTACGCCTCCACATTCATAATGACCACAAACTATAACATGCTGCACTTTTAAATGATCTACGGCATAATTTACAACCGACATTGCATTTAAATCAATACTAATTACCATATTGGCTATATTTCTATGCACAAATACCTCTCCGGGTTTAGCTCCCATCAACTCTTCTGCTGTAACACGACTGTCTGAACAGCCAATGTATAGCAGTTCTGGTGTTTGACCTTTACCTAATTCTTCAAAATAATCATTGCTTAAAGCTAGTTTGTCTTTAATCCAATTTTTATTGTTTTCAAATACTTTATCTAAATTCATTGTTTTGTTTTCTTTAATTTTATTTTATTTTATTTTTTTACGTGTGCCTTTATCCATAAAAGACATTCTTTAAAATTACTAAAAATATGTTTTTCAGGTACTAAATCAGGAATAATATCAATACGTTCCATCAAATATCTTGGTTGCTCTAAAACATCAACCAATAAAACATACCTTCCTTTACTTTTCAGATCGATCAAAATATCTTCTAAAGTATACAAACCTGATTGATCCATATATTGCATTCTGTCCATTCTTATTACAACGGTTGTTGCTGATTCCGGAATTTGTTTTACCATATTTTGCACATCACTTGTTGATCCAAAAAATAATGGACCTTTGATATGCTTGATAAAAACTTCTTCTTTTAGGTTTTCAGGAAAATCAGCTTCGTCATCCCAATATTTTTCTTCCTTTAATGGTTTAACATCAGAACGTTCGGCTGTAATATCTCCAATTTTTTTCATAAACATTAATGAAGCAATTATAAGTCCAATCCCTACAGCATAAACTAAGTTCCAAAAGGTTGATAATACAAGTACAACCAGCATTATTAATACTTCCATACTAAATTTAACAGGACCTATTTTAACATCTTTTGGTAAACTTGGTATTGCTTTTAGACCTTTATAGTCCATAACACCAATACCTACAGTTATTAATATTCCGGCTAAAACAGCTGCTGGAATTTTTGAAGCTACGGGCCCTAAAGCCAACAAAATGAACAAAAGCATAATACCTGCAATCATTCCCGATAATTTTGTTTTTCCTCCCGAATTTATATTTACCACTGTTCTTATAGTTGCTCCTGCACCGGGCAAACCTCCAAAAATTGCACCTATTGAGTTACCTATTCCCTGCCCTATTAACTCTTTATTTGGCTTGTGCTTGGTTTTTGTCATATTATCTGCAACTACACTTGTTAACAAAGAATCAATTGCTCCTAATAAAGCAAGTGTTAATGCCGTGAAAATATAGGGAATAAAACTGCTTATTTTAAAATTTGTAAAAATTTCTAAATTAGGTATAGGCATTCCGCTGGGAATTTCTTCAATAGTTCTATAATCTAATTGAAACCCAAATGCTATACCAGACATCACTAATAAAGCTACTAGTGTACTGGGTACTACAGTTGTAATCTTTTTAAATCCATAAATGATGATGATTGTACCAATTGCCAGTATCAATTCTAACCAATTGATATTTTTTATTGCTCTTGGTAACACTTTAATTGCCCCTAAAACTCCTGAAGCTTCTTTAGCTGCTAAAGTTTGAGATTCTTTAAGGACATCTTGTTGTGTGATATTCTGAGCTCTTTTAATTGTTTCTTTAAAATCTTCCAAAACCAAAATTCCTTCACCGGACTCTTCCTTTAAAATATTCTCAAGAATTATTTCTTCTGCTTCAGGTTTGAATTGATTTACAAACTCAACATCTTCTTTTGGATAATATCCTAAAGATGGCAATATTTGTGTAATTAAAATAATTACACCTATTGCTGTCATAAAGCCTGATACTACCGGATATGGAATATATTTTATGTACTTACCTAAGCCTAAAATTCCTAAACCAACTTGCATTAAGCCTGCTAAAAGAAATACCGTTAAAATAATTGGAAGTGCTTTCTCAACATTCCCATCGTTTGCAGCAATTAAACCTGCTATTATAACCATACTCACAGCTGTCATTGGTGCTGTTGGTCCGGAAATTTGTGTATTTGTACCTCCAAAAAGGGCTGCAAAAAAACTTAAAAATATTGCACCATAAAGTCCTGCGCTTGGACCTAACCCCGATGATACACCAAAAGCCAATGCTAACGGAAGGGCAACAATACCTGCAGTGATACCACCAAAGGCATCACCTTTAAAATTCGAAAATATGTTTTTCATAGTTACTATATAATGATAGATTACAAAATTCAATAAGCACTAAAATACTTATTTTTTTAAAATTTATTGTTAATCTATATCAGTTCTGGAGGTGGGGATATACTCTCAATATGTAATTGGGAATACTTTTTAACCTGATTCTTAAAAAAGTTTTTCCTTTCATTTTTAGCTAAGATGAAAAGATTTTTTTCAACACTTAAAAACTTAAGTTCAAAATCTTTAAAAGACTCACTTTCTTTATTTTCTTCTTCACCTATATCAAAGGTAACAGAAACATCAATGTTATTTTCCAATACTATTACAGCAGTTGGTACTACTATAAATATTATAATAACAAATGAAAAAAAAATGGAAATTATCTTTTTTGACATAACAACTAAAACTAGCGAATGGCAAATTTAATCAATAAAATATTGAATTTTGTTAAATTTACTCTAAAAATATCCATAAAAATTAGTCTAGTATTCAACTTCTATCAATCTTTAATGAGAATTGTAAAAAAACTATACTCTTTTAAAGTAAAAAGGTATTATTTACTTGATACATTTAAAAATAGATTATATATTTATGATGTATAATAAAGTTTCCCCCTCAATCTGTTTCCCCAACAATATTTTAAATAAACCCCTTAAAAAAATTGTTTAATTTTTTATAATTTTTTTTATAAAAAAATAAAAAAGACGAGCAAATGAAGTCAACCAGCTTACTTTTACTTTTCGCATTTATGATTAGCTTTTATTCAGATACTGAAATAAAACAATTCCAATTTTTTCCAAAGAATGTTCAAGAGGAATGTACTCAAATAATTTCGGGAAAAATAATCAACAAAAAAACAAATTCTCCTATATCCAACGCATTAATAACTCTGTATTTAGACGGGCAGGATATTAAAATTGAAAAAACAAACTCTCAAGGAGAATACTCTTTAAAATTAAACTGCGATACAAACTATAGAATTGAAGTAAGCGCTTCCAATTTTTTTAAGGCTGATTTTCTAATTAAAACTTCTTCACAAAATAATACAAATTTAACTCATAATTTCTTTTTAGAATATGAATGTTACCAAACAATAACAGGTAAAGTAATAAATGAACTCACTAAAGATATTGTTCATAATGCAACTTTAACGCTTTATTTAGATGGTGAAAAAATAGAAACTCAAAAAGTAAATGATAGTGGTGAGTATAACTTCAAAATTAGGTGCAACACTAATTATTACATAATAGCGGACAAAACAGATTATATTAATGATTTATATGAATTTACTTCGTCAACTACTGATAATGAAAACATAAATCATGATTTTATTTTAGAGCCAGAATGCATACAAACAATAAGTGGTACAATACGTAACAAGGTAACTAAAGAACCACTAAGTGCTGAAATTAAATTATATTTAAATAATATTGAAGCTGAAACTATTAAAGTTAATAATGATGGTAGTTATTTTATAAAATTTCAATGTACTACTAATTATAGAATTATAGCCACTAAACCTAATTACATAGATGATTCGTATAATTTTTTAACTGATTATATAGAATATAAACAACCAGACTATTTTCATCTCAAAAAAGATCTATTTTTAGAACCCAATCTCTGTTATCAAGTAGTTTTAGGAAAAGTATTTGATAAAAAAACAAATGAGGTTGTTACTGATGCTCTAGTTTCTTTATTACACCAAAATAATGAAATCACAACGTTTCAAACTAGTTATGATGGTTCTTACTTTTTTAAAATAAAATGCGCATTAGATTATGAGTTGAAAGTAACTAAAGAAGGAATGCTCTCTAAAATTATAAACTATAAAGCTTCTGCTATTAAAGGAGATAATAAAACACAAAATATTTATATAGAGTCAGAAGCCTGCAATCAAATTGTAAACGGTTCCATCCTGGATAAAGAAACTAAACTGCCTTTAGCAAATACACAAGTTACTTTGTTTGAAAATGATAATGAAGTCAACAAAATAACTACAGATAATAATGGTGCTTTTTCATTCAATATAAAATGTGAAAATACCTATAAGATTGTTGCTGATAATAATGAATACAATTCTAACACCATCACTTTTGAAACTGATAAAAAACGTGATATCTCTATTTCTAAAACATTAGAACTTACAAAACTTGATTGCAACCAAATTGTTAACGGTTCAATTCTGGATAAAGAAACTAAACTGCCTTTAGCAAATACACAAGTTACTTTGTTTGAAAATAATAATGAAGTCAACAAAATAACTACAGATAATAATGGTGCTTTTTCATTCAATATAAAATGTGAAAATACCTATAAGATTGTTGCTGATAATAATGAATACAATTCTAACACCATTACTTTTGAAACTGATAAAAAACGTGATATCTCTATTTCTAAAACATTAG
>NZ_JAAZUI010000032.1 GCF_012524075.1 Lutibacter sp. B1
CAGTTTGAGTCGAAACTTCCATAAATGTCTCTTTCATTAGTATTTTAAAAATTGTACTTAATCCTATCTTTAATGAGTCCGAAAATGTCTATTTGGAACCCAAAAGGCTGATCATATTAAATACAACGGTCTTGTGTATGGAGCGTTGCGTATTGTTAAGCAACTAAGTTACTAAAATTGCTTGTGACTGGCTTAAAATCCGCAGGATTTTATAAGCACTGACCAAAGTAGCAATGTTTTATACACGTTGTTGTAAGTAGTGCTTTACATTATTCGTTTTAATTCAGTTAATTCGTTTTCCGATAAAGACTGTTTCCATAATTCATTCACTAACCACAATCCGCTATCTTTTATTTTTTGTTTTGGCGAGGATAATCCTAACCAATTTTCACTAGGTTTACAATTCGTACAATTTGAAACTGTAGAAATTATTCTTGATTCAATTCTTAATCTCTGTTCTTTTTCCAAAACCTCAAAAACTGCAAAAGAAAAATTGTTTTGAATATATTCAGACACCTTTTTCTCAATAGTTTGCTGTTTCTTAAAATCTATTTGTTCCGAATATTTTTTCTTATTAGCTCTGGTTGTCAAATCTAATTCCCATTGCTTTAAAAAACTGTCATTTTCTGCATTTAATAAAGCTCGTCCAATATTTTTTCTAAAAATACTACGGTCTTTATTTTCTTTAACAAAATGTTGTTTTAATCTTGATTGAAGTTGATTATCTCCTGTGTGAGTTCCAATTCTGACAATTCTTTTTAAATTATTAAATTTCTCGCCTTTCTCAAACAAAATATAAATTCCATTTTTCGGGATTTCTTTCTCGTTGAAAGGAAAAGAATATTCTTTTAATTCATTGAATATTCCGTGTATTTCATTACAAATTTCACTCATTAATTATTCTGTTTTGTTAACCATTGCAATTGTTTTCCGATTTTCAAACCTTTCATTGGAATTTTTACATTACTTAATTCTGGAATTAAAAATTTGCGATATTTTTCTCCCGCTAAAAATGTAAATTCATCTTTTTCTAAATCAGTCAAAGATTTTAATTCATAAATGACTTTTTTCGACCATTCCTTAATTTCATTTGAACGCATATTATTCAAAGTTTTGTCATAAGGTTCAATTTCGTCTGTTAATTTTAAAAGTCCGTGTTCGGCAGATAAAATATAAATTTCACTCGGATTTAATGATTTAGCATAAGTTAAATTCTTTTTGAAAAGAGAACTTATGTAAAGATTTTCGGCTGTTGATTTTTTGTCTAATTTTTTACTGACACAAGAAATCAATACTATGTTTTTCATTCAGTTCGGGTGTTTTTTGGCATTACTTACAACGGATGGCGGTATGGTTAGTTGCCGATTTCGAAGCACTTTCCTATCAAGTTACAACTACTTTTGATACGAGCTGTGCCGCTCGAATACCCACTGCACCGGCAATTAACTATACCGCGTGTTGTGCGTTCGGTGTTCTTTCTTTCATTAAATTCTGTCTCATTTCTTGTTCATTTGTTTTCATTGTTATTATAAATTCTTTAAAGTTATCGGATTTCTGAGGAGTTGCTACTCCAATTTTCTTTAGTATTCCATCTGTTTCCTTTATTCGATAAGTTTCAAAAAAACTCGTGTCTTGTTTTGGAAATATTAAGAACCCATTATTTGAACTAAAACGATACATATATGCAATTGTCTTGTAGTATATACTTGTTGCTTTTTCTGAATTTTCAGAATATGCATGTTGTCTATCAAGAGGAATGTACTTCGCATCTCCAACAATTTTTGGTTCATCTTTGCTAATAAAGTCAGGATAAATCGGTTGGAAATTCTCAAAAAGTAAATGACGATGTTTTCCTGTTTTATTCTCTGGGTGAATGAAATTTTCTTTTAAAATAGTGTTGAGATACTCTTCCCAAAGCCAAGCACCGTCAAATAATAATCCATAAACTTTGTCTTTTTCTTTGCCAAAAGTAATTTTCTCGTGTCGAAGAATTTTTAAGCAGATTTTTTGTAAAGCGGAATACTCTGTAAAATATGGATGCGTAACTGGTCTTAAATTAGCTGTAATAACCTTTTGTCTTGAATTGCAATTGTATGTTTTATTGGTTACAAAAATAAATTTACTCACAATGTCTCTTAGTTCACTATCACTTGTTAGCACGCCACTGCCATAGGGGTGAGTTCTTATGTACTCAATTGTATGTCTAATAAGTTGTGTCAGATTATTATTATAGCTGTGTTCTCTTGTTGTGTAAGCTATTTTTCCTGTAAACGGAATGTTCATAAGTAGATGGCGTTTAACATCAATACTTCCCTTAACATTTGTATCGTTATATTCTTCCTTTTTGTAAGCTTTGTAGATTCCTTGTGAATAGGCTTTTTTGAGATAGTATGGCAAAAGATAAAGAAGAAAATCCCAAATATTCTCTTTGTTTGGTGTTTGGTCAAATTTTAAAAGATTAATCGCAAAAACCTTTTGTAACATATAATGCAGAAAATAGTCGTTGTTTTCATCTTTTGCAAAACGAGATGAAATTGTAAGTTGTGTTGAATTTCGTCCTACAAACCCCATTAAATTATATGTTGTCAGATTTTCATTGTCTAGTGAGAAAATATGAGGTTTTTCAACATCGTCTTTATATTTGCCAAATGAATGAGGAAAAACAAGCAAATCAGGGTTTTCTCTTTGTAAATCCAAAAGGTTTCTATTTGCTATAGCTGATAAATCTTCAATGTTTAAATTGTCAAATTTATCAATACTTTTTCCGCCATTGTTATCTGTTGTTCTCATTAGGCATTAAATGCATTTTTCAAGAGTTCAATTTTCTCCAAACTATCAGGCATACCCCTCAAATATTCTTTCAAAAGTGGCTCAATCCTTAAATTCCAAATGTTGTCTATATCTTGTCTTGCATTACCGTTTGAGTCAAGAAAATAGGCAGCACCAATATGATATGAAGGGTTCAATCCATCCGTATTAGAAATTTGCTCATTTAATCTAAACATTTTTTCTTTAATGTTTTGTGGCAAATTCATATTGTCGGCACTTTCTTCTGCTGTAATTTCAATCCAAGTAAAACGTCTTCTCATTGCAAAATCAAAACTTTCAACACTTCTGTCGATGTCATTCATTGAACCAATTATGTAGACATTTTCGGGTACATAAAAAACCTCATTTTCATCATTGTGTAAATTTGAATACTGGGTTTTAACCGCACCCTTTTTCCCTCTGTAACTTGGGTCAATCGAAAAGAAGAGTTCTCCAAATATTTTTGAAATTTCACCTCTATTGATTTCATCAATTACAAAAACAAAGTTTTTAATACCATTATTTGAACTTACTTGACTGTTTACGAATTCTACTAAACCAAAATTAGCTTTTAGATAATCCACAACATCCTCCATATCTTTTTGAAAAGCACCTGAAGGTCTTGCTTGTTTTCCTTGATAAGCATCGTAAACATTCTTTTTCGTGATAGTAAAGTTGTATTGAGATGGAGTATTTACAGAAGAATATTTTAATGAGTCTTTTGAAGATAACCCGTAATCCCAAGAACCAATTGTTGTCAATACACCTTGAGCAATATTATTTCTTACTGCCGTTAATAGACTTTCCCAAGCCACATCAAAATTGTCAACTATCTCTGAAAATTTTGCCTCTGAAGCTTTTTGGCAAAATGATTTGAAAATTCCGTCTTTGATTTCAAAACCGATTGTTCCATTTTCATCAGGTGGCGTGGGTCTGAGACCTTCGACAAAGTCGGTGTAATCATAAGATGGATGAAATTGCACAAAATTAAATTGTCCGCTTTCTTTTAACTCTTCATCGGTTTTGACGCCAATCATTTGCTTTGCAATTTGTTTGGCTAAATATGTTTTACCAGTTCCAGGGGCACCTGTTAGGATGATGTTCTTATTAGTTTCTAAAAGTTTTGAATAATTTTTCATTTGAAAGTTTGTTTTTGCTAATCCAAAAATTCTTATTATATCTTCATTTATTTCAATCTCCTCCAATGTATTTGCATACCATTTAATGTCTGTTAAATCAAATTCATCGTTTTTTATCCATTCAATTTTTATAGAAGATTTAGATAGTAATTCTGTAACAATTCCAATTTGCTTAATTCTCAAGTAACTTTTTGCATTCGGTTTCCTTCCTTTTACAAATGTAGATTTCAAAGCAAACATATCTCCAACAGAGATTTGTGAAAATAAGTCTGAATATTTTTGTTCTTCGTATCCATTTTCCCATATTCCCTCACTTATAAATCTATCAAACTGACTTTCTCCCTCCCAAGTAAAGCCTCCTATAAAATATCGCATAATCTATTATTTTCTATTATCATTAATGGCACTGAGTTTCTTTACACTGACGCACAACGGTTTGTGTATGAAGCGTTGGGCATTTCGAAGAACTTCTCTGTCAAACCGCTACAAATTTTATTAAATGTAATGACCTTAAAACTAGCACTATCTGCCCAATGATTTATACACTTTGTTGTGCGGTCGTACTTTATTTTCGTCTGTCTGGCAGCGTTGGCAAAGACATACTCTTTTGCAATTTTTGGTTGCAGCGCTGGCTGGTGCGAATTGCAAATGTGTATGGCTTTAAGCGTTGGCATTTATTCTATTTTAGTTTAATTTTTTTCGTTTCTGTGTCGTATTCATAATTCACGATATTTTCGTTTAGAATCAGTTGTATGGTTTCTTCAATGACATCAAAAGGAACTACAAACCATTCTCTCGGATTTAGCCTTTGACCTTTTTCGTTAAACAAGTCAATGTCCAAACAAGCTTTGGCAAAAAATCTATGTAAAAGAGCTTCTAATTTGTCCGCATTTCGATTGTAAACTTTGTAAGTCGCTATCTTTTTAACATCAGCAAATAAATATGTTGCTTCATTTTTAGCATTCTTGATTCTATCGTCAACTGAATCACTTGCAAAGCCGATTTTGTATAAGTCCTTAATTTCTGCAAGTTCTTTTTTAGTTGACTTTGTTTTCAAAACGTAAATCCAACCCGACTGAACATCTTCTTCTTTAACAAGCCCTGAATTTACGAATAAGTCGTGTTCAATTTTCTCATAGGTGTTAGTGATAAGTTTTCCGTCTTTTTGGATTTGCTTACCCAGAGAGCGATAAAGCATATTGCTGTATGTGCCATTTTCAAAAACAGTTCTTGTTCTACCTTCAACTCTAACTCTATTGCCTGATTTCTGCTCCCATTCTTCCTTTTTCAAGTTTGCTGATTCTAAATAGAGCATAATTCCATTCATTAAGTAGAAATCGCCAACGTGAAGATTTTTCTCAATATTGGTAAAAGGCTTAATCTTTCGTTTGCCCTCTTTAATTTCTTTGTGAACCTGTAAAAATAATTTTTCATACTTCTCAAAGTCCTTTTCTTTCATTGGTTTTCTTTGAGCAACAAAATCGGCTTCTGCTCGGTCTTCTGGTTTCGGTGTATGTTTGAACTTGAATATATCTAAATCTTTGTCAGGTTCTAACAATCCAAAATCATCATCATTCAGAATATCGTCAATGGATTGTTTCTCCATTTCTACGTGACCTAATAAATTATGCCTGTCAAAAGGTTTGAGGATTTTTTTCTGTTCCTCATTTTCTCTAAAGTTTTTAAGTTTGGCCATCAGACCATATTCAGACATACTTGATTTGTTTGGTTCTCGCTCGTTTTTGTCAATAAAAAGATTGATTTCCTCAAAAGAATCAATTAGCCTTTCTTCATCAGTTTTCAAAGTTGAAGCCTTGATTTTTGAATCTAATAATCCAAAATCATCATCATTGAAAATGTCGTCTATTGTTAGTTTCTTCTTAGCCATTTTCTAGTGCTTTTTTACGTTTCAACTCTCTCAAAAACACTAATGCTTCTGCCATTCTTTTTTCCTTGTGGTCAAATGCCTGAATACTCGGTTGCTCGCCTTTATTGTTTTTTACCCATTCTTTGATTTTTGGCCATAACAAAATAGCTTCTTCTTCGGTCATTTCAATTTTTGTGGATTGAATATGCTCGTCAATCAGTTTTAAAACTTGTGTCGTTACCGATTTAGATAAAATTTCAAATGCTTTTTGAAATGGATTCACTTGGTCTATCAAGTCAATATGGATGTCATCTATATTCACAAAACTTCCTGCCATTCGGATAAATTTCTTGTCGCCTTGTTCTTCAATTGTGCCGTTCTTGATTACGGAATCTACTACAACGTGCTGTCTTACTGCTTCAACATCTTCTTCGTCCAAATCAGGATAAACTTCTCGGATGATTTTGGGAATCAAAACGGTATTGATAACCTCTGGCTCAATATTGCCTGGCATTGCTTTGAGCATTTGTGGATCTTGCAAAATCTTAGCCTTCAAATCATTTAAATCTGTATCAATAATGTCTTTGGCTCTTTGCGAAGTAGGTAATTTGAAACCTCTTATTTTTATCGTGTTATCGTCCTCATCTTCGTCCTCATCATCTTCGTCTTTTTTGATTTTGAATTTGAAATTTGGGGCCAACACTTGCTCCATCAATAAAGAAGCGGTAATTGCTTTCAGCATATTGTTTACAGATAGTTTTACTTCCTCACCTTCAGCATCAGGATTAGCAATAAGGTTGGTAAATTGAGCGTGTATTTTGTTGTTGCTGTCTCTTGTTGCTCTACCTATTATTTGGATAATTTCTGTTAATGAACCTCTGTAACCAATAGTTAAAGCGTGCTGACAATAAGGCCAATCAAAACCTTCTTTTGCCATTCCTAAAGCAATTATGATGTCTATATCCTCTGGCGAATTTACAGTACGCAAAAAGGCACTTATTTTGTCTCTTGATTTTGGATTGTCATTAACCAAATCGGCAACTTTTAAAATTCTTCCTGATTTTTTACTTTTTACGTGAATTACTCCTGTCTCTTCGTCTTGATATTCTATTGTTCCCAAAACATCAATAATGTGGTCCACTTCATCGTGTTTGAGTTTTGAAGATTCGGCTGAATTAACACTTGGAATGTGAATGATGGTTTTTTGATTTTCATCAAGTATCTCCGCCAAAGCCGACATTTTTTTTTCGGGATGTTTCTTGAAATATTTACCTGTGTAAAAGTGATAACCGATACCTAATGATTTTAAAAACTCATAACCGTTTAATTGTTGGTAGTAGGTGTATGTTACTTTGGTGAATTTGGCTTCATCTTCTGGCATCAATACAGGAATGCTATCACCTCTAAAATACGAGCCCGTCATAGCTACAATATGAGCTGATGAATTGTGCATAATGCTTTTCAAAACCTGACCTAAAATATTGTCGCCTTCTGCTGAAACGTGGTGAAATTCATCTATTGCCACTAAAGTATCATCTAATTTTTTGGGGTCTAAACCATCAAAGGCAAAACGCAAAGTGGCGTGTGTACAGACCAAAATTTGTTCGTCAGAATCTAAAAAGTTTAAGAATGCTGTTACTTTACTTTTTTCTTCGCCTGGTGTACAGAGGTTGTATTTTGGATTTGGATTCCAATCGGCAAAAAAGCCAAACTTTTTGAGTTCTGTTGAGCCAAAAGATGCTCCAATTGATTTTTCAGGCACAGCAACAATTACTTTCTTGATTCCTTGATTTTTCAATTTATCCAAGGCGATAAACATTAAGGCCCTTGATTTACCTGATGCTGGCGGTGCTTTCAACAATAAATATTGTGCAGTTCTGCCTTCGTATGCCTTTTCTTGCATTTCCCGCATGCCTAAAGCATTGGTGCTTTTGCTCTTTCCTGTTTGGCCGTATGTTACGTGTACTAAATTTGGCATTGGCTATTTCTTTTTCTTGTCTATTAATTTTTTCATCTCCTTATCAAAATCGGAAACATAATTTTGGTCTTGAATCACACGGAATTTATCATACTCACTTTCGGCTTTTAGTTTTGCTTCCAACATTGATATTTTCCCCTTATCTTTTAAAATGGGATAATCTGCCAATTCCAAAAATTGAACTAAAAAGTTATCCCAATCTTTCATATTCATTACTTGCCTATTTATGGCTCTGTTTTCAGCTAAGTCTAAATAAGAGGTTACAATTCGTTCTAAAGCTTTTAAATGTTCAGTATTCAAATAATTTTTGGCAATCGTTACATCACTTTTTAAAATCTTTCCGTCAGGGGCTTGTTTCCAAGTTTTTAAGCCCATATAAATTTTGGTGGCATCTGCTTCTGTGTAAATAATCTCGGCAGCAGTTTTTCCCGTTATTGCCCAATGCAGTTTGTTTTGTACCGTAGCAAAAAAGTGTTGGGTTATTTCCGATTTGTTGTCATAATCAGCCGAGAGTGCATAGATGTCAGTTATTTTTTGATATAAACGTCTTTCACTTAATCGAATCTCTCGGATTCGCTCCAACATTTCTTCAAAATAATCTTCTCCAAAATGTTTGATTTGCTTTAATCGCTCATCATCCATAGCAAAACCTTTGATGATGTATTCGTGCAAAATTTCAGTTGCCCATTTTCTAAATTCAATGGCTCTTTGTGAGTTTACCCTGTAGCCAACCGCTGTTATGGCTCTTAAATTATAGTATTTGGTTTGGTAGGTTTTACCGTCTTCGGCAGTGTGTCGGAAATCCCGACATACTGAAGCTTCATCCAATTCTCCATCTTCAAATATTTTTTTTAGATGTTCGGTTATGGTAGAACGTCCTTTTTCAAAGAGTTCAGCGATTGTTTTTTGCGTTAACCAAAGCGTTTTGTCTTGATAAAAGACATCAATATTTACTTTGCCACCTTCTGTTTTGAAAATAACAAAGTTGTTTATGGGTTGTAAACCGCTATTTTTATCCTCCATTGTCTGAACTATGATTTTATCTGATTTATTTGATTGCTTTGATTGAACTTCGAGTTTATCAATCGTTTAAATTCTAAACTTTTCGTGCCGAAATTTATCAATAAACCAACTTCTAAATTATACGCCTCCAAATAATTAATTGCTTGTGCCAAATGAACATCTTCGGTTTTTGTTACAGCTTTTAATTCTACAGAAATTACGTCTTCAATTAAAAAATCCACTCTCCTTGTTCCTATGTGTTCTTCTTTATAATAGATTGGCATTTCGTGTTCTCGCGAAAATCTTATTCCTTGTAAATCCATCTCTTTTGCTAATGCTCTTTGATAAATAACTTCCTGAAAACCATTGCCTAATATTTTATGCACTTCCATAGCACAGCCAATTATTTTGCCTGTTAAATCAGAGTATTTATATTTTTCATTTGTAATCATAGTTAAATCATTCAATCAGGTTAATCAACGGTTTAGACGTTTTTTCTTCTGCCTCCCAAACAGCGTATCTTTTTGCAACATTTCTTCATACTGCTTGAACAGATACTCTAAACGCTCGGTGTCGTTTTTAAAAGGTTGCAAACGGTAACATTGCTCTATGGCGGTATCGAGTTCTTGATGGGCTTGTAGCAAACCTTTAGGCATTGTACTTGGGTTGTACAACTGTGCCATTGTTTTGCTGGGGTGTTTGGCTCGCTCGTCTAAAATATCAAACACATATTGATTGAGGTTTTCCTTTTGCTTGGTACTAATATCTGGAAATGGAAAAGTGTTGTAGCAGAGTTTTGCCGAATAGCGATATCGAGTTTCTAGTTTTCCTCCAACATTTCTTACCCAAACCATATGCATACGAGAAGTTACTACTGCGAAAAGCCAAGGTTGGGCTCGGTAGATTGCCATTGCTGAATTTGAAATAATAGTATCCTGATTCAAAAAGCCAATTGGTATATAATCCCTTCTCTCTGATGATGTTGCAGGAATAATAATTGAGTCTGAATTTATATGGCGTATTTCTCCAAATAAATGTGGGCTTTCTGCTAAAGCGTTAGTTGCTTTTCGCTTGCTATTTAATCTATGTATTTCTACGTTGTCAATACGTTTTGCTATCTGAGGAATTTTATAGGCTTCTTTTAAATAACTGTCCTCAATCCAAAGACAATATTTTTTTATTCCTCTAACAAACTCTGCACCTCCTGAAAACTCTTTAATGTATATTGAAGCGTTGCTATTCTCTTTAATAAGATTGTTCCTTTCATCTTCATCCAATAGCAAGTAGCCTTTGTCATTAGGCATACTACCGAAACTTATTTCAGGAAATTTTGAAAGCGGTTTACTTCTACCTATGACAATGGTATTAGAACCATCCAATAAATAAGGATTTATGTTTTTTGCTGTTTTTCTAAAATTGTCGTTAAACAAATATTTTGATTCATTGCTTACATTTCTTAGACCAACAATAATTACTGTAACTCCCGCATTACCCTTGGCATTATTGGTCCATTTAAATGATTGGTGTGCAAAATCAATTTCTATGTCGTCTGAAAGAATTGAAGGCCACATTAAAGCCACTTGTTCGCCTTGGCAGATAGAGTTTGTAGTCACAAAAGCACATTTTGCATTAAATCCTTTTATGTAGTCTTTTGCTTTGTATAACCAACAAGAAATATAATCCATATTGTTGTATCCATTCTTGCCGTGAAATACAATTCTCATATCTTTTTTCTGCTCAGCATCTTGCAATCTCGCACCCAAATAAGGCGGATTTCCAATCACATACACTTCATCCTTTTCAGAAATGGGACATGCCTCATTCCAATTTCTTCTTGTCGCATTGCCTTGTTGTATTTGTCCTGCTTCTTTAAGCGGTAGAATTGGTTTACTTTTTCCGTAATCAAAAAGCATTTCTTCAAACACACGGTTCATTTGGTGTTCTGCCAACCAAAGAGAAAGAATTGCCATTTCGTGAGCAAAATCGTCTATTTCAATTCCGTAAAATTGTGAAAGCTGAACAGAAGTCCATTTGAAAGTTGGATTAGGTTCTAAATCGGTAATCTTTTGTAAAATCTTAATTTCCAATAAGCGGATTTCTTTGTAAGTAATAATCAAGAAATTTCCACTACCACAGGCAGGGTCAAAAAATTTGATTTTTGACATCCTGTTAATTAGTTTATTGAGTTGATTTACCGTTGTAGCGTTTTCAAAAGCCTCATATAACTCATCAAGAAAAAGTGGTTTAATCAGTTTTTTAATATTTTCTACAGAGGTGTAGTGCATTCCTAAATCGCTACGGTAATCAGGAATTACCACAGCTTGTATCATTGAACCAAAAATGTCAGGATTGATATCCTTCCATTGCAACTCGCCCAATTCTATAAGCGTTTTTCTCGCTTTTGAAGTGAATTTTGGTGAGTTTATTTTTTGACCAAACAAACCTCCATTTACGTAAGGAAATTTGGCTAAAAAGTCAGGATAATCTTTTCCGCTTTTACTGTCTAATCGGTCAAATAAATCATTTAAAAAAGAATGCGTATCACTTCCGTTTTCTGCGGTGTGCTGAGCAAGCGTATTGGTAAAAATGCTGTCTTGCTCAAAAATTTCGGTGTCTTCTGCAAAAAAGCAAAACAACAAACGAGACAGAAAAATATTGAGGTGGTGAATGCTTTCCTTTGAATTGTAAATGTTTGGATTTTCCTCAATCAACAAGTCGTACAAGGAAGCCATTTTGTAGGAAGCATTTCTGTCGGCCTCATTGTTGTTGCTTGCATTGTAAACCTCACTGCCTGCCAATGGTAAAAAGAAGTCGAAATAATTAGGCAGTTCTTTAATTTCAATATCTAAGCTTTTACCTAATCTTAAATCTTTTGCAACAAGCTCTTTGTAGTCAGTCAGGATAGCAAATCTTGGCTTGTGTTTTAAGATTCGTTCCTCTTTTGAAATAGCATCAATACTACTCAGTAGTTTGTTTGTGCTTTCTACTTTAAAGAAGATTTTCTTTTTGTAAAGTATTTCACCATCAAGCTTTGAGAGATTGTAATCGCCTTTCTTTAATCTAGTTACAGAGGTTTTTGAAATGCCGTAGGCAACTAACAAATCATAGATAAACTCATCTTTCGAGAAGTTGTCTATTAGGGTCTGAACGTTATGTTTTATCTCGGTCGATTTCATTAGCTGTCTTGTTCAGGTTTGTTAGAAACTAGCAATTCTTTAATATCTACATTTAGGATTTCGGCAATCTTGTATAAGTCGTCTATACTTGGTTGTCTTTTATTTTGAGCGTATGAGTGAACCATATTGTAGCTCTTTCCCAATTGCTCAGCCAACCAAATCTGCTTAATTCCTTTTCTGTCTAAAACCTCTTTAATTCGGTTCATTTTGAATTATTTTATTCAGTTCTCAAAAGTAGGAAAGATTTTATGAATACTCACTAAATGAGTATAAATATTATCATTCAGTTTGGAGTGTGTTGGCAAAAATTCAAGCTCTTTTGGTTTTTTAGCTTTGGTCTTGCGTGTCGGCAAAAAACCAAATGTGCTTGAATGTGCGTTGGCTTTTCTTTTTTCAGTATGCCGCACAACTGTAATAGTATAACAAAAGTAAAAATATAAATATGGAGAAATTTAAAATAGGAGACAAAGTAAAAGTTTGCGGTAAATTAGAAACAACCATTGAAAAAATAGAATCTGATGTTGGTGTTATTATTTATTGGTTTAAAGACGAAAAAGGCAGACTTTGGAATGAAACAGAAATAGCTATTGAATTATTAGAATAGTTTTTATTTTTGTTATACATAGTTAGTAGCTTTTTTAGGGTATTTAGTTTAGAAGTTTATAAATAATAGACTTACCAAAGGTTAAGAAACAAGTATCGAAAATACGGCGTAATATGCTAAAATTGCTTACTAACGGTTTAGGCTATGTTGTCGTTGTGGAAAAATCGTAAGATTTTTCCGCCATAGCAGTTATGTTAGTAAATATACGAGGATTTTCTGAAAAAGAAAATCCGCCACAATGCAATATAGCCATTGTTAGCATATTTAGCGACACGTTCTGCTGAGCATTGAATTTTTCTATTATCTGAAATTTATCAAACATACTAATTTTTCTCATTTAGCTTTTTCTCCGTTGTTATTTTCACGTTTTACAGGGAAAAAGTCAAAAAGTTTCTCAATTTATTGCAATTATTCATTTTAAAGATATTCGGATTCGTTGCTCAAAATCTTAACCGTTTCAATGCTCAATTCCGGTAGAGTGGAAGTCAATTTGGAATTTTTCAGGTTTGTACATATTTTTCATTCAAAGCAAATTAATTCCTATTCAATTCTCATACTTTTTTGAGTATAAATCACTCAGAAATTTCTCGGCTTAGTACAATTTTTTCAGTAAAAACTCAATTCTTTCCGTTTTCATTGCTCAAATCTGACCGCTACAATTTTCACTCCGAAATATTGCTAAAAATCATAGTTTTCAATTAAGTTTTTCAACTTTAATTTTTCTGACCAAAACTCAGCCGAGCTATTTATGCTAACGGGTTTTTATAAGATTTGTGCGACTGAAAAATCGGAGATTTTTCGGACGTAGCAAATCGTTTGTTGGATGTTTGTCGGTTTGTTGTTTAGTTTAAATGTAAGCATAAATTTTATGAGGTGTTGT
>NZ_JAAZUI010000033.1 GCF_012524075.1 Lutibacter sp. B1
ATGACAATTGGAGACATTTTATGGTGGCGGCTGACAGACTCCGTATTTAAAAAATTGTATATTTACAGATGTACAAAATACTAAACACAACAACCCATATACGCCATTAAAACGGCGCATATAGAAATCGTTGGTTAAAATAACGAGACTGGAACTTTGCAGAGAAATTTTCTTTCAAAAATAATGATTTACTAAAGCTGAAAATTAGATTGATTTTGAGCACTATTCCGGAATGAATTTTTTAAGTAGTTTTCTTCCAAAACTAAATTTCTGCTTCGGTTGAGAATTCTCTGAGAACTCTTCTCTCCTATTTCATCATTCTGCTAAATTGAGAAATTTAATGAGTTGAATCCGTTAAATTGATTTGATTTTCGTTTCGTGGGAGTTTTTCTCTTATTTTCAGTTTTTTAAGCTAATTTTCTATTAAACTGAAAAATTCTCAACGATTGATTCTTTAGATAATTCGTTTTCTTTTATAATTAGTACAAATCTTGATAAATAACACTCAAAAGATTGATTTTTTGATTGTTTTAGTTACTTTTCATCATTTTCGTAAACTGAAAAATTACAACTTCTTTTAACTGAATTTGAAAAATATAACAGAATAAAAATAGAGAATTGAAACCATCAGATTTGAGCAATGAATCGATTAAATTTGAACTAAAATTGATAAATCCAACTATGTTTGACTAAGTTACTTTAACCAACAATGGCTATATTGCATTGTGGCGGATTTTCTTTTTCAGAAAATCCTCGTATATTTACTAACATAATCGCTATGGCGGAAAAATCCTGCCGATTTTTCCACAACGACAACATAGCCTAAACCGTTAGCATAAATAGCTCGGCTGAGTTTTGGTCAGAAAAACTAAAGTTGAAAAACTTAATTGAAAACTATGATTTTTAGCAATATTTCGGAGTGAAAATTGTAGCGGTAAGAGTTGAGCAATGAAAGCGGAAAGAATTGAGTTTTTACTGAAAAAATTGTACTAAGCCGAGAAATTTCTGAGTGATTTATACTCAAAAAAGTATGAGAATTGAATCGGAATGAATTTGCTTTGAATGAAAAATATGTACAAACCTGAAAAATTCCAGATTGACTTCCACTCTACCGGAATTGAGCATCGAAACGGTTAAGATTTTGAGCAACGAATACGAATATCTTCAAAATGAATAATTGCAATAAATTGAGAAACTTTTTGACTTTTTCCCTGTAAAACGTGAAAATCACAGCGGAGAAAAAGCTAAATGAGAAAAATAAGTATGTTTGATAAATTTCAGATAATAGAAAAATTCAATGCTCAGCAGAACGTGTCGCTAAATATGCTAACAATGGCTATATTGCATTGTGGCGGATTTTCTTTTTCAGAAAATCCTCGTATATTTACTAAACTAATTGCTATGGCGGAAAAATCTTGCCGATTTTTCCACAACGACAACATAGCCTAAACCGTTAGCTGCAAGTGAAAAAAACGAAACTGCAACATTGAAACCTGATTATAACATTGAAAAAACGGATAGATAAAATTGGCTCATTGATTGAAGGTTGGTGCAAGAAAAAATTAGTTTTTGCCACCCGCTTCTGCCCTTCGGGACAGTTTGGAAGCCCACACACAAACAGCACATTTGCAAATCGCACAAGCCGACACACGACCAAAATTTGCAAAAGAGCTGTCCCTCCAACACTTGACTATGAACCTAAGAGAGCCTGACAGTTGCCAGACTCCTTAAGATTCTATTTTTACTTCTTAATAGACCATCCTCCTTTTAACCCGAAGATGAAATATCCTAGATATAAGGCTCCGACTGCAAAAATGGTGTCACCTATTGCACGTAACCAACGCAATGTTTCCATTACGGGAGTTCCTAAAAATTCAGCAGAACGTGCGTACCACAAGCCATGCTTAACACTAGCTACAGTCTGTGCAAGTCCAACAGGAAGAACACTAATTAACACCATTAGTAATAATCCTATATTCATTGACCAGAATGCAATTTTAATTGGTTTCTCTTTCCAATCTACCTTTAAATTCATATCACGTAATACAAACAACATTAAACCAATACCAAGCATGCCATAAACTCCAAATAAAGCGGTATGTCCATGAACAGGCGTAGTATTAAGTCCCTGCATGTAATATAATGCTATTGGAGGGTTGATTAAGAATCCAAATATTCCTGCTCCAAGAAGATTCCAAAAAGCTACAGCAATAAAGAAGTAAATAGGCCATTTATAAGCGTTTACCCAATTTGCAACACGACTTAATTTTAAATTGTGATAGGCTTCAAATCCCATAAACACAAGAGGGGCGACTTCCAATGCACTAAAAGTTGCCCCAAGTGCCAACACTGCCGTAGGTGTTCCGGTAAAATATAAGTGGTGGAATGTACCAATGATTCCTCCAGACAAGAATATTATAGTTGAGAATAGTACACTAGATGTGGCAACTTTAGCATTTATTAACTGCATTCGAACAAATAAGAATGCAATAGCAACTGTAGCGAATACCTCAAAGAATCCTTCTACCCAAAGGTGAACAACCCACCATCTCCAATACTCCGCTACGGCCAGGTGTGTTTGTTGTCCCCACATTAAGCCGGCTCCATAAAATGCCGCAATAGCAATGGATGAAATTAAAAACATGAGCAGTAAATGGCGGTTTTCGTTTCGTTCTTTCAAAGCAGGTAACAAAGCTCTCCCCATTAAAAACAACCAGATAAACAATCCTGCAAAAAGGAAAATTTGCCAAAATCGGCCTAAATCGACATATTCATAACCCTGATGACCAAACCAGAAGTTTTGCGCTAATCCTAATTTTTGCATTATCCCCATCCATTGTCCTGCTAATGAACCAACAACAATTACAAGCAATGCTCCAAACAGGACATCAACACCGAGCTTCTGAAATTTTGGCTCTTTTCCTGAAACTGCCGGAGCGATAAACAGACCAGTCGCTAACCAAGAAGTAGCAATCCAGAAAATTGCCAATTGTATGTGCCATGTTCTTGAAACGGAATAAGGTAGAAATTCAGCTAATGGAATCCCATAGAATCCGTTTCCTTCAACACCATAGTGGGCTGTAATTACACCCATAATAATTTGAACGATTATTAAAGCGGTAACCACCCAAAAATATTTTAAAGTTGCCTTCATTGATGGGGTTTGGTTTACTCCTGAAAGCGGATTCAATTCCGGAACATTACCATGTTCGTCTTCGTCTTTTCTGTTTGCAGCATAATACCACGCTAATAAGCCTATACCTACTAAAAGGATAATAACACTAAAACCTGTCCAAAGATGCAGTGCTCCTGTTGGCTCATTGGCAACTAATTTTTCAGGAGGCCAGTTGTTCGTATAGCTAATTTCTTGTCCTGGACGTTCGGTTACTGTTGACCATGTCGCCCAGAAGAAGAAATTATTCATTTTGGACATTCTGTCTTTATCTTTTATAGTATTTGCAGGAATTGCGTAAGCCTCTCTCAACTCTTGAAAATCTTTATCATCCATAAATAAGGAGGTATAGTGCTTACTAACAACCTTAAAGGCCTCCGCCCTTATATTTGAAATATGTAATGTTCTAGTTTCCTTATTATAAGTATTGGTTCTCATTTCTTTTTGAACCCTTTTTTCAAGCATTGCCTTTTTTTCTTCATCAAGGTCATTGTAATTTTTACCGAATTCGGCTTGTGCAAATTGGTCTAAAATATATACAGCTTCCCGGTGTAGCCAATCCGCAGTCCAATCAGGTGCTTGGTAAGCACCGTGTCCCCAAACAGTACCCACTTCCTGTCCTCCGATTGATTGCCAAATGTTTTGACCGTCTTTAATATCCTGACCTGTGAAAAGTAGATTTCCATTACCATCAACTACTTTTTC
The DNA here is from genome assembly GCF_012524075.1 of Lutibacter sp. B1. Classification (GTDB taxonomy): domain Bacteria; phylum Bacteroidota; class Bacteroidia; order Flavobacteriales; family Flavobacteriaceae; genus Lutibacter. Next base: position 3,878 of record NZ_JAAZUI010000033.1, read on the forward strand.
AGGTATTGGTGGGGCTTCTCTATAAATTTCCCTACCATAATAACCTAAAATTCCAAAGGAGATAACCATAACCAGGATAAATCCAATCCAAAGTTTTTTTGTATTCATAATTCATCTGATTTTAAAAATTATTCACAAATGTATAATATTTTTATAAAAGGACATCAATGTCCTTTTATAAAAATTCTATATCTTTGCAGAAACAAAAAATAAAACGATATGAATATTGATACAAGAACCAGTGTAGGAGACATCGTAAAGGCTAATTTTAAAACAGCTCAAATTTTTGAAAAGAATAATATTGATTTTTGCTGTGGTGGGGGAATTAGTCTTGATGAAGCCTGTAAAAAGAGTGGAATTAATGTTGAACAACTAATTCCTGAGTTGGCAGAAACAATGCAATTAAATGACCCTGATTCTAGGTATATTGATGAACTTGAACTTAATGAATTGTGTGATTACATTGAAAAAAGACATCATACTTATGTAAGTGAAACAATTCCTTTTCTTCAACAAAAATTACAAAAGCTTTGTGATGTACATGGTGAAAACCATTCTGAATTATACGAAGTAAAAGCATTGTTTGATGGTGCAGCAGAAAATCTTAGCGTACACATGAAGAATGAGGAATTAATTTTATTTCCTTATGTCAGAAAAATGGTAAAGTCTAAAAATAAAGGTAAAGCTTCAAAAGATGAATTTGGTGATGCAGTGAATACAATTGATAAAATGCAGGAAGAACATCAAACAGAAGGTGAGCGTTTTGAAAAAATATCAAAATTAACTTCTTCATACACTTGCCCTCCTGATGGTTGTGGAACATACCAAGTTACCTATCAGATATTAAAGGAATTTGAAAATGACTTGCATCGTCATATTCATTTAGAAAACAATATTCTGTTTAAGAAAGCTTTACTTTTGGAAAGTGAAATACTAAAATAAACAAACATGCTATCTAAAAGTACAGAATATGCTATAAGAGCGTTAGTTTTTGTTCAATTACGCAATTGGGAACAAAAGAGACCAGGGGTTGGAGAAATTGCAAAAGAAATAGAAGCTCCAGAAGCTTATACAGCGAAAATCCTCCAAACTCTTACGAAGAATAAACTGATGGATTCGATGAAAGGACGTGGTGGAGGTTTCTTTTTTAATGATAACCAATCCAACTTAACGCTTTATGATGTGATTCATGTAGTTGAAGGAGATGCTTGTTTTCATAAATGTGGCTTTGGATTAAAGCAATGCAACAATGATAATCCCTGTCCTTTACATGAGCAATATAAAGTTGTTCGAGATGGATTTTTTGAAATAGTGAAAACAGAAACAATACAATCCTTATCGGAAAAGATTAAACAGGGAGATGCCGTTTTAAATAGATTAAATACATAGAATATGAAAAATATAACTCAAATATTATCAGACGAACACCAAACAATTTTAAATGTTATTGATGCCGTAAATTCTGAATGTTCAGAACTGGAAAATGGTAAGACTTTAGATGTTGGCTTTTTTCAAAAAACAATCGACTTCATCAAGAATTACGCTGATAAGTTCCATCATGCCAAAGAAGAAGACATTCTTTTTAAAGCCATGTTGGCGAATGTTGAACACTTGCATTGTAATCCGATACCTGTAATGCTTCATGAACACGATGAAGGTCGCACCTTTGTTAGAGGGATGGAAGAAGCTATTTCTGAGAATAATATAAGTAAAATAATAGAGAATGCACGTGGCTATGGAATGCTTTTGCGAGACCATATTTATAAGGAAGATAATGTGCTTTATCCAATGGCAGAGGAAGCTTTAAGCGATGTACAGAAGGATGATGTAAATAAGAGATATAAGGAAGTTGAAATAGAGCTAAAAAAGACAATGGATATTGATTCATTGAAGTTTGTTTAAGTTAGAAAGATTGAATAAAATGAGAGTAGCAGTTTGGGACACATATGTTAAGAAAACCGATGGAAGTAAAATGCATTTTGACATACTTGTACAGGAGTCAATTAAGGATTCAGAAATAATATACAATTATGGACAAGAGTATCTAAAAGGTAAAAATGTAATATCTGAAATACTTACTGCAAAAGAATGTGAGTTTTGCCACATTGAGGAGGCATCGCAAATAATCATAAATGATATTGAGCGAAAAGGTTATCATATTGTTGAAATGGAGAATTGCGATTAAGGATGGTAAAATCACAAGGTAGATTGGCAAGAATTTACAAAAAACTTCATAAATGGCCAGGTTTAATAATTTCCTTCTTGCTACTATATTACAGTATTACTGGCATCTTTATGAATCACCGGGAGTTATTCTCTAAAATTGATGTTTCACGCAATAATTTACCAAAAGAATTTCGTTATCAAAATTGGAATAACAGTGCTTTAAAAAGCAATCTCATTAAAAGTGCAGATAGCATTCTAATATTTGGAAATATTGGTGTATGGCTTACCGATTCAACTTTTACAGATTATAGTTCCTTCAATAATGGATTCCCAAAAGGAAGTGATAATCGAAAGATATTTGACCTGCACCATTCCAGTGATGGGAATTTATATTGTGCTACTCAATTCGGACTATTTTCTTTTGATAGAGCCAGAAGTCAATGGAGTAAATTTGACCTAGATGTGGACATTAAACGCTTTGTTGCTATTGAAAGCATTGAAGATACACTCTATGTTTTAAATCGCTCCTACCTCTTTAAAGGAAAGTCGGAAGGCATCAACACCCATTTTCAGAAAATTGAACTGAAACAACCTCTTGATTACAACAATAAAGTTTCACTTTTTGAAACCATGTGGCAAATACATTCAGGTGAAATTTTCGGGATTCCAGGAAAGCTATTTGTTGATTTTTTAGGGATTATCACATTGTTTCTTTCGTTAACCGGGATAATCTACTTTTTCTTTCCAGGATGGATAAAACGAAGAAAGAAGAAGGCGAAATCAGTTTCTGCAATTGTCAAAACGAACCGATGGTCGTTAAAATGGCATAATAAAACCGGGGCATGGCTGTTTGTGTGCTTGATTGTTTTGTTCTTTACTGGTATGTTTTTACGCCCTCCATTACTTATTGCCATTGCCTATTCAAAAGTAAGTCCCATTAAATATTCACATCTGGACCAACCAAATCCATGGTACGATAAATTAAGGGATTTAAGATATGATAAAAACCGGAATGAATTCCTGTTAGCAACATCCGAAGGAATATATCATATGGATAAAGATGAGCTTGCTCCTAAGCTATTTCAGATACAGCCACCTGTGAGCGTTATGGGGATAAATGTACTTGAGCCATTCAAAGATGGAGCTTACATTGTTGGATCATTTAGCGGTTTGTTCTTATGGCATCCTGCTCATCCTGAAATCTATAATTTGGCACAAAATAAAATGCACGTTGGTAAATCTACAGGAAGACCTATTGGTGATTTTAAAGTTACTGGCTTGATTACAGATTTGAATGGTAAGCAGTATATGATTGATTACGATAAGGGTGCAGTTCCTTTGTATCATCATAAATTGTTTCCTGAAATGCCAAATAATGTTCTTGAAGAATCAAAGATGTCCCTTTGGAATCTATCGCTTGAAATACACACAGGTCGATTCTTTAGATTTATGCTTGGTAACTTCTATATTCTTCTGGTTCCACTTTCAGGATTGGTGAGTGTTATGGTTGTATTGAGTGGTTATTTGCTTTGGAGAAAGAAATTTAGAAAGTCTAAAACTCGTTAATTTTTTGTAACTTTTATAAAAATTAAAACAAATAAGATGATTTCAAGAAGCTATAAAACAGAAGAACCAAAAGAGAATCCGCATAAGGTTGATGTAAGGCAGCTATACAGTAAAGAATCAGCACAAATAATGCACATTACCTTGCAACCAGGCGAAACATTAAAGCCTCACAAAACACCTGTTGACGTAACCTTTTATGTATTGGAAGGAACGCCAACTGTACATGTAGGTGATGAATCGGTGGTATTTGAAAAAGATACTTTGATTGAAAGTCCTGCTGATATTGTTCATTTTCTTAGTAATGAGGGAGAGCAACAAGCTAGAATATTAGTCACAAAAGCACCAAAACCTACTAAACAAACCAAATTATTGTAAATTTTAACATTAGTAATTATGAGCGAGCTTATTAATAACTCAAGATATAGAAAGGAAAAGCTTAAAGACCTTATTCTAAAACTGCACGATGGTCAATCGGCTGATGAAGTCAGGAGGGAACTAATTGAATCTTTAAAAAATATTCCCTATGGCGAAGTTGTTGAAGTAGAACAGGAACTTATTCAGGAAGGGTTGCCCGAATCGGAAGTTCTTAAATTATGTGACATTCATGGTTCTGTGCTAGAAGGTAATGTTGATTTGAGTGGTGCTAAGGATATACCGGAAGGTCATCCTGTTGATGTATTCAAAAAAGAAAATATTGAATTAAAGAAAGTTGCTGAAAAAGCAAAAGGCTTGCTTCAAGCACATGGTCAGGTTGGAAAAGATGAGTTCGAAAAATACATCTTTGCTTTACAAGGCTTCTTTAATGAACTCATGGATGTTGATAAGCACTACCATCGTAAAGAATACCTTGTATTTCCGTACCTTGAAAAGAATGAGATTACTGGTCCTCCTAAAGTTATGTGGGGAAAACATGATGAAATTAGAGAACAACTTAAAGGTTGTATAGAGATTCTTAAATCGCCCGATTTAAAAGCTGAGGATTTGGAAGATTCACTCGAATTAGTTTTTTATCCTGCCATTCAAGGATTAGTCGATATGGTGCAAAAAGAGGAAGAAATACTTTTCCCAATGGCAATGGATTTACTTACTGTGGAAGATTGGTACAATATTCACAAACAAACTCTTGAATTTGGATTTACTTTATATGACCCACAAACCGATTGGAAACCGGAAGGAATGGATGAAGAAACTCCTGAAACAAATGTTTCAGGAAACGGCCATATTCAATTACCTTCTGGTAGTTTTACTGCAAAAGAGATAATGGCAATTTTGAATACTATTCCTGCTGACATGACTTTTGTAGATAAAGATGACAAGGTAAAATATTTCACCCAGGGTAAAGAGCGGATATTCGCCCGAAGCCGTTCAATTATCAATAGAGATGTACGCCTTTGTCACCCGCCCGGAAGTACCCATATAGTTGAGAAAATTGTTGAAGATTTCAAATCAGGAAAAGCCTCTCATGCACCTTTCTGGATTCAGATGAAAGGCAAATTTATCAAGATTGAATACTTTGCGTTACGTGATGATAATGGAGAATATCTAGGAACTCTGGAATATTCGCAAGACCTTACTGAGAACAGAGCCTTGGAAGGAGAACAACGCATTTTATCTTATGGAGACCAAAAAAAAGAATAACATGGATAAATTAATTATAACACCAAAAACAAAGATATTTGATTTACTTGAGGCGTATCCGCAATTAGAAGATGTTTTAATAGCTGCTGCACCCCCATTTAAAAAACTAAGAAATCCGGTATTGCGGAAAACGGTAGCTAAAATTACCAGCTTATCACAAGCCGCTACCATTGGAGGTTTAAAAGTAGAGGAACTGATAAATAAACTACGTACTGAGGTTGGACAAAAAACAAGTGATTCTATTGAGGTTGAACATGGAAATTATATAACCGAAAAGCCCAATTGGTTTAATGAAAGTGAAGTAGTCGATACAATTGATATTCGTGATATGCTAAATGCCGGAGAGCAACCTGTACACGAGGTTCTTTCGGCTGTAAAAAAACTTGAGAGCAATAAAATACTAAAAGTAATTGCACCATTTATTCCTGCTCCCTTAATTGATAAATCGTTGAGTTTAGATTACAAGCATTGGCTTGATAAAAAAGGAGAAGAAGAATTTTGGGTATTTTTTATAGTATAGAATGGCATATGTCGGAATTTACAAATACAAAAAAGGTACGGATTGAAAAATTGCAAGAGGTTTCTAAGCTTATATTGGAAACCGGAAATGCTCATTCCTTTATAAGTGAAAACAAGGATTTTATTCCTACCGTTATACCAACTGATTTTATTACCCTTTTCGATGAAATTATAAAAGATGGATATAACATGGAGGATATTAAAGTACTTACAAATAAAGTGCTGAATATTTTCCATGTTCCTATTCGTGATTATGTTAGGGTTGAACCAAAGCCTGATACATTTCTTGGTGTATTGGAACAGAATAACCACGAAATGGAGTTGCTATTGAATAAAATCCGTCCTGTTTTTAAGGAGTTTGTGAAAGATCCCGACAATGTTGACTTACAAAAAACACTTGCGGAACTCTTTATACAACTTGAAGTCTTTGCAAAGCATTACACAATTAAGGAGAATGTCCTATTCCCAATCATTGAAGAAACATGGCCGGACTATCGCTGTTTACAGATTATGTGGTCATTTCATGATGATATCCGCAGAAATATTAAATCTGTAATTACTCAATTACAAGAAGGAAATGTTGACCTTAAACCGTTCAATAAATGTGTTGGCGATATATTCTTTAATATGCATGCCATAAAATTCAGAGAAGAGCGGATATTATTTCCCTACATACTATCTACGATTAGCGAAAGTCAATTAGAAAAAATGAACCGAGAGGGATTTGAACTCGGTTATCCATTTATCCAACCTAAATTAAAAGCCAGAAATATAGTTAAAACAGAATTTGATGGTAATTTGGTGAACCTTGGAACAGGCATGGTTAGTATCGAGCAAATAAAGCTCATCTTTAATCATCTTCCGGTGGATATTACCTTTGTAGATGAGAACAACAAAGTTTGTTATTTCTCAACACCGCCTAAACGTATTTTTCCACGGACAACAGCCATTATTGGACGTGAAGTAAGCAACTGTCACCCTCCTGAAAGTGTTCATGTGGTTGAACAAATTGTTGAATCATTCAGAAATGGCGAAAAAGACCATGCTGATTTTTGGATTAAAATGAGAGGCGAATTTATATTTATTCAATATTTTGCTGTTCGTGATGCAAACGGTTATTTTAAGGGTGTAATCGAAGTCTCTCAGGAAATTACAGGTATAAAATCTTTAGAAGGAGAAAAAAGACTTCTGGATTGGTAAATAACATGATAAACCAAATGAATATCAGCCCACACAGCCAAGCACAATTGCAATTCGCACGAGCCAACGCTCAGACCTAAAATTGCAATAGAGCTTGTCTGTTTGCTACCGCTTTTTTGCCGACCCTAAAAACTAATTTTTTCGGAAACAGTAGTGCTTCGGATGAGTGGATTTATGATTATAAAAGACTGATATTTAGAGGATAATGAATCAACACCAGCAGCTAACATTTTGTATAAGTAATGGCAGGGAAAGTGGTAAATATCAAGGTTTGTAACCCGCTCAAACTGCGTAGCGGTTTGACAGGAAAGAAGCCCGCAATCTGCCACTACTCATACAATTTTCCGTTAGGCACAATTAGAATATGAAACTAATAAACGACATAATAAATGAATTAGTAGACACTGACAAATCTATCAATTCACCATTATTAAAGACGAAAGTCTTAGCAAGTCGACTACAAAACAAGGAA
>NZ_JAAZUI010000034.1 GCF_012524075.1 Lutibacter sp. B1
TCCAAATATTAAATACAAATCCTATCGGAAAAATAATGTAAATTTACCTGAGCTTACTATTTAAAATCAAAAATCGATTTATAAAAAAACAACCGAAAAAAAGTCAACCTATTTCAGTATAATACAAAAGCCAACGCTCGGCAGGCACATTTGGTTTTTTTCCATCGCAACACCCACCACATAAAAAACCAAAAGAGCCTGCCCCACCAACTCACCTGAATAGAACGAGCTGGTACTAACACCAAAACAAAACCAACTAAAACATTACGACTGACTTCTTCTCTTTTGGGATTTATTTACAGCCAATTAACACTTCTTAACACTAAATAACACTCGTTAACTGTTTTTTGATTTTTATATGCTTTGCTTTGGAGCATTATTAATCACAAATACTTTAAGCCTATGAAAAAATTAGTTTTTCTTTCAATGTTCGGACTAATGTCCGTTGGGGCGTTTGCCTCAAATGGGGAAGAAGCCCCAAAGCTTCCTGAAGCCAAAGTGGAAACCATCGAAAACAGTGTAGAAACTGTAGAAGCCAAAACAGAAGACAATGCTGTAAGGGCTGAAATTACAGTAAACTGTGAAGATGGCTCTTCTTACATTGTAAGCTGCGACACTTGCACCACTTCTCAGCTTATAGGAATCGCAATAGCTTTGTGTAGCTAAAACCACATACCAGTCTCGGCAAAGCCGAGACGGGTTTTTATTCAATTAAAAACAATTACGATACAATGAGATTTTTGATAATTTTCTACTTTTTAGCTTCAATTTCAGTTTGTAATGCCCAAAGTCAGGGCATTGTTTATTATGGGCATATAGAAAGCCCCGGAAAAAGCGGTCCGGCAGGGCTTGACTTTAACGCATATTTAGCTTTCGACAAAGAAGCATCTTACTACGTAACGGCCAAAGACTCACTTGAAAACCAATCTGAATTGGAAAAACAACAAACCAAAGAAGTAAATGGGAAAACCCAAATCTATCTGGGCAAACACACTTTACCGCAAGGCAAACAAGTGTACTACAATAGACAAAAAGACAGCCTTTGGTGGAATAAAAAATATAAGGAACCCGTTTACGGTCGCGAAAAAAGAGAAAAAATAAACTGGAAACTGGAATCAGAAACAAAAACCTTTGGCGGGCTTACCTGTCATAAAGCCACAGGAGTTTTCAGGGGGAAAACTTACACGGCTTGGTACACAAAAAAAATACCCTTGCCCTACGGACCGTGGAAACTTCAAGGACTTCCGGGGCTAATTCTTGAAGCCTATGACGAGAAAAAGGAAATGTACCTTTACTTTAAATCGGTTGAATATCCTACGCAGCAAAATTTAATAGTGGGGCCAATTGTTAAACCCAAAGAAGACAGTAAATACAATTGGATTTCAATTGACGAATATAAAGAACTGCTTGAAAAAATAGTAGAAAAGAACAAAACCAAAGCCATATTGATTGCCAAACAAATGGGTGGCGATGTAACGGTAAATTCAGGTGGTATTGAAACACTTAGCGTAGAGTTGTTTAACTAATTTCAAACTATTTTAGATTGGTCAAAAACCTCATATAAAAATGGGGTTTCATTTTTTACAGATACTTTTATGAAATACATTCTGCCCCTTGTTTTTCTTTTTATATCGGTGGGCAATTATGCCCAAAATATTACTGTTTCGGGCTTAACAACCGATAACCAACTTCAACCTATTGAAAGTGTTGTTGTAATGGCTAAAAACCAAGAAAATGAAGTTTTGGGCTATAGCTACAGCAACGAAAAAGGGTTTTATAAAATAGAATTTGAATTGGGAAATATGCAATCGTTTTTGCTTGAAGTTTCAAGCTTGGGCTATGCTGTCATTGAAAGGAAAATAAACATTGATGACAAAACCACCACCTACAACATCAACTTTAAAATGGAAGAAAAGGCAGAATACCTGAGAGAAGTTGTTGTAGAAGCTCATCAAAAAATTAAAGTAAATGCCGACACAACTTTTATCAGGGTTTCTCAATACACCACCAAGACCGAGCAAACGGTTGAAGATGTGCTAAAACGCCTGCCCGGAATAGAAGTTTTGCCCGATGGCAGTATAAAAGCACACGGAAAACCCATTGAAAACCTTTTGGTTGAAGGTGAAAACATATTGGACAAAAATTATAAAATCCTTTCCAAAAATTTGGATGCAAGAACGTTGGAAGAAGTTCAAATTTTGGACAACTATGAAGAAAATCCCATTTTCAAAAGTCTTTCCAATTCAGAAAAAGTAGCCATAAACCTAAAGTTGAAAAGCGATTTTAAAAACATTTGGTTCGGAAATGTTTCAGCGGGATACGGCCTTGAAAACCGTTATCAATCGGCATTAACTTTGGGCTTGTTGAAAAAGCGGATAAAGTTACTGGAATTCAGCAACATCAACAACACGGGCAACAAGGCGAGCAACTTGTTACAAAACGAAAATATTGTGATTGATTTATCTCAAATGTTTCAAAAAATAGAGAAAAAACCTTTTTCAATTTTTTCGATAGACGAACAAGAAGAAAACGTTTTCAATTCCCGAAGCATTTTTAATACATCAATGCTTCATTCACTTGGGCTGTCGTCAAAAGTAAACGACAAATTGGCTGTTAGGGGTTCTGCAAGCTTCATTTCAGATAAAACAGAGCAAGATTATCAAGCCATAACCCAGTACAACACGGGTAACAATAACACGACTTTTTCAGAAATAAGCAATTACGAAAACAAGAACAGGATTGGCTCTACAGAGTTAGAATTAAAATATGCGCCCAATACTAAAAACTATATCGTAAATACAGCAACTTACAACCGAAATCCGCATAACACAATCAATGGCATAATGTTGGGCAACGTGGCTGTTTCACAAGAAAACGATGTTTTTTCAGAAACGTTTTATAACCATTTAGAACATACCCACCTTTTAACGAACAACACCGCATTGTACAATTACCTGTATGTTGGATATGGCGTTTCGCAAGAAAATGCCGAAATATCACACCCTTTGTTGAATGATTTGTTGGAAACGGATAACGTAGAACCGTTTTTTCAGGATGTCAATAACAAATTCAATTATTACGGTCTGCAAAGCACAATGCTGACCAAACGCAACAAATGGGAAAACCAGTTAAAGTTTCACGCCCATTTTGAAAATGAAAATGCATCGAGCCGGCTTTTTACCGAAACTGAAAACAGCCTTGACGGCTATATGAACAATTTGAAAATCGACAACAATTTTCTCTCGGTTTCCGAAGCGTTAAAGTTTAAACTGAAACAGAACAACTATGTAAAAGGAAGCCTTTCGTTCACACAAAATTGGTTTAACAACGATGATTATTTACTGAAAAACGCTTCGTTTACGTTTAGGCAAAAGCTAAAAAATATTGGGGTGATTAGATTAAGCTATAACTATAAAGAAGATTTGCCCAAAGCGCAAATGCTCTTATCTGATTTTGCTTTAAACTCATACCAAGATTTTGTAAGTGGCACAAATAAAATAACAAAGCTAAAAAACTCTATTTTCTCGTTTAATTACAGCTTGTACAACGATGTTAAAGGGTTTTCAATAAACAGCTCTTTGCTTCACACCATTGCCCATTCGGGCTATGCCCCAAATGCTTACACTAACAGTAATTTTATTTTTAACGGTTTAATGCCATACGCAGGTGGTGAAAACACGTTGGCAAATGCAAGCTTGACCAACTATTTCAGCAAGTTGAAAATAGCCACCAAATGGGAAACCGACCAAAGTTTTATTCAGTCGCCCTTTTCGGTTAATGAATCTGAAGTTACCAATCTTAAAAACTACTCGGGTAACTATGCTTTTTCCGCAAGTTCGTACTTCAAAAAATGGTTTAATTTTTCTGGTGGCGTTTCGTATCGTTTTTCATCTTCAAAAGTGGAGGGAAATTTAAATTCTTTTGAAACCAAAAAGGCTTTCCTGGGCTTTAATTTCAAAATTTCGGAATCGTTAAAAGCAACCGTAAATAACGAATATTACATTCTGAACAACGAAAATTATGCTTTTTTAAATGCAACCATTAACTACGAACCGAAGAAAAGCAGATGGTCTGGAACGCTTTATTTCAATAACCTTTTAAATGAAGAAGAATACCTTGTTCAGCAAATCAATTCTTTTACATCTTATGAGAAGCGCATAAGGCTAATGCCTGCTTATGTGCTTTTTAACATAAAATACAGGTTCTAACTTTCATACAACCAGTTTATAACCTACGCCCCTTACATTCAATATTTTAATAGATGTATCCTTTGACAATCGTTTTCTGAGTTTGCTGATGAACACGTCCATACTTCTGGCCGAGTAAAAATCGTTGTTGCCCCACAATTGAGCCAAAACCACATTTCTGTTTATCGTGTCGTTTTTATGCTGGGCTAAATGCAACAACAGCTGACTTTCCCTACTGGTAAGGATTTCTTTTTTTTCCTCCTTGTATTGAAGGGTTTGGTTTTTTGGGCTAAACTTGTAATGACCAATTAGAATATCGTTGTTTTTATTGGATGTATTCCGATTGTTCAACAGGTTTTTGATGCGCACAATAAGCTCTTCAATGCTAAAAGGTTTTTTCAAGTAATCGTTGCCACCGGTATTAAAGCCCGTAACCACATCGTGCGGTTGCGATTTTGCGGTAAGGAAAATGATGGGCGTTTCATCATCGTTTTTCCTGATTTGTTCAGCCAAGGTAAACCCGTCTTTTTTGGGCATCATAACATCAAGTACCAATATATCGGGGCGGTTGGTTTGGTACAATTGATAAGCTTCTTCACCATCGTGGCAAAGCTGTACGGCAAAATCACGGGTTTCAAGGCTCTCTTTCAAGATTTGCCCAAGAGCGGTTTCGTCTTCTGCCAACAATATGGATGTTTTTTTATTCATTAGGTATTGAAATGGTAAACGTTGTGGCATTGTTTTTTAAAGATACTTTGGCGGTGCCGAGATGTTTTTCGGTTATTTTCTTTACGTGGTACAAACCAATACCCGAACCTCTTACGTCGTGGATATTGCCCTGTGGTACACGGTAAAATTTATCAAAAACCTTCGTTGCCTGTTCTTTCTTTAGGCTGTTTCCGTTGTCGGTTACAGAAATAGAAAGTCCTTCTCTGTTTTCAACCAAAATTTCTATTTGGTTTCCACCATATTTTATGGCATTATCCAACAAAGCACCAAAAGCATTCCCCAAATGAAACGGGTCAATAAAAGCTTCATTTTCAGAATTATCAGAAAAATGAAGGGTGATGTTTTTTCCAGCGGAATTTAACTTATAATTTTCAACAATGGCAGTTGCCCATTCTTTTACATCGATAGTTTGCCTGTTGAGCGTCCAGTTATTGGTGTCCAAAAGAGCGGTGTCCATAAGCTTATCGACCATTTTGCCAAGTTTTTCCAATTGTTGGTTGGAATAATCCAAATATCTATTGGTTTTTTCGGTGTCATTGCTTGCATTGAAATTTCTGATACTTTCCAGTGCTGCCCCAATGGTAGAAATAGGCGTTTTAAACTCGTGGGTGATGTTGCTTATCAAATCGTTTTTTATTTCTGAAAGCTGTTTTTGTTGTTTCATTACCCAAAGCATATAAAACAACGCAAACAGGATAGCGACCGTTAATAAAAATGATAGAAAAATACTCAACAAGCTCTTTTTAAGTATGATTTTTACCGCATTGGGAAATTCTATTTCAATGCTCTCGCCTGTTTTTAAGTAAGTGGATTTTCCTTTTGCCGAAAAGTGTTTTAAAAATGAAGTTCCTTTGTGCGCTGTTGCAAAAATCGAGTCCTTTTTGTAATAATTAAGCGTGTAGGGAATGGCATACTCTTTTCTGTTCAGTTCGCTATCTATAAGTGTTTTCAGTCTTTTAAAATTGATGGAATCTTTGTTTATGGAAATATTTATGGTTTTTGAATTCTCATATATTGAATTCTCATCTTGTCTTTCCTCGTCCGTCAAAATCGAAATGTTTTTAGGGATACTCTTTTCAGAAATTATATTTGTAATCTTTTTCTTTTTGGACAAGTTCGATTCTTTTTCAAGAGAATCTGCGGGAACAATTATGGTAATGTTTTTTTGTTTGGCAACCTCTATGAAATAATTATCTAGCGCCACATCCAACGCCTGTTGTATTTCACTTTTGAATTTTGAGCTGTTTTTCTGGTATTCTGTGTAACTCCAATACAATTGCATTGTTATTGTGATAACAATAACAATGGCCAATAAATAAGGAATTCTGCGATAGAGTTTTTCCATAAATCTGTCAAAGATAGTGAATTGCTGATTATGGCAAAATGTACCTGAACACGCTAACAAATAAACTATGGGAACAAATTACCGCAAGCACATTTGTTTTTCCTCAGCCCCATCACCCAACGCTAAAAAACAAAAGAGCTTGCTCACTTAGTGATTTTTAGGGAAATTACGATTGAAAAACCAAGCAGAACGCAAAAAACCCAGTGCCCAACAGCGGCTATAAAAAATAGCTGCTTCACTGCTAATTCAAACTTTTTATTATCTTTAAATCGTAAAGCTACTCGGAAAGGTTTGCATGTACTTGTACGCTACTTTTCATAGCCGCAAACCGTTGCCAGTAATTTAAAAAACACTCGAACTGAAATTGAAACCTATGAAAAAAATATTATTTACACTCACTGTTTGTCTGATTACCAATTTGACTTTTGGACAAAAAACCGAAAAAATAAATGGAGACACAAAATTTAGTTGTAGTCAAAAAAATGGACTGACTGAAACGAAAAGTGACTACGTTTTGACAGTAACTTACGACACTGAAAATCTGAAATTCAGTACTGCCGAAAAACAACAAATGACTATTTACTCGGTTGCGAAAAAAACGGAAAAATACGTAATTGGAAAAAACGCAGAGGAAAATTATTCATTTTACGATATAAAGAAAAAGCAATTTTACTACATCGACTATTATATGAACAGATATATGACAGCTGGTTATGGTTCTGGAAGTACAGAAATTAAACAAGCTGTTCTGAAAATGATGGAAATGCTAAAAAACGGAAAAAGTCAAAAAGACGTAATCCAATATTTAATTGAACAAACTAAATACGATTTTTAATGGAACAATCAAAATGTCCAGAATGTGGCGAAAACAGCCAATTCATTCCGCCAAATAAAACTGAAAAAAGAAAACTTATTGTCGATTTTAAGTGTCCAAACGGACATCAATTTCGGAGAGAATTCGACTTGAAATAACATTATGGCGAATAAAAACTACTGGCAACACCGTATAAATTCAATTGCGGCTGAATTTCCTACGGAAATTCATTGCAATTTTCTATCTTTCAGCTCAATCGGAAAATCGTACCGATTTTCCGCAACTGAAATTTATACACAAACGTTGGCATTCATTGACAGAACGTACTCAAACATTTGAAATATGAACAAAAAAACCAAAATTATAATTTTAAGATATTTAATTTCATTTAGTATTTTTCTAATTGTTTGGCTGATTTTAGATTTTTCTTTCAAAAATTTAGGAAATCCTTATAAAGGAATGATAAGTGCTGGAATTATGGCCATTTTATCACCAAGAATAAAAGAATATGAAACTCAATCAGGAAAACAAATGCAAGTCAAGTGGATTTTTTTAAAAAAACCTATTTCTATTTAGAACTGATTTTATAGATTGCTACTAGAATCATAATCTGAAATGAAAATAAAAACTAAAATGTTTACGGAATTTAGCAACTTGCGGAATTGCTTACTCAATCGGAATTAAAAAATATATAAAAATTGGGATATGAAAAACATCTTTATTTATTACCTGACAATTTTGACACCACTTGCAATTTTAATTTGGTTAAACAAAATCGGAGCAATAAATTCAACATATTTTGTTGGACTATTATTTTTCTATTTATTAATTTTCAGAACTTACATAGATGGAAAAAGACTGTCTGACAAGAATGTAATTCCTAAAAAAGATATTTGGAAAATGATAATTCCAGGAAAACATATTGAGTATTTTAAAGAACTGTAGGCTTCCCCAAAAATAGGACATTGATTAATTAGAAAATTCTAATTTTAAACATCAATTGTCATTATGAAGAAAAGTAGATTTACCGAGAGCCAGATCATCAAAGCTCTCAAAGAAAACGAGCAAGGAAGGTCAGTAGGCGATCTTTCCAGAGAGCTAGGTATAGATAAGAGTACGTTTTATTATTGGCGTAAGAAGTATGGCGGTATGGATCGTCAAGAGCTCAAGCGTCTTAAGGAGTTGGAAGAAGAAAACCGTAAACTCAAGCAGATGTATGCTGATGTGAGTTTGGATAATAAGATGCTTAAAGATATACTATCAAAAAAGTTTTAAGACCTTCCGACAAGAAAGATCGGGCAAAGTATCTAATCAAGCATTATGTCATACCGGTAGCAAGAGCCTGTAAAGTAGTTGGCCTTACACGCTCAATGTGGTATTACAAAAGCAAGAAAGACGATACGGAAGTAATAGATAAGCTATCAGAACTGGCTAAGCGCTATCCTACCAGGGGTTTTGATGAGTATTATCTTAAGATCCGTCGAGAAGGTCTAAAATGGAATAGAAAACGGGTTTTGCGTGTATATCGTGAGATGAAGTTGTCGCTTAGGCGTAAGCACAAGAAACGTATCATAAAACGCGTACAACAGCCATTAGGGACACCTAGAGTGCTTAATGTATGTTGGAGTATGGATTTTATGAGTGATATACTGACAGACGGTAGAAAGCTACGCGTATTGAATATTATGGATGATTGTAACCGAGAAGCGTTATCTATAACTGCAGGCTTATCGTATCCAGCTAGAGCGCTCGTAGAAACACTAGAGAACTTAAAACAAGAAATAGGAACACCTAAGTATGTAAGATGTGATAACGGACCCGAATTTATCTCAAAAACCTTTGTAAACTGGTGTGAAAAGAACTTTATAGAGGTTAAATACATACAGCCAGGAAAACCTATGCAAAACGGATACATAGAACGATTTAATCGCTTTTATAGAGAAGATGTCCTTGATGCTTACTACTTCAATGATGTATATCAACTACAAAAGCTAAGCGACCATTGGAGAGATGAATACAATTACAATCATCCACACAAATCATTAGGAAACAAAAGTCCTATAGAATACAGATCAAGATTTGATGAAGAAGTTAACTTCTTCATCAAAGAACAACTAAATAAAAACTATTTGTCTAATTTTATGGTGTCCTAAAAAAGGGAAGCCTACAGAACTATATCTGAAATAATTAATAACTGAAATATATCGGAATAAAAAACAACGAAATGCCAACACCGTGTATAACTCATTGCTAATACACGCCTACTTACGAAAATCCTCGCGGATTTTCTATTCGGTTTGTATTTGCTAAATTAGTTGCTGAAACACGCAACGAAATCATACACAAACACGTTGGCAATAATTATGACCAAATTTAGAAACTTATTGATTTTAATAATGTTGTTTACTTTCAACGAACTGATTTCTCAAGAAATAATCGGAATGAAAGAAGTCTACATTGATAATAATTTGGTTTATAAGAACGAAACTGATGAACTCTTTACTGGAATTGCTCAAAGCAAACGAAAAAACGGACATTTAGTTTATGAAGAGGAATATAAAAATGGAATTATTCTGTCGAGCAATTTATATTATAATGGACAAGAAACAAGAGTATCCAATAAGACCATTTACAATTCCGAAAAACCATTAGTTCTTTCAAAAGAAATTAAATACAATTTGAATGGCGAAATCTTTGAAACAACAACTTACAATGATGATGGAATAAAAATTCTTGTGGAACAATTTAAAAACGAAAAACTGACTTATAGCTGTCAATATTTTGGAAAAAAGAAAAACGGACTTGAATTGGGATATGCAGAAGACGGAGAGAAATTGAAATATCGTTGTGAATTTATAAATGGAAAGAAAAACGGAATCGAATATTGCCTGAAAGATGATGGAACCGAAACAAAAAAAGAATATAAAAACGGAAAGAAAATAAAATAACTATTGCCAACAATGTATAACCGCAATTACGGCGGATTCGACTACGTCCGAATCCACTCGGAATTGCTAACGTCAGTGCTAAACCGAAAATTAACGCATATTAACCCGTAACTGACGGTTATACGAGACCGTTGGCACAAATACGATGACAAAATTTGAGTTCATAAAATACTGGAATGAGAATTATCCAAATTCACTACCTATAGAAAATGAATTAGTCGGAAAATATGAAAATCGATGGTTTCGAATTCATAGTTTACCGGATTCCAAAAGATATGCAGAAAATGAATATGAATATAATCAGATTTTAGAAAGGCAAAACAAACTAATTACTGACATATTTGGAAATAATACTGATTTTCAAATTCTTATTGGATTATATCAAAATGACACAATGAATGAGAATTATGAATTCTTAGATTATTTGAACACTTTTATAAAAATTATGAATATCGATTTACATAAAGAAAAACCAGACATTTATGAGGATGAAATGTCATATGAAATATACGTGAAACAAGAGAAATGGAATATTAATGACTATAATGAGATTCTAAAAAAGATTGCAGATGACGAAATTAGAGCAATTTTTATTAATCCTCAACAGAATTCTCTGATTATTCCATATGATGGAGGAGTTGATGTTATCTTAAAAAACACAGAAGAAAGAGATAGATTTAAATCAAAATATGCTGATTGGATTTCAAAACGAGAAGACGGTTTATAACAAAATAATAAAGTACTATGTGCCAACAATGCACATAAAAAATTGCTAAATTCACTAAAATAAAATGTTTCTAAAACAAAATAATATTAAATTTAATCCTTGGAAAATTGCGATTTCAAAACCGCAACTTTTCATGTCCTAAACCGTTACCCATTATTAAAACGAAACTCACAACAAAAATTCAAAATGAGAAAATATCTGCTTCTAATTACCTTGTTTTCAATCTCAATTAACAATCTATTTTCACAAAAAGTAATTGAAATG
>NZ_JAAZUI010000035.1 GCF_012524075.1 Lutibacter sp. B1
TATGCTTCAAGAGAATTTAGAAAAATCATCAAGTCTAATTCTTTGATTACACAATCTATGAGTAGAAAAGCTAATTGTTGGGATAATGCAGTGGCAGAATCCTTCTTTAAAACATTAAAAATCGAACAATATAAATCAATTGAACAAGCTAAAACTAGCATTTTTGAGTATATAGAAATATGGTATAACAAAAAACGTCTACACTCTTCTTTGGGATATAAAACCCCTTATGAAGTAGAACAAGAATTTTATCAATTTAAATATGTAGCTTAGGTCTTAAAAAAATTGTCCGACTTTTTGTTGCAAGTCCACTCTCGATAAATAATTCGATTTGTACTTGCTTCCAATATTTGATATTTTATCTAAAGTAATTGGGTATGCTAAACCAATAATTGCGATGTCAATTGCCACGCATATTTCAATAATATATTTAAATTCCATTTGCATAAATTTATAATAATTCCACTGCCTTGTACCAATAATAAAAGATGCTCTTATCCGGTTGTCGTTTTAATCTATTCAAGAATGCCCAATCTTCTTTCTCAATGGTAAGTTCGCTTATATCTTGTCCTTCATAATATTCAATTTCAGTAATTTCGGGTTGCAATAAAAGTGTATTCAAATAAGCCACTCTGGCCGAAGCTGCAAGGGCTTCCTCTATCCTGAAATTTCCTATCATCAAAAACGCACTTCCAAAACTGCGTATGCCACGATTTAATTCCTCAAACTTCTTTTTTGTTTCCTTGGTCTTGTTGCGTTCCCTTTTGGCGATGATAATACAGGTGTTTATGGCATCCCAAAGCACATCTGTTTCTTTGAGGTTTCTTTTGCTGAAATCTTCGTCAGAACTGCGATAGGATAATTCCGCTTTTGCGAAAGCAGAAAAACTTGTCTTAACAATAGACATATCCGTAATGTTTTCAAACAACTTCCCTAAATCGAACAACTGCTTACAGATTTCCATAGTAAATAACTGGTCGCCCTTATAATATGGAATACCGATTGTCTCTGGTGCAAAAGCAGTAAGCTTATCGCCACAGATGGAATTTACCGAAGGTGTGGTAATTGTTATTATAGGCTCATCAACCGATAGCCACGAAATCTCAACAGAAGATTCTATAAGTTCTGGATAATGTGGACTGTCAAAAAGAACATCCAACAGAATAGTTCCTGGAACGTTCGGATTGTAAACCGAATCAAATTCAAAAGTATAATGCGCTTTTGGAACGCCTACTTTATAACTTCGACGCTCGTTCAATGTGTGCCTTTTAAAATGTGAGTTGGCAACAACTGCATCAAGAATTTTTTCCAATGGGTCACGCTTTACACTTGAAATGATATCGATATCTATTGAAAAACGATTGCCTTCTTCAAGTAAAAGTACAAGTGATGTGCCTCCTTTAAAAACAAAATCAAGTCCTTCTATCTTTAGATGTTCTAATAAAGAGAATGCGTGAATCATTTTTTCTAAAATGGTCACATTAATGCCTTTATGTTCTTTTTTTGCTCGGAAAATATCCAACCATTCCTTTGTGAAGCTTTTGTTTTCAATCATTGATTATATTCTCTAAAATATTTGGTATATGGTTATTCATAAATTGCTTGATTTCTTGTTCTTTCTTTCGTCTTTTCGCATAACTAAAAAGTTTTGTGAAATTAATGCTGTATCGCTCAAGTATTTTTTCATAAATGTTTATGAGTTCAGAGCCTTGGTAAAAATGGTACAGGTTTTCATCGGCAAACAAGTCCACCATTATTTTTTCAAGTGTGGCGATGGGAACTACATTTTTTTTCTCTTTCAGTTTACTTATCGGTGCTCTGGTAACGAGTCGTTTTATGACCACGGGAACAGTACTCTCGGAAATGTAGAACTCAATTTCCTTGTCATCGGGATTCAAGAAAAAATCCATTTTCAATGAATCATTTAGATAATAGTAGAGTGATTCCGTAAATTCCTTTTCCACTTCTATCACAATCATTTGATTGGATACTTGATGTTGTGTAAATTCATTGAGCCATTGGTTTTCCCATATAGCATATTGGATTTCCTCAAACCGTTCATTGGTCTTACTTGCTATTTTTAGAACGCTATCAGACAGTACTGGCCTATACTTGGGTTTATAGGATATGATATACAATCCACGACCAATAGTTTTGATGATGTCCTTTTTCTTAAGGTCATATATTCGCCAACTAAAGGTGCTTTCCTTCAAATCTGGTTCAAAGTCCAAATAGAACTGAAATAGTTCGTCCCTATCAAAAGAACCACGTTCCTTAAATGCTTCTATAAGCTTATTTTCTACAATCTTTGGCATAACCTCTATATCAAAACTTTGCCAAAAATACAAAAAATTGGCGAATATTTGAAAACTAATTATTACCACTATATACTTAAAGTGGTAAATATTTGCAATTATTAATATTGCCTTTGAAAAAATAACAACTAAAACTATCGTTAGAAGCAGTATTTAAAACGGATTTAACAATAAAGGTTTAGATTGGGAATGAAGTGTTTCCCTCTTTTATTTCGAAATGCAAAAAAATGTACTGAATGAAATTTGAAAAATGATAGCATAAAAAACCTCCTTATTCAGAATAAGAAGGGTTTTTATTACAGCGATGAACTGTTTATTTTTCCTTTTTTAACACCAATTGATATACACAAGGAATCACCACAAGATTCAAAACCGTAGCCGATAACAAGCCGCCTAAAATAACTACAGCCATTGGACTTTGTATTTCACTACCTGGTTCTCCACCTTTAAGAGCTAATGGTATCAAAGCCAGTCCAGTTGTAAATGCCGTCATCAAAATTGGGTTCAATCTGTCTAATGCTCCAGTTTTAATCAACTGAAAACCTTGCATTCCTTCCTTTCGTAAATCTTCATAACGCGACACCAATAAAATACCGTTTCGAGTTGCAATACCAAATAGACTAATAAACCCAATTGTTGCTGCAATACTGATGATTCCTGATGTGAAATAGACAATCAAGATACCACCGATTAAAGCTAAAGGCAGGTTAATTAAAACTACAAAAGCCAATTTTACATCTTTAAATTCATAATACAACAAAAGGAAAATGATAGCTATTGCAATGATTGCAGTCACTAAAAGTAATTGTGACGCTTTTGATTCGCTTTCAAACTGTCCACCGTATTGAACACGGTAGCCTTCTGGCATATTCACATTTTTTGAAACAACTTCTCTGATTTCATTTACCGCACTGTGTATATCCCTGCCTTGAACATTTGCTGCAACTACAATTTTACGTTGTACATCTTCACGATTGATAGTATTTGGACTACTAACAGATTGTATGATTGCCAACTCACCTAATATGGTTTGACCACCATTTGGAAGACTGATTAAGGTATTGTTGATGTTCTCAATATCATCTCTAAATGGTTTTTCGTAGCGCACTACCAAATCAAAATAGTGCTGACCTTCATAAATTTCACCCGCTTCTTCACCAGCAAAAGCAATATCTACTTGCTCCATTAAATTACCTACAGTCATTCCATAGGCGGAAAGGATTTGGCGTTTTGGTTTGATGCGAATTTGTGGTACTTCAATTTGTTGGTCAACCGCAACATCTGCCAATCCATCAATATCTTTGATGTTCTGCTCTACGCTTTTACCTACTTCAAACAAGCGTTGCAAATCTGAACCAAAAATCTTTATCGCAATATTGGCACGTGTACCTGAAAGCATATGGTCAATACGGTGTGCAATAGGTTGCCCTAATGTAATATTTACTCCTGGCGCAATACTTAATTTGTTTCGAACTTCTTCAAAAAAATCTTCCTTGGTTTTGTCTTTCAAAATAAAAGGCACATCTATTTCTGATGCATTAACGCCTTGTGCGTGTTCATCTAATTCCGCTCTTCCTTGTCTTCGGGTAACGACTTCTACTTCGGGTAAATCCAATAAAATATGTTCTATCAAATTTCCTGTTTTGTTGCTTTCTTCCAATGACATTCCCGGAGGTCCAACGACACTAATAACTAAAGAACCTTCATTGAATTCTGGTAAAAAACTTCTTCCTAATTGGGTTAAAACAAAAATGCTTATAACAAATGCTATTACTGTAACACCAATCACGGATTTGGAAATTTTTGTGACTCGCTCTAAGAGGTTACCGTAATATTTTTGTAACCAACGCTCAACACGTGTACCTTCTGAACGTTTGAGGAGTCGTTTTTCATCTTTCAATAAATAAGAACACAAAATAGGTGTTACTGTTACGGCAACAATCAACGAGGTTAATACAGACGTTACAAACGCAATTCCTAAAGGTTTTAATAATCGTCCTTCCATTCCACTTAAAAAGAATAGTGGAATAAATGATACAATGATAATTAGTGTTGCAATAATGATGGAACTTCGTATTTCTACTGATGCATCCCTAACAACAGTTAATGTAGATAAACGTTCTGCTTTCGGTTTTTTGATGTTCTCTCGTAATCGTTTATACACATTCTCAACATCAATAATAGCGTCATCCACCAACGCACCAATGGCAATCGCCATACCTCCTAAACTCATAGTATTAATGGTATATCCCAACCATTTTAATATGATGATGGACACCAATAATGAAATAGGAATTGCCAACAAAGAAATAACCGTAGTTCTCCAATTCATTAAAAAGATGAAAAGGATAATCATTACAAAGAATGCTCCTTCCAATAAGGTCCAATTTAAATTACTTATAGAGGCTTCTATAAAATCAGATTGTCTAAAAATGTGACTTTTGATGTTTACACCTTTCGGGAGGGTTTTTTCCAAATCTGCAATTGCTTCATCCAAACGGTCTGTTAATTCTAAGGTGTTTACATTGGGTTGTTTCGAGATGGTTAGAATAACCGCTGGTTTTCCGTTTAAAGAACCATCGCCAATTTTATCGGCAGCACCAATTTTGACAGTCGCCACATCCCTTATTTTTATGGTTTGACCATTGACTTGTTTTAAAACAGCTTCCTGTAAATCTTCCAAAGCATAGGCTCTTCCACTACCTTTAATGATATATTGATTACCATATTGATTGATAACACCACCAGGCGCATTTTGGTTTGCCTCCTTAACGTGTTCTAACAATTCAGTAAGACTTACGTTGTAATGCTTCATCTTTTCTGGATTGGCAAATACTTGGTATTGCTTGTAATCGCCTCCAATTACCACCACATTGGCAATACCTCCAATGGCTTTTATACGTGGTCTAATAGTCCAATCAGAAAGCGTTCGTAATTCCATTGCAGACAAAGTATCTGACGTAACACCCAATAGCATTATTTCCCCCATAATAGATGAAATTGGTGCCATTGTAGGAGCTCCAATTCCTTCAGGTAAATTTTCTCTAACCATTGGGATACGCTCACTAACAATTTGACGCGCTCGATAAATATCGGTTCCCCACTCAAATTCTACCCAAACAATGGAAATTCCTGCTGCTGATGAAGAACGGATTCTCCTCACATTTGGTGAGCCGTTTAAGGCAGTTTCCAATTGATAGGTTACTAATTTTTCGACTTCTTCAGATTCCATACCGTGTGCTTCAGTAAGAATGGTTACAGTTGGAGCCGTAAGATCTGGGAATACATCGACATTCATTGTACTCGCATAGTAAATTCCCAATACACTTAATGCCACTGCACCCAATAAAATGAGCAACCTGTTATGAAGTGAAATTGATAATATTTTGTTTAACATTCTCTTCGTTTTTTAATGTTCGTGACCGTGTGCAGGTGTTGAACCAGACATTGAAGCCATTTTAACTTGATATACACCTGTAGTTACCACCACTTCGCCAACTTGTATGCCTTGAAGTATTTCTACATTTTCGCCATTACGTTTTCCTATTTTTACAGGTCGTCTTTCAAAACTTTCTCCTGATAGTTGCACCATCACGGAATAACTTCCATAATCCTCCAACAAAGCACTTACAGGGATCATTGTGTTTTGGGTTGCATTACCCATTGCAATTTGAACCTGCGTTAAGCTGCCTTCTGGCATATCAACATTGTCATTAACATTTGCAAATACTGAAATAAGTGGTCTGCTATTATCTACATCTTTAGCAATAGAAAGGATAGCTCCTCCAGAAGATGCAACATTCCGCCATTGGCCATCTTTGGTTTGAAACCAAATACCTTGAACGTTCTCCATTGTAAGACCATAAGAAGGTGCTATTTGAGATTTTAAAACTCTAGATTGAAGTGTCCCTACCGTTACCAATGCCGTGCCTTGGTCTACATAATCGCCATTGGCGACATTAATTGCTGTGATGTACCCATTAAAAGGTGCAAGAATTTGTTTACTTCCACTAGAAACTCCTGATGATAGACTTTGATAATTGGATTTTGCAATCTCAAAATTACTTTCTACTTTTTCAAATTCTGCCTTTGGAATAATTTTCGATTCGTATAGCTCTTTCTTTCTGACATATTCAGATTTGGATTGTTCATATTTCGCTTTCGCTGAAGCAATATCTGTACTCAAATTATTAGATGCTAAACCTTGACTGCTTACATTGATTAATAACTGCCCTTGTTTTACCTGTGTTCCTTCCGTGATATTGTTTACTGCAAAATCGACTACACCATTTGATTTAGCTACCAATGTCTTTACTGAACCTGGTGCAGGTGTCCAAACACCTGATGTATTGATTACATCATAAATTTTTCCATTAACCACAGGTGCTGTTTGAAAGTCGATTTTCCAAGCCTGCTCTTTTAAAAACGAAATTCCTGCATCTTCACTTGCAGTTCCTAACGCATTAATGGCATCTTCTTTTGAAGCATAAACAATAATGTCGTGAACAATAAGTGTATCGCTAAATGTAGGTGTTTTAATATCAAATATTAACTTGAAATTACCTGCTTCTTTAGGTTGTAGTGATGGAGAAAATATGCCAGGTGATGATGGTGATTCCGCAGTATTACGAATACCCCTATCGCATTTTATTAAACTCACCGTAACCTCGCCCTCACGAACAGGTTTATGCTTATCTAACACTGTAAAATGTGCAGCAAAACGACTATTTTCACCAACTACTAAAGCTGGAAACTCAACAAATAATTCTGTTTTGTCTGTCCACAGGGTTATACTTTTTGCAGGCATAGACTCTACTTCTAAAGCAGAACTATCCTCTTTTTGATTTCCGCAAGACATTAAGAGCATTACGGATAATAAGATTATATATTTCATTTGTATATATTTATTGAATTACACCTATGATATTGTAATTTCCTTTAGTAGTTAAAGTGATTGTGATGTCTTTTGAACTATTGTTTTTCCAATACCAACCGTGAGAACCTTTGTAAGGAATCGTTACTTTCCCTTTTGCAGCATCTGTAGTACCATTAGCATAGCTCTCAAAATAACCTTTTGGATAACTGTCTTTGTCTTCTGGGTCTCCGTGAAAATCGTAACGTAGTGGTGCATCAGATTTCCACTCATATTCTAACTTTTCATATTGACCTACCTTGAATTTATATTCTAAAGCCTTATTAGCTTTCACGACAATTGTTGCGTCGTTGCTTTGTTCATTAGTTACACTATTTTCTTCTTTGTTTCCAGATGTTCCATTGACGTTAAACTCCTCTTGTCCAATAGCCACTTTATCTTCTTTATGATTGCCATCTGCATCGTGTTCGTGACCGTGTTCTTCTGTAGTTTCTGTTTTTTTAGTAGCGTCTTTACATGAGGTTACAGTAATTATTGAACCTATAGCTAATGCGAATATTATGTTTGAAATTTTCATTTGTGTATGTTTGAAATTTATAATTGATGTTTTAATAATTCTGCTTGAAGCAGTTGTAATTCCTTTTCCATTTTCAGCATTTTATCCGAAGCATTTCTGTAGAACTGAAGTTCTACATAGTAATCCATAAACGAATACTCGCCCAACATATAGGCTTTAAAAAGTAAATCCTCACTTTCTAAATTGTCCATTGTGCTTTGATACTCGTTAAATTTTGAAAGCATCAATTGATAGCGACTAAAGGTTTCTTGAAATTGCGAGTAAAGCGAAGTAGTAATAACTTGCGTGTTGGATTGCTGATATTCGTAATTAGCTTGTGCAGCTTTTACTTTGTTCTTGCTACTCCAAAGCGGAATTGAAAGTCCACCGTAAAAACCCGAATAATTATTTCCGTTTACACCTTGATAATTATAGCCAAGTGCTACGTTTGGAAGCACCTTATTTTTCTCTAGTTTTACTTTTTGCAAAGAAGTGTTTTCATTAGCCTTTAATTCTTGTAACGATGGATCGTTCGTTAATTTATCTTGCCAAAGTTTATCTATACTTTCTACTTCTGTTGAAATTATAGTTTCTGTTGAAAGACCATCTAAAGGTTTATCACCATTTAAGGTGTTTAGTTTATACATCAGAATCTGAATATCGCTATCCATCTGTTCAACAACAAACTGTTCTTGAATCCAAGCAATTTTGGCTTTATTCAAATCTAAAATACCGACTTGCTCCTTATTAAAAAGTTCTTGAATTTGGTCGAAAACCTGCTTGCTCTGGGTTCTTCTTTCGGTTTTAATGACTTTCTGTTTATACAGAAAAGCAAGTTCTATAAGCAACTGTTTTGCGTTCAATAAAACTTCCTGCCTTTTCTTGGCATAAGCAGTTTGTAGTTGTTCCGATTTCAAATCGTTCCATTTACCACGTGCTGCATATACTGTTGGAAATTCAAAAGATTGTGCTATTTCATATTCCGTATAGGCATCGGTAGTATTATCACCAAAGGGCAAATAATATCCAGAGAGCTGTGGATCGGGTAAATTGTTAGTGCTCTTATTTTCGAGTTGTTGACTTTCAATAAAGGATTGATAGTCTTTCAAAGCTGTATTGTTCTGTTCTATTTGATTAAGTAATTCCTCAATATTTTTAGTTTGAGAGAAACTATTAATAAAGAACAGGCATCCGCAAATTGCGAATACGATGTGTTTATTCATTGTTTGTGATTTTTAGGTTTAATCTAATTTTATAAATAAGGACTACTAATTAAGAAGTAAGTATTCCTAAACGATTAACCTAAAGATGGTGGACCTCGTGAATCGAGGGTTGAGAGATATGCGTTAAAATAATTATTGGGTGGATGATAGAACTTTATCTTTTCGGCCTTATCATAATTTATAAAACTATGATAATGTACAACAGAAATAGGTACACTTATATCCTTTTTAACTTCGATGTGTTTTATACTGCTTTCGCGTGTTAACAGTATTTCATTAGATACAACTGAATGCACGTGCATATCCAAAAACAAATCTAAAAATCCCGTGTTAGGACTTTCTTTTTCTGGCACATCGTGATGGTGGCTGTGTGTATCGTTATTCGCAACAGCTTTATGTGTATGCTCAACGTCGTGTTCGTGATGCCAATGAGGCAATGCCTGATGCAATAGCAGCATAGAGAATATCCCTAAAAAGAAAAGTGTTTTTATGTTGTTGTGTTTTTGCATCAATCGCAAAGATACTAATATTTTTAATATTAAAACTAGCGCTCCAATTACGTAATTTTGGAATCCTTAAATCTACTTTAAAGAAGAAAAAACCCAGTTTGAGGTACTGGATGAACCTTTGTTTATACTATGCCATTGCATAAACTTCATCAAACAGCTTTTTATCCAACCTTTCCTGTTGGGTAAAGGTTTTCTTCAATGTATGGTGCAATACTGCATTGAACGCATTGTAGCCCAACCAGAGATTGGGTTCTTCATTAAGCAACAAGGCTTCGTAGTTTAGTATTTCAAGGACTTCTCTTGATTTTTTGGAAGGCTCACTATTCTTATCGCTACATTCGTATCGGAACAATTTTGTTTTGTCAAGAATTGCCTTCACAAATTCTTTGGTATCGATAATTTTAAATTCTTTCATCTTATCAAACCTTTTGGTAATGGTGTAGAATTCATTGTCCAGAAATTTGTCGAATAGATTGTTCAACCTTGGCATTATAAGGCTAGTGTTGTTTTTACTATGTTTTATTGAAAATTCAATTTCTGATTGTGAAACGTGCAGGCCATTAGAACATACTTTTCTATAAAAACCAAAATGACCAGACGTTTTTTCACTACCATCATAGGAATTCTTGAACCGAAGCATCGGTAATATCAAATCCTCTTTGTTCTTGACTGAAAATTGGCTTTTATCATCAATGATAAAGTCAGTAATGAAAGATCTATCGTTTCTATTGATAGTTCTTTTGTGATAGTTCAATTGTGCATCGGATAGCATTTCTTCAGCTTTCTTGAAGAACAATTGATTTGGAATGTGTCCGTAGCTGTTTGATACTACATTGACAATTTTACCATTTGAAATGATGACGTTTTCGAGCCCACGTCGGGATTCCATCTTTGTCAGGGTTTTTAAGGATTTCATTTCTGATGGAACGAAGATTTCATCCTGCTGTAAATTTTGTAAATACATAACTTTTGAATTTAGATTAAACAATATTTGAGCAGTACTCAAACGGAAGATAAAATCTTGGCTCAAAAGGAAACGGAATCGTTACTTTACCGACAGTAAGAATTATAGATAAAAACAAATGTATTTTTACCATTAAACAACAGTTCCACTTACTGCATTAGCTTTAGAAACGGAATAGAGGAAATCTACTATTTATATTAAGTAC
>NZ_JAAZUI010000036.1 GCF_012524075.1 Lutibacter sp. B1
CAACAACGTATATAGCTCATTGTGGCGGAATTTTTTAATTGAAAAATTCCTTATATTTATAATCAAAATTGCTTCGGCGGAAAAATCTCGCTGATTTTCCCACAACGAAGCCATATACAAACCCGTTGCCTAAAATAACGAGATTGGAACTTGGCAGAGAAATTTTTCTTCAAAAATAATGATTTACTAAAGCTGAAAATTAGTCCGATTTTGAGCATTATTCCGGAATGAATTTTTTAAGTAGTTTTCTTCCAAAACTAAAATTCTGCTCCGGCTGAGAATTGCTCTGAGAACTCTTCTCTCCTACTTTTATCATCCTGCTAAATTGAGAAAGTTAATGAGTTGAATTCGTTAAGTTGATTTAATTTTCGTTTCGTGGGAGTTTTTCTCTTATTTTTAGTTTTCTAAGCTTATTTTCTACTAAACCGATAAAAACGAACTCGTTTGAATGATTTTTAGACTGTTTTAGTTGTTTTTTATCATTTCTACTAAACTGAAAAATTCTCAACGATTGATTTTTTAGATAATTCGTTTTCTTTTTATAATTAGTACTAAACTTGATAAATAAAACTCAAAAGAAAGATTTTTTGATTGTTTTAGTTGCTTTTCATCATTTTAGTAAACTGAAAAATTACAACTTCTTTCAAGTGAATTTGAGAAATATCACGGAATGAAAAATGAGAATTGAAACCATCAGGTATGAGAAATGAATCGATTAAATTTGAACAATGAATTAATTAAAATTCTGCTTAATAATGAAAAATTAGATATGATTTGAAATGGTTACTTTAGGCAACAACGTATATAGCTCATTGTGGCGGAATTTTTTAATCGAAAAATTCCTTATATTTATAATCAAAATCGCTTCGGCGGAAAAATCTTGCTGATTTTCCCACAACGAAGCCATATACAAACCCGTTGTGCAACATATCTCAAAAACCGAACACTATGAGAAAAATTATACTTTTTTTATTAATTATCTTCACTACAAACGAAGTTCTTGCTCAAACCACAATTAATTTAGATAGAACAAACGGTGTTTATACAGTTCCTTGTAAAGTTAATGGAATACCTATGAACTTTATTTTTGACACTGGAGCATCGAATGTGACTATCTCATTAACTGAAGCAACTTTTTTGATTAAACAAGGTCTTTTAGGTGAAAATGATATTAAGGAATCTGTAAAATATCAAATTGCAAATGGAGATGTAAACGAAGGAACTAATATTATATTAAGAGAAATTGAAATTGCGGGTTTAAAAATCCAAAATGTAAAGGCAACAATTGTTCACGAACAAAATGCACCTTTATTGCTTGGTATGTCAGCCTTAAGTCAATTAGGCAAAATCGAGATTGAAAACAACAAATTAATTATAAATGATTTTTCTTTCAAAAAAAATAAAGAAAATGTTGATTTTGACAAAGAAATAAAAGAAACTATTGATTGGATTAACAGCATATTTGTAAAGTATCAATTTGAAACGCTTGATTCTAATAATGATGCCATCAAACACAAAGCAAATATTAAAGAAATAATAAGAATAAAGGAAATTGATTATATTCATTGTTTTCTCTCACAGGAAACATCTCGCTCATATGCTTCTTTTAAAGCTCAATATTTAATTCCAGTAAATAAAATAAATAGTATTCATTTTAATAATCGAACATCTAATTACAATTTAGCTATAAGAATAAAAAACAATGAGAAGTCAATTATTACGCAATTTGACTATAAAGATGGTGTAACTTTAAATGACGTTACTGATGAATGTGGTTTTGTGCTTGACAAATCAATTGATGAAAAAAATCTGAAACCTAAATTAAAAAATGCTTTTGAATATATTATTGATTTGTACAAAAGTAAACCTATGATTAACAATACTTCCTTAAACTCTAAAGAAAATAAAGAAATTACTATAAAATATAAAAATGGAGTTGAAGTTTTTAATATTAATCTTGGTAACGAACAACATAATTATAAAGAAGATAAAGAATATTTTTGGTACACAGAATTTTCCAAAATAAAATCTACAAAAGGTGGAAGTGGCGGAAATTTGCTTAATGGAAACTATAAATTTTATGATGAAAATGGGAATTTATTAATTGACGAAAATTATTCTATGGGTTTAAAAGATGGTGATAGAAAAAAATGGGATGAAAAAGGTGAACTAACAGAAATTAATAAGTATGAAGATGGAGTGTCAGTTTATTGGAAATATCATCCAGACGGAGATGATGGTTGGGTTGAACAAATTGGAGAAATGTTAAATGATGGCTGGATTAAAAATTCGTACACAAAATATGGTCGATTAGTTGCTAAACAAGAAACATTTTTTGATGAATTAGATAAAATTAAAAAACTAAAGACGAAAACAACTCTATATTTTTCAAATTCAGAAAATCAGATAAAAGAAGTTTTCATTACACCTATGATGTTTAATAATTCACTAATCGGTAAATACCAAAAATATTATGAAAACGGACAAATAGAAGTTAGTGGAGAATTTTTTGATAGTTTCAAGAACGGAATTAAAAATTACTTTGGGAATATCAGAATTGGCGATTGGAAATGGTATAAAGAAAATGGAGATTTAGATGGGCAAGGAAAATATAAAGCAGAATTGGAATATTGGGATAATGGTAATATTAAATTCGTATATGGTATGATTTACGACAATAACGAATGGATTAAACACGGCTTTCAATATTCGTTTAATGAAGATGGTAAAGGAATTGCGGGAAAATCGGAATATACTTGGGGTGAACTAAAAAAAACTGATGATTAAAATACGTTGCACAACAATGGCTATAAGTAATTGCTTGTTATCGCCTACTTCTGAAAATCCGCGAGGATTTTCAGCTTGGTGTGTACTTGCAAAGTTAAGAGCTAACCCACGCAACTACTCATAGCCGAGACCGTTGTACACAAGCTTGAATCCAGCCGCATATTTTAGCACATTTGGTTTTTGCCAACGCATAAAACCAACGCTGAAAAACCAAAAGAGCTAAAATTTTCCAACGCTCGAATTGATTAACCAAACAATATTTTTATATTTGACAAAAAAAGTCAAATTATGTTGGATACAATAATTTCAATTGGAGATACTCTCAAAGAAATACGAGAAACAAAAGGATTTCATCTTCAAGAAGTTGCAGATAAAACTTCTATTAACTACACCTCATTGAGCAGAATAGAAACAGGCAAACGACTTCCAACAAAAATTCAGGTACAGAGTTTAGCTGAATTTTATAGTTACAGCGAAAACGACTTAATTAGACAACTGATTAGTGATAAAATAATCTATGAAGTTCAAAATGAGGATTTAGGGCTTGAAGGTTTTCATCTTGCGGAACAAAAATTAAAATATGGCTTAAATCTTTTCAATGACTATAAAAATCAAGAAAAGTTTCAGCTACAAAGCAGAAGATATATTGGAAACAAGGCAAAATTGACAGATTGGATAATGGAAATTATAGAGTCTGAAACCGAAGGAAATGGAACTTTTATTGATATATTTTCAGGCACTTCTATTGTTGCTAAATCTGCAATGGAAAAATATAAAACCATAATTCTAAACGACATACTCTACTCTAATAACATTACATACCAAGCATTTTACGGAACTTTAAAATGGAATTCAAGTAAACTTGTTGAATTAGCTAATGAATACAATACTTTAAACCCAAAATCAATTAGAGAAAATTACTTCTCAAAAAACTTTGGGGGAAAATTTTATGAAAAAGAAATTTCAAAGCAAATTGGCTTCATAAGACAGGATATTGAAAAGAAAAAACAGAATAATGAACTCAACTCAAGAGAATATGCAATTTTGCTTACTTCCCTAATTTATACTATTGACAGGCTTGCAAATACTGTAGGTCATTTTGATGCTTACATCAAAAAGCCAATCACTAAAAGACCTTTGAATTTTAGATTAATTGAGACATCAGATTTTAAGGGAGCAAAAATATATCAAGAAGATGCTAATGAATTAGCAAGAAATATCAAAGGAGATATTGCATATATTGACCCACCATACAATTCAAGACAGTATAGCAGATTTTACCATATTTATGAGAATCTTGTTCAATGGAAAAAACCAAAATTATATGGAGTTGCTCTAAAACCTGAACCAGAAAATATGAGTAAATATTGTACTGTTGAAGCAAAAGACACTTTTAAAGATTTAGTTGAAAATTTAGATGTAAAATATTTAGCAGTTTCATATAATAATACATATAAATCAAAAAGCAAATCATCAGCCAATAAAATTAAATATGAAGAAATAGTAGAAATTTTACAAAATATTGGAGAAACAAAAATATTTGAACAATCTCATACATTCTTCAATACAGGTAAAACAGAATTTAATGACCATAAAGAATTTTTATTTCTAACAAAAAAATATGACAAATAAAAACAACGTATTTCGCTCACCATTATTTTATGTTGGAGATAAGTATAAACTATATCCAAAAATTAGTCAATATTTTCCTAAAAAGATAAATCGTTTTATTGAGCCATTTACTGGTGGAGGTTCAGTATTCCTCAATGTTAGTGCAAACGAATATCTATTGAACGATATTGACTCAAAAGTTATTGAGATTCATAACTTTTTAGAAAAACAAGCCGAAAATCCTGATTTGTTCTTCAAAAATGTGTTTGAAATAATTCAAGAATATAAATTATCACATTCTTACATAAAAGACATTGTTCCTCAAGAATTGAGAGATAAATGGAAAAAAACGTACTATGCAAAATTCAACAAAGAAGGTTTTAATAAACTAAAAAAAGACTATAATTCTGGTAAAACTAATACAACTCTTCATTTATATATTCTATTGATTTATGGTTTTAATCGTATGTTAAGATTTAACTCAAAAGGAGAATATAATCTACCTGTTGGTAATGTTGATTTTAACAAAAACACTTTAACTGCATTAAATAATTATTTTTATTTAATCAAAAAGAAGAAAACTACATTTCATAATTTAGATTTTCTTGATTTTTTTGATAGCATAAATTTTCAAAAAGATGATTTCATATATCTTGATCCACCATATTTAATTACATTCAGCGAGTATAATAAATTATGGAACCAAGAAACAGAAAAAAGATTACTTGAATTTCTCGTATATTTAGATGTACAAAATATAAATTTTGCAATATCAAATGTAACACATTATAAAGGAAAAATAAACGAACAATTTTTAAAGTGGAGCAAAAATTATTATTCATTAGATATAAAAAGTAATTACATCAGTTATCACGACAATTCTAATAAAGAATTTAGGGAAGTTTTAATAACTAATTATCAACCAAATAAATCTGTTTCTAAAAAAACAGTGAGAGCAACAGAAACCTATACCTAATAAATGGCAAAAGAAAGAATAAAAAGAAAGCCAACTCATAAACAAATGGCTTTTGAAACAGCAGTTAGAAACCCTGAAAGATATATTGAAATATTGAGTGCTGTTTCTGAATTTGAAGGAACAATACTTAATGATAAAAATCTGCTAAAAATAGTTTCTAAACTCTATCTCAATGGTATAGTTTCAAGTGAAGAAATTGAAATTACCGAAAACACAGAACTTGAAGATATCAAAGACCAAGTTATCGAAGTAAATAGCACTCGGAGAGCAGATGGTGGTTTTCCTGCCGGTTATACTTCTCGCTTTTGGACATATATGCGAACGCCTTCAGAATTAGGTTTTGTCTACGCTCGGTACAATGAAGCTTTTAAGCTTTCAGAAATTTGTAAAAAATTAATTTCTTCAGAAATTGACGAACAAGAAGCCTTCTCTATTCAAGCAATAAAGTACAATCGTAAAAATCCTTATCGCAATGTAAGTAATGATTTTAATTTTTTCGTATTTATATTAAATGTCC
Source organism: Lutibacter sp. B1 (assembly GCF_012524075.1). Lineage (GTDB taxonomy): Bacteria > Bacteroidota > Bacteroidia > Flavobacteriales > Flavobacteriaceae > Lutibacter. Next base: position 5,892 of record NZ_JAAZUI010000036.1, read on the forward strand.
TAATTGAATTAAAAAAAGAGGGTAAATCTTTAAGCTATGACCAATTCATTGTTGCAATGTTTAGTACAAATGGAAATGTTAACGCGTTTCTTGAATTAATAAAAAATAACAAATTCAAAGACTATGATGATGTTTACGAATTTGTAAAAAAAGAATACAAAGTCAATACTAAATTTAAAACAATAACTCAAGATTATCCTGATGTTGTTCGAAGAGTATTTATAATATCAGGTTTTATTTCTATACGTTTTACTGGTAAAAAATTAATTCAAATCAACGAAAGTAAACTCAAGTATATTGAGAAACTTTTAAAATTTGACTTTAAATTAAGTGATTCAGAAAAGTCGATAGCAATTGAATATTTTGAAAAACTAGACACTCAAAATGACGAATTGTTTGAACTGATTACTTCGTTTCGAAAAGAAGACGTTATTGACGGAGAACAATATGTCAACAAAATTTACAGTATAATAGAAGATTACGGAATAAACGAAGAAATAATTATTGAAAGTATTGAGAAAATTGGAACAAGAAGAACAGTTATAGATGAGTTTAAAGAAATACCAGAACCATTAAAATTGGAGTTTTTCATATCAATTTTAATTGCTTTAAAATATGGTAAGGAATATGCTATAAGACCAAATTACAAAGCCGACCATATTGGAAAACCATACTCTCACGCACCAGGAAACAAAGGAGATATTGAAATTTTCTCTAAAGAGCTTTATTGGTTAATAGAAGTTACACTAATAAGAAATAAGACTCAACAGTTAAATCACGAAACTGCAAATGTTATTAGACATTTATATTCAAATGAGGAATTTGATGATAGATTAATAAAGTATTTATCATTTGTTGCACCTACAATTCATCAAGACGTAAGAGAGTTTTTCGATTTTTCTATTGTAAGAAGTAAATCTAACAACTATGATGTAAATATTAAACCTTACGATTTAAACGAATTTGTTGATGTAACTATGGTTAGTGAAAATTTTGATGATATGAGAAACTATACAAATAATGTTATTGAAAGTTTTAAGAACAATTTGAATTAAGCCAACGTTAGAAGCTATACACATTTTGAATAAATTATAACAAATTAGCAACAAATTCATATATTTGTTTAACAAATTGCTAAAGGAAAAGAAAACTTCCTTTAAATCATTACAGTAAACAGTAAAAATTAGAACATTAACGTTAAGCAGCTAATAAATAGCTATAAGCAATACGTTAATGACATTAAGCAACAGAAGAAGTGCTTTAAGCAACGCATAAATAACGTTAAGCAATCGGAGAAAGGCTTTAAGCAACACACCAAAAGCTTTAAGCAATAGAAAAAGAAAAATATAATACTGGCGAGTATCAACAAGAAGTACGCAATAAATACAAGTTTAATTAAAAATTGCAAAAAAATATGGCAACAAGACCAACATTATCTGAAGCAGAGGCTTTAGAACAGTACCGAGTATCATTTGAAAACGTTGAAAAACAATCTGAAATCTCCTCAGTTATGGCAGAGTTTGGATATGATCAAACTTTGTTAACAGAAGGAAAAACCTTATTAACAAAAACTCAAACAGCTTATAATAACAATAAAACAGAAGACAACGAGACTGTAACAGCTTACAATAAATTCTCAACTTCTAAAGAGAATTTAGTTAAAGTTTATGGATTACATCGTAAGAAAGGAAAAGTAGTTTTTAGAAAAGATGAAACAACATTGAAAAATTTAGGTTTAAAAGGGAGTTTACCTCAAGCTTATATAAAATGGTTAGAAGCGGTTAAGAAATTTTATTCAACAGCTATTGGAGACAATGAAATTGAAACCAAACTAGCACGATTAAAAGTGACTCCAACCGAATTACAAGACACAGTTACATTAATTGCAGAGTTAGAAACCAACAGAGCCGAGTATTTAAAAGAAAAAGGAGAAAGTCAAGATGCAACAAAACTGAAAGATACCGCATTCGGAGAACTTGACGATTGGATGAGAGAGTTTTATGCAGTAGCAAAAATTGCATTAGAAGACAATCCACAGTTGTTAGAATCATTAGGGAAATTTGTAAGAAGCTAATAGTTTCCCAAGAGTAAGCACATTGGCAAACTCGCACGAGCCACGCTTCGCCACAGTTTGCCAAAGAGCTTACAACCTTCAACAAAACAGAAAAATTAAAACACCAACGATTAAAAAAGCCAGTGTACAACACTGTATAAACCAAATTGCTAAATTTCGTAAAATAGAATGTTTCTTAATACTAATTTTATTATTTTTAACAAAGAAAAATTGTAACACAAAAATCGCAACTTGGCTTATACAAACACGTTGTAAGCAATTAAAATCAACCTCTTGCTGAAAGAATATTCCATATCGGACATTATCATATCCAACCCAAAAGAAAAGTTTTTCTACGTAGGAACTTTTGAGGGAACGGAAGACCCAAATGTTGAATGGCCACATAGACACGATTTTTATTCGATTGTTTGGTTTACAAAAAGCACAGGAATTAATGTAATCGACTTTGAGGAATACGAAATCAAACATAATAGGCTTTTTTTGATGCAACCAAAACAGGTTCATAATTGGTCCTATTCAAAAGATTCTAATGGTTATATTATCGTTTTTGACAAACATTTTTTAAAAGAAATAACAGATTTTGTAGACAAACCCTTTTTTGATTTATCCGATAAGGCTATAAAACTTCTAAAACCTTTATTTGAAAATCTCATCGAAGAATTTAAGAAGAATGACAAATTGAGCGAAAAAATAATAGTTCAGGGAATTTCATACTTGTTACTTCAATTAAAAAGGTTGTCAAATGAAAACCCTCAAAACAAGGAAATTAAATCAAAAACCATTTTAAAATTTTCAAAATTAGTATCGGACACCATTTCCGAAAATACTTCCGTAGATGAATATGCTTCAAGATTAAATTTAACCATTAAAAAACTCAACGAAATATGCAAGAAACATTACGGACAAAGTCCTAAAACAATCATCTTGGAAAAGAAAATAACGGAAGCTAAACGATTGCTCTACTTTACTGATTTATCGGTAAAGGAAATCGCTTTTCAACTTGGTTTTGAGGACAGTTCCTATTTTTCAAGATTATTTAAACAGAAAACAAACCTTTCGCCCACAGAATTTAAAAGCACCTGAAATTCAGGAAAAAGTCCTGCACAGAAACTTCTTTCAACCATTAGTTTTGCCTAAAAACAGAATGAATAATTTAACAATTTTAATACTCACTTTATTCATTGTCGTAAATGGATATGGTCAGACAGAAAATCAAAAAAAAATGGATAGTACAAAAAGGGAACGATTTGAAAGAGGTTGGGAAAAACTAAAAGAGATTGACGGAGAGGCGGGAGAAAAAGTAATTGAAAGTCTTAAAGATATTTCGCCCGATTTGGGAACTTTCATAATAGAATACGCTTTTGGGGATATTTACACAAGAAATGGCTTGGATTTAAAATCCAAAGAAATTGCTGTTGTCGCAGCTTTGACTGCAATGGGAAACGCCCAACCACAATTAAAAGTCCATATCAACGGAGCTCTGAATACAGGAAGTACAATAAACGAAGTCAAAGAAGTGATTTTACAAATGTCCGTTTATTCAGGTTTTCCGAGTGCAATTAACGGAATGAACGCCTTAAAAGAAGTTTTAAAAGAACGACAAGAACACGGAATTAAGGACGAAATAGGTAAAACGGCAACTGACACAACGCAAATCGACCGACTAAAATCAGGAGAACAAGAACTATCAAAATTGGACAGTTTGCAAGTGGACAGATTAAAAAATGCTTACAATGATTTTTCACCTGAATTGGTGAAATTCACATTGGAGTATGGATATGCCGATATTTTTTCAAGAGACAACCTCGACCCTAAACACAAACAAATTTCAACTATTTCAGCTTTGACAGCATTAGGCAATGCACAACCTCAATTGAAATTCCATATCAATGCAGGTTTAAACATCGGACTTACCAAAACCGAAATTAAAGAAATTATGCTTTTAATGACAGTCTATTCAGGTTTTCCATCAGCTATTAATGGAATAAATATATTGAAAGAAGTCATAGAAGAAAGAAAAGAGAGAAAATAACTGCTTACAACAATGTATATAAAAAATAGCGGAAAAAGTGCAAGTCTAAAAGGCTTGTGCTTTTTTGTATATTTGTATACAGCTGAAAAGTTCGTGCTTTAAAACCGCTACTTTTCATATACGAAACCGTTGGGTAAAATGGGGGAATTTCAGGCTGAAATTCCTAATTTGAGTTTTATGAGTTTAAAATATCAAACTGTCTGAGACACAAGCCGAAAAAATTATGGAGATAAAAAAGCTTGAAAACTACTTCTACTCTATTGAAAGAAAATTAAAGCAGAAAGAGTTGAGCAATGAATCCGAAAATAGAAAGTTGAAACGTAAAAAACTCATTGAAACGTGAGATTTTAGCACAATGACGGAATTATAAGTTGAAACGGAAAGAATTAAGCACAACGCCGGAAATGAGCAATGAAAATGGAAAAACTCATTGAAACGTGAGAGTTGAACTGAAAAATATTCAAGAATAATTAAAACTTAACGATA
>NZ_JAAZUI010000037.1 GCF_012524075.1 Lutibacter sp. B1
TACAACGGTAAATTGTATGAGTAGTGGCAGATTGCGTGGCACTTTCCTGTCAAACCGCTACGCAGTTTGAGCGGGCTACAAACCTTAAAATTTAGCACATCGCCTGCCATTACTTATACAAAATGTTGTAAGCAGTTTTTATTTGTTTTTCTCTGTAATTTCAAACCTAAATTTCCCAAGCTCCTTTGATTTATTTCCAGGACCTGAAATCATATCAAATTTAAGGTCAATATTAAAAATCTTTGAAATCTTATTTGATTGTATGTCTGTATAAAAAACTGATAACTCGATAGAAGGAAAGTTAATGTATATAGCTTTAGGTTTCTCCACTAATAACTGTCCAGCCATATAAAGCCAATATAAATCTACAAAGTAGGAAGGAACTACAATTTCCGTCTTTCTGTTTTCATTAGAATACGGTAATATGAAGTTAAAACTTCTTTCTTCATTGTCTTCTTCAATATCGTATGTCCATTCAACATTCAATTCTTTAGAATCCACACTTAGAATATTATCTTTCATCCTCCACCAAACCTCTTGATTTTCACAAATCACCTTTTCTGCTTTATCAAAGTCAAAATCCCATTTCCATTTTATATTTTTTGCAACACCAAATCCTATGTTATTAATGTCCATAGTTAATTGATTAAAACCACCAATCGAATCACCTTCATTTTTTCTTTCTCTGTAAGTGTATAAGAAGTTTGTTTTTATTTCCTCGTCATAATCACCTTGATAAACATAGAAGCTAAAATCTGCCATATTAATATCAGGATGATAACTGTGTAGTCTTTGCTTTTTTATTTCATTAACAGTGAATAATGCAATTATAGCAGCTATAAATGCGACACTTGCAATAACAATATTAATCCAGTCAGCTGTGGATATTGTCAGCAAGCAGTTTAGGAAAATTGAATTTGTCATTTTAAGTTTATTTCATTTAATGTTCTCTATCAAAGTTGACTCAATGTTTCATAGTTCGCTCAAATTGCTTACAACGGTAAATTGTATGAGTAGTGGCAGATTGCGTGGCACTTTCCTGTCAAACCGCTACGCAGTTTGAGCGGGCTACAAACCTTAAAATTTAGCACATCGCCTGCCATTACTTATACAAAATGTTGTAAGCAGTTTTTATTTGTTTTTCTCTGTAATTTCAAACCTAAATTTCCCAAGCTCCTTTGATTTATTTCCAGGACCTGAAATCATATCAAATTTAAGGTCAATATTAAAAATCTTTGAAATCTTATTTGATTGTATGTCTGTATAAAAAACTGATAACTCGATAGAAGGAAAGTTAATGTATATAGCTTTAGGTTTCTCCACTAATAACTGTCCAGCCATATAAAGCCAATATAAATCTACAAAGTAGGAAGGAACTACAATTTCCGTCTTTCTGTTTTCATTAGAATACGGTAATATGAAGTTAAAACTTCTTTCTTCATTGTCTTCTTCAATATCGTATGTCCATTCAACATTCAATTCTTTAGAATCCACACTTAGAATATTATCTTTCATCCTCCACCAAACCTCTTGATTTTCACAAATCACCTTTTCTGCTTTATCAAAGTCAAAATCCCATTTCCATTTTATATTTTTTGCAACACCAAATCCTATGTTATTAATGTCCATAGTTAATTGATTAAAACCACCAATCGAATCACCTTCATTTTTTCTTTCTCTGTAAGTGTATAAGAAGTTTGTTTTTATTTCCTCGTCATAATCACCTTGATAAACATAGAAGCTAAAATCTGCCATATTAATATCAGGATGATAACTGTGTAGTCTTTGCTTTTTTATTTCATTAACAGTGAATAATGCAATTATAGCAGCTATAAATGCGACACTTGCAATAACAATATTAATCCAGTCAGCTGTGGATATTGTCAGCAAGCAGTTTAGGAAAATTGAATTTGTCATTTTAAGTTTATTTCATTTAATGTTCTCTATCAAAGTTGACTCAATGTTTCATAGTTCGCTCAAATTGCTTACAACGGCTTAGGCTAGGAAAAGTTGCGATTGGTAAATCGTACTTTTCCGCCGTTTGTAATGTTGTTTAAATTTAGTTTAATTTTTCTATTTAGCATAATGAAGCAATTTTTTTTAGCCATTGTTGGCAACTGGCTTTTATTGGTCAAAATATCCACCAACTCCCATAGCAGACCAAAAACTATATCTAACGTATTTATTCCTTCTTTTTTCTTCTGGAATTTCTCTAATCGCTTGTTGCATTAAACCTGAAATAAAATTCCTGCCTGCCAAATGCACTATTGTTAATTCGCAAATATGAATATAGTTTGGAATTAATATTTTAAGAAATTCTGATAACGATTGTCTTTCTAATTTACTACCTTTAAAATCAAGCTCAATACTTGGTGCAAGTACATCAGAGTTTGCAGCTAATTCGAAGTCGTAGACTTCAACACCTTTAAGTTGATGGTCCAAAGCGTTTCTTAAATTTCTGATTACAGTCATAAATTCCAAAGTTGATTCAAGAAATTCGGTAAAACTGTCCTTTTCTCCATATTTTCCCTTTATTAAATCACAAAGTTTCGGAAAGTGAGATTGCTGAGTTAGTCCATCATTTGGATAAAAGATGGTGATAATTTTCATTAAAGTTTGCTCAATATGGTCCGCCTTTTGAAAGATTGTAGTGCAACGGTTTTTAGCATTTCCAATTGAAGGAATCGAATAGCTTACTGGTTTGTCCCTTTTTGATTCATATTCAGCCGATACTTCTTCTTCTTTCTTTAGGTAGCTATTTATCTCACTTTCTAGAATTGCTAATTCTTGAATCAAGTCAAGTGTAAGATTTAAAGCTTTCGGGATTTCCACAGACTCATCAAATTTACCCTTATTAAAAAGTGTGTTAGCTGTTAAGAAAACTTTAGAAACCATTTCGGATTCAGAGCCTTGATCAATTATTAATTTGTGGATGTTATTTGGTAGTTTGATGTTTGTCCTTTCTGGGTCGATGTCGTCAGCCATTATAAACTCATAAATAGATTTTTCTTTTAGAATGATCAATCTTTCTCCGATTTTAATCATTTGCATAATAGCTCCATCTTCTTTCGTTCCGATGTCAGCCATTCCGCCTGATTCTCTTTTTCTATCTATTGGTCTTTTTTCTTTCATTTATTTTCTGTTGCTTTTTTCAGCTTGTTGCCAACGGGTTTGTATATGATACGTTGCGTGGTTTAGCGTGTAATTTAGCAAATAAAAATCGAATAGAAAATCCGTGAGGATTTTCGTAAGTAGGCTCTCACTAGCAATGGATTATATACGTTGTTAGGCACAGTTATTTTCTTTTTTTTCGTGTCGTTTTCTTTCTTACACCTTTTCTTTTATTTATTTCCTTTTGCAATTTTTCCAATTCAGTTTCTTTACTGTCATAGAGTTTGCTTAAAGAGAAATCTAACAATTCATAGGCGTCTAAAAGGTCATTACGTTCTAATTTTCCAATGTGACTACCTGTATTACCAATCCATTTAATAGCTAAAAGAAAATCAGCAACTTGTTTGTTTTTTTTCTTGTACTCAACAATTCTTTCGTGAAGTTTTAATCTTCTTCTGCCACCTTTTTTTATTGCTATTGTTTTATTTACTTTTTGTTCGTTTAGCAGTAATTCAAGTGAAGTCCTTACCTTATTTGCACAAGACGGAAGGTCAAACCAAAATAGTTTAAAAGAGTCATATATTTCATTTCTGACTAATTCTGGACAATTTTCTGAAATCTGAAAAATTTTTAAAGTAGGATGAAAAAAAGTTGGTGTGTACTCTTCGTTTAATGCTTCTTCATATTCGTTTGAGATATGGTCGTAAAAATGCACGTGTTCAACATTTCCATATCCTGTCATTGTTACAGTTTCTCCACAACTACTGCATTTTAAAATTCCACTAAAAATCAGATGAATCCATTCGATTTCCCAGTATTCGTGTTCACGATTATCTAAAGAGTTGGCAGTTTCGGTGGAATGAAATTTATCTTTTTCAATTTTTAATGCAGAACTATTACAGTTTGGGCAAGGCCATTCAATTTTGGATTTTTGTAAAAACTTTATTTTATTCCAATCTCTAATTTTCATATTTATGTCCTAATTGTGCCTAACGGTCTTGTATATGAAAAGTAGCGGATTTTAGGTACTAAATTTTCAGTTTAATAATGACCTTTAATTTATTCATTTTCTTTTGATTAAGCGATTAAACCGCTATTTTTTATATACGTTGTTACCCAACGTATTAATTACAATATGTGTCAAATTTCCTCTTAATAACGGGTATACCAATTTTCAGCATTTCTTCAGATAGTATTGAGAAATTCACCTCTGAAGAAGTGCCGTCTATGTAAGAGAAATAATAGTCAAATCTAATCTCTTTATATAGTTCACTCAAGAACTTTAAATTTTTTTCATCATTTGTTGCTATATAATTCTTATATACCAAATAAGCTAAATCTTTACTCGTTACTTTTTCAAGGTTTTTAATTTTTCTTTTTTGGCTATTAGCTTCTAATGATGGTCGAATATCCATTCTATCTCTTTCCATACTGATAAACAAAATTTCATTTTTTGAATATGCATTAAGTTTCCATTTTTTATCAATAGGTGCTGTTTGATAAGCTAATGTTGTCATTTCAGCTAAATCTTTTCTTATTTTTTCATCAAATTTTGCCATTTCCTCTGGACTTGGCTTTTTGTTCTTCTTAAATTCCTTTTCTTGCTTACCTTCACCCATAACTAAATCCTGATTTATAAAGATTTTTGGGATGTAAAACAATCCAATCTTATAATCAGATTCGATATTCATCAATAATTCAAAATTCCTTGTTTTCCATTGAGCAGATTTAGACATTTTTGATTCACTTGAACCAAATTTAACAGACATTGTTTCGTAAAGATTCTCAAAAAAATCTTTGGCATATTTTTCTTTTTCAAAGTTATATTCTCCTTCTGCTTCTTTTGTTAGACCAACCATAAATATATTCCCTTCTTTATCAAATACTAAACTTTGTTTTTCAAATCCGAAATCTTTTAATTCGTGTTCTTTTGAAACTTTACACGCATCAAAAGGAATCCCAAGTACTGGTTTAGCATCTACAAGATTAACGCGACTTAATCCAAAATCGTCAATAGTTTTTGTGAGGTCAATACCTAAAAACTCATAGTTATTTCGATTTCCTTTGGAATATATTCTTAAAATGTTTCTTTCGATTTCAAAACGTCCGAATTTGGATAAAGCAGATTGACCAAATAGCAAAGGTGCATTATCATTGTCTATCACTGTTGCGCTAACGTCTCTAATAAATATGTCCTTAATCTTAATTTCTCTTATTATTATTTTTGTTCCTTCTGAAATTGAACCGTCAGCAATTTGATATTTTTGAGTTCCTATAATATCTTCTTCTTTTAAAAGTCCTTGTTTAGCGAGAAAATTTGCTTCCGTTTTTGAAATTGAAATATCTGAAGCTCCTGTATCAAAAATGAATTTCATTTCAATTCCATTTACTTTGCAGGGAATTTGGTAAACTCCGTTGACTTTTTCCATTTGTACAATGGTTTGTGAAAAGGTGTTTTTAAAGGAAAAAATCAGAAAAAAGGCAAAAAATATATTTTTAGTCATAATGTTGTTCTATATGTTGGGTAACGGTTTAGAATATGAAAAGTTGCAAGTTTGAAAACGCAATTTTCCGTTGTTTAAAATTAGTGATTTTTGTTTTAATAGTTTTCTATTTTGTTCAATTAAGCAATTTTTTATATGCATTGTTGGCTGTTGTATTTATAACAATTCTGGTTTTATAATATAAGGTTTGATTAATTCTTTAATTCTTTCTCCAGCAATTACTTCTGATATTCCAATAATATTTTCATTTCTCTCATTAAATATCCCGCAAATTCCGACTATGCAAGTTCCTTTATTTTTCTTGATATAATTATCAATCGAATCTCTTACAAATTTTCCTAACTGTGAATTATTGAAGTGATTACTATAAATTGCTAAAATTCTTGGTTCATTCGGAATATTCTTAATGTTTTTAATACAATCATCAATTAAGATTTTTGAGAAAAAAGAATAAACTTTTTTCTCAATAAATGCCGAAAATTGAGAACAACTAAAAACACCACTTTTAGAATTGTATTTAAACTTATTTGATGAAAAAAAAGATTCTGTTTGTTTTGAAGATATTCCCATACTTGATAAGTTAGAATCTTTGATGAAAAGTGATAAAGAATAAACTAAATAATCTTTATTACGATTAAAAACTAATCCGTTAGGGAAATCAGGCATAGCTTGATAATAAAATTTTGAAAACACTCTTTTAAAATATTGAAATTCAGAATCAAAATCTTTTGGTTTAACTTTGTTTGAAACTTCTTTTATTCTTAACTCAATAATCAAGTGTTTATCTGGAATAACCGGAAATAACTCTGATAATTTGTCGTAAAAGTTTAGTAAAGAATCAAATATCCTTGGAAATCTAGATTTTATTTCAATCGGAATTCTTTTATCTCCCTCAATTAACATTCCGTCTGGAAATTTTTCATATAAGTTACAAACATTATAATTTGAAAATAGACTATGTAAACCGATATGACTATAAATCTCATTTACAGTTTCTATTCCATTAGTTGACATTAATCTTTTTATAGATTCGTTTAGAATTTTTTCTTTTTTTGATTGTTTAGAAATTACTCTAATAAATTCTAAAACCATTAAAAGTTTGTAAAACTCTATTTTGCCTTCAACTTCTCCTTTTTTTGAATTAAGTTTAAATGTTTTTTTTAAGATTTGTATAAATTGTTTCTCGGATACAATTTTCTCATCAACTAATTTTTCAATTTTGTTGAAATCGTTGCTAGGAATTATTTTCTTGAAGTAATCTAAATTCATCTCAATATTACAGCCAACGGTTTAGGCTATGTTGTCGTTGTGGAAAAATCGGTAAGATTTTTCCGCCATAGCAATAACTTTAGTAAATATACGAGGATTTTCTGAAAAAGAAAATCCGCCACAATGCAATATAGCCATTGTTAGCATATTTAGCGACACGTTCTGCTGAGCATTGAATTTTTCTATTATCTGAAATTTATCAAACATACTAATTTTTCTCATTTAGTTTTTTCTCCACTATAATTTTCACGTTTTAAAGGAAAAGTTTTGAAATTTCTCAGTTTATTGCAATTACTCATTTTAAAGATATTCGGATTCGTTGCTCAAAATCTTAACCGTTTCAATGCTCAATTCCGGAGTGGAAGTCAATCTGGAATTTTTCAGGTTTGTACATATTTTTCATTCAAAGCAAATTCATTCCGATTCAATTCTCATTCCGTTTTGAGTATAAATCACTCAGAAATTTCTCGGTTTAGTACAATTTTTTCAGTAGAAACTCAATTCTTTCCGCTTTCATTGCTCAAATCTGACCGCTACAATTTTCATTCCGAAATATTGCTAAAAATCATAGTTTTCAATTAACTTTTTCAACTTTAATTTTTCTGACCAAAACTCAGTCGAGCTATTTATGCTAACGAGTTTGTATAAGATTTGTGCGACTGGAAAATCGGAGATTTTTCGGTTGTAGCAAATCGGTTTGTTACAATTTTTTTATTTTTAATTTTGTACTAATTTAAGCATAAATTTTATACGGTGTTGCCTAACGTTTTATTAATCAGTTTATATTGTTTAATATCCATTCCCATCCATTAGCTATATAGTGAAATCTATATTCTATTATTCCTAATATTGTTATTATTAAAATAATCCACCATCCAATATTTTTGAAGATCATACTCAAAAATCCCTTTTTTCTATTGTTTGATGTTTTCTTTTCAATTGAATTATCTTTATTGTTATTTATGTTGAGTTTTCTTTGTGGAACAACTTTGTATTTTCTTTTTTCTGACTCATAAATAAATCCTTCATCTTCCAAGTCTCGTAAGGCTTTAATTTCGATTGAAGATGTGTCTTTAGTAAGTCCAAAACATCTTTCCTTTATTTCATTATAAACTTTTTCTTTCGCCCATCTATCAAGTCCTTTGATACTTGCATCTATCCCATCTTGAGACAAGAAGTAAATCATTTCATTATTTTGCTTTTCAAATTCAATCAATTTTAACTTTTGTAAATTTTCAAAAGCTGGTTTAAATTCGGTTGTGATTGGTAAGTCATATCTCAAACTCATAAAATCAGCTTTTCCTCTTTTTAGTAGCTTTTTCAAAATGAGTTCTTCCATATCAAATATCTTTTATCTTTATAATTTGTATCTATTTCGTAAATGTTTGGCAACGGTTTAGGCTATGTTGTCGTTGTGGAAAAATCGGCAAGATTTTTCCGCCATAGCAATTATGTTAGTAAATATACAAGGATTTTCTGAAAAAGAAAATCCGCCACAATGCAATATAGCCATTGTTAGCTAAAGTAACTTAATCAAACAAAGTTGGATTTATCAATTTTAGTTCAAATTTAACCGATTCATTGCTCAAATCTGACGATACAATTCTCATTCCTTTGTGTGTTTTTAAAATTCAATTTTTCAATTAGTAATAATTAAGAATAGTAACTAAAACAATCAAAAAATCTTTCTTTTAGAGTTTCACTTTTCAAGTTTAGTACTAATTATAAAAAGAAAACGAATTATTTAAAAACTCAATCATTGATGAATTTTTCAGTTTAGTAGAAAAGATGAAAAGCAACTAAAACAATCTAAAAATCATTCAAACGAATATGTTCTTTTCAGTTTAGCAGAAAATTAGCTTAAAAAACTAAAAATAAGAGAAAAACTCCCACGAAACGAAACTCAACTCAACGAATTCAACTCATTAAATTTCTCAATTTAGCAGAACTTAAGAATAGGAGAGAAGAGTTCTCAGAGAAAATCTCAGCCGTAGCAGAAATTTAGTTTTAGAAGAAAAATAGATCAAAAACTCATTCCGGAATAGTGCTCAAAATCGGACTAATTTTCAGCTTTAATAAATCATTATTTTTGAATAAAAATCTCTCAGCCGAGTTCTTCGCACGTTATTTTAGCTAACGGTTTAGGCTATGTTGTCGTTGTGGAAAAATCGGTAAGATTTTTCCGCCATAGCAATAACTTTAGTAAATATACGAGGATTTTCTGAAAAAGAAAATCCGCCACAATGCAATATAGCCATTGTTAGCTAAAGTAACTTAATCACACATAGCTAGATTTTTCATTTTAACTCATCTTTAACCGATTCATTGCTCAAATCTGACCGTTTCAACATTCACTCCGCAATATTGCTCAAATTCAGTTGAAAGAAGTTGT
>NZ_JAAZUI010000038.1 GCF_012524075.1 Lutibacter sp. B1
CAACAACGTATATAGCTCATTGTGGCGGAATTTTTTAATTGAAAAATTCCTTATATTTATAATCAAAATTGCTTCGGCGGAAAAATCTCGCTGATTTTCCCACAACGAAGCCATATACAAACCCGTTAGCAAACATATAAAACCAACATTATGGAAAAAATCAAATTAATTTTAACCTTTCTGATTTTAATTTTTACAGTCCAAATTGGATTAAGTCAGGAGCTGACACAAAAATATAATAGCCTTCTTCAACGAACTGAATTTTATGATTCATACGGAAATATGGTTGCATATGCCAAGGAAAATTCATTACTGAATCAGATAGAATATTATGATAATTATGGCAACCTTATTAAAACAGAAAAAAAGAACACTTTATTAAACCGGACAGAAACTTATGACAGTTACGGAAATCAGCAAGGTTACGAACAAAGAAATTCATTGCTCAATCAAAATGAAACATACGATAGAAATGGTAATCAAAAATTGGTGAAAAAATGGAATGAGCTTTTACAAAGATATGAGGTTTATGATAGCTACGGCAATATGAAAGGCTATTACAAATATAATAGTCTTTTAGACCAATACGAATTTGTACAATCATCTTATTAAATATACTGATATGAAAAAATTAATATTTTTTAGCTTTTTGTTAATGACACTTGTTGGTTATTCTCAAGTCAATAGATATTCAACATATACACCTTCGAGATACGAACCACGTTCATTCGACGAACTCGCTGTAGCAGCAATGTCTTTACAAAAAAGATATGAAGCGAATCAACAATACTTATATGATTTAAAAAAATGGATTTTAGAATTGAAACCGCAAATCGTTGAACAGCAATTCTTGAAAAGGCTTGACAAGGAATATAAAGATTTGACAGATATTGAAGATGGTGATTTGGCAAGAGCGACCAAATATTTAAAGCAAACCGAAAATGCAGTAAGAGAAATAATTTCTGATTACAATGTTTGGGTTAACCAACAAAATTCTCAAAGTCAAACATCGTCAAATTACAATCAAAACAATAACTCTAAACAGAGCTATGCAGAAAAAGGATTTGAACTTCAACAAAATGGAGAATTTGCTGATGCCGTCTACAATTACACGCAACATCTAAAAACAGACCAAAATAATACGGACGTTCTTTTTTTACGTGCAATGTGTAAAAGTGAACTCGGAGATAGATTTGGGGCGATTAATGATTATGATAAAATAATTGAAATGGAAGGCAAAGTAAAGCCTAATGTTTATAAAATGTCAACGGTTTATAACAACAAAGCCTATTGTTTAGTTGGCTTAAAAAACTATAAAGAAGCTCTTCCACTTGTAAACAAAGCTTTAGATATGGATAAATCCGAAGCTTACATTTGGGATACGAGAGGGGAACTTTATTATCATATTGGAGAATATGAAAAAAGCGTAAAGGATATGGACAAAGCAATTTCCATTCAAGAAAATGCAAATTCCTTTTATTTTAGAGGTTTATCTAATTTAAAACTTAATAAAAAATCCAAAGCTTGCTCTGATTTTTCTAAAGCGGGTGAATTGGGTGAAAGTAAGGCGTACGAAGAAATCACTAAAAATTGCAACTAATATGATTTATAATCATTACGAAATTCAAGATTTGACCTTAAAGGATTTTCAAGAACAAATTGGAAAATCTGTAACAATCACTTTTCTAAAACCTCAAAAATTAAAGAGCTATGACGAATTAAAAAATGAGCTTTCTGGTGTAGTTAAAAAAATTGGACTGTCAGCAAATTCACCTCATTTACCAGTCGATTTAACGATTAAAGATTTAGAGAGTGATAATGAGTATGATATAAACTTATTCAAAATGGAAAGTTTAGAGATTTAAATAAATACGTTTGCTAACACCGTGTAAAAACAATTGCTTGGTACAAGCCTATTCGGAAAATCCTCGCGGATTTTCCAGTTATTTTTGTACTTGTTATGGTTCGTGCTAGACCACGCAACTATTCTTACACAAACACGTTGTATGCAAGGCTAAAAGACCGAAACGAACATTGAAACCTGATTATAAAATTTGAAAAGACACATAGGAAATATTAGCTCATTGATTGAAAGTTTATGCAAGAAAAAAATAGTTTTTGCCGACCCGCTTCTGCCCTTCGGGACAGTTGGGGAAGCCCACGCACATTGCACACATTTGCAAATCGCACAGGCTGATGCACAAACCAAAATTTGCAAAAGAGTGCAATTTTTGCCAACACTTACAACAAATAAAGAATTTCGTTAATTATGGAAAATCCAAGAATACGTCCTATAAGCGATTTATTAAAAGAGAACTTCTATGTTCCCCGCTATCAAAGAGGATATCGTTGGGGTAAACAAGAAATTACTGAATTGTTAGATGATATTTTGCAATACTATAAGGCAACAAAAGATAGAAAGAACAAAGTCAGTAAATTTTATTGCCTTCAACCTGTTGTGGTAAAAAGCAGAACATGGATAGATTCGAATGGAGATATCATGAATGGTTGGGAATTAATTGATGGCCAGCAACGGCTAACCTCCATTTTATTAATTCTTAACTATCTTGAAGATGTAAGAGAACTTCTTGAAAGAGGTGTGGATATATATTCCATTGACTTTGAAACCAGAGAAAACTGCAAAACATTTTTTGAAAACAAAAGCTATAAAAGTGCGATTGATGATTCAAATGTAGACTTCTTTCACATTTCAAAAGCCTATCACTATATAAAAGAATGGTTTGAAAAAGAGAAGAATAAAGTAGGCATTGTAGAAACCTTATTAAATGCTGACTACAATGTTTCCATCATTTGGTATGAGGCATTAGAAGAACAAGAAAACACAGTTAACGATAGCTCCATTGATTTATTCACACGCTTAAACGAAGGCAAAATTCCATTGACGGATGCAGAACTGATTAAAGCACTATTATTACAGGCAGACCTTTACGCTTCAAACGAAGAAAGGTATGTGAAACAAAGGCTTTTTGAAATTGCTTCGGAATGGGATACCATAGAAGCTACTTTGCTGGATGAAAAAATGTGGTTATTCCTAAACAACACCGATTATAACCCATCCTCAAAAATAGATTTGATATTTAAACTCTTATCGGATAAGTGGAACGGATATGACAATCAGGAATTAATACAGTTTGAGAAAAAGGATGGTAAACCTAAACATTTCGAATTTCTGGTTTTCGATAAATACCTCGCAAAAAAGAGAGAGCAATATAATATCAGTACTAATCCTGACAAAGATGTTCTCGACCCTATAAATGAAGTCTGGAAAGAGATAAAAGACGTATTTAGCAGATTTTACGATTGGTATGATAATCATACCCTGTTCCATTATTTAGGATTCTTACTTGCATTTGAGCAGGATAAAGAGAATTTAATCAAAGAACTGTTCGACTTAAAACTAAACAAGGATGATTTTGAGTTGAATCTAAAAGAACGTATTGCCAAAGCAATAAAAATTAAGAGAAAGTGGAGTGAATCTGGTATCGTAAAACAACTTCATGAGATATCTTATGGTGAAGAAGATACCGAAATTAGAAAAATACTAACACTATTCAACATTGAGACTTTAATCAAGCACAAAAAGGAAGATGCCAGATTTCCTTTTCATTTGTTTAAAACAGAAAAGATTACGAGCATTGAGCATATCCACCCACAAAATCCTGAAAATATAGATGCCACCGAAGAGAGAGCTATAACATGGCTTACAGCGCACAAAACATCATTAGCCTATTTTACTCTAAACGGCCATCCTCAAAAGCAGGAAGTTCAAGAACTAATTGTAAAAATTGAAGCGTTGATAGGTGATTACGATAAAGAAGGCTTTAAAAACATCTATTCAGAAACAATTGAGCTATATGGTAAGCTTATTGAATTTAAGGAGCATGAGCTTCATACTTTATACAACCTTGCTTTGGTAGATAAAGACACAAATAGCATGTTAAATAATTCCTTTTTCGATGTAAAGAGAGAATTGCTAAAAACCAACAAACTTGGCAGATATATACCAATTTGCACACAACGAGCCTTCTCTAAATATTATTCGGAAAATCCAAAAGAAATGATTTTTTGGAACAGTGAAGACAGGTATGCTTATTACAAGAACATTGAGAAGGTTTACAATTCATTTATTCACCTATTGAACTAATTCGCAAATGGCAACCAGCAATATATCATTTTGGCAACTTCTTGAGGAAAACAAGATAAGTATCCCTATAATTCAAAGAGATTATGCTCAAGGCAGAAAGGAAGAATCAGAAAAAAGGGAAAGGTTTCTTGAATCAATTTTAAAACACATAGCAAAGCAGGGAAACCTGCATTTGGATTTTGTTTATGGTCGTGTCAAAAACGATGTTTTTTATCCAATTGATGGACAGCAACGTTTAACCACCCTCTTTCTTATCCACTGGTATTTTGCGATTAAAGAGAATATTGATGCCGATAAAAAATTAAAGCTGATACGTTTTGCTTACGACACTCGAATCAGTTCCCGAGAGTTCTGCAAATCAATTGTAGAAGAAGAAATCAAGATACCTAACGAATCAGGGGACGACCAGTTTGTAAATTACATAAAGAAGCAGTACTGGTTTCGTTCCTCATGGCACAGCGACCCAACCATCACCGCCATGCTTATTATGATTCAGGCTATTCATGATAAGTTCAGCATACTTAACGGGACGCCCGTTTTTAAGCAACTAACTGAAAAAAACAACATTACTTTTGAGGTTTTAGACTTAGGCACAAAAGAATTTGAGCTGACAGATGAGTTGTATATTAAGATGAATGCCAGAGGTAAACAGCTCACAGCTTTTGAAAATTTTAAAGCTAATTTTATCCAGCTAATTGATAAATACTTTAAAAATGCCAAACTTAAACATCCGATTAAAGGTGAAATTTCATATTCAGGTTATTTTTCTTATAAAATAGAAAAAGAGTGGACAGACCTGTTTTGGACTTTTAGAGGCGAAGAAACCATTGTTGACAGCAAATTCTTTTCATATTTTGAATTTGTTGCACAGATGTGTTACTTCAAGAAGTATAAAGATGCTAAAGCCGATAGTTTTAACAATAGATTTTCGCAATATGAGGACATTTTTCGGGACGAGAAAAACTTATTGTTTTTATTTAATTCCTTGGATAAGCTTTATGCCCAGTCACTGAATAATTCGACCGCTGAAAAACAAAAAATCGACACATTCTTTTATAAGTTAAACTCGCAGACTACTTTATTTTGGAATTCAGTAGATAACGCTAATTTGTTTGAGCGGATAATTAACAATGTCAAAAATGAAGACCCCAGAAATAAAATACTTCTTTATTCGGTATTAAGCTACTTTATAAAGTTTGATACTACTGAATTTGAAGATGAATTGCAGAAGGTAGTAAGGGTAATCAGGAATTTATTGCAAGCCACCAGACAAAGGAATGAGACGAAATACAATACAAATATTCGTATCAATTATTTTGGTAGTTATTGGATACTTCTGGAGCAATTTCTTTCAGGCAACATATACTTATCCTTGACAGATAACTCCATTAGCAATAAGGGAACTCAAATCAGTGATGTAAGTTTGGATTATGAAATTGAAAAGGCTTCAATACTTTTAAAGGGCGATTCCAATATTAATGATGCACTTATTGGTATGGAAGAAATTGAATACTTTGGAGGTCTAATACATTTATTAAAACCCAAAGAATTGCATCAAAATTATCCTGATTTCATCCAATACTTTAAAGAGATATTTGATAACAACACCCCAAGCTCATTAAAAATAAGAGCATTAATAGCATCTGATTTTAAAGGAATTTTCACAAAAGATTGTAGAATGGGTGGAATGCGCTATTTTGGTAAAAATGGCAATTGGACGACCGTTTTAACAAGTGAAAAAGCAGATGTTTCGGTTAGTGTTATTGAGTTTATGAAAAGATACTCTCAATATTCAGGCAGTCCAGAAATAAGGCTTCAAGCAATGATAAATGATTGGTTACAAAACAATTCGAATGACCGCACATGGAAACACTATTTCATTAAATATCCGGAATTTACATCAAAACTTAACTACTACGTTAGCAATACATTATTCGAATCAAGAATTTTAGGAACAGAGGGGTCAAATCCGCTGGTGGCATATCACATCAGTCCATATGTTTTAACTGTATGTGAAAAGATAAATAACAAAGCTATTTGTAATGCAAATGACTGCTATTTACAATACTCTGGACATTCTCCTTTAATTCTTAAGAATGGTATAACTTTGACTTGTAATCAGCAAGGTTGGCAAATAAACGACTACAAAAAGCTACTTTCAGAAAATATTCGAAAAAACTATCAATTAGATGATAGCAATATTCTAAAAGAAATTGACAATAGAGATAGAATAGTATTAGCAATTGATTTTATAAAAGATGTTTTTGGACAAAGTTAAAGGAATGATTCAACCCACACAGCCAAGCACATTTGCAATTCGCACAAGCCAAGACACTACCAAAAATTGCAAAAGAGCTTGTCTGTCCGCCAGCGCTTTTTTGCCGACCTTAAAAACTAATTTTTTCGGAAACAGCATTGCTTCGATTGAGCGTATTAGGGACTGTAAAATATGGATAAATAACTAATAATGAATAAAGCCCAGCATACAACAATGTATATAAAACATTTGGCGGATAGTACTAATATTGAGAGCGTTACACCTAATAAAAGTTGTAGCGATTTGACAGGGCAGAGCTCCGAAAAGCCAAACGATTTCATATACGAAACGTTGGCAACAATTAAAAACAACACCAGAGAATAGCAATAATGAAAAAAAGCAATTACATAATTCTGTTCATTTTCCTAATGCTAATTAATATCAGTTGTGAATCCGAAAAGGAAAAGAAACTGTCTGATATTGAAAGAATGGAATTGAAAGGTAACATAAAGTCAATTAAATGTATAACCTATAATGTGAAAGAAAAATTTGGAGAGTTAGTAAAAGAAAAAATTACCTATGATAAATACGAGAATTATGAAATCATTTTTAATGAGAAAGGAAATCAAATAGAAAACAACTCTATTCCCTATGGAGAATTAGAATCAAAAACAACATACGAATATGATGACAAGGGAGACCTAAAAGAAACAAACGAATATTCTTCAAATGGAGATTTAGTTGAAAAAGCAAAATATGTTTTTAATAACGAAGGAAATCCAACTAAATGTGATGTTTACAAATCAGACGGAAAACTTAAAAACAAAATAAACTGGAATTATATAGGCAAAAAAACTAAAGAATACATCAAGTATGACGAGAATGGACAAATTGAATTAAAGTATGAATATGAATATGAAGGCGAAGAATTAATTGAAACTAAACAATACTCTTCAAAGCAAACAGTAGAAAAAGTTCACAAGTTTAAGTACGATAACAACGGAAATCAAATTGAATATGCAGAATTTAATTCAGACGGAAGTTTAGAAAAATTAGAAACATATGCCTATGATAAAAATGATAATTTAATAGAAAAGAAAATATATGATTCAAAAGATGTTTTAGAAAATAAACATACGTACAAATACAATTCGGACAATGAACTTATAGAACACAAAAATGATGATATAGATTGGGGAACGTTTACTTATAAATACAACGATAAAGGAGATTTATACGCACAAGAAAACTTCAATCTGAAAAACGAAAATACTTACGACTTGAAAAATAACTATAAGTACGATAAATATGGAAATTGGGTTGAAGTAACCGAATACAATGGAATTCTACCCAAAACTATATCTGAAAGAGAAATTATTTATTATTAAACAAAAATAACTGTTGCCAACAATGGGTATACGTAATGCGGACTGAAGTGCTAAAATGAAATTATGAACATAAAACAAAATCAACGGCAAACGGAAAGTAAAGTGCATTAAAATGCCGCACTACGCATACCCTAGACCGTTAGCTAAAATAACGTGCGAAGAACTCGGCTGAGAAAATTTTATTTAAAAATAATGATTTATTAAAGCTGAAAATTAGTCCGATTTTGAGCACTATTCCAGAATGAGTTTTTGATTTATTTTT
>NZ_JAAZUI010000039.1 GCF_012524075.1 Lutibacter sp. B1
TTTAGTATTAATTATAAAAAGAAAATGAAATATCTAAAAAATCATTCATTGATGAATTTTTCAGTTTAGTAGAAAAGATGAAAAGCAACTAGAACAATCTAAAAATCATTCAAACGAGTTCGTTTTTATCGGTTTAGTAGAAAATTAGCTTAAAAACCTAAAAATAAGGGAAAAACTCGTACGTTTAGAAAATCTATTCAAATTTAACGGATTCAACTCATTAAATTTCTCAATTTAGCAGAATGATAAAATAGGAGAGAAGAGTTCTCAGAGAATTTTCAGTTGAAACAGAATTTTAGCTTTGGAAGAAAAATAAATTAAAAACTTATTCCGGAATAATGCCCAAAATCAGAATATTTTCAGCTTTAGTAAATCATTATTTTTGAAAGAAAATTTCTCTGCCAAGTTCCAATCTCGTTATTTTAGGCAACGGCTTAGGCTATGTTTTCGTTGCGGGAAAATCAGTGAAGATTTTTCCGCCATAGCAATTCATAGTTTAAAGATAAGGATTTTTTCTTTTGAAAAAATCCGAAGCAATGAAATATAGCCATTGTTGTGCGTAGTTTTTTAATCAAAAAATGTTCTTCTCAAAATACTTTTAAAATCGTCTTTTGGTTTTGCATAAGTTATTAAGTTCAATTCTTCTATTCTAAATTTCACTGCTGTTTTACTAATTCCAAAATAATCTGAAAGGTAATCTACGGTTTTATAATAATCTTGTTTGTTTATTTTTTGTTCATCCAAATAAATATGTTCTGGGCGACTTATTCCAATACTTTTACGAAAAGCTATTAAATGTGGTAAAAAAAGAACTTTTGGTAAGAATAAAGATGTTGAAAATTTATTAGCTTGCCATTCTATCCAATTTTTATCATTTACTAAATTAAATCTATCGGTAAAAAAATCATATTCAGAATCTGCAAAATCATTATATCTTTCTTGGTTTACTTTTAAATTACTATGAAGAAAGAAATGACCTAATTCATGACCTAATACAAAAGGAAATTTCTCTGATTCTAATATAGATTTATCAATAAATATAGTTTTATTTTCAAGATCGAAAAACCCTTCAATTTTTTTTCCATTTACTGTTTTTAAATTTTGTGTAAAGTCAAATTTTAAATTGTATTCCGATTTTAAATGTTCAATAAAATCTTCAATTTTAATTGACGAATAGAGATCATTGTATTTTTGTAGTATTGGTAAAGCTAGGTTTTCAATTTGACTTGCAGATAACTTTTTTAAACCTTTAACTTTTTTTATACCTAAAGTCTTCTTGATGAATTTATAGAAGATATCCTCTAAATTATTTTTGTTTTCTTTCGTGTCATTTTTATCAGTTCTATGAAGTATTATTGAATGATTATCATTGTTGTCAACTTCAATCAACATCATTCTTTTATTCTTTGCAAAAGTTATTCCACCAGATTGAAATTTACTATCAGTAATCATAACGCCTTTTACTCCACCTCCAGCAACTTGATTAATTTTTGTATTAAACTCTTCAACATCATCTACAGGTACATAGTTTCCAGAAGGTGAACTTTTACACTCAATTAAAAAGAGTAAAGTATATCGTTCGGCATTTTCTGGCCATATTTCTATTGATAAATCAAATATTATTTCTTTTTCTCTGTCTTTTGAATAATAGCCTATTTTTCTTTGAACTTTAGCTGTATTTTTTAAAATTCCCAATTCTCCATTCTCAATTGCTTTTTCAATCAAGTAATAGGATTTATCCTCAAATTTATCTCCAATTTTTACAGTGTTCATTTAATATTTCTGTATTTATTAAATTACGCACAACGAGTTTTTATATGATTTGTGCGACTGGAAAATCGGAGATTTTTCTGCCGTAGCAAATCGTTTGTTGAATGTTTGTCGTTTGTGTTAGTTCAAATGTAAGCATAAATTATATGAGGTGTTGTACAACGTTTTTTCATCCGACTGTTCTTAAAATGTAAAATCTTTGAATAATATTATTCTCGTTATCAAACTCAATCAAATAATATCCTTTTCTTGGATGAAAAACGATTCTTTCATCAACTTTCTCATCAACGATGATATATTCTATATTTATCAAATTATCAGCTTTCTCAGAGAATCTTAATAAAATCTTTTTACTCGTTTCATAATTGTGCTCAGAATCTATATTGTCAAAGTTTAATCCGTAAGGTGAAAACTCATTTATAGAATCTCTTTTATTAATAAATTTTTCAAACTCTAAATCAGTTAAATTTTGGTATTTTTTATAAAATTCTGTTTTAGTTAAAGTTTGTTTAGGGTATTTACTCAAACTTAAAAACTCAATCGTTTTTATAGGTTCAAATATTAATTCTGAAGAGTTTTTTAAATCAGGGAAATAATTCTTTAATCTATTTGTGAAAATAGAATCATTAGAAATGTATTTGGTTAATCTCTCAATATTTTCTTTGGTCAATTTTCCCGTTTTATTCTCAGTTGTTGAATTTGTCGTTTTACAAGAGAATAATCCTAAAATTATAATTCCGAGCAATATGTAATTTATCTTTTTCAATTTTCAATCGTAATGTTGTACAACGGTTTAGGCTATGTTGTCGTTGTGGAAAAATCGGCAAGATTTTTCCGCCATAGCGATTATGTTAGTAAATATACGAGGATTTTCTGAAAAAGAAAATCCGCCACAATGCAATATAGCCATTGTTAGCATATTTAGCGACACGTTCTGCTGAGCATTGAATTTTTCTATTATCTGAAATTTATCAAACATACTAATTTTTCTCATTTAGCTTTTTCTCCGTTGTTATTTTCACGTTTTACAGGAAAAACTTTGAAATTTCTCAGTTTATTGCAATTACTCATTTTAAAGATATTCGGATTCGTTGCTCAAAATCTTAACCGTTTCAATGCTCAATTCCGGTAGAGTGGAAGTCAATCTGGAATTTTTCAGGTTTGTACATATTTTTCATTCAAAGCAAATTCATTCCGATTCAATTCTCATACTTTTTTGAGTATAAATCACTCAGAAATTTCTCGGTTTAGTACAATTTTTTCAGTAAAAACTCAATTCTTTCCGTTTTCATTGCTCAACTCTGACCGTTACAATTTTCACTCCGAAATATTGCTAAAAATCATAGTTTTCAATTAAGTTTTTCAACTTTAGTTTTTCTGACCAAAACTCAGCCGAGCTATTTATGCTAACGGGTTTGTATAAGATTTGTGCGACTGAAAAATCGGAGATTTTTCGGACGAAACAAATCGGTTTATTGCAATTTTTTTGTTTTCAATTTTGTACTAATTTAAGCATAAATTTTATACGGTGTTGCCCACTGTTATTTTTCGTTTCTAATTTTTTCTTTTTTAATCGGAGAATAATCTGTTTTTAAAGTATCACTTACAATAATTTTTTCAAAATAGCATTTAATTCCAATTGCGTTATTTATATTTTCTTGATTTTGTATATGAAAATGTAAATGTGGCTCAGTTGAATTTCCTGAGTTTCCACAAAGTCCTAATATTTCTCCTTTAATAATTTTCTGTCCTTGTTTAACTTTGATTGAGTTTTGTTTTAAATGGGCGAAATACAAAAATTCATTATTCTCTGTTTTTAGGATAATACTGTTTCCTGGTGCATAATAAGGATTTAATTCACTCGGTTTATTGTCTTTTATTCCATCAATGACTGAAATAATCATTCCATTACAAGGTGCAATAATTTTTTTACCAAAAGCATAGAAATTTTCATTTTTATTTCTGTCAGTTTTGAATGATTTTCCATATTTATCAGTGATAATAAAATCGAAAGCATTTTTTTGAGCTTTATTTTTAATATGATAATTGAATTTTTCAGAATCTCCTCCCCAAACTACTGTCCATTCTCCATTAAATGGAAGAATTAAATCAGTTTTATTTCTCTCAATTTGGGCAAATATTGAAAATGAAGTTTGAAGTAAAATTAATCCGATTAGAATCTTTCTCATAAATAGTGGGCAACGGGTTTTTATATGATTTGTGCGACTGGAAAATCGGAGATTTTTCGGACGTAGCAAATCGTTTGTTGAATGTTTGTCGTTTGTACTAGTTCAAATTTAAGCATAAATTATATGAGGTGTTGCCTTTTAGTTGCTTTTCAATCATTTTGTTAATCATTTTTCTATTCAATTTTTTTTCATTCTGCGTTCTGCTTTTCAAACTCGTTTTGTTACTCAAATCATTAATTTCTCATATTGTTAGAATTAATCGTTTTATAGACTTTTCGGCAGTCAGAGAATCAATTATAACCACTTTCATTGCTCAAATCAGAATATTACTCGAAATATTATTCCAATCACTAATAATACTCCGTAAATGATATTCCACCAATAATAAAAGGAATCAGTTTTTTTATTCAATTTAATAAATCGTCTTTTATTATGAATTTTAAAATATTGAGAAAACATAAAACTTATAAAAGCTGAAAAAATTATTATTGTAAAACAAGCTCTTAAAGTACTTTCAACATTATAATCATAATAGTAATAATGAAAAGCTAATGAAATCATTGTCAGAATAATTACTATTCTAAATTTATCTTTAATATTCATTTCAATTTATCATTATAGTTTTCATCCGCAATTAAAGGCAACGGTTTAGGCTAGGGTTTCGGCGTGGAAAATGTTGGAGACTTTTCCGCTGATGAAACTTAGCCTAATAAAAGTACACCAAACTTTTGATTTAACAAAAAAGCCACGCTGAACTTTAGCCATTGTTGCCCACAGTTTTTTTATTCAGATTCGTAATTTTCAACTGTTTTTAAAAGCTCTTTTTCAAATCTGTATATTTCATCTATTGACTCAATCGACTCTTTAATTTCTTTTTTATTCTCGTCAAATAGACTAATATATTTCTTTCCTCCATTTAAGTGAAGTCGGCAAATTGGTTTTCTGTTATTATCGTCTAATAATATTCCAAAATATGATTGTGTATCTCTGTGTACAATTCTCTCTTTTGGTAGATTACGTCTTAAAATTGCAACAACAATTTGGAAAGCTTCTAATTCTTCCTCTGTTGTGATAACATTTGTTTTAGTATCTTCCTCGATAATTTCCTCTTGTTGTTTTTCAGTTTCTTTGTTTAATGCAGAAGTTAATCTATCATTCACCTTTTCACTTATATATTGATTTGTTGCTTTTAGAACTAATTCCTTGAATTGTTCCATAACTTTTTCTGTTAATCTTCCAGAATAAACAGGATTTGCAAAATGTCTTACAAACTCTGCTGATGGTTCTTGAAATTCTTTGTCTAGAATTTTCTTTATTTCTTTCGTGTATTTTAATGAACTTGCATTATCAACAATTTTATTTACATCAAAATTTGATTTATGAAACTTTGCAATTTCGTTAATTGTTGATTCTTTAATATTACAAACATTGAATTCAAGAAATGGTTTTTCGTCCATTTTATTTGACTCTTCTAAATCTGAATAAAATTTATATTCAATTCCGTTTGTTAAAAGAGCAAATCTTGTTTTGGTTACGTGAAAATATCTAAATAGTTGTGAATTGTGAACGTTTAAATCTTCTTTCCAATTTTTGCACTCAATTATTAAAATAGGTTCTCCATTTTGGAATATTGCATAATCGACTTTTTCTCCTTTTTTAAGTCCTAAATCTGCTGTAAATTCAGGTATTACCTCAGTTGGATCAAAAAGGTCGTAACCTAAAATGTTGATAAAAGGCATAATGAAGGCATTTTTCGTAGCTTCTTCAGTTCCAATTTTTTCCTTCATTTGCACGATTTTGTCGGCTAATGCTTTCAGTTTGTTTTGTAATTCCATAGTTTCTCTTTTTATAATTTTATTTTTTTCGTAATTGTGGGCAACGGGTTTTTATAAGATTTGTGCGACTGAGAAATCGTAGATTTTTCGGACGTAGCAAATCGTTAGATGAATGTTTGTCGGTTCGTTATTTAGTTTAAATTTAAGCATAAATTTTATGAGTTGTTAGCACCAGTTATTATCCAATTAATAATCTTTTTGTCAATTCGGAAATCGTACTTACAAAAATCTCTTTTATAATTGGTAATCCGATTTTCTGTGCTTTTGCCCAAAATTTTGAAAGTCTTTTTATTATTTTCTGTTTACTTTCTTTCGTTAGTGCTGTTTTAATTATTTCAGCTTCTAATTCTAATTCGGTAATTTCAAGTTTCTCATTTTCAGATTTCCCATTTTTTAAAACAGCTAATTTTTCTTTTGATTTATCTAAATAGTTTTCAAGAAATATTTGTTGTTCTAAATTAAAAGACGAAAACTCAGCATCTTCATCAACAAGTTTGAATTTTTCAATAAATCTCTCTTTATTTGCTTTAATTATTGGGTCTTCATATTCAATTTTAGAATATTGATCTAAAATTGTTATCCATTTTTTGAAATAAGTATTAATATTCGTTACATCACCCGATACTCTAACTAATTCTAGGTCTTGAGCATTTCTAGGTTTAAATTCTATACTAACTATTGATTTATTATTTTGTACTTCAAAATCTTGAATTTCGAAATAAAAATCAGACTCAGTGTCAGAATCAATAAATTTCATTAAAGATTCTTTAGTTTCTGTTATTTGATATAAATCATTTGACTCTTTAATGTAAGGCTCAACTATTTGTAAAACAACAAGAGGTATTTCTTTTTTCTTTTTCATTTTTTCAGCGTAATTGGTGCTAACGAGTTTTTATATGATTTGTGCGACTGGAAAATCGGAGATTTTTCGGTTGTAGCAAATCGTTTGTTGAATGTTTGTCGTTAATATTAGTTCAAATTTAAGCATAAATTATATGAGGTGTTGCAAAATGTTATTTTTTAATCGTGTTAATCTATTTTCTTAAATTGTACTGTTTGAACTTTTAAATCTCTGTAATTTTGATAAAATCTGGAATTTGTCAATTTAGTTTTAATTTGTCTTAAAAACTTTCCCGGTTCAATTCTCAAATCGTGCGTTTTAATGATTTTTTCCAATTTCATTGCTCAATCCCGATTCAATTATTAAAATCTGAGATTTGTCAATTTAGTTTTATTTTGTCTTAAAAACTTTTTCCGTTTCAATTCTTAAATCGTGCGTTTTAATAAGTTTTTCCAATTTCATTGCTCAATTCCGATTCAATTATTAAAATCTGGAATTTGTCAATTTTGTTTAATTTGTCTTAAAAACTTTTTCCGATTTCATTGCTCAAATCCGCAATTGTGCTAAAATCTAACCGATTCAATTCTCAATCCGATAGAGTAGAAGTCAAACTGAAGTTTGTCGAGCTACAAAAATTTTACTTTTAAAGAACTTTTATCGTGCAAAACGTAATTTCGGTAATATTTTGCAACGGTTTAGGCTATGTTGTCGTTGTGGAAAAATCGGCAAGATTTTTCCGCCACAGCAATTAGCTTAGTAAATATACGAGGATTTTGTGAAAAAGAAAATCCGCCACAATGCAATATAGCCATTGTTGGCAACTGGCTTTTATTCAATTCTTTCAATCTTTATTGGATTTTGTCGAGAATCAAAAATATCATTAATTTCAATCCGTTTTTCACTCTTATTTATCCAATAAATTATTTTGTAATTTTTATAAACTAAATATCTGAATTCATTTGG
>NZ_JAAZUI010000003.1 GCF_012524075.1 Lutibacter sp. B1
AAAGGAACAAATTCTAAACAAAAATCATCTATAGAACAAAAAATTTGAGTAATTTTAATAGCAGAAATCATAAGCGAAATATTTAGTTATAAAATTGAATTTCAATACTTTAATTTACTAATTATTTTGCTTTTTTCTTGTAAATAAATCAACTTTTTTATGTCGAACTCACGTTAATTTATTAAATACAATGCTAGTATATTTAAAATAAAATATACGGTAATTGATGTTGCTCCAACATAATCCTTTGCTATTCTTTGGCCAATTAAAAGCATTAAAAATACTATTGAAGAAATTTCAAAAGCAATTTTTAAAATATAAGTATTGGAATCTAAAATTAGATTTATAACTCCAAAAATTAATAATCCTAGTGTAATTATTTCAAAAACAATAATTAAACCTACCCAAAAATTAATGCTACTTTTTAAAACTGTTTTTTTAAAATGATTCGCGTAAAAAATGGTGGTATTTTTCCAATCTAAAATCTTTTCGAAAGCTGAAAAAAAGAAGGTAATAATTAAAAAGAATGAGATTAAAATTACAGCAATATTTTGTTGAATAGCTTCCATTTTATACTTCTTTACTGTGTAAAAGTCGCGTAAGTTTTATTGATAGATCTAGCAAAATTATTTTAGCATTTCCATTTCGTTCTATATGATAAATAGCATCGTTCAGTTCGTTATTAATTTCTAAAATATTTCCACTGTGAACAAAAGGAGCAAAGTTCTCCAATTTAAAACTAGTTGTTTTTGGTTGAATAAACACTAAAGATTCTGCATTATAATTTAACAATAACGCTTGTCTAAAAAATTGTAAGCAGTAATTCAAAAAACGTTTTTGTGTTTCTCTTCCTGTTTTTGAAATTGTTTCACTCCATTCAATCAAATGTTGAATCACAGTTGCGTTACCTTTTGCTTTAAAAGCTGCTCTAACCCAAGTAATAAACCATTGTTCAAACTGTTCATCGGCATTATTGTTATGTAATAAATGCAGTGCTTTATTAAAACTACCATCAGCTTGCTGTGCTATTTGCTTTGCAATGGGTAAATCGGTACCCTCTCTTTCAACCAAACCTTTTGTAATATCTTCTTCTGATAGTAAAGGAAAATTTAAAACCTGACAACGCGATTTTATGGTTGAAATAATTTGATCTTCACGTATGGCAACTAAAATAAAAACTGTTTTTTCAGGTGGTTCTTCAATTAATTTTAATAATTTATTTGCTGCCGAAGGATGCATTTTTTCGGCCATCCAAATAATCATTACTTTATAACCACCTTCATACGACTTTAATTTTAAAGCTTTTACAATTTCTTCAGCTTCATCTACTCCAATTTGGCCTTGCTTATTTTCAATTCCTATTGATTGTAGCCATTCAAATAAATTTCCGTAAGGATTGGAAAGTATAAAATTTCTCCATTCTTCTAAAAACAGATTACTTACAGGGTGGCTTTTTATCTTGTCGTTTGTTGCTACAGGAAAAGCAAAATGTAAATCGGGATGCATTAATTTAGAGCATTTTAACTCACAGGCAGATTTATCTTTGTTCGAAGAACACAAAATGTATTGTGCGTAAGCAATAGCTGTTGGTAAAGTACCGCTGCCTTCATCACCAACAAATAATTGCGCATGAGAAATCCTTCCATTATCGGTAGATTTCATTAAATGATTCTTTAAATGCTCTTGTCCTAAAATTTTTGAAAAATCCATCAAAGCGAAAGTAAAACTTTTTAAGCAAATCTGTTGTTTTTACTTTATTTTTTTAATTTCAAAATAGCGTGAAATCGGTTTCGTAAAAAACCGTAATCCCTTAAATTATTTAAGTATTATAAGTTATATTTGTAGTATAAAATTCTTTTAAAATGAAAACTATACAGAACATAAATTTTAAAAACAAAAGGGCGTTAATTAGAGTTGATTTTAATGTGCCTTTAGATGAAAATTTTAATGTAACAGATGCTACAAGAATTGAAGCTGCTAAACCAACCATTATTAAAATTTTGGAAGATGGTGGAGCGGTTGTATTAATGTCTCATTTAGGAAGACCAAAAGGTGTAGAAGAAAAATACTCTTTAAAACATATTGTTGATAAAGTTTCAGAAATTATAGGTGTAGATGTTAAATTTGTTGATGATTGCATAGGTGAAAAGGTTGAAAAAGCTGCTTCTAATTTAAAAATGGGAGAAGTTTTATTGTTGGAAAATCTTCGTTTTTATGCTGAAGAAACTAAAGGAGATGAAGTTTTCTCAGAAAAACTTTCCAAGTTGGGAGATGTATATGTAAACGATGCTTTTGGCACAGCACATAGAGCTCACGCTTCTACAACAATTGTTGCCAAATTCTTTCCTGAAAACAAGTGTTTTGGAAATTTACTGGCGCAAGAAATTATCAGTATTAAAAAAGTATTGGAAGATAGTGAAAAACCTGTTTTGGCAATTTTAGGAGGTGCTAAAGTATCTTCAAAAATTACGATTATTGAAAATATTTTAGATAAAGTAGATCATTTAATTATTGGTGGCGGAATGAGTTTTACATTTATCAAGGCTCAAGGAGGTAAAATAGGGAATTCTATTTGTGAAGATGATAAACAAGAACTAGCTCTTGAAATTTTAGAAAAAGCGAAAGCAAAAGGAGTACAAGTTCATATTCCGGTTGATGTTGTTGCAGCCGATGCTTTTAGTAACAATGCAAATACACAAATTTGTGATATTGATAAAATTCCTGATGGTTGGGAAGGTGTTGATGCAGGGCCAAAATCAATTGAAATGTTTGACAAAATTGTAATGGAATCTAAAACCATTCTTTGGAACGGACCTGTAGGAGTTTTTGAAATGGAAAAATTTGCAAAAGGAACCATTGCTTTAGGTAACTCAATTGCAGCAGCAACTAAAAAAGGCACATTCTCTTTAGTTGGAGGAGGAGACTCAGTTGCAGCAGTAAAACAATTTGGTTTTGAACATAAAGTAAGTTATGTATCTACCGGAGGTGGAGCAATGTTAGAAAGTTTAGAAGGAAAAACATTACCAGGTATTGAAGCAATTTTGAAATAAAATTTCTTAAATAATTATAACTAACACAAATTAAAACGCTTTTGAATTTTCAAAAGCGTTTTTTTCTTAATTCAGAATTGATTTAATTACATTGAATTTTAGATTTCCGAATCTAGCTAATTATATGTTAAATAAGTAGAAGTTGAGTCAATATGAATTTGGTTCAGGTTCTTATATAAAAAAAACAATTATTTGTGATTCTGAAATAACACTTCAACTCTATTTCGACTTCGCTCAATAACCTTTCAAAATGACGATTTTCAACGCTTTTATAATAGCCTCTTTTGCTTCATACTACAAAGCGTATAAAGTATAAATTTGTTACATTTGAAACTTTTAACTTTCGTTCTAAATAAAGATGAAATACACAATCCTACCTAACACCTCAATAAAAGTGAGTAAAATTTGTTTGGGAACTATGACTTTTGGTGAACAAAACACTGAAATTGAAGCGCACAAACAATTAAATTATGCAGTTGAAAAAGGAATTAATTTTATTGATACTGCCGAAATGTATTCAGTACCGGGCAGAGCAGAAACACAAGGAAGTACCGAGAAGTTTATTGGAAGTTGGTTAAAAGATCAAAAACGAGAAAATTTAATAGCAGCTTCAAAAATAGCAGGTCCAAATCCTGTATTTAAGCATATAAGAGAAAATTTAGGCTTTACAAATGAAGCAATTGATGATGCTATAGAAAAAAGTTTAAAACGCTTACAAACTGATTATATAGACTTGTATCAGTTACATTGGCCGGATAGAAATACCAATTTTTTTGGGAAAAGAAATTACAAACATCAAAATGATGAAGCTTGGAGTGATAATTTTCATCAGGTCATAGAAAAATTAAACAGTCTTGTAAAACAAGGTAAAATTCGCCATTATGGTGTTTCAAATGAAACTCCTTGGGGTTTAATGAGACATTTATCAGAAAGCGAAAAAAATAAGTTTACACGTTGCAAAACTATTCAAAATCCATATTCGTTATTAAACAGAATTTTTGAAATTGGTTTGGCTGAAGTTGCCATGCGTGAAAATGTTGGTTTGTTAGCATATTCTCCGTTAGGTTTTGGAAGGTTGTCCGGTAAATATTTGAACGGAACTAAACCTAAAAAATCACGTTTAACCTTGTTTCCAAAAATGGCTCGTTATAATAGTGAGCAATCCTTATTTTTAACTCAAAAATATGCTGAATTAGCTCAAGAACTAAATTTGAGTTTAACTCAGTTGGCATTGGCTTTTGTAAATCAACAACCCTTTGTTACTTCAACTATTATTGGGGCAACAAAGATGGAGCAATTAAAAGAAAATATAGAAAGTATCCACGTGGAACTTTCTGAAGAAATTTTACAAAAAATTGATAAAATTCAAAATTTACAACCAAATCCAGCACCATAAAAGAATATATAAAGTAAATTTGTTTATTATGAAAACATCAAAATACAACACTTTATTTATAGTACTTTTTTCGTTTGTTTTACTTTCAATAAACGCACAAGAAAGCAATCTTATTGATAAAAATGCCACAAAGGAAACAAAAGCACTATTCAATAATTTAAAAGAACTATCTAAAAAGCACATCTTATTTGGGCATCAACATGCAACAGAATATGGACACGGTTGGGTTGGTGACCAAGGAAGATCTGATGTAAAATCGGTTGTAGGGAGTCACCCGGCAGTTATCGGAGTTGATTTTAGCGGTTTTTCAGGAAATCATTTGTCAAGAGCACAGATAGAAGCCAATAAAGAACATTTACGTAAAAATGTAGTTGATACGTATAACAGAGGTGGAGTTACAACTATTTCATGGCACTTTCACAATCCGGTCTCAGAAGGAGCTTTTTATTGGAACGATTCCATTTCATTGCCAGCCGTAAAATACATTATTCCGGGTGGCGAAGCACATCAAAAATACAAAGAAATTTTAGATGATATTGCCAATTGGGCACACAGTATAAAAGGAAAAAACGGAGAGTTGGTGCCGGTTATTTTTCGTCCATATCACGAGTTTGACGGTGGTTGGTTTTGGTGGGGCGCACCTCATTGCACTGTTGATGAATTTAAAACATTATGGAAATTTACCGTTTCGTATTTAAGAGATGAAAAAAACGTACATAATTTTATTTATGCCTTTTCACCCGATGTTAAATTTAATACCGAAGCACAATTTTTAGAAAGATATCCTGGAGATGAATGGGCAGACATGGTTGGTGTTGATAATTATGGCAATTTCGGGCGCGATAACTACGATTTGGAAACCGGCTTTAAAAAGCTCAAAATAGTATCAGATTATGCAAAAAAAGCAGGGAAATTAGCAGCGTTTACCGAAACAGGTTTAGAATCAATCCCAAACCCAACTTGGTGGACAGATACGCTTTTAAAAGTGCTGAAAAGAGACGGTTTACAGTTAGCGTATGTGTTAGTTTGGCGTAACGATATAAACAGCCCAACCCATTATTACGCACCTTTCCCAGGGCAAATAAGCGCACCAAATTTCATCGAATTTTATAACAATCCGTTTACACTTTTTGAGAAAGATTTAAAAGATATTTATAAAAAATAAACATAAAATTTCAATTTTTTGGGCGTTACCCTTCGGGTCAGGCTGTCATTACTCGCTTTTTTTAGTTGATAAAAACAACTAAAAAAGAGCTCAAACAAGCCATTCCATCCTTAACGCGCTTAAATTGTTATGCTGATTTCTATGATAAACCCGAATTATTTTGATCTGTTTAATTAACCGAACACACGTTATTTAATATCCCAATTTATTTCTAACACGTTTTAAAACATCCACAGCAATTATACGAGCTTTTTCGGCTCCTAGTTCTAAGGCTTTGTCTATTTCATTCAGGTTGTTTATGTAGTAATTGTAACGTGCTCTTTCTTCTGAAAATTTATTAACCAACAGTTCGTAAAAAGCTTGTTTAGCATTTCCGTAACCGTAGTTTCCTGCTAAGTAATTGGTACGCATTTCTTCAACTTGTTCTGCAGAAGCAACTAATTTATACAACGCAAATAAATTACAAGTATCCGGATTTTTTGGATCTTCAAGTGGTGTTGAATTTGTCTGAATTTTCATAATTTGTTTGCGTAATTGCTTATCAGGTAAAAACAAATTAATAATATTTCCTTGAGATTTACTCATTTTTCCACCATCAGTACCCGGAACGTACATAGTATCTTTTTGAACTTTTGCTTCCGGTACAACTAAGGTTTCTCCCATTTGATGGTTGAATCTGCTGGCAACATCACGTGTCATCTCCAAATGTTGTAACTGATCTTTTCCTACAGGCACAATTTCAGCATCATACAATAAAATATCAGCAGCCATCAACATTGGATAGGTAAATAATCCGGCATTCACATCTTCTAACCTATCGGCTTTATCTTTAAAACTATGCGCTAATGTTAAACGTTGGTATGGATAAAAACAGCTTAAATACCAAGAAAGTTCAGTAACTTCAGGAATATCACTTTGGCGGTAAAACACCGTTTTACTAATATCTAAACCAAAGGCAAGCCAGGTTGCGGCAGTACTGTAAGTATTTTGACGTAATTCTTCTCCATTTTTTATTTGAGTTAGCGAATGCATATCTGCAATAAACAAATACGAATCGTTTTTTGGATCGTTTGCCATTTCAATTGCAGGTATAATTGCCCCTAATAAATTACCTAAGTGTGGTGTTCCTGTACTTTGTACTCCTGTTAAAATTCTTGACATTTATTTCAAATTTTTATGTGCACAAAAGTACGTATTTCAATTGCATAAAAAAAGTGGCTGAATGCCGCTTTTATGTATTTTGTAAAAAGTTATTTTTTCTTTAGAAGTCCGGCAATAAATAAAATAACTATAGCACCTATAACTCCTTCAATTAAATCGCCTATAGTTCCTTCTACAATATAGATGCCAAGAGTGCCAAATAACCAGCCACCAACCAAACCACCTATAATACCAAGTACAATATTCATTAAAATACCATAACCTCCGCCTTTCATAATTTTGCCTGCAAGCCATCCGGCAATACCACCAATAACAATTGAGTATAACATAATATAAAAGTTTAATTGTTAATATATTATAAATGTAATTATAAAAATTTAATTAGTTTTAAATTAATTATTCAAAGAAAAAAAATGTTTAAGTAAAAGTTAATCATAATATCTACTAAAAATTTTTACTTTTGAAATCATTTAAAACACTAGTTAAGTGAAAATACTAAAATATATTTTAATCTTTTTTTGGAGAATTTGGTTTTATCTTTTGGTATTTATCACACTTTTGATAGCTACTCCGGTATTAGCTGTAGTTATTTCACACGAACGTTTTTACAAAACCTTTTATAAAATTGCACATGCTTGGGGAAAAACCATTTTGTTAGGAATGGGTTTTAGTTACGAGGTACATAAATTACAGCAAATACAAAAGGATAAAAGCTATATGTTTATAGCAAATCATACTTCAATGATCGATATTATGCTCATGTTGGCTGTTGTTAAAAATCCTTCGGTATTTGTTGGTAAAAAAGAACTCACCAAATTACCTTTATTTGGTTATATTTTTAAAAGAACAAGTATTACGGTTGATAGAAATTGTGTTAGAAGTAGAAAAGAAGTGTATGATGAAGCTCAAAAAAGATTGAATAACGGATTAAGCGTATGTATTTTTCCTGAAGGATTGGTTCCAAGTGATGAAAGTGTAGTGTTAAGTGAATTTAAAAATGGAGCATTTAGGCTGGCAATTGAACACCATATACCAATTGTACCTCTTGTTTTTTACGATTGTAAAAAACGATTTTCTTATACTTTTTTTAGTGGATCACCGGGTAAATTAAGAGTTAAAATACTTGAATTTATCAATACCAATGGGTTAACTTTAAAAGATGTAGCTACTATTAAAAAGAAATCTTTTGGTTTAATTTATAATGAATTGATTTCTTATTTAAAATAATTGTATTCTAGATACTTAAAAAATAAATTTAAGCAGTAAAATTATGAATAAACTAACATTTTACGAACCAACTGAAGAGAAAATGAATGTAATTTCTCATGCAATAGGATTGGTTTTAAGTGTTGCAGCATTGGTATTGTTAGTGGTGTATTCAAGTTTATACGGAACCGCATGGCATATAGTTAGTTTTAGTATTTACGGTGTTAGTTTAATTGTATTATATTCAGCTTCAACATTTTATCACTACTCAAAAAAGCCAAAATTAAGAGCTAGATTAAATATTTTTGATCATGCAGCTATTTATGTTTTAATTGCAGGTACTTACACACCATTTACTTTAGTAGTTTTAAAAGGTTGGGTTGGTTGGACTATTTTTGGAGTTTCTTGGGGAATTGCAATTACCGGAATTATACTAAAACTTTTTTATACAGGAAAATATGATAAAATTTCAACCATTGCATACGTACTTATGGGTTGGTTAATCATCTTTGCCATTAAACCCCTAATAGATAATTTACCTTTTGAGGGTTTATTATGGTTGTTTAGTGGAGGAATTTTTTATACTGTTGGTGCCATTTTATATAGTATTAATAAAATAAAATACAACCATGCCATTTTCCATATTTTTGTATTGTTAGGAAGCTTTTCACATTTTATTGCGGTGTTTTTTTATGTGTTGCCCATAAATAAATAGCTTAATTTAAGCTAAAATTTACAAGTTTCTATTTTATTTTTTTTAGTAACTTCATAGGAAATTTGCTAAACAAATAAAATTTTTTAACATGAAACTTCAATATCTTGTATTTTCCCTATTATTTTCGGTAGTTTTTGTGTCTTGTAAAAAAGAAAATCCGGAAGAAAGAACTAATAATATTTTCAAATTTAGAGACTACATAAATTATACAACTTCTGGTGAAGTATCTGTTGCGGAACCTATCCGAATTGATTTATCAAAAGAGGTTGAATCTTGGGTTTCAAATGAAGAGGTTTCAAATAATTTAGTAAGCATTTCACCAAAAGTTGAAGGGAAATTGTATTCGTTAAACACAAGAAGCCTACTTTTTCAACCGTCTAAAAAATTAGCGCAAAATAAGGAGTATACAGTTACGGTAAATTTAGGTAAAATGTACAACAATGTTCCGTCAGAATTTAAAACGTATACGTTCAAATTTAAAACTATTGAACAAAATTTTATTGTAACAACTACAAATTTTCAATCATACAATAAGGAGTGGCAATATATTGAAGGAAACATCCAAACTGCCGATGTTTTAGAATTAGAAAATGCCAAAACATTGATTTCTGCTACTCAAAAAAATAAAAACCTAATTATTAAATGGGGAAGTACCGATTCAATAAGTAAACGTTTTCAGTTTATAATTGATAGCGTACAGCGTTTTGAAGATGATTCTGAAGTTATTTTAACGTGGTCAGGTAAAAAGATTAATATTGACAATAAAGGAGAATCAACTTTAAAAATACCGGGTAAAAATAATTTTTCCATTCTTGCCATTGATGTTGTTCAATCACCGGAACAGCATTTAAACATTAATTTTTCTGATCCTTTAAAAAAACAGCAAAATTTTGATGGATTAGTAGCCATAAAAAACACGAAGAATTTAAAATTTATTGTTGATGGAAATGTATTAAAAGTATATCCTGACTCTCGTGTTGTGGGTAATGTTCAGGTAGATATTTTTCAGGGTATTAAAAGTAATGACGGGTATAAGTTAAAAACACCTTTTTCTGAAGTTGTTGCTTTTGAACAGTTAAAACCGGCGGTTAGATTATTGTCTAGCGGAGTTATTTTACCAAGTTCAAACGATTTAAAATTTAATTTTGAAGCGGTAAATTTAAAAGCTGTTGATGTTCGTGTTATTAAAATATTTGAAGATAATGTATTGCAATTTTTACAAGAAAATAATTTAGGAAGCGATAATCGTTATAACATCAGAAGAGTTGGAAGAAGAATAGCCAAAAAAACAATTACGCTTATAAATAACGATTTAGAAAATGATGGTAAATGGAAAGCTTATGCCATTGATTTATCTAAAATGATAAAATCGAATCCCGGAGCCATTTATAGAGTTGAGTTAAGTATAAAACAAGATTATTCGTTGTTTAAATGTGATGGATCAGAAACAACTTTAAATGAAGATTTAGAAGAATATTATGAAGAAGATTTTTACTACGACGAACACGAATACACAACAGAAGAGGCGAGTGATTTAGACGAGCGAGAAGAACAATATTGGGATAATTTAATTTATAGTTATAACAATAATTATTACAATTGGAAAGATAGAGAAAACCCTTGTAAAAAAGCTTATTACGACACTAATGAAAGGGTAGTTTCGGCAAATATTTTAGCTTCAAACTTAGGAGTTATAGCTAAAAAAGGTGAAAATCAATCCTATTTCTTTGCTGTAACCAATATCTTAACTACTAATTCTGTTTCCGGTGCCAAAGTAACACTTTACAACTATCAGCAACAAGAAATTGCACAAGCAGTTACAGATAATGAAGGTATTACGGGAGTTGATATTGATAAAAATGCCTATTTCGCAATAGTTTCAGATGGAAAACAAAAAACGTATATAAAGTTAGATGATGGAAATTCGCTATCGCTCAGCAAATTCAACGTTTCAGGAAAAAAATTACAAAAAGGTTTGAAGGGTTTTGTGTATGGTGAACGTGGCGTTTGGAGACCGGGAGATTCTATTCATCTAACGTTTGTTTTAAATGACAATGCAAATCCACTTCCTAAAGAACATCCCATTAAATTAGAAGTTACAGATGCAAGAGGTAAACTTGCTTATAAGCAACTAACAACAAACAATGTAAACGGTTTTTATAAATTTACAATTCCTACTTCAACTACCGATCCTACAGGGAATTGGAATAGTACAATTTCAGTTGGTGGAGCTAAGTTTTACAAGCAATTAAAGGTTGAAACAGTTAAACCGAATCGTTTAAAAATTAAAATTGATTTTGATGAAGAGGTGTTATCCAACAACAAACCCATAAACGGAAAATTAGAAGTAAAATGGTTACACGGTACACCGGCAAAAAATATTAAAACAGAGGTAAATGCCAAATTCACTTCAAATTCAACAGCGTTTAGTAATGAGTTTCCAAATTATATTTTTAGCGACCCTACCAGAGATTTTTCTTCGGAAGAAATAACCATTTTTGACAGTAAATTAGATGCAAATGGAAATGCGACAATTGACAAAAAGGTAAATTTAAAAAATACTGCTCCGGGAATGTTAAAAGTAGCATTTTTAACAAAGGCTTTTGAAAATGGTGGCGATTTTTCTACCGATGTAATAACTAAAAATTATGCTCCTTATGCATCATTTATCGGTTTAAAATTACCAAAACCAAAAACATACAGTTCGTATGATACTGGAGAAAATATAGTGTTTGATGTTGTTACTGTTACTTCTGAAGGAAAACCAATAACGAGAAACGATATAGAAGTTGAAGTTTTTAAAATTGAATGGCGTTGGTGGTGGAGTTCTTCTCCTGATAATTTATCATCGTATAGTGGTAGCAGTTATCATAAACCTTATAAGAAGCTTAAAATAAATACCAAGTCAAACGGAAAAGGAACATTTACATTAAATATTCCTGATAAAGACGGTGGAAGATACTTAATTAGAGTAATTGATAAAAAAAGTGGTCACGCAACAGGAGCTACAACCTATTTTTATAAAGATTGGTGGAAACGTCCAACCGATGATCCGGAAGCTTCAAAAATGTTAGTTTTTTCTTCAGATAAAGATACTTATAATGTGGGAGAAAAAGCGATAGTAACGTTTCCTTCCGGAACAGAAGGCAAGGCATTAATTAGTGTTGAAAATGGGACAGAAGTTCTAAAAACTTTTTGGCAAAAAACACAAAAAGGAGAAACTAAAGTTGAAATTCCTATTACAAAAGAAATGACACCCAATGTGTTTATAAATATTTCATTGCTACAACCTCACGCGTCAACAGCAAACGATTTACCATTGCGTTTGTACGG
The DNA here is from genome assembly GCF_012524075.1 of Lutibacter sp. B1. Lineage (GTDB taxonomy): Bacteria > Bacteroidota > Bacteroidia > Flavobacteriales > Flavobacteriaceae > Lutibacter. The sequence goes on from NZ_JAAZUI010000003.1 coordinate 12,027, forward strand.
TGTAATTCCAATTTTGGTTGAAGACTCAACTACACGTTTAGAACCTGTGATTTCAATGCCGAAAGTATTGAAGCCCGAAGAAAAATTTACTGTTAAAGTAAGTGAAAAAAACGGAAAAAGAATGTCGTACACCATTGCAGTTGTAGAAGAAGGCTTGTTAGATTTAACACGTTTTAAAACTCCTGAAATTTGGGATGCATTTTATACAAGAGAAGCTTTAGGAGTGAAAACTTGGGATATTTTTGATGATGTAATTGGTGCTTTTGGAGGAAGTATAGAGCAAGTTTTTGCTATTGGTGGTGATGGAGAAGCTTTGAGTGGGAAAAACAAAAAAGCAAATCGATTTAAGCCTGTTGTTAAATTTTTAGGACCTTTTACTTTAACAAAAGGGGAAGCAGTTTCGCACAGTATCCAGATGCCCAAATATATTGGTTCGGTTAGAACTATGATTATTGCAGCAGATAATGCAAATGATGCTTATGGTAAGACCGATGTTACCACTCCGGTTCGTAAACCATTAATGGTTTTAGCATCGTTACCTCGTAAATTAAGTCCGGGAGAAAAAGTGACACTTCCTGTTACTGTTTTTGCTATGGAAAATAAAGTAAAAAATGTTGAGGTTAGTTTAAAATTATCAGCAGGAATCAAAGTAATAGGTGAAAATTCTAAAAGAATATCATTTTCAAACCCTGATGAAAAAATGGCATATTTTGATTTAGATGTTTCTGATGTAAAAGGTATTGGTAAAATTGAAGTAATAGCTTCAGGGAACGGAGAAAAATCTTCGTATGAAGTTGAAATTGATGTGGTAAATCCAAATCCAATTTCATCAAAAGTTATCGCTGTTGAATTAGAACCAAATTCAACTCAATCTATCGATTTTGAAACATTTGGAATTAAAGGAAGTAATTTTTCGGCAATTGAATTTTCAACCTTGCCACCAATGGATATTTCAGGTAGGCTACAGTATTTAATTCAATATCCTTATGGTTGTGTTGAGCAAGTAACATCGAGTGTTTTTCCTCAGTTATATTTAGATAAAATAGTTGAATTACCATTGCAACAAAAACAAAAAATGATTGCTAATATTAAAGACGCAATTGAAAAATTAGGAGATTTTCAAACATCTAACGGTGGATTGAGTTATTGGATGGGACAAAACTCAGCGAATGATTGGGGAACAAGTTATGCGGGTCATTTTATGATTGAAGCAGAGAAAAAAGGATTTGTTTTACCATTAACATTTATGAGCAATTGGTTGAAATATCAAAAAGAAGCTGCGCATAGTTGGAGGCCAAGTTACAAGCAGTACAATTCAGATTTATCACAAGCGTATCGATTATATACGTTAGCTTTGGCTGGGCATCCGGACTTATCTTCAATGAATAGATTGCGAGAATTTAGAGAACTTTCTAACAATGCAAAATGGCGTTTGGCAGCAGCGTATGCATTGGTAGGGCAAAAAGAAGCTTCCAATAAAATTGCAACTACAGCAAATATTAATTTTGAAAGCACACAAGGCGATTATTATACGTATGGTTCTGTTGATAGAAACCGAGCGATGGCACTAGAAACAATGGTACTTACCGGAAATTCACAATCAAAGGAATTGGCTAAATATATAGCGAAAAGATTATCATCTAATGCTTGGATGAGTGCACAAACTACTGCATATAGCTTATTGAGTATGGCAAAAATGGTTGAAATAAACGGTGGAAAGTCTATCAAACTTCAGTTCACTTTAAATAATGGAAAAGTAGAAAAAGTAGCTTCTGAATTTGCAATTGCACAACGAAAATTAGAAATCAAAGAAGGTCAAAATACCATTTCAATAACAAATAACGACAGTAATTTAGTATTTGTAAATGTATTAAATTCGGGTATTTTGCCTTTGGGTGAAGAAATTATTGAAAAAAGAGGTTTAGGATTAAATGTAACCTATAGAGATTCTGAAGGAAAAACAATTGATGTTTCAAAACTTTCACAAGGAACAGAATTTGAAGCGCAGGTTACAGTAAGTAATTTGAAACAAGAAGAAGTGTATAATATAGCTTTAACCGAACTATTTCCTTCGGGTTGGGAAATTGTAAACACGCGCTTTACAGATTTTGGAAGCACAACTTTAGGAACAGCAACATATACAGACATACGAGATGATCGTGTGAATTTTTATTTCAATTTAAGAAAAAATGAATCTAAAACCTTTAAAGTTTTACTAAATGCATCTTATTTAGGAAAGTATTATTTATATGGCTTACAAGCTGAAGCAATGTATGATAACGACTATTTTACTCGAACAAAAGGACAGTGGATTGAAGTTGTGAAATAGAATAACATCATAACGAGAAGAAAAACGATGAAGTAATCTGTAAATTAATTAACAAATTACTTCATTTCATTCGGAATGACAATTAGTATTGTCAACCTGGATTTATTCAGCGTAGCTAAACGAGTTCGGAATGATTTATTTTTAGAGAGTTAAATAAAGTTTGAAAAGAGTAATGAAATTTATAAAAAAGCACAAATTCAAAATTATAATAGCCGTTATAATATTAACGGCTTATTATTTTTCATTACCAAAACAACTCTTTAACAATCCAACTTCTACAGTAATTGAAAGTGCTGAAGGAGCATTATTAGGTGCAAAAATTGCAGATGACGGGCAGTGGAGATTTCCTCAAAACGATAGTGTTCCACAAAAATTTAAAGAGTGTATCGTTCAATTTGAAGATGCGTATTTTTATATACATCCTGGGTTTAATCCGATTTCAATTGTAAAGGCATTTTATCAAAACACAAAATCGAATCGAGTAAAAAGAGGTGGAAGTACATTAACGCAGCAAGTAATTCGCTTATCGCGAAAAAACAAAAAAAGAACCTATTTTGAAAAGTTAAAAGAACTTATTTTAGCTACTAGGTTAGAACTAAAATATTCAAAAGAAAAAATATTGGCACTTTATGCCTCAAACGCACCTTTTGGAGGTAATGTTGTTGGTTTAGATGTTGCTTCGTGGCGGTATTTTGGTCGTTTGCCCAATGAACTTTCTTGGGCAGAAAGCGCAACTTTAGCAGTTTTACCAAATGCTCCAAGCTTAATTTATCCGGGGAAAAATCAACAAAAATTAGTTGACAAACGTAATCGATTATTAAAAAAATTGTTTACTGAAAAAATTATTGACAAGCTAACTTATGAATTGGCTATTAAAGAAAAATTACCTCAAAAACCTTATAAAATCCCTCAAATAGCGCCACATTTATTGCAAAATGTTGCTAAAACCCAAAAAGGAGCACGCGTAAAAACTTCAGTAAAAATTGATTTACAGAAAAAAGTTAATGCAATCGTTAAAAATCATTATAACGAATTAAGCCAAAATCAAATTAACAATATTGCTGTGTTGGTTTTGGATGTAAAAACGCGAAAAGTGTTGAGTTATGTTGGAAATTCTCCAACTACAAAAGAAAACCAGAAAGATGTTGATATTATAAATAAACCTAGAAGTACCGGAAGTATTTTAAAACCCTTTTTATACGCTGCAATGCTGGACCAAGGAGATATTCTTCCAAATACTTTAGTGGCAGATGTGCCAACTCAAATAGGAAGTTACAATCCACAAAATTTCAGTAAAGAATATGATGGAGCAGTTGCGGCAAGTACCGCTTTATCCAGATCGTTAAATGTTCCGGCGGTTAGAATGTTACAAAGCTTTGGACTGGACAGGTTTCATCATTATTTAAAAAAATTAAACTTAAAAGATGTTAAGTACAATGCGAATCATTACGGACTTTCTTTAATTTTAGGTGGAGCTGAAAGTAATTTATGGGATTTGTGTAAAAGTTATGCGTCTATGGCTTCTACTGTAAATCATTATGATGACACACAAGGAAAATATTATACAAATGAGTTTTTAGAACCTTCCTATTTGGTAAATTATAAACCAAATTTTGAAAAAATTTCAACTGAAAAAACACTTTTTGATGCAGGATCAATTTATTTAACTTTTGATGCTTTGAATAAAGTAAATAGACCTGAAGGTGAAGAAAATTGGGAATTTTTTGATTCATCAAACAAAATAGCTTGGAAAACAGGTACAAGTTTTGGGTTTCGCGATGCTTGGGCAATTGGAACTACCAAAGATTTTGTAGTTGGCGTTTGGGTTGGTAATGCTGATGGAGAAGGCAGACCTGGATTGGTTGGTATTTATGCTGCTGCACCTATTTTATTTGATGTTTTTAATGAATTACCTAACAGTAATTGGTTTGAAATGCCGTACGATGAGTTAGTGAAAATTCCCGTATGCAGTAAAAGTGGTTATAGAGCTAATGAATTTTGTGAGGTAAAAGACACTATTTTTGTACAACAAACCGGATTAAAAACAAAACCTTGTCCGTTTCATTTTTGGGTGCATTTAGATAAAAATGAACAGTACCAGGTTAATTCTTCTTGCGAATCTTTGCAAAATATGATTCATAAAAGTTGGTTTATGTTACCACCATTAATGGAATATTATTATCAAAATAAAAACCCATTCTATAAAAAGTTGCCAAGCTTTAGAAAAGATTGTGTTATGCAAAGTAGCCGGGTAATGGAGTTTATATATCCAAAAGAAAATACCGTTATATATTTAACCAAAGATTTTACTGATAAAAATAACGGTTTGATTTTAAATTTAGCTCATACAATTTCTGATGTAAAAGTTTTTTGGTATTTGGATGATGTATTTATTGGAAGTACTCAAAATATTCATGAAATAGAAATATTTCCTAAAAAAGGAATTTATTTGATAACTGCTGTAGATGAATTTGGAAATGAAATAAAACAAAATGTTGAAATTAAAGATTAACTATTTGAACATTAATTCAAAAGTTGTATCTTGCAAATTAAACTAACCAAACGTCAACCCTATAACTATGCTACAAATATTGCTTGTGGATGATGAAAAAGATGCTTTAGAAGCATTGGAATGGAAATTGAATAATTACATTGATAATGTGGAAGTTACAACCTGTAACTCTCCTGTAAAAGCTATTGATTTAATTAATGAGACTAAACCTGATGTGGTTTTTTTAGATATTCAAATGCCAGAAATGGATGGATTTACTATGATTGAAAAATTAGAAAATAGAGATTTTAATCTGATTTTTACTACAGCGCATGATGAATTTGCGCTTAAAGCAATTAAAGTTTCGGCTATTGATTATTTATTAAAACCGGTTGATAAGGATGAACTATTAGACGCAATGTCTAAAATAAAAAAATCTAAAAAAGGTGATTTTCTTGAAAATAAATTACAATTATTGCTAAATAATTTGAATGATAATCAAGATAAAATCAATATTTCTGCTGATGGTAAAGTGTATTTATTGGACAAAGATGATGTTGTGATGTTAAAATCGGATAAAAGTTACACTACTATTTACTTAAAATCTGAACAAGAAATAGTGGTATCTAAAACATTGAAAGAAGTAGAAAAAAAATTCTTATTTACTAATTTTTTTAGAGTTCATAATTCTTATTTGATAAACTTAAATCACGTAAAAGAATATTTGAAAGGTCTAGGAGGAGAACTTATTATGACAAATGGTTTAACTGCTAGTATTAGTAGAAACAGAAAAGCGGAATTGTTTAAAAAACTTTATTTAGATTAAAGAATGCTTTTAGACTTCCATTCTGAAATATATTCATGGATACGAGGAGGCCTTTTCGTTTTATTCATATACCATATTTTAATATTTTTCCAAAATAAAAATAAACTATACCTGTATTATAGTATTTATTTATTATCACTTACACTATATTTACTACAACATATTTTATCACCTGAAATAAAAGAAATATATAAATACATTAATTTTCCTATACAATTTTTAGGATATGCTGCATATATAGCTTTCGCCAGAGAGCTTTTAGAAACTAGAACACACTTAATTAAATGGGATAAATTTTTTGAGATTGCAACAAAAGCATTGATTGTTTTAGCACCTATTTTTATTTTAATTCAACTATTTTTTGGGTATCACTTTCAAACAAAAGCCTTTGAAATAGTTTCAATTTTACTATCAGCATTTTCACTTTATTCTTTTTATATAATATTGAAAAATATTAAAGATAACTTTTCATTATTTTTTGTAATAGGATCTTTAATATATGTATTATTTGCCAATATTAGTTTTGCAGAACATTTTATAGGTAAAGGCTTTTTTATAAATAAAGGGTACGAACCTATGTTTTTTGTTTATTTAGGCGCGATACTGCAATGTCTTATATTTTCTATATTAATAGGTTTTATAATTAAAAGAGTAGAGCAAAAAAGCAAAAATGCTGAAGTACGTTTAGCAGTTAAGTTGAAAGAGATGGAAGAACTTAAAATGACTGCGCTTCAAAGTCAAATGAATCCACACTTTTTATTTAATTCACTTAACTCGATAAATAACTTCGTATTAAAAAATGAAGTAGAAAAAGCTTCAGATTATATCACCAAATTTTCAAGGTTAATCAGAGTTATATTAAATAGTTCATCAAGCCCAATATCAACGCTTTCTGAAGAATTAGGTATTTTGGCTTTGTATGTAAAACTTGAGCAAATGAGAGTTACCGGAGGATTTAATTATGTGGTGAATATTGATGAAAGTTTAAACTTAGAAAGGATAAAAGTACCACCAATGTTTTTACAGCCATTTATTGAAAATGCTATTTGGCATGGTATAATGAAAAAAGAAGGCGATAAATTTATTGAACTTACCATAAAAGAAGATAATGGATATGTTTTATGTGTTGTACTTGATAATGGAATTGGTATTAATAAAGCAAAAGAATTATCTCACATGTCACAAAAGCGTAAGTTTTTTGGAGCTAAGGCTACCGAGAACAGAATCAGAATGTTATATCAAAATAAAGCTGTTCAAGTTATTACTAAAGATATTTCTGATGAAACTAGAACCGGAACACAGGTCACAATTAAGTTCCCTTTAAAATAATCTTCAAATTCCATTTATTCAAATAAGCTTACTGTTCGTTTATTTTTTACTATTGCATGTTAATTTTACACAAAAATTAATTAATTGATGACTAATTTTGCATCTTGAGCAAAGCAATAATACATGTCAATAATTAATTTTACAATACCTTCTGATGCTTCAATATTGAAAGATATCAATAATGTAATAGGAGAAAGATTTATTAAGTTTATAGGGAGAGGAAGTGTATGCCAAAATATTCATGAAACAATTTATGTAAGAACATTCCAAGGTGATGATGAAATATTACGTAAAATTGTTTATCAAAAGAAAGGGACTAAATGGGTTTACCAAACAGTAGAGGTTATAAAATTGAAAAAATCTAGTTAAAATTCAGTATAAAACACTACAAAATAGGTTGATTAACCAATTAAAATACCAAAAAGCAATATTTTAAATAACTATAAATATCCGTTTATTATTAAAATAATGCCATTTATAAATTATTTCTTCACGTTTGTAAATTTCATCAAAAAGTAATCATTTTCAATACTATATTTGTTATGTATTAATGTCAAGAGGGGTTTTGGCACAGTACACAAAAACATTAAATAAGTCTTTGGGGTTGATTTATTTATTCCTTGAACATTGTAAGTATTATGATGTTCAAGGTTTTTTTTGCTTCAAATTTCAATACCAATAACTATTTTTCTTTAGTATTAATAAATATATTTGAACAATCTGTAATGCTGATTATTTCAATATGATTGAAAACACAAAAGCAATAGTAATTAATACCATAAAATATGGAGACACAAGTTTAATTTCAACTTGCTATACTAAAAATTGCGGTATAAAAACATACATGCTTAAAGGTATTTTAAAATCAAAAAAATCAAAAATTAAATCGGCATATTTTCAACCTTTAATGCAACTTAATTTAACGGCTAACCATAACAATAAAGGAGCGTTAAACTCAATTAGAGATATTGAAATTGACCATTTTTATAATTCAATTTATACCAATATAAAAAAACAAACCATTGCGCTTTTCTTAGCAGAAATACTATACTATGCTATAAAAGAAGAAGAGCAAAACCAATCTCTTTATGAATATTTAGAAACTTCATTTTTATGGTTAGATACACACGATAATGTTTCTAACTTTCATTTGCTTTTTCTTTTAAACTTGACCAAATTTTTAGGTTTTTATCCGGAAATGAATTTACCTAACAGTAATTATTTTGATTTAATTGAAGGAAACTTTACTAATATTAATAATTTTAACTCAGTTTCAGGAGAGAATTTAGTTCAATTTAAAAAGCTGTTAGGCATAAATTTTGATGTGTTACATAAAATTGATTTTAGTGCCGAAAACAGGCAAACTATACTGTTCATTTTAATTCAGTATTTTGAATTACATTTAAGCGGTTTTAAAAAACCAAAATCATTAAATGTCTTAAAATCGGTATTCAGCTAGTTATGAGATTCTTATTAATTATTCTACTTTTTTTTACAATTATAAAGTTAAATGCACAGCAGGTTAAAGTACTTGAGAGAGGTACTAATTTTCCTATAGAGAATGTAACAATTTATAATGATACAAAAGAAAAAGTTGTACATACCAATAAAAAAGGTATAGCAGATTTATCGATATTTTCTGCTAATGATATTATTTCATTTAATCATCTATCATTTGTTGAATATGAGATTTTAAAAAGAGAATTAGGTATAGTTGAATTTGTTGTTTATTTAACAAAAAGAGCTGAACAATTAGATGAGGTTGTTTTATCAGCTTCTAGAGGAAAAGAAAAAAGAAGTAGAATAGCCGAACAGGTTACAATTACCTCTTTTGAAGAAATTAAAAAAATTGCTCCTCAAACATCGGCGGATTTATTAGCAAATTTACCCGGAATTAAAGTTCAAAAATCACAATTTGGAGGAGGAAGTCCTGTTTTACGTGGAATGGAAGCAAATAGGGTGCTATTAGTAGTGGATGGAGTTAGAATGAATAACGCTATTTATAGAGTAGGTCACTTACAAAACTCCATCACTGTTTCACCAAATATTATTGATAGAACAGAAGTTATTTTTGGACCTTCGTCAGTTATTTATGGTTCTGATGCGTTAGGTGGTGTAGTTCATTATTACACAAAAACACCTAAAATAAGTGATAAAAATGAAGTTTTACCGTCACTGTATTCTCGTTTTTCAACAGTAAATAATGAATTTACAAATCAGGGAGATGTTGAGATTAGAAGTAAAAAATGGGCAAGTTATACCAGTATTTCTCATAGTAAGTTTGGAGATTTACGAATGGGGAAAAATAGAAATCATAATTTTAACGACTGGGGAAAGGTTTTTGAATATTCTAATAATACCAACACCTATTATAACCCTAATTCTGTAGTAAATTCAAACAGTAATATTCAAAAAAATACAGGATATAACCAAACTGATTTTTTACAAAAAATAGCATTACCAATCACAAATCAAACCAATTTAGTTTTTAATTTTCAGTATTCAACATCTTCAAATATAGATAGATTTGATAGTTTAAATGAAAGATCAGGTGACAATTTAAAGTTTGCAGAATGGTATTACGGTCCTCAAGATCGTTTATTGATTTCTTCTCAATTAAAAATTACCCCTGAAAAAAAATGGTTGAATAATGGAATTATAACAGCTGCGTATCAAAATATAAAAGAATCTCGAATTCAAAGAAAATTCACCAGCCTCGATCGCACTTATAGAAAAGAAAAAGTTGATGTTTATAGCTTGAACGGAGATTTTTTTGTGCCTTTAACAAAAGGTGAAAATAGAATTCTTTCTTATGGGTTTGAAGCAACACACAATAAAGTAAATTCTAATGCTTATGGCAAAACTTTAGAAGTTCAAAACAATAAAGTTGTAGGTTTTAGTGGTGATTTTATCGTTCAATCTCGTTATCCTGATGGTGGTGGAGATTATTCAAGTTTGGCCTCTTATGTAAATTACAGACAAGACATTAATAAAAAATCAACCTTAAATACCGGTTTGCGTTTTAACTATACAAATTTAAATGCAAAATGGATTGATGATACTTTTATAACGCTACCAGATTTTGATATTACGTTAGATAATTCAGCCCTAACAGCTACAATTGGTTATACATACAGACCAACCGAAAATTGGCAGTTGAACGGAGTAATATCATCAGGTTTCAGATCTCCAAATTTAGACGATGTTGGTAAAATTAGAGAAAAATCAGGAAAGGTTACTGTACCAAACATTAATTTAGAGCCGGAATATGCTTATAATTTTGAGACCGGGATTTTAAAGTATTTCAATAATAAAAGGTTTCAAACAGGATTAAATATTTACTACACACTTTTAACCAATTATATTACCAGAGATTATTTTGAGGTAAATGATTCTCCAACTATTTTGTACGATGGAGAAGAGGGTACCGTTGTAGCTAATGTAAATAAAGACAACGCCTATATTGTTGGAGGAACTTATAGTTTTAAAGGCAGTATAACAGATTTATGGTTTACAAAAGGCTCTGTTACTTATACAAAAGGAAAAGCATACGATACGCACGAACCGCTATCTTCAATTCCTCCTTTATTTGGTTCGTTAGAATTTGGAATTGAAAAGGAACGTTTTGAGGCTGGTTTAAACTGGAAATTCAATGCAAAAAAGAAGGAAAAAGACTATAATTTAATTGAAGGAATCGACAATGTTGAGCAAACACCATACAATAGCGCTACCGATTCTTATTATGGTGTACCAAGTTGGAGTACATTTAATTTAAATGCCAATTATAAAATTAAAAATAACATTACTCTATATTTAAGTATTGATAATATTTTAGATCAACACTATAAAGAATTTGCCACATCAATAAGTGCTCCCGGGCGAAATTTTTCAGTATCAGTATTGGTAAATTAATGGTTGATTACTTAGGTATTGTTAATAAGATCAAGTAGGGTTTAAAAGAGGTTGTTGTATTAAAACTTTAATAACCAATTGTTTATGTGTTAAAATAAAAGTAAAAAAATTTGGTTATTAACAATTTTTTATTATATTTGTAATACCCACACATAACCCCACTAGCTATGATACTAAAATTACCCCAAATTAAAGTATCCTTTTTTGTACTTTTATTTATTTTTCCACTATATACTTTTTCTCAAATAAACATTTGGACAGAGGATTTTTCAACTTATGCTAATGGTACAATAACAGGTACAGATGATAGATGGACATTAACAACAACTTCTGATGTTAATGGAACCGATGCAAATGACTATTTTAAAGTAGTATCTAATGAAATGCAAGCAAGAGACGTAAATGCTAATGAACAAATTTTTACTACGGAATTAATAGACATATCTGCATATACTAACATTGGCTTAAAAATAGATGTTTTTAAAGTTGGAGGGACAATGGAGTCAAACGACTATATTAAAGTTTATTACAAACTTGATGATGGTTCTGAAATATTGTTTACAGGTGGAGATAATTATGATGATTTTTCTGCTAAAACAGTAGCAGAAACAGGTTTAAATGGTTTAACAGTTCAAATTATAGTAAAAATCAAAAACGATGCTGATACCGAAATTTATGGATTTGATACTATTATAGTTGAAGGAACACCTATAGAGCCTGAAATAAACGTTCAAGGTAATGGAATTGATATTTTAAACGGAAATACTTCAATTTCTAAAAATGATAATACAGATTTTGGAATAATAAATGTATCATCTAGTGTTAGCAAAACTTTTATAATTCAAAATTTAGGAAGTTCAACATTAAATTTAACAGGAAATCCTATTGTTGAAATTAGCGGAGCTTCAGAATTCACTGTAATATCACAGCCAAGTTCAAGTTCAATTTCGGGTACAAGTAGTAGTAGTTTTGTAGTTGAATTTAGCCCTACAAGTGAAGGAACTTTTTCTGGCACTATAATTATCAATAATGATGATAGTGATGAATCAATTTATCAATTTTCCATACAGGCAAGTGCTGAGCAAAACTTTTTTGATAGTGATGGTGATGGCATTTTTGATAATGTTGATATTGATGATGATAATGATGGTATTAGAGATGAAGAAGAAGAAAATACATGTAAAAATTCTGCTATTTCTGTAACAGCAAATTATAAATTTTTAAACGAAACTTTTGGAACAGGAACAAATAGAACTACTATAGATACTAATTATGATACCATTACAACGTATTGTTATGAAGACGGGACATCCGGTACAAATACAGCAACATGTTCTAGCTTATCAGATTACAGCCTTAATGATGGAGAATATACAGTAGGTTCTTCTACGCAAATAGCATCTTGGGCTTCAGAATATTGGTTTTTAGGAGGCGATCATACTGGTGATGTCAATGGTAGAATGGCAATTTTTAATGCTTCTTACGATCCTGGAATATTTTATACCGCAACAATAAGTGGTGCACTTCCAAATGTACCTATTACGTATAGTTTTTGGGTATTAAATATTGATAGATCTGATGCTCCGGGTATTGAAAGCAGATTGAGACCTGATATTTTAGTTGAATTTAGAGATATTGATGATAATTTATTAGCTTCAATTACAACTGGAGATATTCCACCAACAACAGCAGGGAATTTAGATGGAGATTGGTATCAATTTTCAGCTGATTTAACATTAAATGTTAATGAGTTTTATGTGTATTTTATTAATAATGAAACAGGAGGATTAGGAAACGATTTAGCAATTGATGACATTGAAATAAGTCAAACATTATGTGATACAGATAGTGATGGAGTGGCCGATGTTTTTGATTTAGATTCAGATAATGATGGTATTCCTGATGTTGTTGAAATTGGATTAGGAGATTATAGTGGAGGCACAGCTACACTTTCAGGAACTTGGGTTGATAATAATTCAAATGGTATGCATGATCTTGCCGAAAGCCATACAGTTTTAGATTCTGATGGTGATGGAACTCCTAATTATTTAGATTTAGATAGTGATAATGATAGTATTTTTGATGTTGATGAATCAGGAGCGGGGAATTCAGCTGATGTCAATTTCCAAAACGGAGATGGAGATATTTCCGGAGATGGTGTTGGAGATGGAAGTGATACAGATTTGGTAAGAGAAACAGATATTAATTCTGATGGAATTTTAGAGTATTTTCCAGATGGAATTTTAGATATATATGATTATTATAATGGAAGTACATTTAATACAGCGTATGGGAATGAAAACCAAGGTGTTGGATTTACTTATTATGTTAAAGATACAGACAATGATGGTTTGCCGGATTATATTGATACAGATTCAAATAATGACGAAAAATATGATATTGAAACAACATTATATGCAAATTTAGATACGGATTATGATGGTATAATTGACGACACTAATGATACAGACGGCGATGGTATTGTTGATTTATTTGATACCGATGAAACAGTCTTTGGTTCGCCTAGGGATTTAGATGATAAATTTGCTCTTTATTTTGATGGAAGAAATGATTTTATTGAAGAAGATGGTGAAGATATTGTGAATGGTCTTTCTGAAGCAACTATGATGGCTTGGGTTAAATTAGATTCCGATTTCTCTAATGATGGAGCCATAATGGGACAAAATAATTTTTGGATTAGAATTAACGCCACAAAACGTTTAAGAGTTGAAATTAATGATCAATACCCTCTTACTGCACCGGATTCAACAATGTTATCATTAAATATATGGACTCACGTAGCGGTGGTTTATAATGGTTCTGATACAGAGGAAACAGTAAAATTATATGTAAATGGAGAAAAAGTTGCTAGTAGAAATGAAGACATTCAAGGAGGTATAAATACAAGTACAAATCAAAAATTTAGAATTGGCAGAACGCCATCAAGCTTATCTTTTGATACTGGTGAGATGTTTAAAGGAGAGATGGATGAATTACGAGTATTTAACAAAGCTTTATCAGATGAGGAGTTGCAAAAAATGGTCTACCAAGAGTTAGATGACACTAATAGTTTTAACAGGGGTGCAATTATTCCATTAGATATATCTTCAACAATAGGATCTAATTTAATTAGATACTATAAAATGGATGTTTATAAAGATGACATTTTAGATAACAAAATAACTCCCTCACCTGATTTAACAGGAGCTAAAATATACAATGTTAAAAATATTTTTTATCAAACAGCACCATTACCTTTTGAAACAAAATCAAATGGTAATTGGTCTGATTCTGCTACATGGTTAAATGGAGACGTTTTGGATATTGCAGATGAAACAACTAATAAAAACTGGATTATTGCACACGTTAAAAATAATCTAACTACATCATATCCTCATAGAACTGTTGGATTAATAGTAAATAATGGCTCAGAGCTTTCAATTCAAAGTAATCAACCTCTGTATAATTCATGGTATTTAGAATTAGATGGTATTTTAGATTTAGAGGGAGAGTCACAATTAATACAAACAGAAGGCAGTATTTTAGATGCCGATAGCGGAGGATATATAGAACGAGATCAGCAAGGAACTGCAAGCAGTTATAACTATAATTATTGGTCATCCTCAGTAAGTACAATCAATACAGCAGGTATAAGTACAAGAGGTACAGGAGTTTCAAGTGAAGGAAATCAAACATATACTGTGAAAAGTATTCTATTAGATGGTACAGATTCGTTAAATCCTCTGGAAACAATAAATTTTAAATCGGAATATTATGCAGCAGATGGAGCAAAAACAAATCCGTTAACGCTTAGCACGTATTGGTTATGGAAATTTAATGGGACCAATAGTAATTATGGAGAATGGAAAAAGATTGATGAAAACACCGTTTTAGAAGCGGGAGAAGGCTATACAATGAAGGGAATTTCTGGTACAGCATCAATTACAGATGAGCAGAATTATGTATTTAAAGGAAGGCCCAATAACGGAACTATTACATTATCAATAGAGCTTAATAAAGATCGGTTAATAGGCAATCCGTATCCTTCAGTTATTGATGCAGATGAGTTTATAAAAGATAATATCAAAGATGGCGGAAGAGCATCAACTAACATAATAAATGGAGCAATCTATTTTTGGCATCATTTTGCAGGGAAAACACATTATTTATCGGGATATGAAGGGGGTTACGCTACATATACTTTAACAGGAGGTGTTCAAGCGTACGCAACTGATGAACGAATAAAAGCAACAGGTAATGGCGGAGGAAAGATACCAGAAAGATATATTCCTTTAAACCAAGGATTTTTCGTTACAACAGCACTTAATGAATCATTAACGGCTATTACAACCGTAACAGGAGGCGATATAGTATTTAAAAACAGTCAAAGAGCGTTTAAATTAGAGGGAGAAACAGAGAATAATGATGGTTCATTATTTTTTAAAGGTTCAAAAAAAGCAAAAAGTTCTGAAACAACAGTAAATACAGATACACGCCAAAGAATATGGCTCTTATTTGATTCTCCAACAGGCTACCATCGCCAAATATTAGTTGGTACAGATGAAAATGCTACAAAAGAATTTGATTTAGGCTATGATGCAATAATGATTGATAAAGGTAATGAAGATATGTTTTGGTTAATAAACGAAGGTGAATTTGTAATACAAGGCATTGATAATTTTAATAAAGACCAAGAAATACCATTAGGGCTTGTAATTAGTGAAACCGGTTTAGCAAGAATAACAATAGATAAACTTGAGAACGTAGAAGAAAGTGAAGAAATTTATATAAAAGATAATACAACAGGAGAAACATATCAAATAAACGGACAGGATTTTGAAATAGAATTGGAAGCAGGAGAATATTTGGACAGATTTGCGTTAGTGTTTCAGCCACGTTTAAAAACCATTGAAGAAGTAGCCTTAGAAGAAGGTATCACATTATATATGGACAATCAAAGTTCAGAATTGTATGTAAAAAAGATTGTAGATACCACCATTACAGGAATAAGCGTATATAATTATTTAGGACAATCAATCAGTAATTTACAAAGTAATTTTAATCAAAGAGAGTTTTCAGTGCCTATAAGCAAAACCCCAACGGGAGTTTATGTGGTTCAGTTAACTACAGGAAATGGCAGCATTATAAAAAAGGTAGTTATTCAATAACATATTTGGTTATGTATTATAGGTTACGGGCTGTTGCATTATAAATAATTTTGGTTTAAATTTGTTGTTCCCCTCATTAACCTCAAAACAAATATACAAATGAAAATATTGTATAATGAGGATAATAGTACCCATATTAAAGTATATCACTAAAATACGATTTCAGTTACTATTTTTTGTTTTCTGTTTTATTGGTTTTAATTCTTTTTCGCAAACTACCGTTATATATTCTGAAGATTTTGAATCTGGATTTGGTGGTTGGTCTAACACTCAAACCACCAATGGTGATTGGTTATTAGGAAATAATACAGCTCACTCTACAGGAGCGTCTGGTAATTATTTTTACTCTGAAATGTATGAATTTACTGGGAGGCCTTGGTGGGTAAAATATTATTATTACAATAATGATACTTATGTAGTTGCTACAAGCCCAACTATAGATTTCACAGGATATTCTAATATCGTTTTTCAATTTGATATATGGTTTGATACTGAAGTAGATTGGGATGGCATGAAAGTGGAATATTCTTTGGATAATGGATTAAGTTGGTCTGATTTAGGAAGTGTAGCTAATACAAATTGGTATAATGATACAGATGTTGATGCGTTTAATAATGGTGAAGATGGTTGGTCTGGAGATAGTGGTGGTTGGGTTACCAAAAGTATCAACTTAAGTTTAGAAAATGGTGGATTTGATAATAATTCTCAAGTTAAATTTAGAATTCTTTTTGCTTCATCTGAAGCAGTGCAAGATACAGGAGTTGCTTTCGATAATATTATAATTGTATCAACTAAATATTGTTTATCTTATGGAAATGATTCTGACGGTTATTATACAGGAATAAAACAGGTTAAGTTTAATACAATAGATAATAGTGAACCTGATGACGAAGATAATGACTATTCAGATTTTACAAGTCAATCTACAACTGTTTTACAAGGGTCTCCCTATGATTTAACGGTAAATGTTAATACAGATGGTAATTATACAGTAAATGTATTTGCTTGGATAGATTGGAATCAAGATGGAGATTTTGATGATGTTAATGAAGAATATGATTTAGGCACTGCCAAAAATGTTAATAATGGTATTACTTCAAATTCTCCATATTCAATAACAGTTCCTTTGTCAGCCTCTGTAGGCTCTACTATAATGAGAGTATCTGTAAAATGGGATATAGATGGTGCAGACCCAACAAGTTGTGAAAAAGGGTTTGATGGTGAAGTTGAAGATTATACTATAAATATTGAAGCATATATACCTAGAATAGATTTTGATGGAACTGATGATTATGTTGATTTTGGGGATAATCATGATTTAACAGGTAATTTTTCAATAGAAGCTTGGGTTTTTCAGGAAGCAACTAATTCAAGTTCTAGATCTAATATGATTGTTACAAAAGGAACTTCCTCTACAAGTGTTACTTCTCGTTACTGGAGAGGATATTGTTTAGATATAGATTATAATAATTATCCACGATTTAGATGGTGGGATAATTCAGGAAATTTAATTATAGATATTACAACAACAAATGCAATAACAAATAATCAATGGCGTCATTTAGCAGTAACTTATGATGGAACAACAGCTACTTTGTATATAGACGGTATATCAGTTGGAAATGATACTTTTTCAGGGGCTTTAGTAAATAATAATTTTAATTTTATTATTGGGGCTATGTACTACAGTTACTCAAGTGTTGAAGCATTAGATTATTTCAACGGAGCCATTCAAGAAGTACGTATTTGGGATACAGCATTAAGCGAAGTTCAAATACGAGAAATGATGAACCAGCATATCGAAAATGATGTTGGGAATGTAAAAGGAGAAATTATCCCATTACCAATTTCAGGAGGATTACAATGGAGTAATTTAAAAGGGTACTATCCTTTAATTAACAATACTGCAACAGATTATTCTGTTAACAGTATTAATGGTTCACCTAAAAATATTACAACACAACAGAAAATTACAGCGCCTTTACCTTATGTAGCTATCACAAATTCTGATTGGGATACTGCAGGCACCTGGTTAAATAATGCAGATATTTACGTTCCAAATACAACTGGTATTGATGGAAGTACTTCTATTGATTGGAATATTGTGCACGTTACAGAAAATATGCAAAATGCTAGAGATATTACTGTATTAGGTCTGCTTGTTGATGCGGATAAAGAATTAGAAGTGGATGGAAATACCGGTACAAATACAGGGTATAGTTTAACAGTAACCAATTATTTAAAATTAGATGGTGTTATTGATTTAGAAGGAGAATCACAATTAATACAAATAGAAGGAAGTGTATTGGATGATACAAGTAGCGGATATATAGAAAGGGACCAACAAGGAGAAGGAAACAGGTATAGATACAACTATTGGTGTTCTCCGGTAATACAAACAGGAACACCATCAGGTTCATCTTTCACAATTGCAAGTGTTTTAAAAGACGGTACATATACAAATACGCCTAAAGATATTTCTTTTATATCTGGTTATGATGGTGCTCCTGCTACAGCTTCACTACCAATTCAAATTGCAAATTATTGGTTATACAAATTTGTTAATAGAACAGCAGGGGATTATAGCCAATGGTTACAAATAGGTAGTACAGGATCTTTAAATGCAGGTGAAGGATTTACAATGAAAGGGCCCAGCGATCCGGGACCACCTTCACCTGACCAAAATTATGTATTTGTAGGTAAGCCCAATAATGGAGATATTGAATTAAATATAACTTCAGGCAATAATTATCTGGTAGGTAATCCATATCCGTCAGCGTTAGATGCAGATCAATTTATAGATGATAATACTTCAATAAGTGGTACTCTATATTTTTGGGAACATTATGGTGGAGATAGTCACTATTTAGCAGATTATGAAGGCTCTTATGCAACTTATACTAAGTCAGGAGCAACACCGGCACCAACACCTAGTGGTATAACACCTAAAACTCCAGAGCGATACATCCCTGTAGGTCAAGGATTTTTTGTGTATTCCGATGTAGATGATAAAATTAAGTTTAATAATGGCCAACGTATTTTTGTAACTGAAGCAAATCCTGATAATTCTATTTTTATGAAAGAGGTCACATCAAAAAAAGCAAGCGTTGTCAAAAATAAAAATGTTGTTATTACTGATACTCGACAAAAAATTAGAATAGGTTTTGGAGCTTCAAAAACCGGGCATAGGCAATTATTATTAACCGTAGATGATAGAACAACTGATTTAGCAGATTGGGGATTTGATGGAGAAATATATGGTTTGTTACCTGAAGATATGTTTTGGATAATAGATGATAAAAAATATGTAATTCAAGGATTACCGGATTTAAATATAGATAGAGAAATACCATTGGGAATTATAATTGATGAAGATGGTTTAATATCAATAAAAATTGATAAACTTGAGAATATAGAAGAAAGTAAGAAGTTATATATTAAAGATAATTTAACAGGCGAAACATATCAAATAAACAAACAATCTTTTGAAATAGAATTGGAAGCAGGAGAGTATTTGGACAGATTTTCTTTGGTTTTTCAACCACGTTTAAAAACATTAGAAGAAATAAAGTTAGAGCAAGGGTTTAGTATATTTACACATAAATCACAATATGCGGTACAGGTTAAAAAAATAATTGATGCCGAAATTTTAAGTATAAATTTATATAACATATACGGTCGTATGGTACAAACTTGGGAAGGAGATTTAGGAGGAAGACATTTATTATTACCTATTAGAAAAACCACTACAGGAGTTTATATTGTACAATTAAACACTGCTAATGGAACTTTTGAAAAAAAGATTATTATTGAATAGTATAAAAAAAGGGACTTTAATTAAAGCCCCTTTTTTTATTTAAAAGCTTGCAGTCCGGTAATATCCATCCCTGTAATTAATAAGTGAATATCATGAGTTCCTTCATAAGTAATTACACTTTCTAAATTCATCATGTGCCGCATTATTGAATATTCTCCTGTAATACCCATTGCACCAAGTACCTGACGTGCTTCTCGAGCAATTTTTAAAGCCATATCAACATTATTACGCTTTGCCATAGATATTTGGGCAGAGGTTGCTTTATTTTCGTTTTTAAGCGTTCCTAAACGCCAAGTCAGTAATTGCGCTTTGGTAATTTCTGTAATCATTTCAGCTAATTTTTTTTGCTGAAGCTGTGTTGCAGCAATGGGCTTATCAAACTGAATACGCTCTTTAGCATAACGCAAAGCAGTATCATAACAATCCATAGCAGCACCAATAGCGCCCCAGGCTATTCCATAGCGTGCAGAATCTAAACAGCCTAAAGGAGCTCCTAAACCATCTTTATTAGGTAATATATTTTCTTTAGGAATTTTTACATTGTCAAAAATTAACTCTCCTGTTGCAGAAGTTCTTAAAGACCATTTGTTATGAGTTTCCGGAGTTGAAAAACCTTCCATTCCTCTTTCAACAATCAATCCTTTTATACGTCCGGCTTCATTTTTTGCCCAAACTACGGCAATATCTGCAAAAGGTGCATTTGAAATCCACATTTTTGCTCCATTTAATAAAAAATGATCACCTTTATCTTTAATGTTGGTTACCATTCCTCCCGGATTCGATCCAAAATCGGGCTCGGTTAATCCAAAACAACCCATAAGTTCACCGCTGGCTAATTTTGGCAGGTATTTTTGTTTTTGTTTTTCAGAGCCATATTTCCATATAGGATACATTACTAATGAAGATTGGACAGATGCTGTTGAACGTACACCGGAATCTCCTCGTTCAATTTCTTGCATAATTAAACCATACGACATTTGATCTAAACCGGCGCCACCATATTCTTCAGGAATATAAGGTCCAAATGCACCAATTTCGGCTAAACCTGAAATTATTGAAGTTGGAAATTTTGCTTGTTGTGCAGCTTCTTCAATAATTGGAGAAACAGAACGTTTTACCCATTCTCGCGCAGCATCTCTTACTAAAAGATGTTCTTCAGTTAATAATTCATCAAGTTGATAGTAATCCGGAGCTTGAAATAAATCTTGTGACATTAATTAATTATTTTTGGTTTCTAACAAATTTAGCAATTAAACTGTTTAGAAATTAATTTATTAAAATCTTTTATTCCTTACATTTGTGTTAATGAGATATACGTTAGGAAAAGAAGAGAAATTAAAAAGTAAAAAACTAATTGAACAGTTGTTTGCTGAAGGAAGTAGAATTAAATCATTCCCAATTCAATTAATTTATTTACAAAGTACATACGATGCTGAATTTCCAATAAAAGTTGGATTTTCAGTACCGAAACGTTCTATAAAATTAGCGGTAAACCGAAATAGA
Organism: Lutibacter sp. B1; assembly: GCF_012524075.1. GTDB lineage: Bacteria > Bacteroidota > Bacteroidia > Flavobacteriales > Flavobacteriaceae > Lutibacter. The sequence goes on from NZ_JAAZUI010000003.1 coordinate 33,402, forward strand.
ATTAAAAGAGTATTACGTGAAGTTTACAGAAAGAATAAATATTTATTTTCAGAAAATATACATAAACAATACATATTTATGTTTATATATATGGCTAAGGATGAAATAGAATATGCCGATTTGGAATTGTCTTTCAAAAAACTAAACGAAAAATTTTTAAGCAAAATTAAAGAAGATGAAACTAAAAATTAAAAAACGGATACTAAGTATATTTTTACTTATTTCTGTTATCGTATCAGCAGGTTTTCAATCTGATTTTTTTGAAGTTGCTAAGCAAATAGATATTTATACAACACTATTTAAAGAACTGAATATGTATTATATAGATGAGGTAAATCCTGCAAAACTCACCAATAATGCTATAAATCACATGCTCGAAAATTTAGACCCATATACTCGCTATTATGATGAACAGGGAATAGAAGATGCCAGAATTGCTTCTACAGGAGAGTATGGAGGTATTGGAGCTTTATCTCAGTTTAAAAATCACGAACTAATTATTAGAGAAATTTTAAAAAATTCTCCTGCAGAAGAAGCAGGAATAAAATCGGGAGATAAAATTTTAAAAATTAACGATGTTTTTGTGAAAGATTTTGATGAAAAAGGTGTAGCAGCGTTATTAAACGGATTGCCAAACACCAAAGTAAACCTTCAAATAGAAAGACAAAATAAAACATTTGACATAGAAATTATCAGGAAAAAAATAGATATAAATCCAGTTCCTTATTATACAATGCTCGATGCTGAAGTAGGCTATATTTCTTTTGTAAAATTTAATGATAAAGCTGCTTCTGAAGTAAAAAAAGCATTTTTAGATTTGAAAGAGCAAGGCATGAAAAAACTGGTAATTGATGTAAGAAATAATCCGGGAGGTTTGTTAAATGAAGCGGTAGATATTACCAATTTTTTTATACCAAAAGATAAAGTTGTAGTAACTACAAAAGGAAAAGTTCAAAAATTGAGCGATACTTTTAAAACAAGAAATGAGCCTTTAGATTTAGAAATACCAATTTCAATTTTGGTGGATAACCATTCGGCATCAGCTTCCGAAATTTTAGCCGGTTCTTTACAAGATTACGATAGAGCTGTAGTTATAGGTGAAAGATCTTTCGGAAAAGGATTGGTACAACGCTACAGAGAGCTTTCGTACGGTACTCAAATGAAATTGACCATTTCAAAATATTATACTCCAAGTGGCAGATGCATTCAAGAATTGGATTATGCCAATAGAGATGAAAAAGGAAATGTTCCAAAGTTTTCAGATTACGAAATTGAAACGTATAAAACCGAAAAAGGAAGAACGGTTTATGGAGGCGGTGGTATTCGTCCCGACATAGAAATTAATAAAGCCAAAACTACCGAAACTACTAAAGCTTTATTCGAATCGGATGCATTTTTTAACTATGCTACCAATTACTTTTATACTCATAAATCTATTTCAGAGCCTTCAAAATTCAATTTAGATGAAGGAGAATATGTTAAGTTGAAAAATTATTTGAATCAAAACAATGCAGATTTTGAAACTAAAACAGAAAATGAGTTTAAAAAAGCTAAAAATATAGCTTCAGAAGAAAAATTGGACGGAAGCTTACATAAAAGTTATGATGATTTGTTAAAGGCAATTCAAACTGAAAAACTAAAGGAACTAGATAAAAATAAAGAAGAAATTTTAGAAAAATTAACCGAAGAAATTGTAAAAAGGTATTTTTATATTGAAGGAGTTTATCAACAAAAAGCTGCTTTTGATCCAATCATTTTACAAGCGGTTTCAATTTTAAATAATACAAAAGAGTATAACAAAATATTAAACTAACCATTAAAAATACAACAAGTATAGATGTTGTATCTTTGCATTCCAAAATACTACTATGCAACAATCAAGAATAAAAGGAAGAACCAGAGCGCAAGAATCATCAAATGCAATAGAACGTTTGTATATTTCTATGCGCCACTTATTTAGCCGTGGTTTTTATAAACCTATGGGAATTTCAGGTGATGCTTTACGTCAATCATTATTGTTACTTCGCCCGGAAATTTATGGCTCAATAGCCGAAGAAAAAGTAGAATTAAATGGGTTAATTTATGTTATTGAAAGGCTGCCTGTTGGAATTGAAGAGTGTAGATTTATAAATTTAACAGCCGATGAAGGGTATTCAAATTCTCATTTTAAACCAATTGTTCCTCCAAAAAGAAGAAGAAATTGTTTTAGAATTGACAAAGATCAAATGAATATTGAAGTTACCAGAGGACGATCTGAGATCTATGATATTTTAACGCATTTGACTTTTTTATTTATTGAATCTCATAAAATAGCAGATAGAGTTCTTATTGATGAAGAAAGAGATACTGTTAGGGAGTGGAAAAGACTGGAAGATATAGTATTGCATAATAAAAAGCTTTCTAAAGACGATAGAGATATAATGTTGGCACACTTAGCGAGCGTTTTAGGAAGAACTTTTGAAGAGGTTCAAGAAGTGCACTTAATACTTGGAGAAAAAAATAATCCGGACAGGTTTTTCCAGATTATATTTTGGTTAGGGCATTTAGCTATTAACGAAAAAGTAAATAATTTAAAAAGAGCTATTTCATTTAGCCCGGTTTTAAGAGAACGCATAGGTCACCACATTTACGGTGAAATTTGGGCAAATAATATTAAAAAAGTATTACAAGATAATAATTTATTAGATAGACCAATACATATTATAAGCGCCAATATGCACAGTGTAATGAACTCTATTTATGCTCCTGTTGTTTTGCCTGATTTAGTAGAAGATGACAATATAATTTCTTTATTTGAACTGTTAAGTAATGATGAAAATGAAGATTTACGGAAACAGGTAAAAGAATTTGCATCTGAAAATGGTTTAATCTATTTAAAAGACACTTCAGGAACCAATATAAATGTACAGGTTATTGATACCGAGAAAATAGATTTTAGTAAAACTCAATACCAACTTAATAATATTAGTGAAGATGTAGAAAAACCGGTTATAATTGTAATGGATTATGCATTTGGTGAGCAGGCTTACGAAACTATGGACGAATTACTAAAACCTTATATTTGTGAGAACGGAAAACGCTATCATTTAAATGTAGAGTCGGTTTCTATAATGGGGAAAGCAGGAATTTTAGAAGGTGGTAAAGGAGATATTATGATTCCATCATCACATATTTTTGAGGGTACAGCCGATAATTATCCGTTTAAAAATCAATTAAAAAAGAAAATGTTTGAAGGTTGTGGTGTTGATGTTTACTCTGGTTCTATGGTAACAGTTTTAGGAACATCGCTTCAAAATAAAGATATTTTAAAATTCTTTTACGATTCTACCTGGAAAGTAACAGGATTGGAAATGGAAGGTGCTCATTACCAAAAAGCAATACAAGCGGCTTCAAAAATAAGAGGAAACATTTCTAGAAAAGTTAAGGTTCGATATGCCTATTACGCTTCAGATAATCCATTAGAATCAGGAAGTACATTAGCTTCAGGAGGTTTAGGAACTACCGGAGTATTGCCAACGTATGTTATAACTCAAAAAATATTAGAACAAATTTTTTAGAAACTATAAACTCAAAAAACATAAAATATTTTAAACTGATGAACGTATTAATTTTAGGATCTGGAGGAAGAGAACATGCAATAGCATGGAAAATAGCGCAAAGCAAATTATTAAATAAGCTATTTATTGCACCGGGCAATGCAGGTACTTTACAAGTAGGAACTAATATTGATATCAATCCAACCGATTTTAATTCATTAAAAAAAATAGTATTAGAAAATAATATTGAGTTGGTTATAGTTGGGCCGGAAGATCCTTTGGTAAAAGGCGTTCACGATTTCTTTTTAAAAGATGATGAATTAAAAAATATTGCGGTAATTGGACCACAAAAATATGCTGCTCAATTAGAAGGAAGTAAAGAATTTGCTAAAGAATTTATGTTTCGTCACAATATACCAACAGCCGCTTACAAAAGTTTTACAAAAGCTAATTTAAAAGAGGGTTATACATTTTTAGAAACTTTAACTCCACCATACGTTTTAAAAGCCGATGGCTTGGCAGCAGGTAAAGGTGTTTTAATTTTAAGCGATTTACAAGAGGCAAAAAACGAACTAACTGAAATGTTGGCAAACGAAAAGTTTGGAGCTGCAAGCAGTAAAGTTGTTATTGAAGAATTTTTAGATGGTATAGAGTTAAGTTGCTTTGTTTTAACTGATGGAAAAAGCTATGTTAACTTACCAAATGCAAAAGATTATAAACGTATTGGAGAAGGCGATAAAGGTCTAAATACAGGAGGTATGGGAGCAGTTTCTCCAGTTCCGTTTGCCAATAACGAGTTTATGGCTAAAGTTGAAGAGCAAGTTATCAAGCCAACCATTGATGGTTTACAAAAAGATGATATCCCTTATGTTGGTTTTATCTTTTTTGGATTGATAAAAGTTGAAAACGAACCAAAAGTAATTGAATACAATTGCCGAATGGGAGATCCTGAGACCGAAGTTGTAATTCCGAGAGTAAAAAGCGATTTTCTTGAATTATTAATTGCAGCCGGAAAAAAAGAATTGGGTACAAAAACTATTGAATTTAAAAACGAAAGTGCCTGTACTGTTATGTTGGTTTCTGGCGGATATCCTGATGCTTATGAAAAAGGAAAAGAAATTACAGGCTTAAATTTGGTTGAAAATTCAATTGCTTTTCATGCCGGAACAGCAACTAAAAACAATAAGGTTGTAACAAATGGAGGTAGAGTTATTGCTATCACTTCTTATGGAAGCGACTTTAAAGAAGCTTTAAAACAGTCTTATCAAAACATTAAAAAAATTAGTTTTGATAAAATGAACTTTAGAAAAGATATTGGTTTTGACCTTTAAAAAAAAATTCTTGTAGCCCCATTAAATTGGGGATTAGGACATGCAACGCGCTGCATACCTATAATTAATGCTTTGCTAAAAGCAGGTTTTGAACCTATTTTAGCAAGTGATGGAAATGCGTTGTTATTGCTTCAAAAAGAGTTTCCTTCATTAAAATTTTATACGCTTCCATCATATAACATCAAGTATACAAAAAGCGGTAAAAATTTAAAATTCAAGCTGTTTTTACATTTTCCTTCCATAATTTCAGCAGTAAAAAAAGAAAAAAAAATTGTACATAAAATCATTTTAAATGAAAACGTTGCCGGAATAATTTCTGACAATAGATTTGGTGTTTTTAGTAAAAAAGTACCATCGGTTTACATAACTCATCAATTAAATGTGTTATCAGGTAAAAGCACATATTTAACGTCTAAAATTCATCAAAAAATCATTAAAAAATACAATCAATGTTGGGTTCCTGATATGGAAGGTAAGGAAAGTCTTTCAGGTGAATTAGGGCATCTTTTAAAACGTAATTTGATGCCTGAATATATTGGAGTGTTAAGTAGGTTTAAACGAAGAAAAACGGTTAAAAAATACAATTTAATGGTGTTTTTATCGGGACCGGAACCACAGAGAACTTTGTTGGAAAATATTTTGTTGAACAAATTAAAAGATGTTAAAGAACCTGTTTTATTTGTTAGAGGCATTTTGTCTGATGAAACTGAGATTTCTGCACCTGAAAATTTTAATGTGGTTAATTATTTAAATGGAAATGATTTAGAGATGGCTTTAAATGAGAGCAAATTAATTATTGCTCGTTCAGGCTATTCTACAATAATGGATTTGGCCGTGTTGGGGAAAAAAGCATTTTTTATTCCAACTCCAGGGCAATATGAACAAGAGTATTTAGCTGAAATTTTAAATGATAAAAGGATAGCGCCTTATGCAAAGCAACATAAGTTTACGTTAGAAAATTTAAAGAAAGTTGAAAATTTTAATGGATTTAAATCGCATCAAATGAAGTTAGATTTAGATCTTTTCAACCTTTTCAAGAGTAAATGAAAACTCTGAACCTTTTTTGTACTCACTTTTAACAAAAATTTGATCTCCATGAGCTTCAACAATATGTTTTACAATAGAAAGCCCTAAGCCTGAGCCTCCCTGTTCTCTCGACCTACTTTGGTCTACTCTGTAAAAACGTTCAAAAAGTCTTTTTTGGTGCTCTTCTTTAATACCTTCACCATTGTCTGCTACTCTAATAACTACTTTATCTTTATCAAAAGTCTCAACAGTTGTCATGGTTGTACCTCCAAACCTACCGTATTTTATTGAATTTACAATCAAATTGGTTAGTACGCGTTCTATTTGCTCAACATCTCCAATAACCATTATAGGATAATCATAATATTTATTAAAAAGCAAAGAAATTTTTCTTTTTTTAGCCTTCATCTCGAGTAATTCATAAACATTTTGAATTAACTCTATAATGTTGAATTGTTTTTTATTAAGATTTAAATCGGCAGATTCCAGTTTAGAAATTAAATCTAAATCTTTTACAATTGCAATTAAACGATCAACGCCTTTATTAGCTCTTTTTAAATATTTATGACTAATTTTTTTATCATCAATAGCACCGCCTGCTAAAGTTAATAAATAGCCTTGTACGGTAAATAATGGTGTTTTTAACTCGTGTGAAATGTTTCCTAAAAATTCTCTTCTGTAGCCTTCTCTTAAAGTTAATTTTCTAATTTGTTGTTGTTTGTTTATTGCAAATTTTCGTACTTCTCTGGAAAGAGTGTCTATGTCGGACGTGATAGATGTATTTTGTAAATCTGTAGAATCTAAAATAGCTACACTGTCGTATATTTTTTTAATACGCTGATAAATAAATTTTTCTAAACGGTATTGAATTATAAAAAAAACAAAAGCGTATACAACAATTATATAAAGTAATATATATTCAATTTTTAACCAAATGCCAAATATTATGTATGATAATAAATATAAAGTTAATGAAGAGAAAAATGTAATATAAGAGGATGACCAAAATGCAAAAGAGTACGTTTTTTTAATCTTCATCTATAACAAATTTATAACCAACTCCTTTTACTGTTTTAAAATTATCGTCTCCTATTTTTTCTCTAAGTTTTCTAATATGAACATCAATAGTTCTACCTCCAACCACAACTTCATTTCCCCAAACTTTATCTAAAATATCATCGCGTTTAAATACTTTTCCTGGTTTAGACGCTAAAAGTGAAAATAGTTCAAATTCTTTTCTTGGTAAAGAAAGTTTTTCTCCATCTTTAATAATTACATATTCTTCTCTGTCAATAATAATTTCACCAACATTAACTTTATCAGATGAGGTATCAACTTCATCTATATTAACTCTACGTAAAAGAGCTTTAATTTTGCTTACTAAAACTTTTGGCTTTATTGGTTTTGTAATATAATCATCGGCGCCAACATCAAAGCCAGCAACTTGAGAATAATCTTCTCCTCGAGCGGTAAAAAATGTTATAAGTACATTTTCTAAGCCTTTGGTAGCTCTAATTTTTTCACATGCCTCAATGCCATCCATTTCTGGCATCATAATGTCTAAAATTATCAAATGCGGTATTGTTTTTTTTGCAATTTTAAGGGCTTCAATACCGTTTTTTGCTGTAAATATTTTGTATCCTTCAGTTTTTAAATTGTAACCAACAATTTCTAAAATATCCGGTTCATCATCAACCAACAGAATTTTTATATCAGAATTTTTCATATTTAATGCTATTTTAACAATAAAATCATTCAAAAGTAAACATAAATTGTGATTACCAAATTATAAGTAGTAAACTAATCAAATTTATAACATTAAGCTAATGTTAAAATTACATTGAATTAATTTAGCGCAAACGCTATTAAAATAACTAAAATAATTTAAAAAGTCTTTTTTTTAGTACATTTAAATAAAAAAAGTTATGAATACTAAAATCAATTTTGAAAACATCCTTTTTTTGGACATTGAAACGGTTCCTGAAGTTGAGTTTTTTTCTGATTTAAATGAAGAAAAACAAGAATTATTTGCGTTGAAAACACAATATCAGCGTAAAGATGAATTATCTCCTGAAGAATTTTATGAACGTGCTGGAATTTGGGCTGAGTTTGGTAAAATAGTGTGTATATCTGTAGGTTATTTTACCAATTTTAATTCGAGCTCCCGAATGTTTCGTGTTACATCTTTTTTTGGTGATGAAGTAAAAATTTTAGAAGATTTTAAAGATTTATTGAATAATCATTTTAATAAACCAGCACATGTTTTGTGTGCTCATAATGGTAAAGAATTTGATTTTCCTTATATAGCCAGAAGAATGATAATTCATCAAATTCAATTACCTGTAAAATTGAATTTATTTGGTAAAAAGCCATGGGAAATACCTCATCTAGATACTATGGAGTTATGGAAATTTGGTGATTACAAGCATTTTACTTCATTAAAATTATTAACATCTATTTTAGGGATTCCTTCACCAAAAGATGATATTAGCGGAGCTCAAGTGAGTGAAGTGTATTATAAGGAAAAGAATATGGACAGAATTGTTACGTATTGTGAAAAAGATACTATTGCAGTTGCTCAATTACTTTTACGATTTAACAATTTACCATTACTAGAGGAATTGAATATTATTCATATTTAAAAAAGTGTTTAGTATAAAAGATTCCTGCCTTCGCAGGAATGACATTAAATAGATTTTTTTAACTGATTATTTCTGAAAAAATATGAATTTAAAGAATTTTATTTTATGTGTATTCTATCTAACTTAAACAGCTGTCATTCCTGCGTAGGCAGGAATCTCTTAAAGAGACCACTAATTATTAATAGCGAAAAAGCTATTGTTCTTACATTGTATAAATTTGAGAAGTATAACTTTTTTAATGTAACAATTAATTAAAGAACTGTCATTACTGCGAAGGCAGGAATCTATTTATAATTTAAAAATTAAACTTCATCTTCCAATTTAGCAGAGAGCTCTAGCCAACGATCTTCCTTGGTTTCAATAGAGGTTTTAATTTCCTGTAATTTAATAGAGAGTTCATTAATTTCTTCTCCAGTTAAATTACCTGTAGTAAATAAATTTTCAATTTCTATTTTTTGATTTTCTAGCTTTTCAATTTCATTTTCAATAGAATCGAATTCTTTTTTTTCATTATAAGACAGTTTGACTTTACTTACTTTTTTTTCTGTTGAATCTATTTTTTTGGGTTCTGTATCTTCTTCCATAGGTTTAGAATCCTCATACACTCTATAATCGGAATAATTCCCCGGAAAATCTTCAATAACACCATCACCTCTAAAAACAAATAAATGATCAACAATTTTGTCCATAAAATACCTGTCGTGAGAAACAACAAGTAAACAACCGGGAAAGTCCAATAAAAAATTTTCCAACACGTTTAGGGTTACAATATCCAAATCGTTCGTTGGTTCATCTAAAATTAAAAAGTTAGGGTTTTGAATTAAAACAGCACATAAATACAAGCGTTTTTGTTCGCCACCGCTTAATTTTTCAACAAAATCGTATTGTCTTTTCCTACTGAATAGAAAGCGTTCCAATAGCTGTGCTGCAGAAATTTTACGCCCTTTTGTAAGAGGAATATATTCTCCAAATTCTTTAATAACTTCAATTACTTTTTGTCCCGGTTTTATTATAATACCATTTTGTGTGTAATACCCAAATTTTATAGTTTCTCCTACAACAACTTTACCGGAATCAACAGGTATTTTTTGAGTGATAATATTTAAAAAAGACGATTTTCCTGTTCCGTTTTTACCTATAATTCCTATACGTTCACCACGTTTAAAAACGTATTCAAACTTATTTAAGATTTGTAAATCGCCAAACGATTTTGAAATATGATGCAGTTCTAAAATTTTAGAACCCATACGTTCCATATCAATTTCTAATTGTACAACATGGTTGTTTCTGCGCTTATGGGCTTCTTCTTTAATTACAAAAAAGTCGTCAATTCTAGATTTGGACTTGGTGGTTCGGGCTTTAGGTTGCCTACGCATCCATTCCAATTCTTTTTTAAATAAGTTTTTAGCCTTGTCAATACTAGCTTGCTCTTGCTCTATGCGTTCTTCTTTTTTTTGTAAATAGTTAGAGTAATTTCCTTTGTAAGTATAAAAACCACCGTTATCTAACTCTACTATTTCATCACAAACCCGTTCTAAAAAATAACGGTCGTGTGTTACCATAAACAAGGTTATTTTTTCTTTTTTAAAGTAATTTTCGAGCCATTCAATCATTTCTAAGTCCAAATGATTGGTTGGTTCATCCAAAATCAATAAATCAGGTTTATGAATTAAAATAATAGCCAAAGCTAATCGTTTACGTTGTCCACCTGAAAGGTTGCTTACTTTTTGGTCAAGGTTATCGAGTTTTAATTTAAAAAGAATTTGTTTGTATTGCGTTTCAAAATCCCAAGCGTTTAATCGTTCCATTTTTTCAAAAGCTGCTTGATATGCTTTTTCATCTGAAGGATCTTTCAATGCGTGCTCGTATTCTTCAATAATTTTTAAAGTAGCATTGTCTGAATTAAAAATAGTTTCTTCAACAGTTAGGGTACTATCTAATACATCTACTTGAGACAAATATTCAATTTTCAGCCCTTTTCTACAAATTACCTGTCCTGTATCCGGACTACTCACACCCGCAATAATATTTAGCATTGAGGTTTTTCCTGCACCATTTTTAGCAATAAATGCAATTTTTTGATCTTTATTTATTCCGAATGAAATATTGCTAAAAAGTTCAACTTCACCATAAGATTTTGAGATATTTTCTACCGATACGTAATTCATTCAACTTAAATTTTTGACAAAACTACATAAAAAAAACCGAGAATTAAGTCTCGGGTTTTAAAGTAAAATTAAGTTGTTTATTATTCTTTAACTATTTTGGTTATTATAGATTTTTGTCCGTCATTAACTTCTAAGAAATAAACATCAGGCTTTAAATTTGAAATATTAATGCTTTCTTTATTCCCTTTTCCTGTTTTTACAACCTGTCCAAGCCTGTTAGAAATTTTGTAGCTCAAATTTTCTTTTTTGTTGAACTTAATTTGAATAGTTTCGGTTGTTGGGTTAGGATATACATTTAAGTCGGAACCTATTTCAAAACCTAAATCTTCAGAAGGAATAAAAGCTAAAGACGAATTATAATTAACAGTTGTACTGCTAATATTTACAGTATAATCTTCAACTTCTCCGTAAGTAAATGTTTCGCAAGCAGTTTGAGAAGAATTATATTTCATTGAAACACGCATTCTGGTTTGTCCGCTTACTGCATCTGAAGGAATTGTAATATCTGCTGATAAATTTCCTGAACTTGATGAAGATCCTGTAACCATTTTTTCGGCATCGGCAAATGTTCCATCTTGGTTAAAGTCAATCCATACAGCCCAATATTCTGTGTAAGAAGAGCTTCTAAAACCTGCACTTATTATAATTTCATTGGTAGTTCCTTTTGCTACAGTTGCAACACTAGATGTATAATCAGCATAACCACCATCATTACCTGTAGTATTTGTCATCCCTCCAAAAGAAACATAATCAATCCATTCATAAGAAGAATTATTTCCTTTAGAATCACAATAAGTAATTTGGTTATTTAATGTTGTTACACTCACAGCATTACTGGTATTAGATACATTTCCTGCATCATCTTTAGCTTTAATTGTGAAGCTATAAGTAGTTGCAGCTGTTAAACCTGTAACTTGATATGTAGTTGTTGTAACTGAGGTTAATAAACTGGTTCCCTGATAGACATCGTAGCTGGTAACAGCCACATTATCTGTAGCACCACTCCATGATAGATCAACTGTAGTATTTGTTGTATTACTTGCTGTTAAAGTTGGTGCTGTTGGAGCTTGAGTATCTGGAGCTAATGTTGTTACAGAAACCGTATTGCTGCTTTCAGAAATATTTCCGGCTTCATCTTTTGCTTTAACTGTAAAGCTATAAGATGTATCTGCAGATAAATTTGTAACCTGGTATGATGTACCTGTAATAGAAGTTAATAAAGTAGTTCCTTGATAAACATCATATCCCGTAACACCTACATTATCTGTAGCACCACTCCAAGATAAATCAACTGTAGTCTGTGTAATATTGCTTGATGTTAAAGTAGGAGCAGTAGGCGCTTCTGTATCAGGAGCACCCGTACCTAAAACAACGGTATAATCTTCAACTTCACCATAAGAAAAAGATTCGCAAGCTGTTGGAATTGCGTTGTATTTCATAGATACCCTCATTGTTGTGCTTCCTGTTATAGCACTGGTTGGTACTGTAAAAGTTCCACTAACAGGTGTTGTTTTTGAAGCTGCATTTGTCCACACTTGTTCTTCTGAATCATCAAAATCACCATCTTTATTATAATCTATCCAAACACTATAACCTTCACTGTAAACTGTACCGGTCCAAGTTGGTGTAATAGTAATAGTATAGGTATCACCTTTTACTAAATCTGTAGAAATAGAGGTATAATCTGTATAACCGCTTGATGCTCCTGTACTATTATCAATAGTTCCTAGCTGTACACGACCAATATATTCGTCACTTACACTATTTCCTGCAGAAGTACAATACTCTATAGAAGTATCTCCATATTCTTTACCAACACCCACAGCGTAAAAAGCATTGGTAGTGGCAATAACTTCTGCTGAATCTGCGCCGTATAAATCTTCTGCAGATTGAATACCAGATGTTCTTGCTTCAGCATAAGTTGAATTTGCTGATAAATAAAGGCTTTCTAATCTAAATGCAATTTGTGCAGCTTTGTCAATTCCAATACCGGTTACATTGTAAGAACTTCCAATATCATTAGTTCCAGATTTTCCTTCCGATAAAATATAAAACCAATGATTTAACACTCCTGAATTGGTATGTACACCACAATAATCGTTACTAGAGCTAGGAGTACAATTTACATCAACCCAATTAGTACCTCCATAGGTATCTGGCTGCCCTTCATCTTTAGGGTTGCTCATAGATCTTAGAGCAACACTTGTTGTTCTTCTTTCAATATCTTCACCAATTAACCATATATCTTTTTCAGGAGCAGCGTAAGCTTCTACACAAGCAGCCCAAATATCAGAAAAGGCTTCATTCATAGCTCCGGATTCTTTTTGATAAGCTAAATCTGCAGTATTTGTACATACTGCATGACCAATTTCATGTGCAGCTACATCTAATGATGTTAAAATATCAAAATAACCATCACCAACAGTTCCGTCAGAGCTACCATCACCGTAAGTCATTCTTGATCCATCCCAAAAAGCATTGTCATAAGCAGTATCATAATGCACATAACTATTAATAGTTGCACCGGCATCATCAAAACTGTTTCTTCCGTGTTTATCTTGCCAATAATCATAAGTCATTTCCGCACCCCAATGTGCGTCTAATGCGCCATTGTCTTTGGCAGTGTTATCCCATTCTGCTGCAGTCCAATTATTATCATTATCACTAAAATCAACAGCAGAGCTATAATTGGTACCTTCATTCATATCATAAGTTTTAATACCATTGCCTCGGGTAATATCACTTAAAATATAACTACCACTGCTTGAAGATGTTTCAATGGTTTTTGTGCCGCTATATCTTGTGGCAGCATTTCCCGCAGTTAATAATTTATCGGCACTTTTAGCTTTGGTTACTTTAGAGTAGTATTCTTCAAAATCTATTCCTAATAAATTATCAGCATGTTTGATAATGGCATTATAAAATAAAATTTCACCATTTTGAGCATCAACATAAACAAATCCTCTACTTATTGGTTTTGTTGCATAAATATCGAATTTATAAGCTAACTTATTTTCTTTTTTATCAATAATGTAACCTGGTAAAATTACCAATTCGCCTTTTGGTTTATCATATTTTATAAGTTTAGCGTTTTTGGTTTCTTGCCATAAATAAGATGAAGCACCAATGTGAGAAATTGCTTTTTGAAATGCAGTTGCTTCTGAAAGACTTGGTTTGGTGTTTAAATTTTCAATTTGATAAAATTCACCGGAAATAGATTTTATTTCTCCATTTTTACTGTGAACAATTGGGGTAGCAAAATCAACTTTTACATTGTTGTAAAATTGTTGGTGTTTTTCGTGAGTAAAACCTAGTTTATCTTTTTTACTTTTAGTGAAAACTATATTATCTTCACTTTTAAGATTTAATTGTTCTTTAAATAAAAGATCTTTTTGATTGGTTTTGTAAACCTTATCTATTTTTTTCTTTAAAGAATTAGGTTTGGCATTGAGTTTTGGTTCTTTTTTTTGCGCGTTGATTTGCCCTATAAATAAGGAAAAAACAACAAAAAAAACAGCAAAACTTTTTTTGGAGTAGTTTTTTTTCATATGAATTTAATTTTGGGGTTTTGGTTATAAAAACATTAAATATGTGTCGAAGATATTAAAAAAATGTTAAAAAACTATAAAAACATACCGTTTATATAAAAAAACATACCGTTTGTTTAAAAAATCATACAGTTTAATTAAATTAATTACTTTTGATATATGAGTATAATTCTTAATGTAAAAGACCTTTCAGTTTCTTTTAAAACTGACGATAATTACAATAAAGTTGTTAAAGGGGTTTCTTATATTGTTAATGAAAATGAGATTTTAGGAATTGTTGGTGAATCGGGTAGTGGAAAGTCAGTTTCATCATTGGCTATTTTAGGACTTTTGCCTAAAAGTACTTTGGTTGAAGGAGAAATTATTTTTAAAGATATTTTATTAACCAAAGTTACAGGCAAGCAATTTAAAAAAATTAGAGGCAATCAAATTTCTATGATTTTTCAAGAACCAATGAGTTCTTTAAATCCCAGTTTAACATGTGGTTATCAAGTATTAGAAATTTTACTTCAGCATAAAAAAATATCAAAAAAAGAAGCAAAAAAAGAGGTAATTGAATTGTTTAAAAAAGTAAAGTTGCCTAGAGCCGAAACTATTTTTAATCATTACCCACATCAAATTTCGGGCGGACAAAAACAACGTGTTATGATAGCGATGGCTATAGCTTGCAAACCTCAAATTTTAATTGCTGATGAGCCTACAACTGCTTTAGATGTTACCGTTCAAAAAGAAATTATTTTATTATTGAAAGAATTGCAGCAAGAAACAAATATGAGCATCATTTTTATTACTCACGATTTGGCTTTGGTTTCTGAAATTGCAGATAGAGTTTTAGTAATGAAACAAGGAGAAATTGTTGAGCAAGGTACTTCAACAGAGTTATTTAAAAATCCACAACATAATTACACAAAAGCACTTATAAATTCAAAGCCCAATTTAAATTTCAGATTAAAAAAGCTGCCAACTGTACAGAATTTTATGGAGCAAACTATTAATAATGAAGTTTATACTGAGGAGGAAAGAAACAATTTTCATTCAAAAATATACGCAAAAGAACCTTTGTTGGAAGTAAAAAATTTAGCTACATATTTTGGTAAAGAAAGCAATTGGTTTTTTGAAAAAGAACAGCTGGTAAAAGCAGTAGATAATGTTTCGTTTCAACTGTTTGAAGGTGAAACATTGGGTTTGGTTGGCGAATCGGGTTGTGGAAAAACCACGTTAGGCCGTACAATTTTACATTTAGAAAAAGCTACTAAAGGAGAGCTGTTTTATAAACAAAAAGACGTAACAAATCTTTCAAATAAAGAATTAAAAGATTTCAGAAAAGAAGTTCAAATAATTTTTCAAGATCCATTTTCTTCTTTAAATCCTAGAATTCCTGTTGGTAAAGCCATTATGGAACCAATGAAAGTACACGGAATTTTAAATTCTAAAGAAGAACGAAAGCAATATGTTTTAGAAATTTTACAACGTGTTGGCTTAAATGAAGAATATTTTTACCGCTATCCACACGAATTTTCAGGCGGGCAACGTCAACGAATTGGTATTGCGCGTACCATAGCTTTAAAGCCTAAATTAATTATTTGTGACGAATCTGTTTCGGCATTAGACGTTTCGGTTCAAGCTCAAGTTTTAAATTTGTTGAACGAGTTAAAACAGGATTTTGGTTTTACGTATATTTTTATTTCGCACGATTTGTCTGTTGTAAAATATATGTCTGATCAACTTATGGTAATGAATAATGGTAAAATTGAAGAAATTGGTGATGCTGATGAGGTTTACAAAAATCCAAAATCAAGCTATTCTAAAAAATTAATTGATGCTATTCCTAAAGGAATTTAACAGCAATATATTGTATATTGCACCTGTAAATGAGCACAAAAAGTATACATAGATTTTTTTTGGTTGTAGCCTTGGTTGTTACAGGATTTTCTTATGCTCAAATTCAACCTTTTTTTGAAGAAAATAACTTAAATTTTCAAGAACATTTTTTTGAAGCTCTAAAGCAAAAAGCAATCAATAATTTTGGAAAAGCAGTTGAAAGTCTTGAAAAATGTTACGAGATAGACCAAAATAATACTGCTGTAGAGTTTGAACTTTCAAAAAATTATTTGGAACTAAAAAAATATGAAGAAGCCGAAATATTTGTAAACAGAGCCTTGAAAAAAGAACCTAAAAATGTGTATTTATTACAGCATAAAGAAGCTATTTATAAGGCTAAGAATAATTTAGAAAAAGCAATTGAAATTCAAAAAGAAATTATTAAGTTAAACCCTAAATTTAGTGATGAGTTGGTGTTGTTGTACATTCAGAACAGAGAATTTGAAAAAGCTGGTAAATTAATTTTAGAAATAGAAGACATGGCTTTGTCAACCACTAGAATTAAAAGTTATAAAGAATATCTTGAAAACAGAAAATTACCGGTTTTAACTTCTCAAAATAATATAGATACTTCTAATGAAGATATTGAAACATTAAAAAAACAGTACAAGGAACATAAAGATTACAAAATACTACAACAAATTTTAATTAAAGAAGCAGAAAGCGAATATTTTGAAAACTTGTATAACGATAGTAAAGAAGCATTAGAATTATTTCCTTCGCAGTCCTTTTTGTATAAAATGAATGGTTTAGCTTTAAACAAACTTGGAAAATATAACGAAGCAATTTCCGTTCTTACAGTTGGCATTGATTTTGTTATTGATAATAATAAATTAGAAGCAGATTTTTATGAAGAACTATCAATAAGTTACAAAGGTTTAAATAACAATAATGAAGCTTTAAAATACCAACAAAAAGCTAAGGAGTTAAGAAAAGAAAATTAAATGAAACATTTTTCAAAATTATGTGTAGTGCTGTTATTAGGAATTACTTCATGTAAATCCACTAAAAACATAACAACAGCCGAAACTATAAGTGTATTATCAACCAAAAAAATAATTAGCAATCATTACGAGAATAATTTTAAACAAAATACGGTAACAGCTAAATTAGATGTGAAATATAAAGATAAAAAAACATCGGTTAGTGCTAATATAAAGTTGCGAATTGAGAAAGATAAAACTATTTGGATGAGCGCAACAAAATTAGGGATACCTTTAGCGAAATTAAAAATTACTCCAACCAGAGTTAGTTATTACGAAAAATTGGATAAAACGTATTTTGATGGAGATTTTTCTTTGCTAAGCAAATGGTTAGGTACAGAATTAGATTATGAAAAAGTACAAAATATATTGTTAGGACAAGCAGTATTTAATTTGAAAAAAGGAAAATATATATCTTCAATTGAAGATAATTTGTATCGAATAATGCCAAAAAAAGACAATGAATTATTTAATATTTTGTTTTTTATGAATCCGGAAAATTTTAAGTTAAATAAACAAGAAATTAGAAATCCGGCAAAACAACAACTATTAACAGTTTCATATCCAAAATATCAAAATGTTAACGGAATTCAATTTCCTGAAGATATAAAAATTAAAGCTATAGAAAAAAAGAAGTTAACTACCATAGATATTGAATATCGATCAGTAGAATTTGATAAAGAATTAACTTTTCCGTTTTCTATACCAAATGGTTATAAAGAAA
The DNA here is from genome assembly GCF_012524075.1 of Lutibacter sp. B1. Classification (GTDB taxonomy): domain Bacteria; phylum Bacteroidota; class Bacteroidia; order Flavobacteriales; family Flavobacteriaceae; genus Lutibacter. Next base: position 51,241 of record NZ_JAAZUI010000003.1, read on the forward strand.
TTAGTTTAAAATAATGCAGTTTAAATTACATCATATTCTTATTGTTTTAGCGCTGCTGTTAAGTATAAATGTTTCGGCTCAAAAATCGAAAAGAGAACGCCTTGAAGCCCGCCGTATACAGCTGCAAAAAGATAAGGTTTACATAAATGCGTTGCTTTCAAATACCAAAAGGAAAGAAAAAAATGTGCTGGATGATTTAAAAGATTTGAAAGATAAAATTAAAACTCGGGAAGAATTTATTAACGCAATAACTAATGAAACCAACGAGCTAGGAAATGAGATCTATTTAAATCAGCTTGAAATTAATGAGTATAAAAGAGAGTTGGAAGCCTTAAAAAAAGATTATGCTGATATGATTTTTAAATCGTATAAAAGTAAATCTCAAAATAGCCGAATTATGTTTTTGCTTTCTTCTGAAAACTTTTTTCAGGCGTACAAAAGATTTCAGTACATGAATCAATACACCAAGTTTAGAAAGAAACAAGGAGAAGTAATTCAAGAAAAAACAGCTCAGTTGCAAGTTTTAACAGATTCTTTAACGGTAAAAAAACAGCAAAAACAAGCTCTTTTAAATGAGAAAAAACAAGAGCAATTAGCCATTGAAAATGAGAAAAAGGAGCAAGAGAATTTATTAAGTCAGGTAAAGAAAAAAGAAAGCAAGTATAAAAAGCAAATTCAGCAATTTCAAAAAGAAGAAGAACGAATAAATGCTCAGATTGATAAAATTATTAGAGATGCTATTGCAGCGTCGAATAAAAGAAATAAAGGTGAAATCTCCGGAAGTTCTTCGGCAACGTTTGCTTTAACTGCTGAAGCAAAAGAATTAGCTTCGCAATTTACACAAAACAAAGGGAAATTGCCTTGGCCTGTAGAAAAAGGGTACGTTTCTACATATTACGGTAAACAACCGCATCCTATAGTAAAAACTGCAACTATACAAAGTAACGGTGTTAGAATTACAACTAATGAAGGCAGTAAAGCCAGAGCTGTTTTTAATGGAACTGTTTTAGCGGTTCAGGTGATGACGGGTAATAAAAAAGCCGTTCTAATACAACATGGTAATTATATTACGGTTTATAAAAATTTAGAGAATGTTTGGGTTAAAAAAGGCGATAAAGTTACCACCAAACAAGAAATAGGAACCATTTTTACCGATAAAATTACAGGAAAAACCATTTTAAGCTTTGTTTTAACAAATAATGCTAAAACGGAAAATCCAACAGCGTGGATTTATAGAATGTGATTTTCACAATGAAATTTATTATACAATAGCAGGTATAAGTCTTACGTTGATTGTACTTTTTATATAGCCGATAAGCATATTGTTTTTTTAAATAAGTGCACTTATTTATAATTCATTAGAATCCAAACTTTTGTTTTACAAATTGTTGGATTAAAGTCACAGTACCTTTAATACCAAGGGCTGAAGAATTGATACAGATATGGTATGATTCAGCAGCTCCCCAAACTTTGTTGCTGTAATAGTTATAATATCCTGCGCGTTTTTTATCCATTTTCTCAATAAAATCTTTGGCTTTACTCTCCGATAATTGTTGAATTTCAGCAATACGTTTTACTCGGTCTTCTATATTGGCACTAATAAATACATTTACGCAGCGTGGATTTTCATGTAAAACATAATCAGCACAACGCCCTACAAAAAGACATGATTTCTGTTCAGCCAATTCGCGGATAACATCACTTTGTATTTTAAACAATGTCTCGTTACACAGGTAATTATTCACATTAATTTCATCAATTAAAGAAGTACGTAAACCAAATAAACCTCCTAAAAGACTATGACTTTCTTTTTCATCAGCTTGTTCAAAAATCTCTTTCCCTAGCCCGCTTTCCTGCGATGCAATTCGAATCAATTCCTTGTCGTAAAAAGAAATGTTTAATTCAGAAGCTAATTTTTTTCCAATTATTCGACCTCCACTACCAAGCTGTCTCCCTATATTTATAAAAAATTTTTCGTCCATGGTTGAATTGTTTTAGAAGAATAAAGTTACATCATAATTTTAGATTTTCGATATTGTGTAATTAGCAAATATGCTGCTACAATACTTGATAACAAATCTGCCGTAGGCATACTGTACCAAACACCTTTTATTCCGAAGAATGACGGGAAAATAAGAAGGCACGGTAATAAAAAAAGTACTTGACGAGCTAACGACATAAAAATGGCTTTGCCCGGCATTCCAATACTTTGAAAGAAATTTGAGGTAACCATTTGAAAACCTACAATAGGAAACAGAAACAATACTATGCGTAAACCCGGTACGGCTATTGCGATTAATTCTTTATCATTGGTAAAAACGGCAGCAATGGTATGAGGAAAAATTTCACTCATTAAAAAGCCTACAGCCATTATACCGGTAGCTAAAATAATAGTTAATTTTAATACTTGATTTACTCTGATATATTGTTTGGCTCCAAAATTATAGCCGGCAATAGGCTGCATACCTTGGTTAAGTCCCATTACAATCATAAGAAAAAGAGCCGAAACTCGATTTATAATTCCGTAAGCACCAACAGCCAAGTCACCACCATGCTTTATAAGACTTTGATTGATGATAATTACAATTATACTTGTAGCTGCATTCATTAAAAACGGAGCCATACCAATTGATAAAGAATCAACTACAATTTTGCGTTTTAACTTATATATTCCCTTCTGTAAATGAACTAAATTTTTCTTGTTACTAAATAGCTTTATTTGCCAAATTAACATAGATGTTTGAGCTATAACTGTAGCAAACGCAGCTCCTTTTATTCCCCAGTTTAATACATAAATAAATAAGGGTGTTAATACAATATTGATGATAACTGAAAAAATGGTAGCATACATTGATTTTTGAGGATTGCCGGTTGATCGCAATAAGGCATTTAAACCAAGATACATGTGTGTTATTACATTACCAAGTGTAATAATTATCATATAATCGTGGGCATATGGGATAGTATCGGAACTGGCACCAAAAAAATAGAGTATAGGATCAAGAAAAAGGAGTATTATTACCGTATAAGTAATCCCAAAAATTAAGTTTAATGAAAATACGTTCCCTAAAATATTGTTGGCAGTACTGTAGTCTTTTTGTCCTAAACGTAATGACATTAACGCAGCCGCACCTGCTCCAACTAATGATCCAAACGCAGCTGCTAGATTCATTAAAGGAAAAGTAATAGCTAATCCTGATATAGCCAACGCACCTACTCCTTGACCGATAAAAACACTATCAGTTATGTTATATAGCGATGCTGCCGTCATAGCAATTACAGCCGGAATGGCATATTGCATAAGCAAACTCCACACATTTTCACTACCTAATGCTATAGGAGATCCTTTTTTCTCCATAAATTTATTTAACTTGTCCTTAAAAAAACAAAATCAAATCAATTAGAAATTAGTATTGCAGAGTTAATGGTGCGAACAATAAAATTGAATTGATTAAGGCTTCGAAATTACTATTATTTTCAGTATTGAATTGAAAAATCTATATTTAATTTATTAAAAATATAATTGAAAGGGTTGATGTTAATCAGCAAATAAGGCTTTTAATTCTGTAGCTTGGTGTGGATTCATTTTACCTGAAAGTATTAAACTTAGTTGTTTACGTCTTAAAGCACCTTCATAACGTTCAATTTCAAGATCAGTTTCAGGTTTAACTTCAGGAACTTCAACAGTTTTTCCAAACTTATCTAGAGCTACAAACGTATAAATTCCTTCGTTAACTTTAGTTCGTTGTAAGGTTTCTCTATCTTCAATCCAAACATCAACATACACTTCCATTGATGATTTAAAAGCACGAGAAACTTTTGCTTCAACAGAAACAACACTACCAACAGGTACAGGTTTTTTAAAAGAAACATGGTTTACAGATGCTGTTACTACAATGCTGTGCGAATGTCTTTTTGCAGCAATACTACAGGCTCTATCCATTCTTGCCAATAATTCACCTCCAAATAAATACCCTAGCGGATTGGTTTCTCCGGGCAAAACAATATCAGTTAAAATTGTAAGCGATTCTTTAGGTGTTTTTACCATGCCAAATAGTTTTTCACAAAGATATGGGTATTTTTTAAAAGAAGAATGTGTTTAAAAGTGAATTCTAGTATTCTTTAACAAGCAGCCAAGCTTCAGAAGATTCAGTTCTTTTAATTTTATTTAGTGTATTGATAGCATCATTTTTAGAGTTAAAACTCTCATACGCTACCTGAGTTAAATTCCATTTATTAACACCTAAAATTTTAGCATTGTATCCTTTTTCAATAAGCTGAATTAATTTTTTTTCAGCATTTTCAGGCTCTCTAAATGCTCCGGCAATAATGTGGTAATTAAAGGTTTCTTTGGTAACATTTAAAGTGATAGCAGGCAATGGATTGCTTATAACAAAAGTTGCTTCTTGTATGGTTTTTTCTACTTTTTGCTGTTGTTGTTCAGCTTTAGCAACCATGTTGTTGTATTGATGTGTTTGGTACTGATTCCAACCTACAGAACCCAAAGCAAAAATAATTGCAGCAGTAGCTGCGTATTTTATAAATGCAGGAGTTTTACGCTTATTTTCTTCTGAAGGAAGGATAGGTGCAACGGTTTCTAATTGTCGTACTTTTTCTTTGTATGCGATGCGTTTTACAGCCGGAGAAACATAAGAACTTAAACCAAACGAAGATGTTAAATAATTAACCGTTTTATTAGGTTCAAAAATAAGTTTTCCTTCACTGTTCAAATTGAAAGAACCAATATTTTCCAATTCAAGTTCTTCCTTTTTCAAAGAATTTTTCCAAAAATCAACTTCAGTTTCAATAAATTCAACAGCATTTGAATATGAAATATTTTTTGCACCGGCTACATAATTTACCAATAATCCATCATTATTTTGTAAATGAGAATTAAAAGTTAATTGTTTGGAAGGAGCATAAAAAGTATGCGTGTAATTATTTACTCTTGCCGAAATTTCGTTAGTAACAAAACCTCCAAAATTTGGTACAATCACACATTCATATCTGTATAATAAATCGCTTATGTATTTTGCTAAAGTCATTAAAACAAATATAGAAAAAAGCACACTTAAAATTAAAAGTTATGCTATTTTTTATTAACAATAATTTTATATATTGACCCTCAAATTGTTAAAAAATGCTTGAAGAAGATTTACTGTATGTTTTAGCGTTGCAATGCGTTAAAGGAATAGGAGATGTAAGTGCAAAAAAGCTGATTTCTCACTGTGGCAGTGCTAAAAATGTATTTAAAGAGAAAAGAAGTTTACTTGAAAAAATTAATGGAATTGGTACATTAACGGTTAAAAATCTATTTGATTCGACCAATTTGAAAGAAGCTGAAAAAGAGCTTAATTATATCCGAAAAAATAATATTTCTACCCTTTATTTTTTAGATAAAGAATATCCCGAAAAATTAAAACATTGTTTAGATGCTCCAATTTTGCTTTTTAAAGAAGGGAATATCAATTTTAAAAATCAGCCCATTATAAGTGTTGTTGGAACCAGAAAAATTACAAGTTACGGTCGTGATTTTTGCGAAAACCTAATACACGATCTTAAACAATATAATCCAATAATTGTAAGTGGTTTTGCATACGGAGTTGATATTTGCGCTCATAAAGCTGCCTTAAAAAACAAGTTGCAAACCATTGGAGTTTTAGCGCATGGGTTGGAAGATGTTTATCCTAAAATTCATAAAAAATACATAAACGAAATACATAAAAACGGTGGTTTTTTAACAGAGTTTTGGCATGATAACAGTATTTATCGTGAAAATTTTTTAAAAAGAAATCGCATTGTTGCAGGCATTTCTGATGCTACAATAATAATTGAATCTGCTGAAAAAGGAGGTTCATTAGTAACAGCCGATATAGCAAATTCATATAATAGAGATGTTTTTGCAGTTCCGGGAAGAACTACAGATGTTTACAGTAAAGGTTGCAACGCTTTAATTAGAAGTAATAAAGCAGCAATTTTAACTTCTGCTGAAGATGTAATTGAAATGTTGAATTGGGAATTAAAAAATGAAAACCCAAAAGTTATTCAAAAGCAACTTTTTGTAGAACTTACAGAAATTGAAGAGCATGTATACGATTTTCTGCTTCAAAACGGAAAGGAATTGTTAGATATAATTTCTGTAAACTGTCAACTGCCAATTCACCAAACAACCTCTGTACTATTCAATTTGGAAATGAAAGGTGTTGTAAAACCATTACCGGGCAAATTATTTGAGGCAGTTTAATTTTTAAATATTAAAATAACTTTAAATCTTATTGTTTTACCGATGAAATGGAGTATTAATCTTTATTTTTGCTGAATAAAATAAAAAAGATGATAGAAATCTCAAAACAAGCAAAAGGACTTATTTTTGATTTAGACGGCACAGTTGCTAATACAATGCAAAATCATTTTGAAGCATGGAGAAAAGCAATTTTACCACACGGAATAGATTTTAATGCAACGTTATTTAAAGAACTTACGGGTATGCCTCGTACCGCAACTATTGAAAAATTAAATGAAATGTTCGGAACAAATATGGATACTCAAAAGGTGGGAGATGTAAAATCAAATCACTTTGAAAAATTGGCACACTTAACAGAAGAAATTAAAGTTGTTACCGATGTTGTTAGAAAATATCATGGTATTTTACCTATGTCAATTGGCACCGGAAGTCACAAAGCAGGAGCTTTTAAAACTTTAGAAGTAATTGGAATGAATTCTTATTTTGATGTGGTTGTTACTTCAGATGATGTTACGAACTTTAAACCACATCCTGAAACCTTTTTGAAATGTGCTGAGCTTATGGGAGTAAATCCAAAAGATTGTGTGGTTTTTGAAGATGGTATTTTGGGGATACAAGCTGCAGAAAAAGCAGGAATGATGGTAGTTGATATAAACGATTATTATGAAATGGAGTTTAAAGTATAACTATTTTTTATGATTGATACTTTCAATAATTACTGTTGCTACAATTAAAAAGCCACCAATAAAAATAGTTAAACTAGGAATTTCATTTAAAAATAACATTCCCATTAAAATGCCATAAACAGGTTGTACACTACTCATTATACTTGCAGTACTTACGTTGAAGTTTTTAAAACTCATTACAAATAAAGTGTGCCCAATAGAGGTTGTTACCAAAGCTAAAGCCGCTAACGCTTTCCAATCGTTTACTGTTGGGTTTACTTCAAAAACAAATAATACAGGCCATAAAACCAATGTAACTATTACCATTTGGTAAAACATAAGCATTGAACCATGGTAATTTGTCACTTTCTTTTTCATTAAAATATTTCGAATTGCGTAAAAAACAGCTGAGATCAACCCAAAAATAACACCTTTGGTATGGTTATTTTCTAAGTTAAATTCCGGAGATAAAAAATAGATACCGATAAGTACTATAATTCCTAAAACTACGTGTTTAAAGTTAAGCTTTGTTCTAAAAAAAACAGGCTCTAATAAAGCTGTAATTACAGGATAGGTAAATAAAGAAAGCATTCCTATAGCTACATTAGAAAGTTGTAAGGCATAAAAATAAGTAACCCAATGCGCTCCAAAAAATAAGCCACTTACAATAATTGAAGCCAAATCTCTTTTATTAAAAACTTTGAGATTAATTTTTTTATACCAGCAAAACAGTCCTAAAATTACAGCAGCAAATAAACAACGAAACCAAATGGTAACAGGAGGCGGCATAGAAACAAATCTCCCTAACGGTCCTGATGTACTTATCAAAATGACCGCAATATTAAGTTCGATGATATTTTTTAAGTGTTGATTTTTCAACTGTTCATTTTTTGAAGGGTTTCTAACGCTTTTTTAACAGAAGTAATTTTAGTAAAGGTTACTAATAAACGCAATCCGTTTTTAGTTTCTTTCTCTTTCATAGTACAACTTGCTGTATTTTGTTGTACAAATTGCAGCACTTTTGTAAATATAGGCGTTTGGTAATAAGAACTTTGCTGATTTGCAATAAAATAACCAACCATTTTATTGTGCTTTAAAATAAGCCTTTCAATACCCAATTTTTTTGCAATCCATTTTATGCGAACACTGTTTAATAAATCAACTACTTGTGTTGGAAGTTCACCAAAACGGTCAATGAGTTCTAATTCAAATTTTTGCAATTCATCTTCGTTTTTAAGCTCACCTAACCTATTGTATTGGTTTAAACGTTCTGTAATTACGTTGATATAATCATCAGGAAAAAGAATTTCAAAATCGGTATCAATTTGAATTTCTTTTACATATTCTTTAGGTTTATCTGAAGTGTCTTTATACAAGTCTTTAAACTCATTTTCTTTCAGTTCTTCAATGGTTTCATTTAATATTTTTTGATAGGTTTCAAAACCAATATCGTTAATAAAACCACTTTGTTCACCACCTAATAAATCACCTGCACCACGAATTTCCAAATCTTTCATAGCAATGTTAATTCCGCTTCCTAAATCGGTAAACAATTCAATTGCTTGTATTCGTTTTCGTGCCTCTTCGGTCATCATATGATACGGAGGTGTAATAAAATAAGCAAAAGCTTTTTTATTGGAGCGCCCAACTCTACCACGCATTTGATGTAGATCGGATAAACCGAAATTGTTTGCGTTATTTATAAAAATGGTATTTGCATTTGGAACATCCAAACCACTTTCAATAATAGTAGTGGAAACTAACACATCAAATTCATTATTGATGAATGAAAGCATTAAACCTTCTAATTTTTTACCATCCATTTGCCCGTGACCAATACCAATTTTTGCATCAGGCACCAAGCGTTGCAACATTCCGGCAACTTCTTTAATATTTTCAATTCTGTTATGAATAAAAAATACTTGTCCACCTCGTTGAATTTCATATCGAATAGCATCACGAATTATTTCTTCATTAAAACGAATCACATTACTTTCAATGGGATGGCGGTTTGGTGGCGGTGTACTGATAACAGATAAATCACGCGCTGCCATTAACGAAAACTGTAACGTTCTTGGTATTGGTGTGGCGGTAAGTGTTAGCGTATCAATATTTTCTTTTAGTGTTTTGAGTTTATCTTTAACTGCTACACCAAATTTTTGTTCTTCATCAACAATTAAAAGGCCTAAATCTTTATATTTTATGGCTGAATTTGTAAGCTGATGTGTACCAATAACAATATCAACCGAACCATTAGCTAAACCTTCTAAAACTCCTTTACGTTGTTTTGCTGTTCTAAATCTATTTAAATATTCAACAGCAACAGGAAAATCTTTTAAGCGTTCGCTAAACGTTTTAAAATGCTGAAACGCTAAAATTGTAGTAGGTACTAAAATGGCAACTTGTTTACCATTATCTACTGCTTTAAAAGCTGCTCTAACGGCAACCTCGGTTTTACCAAAACCAACATCACCACAAACCAACCTATCCATAGGCTGTTGACTTTCCATATCATTTTTTACATCTTGTGTTGCTGTAGATTGATCAGGCGTGTCTTCATAAATAAAACTGGCTTCTAATTCATTTTGCAAATAACTGTCCAAATTGTACTGATATCCTTTTTGGATTTTACGTTTTGCATACAGTTCAATTAAATTAAAAGCAATATGACGTATGCGCGATTTTGTTTTCTGTTTTAATTTTTGCCATGCACCGGAACCTAATTTGTATAATTTAGGAGCTGTACCGTCTTTACCGTTGTATTTTGAAATTTTATGAAGCGAATGAATGCTGATGTATAAAATATCTCTGTCACCATAAATAAGTTTAATAGCTTCTTGTTTTTTTCCTTCAACATCAATTTTTTGAAGTCCGCCAAATTTACCAATACCGTGGTCAATATGAGTTACATAATCACCAATTTCAAGATTTGTAAGTTCTTTTAAGCTGATGGCTTGCTTTTTTGCGTAACCATTTTTTAAGCGGAATTTATGGTAACGTTCAAAAATTTGGTGGTCGGTATAACAAACAAGTTTGTTTTCTATATCAATAAATCCTTGATATAATGGAAAAACAATGGTTTTGTATTCAATTTCTTTATCAACATCATTAAAAATATCGTGAAAACGATTGGCTTGTTTTTGCGAATCACAAAAAAGATAGTTTTCAAAACCATTTTTTGTGTTTTGATGCAAATTTTCAATTAATAAATCGAATTGTTTATTAAATGAAGGCTGCGGTTTTGTATTGAAAATAATTGAACCTTCGTTCTGAGTAGGTCGCTGAGCGGAGTCGAAGCGTTGATCCTGAATCTTTTGATGCGATTTCGAATCAAGCTCTGATTGAAGTGAATTAACAATTTCAACAACACTAAAATCTTGAAGTTCATTTTTTATATGCTCACCATTGCAAAATAATTCGTTTGGTTTTGCGTGGTTTATGGCACTTGATAAATTACTAAAAGCACTTTCGGCTTTACTGAAAAGCTTGTCTAACCTATCAGAAAACAACTCAATATTTTTAGTAAAAACAACCGTTTTATCGGAAATGTATTTTAAAAAACTTTCACGTTTTTCATCTAATGCCTTGTTTTCAACATTAGGCATAATGTTTATTTTCTTTAGTTTTTCAGTTGAAAGTTGGGTTTCAACATCAAAAGTTCTGATGCTTTCAACTTCATCACCAAAAAATTCTATTCGGTAGGGTTCATCATTAGAAAACGAAAACACATCAATAATACCACCTCTAACCGAAAATTCGCCGGGTTCTGTAACAAAATCGACTCTGTTAAAATGATATTCAAACAACACTTCGTTTACAAAATCTAAACTTAAATTGTCGTTTACACTTATTTTTAAGGTATTTCTGTTTAGTTCAGCCTTTGTAACAACTTGTTCAAAAAGTGCTTCAGGATAGGTAACAATAATAGCCGGTTTTTTTCGCGAATTTATTCGATTTAAAACTTCCGATCGCAATAAAACATTCGCATTATCGGTTTTTTCAATCTGATAAGGTCTTCGGTACGAACCCGGATAAAAAAGTACATCGTTATCATTTAAAAGTTGTTCTAAATCATTTAAATAATAAGCGGCTTCTTCTTTATCATTAAAAATTAATAAGAAAGGTTTTTCGGCCTTTTTAAAAGTTTCAGAAATAACAAAAGACAATGACGATCCAACCAAATTCGAAATTTGAAAATGGTGATTGCCTTTTGAAAGGAGTTGAACTATCTGTTTTTGCTGAACAGCTTGCTCAAAAGTTTTAATAATATGTTGTTTGCTCAAAAGTTGCAAATTTTGCCAAAGGTAGTATTTTATGAAAAATGAAAAAAAAATCGTTAAAATTTCTTAAATTTATAAGAGCGAAATTTTTAAAAACAATGTATTATGACTATTTCAGATTTGTATCCAACGGGTTTGCATGAAGAAAATATTGGACATTTTGCTACTATTGTTAGACTAGCTCTTATGGATGGTAAAATAGATTCTGATGAATTTATACTATTAAAAAGATTAGCTTTAAGATTAGATATTAGCAAAACTGAATTTAAAGATATTTTAAAAAATCCAACTAATTATCCTGAAAACCCTCCGGTAAGTTATGAGGACAGACTTGAACGATTATACGACTTAACTAAAATGTTATTTGTTGATAGAAATCCTACGATTGATAAAATGTCTACAATGGACAGAATTGCTATAGGTTTGGGATTTCCTGTAGAACACGCAAGAGATGTGGTAAAAGAAGCGGTAAAGTTCTTTTTTAAAGAACCTGATTTAGAAGATTTTAAAAATAAAATTAAAAAAGTAAATCCTATGAAACATTAACCTTCGGGATTAAGCATGATGTAAATTTGGTTAGTTTATTTATATTTGTTCACAAAAAATCAAAAACATGAAAATATCTGACCATAATCTAAACGGAGAGCAAAAAAGAAATTTTGATCATTTTGCAAGTTTAGTGAAATTAGCTTTAGCTGATAATGTTATTACTGAAGGAGAAGAAAAGTTTTTAAAAAAATAGCAACCAAGTTTCATATTTTAGATGAAAAATATGACGAAATTCTAGCAAATCCAGAAAAATTTTGTGCGCACAGTTTGCATAATTACGATGAACGTATTGAACATTTATACGATTTAACCAAAATGATTTTTGCTGATAATGAAGTTACAGGAATTGAAGCCAAAGTGTTAAGAAAAATTTGTTACGGATTGGGTTTTCCAACAGATAATGTTGAAAAAGTAGTTGACGAAGCTATACATTTGGTTTTGAATGATAATGATTTGGAGGAGTTCACAAAAGCTGTAAAATATGTGAATAGAATCTAATTAAGTTTAATGTTTATATTGAAAAAAGCCGAACAATTTGTTCGGCTTTTTGTGTTTAAAATAGTATTTTGCAGTAAAATTAAACAAGTGCCAAACGCAACTTCATTTCAAGTATATAACGCATCTGCAGGGAGCGGAAAAACTTTCACATTGGTAAAAGAATATTTAAAAATTCTTTTACAAAGCACCAATACTTTTAAATTTCAGCAAATTTTAGCTGTTACCTTCACTAATAAAGCTGCTGGTGAAATGAAAGAGCGTATTATTGAGAATTTAAATGTATTTTCAAAAAACACAACAAATAGCATGTTATCGGTAATTTGTAACGAAACAGGCTTAACAGAAGAAACGGTTTTTATAAGATCTAAAGTAATTTTAAATGCAATTTTGCAAAACTATTCGGCATTTAATATTACAACAATTGATGCTTTTACACATAAATTAATCAGAACTTTTGCGTACGATTTAAAACTTCCATTAAATTTTGAGGTAGAAATGGATTCTAAAAGTTTGTTAAATGAAGCGGTTGATATTGTGATTTCTAAAATTGGAGATACTAAAGAGCTAACCGATTTGCTGGTAGCTTTTTCACTCCAAAAATTAGACGATGATAAATCTTGGGATATTTCTTTAGAACTCAAAACGTTTGCCGAAATTATTTTGAACGAAAATCATGCAAAGCATTTAAAAATACTTTCTAAAGTTTCGGTTGACGAGTTCAAAAAACTAAAAGAAAAACTTCAAAAAGAAAATAAAGAAATTGAGAGTGAGTTTAAAAGAATTGGAAACGAAGGCTTACATATTATCAATGGCATTGGTGTTGATTTTAAGGATTTTTATTACTCAATGATTCCAAATCATTTTCAAAATTTGGCAACTTCATTTCAAAAAGCAAGTTTTTTTGATCAAAGTAAGCTTAAAGAGAGAATTGATGAGCAAACATTTTATTCAAAATCGAAACCGGAAAATGTAAAAAGCGCAATAGATAGTTGTATTCCTCAATTATTGAATTTGTACAATCAATCAGAAGTTTTGTTTCAAAAGAAAACTTTGAACGATTTAATTTTAAACAGCTTGATTCCTTTGGCAGTTTTAAATTATATCAACAATGCATTACAAGAAATTAAAAATGAAAATAATGTTTTGTTGAATGCCGAATTCAATCAAATTATAAGCGACACCATTAAAAACGAACCTGCACCATTTATTTATGAACGGATTGGAGAAAAATACCGTTATTATTTTATTGATGAAATGCAAGATACATCGGAAATGCAATGGCAAAATTTAATTCCGTTAATTGACAATGCAATTTCATCAGAAAATGAAGCTGGTGAAAAAGGGCAGTTATTATTGGTTGGCGATGCCAAACAATCAATTTATCGTTGGAGAGGAGGTAAAGCAGAGCAATTTATTTCGCTATCAGCAACCGATGCAGGAAAAGCGAATAACCCTTTTTATGTAGAAAAAGAATTACAAAATTTAGAAACAAACTACAGAAGTTATTCAGAGATAATAGACTTTAATAATTCCTTTTTCAAACACATTTCACAATATTTAGCTAACAGCAGTTACGGTAAGTTGTATTTTGAAGGAAACAACCAACACACAAATGAAAATAAAGGTGGTTATGTTCAACTGTCGTTTGTAGAAAAACAAAATGATGATGAAGAAAAGGATTTAGTTTTCCCTAAAAAAGTATACGAAATAATTGAAAATTTAGACAGCTCTTTTCAAAAAAGTGAAGTTTGCGTATTGGTGCGTACTCGAAAACAAGGAGTTAACGTTGCTGAATATTTATCGGAAAATGGTATTGAGATTATTTCATCAGAAACTTTGTTGTTAAAAAATAACGCAAAAGTTGATTTTATAATAGATTTATTGAATGTATTACAAAATCCCTCAACCAAAGAATACAAAATAAAATTACTCTATTTTTTGTACGAATACTTGCAATTAAAAGAAGATAAACATTTGTTTTTAAATAGATTTATAAACTACTCGAATGTTCAATTTTTTGAAGAATTGAAGCAATACAACGTGTATTTTAGCTACAATGAGTTTGTTCAAAATCCGTTTTATGAAAGTATTGAATATATCATCAGAAATTTCAATCTGGCTCAGGAGTCAGATTCTAATATTCAGTTCTTTTTAGATGTGGTTTTTGAATTTCAGCAAAAGAAAAAAGCATCAATTGGTGATTTTTTAGAATATTGGGAGTTAAAAAAAGACGCGTTAAGCATTGTTGCTCCTGAAGCAAAAAATGCCGTGCGAATTATGACGATTCACAAAGCAAAAGGTTTGGAATTTCCGGTAGTTATTTTTCCTTATGATATTGATATTTACAGACAAATAAACCCTAAAGTTTGGTATAATTACACACAATCAAACACTATAAAATCTATATTGTTAAATTATAGTGCCAAATTAAAGTATATAGACGAGCAAGGAATACAATTATTTGACCAACAAAAAGAAGAATTGGAGTTGGATAATTTTAATATTTTATATGTTGCTTTAACAAGAGCAGTTGAACAATTGTATATAATATCAGGTAAAAAGACATCAAATAAAAAAGAAGAAAAGCTTAGCTCAACAGCCGATTTCTTTATCAATTATTTAAAGAAAATTGAACAGTGGAACGAAAAACAAAACGAGTATTGTTTTGGAACTTCAACTCGAACAGATGTTATTTCCAAAAGAGATGAAGAAACAATTTTTCAACAGAGCTTTATTAATAATTCATGGAAAAATCACAATATTTCAATTGTTGCAAATTCTTCTTTATTATGGGATACGGAAAAAGGAAAATCAATTGTTTATGGTAATTTGATACACGAAATTTTATCAAAAATAAAAACTAAAAATGATATTTTAGAAACGGTTCAACAATATCTTTATAAAGGCATAATCACTATAAGCGAACAGGAAGAAATAACAGAAATCTTATATAAAATAGTGAATCATAAGCAGCTTTCAATTTATTTTGAACAAAATAACAAGGTTTTTAATGAGCAAGAGATTGTAACTAAAGAAAAGAACATTATTATACCTGACAGATTGGTAGTTAGAGAAGAAAAACTAACAATTATTGATTATAAAACGGGAAAATATGATAAAAAATATCATGATCAAATTAAAAATTACGCCAAAACGTTAGAGAATTTAGATTTTGAAATCGAAAAAAAATTACTGGTATATATTAACAATCAAATTTTGGTGGAAGAAGTTTAAATTGAATTAAATTTGTAAAAAAACAATAACAATGTACGGTACAATTCAAAAATATTTGCAAAACGAACTGCAAGAAATTAAAGATGCAGGACTTTATAAAACTGAACGGATAATAACCTCGTCGCAAGATGCAGTGATTAAAATTAGCACAGGTGAAGAGGTGATTAATTTTTGTGCTAATAATTATTTAGGATTGTCAAATAATCCGGAAGTTATCCAAGCTGCAAAAGAAGCAATGGATTCTCATGGCTTTGGAATGTCGTCGGTTAGATTTATTTGTGGCACACAAGATATTCATAAACAATTAGAGCAAAAAATCGCCGATTTTTATCAAACTGAAGACACAATTTTATACGCTGCGGCTTTTGATGCAAATGGAGGCGTTTTCGAACCGCTTTTATCTCAAGAAGATGCTATTATTTCAGATTCTTTAAACCACGCTTCCATAATTGATGGTGTACGCTTGTGTAAAGCGGCTCGCTACAGATATGAAAATAACGATATGGCATCGTTAGAAGAACAACTTATTGAAGCCAACAAAAACAAGCATCGATTTAAAATTATTGTTACAGACGGGGTATTCTCTATGGATGGAATTGTAGCAAGCTTAGATAAAATTTGTGACTTGGCTGATAAATACGATGCTTTAGTTATGGTAGATGAATGTCATGCTGCCGGATTTATAGGGAAAACAGGTAGAGGAACACTTGAGTTAAAAAATGTGATGGGTAGAGTAGATATTATTACCGGAACATTAGGAAAAGCATTAGGAGGAGCAATGGGAGGTTATACAACAGGTAAAAAAGAAATTATTGAAATGCTGCGTCAACGTTCCAGACCTTATTTATTTTCAAATTCTTTAACACCTGCAATTGTTGGAGCTTCATTAAAAGTTTTCGAAATGATATCTAACGACACTTCACTAAGAGATAAATTGGAATGGAACACAAATTATTTTAAAAATGCTATGAATGAAGCCGGATTTGATATAATTAAAGGAGATTCGGCTATAGTACCTGTGATGTTATACGATGCTAAACTTTCTCAAGATATGGCAAATATGCTGTTAGAAGAAGGAATATATGTGATTGGTTTCTTCTATCCTGTGGTACCAAAGGGTAAAGCAAGAATTAGAGTACAATTGTCAGCAGCTCATACTGAAGAACATTTAAAAAAGGCCGTAAAATCTTTTATTAAGGTTGGAAAAAAACTCGGAGTAGTATAAAAATCACAAAAAAACTATAGATTTTAATATAATTTTGTATTTTTGTCGTTATAATTGAGCTTTTATGGCTTATATTTGTGAAAAAAGAAAGAACATTAAATTTAAATTTTTGAAAATGAAACATTTAAAAGTAGCCTTATTGGCTTTATTATTGATTACTGGTTTCAGCAATGTAAATGCACAAGATGAAAACAATCCTTGGGCAATTGGTTTTGGTGTAAACGCAGTGGATTTCTATCCTACAAATTCAGGAGATCTTCCTGGAAAATGGTATGATGAATTTGCAAACGCAGACGATCATTACAACATTTTACCTGCAATTTCAAAACTTACAGTTGGCAGATACTTAGCTGCAGGTTTTAGTTTAGAAGTAGGAGGTACTTTAAACAAAATTGAAAAAATCGGTGATTTTGAAGCTGATGATTTATCATTTTTTGCTGTTGATGGTACTGTAAAGTACGATTTAAACAAACTTATCGGTGAAACTGCTTGGTTCGATCCTTATGCTTCTGTTGGTGGAGGTTATACTTGGATGGACGATTGGGATACTGGTACATTTAATGGTGGAGCAGGTTTCAATGTTTGGTTTACAGATAACTTAGGTTTAAATTTAGAAACAAAATATAAACACACTTTCGAAAGTAATATTATTCAACATTGGCAACACTCTGCTGGTATAGTTGTTAAATTTGGTGGTACTGACACTGATGGTGACGGTATTTTTGACAAAGATGACGCTTGTCCAGAAGTATTCGGTTTAGCTGAATTTAAAGGTTGTCCAGATTCTGATAATGATGGTATTATCGATTCAGAAGATGCATGTCCTAATACTGCAGGTTTAGCTGCATTAAACGGATGTCCAGATGCTGACGGTGATGGTATTGCTGATAAAAGCGATGCTTGTCCAAACGAAAAAGGAACAAAAGCAAACAATGGTTGCCCTGATACTGACGGTGACGGTGTAATTGATTCTAAAGACGAATGTCCTTCAGTTGCTGGTCCTGTTGCTAACAATGGTTGTCCTTGGCCAGATGTTGATGGTGACGGTGTTTTAGATAAAGATGATGATTGTCCAAAAGTAGCTGGTACTGTAGCTAACAAAGGTTGTCCTGAAATTACTGCTGTTGAAGTAGCTAAATTAGATGAGTTATTTAAAACAGTATATTTTGATACAGGAAAAGATACTTTTAAAGCTGATACTTATTCTAAATTAGATACAGCTGCTGAGATAATGGCTAAATATTCTACTGCTAAATTCGCAATCGGTGGTCACACAGATAGCGTAGGTAGTGCTACTTTAAACCAACAATTATCTGAAAAAAGAGCTAATGCTGTTAAAAAATATTTAGTTTCTAAAGGAGTATCAGAAAGTAACTTAACTGCAACAGGTTATGGTGAAGATATGCCAATAGCATCTAATAACACTAGAGCTGGTAGAGCTGAAAACAGAAGAGTTGAAGTAAAATTGATCAAATAATTGATTTTATAAAACATAAATTAAAAAGCCATTCATTTTTGAATGGCTTTTTTTTTGAAAAAATATTTTTGTGTTCTGATTTTTACAGCTAAATTAGTAAAAATTAAAAGTATGAAAATGAATATATTATCTAAAAAAATTACGCTAATAATCTTTTTCTTAATATTCATATCAGATTTAAGAAGTCAAGATAAAGACAATCCTTGGGTTATCGGGTTTGGAGTAAATGCAGTAGATTTTTATCCAACGAATATTCATGGCATGAAATCCGAAGCTGGAAATTCAACTAAATGGTTTGATCAATTTTTTAATTTAAATGATCATTATAATTATATATCAGCTCCAAGTAAATTAAGTATCGGAAGATACTTAAATGAAAGTTTTAGTGTAGAATTAGCAGGTAGTATTAATAAAATTAAGAAACTAGGTAGTATTAAGTTAGACAAAAGTATTTCATACTATGCAATTGATGCTAATATAAATTATAATATAAATAAGATTATAGGAAAAACATCTTGGTTCGACCCTTATGCAATTATGGGAGGAGGTTTTAATGCTAAAACAGGAAATAGTAATGGTTTGCCATTTAAAAATTATGGGTCATTTAATAGCGGAGTAGGAAGCAAAATATGGCTGTATAAAAAACTAGGAGTTAAAATACAAACTATATATAAACATTTTTTTAATGACGGATCTTACCCGCATTTTCAACATTCAGCAAGTATAATATACAAATTTGGAGGTTACGATGAAGATAATGATGGTGTTTTTGATAAAGATGATGTATGTCCGGATGTTTTTGGATTGGTTGAGTTTAAGGGGTGTCCAGATTCTGATGAAGACGGAGTGCCTGACTCTGAAGATAATTGTCTCAATGTTTATGGTTCAGTTAAATTAAATGGGTGTCCAGATTCTGATGAAGATGGCGTAACTGATGAACTGGATAACTGTCCTTATATCAAAGGAGAAATAAAACACAATGGTTGTCCTGATACTGATGGTGATGGAATTATTGATCAGCGCGATGGCTGTCCAACCGTAGCAGGTCCTCTTTCTAATAATGGCTGCCCTGAACCAGATACTGATGGTGATGGTGTGATAGATAGATTAGATAAATGTAAATTTGAAACTGGTCCAGCCGATAATAATGGCTGCCCGGTTGTAATTGATAATAATTATGAAGAATTAGAAGCAAAATTGGTTGAATTAGCACGTGGTATATTATTTGTTTCAGGGTCTGATAAATTTTATACCAAAAATGAGGATCAACTAAATCAAATAGCTGGCTTAATGAATGATCATAATGATTTAAAATTTCAAATCCAAGGGCATACAGATAGTGTAGGATCTGAAGAGACTAATCTTCAGTTATCTATAAAAAGGATAAATAAAGTTGTAAATTATTTGGTTTCACAAGGAGTAGATAAATCTAATTTAAGTACAAAAGGTTTTGGAGAATCTATGCCTATAGCAACAAATGACACTGCTGAAGGAAGAACAAAAAACCGTAGAATTGAAATTAAAATTGTGAATTAAAATATTTTAAAAAAATAGTAATAAAGTCATTTCTTTTGAGATGGCTTTTTTATTTTTATAAAATATAAAAAGGCTATATGAAATCATTTATTTCTAATGTTGTTGAGGATGTTTTAAACAAAAACAAAAATTATAATAACTTAATATGTGTACTTCCAAGTCAAAGGGCATGTGTTTTTTTAAAAGAAGAACTAATAAATAGCATACCTAAAACTTCATTTTTGCCTAAAATTATTAGTATTGAAAACTATATACAGGAGTTAGCTGATATCAGTTTAATTGACAATACTCAGTTGCTTTTCGAGTTTTATAGCATATATAAACAAAAAATCAAAGAAGAAAATATAGACAGTTTTGACTCATTTTCACAATGGGCTACCATTGCTTTGCAAGATTTTAATGAAATTGACAGTTATTTGATAGATACTGAGGTGTTTTTTTCTAACCTAAAGGATATTAAAAAGTTAAACAATTGGTTTCAAAATAAAAAACCAACAAAACTGGCAATAGATTATTTACAATTTTTTGAATATTTAGATGAATTATATACTGAACTTTATAAAAAACTTAAAGATAATAAAGTTGGTTATCAAGGTTTAATTTACAGAGAAGCCAAAGACAATTTAGAGTTTTATATTAATTCGCATTCAAAAGAGCATACTGTTTTTATAGGTTTTAATGCTTTAAACAATGCCGAAGAATTAATAATTCAAGAGTTGTTGTTGGCAAATATGGCATCAATTTATTGGGATGCTAATGAGGCAATGTTAAAAAGTACTAATGGAGCAGGAGTTTTTTTAAGAAAGTACAAAAACGAATGGAGTTATTATAAAAACAATCCTTTTTTGTGGATTGAAGATTTTACTGCTTTCAAAAAAAACATCCACATAATTTCTGTACCCAAAAATATAACTCAAATAAAATATGTAGGAGAGTTGTTGTCAAACTTTACAGACTTCTCTAAAACAGCATTGGTTTTAGCAGATGAAAGTTTACTTACACTAGCGTTAAATTCTCTTCCAAACAATGTTAAAAATATAAATATTACTATGGGATATCCTTTAAAAGATATTCCGATAGCAAGTTTATTCGAAAAGTTTTTTAAACTTCATTTAAATCAAGAAAAATTCAATAAGGTATCTGAAGGTGAATTTTATTATAAAGATGTTCTAAACCTTTTAAATGATCCTTTTTTAAATAAATTTGAGAGTGATTTACTTCAAAAAACAATACGTAAAATTAAAAGTGAAAACAGTATATTTTTATCGGTGGCGTCACTTCAAAAAAATCTTTCTGAAATAGAAAAAACGAATATTGTTTTTTCATTATTTTACATTTCTTCAAACATAAACAATGTAATAAATAGTTGTATTAAGTTTATAAATCAATTAAAAGATGTTGTTACGGGTATTGAAAAAGAATATTTGTACAGGTTTTATAATACGTTTAAACAATTACAAAGCCTTAATACAGAATACAATCATATTGACAATTTAAAAACCTTGTATTTATTTTTCAATCAACTTTTAAGTAATGAAAAACTATCTTTTCAAGGGGAACCTTTACAAGGACTTCAACTTATGGGAATGTTGGAAACAAGAGCTTTGGATTTTGATACAGTTATAATTACCTCAGTTAATGAAGGAGTTTTACCCGGCGGTAAAAGTGAAAATTCATTCCTTCCTTTTGATATTAAAAAGCATTTTAATTTACCAACTTATCAAGAAAAAGATGCTATTTTCTCATACCATTTTCAGAGGTTGTTACAAAGAGCAAAAAATGTTTATTTAGTGTATAATACGGAAACAGATGGTTATGGAGCGGGTGAAAAAAGCCGTTTTATCACTCAGCTTGAAATTGAAAACCTTAACTTAATTAAAACAGCTGTAAGTCCTAAAGTTCAACCATTAGAACTACCTGAAAATACTATTAAAAAAACACCGGAAGTATTAATTAAATTAAAAGAAGTTTTTGAAAAAGGCATTTCGCCTTCAGCTTTGGCAACATACATATACAACCCAATGAGTTTTTACGAGCAAAAAGTACTAGATATTAGCGAAGACAGCGAGGTTGAAGAAACAATAGAAGCAAATACAATGGGCTCGGTTATTCACGATGTTTTAGAAGAGCTTTATTTTCCTTTTTTAAATAAGTTTTTAAAAGAAGAAAATATTGTTGAAATGAGAGGGAAAATAGATGAATTACTCAATAAATATTTTGATAAACATTATGTAAAAGGTAATATTTTAACGGGTAAGAATAAACTTATTTTTGAAGTTTCTAAAACCTACATACATAAATTTTTAAAGCAGGAATTACAGTTGTTAAAACAAAATAAACAACTAAAAATACTTGCTTTAGAAGAAAAACTAGAAACTGAAATAATTATAGACGGAATTGATTTTCCTATAAAATTAAAAGGAATTGTTGATAGAGTTGATGAGTTGGATGGAATTACTAGAATTATTGATTATAAAACCGGAAAAGTAGAAGCAAGTCAATTAAAAATACCGGATTTTAGTGTAATTTCAACCGATTATAAATACACAAAGGCGCTACAGGTAATGATGTATTCTTTAATGTATTCAAAAGAAAAATCAACTCAAATTATAAATCCTATTGAAGCAGGAATCATTTCCTTTAAAAGTTTAAACAGTGGTTTTTTAAAAATGAATTTTTCCGATAAAAGAGGAGTTTCCGAAAGCTTAATTTCTTTAGAAAAAATTGAAGAGTTTTCTGTCGAATTAAACACAATAATAAAAGAAATCTTAAATCCTGAAATACCTTTTATTCCAAATAAAGATTTACCATTTTAAAATTAAAAGCATGAAAGATCTACGCAATTTAACAGTACAAAGTTCTCATCACAACAAACCAATTTTAACCGATATTTTTTATAACGATGATAAAATAAAAAAGCCAATTGTTATATTTTGTCATGGATATAAAGGTTATAAAGATTGGGGTGCGTGGAATTTAGTTGTAAATGAATTTACAAACAACAAATTATTTTTTGTAAAGTTTAATTTTTCTCATAATGGTGGAACTATTGAAAACCCGATTGATTTTCCTGATTTAGAGGCTTTTGGAGAAAATAATTTTATAATTGAGTTAAACGATTTGGAAGATGTTATTAATTATGTAGTGGAGAATCAAGATTTTAAAGATGAAATTGACCCAACTAATATCACTTTAATTGGCCATTCTCGCGGAGGTGGTACGGTGGTTATAAAAGCATCAGAAAACAATAAAATATCGAGAGTAATTACGTGGAACGGTATTTCCGATTTTGGTTCAAGATTTCCAAAAGGCAAAGAATTGGAATACTGGAAAGCTAATAAAATTGGCTACATTTTAAATGCACGAACCAACCAAAAAATGCCACATTTGTATAAATTCTACGAAAATTTTAAAGAAAATGAAGAGCGTTTAACTATTAAAAATGCAGTTCAAAAACTAACAATTCCTCATTTAATTATTTATGGTGAAATAGATGATGTTGTACCTCCGGTTGAAGCTGAAAATTTACATTCGTGGAATCCGAAAAGTGAATTGATTTGTATTGAAGAAATGAATCATGCTTTAGGATGTGTGCAGCCTTGGAAAGAATCAAAAATGCCTTTTCATTTAGAAAAAGTTGTTAAATTAACTATAGATTTTATTCATAAAAAGTAAAAGCTGTTTAAGGTAAATGAAAATTGAAAAAGCTTCAAACAATGATTTAGTGCAATTATTTGAAATCACAAAGAGTTGTGCGTTAGATTTAACTGAAAAAGGTATTTTTCAGTGGAATGAGCATTATCCTTCTATTGAAGTTTTGCAAAACGATATTGATTTACATCAAATTTGGAAATTAAGAGATGAAACTACTATTTTTGGAATAATTGTACTTACTGAAATTGAAGACAAAGAGTATAAAAACGTAAAATGGCTCACAAAAAACAGTAAAAATTTATACATTCATAGGTTAGCTGTGCATCCAAAATTTCAAGGAAAAGGGTATGCGCAAAAACTAATGGATTTTGCCGAAAATTATGCTGAACAAAACAATTACAGTTCAATTAGGTTAGATACCTTCAGCCAAAATAAAAGAAATCAAAAATTTTATGAGAAGCGTAACTATAAAAGACTCGAGAATATTTATTTTTCCAAACAAAGCGAATACCCATTTTATTGTTATGAAAAAGTTTTAGATGTATAAAGAATCCAATATAACTTTTAAAGGAATTAATAAGTTGGCAATTCCCGCTATTATTTCAGGTATTGCCGAGCCTTTATTGTCTATAACAGATACTGCCATTGTTGGTAATATTCAAGTAAATCCAACAGAAGCATTGGCTGCAGTTGGTATAGCAGGCTCATTTATTTCGGCTTTGGTGTGGATATTGGCACAAACACGTTCAGCAATTTCTGCAACAATATCCAAGTATTTAGGAGCAAAAAAATTAAATGAGATTGAAACCTTACCGGCACAAATTATAGCCATAAACTTTTTGTTAAGTACTCTAATTTATATTGTAACACTCTTTTTTGTACAGCAAATTTTTATGTTGTACAATGCACAAGGTTTAATTTTAAATTATGCTGTAGAATATTATAAAATTAGGGCTCTTGGATTTCCTCTAACTCTTTTCGTATTTTCAGTATTTGGAGTTTTTAGAGGTTTGCAAAATACTTTTTGGCCTATGGTAATAAGCATTGTAGGAATGGTTTTAAACATTGTTTTGGATTTTGTTTTGGTATACGGAATTGATGGTTTATTAAACCCCATGAATGTAAAAGGAGCTGCTTGGGCAAGTGTTATAGCTCAGGGAGTAATGGCAATGCTTTCTTTGGTTTTGTTGCTTAAAAAAACGCCTTTCAACTTAAAATTTGTGTTACCTTTTAATAAAGAAATTAAAAATTTACTTTCTATAAGTTTAAATTTAATAATTAGGGCATCTGCCTTAAATGTGGCATTATATTTGGCAAATTCTTTTGCTACAAAATATGGTAACAATTACATTGCTGCTCAAACAATTGCTTTCCAAATTTGGTTGTTTTTTGCTTTTTTTATTGATGGGTATGCCAGTGTTGGCAATATAGTTTCGGGGAAGTTATTGGGTGAAGAAAATTATGAAAAACTATGGAAATTAAGCGTAAAACTAAGTCGCTATTCCGTTGTAATAGCAGTTTTATTATCGCTTTTTTGTGTAATGTTTTATTTTCCAATAGGGCGAATGTTTTCTCAAGATGCGTTGGTACTGCAATCGTTTTACAGTATTTTTTGGATTGTACTTGTAATGCAACCTTTAAATGCTGTAGCATTTGTTTTTGATGGTATTTTTAAAGGACTGGCTGAAGCTGTAACACTTCGGAATTTACTATTAATTGCAACATTTTTAGGGTTTACACCGGCACTTTTAATAGGAGATTATTTTAATTTGAAACTCTATGGTGTTTGGATTGCTTTTACAGTTTGGATGCTTTTAAGAGGAGGTATTTTAGTAATTAAATTTAGGAGAAAATATTTGTTTAAAAACGCGTAACTTTGAAATTATGAGCAACGGAAGTTTATACACACACATTCAAAACAATATAGCAACAGTTGAGTTTTCTCATCCTGCAAGTAATTCTTTTCCCGGGGAATTGTTAGAAAGATTAACCAAGGTTTTTAATGAGCTAAGCATTAATAAAGATGTTTATGTAATTATTTTAAAAAGCGAAGGGGATACTACATTTTGTGCAGGAGCTTCATTTAATGAATTAGTTACAATTTCTAATTTTGAAGAAGGAAAACGATTTTTTTCAGGTTTTGCCAATGTAATTAATGCGATGCGAAAATGCTCAAAATTAATCATCGGGCGTGTACAAGGCAAAGCCGTTGGCGGAGGCGTTGGTTTGGCTGCAGCCTGCGATTACTGTTTTGCTACCGAGCAATCTTCTGTCAAATTATCAGAGTTTACCATAGGTATTGGTCCGTTTGTAATTGGACCTGCAGTTGAACGTAAAATTGGCTTGTCCGGCTTATCAGAATTAACCTTAGATGCCACAAGTTGGCAAAGTGCTTATTGGGCAAAAGAGAAAGGCTTGTATGCGAAAGTTTTTGAGACAATTAAGGAAATGGATACCGAAGTTGATAATTTGGCTTTAAAACTCTCTAAATACAATCCTGAGGCATTAAGTGAAATGAAAAATGTTTTTTGGGAGAGTACTGAAAATTGGGACGAGTTGTTGGAAAACAGAGCGGAAATTAGCGGAAAGCTGGTTTTATCAGAATTTACTAAAAACGCATTGCAAAAATTTAAAAAATAATCTCTTTTTATTAGTTGATTTAGAAAATGTAAATCAACACTTTTCAGCAACATTAAAATTTTATTTCAAAAAACAATTGCCTACATAATTTATTGATTTAAGAATGTGGATTTGTTTTGTATACACTTAAATAAAAAATAAGTTAAATATCGTGGTATTTACCTTATTAATTCGTAAATTAACGTGAAAATACAGAACCTGTTTTTTTATTTAAAAAAACATAATTCTTCCCAAAGGCATTATACCGATGTAAACTGAACATAATAACAAAAAATTCTAAAATAATAAAGTTATGATTGCAAAAGTAACCTACCGAAAAATAGAAGTTCCTTTAGGCGATATTAGTTTGAAAGGACGTTTAAAATTAGTTGATGATAGCAAAGGAATTGTGCTATTTTCACACGGGAAAGGAAGCAATCGACTAAGTGTTAGAAATAATTACGTAGCCGAATTGTTAGTTGAACATGGTTTTTCCAGTTTGTTATTTGATTTATTAACTCCGTTAGAAGCTGAAATTCAGCAAAACAGGGTAAATCTTGAACTTCTTACTAAACGACTTTTAAAAGTTACTGAATGGGTTAGATCTTACCATGAAACAAAACATCTGCCTATTGCATATTTTGGCTCTAGCTCTTATGGTGCCGCTTCGGCTTTAAAGGCTGTTAGTAAATTAGGAGA
This sequence comes from Lutibacter sp. B1, assembly GCF_012524075.1. GTDB lineage: Bacteria > Bacteroidota > Bacteroidia > Flavobacteriales > Flavobacteriaceae > Lutibacter. Next base: position 77,921 of record NZ_JAAZUI010000003.1, read on the forward strand.
TAAGGTAAAAGCAGTGGTATCAAGAGGTGGCAGACCGGATCTTGTAATGGATGTTTTGAAAGATATAAAAACACCTACGCTTTTCTTAGTGGGAAGTAATGATGAAGAAGATATAGTAGAATCAAATAAAAAGATACTCTCAGAAATGAATTGTATTCACGAATTAAGCATCATTGGAGGTGCATCTCATCTATTTGAAGAATCAGGAAAAATGGAAGATGTTACCGAGCATACGGTAAATTGGTTCGATAAATATTTACATCTATAAAAAAGGAAAAAAGAAATAATGCTTTAGTTACTTAACTATTTGGAAGTTGCTTCTAATTTTGCTGAAATAATTAAAATGTGTTTGCAATACTTATTTCAATCAAAAGATATGTTAAAAGTTACCTTCAGTAGAAAGATATGGTTTGAAACAAACTATAAAAAAGACTACTTTAGCCAAAAATAAAATCAAGAAATCTATTCAAAATAGATTTCTTGATTTTAAGAGATATATTAAACATGTTTAGTGGTTTGCTGTTACTTGTACAACAAGTAAATATTGAAGAAAAAATAAAAAATGCCCCTGATAAAAGTTATGAAATTGGTGTTGTAATTGGCACGTATTTACCTTTTGTTTTGTTGGTAATATTGGCATATATTATTTACAATAGAGCTAAAAACAGGAAAGATCTAGACGATTAATATGATTAAATTAAAGTGAAAAATGAGCAATATTAGAATTACCAAACAATTTTATTTTGAAACCGGACACGCATTGTATGGGTACGACGGAAAATGTAAAAACGTTCATGGACATAGCTACAAACTTTCAGTTACCGTTATAGGTGAGCCAATAAGTGATAAAACGAATGTTAAATACGGAATGGTGATAGATTTTGGTGATTTAAAAAAAATTGTTGCTTCTGAAATTGTTGATGTATTTGATCATGCTACAGTTTTTAATAAAAATACACCACATTTAGAATTGGCTAAAGAGCTTGAAATAAGAGGGCATAACGTAATTTTAGTAGACTATCAGCCTACAAGTGAAATGATGTTGGTAGATTTTGCTCAAAAAATTAAAAATAAATTACCCACCACTATTCAACTTCATTCTTTAAAATTACAGGAAACCGGCACGTCGCATGCCGAATGGTATGCGAGTGATAATGCTCCTCATCCTTAGTCCTTCTCAAAGGAAAGGAAACTTGTTGCCTTTGTTTTATTTCATTATAGAAGTCTTTCACTTAGGAAGATTTAGAAGAGCTTTATTTTCCGTTAAAAGTATTCATGGTTAAATTTAAACCTGCGGTACCAAACGATTTTATAACTTGGGCTGATTTATCCATACGTTCCGGTAATAATTTAAGTTCGTCATCATTCCATTTTCCCAAAACATAATCAACTTGTTTGCCTTTTGAAAACTCAGAACCTACACCAAATCTAAATCGGGCATATTGTTGTGTTTGTAAAACAGCGTTGATGTCTTTTAAGCCATTGTGGCCACCATCACTTCCTTTAGCTTTTACTCTAATACTTCCAAAATCCAAATTTAGATCGTCACAAATTACCAATAAATTTTCGAGCGGAATTTTTTCTTTCGTAAGCCAATAGTTAACAGCTTTTCCACTTAAATTCATATAAGTAGAAGGTTTTAGTAAAATAAAAGTTCTCCCTTTAAATCTGAATTTGGCTATGGCACCTAGTTTTTCATTTTCAAAAGTTATTTCTTCTTTTGAGGCAATTTCATCTAAAATTTTAAAACCAATGTTGTGTCTTGTATCAACATATTTTTCGCCAATATTTCCTAAGCCAACAATTAAGAATTTTTTCATATAATCTGTTGTTACTTCTTCTTTTTTAGAGCCAAATATTAATTTAAGTAATTTTTTTATTTGCATAGAGCAAAAATAGTAAAAAAGAAAAAAGGTTTAGTTAAAATAAAAAAGCGTTACAATTTGCAACGCTTTTTAGAATTTTAAAATACAAGTATATTTTATTCAGCAGTTTCTTCAGTTTCTTCTTCAGATTCTTCTGCACCTGCAACAACATTACGAGAAGTTCTAACTTGAGCAACAACTGTGTTATCCGGGTGTAAAATGCTAAATTTATCGTTAGCTAATTCAGTAACATATAATTTACTGCCAATTTTTAATTTTGATATGTCGGCGTTAATAAAGTCCGGTAAATCAGCAGGTAAAGCTCTTACACTTAATTTACGCATTGCAAAGCGTAAAGAACCACCGTTTAAAACACCGGGAGAAGTACCAACTAATTTTACTGGAATATTCATAGTTACCAATTTATCGTCAAATAATTGATAAAAATCTACGTGTTGAATTTTATCAGTTACCGGATGAAATTGGATGTCTTGTAAAATAGCATTGTAAGTAACACCTTCTAATTCAATCTTAGCAGTATAAACGTTAGGAGTATACACTAATTTTTTGAATGAAATTTCATCAGCTGAAAAATGTAGTGGTTTGTCTCCTCCGTATAATACGCAAGGTACCTTTTCAGCATTACGTAAGGCTTTAGTTGAAACTTTGCCTACGCTTTCTCTTTTAGATCCTTTGATTGTAATCGATTTCATTTATCTATTGTTTATTAATTATTTACATTAAAAATTGCCCACTTATTGATGTATTGTCTTGAACTTTATGCATTACATCAGCAAATAAGGCGGCGCAAGATACAACTTTTATTTTAGAACTAGCTCTTTTTAAAGGAATTGTATCAGAAACTATTAATTCTTGTAGTTTAGATTTTTCAATTTTATCGTATGCATCACCCGATAAAATAGGATGCGTACACACGGCTCTAACACTTATAGCGCCTTTTTCCATCATTAAATCGGCAGCCTTGGTAAGTGTTCCTCCGGTATCAATCATATCATCAACCAATATTACGTTTTTATCTTTTACTTCTCCAATAAGCTCTATTGTGTCAATTACATTTGCTTTTAAACGTTGTTTGTAGCAAATAACAACTTCGCTTTCTAAATATTTTGAATAGGCATAAGCGCGTTTAGAACCTCCCATATCTGGTGAAGCAATGGTTATGTTTTTTAAGTTCAGTTGCCTTATGTAAGGTAAAAATATGGTTGAAGCATATAAATGATCTACAGGTTTTTCAAAAAAACCTTGAATTTGATCGGCATGTAAATCCATAGTCATAATTCGGGTAGCACCTGCCGTTTGCAATAAATTTGCCACCAATTTTGCTCCAATAGCAACACGTGGCTGATCTTTACGATCTTGACGAGCCCATCCAAAATATGGCATAACAGCCGTTATGTGACGTGCCGATGCTCTTTTGGCTGCATCTAACATTAAGAGCATTTCCATTAAATTGTCGGAATTTGGAAACGTGGAGCCGATAATAAAAATACGACGACCTCTAACCGATTCTACAAATGCAGGTTGAAATTCACCATCGCTAAATCTTGAAATTTTAACATTACCAAGCTTTACGCCATAGTGTTTGGCAATTTCTTCGGCTAACGATATGCTTTGGGTACAAGCAAAAAGTTTTGGCTCAAGTTGATAGTTTCCCATTTTTTTAGCTGTGTTATTATTATGTGTTGTTGTTTTGTTGTGTGCAAATTTAAAATTATTTAAAGAGTAATTGAATAACAAACTAAAGTTTTTATGTTTTAGATTAAAAATATTTATAAATTTGCAGTCCAATACTTAAAAAAGCCTCGATGGCGGAATTGGTAGACGCGCTGGATTCAAAATCCAGTTCTTTCGGGAGTGTGGGTTCGATTCCCACTCGAGGTACAGTTTTAGATAAAAAAGGAAAACAAAAGAAAGTTAAACACTGTGAATTAGTAAAAATTTAAAAAATTAGCTTTTATTGCTTTCCTTTTTTATATCTTAATTTTGAGCTTTTTTATTGTAAATAGGATCAATTTCTTCGATTTTATTTCATTTATCTATAACTACAATAATAAATTAGTTGAATTTAAAACAATTTGATTGAAGTTTTATATTTAATAGTGTTAATTTAAAAATATTATTCTTCTCAGTATAATAATATTCTTTTTGTGAAATAATTAGGATATATATTTTAAAGTAAACAAATAATAATGTTGAAAAACGAGACACTTAAAACTAAAAAATCAATTGATCTAGAATTTTTATCCAAAACCAAATCATGTTATAAAGTTGATTTTAAATAATAAAAAAGTGTTAAATTATTTAGCCAAAAATAAACTTTAATAACAATTCTCTAACCCTTTCTAAAGAATATAATAATTATATGATAATATAAAAAAGTTTACTATTAGTAAATAATTAATGATTTTAGCTTACTAAATTTTAATAATTGTAAAAAAATTAATTATTTAAAAAATGAAAAAACTAACCAACTTCATTATTTTGTTACTATTATTTTTAGTTTCAAATGTTATCGCTCAAAACACACCTGCTAGTATAAAGGGTGTTATTTATGAAGGAGAAACAGAAACTCCATTACCTGGGGCAACTATATTTATTAGAGGTACTGAAAAAGGAGTAACTTCTGATTTTGATGGAAATTTTAAAATTTCAGGTATTGAACCAGGAAACTACCAATTACTTATAACTTTTATGGGTTATACGGATAAGATGATTCCAGTAAAATTAATTGCTGATCAAGAATTAGATTTAGGGGTTATAAAACTTGAAACTTCATCACAGCTTTTAAATGAAGTTGTGGTAACAGCTCTTAACATTACTCGAGATGAAAAATCTCTTGGGTACTCACTTCAAAAAGTTGATGGAGAAGAGGTCTCTCAATCAACAAGTACCAACATGGTAAGTACATTATCCGGTAGAACAGCAGGTGTACAGGTTGTTACCAATGGTACAGGTCCAGGGCAATCTTCATCTGTAGTAATAAGAGGGTATTCTTCTATGAATGGAGATAACCAACCTTTGTTTGTTGTAGATGGTATTCCGATTAATAATACTACAGACACTAGAACTAATACTTTAGGAGGAGCTAGTAATATGAATTTAGATTATGGAAACGGAGCAGCTGAAGTTAATCCGGATGATATTCAATCTATATCAGTATTAAAAGGAGCAAATGCAACAGCTTTGTATGGTTCAAGAGCAGCTAATGGAGCTATAGTTATTACTACTAAATCAGGAAAAGGACAAAAAGGATTGGGTGTATCAATTAGTTCAAAAACCACTTTTGAAAGTATGCTTGAAGGACCTAAATACCAAAGGGTTTACGGACAAGGCAAGAACTTTGATTTTCAATTTTTAGATGGATATGGTAATGGAACTTATGATGGTGTAGATGAATCTTGGGGACCTAGATTAGATGGGACACTTAGAGCACAATTTGATTCTCCAACTTCTACAGGTCTTAGAGGAGGTGATGTTCACGGACTAGATTATATTTTAGGTCCATCAGGTGTTGATTTAAATAGAAGAGGAATAATAAACCCAACACCTTTTGTTGATCATGGAGATCCTGTTGAAAATTTTTTACAAACAGGAAGAACTTTAACAAATAATGTTTCTTTTTATGGAGGAAATGAATTAGGAAACTATCGTGTTAGTTATACAAATCTTGATAATGAAGGAATATTACCTAATACAGATATTAAAAGAAATACCATTTCGTTTTCAGGAGATTACAACCTTTCAGATAAATTAAAGGTATCTTCTAAAGTAAATTATATAAGAACGGATTCTGATAACAGACACGTAAATGGATATGGAACAGAATCTGTGATGTATCTTTTTATATGGTGGGGGCAAAGTGTTAATGTAAAAAGCCTCAAAGATTATTGGCAAAACGGATTAGAAGGTTTTCAACAATTTAATTACAACTATAATTACCATGACAACCCTTATTTTACAATGTATGAAAATACAAATGGTCTTGCTAAAGATAGAATTATTGGAAATTTGTCTGCAACATATGATGTAACTGATAATTTTAAAGTTATGGTAAGAGGAGGAAGAGATTTTTTCTCTGAATATCGTTTTATAAAAAGAGCTTATTCAACTCAACGTTTTCCTAACGGCCAATATAGAGAGGATAAAATTAATTTTCAGGAAACCAATTTAGATTTCTTATTAACGTATGATAAACAAATTAATGAGGATTGGTATCTAAATGCAAATTTTGGAGGAAATAGAATGGTTCAAAAAAATCATTTCAATTCATTAATGGCTAATAAACTGTTATTACCTGGCGTTTATTCTTTTAATAATGCAGATGGAGCTTTAGTGCAAAGAACTAGCAGACCGGAAAAGCAAATAAATTCATTATATGCTTTTACGCAACTAGCTTGGAAAAATAAAGTTTATTTAGATTTAACTGCAAGAAACGATTGGTCTTCAACACTTCCTGAGAAAAATAATTCATACTTCTATCCTTCAGCTTCTTTAAGTGTAATACTTTCTGATTTATTTGAAGTTAATAAAGAGAAACTTTCCTTTGCTAAAATTAGAGCAGGATGGGCACAAGTAGGTAGTGATACAGACCCGTTTAGATTGTCTGATTCATATTTGTTAGGAACTCCTGTTGGAAGCAATCCAACAGCAAGCCCTTCTAATTCACTACCTAATTACGATTTAAAACCGGAAATACAAACTTCTTTTGAAGTAGGAACAGATTTAAGGTTTTTAAATGATAAAATTTCATTAGACCTAACCTATTATAATACTATTTCAAAAAATCAAATTTTAGATATTGAACTTCCTGTAACTTCAGGAAAAACATCAAGGGTAATTAACGCAGGTAAAATTAAAAACTATGGTTTAGAGTTATTATTAGATGTAATTCCTCTAGATAATGAAAATGGTTTTAAATGGAATTCAACTTTTAATTTTGGTCTTAATAAAAATGAAGTAATGGAACTTTCAGGGGGTGTTGACAAATACGTATATGGAGGAAATGGAATTACTTTAGTTGCTGAAAAAGGAGGTTCTTTGGGTGATATGTGGGGAACAGGATTAAAAAGAGTTGAAGATAAAGATAGTCCCTATTATGGAGAAGTAATTTTTAATAATGGTTTAGTTCAACAAGATAATACACTTAGAAAACTTGGAAATTTTAACCCAGATTTTAATTTGGGATGGAACAATAAAATAAGTTATAAAAACTTTGCTTTAAACTTTTTGTTTGATTGGAGACAAGGAGGTGAATTACTTTCTAGAACTCGTCTTATAGCAGCTACATCAGGTAATGTTGTTGAAACACTTTGGGGGCGAGATCCTGAATTTGGAGGTCCTCATCCTGGAATTAGTGATTCGGGGTTGTCATATACTGATAATAATGGGGTAGCACAAACCGATGGTATAATTGGTAATGGTGTAATTGAACTTACAGACATCGATGGAAATGTAACAGGATATAAAGAAAATGATGTTATAGTTGCTGCAAATGCATACCATAATAATAGATATAGAAGACAAAATGTATCTGAAGGAATTTATGATGCCACATTTATTAAACTAAGAGAGGTTAAGTTAACATATTCATTTCCAGATGAAATAATTAATAAGTTGGGAGTTCAAAACATGTCTTTGTCATTAATTGGAACTAACGTATGGTTATGGGCTAAAGAATTTAAACATGGAGATCCGGAACTACTTTCTTTTGGTGGAGGATCATATGTGCCAGGAGTAGAAAATGCAACTGTACCAAGCACAAAAAGTTTTGGTTTTGCCTTGGATTTAAAATTTTAACAATTTGAATCCAATTAGTAATAAGTATAATAATGCAGATTAAAAACATAAAAAAATGAAAAAAATAATTTTTACTGCGATCATCATATTTACAGGTTTATTTATTTCTTGTGAAGATTTTGATGTTTCAAATGATAATCCTGATGTAGCTTTAAATATCAGTAACAACCCAGAGTTATTGTTAACTCAATTTCAAAGAAATTCTATCAGAGGGGCTGTATCGTACTCTTGGAGTGAAGGAAATTTAATGGGGCAATATGGGGCCAGAATTGTATTTACCGAATTTGACTTATTTGAATGGGGAGATCAATCGGGAGCATGGAATAATTTTTTTATTAGTATAAGAGATGCTAAAGCCTTAGAACAAATTGCTGTTGAAGAATCTATACCAAGTTATGAAGCAGTTTCTAAAATAATGCAAGTGTGGATGTTTAATATACTAACAGATATGTGGGGAGATATACCTTATACAGAAGTAGCTAAAGCAAATGAAGAAAATTATTTTCCGGTTTATGATGAACAACAGTTTATTTACTCAGATATGATTGATAAATTGAAAGAGGCAAATGATATTTTAAGCGGAACTAACGCTACTTTAAAAGGAGATTTATTATTTGATGGGAATCTTTCTAAATGGAGAAAATTCGCTAATTCATTAAGGTTACGTTTAGCTTTGAGACTAAGTAAGGTTGATGCGTCAAAAGCTCAATCTATTATTAGTGAAATTTACGGAAATCCTTCTCAATATCCAGTAATGGAATCTAATATTGATAATGTAATACTTCAGTTTTTATCTTCAAATCCTGATGCACACCCTGTAACCGAAGAATCTGTTTATAGAGTAGGATCTTACAATGAATATAGAATTTCTGAGAATTTTGTAGGAATCCTTAAAAGTTTTAATGATCCAAGACTTGAGTTTTTAGCAGATCCAACTGCAAATTCTGTAGAAAATGGAACTCCGGAAATTCAAGGTATGCAAAACGGTATTGTTGATGGGCCGGCATACGAATATAAAGGTGGAGACGCATTTTTATCCAAATTTAATATAGACTACTTTTATTTACAACCAAATGCAAATGATGCCAGATTAATGCTATCTTCTGAGGTAGACTTTATTTTTGCTGAAGCCGCGCAAAGAGGTTGGATTAATGCTGATGCTAAAACTTTTTATGAAAAAGGGATTCAATCTAATTTTGAATATTGGGACGTTGAAATGCCTACAGATTATCTTTCACGTACAGGTGTTATATACAATGGAGCATTAGAAACCATTATTAATCAAAAATATATATCATTGTTTTATACCGATTATCAGGGTTTTATAGAATTTAAAAGAACTGGTTTTCCAAGCACAATAAAACCTGGCCCTGATGCTTTTTATAGTACATACCCAAGTAGATTTGAGTATCCTAGCGAGGAGCAATCTTTAAATGCTGATAATTATAATGAAGCAGTAAATCGTATGAATGGTGGGGATGAAATAACTACCAAAGTGTGGTGGGAAAATTAAGAATCTATTCAAAATAGTTTAAAATGAAATTTACTAAATTAATAGTAGTAACCATAGGGGTTTTGTCCCTATGGTCTTGTAATACAAAAGAAAAAACAAAACCATTAGGTATTCAACATGTTGTAGTTATTGGTTTTGATGGTTTAAGTCCGAATGGACTTAAAAATGCAAAAACTCCTAATTTTGATAGTATTATAAAAGAAGGAGCTTATACACTTCATGCTAGAGCTGTTTTGCCTACAAGTTCAAGTTCAAATTGGGCGTCAATGATTATGGGATCGGGGCCGGAACAGCATGGTATTACTTCTAATCAATGGGAAAGGAATAATTTAATTTTACCAACTGTTATCGAAGATGAGCATTTCTTGTTCCCTACAATTTTTGGCTTAATTGATAATCAAGTTGAAAATGCTGAAATAGGAGCTATTTATCATTGGGAAGGTTTTGGAAGACTTTTTGAAAAAAAAGCTGTGGATTATGATGTAAATGGCAAAACCGAGGATGAAACTGCAAACTTGGCCATTGAATATATCAAAACTAAAAAACCAACATTTACATTTATTCATTTTGATCATGTTGACCATGCTGGTCATGAATTTGGACATGGAACGGAAGAGTATTATAAATCTGTAGAAAAAGCAGATAATTTTTTAGGTGAAATAATCAATGCTATTAAAGAAACTGGCATTGAAGATAATACTTTAGTAATAATTAGTGCAGATCATGGAGGGATTGGTAAAGGACATGGTGGCGAAACCTTAGAAGAAATTGAAATTCCATTCATTCTTTGGGGAAAGTCTGTAAAAAATGATTTTAAAATTAAATATCCAGTATATCAATACGACAATGCTGCTACTGTAGCCTTTGCGTTAAATATTAAAATGCCTTATGCGTGTATTGGAAAGCCTGTAAAATTTGCTTTTGAAGGTTACGAAGTTTCTGATAACTATCCACTTTTAGAAATGATGGAAAAACCAATAATATTTCCAAACTCAAACTCAAATAAACGCAATGGAGGTTTGTTTAATGAGGAAACAATTGTAAAAATAGAAAACCCTAATAATTTAGGTGAAATCCATTATACATTAGATGGTTCGATGCCTACAATAGATTCAGAAAAATATACAGAAACTATTAAAGTTAATAAAAATATAATTGTAAAAGCAGCTATTTTTAATGAAGGAAAAATTAGAAGTTCAGTGGCAGAAGCTTTTTATCGTATAAAACCTGCTAATTACTTAGCACCTGTTTCTTATGAGCTTTATTATCTTGAAAATTTAACAAATATCCCAAATTTAGAAAATAAAATACCTGACGTTAAAGGAAATTGTTTTGAAATTACTTCTGATGAAATAAATGAAGAAATAAAGGAAAATACAGCGGTTAAATTCAAAACTAAAATTGAGGTTAAAGAAAATGATACCTATACTTTTTTTACCCGATCAGATGATGGAAGTAAACTATGGGTAAATAGTGAAGAAGTGGTTAATAATGACGGTGATCATGGAGTAATAGAAAAGGGTGGAAAAATTGAATTAAAAAAAGGAATATATCCTTTAGAAGTAATATGGTTTAATGCTGCTGGTGGCAGTTGGTTAGATGTATATTATAAAAGTAATTCCATTTCTAAACAAATTATATCCACAACTATTTTAAAAAGAAATGATTAAAATTTTAAGTATAATAAGTCTCTACATTTGTTTAATTTCAGAGTCACTTCTTTTTTCCCAAGAGGTAGAATATCCTGCTTGGGAAATTGGAGTGATGGAGTTACACCATATAAGCACCGGAAGAGGTGATGCGGCTTTTTATATTTTTCCTGACGGAACAACTCTCTTAGTTGATGCAGGGGATACTTCTGAAACGCATCCAAGAACAATGACCAATCGTAATGTTCCTTTGTTGCCAAACAGATCTAAAACAGCACCAGAATGGATTGTAGATTATATTACTCAATTTTTTCCAAAAAATAAACCTTTACAATTAGATTATGCTTTGATGACTCATTATCACGATGATCATTTTGGAGAAATAGATAGTACAAGAGTATTATTCAATAAAGGGAATTATGCTTTAACGGGTATTACAGAAGTAGGGCATTTGTTACCCATCAAAACTTTACTGGATCGCGGTTCTGATTTTCCGTTAAATTTAAAAAATTCACTTGTTCAAGAAAGTTTGAGTAAAAATGATACATATAAAATGATTTCAACGTTAAAAAACTATTGGAATTTTATTGAATATCATAGTCAACATAATGGTTTAAAGCATGAAATTTTAGAAGTAGGATCTAAAAATCAAATTAGTTTAAAAAATGAAGCTAAAAAATATTCTAATTTTTCAGTTCAAAATATTGCGGTTAATGGTAAAATTTGGACAGGTGAAAAGCAAGAATATTTTAATCTATTTAAAGAAGGAGAATATCCAGGCGAAAATTCATTAAGCACTTGTATAAAAATAACCTATGGTAAGTTCGATTATTTTACAGGAGGGGATATTAGTGGAGTTAATGAGTTTGGTGAATCAGATTTTGACAGAGTTGAATCACATATCGCACCAGTTGTTGGTCCGGTAGATGTAGCTACATTAAATCATCATGGTAACAGAGATTCACAAAACAGCTATTATGTTAGAACTATAAGACCCAGAGTTTGGATTGGGCAAACTTGGTCATCGGATCATCCGGGAAATAATGTACTAAGAAGGTTACTTTCTAAAAAATTATATCCTAGGAAAAGAGATCTTTTTTCAACGGCAATGTTACAAGCAAATAAAGATGTAATTGGAGAATTAATGGATAAATATAAAAGCTTAAGTGGGCATATTGTAGTTAGAGTTTATGCTAATGGAGACAAATATGATGTTTATGTGTTGAATGAAAATTCAGAAAAAAGAGAGGTAAAGGCTAAATACGGACCTTATGAGTCAAGATAAACATAGTAAAGTTACTGAAGGAGATATAAATTACTCTTTAGAACGTGATTTGTGGAACACAAATCACACAGATAAGGAAACAATTAGCTTATTAGAAAAAGATGCGCGTTATTTTTTACATCAATCTATGTCAACACCATGTTTGGATGTTTTACAAAATTGTGAAGGAGTTTTTATAGAGAACATTGAAGGTAAAAAATATTTAGATTTTCATGGTAACAATGTGCATCAAATAGGATTTTCTAATCCTTTGTTAGTTGAAAGACTTACAGAACAATTAAAAAAACTCACCTTCTCAACACGTAGATATACAAATGAAGCCGCCATTAATTTTGCTGAAAAACTGGCATCTTTAACACCATCAGATTTAAACAAAGTTTTATTAACACCAAACGGAAGTTCAGCAGTTGGTATGGCATTAAAACTTGCAAGAGCCGTTACCAAGAAGTTTAAAGTAGTCTCTTTTTGGGATTCATTTCACGGAGCTTCGTTAGATACAATTAGTGTTGGTGGCGAAGCAAATTTCAGAGAATATATGGGACCTTTAATGCCTGGTGTAGAACGTATTCCTCCACCTGTAAGTTATCGAGGTATTTTTGAAGGAAATGAAGATAAATGCTTGGAATATTTAGAATATGTTTTTAAAAAAGAAGGAGAAATAGGAGCTTTTATAGCAGAAACTATTAGAAATACAGATGTGCAGATTCCATCTCTACATTTTTGGAAAGAAGCTAGGGAATTATGCAATAAGTATGGCGTATTACTTATTCTGGATGAAATACCTATTGCATTAGGTAGAACCGGTAAAATGTTTGCTTTTGAAAATTATGATATTGAACCAGATATTTTATGTTTAGGAAAAGGATTAGGAGGAGGAATTTTTCCTCAAGCTGCAATTATCACAAGAGATCAATTTAATAATTTTGGTGATATTTCTTTAGGACATTATACGCACGAGAAAAGTCCGTTAGGGGCAATTGCCGGGCTTACCACAATTGAAATTATTGAAAATGAAGGCTTATTAAAAAAAGTATTGGATGATGAAATTTATGTGAAAAATGCTTTGGAAAAACTTAAAGATAAGTATGAAATTATAGGAGGTGTAAGAGGAATAGGTTTATTGTGGGGTATAGAATTGGTAAAAGATAGAAAAACCAAGGAAAAAGCTTTAAGTGAAGCAGAAAAATTGATGTATGAATGCTTAAAAAAGGGACTAAGTTTTAAGGTTTCAGCAGGAAATGTAATACAATTATCACCCGCGTTAACTATTTCAAAAGATGAATTAGATATTGCATTAACTATTTTAGATAAAAGTTTATCCATAATTCACTAAAGTGAATTCAATCAAAATATAAGTAAATGAGAACAATTATACTAGTATTTCTTTCGGTTTTAGTATTTCCTTTTTTTGGAAATTCACAAAACAATGAAATTGAAATTTTGATACAACCGTATCTTCAAGATGCAACACCTAATTCTATTAAAATACTTTGGGAAACAACTGAAGAAGATGAAAGTATTGTAGAATATGGACTTACTCCAAAATTAGGAAAGAAAGCTACAGGAATATCTTTTGATGTTAATTTTACCGCATCCAGAATTCATGAAGTTAAAATTGATGGATTAAAAAAGTTCACAGAATACTACTATAGAGTTAAAACCAAAAATGTTATATCAGATATTTTTCAGTTTAAAACACCACCTTTTGCAAACGATAACGAATCATTTAATATAATTGCAATGAGCGATATGCAGTATGATCCTAATAATCCCAATAAGTTTTCGGAAATTGTAAATGAAGGAATATTGACGTACCTAAAAAAAGAATTTAAAGGCTCTCTTCCAAATAATTTAGCATTAGTGATGATTCCCGGCGATTTGGTACAAGACGGAACAAAATATTTTCAATGGAAAGAGCACTTTTTTAATCCTTCTGAAAAGTTATTTGGCAATGTTCCTGTATATCCGGTTTTGGGAAACCATGAGAAAAATTCAATCTTTTATTTTAAATATTTTAGTCTTCCTGAAAACGGTACACCAGCTTATGCAGAACATTGGTGGTTTAAAGACTATGGAAATACAAGAATTATTGGATTAAATTCTAATGATGGATATAGAGATTCAAAAGAGCAGTATGTTTGGTTAGAAAAACTTTTAGAAGATACTTCAAAAAACGAAGATATAGATTTTGTTTTTGCTCAATTACATCATCCTTACAAATCAGAATTATGGATTCCGGGAGAAACAGATTTTACAGGGAAAGTAGTAAAATTATTGGAAAAATTCAGTTCGGAAACAGGTAAACCCAGTATTCATTTTTTTGGTCATACACACGGCTATTCCAGAGGTCAGTCTAAAGACCACAAACACTTGTGGATAAACGTTGCATCAGCAGGAGGAGCAATTGATAATTGGGGCGAATTTGAAGGAAGAGATTATGATGAGTTTACAGTAACTCAAGATGAATATGGTTTTGTAATGGTGGAAGTAGATGGCAGTAAAGATGATCCAAAATTTACGATAAAAAGAATTAGTAGAGGTAATGAAGATACGTTTAGAAACAATGAAGTTACTGACAGTATTACTATTTGGAAAAAAGAAAGAAAACCTATAGAACCTGAGGCATTAACGCCTAACAATGAAACACTAAATATTGAAGGAATTATTTTAAAAGCCGGTACTTTTAAAAGTAATTTTAAAGGTGCTTTTCACGCAGCATCAAACTGGCAAATTGCAGAAACAAAAGATTTTGTTAATCCGATTTTTGATAGTTGGAAACAACATGAAAATTGGTATTATTTAGAAAACAGACAAAAAGACGATAATCTGTCTGATGTAAATACAAAACGATTAAAACCAAATATAACGTATTATTGGAGAGTGCGTTATAGAGACCAAAATCTGAATTGGAGTAATTGGTCAAATATATCATCTTTTAAAACTAAAGAATAATGAAAAAAATAAGTTTAATAATTAGCATAATTTTATTGCTGTCTTTTATAGGAAATGCACAGCAAAAAACTCAGAAAAGTGAGCCAAATATATTCGTAATAACTTTAGATGGAGTTAGGTGGCAAGAAGTTTTTACCGGAATTGATACTGTTTTATTGGAAAACAAAAAATATACACACGACAAAAAGGTTTTATCAGAAAAATTTATAGGAGAAAGTATAGAGGAAAACCGGAAAAAATTAATGCCATTTTTTTGGAATACAATAGTTAAAGAAGGACAAATATATGGTAACAGAAATAAAAATAGCTTTGTTAATCTCACAAATAAAATGGTTTTCTCATATCCTGGATATAACGAGATTTTAACCGGAAAAGCCGATGATGCGACTATTAATAGCAACGATAAAATTTATAATAAAAACATTACAGTTTTAGAAAAAATAAATCAAAATCCACAGTATAAAAATAAAGTTGCTGCTTTTGGAAGTTGGGATGTTTTTCCTTTTATAATTAATGACAAAAGAAGTGGCATACCTGTAAATGCAGGATATATGAAAGCTACCGGAGATGATTTAACGGAAAGAGAAATATTTTTAAATGAAATACAATGGCAAGCTCCAATAATTTGGGAATCGGTTAGGTTAGATGTGTTTACGCATCAATATGCAAAAGAATATATTAAAAAGAAACAACCAAAAGTGGTATATATTGCTTATGGTGAAACTGATGATTTTGCGCATGGAGGTTTGTTTGATTATTATATTAAATCGTTATATACTGCCGATTCTATGATTGAAGATTTGTGGAATTATGTTCAAAATAATCCTTTTTATAAAAACAATACTTATTTTATTATCACTACAGATCACGGTAGAGGTGTTGGAGATGATCCCGAATCAATGTGGACAAGTCATGGTTCAAAAGTAAAAGATGCAGACCAAACATGGTTAGCTGTTATGGGGCCAACAATTAAAGCAAAAGGAGAAATTAAAGAAATATCACAAAATTACACCAACCAAATTGCCGCTACTGTAGCTAAATTGCTTGGTTTAGATAATTTGATAGATGATAAAATTGGAAAACCTTTTATTTCAAACTGGTAATTGAAAAATGAAATTAAGCAGAAAAACATACATGCCAAAAAGTAAAATATATATTATTATCCAAGCTATTATAGCTTCTTTTGGAACTTATTTTTGTATGTATGCTTTTCGTAAACCATTTACAGTTGCAACTTTCGAAGGTTTTTCTTACTGGGGAGTAGATTACAAAATTTTGTTGATTATTTCTCAAGTATTGGGTTATATGCTTTCAAAATTTATTGGAATAAAAGTTATTTCAGAAATGAAGCAAGAACGTCGTGGTATTTTTTTAATAGGATTGATTATTGTAGCAGAACTGGCTTTATTGTTATTCGCCTTAACTCCCAAACCATACAATATTGTTTTTATGTTTTTAAACGGCTTACCATTAGGGATGATTTGGGGTATTGTATTCTCTTATCTTGAAGGCAGGCGTTATACTGAAATTTTTGGTGTAGCTTTAAGTTCAAGTTTTATTGTATCGTCAGGTTTTGTTAAATCTACAGGAAAATTTGTAATGGATAGCTGGCATTTTTCAGAATTATGGATGCCTTTTATTACAGGAATTTTATTTATTGTACCCTTACTTTTTTTTACATTTTTATTAGAAAGACTACCTAAACCGGATGAAGAAGATGAAAATTTGAAAACAAAAAGGGTTCCTTTATCAAAAAAAGAAAGGAAGAAACTATTTTTAAAATTTGCTTTTCCTATTATTATTTTGGTTGTTTTCTATACAGCACTAACGGCTTTTAGAGATTTGAGAGATAATTTTGCCAGAGAACTTTGGGACACTTTAGGTTATCAAGACAGCTCCAGTATATATACAACAGCAGAAATTCCTATAGCCATAGCTGTATTGGTAATTTTGGGACTGTTAGCTTTTATTAAAAATAATATGAAAGCATTTTTAATTTACCATTATTTGATACTTTTTGGAACAATTATTATTGGTATTAACACATGGTTGTTTCAACAACAGGTTATATCTCCTTTAGTTTGGATGGTACTTACTGGTTTTGGCTTATACATTTGTTACGTTCCTTTTAACTGTATCTTTTTTGATAGAATGATTGCAACTTTTAAAATTAAAGGAAACTCAGGTTTTCTTATATATATTGCAGATTCTTTCGGGTATTTAGGAAGTATGGCAGTGCTACTGTATAAAAATTTTGGTCAGTCTTCTATTTCTTGGTTACAATTTTTCACCTATGGCACTTATGTAATTTCTGTAATAGGAATAATTATTACTGTAATTTCTTTATTTTATTTTATAATGAAATATAAAAAAAATGCTGAAGTAAAAGCATATAGTGTACAAGCGTTATAATTAAATAATTGATATAATATTAAAAAGAAAGCTATTTATAAAAGAAAAAAAATATAAAAATAAACTTGAAAATGATAAAATTAGTAGTATTTGATATAGCAGGAACCACTGTTAACGAGAATAATGTAGTTTATAAAACTTTAAGAAAAGCAATAAATAAAGCCGGTTATAATTTTTCTTTAGAAACGGTTTTAGAACATGGCGCAGGTAAAGAAAAACACCAAGCCATTAAAGATATTATTGCTCTGGAAAACAATAAAAATGGTGATGAGGAATCGTTAAGTATTTTTAATGTTTTTTCTAATTTATTAAAAATGAAGTATGCAGACTTAAAGGTTAGAACGTATCCAAATACTGAAGAAGTTTTTGAAAAATTAAAGGAAAATGATATTAAAATAGTTTTGAATACGGGGTATGATAAAAAAACAGCCCGATCACTACTTTCAAAATTAAAATGGGAAAAAGGCAAACATTACGATGAACTTATAACCGCGAGCGATGTTGAAAATAGCAGACCTGCACCTGATATGATAAATTTGGCAATGGATTTTTTTGATATTAAAGATTCTAAGAAAGTGGTTAAAGTTGGAGATTCAATAATTGATA
The DNA here is from genome assembly GCF_012524075.1 of Lutibacter sp. B1. GTDB lineage: Bacteria > Bacteroidota > Bacteroidia > Flavobacteriales > Flavobacteriaceae > Lutibacter. Next base: position 96,020 of record NZ_JAAZUI010000003.1, read on the forward strand.
TTGAAGAAGGGAAAGCGGCTAATTGCGGAATTACAATTGGCGTTACAACAGGTGCACACACTAAAGAACAATTACAAAGTGCACAACCAACTTATATTATTGATAATCTCAGTGAACTAATTCAAAAAATACTTTAATATGGAAAATAATGTAATTGACAGTGTTGATGCCATTGTAATTGGAGCAGGTACAATAGGTTGTGCTACAGCATGGCATTTAGCAAAAAGAAGTGTTAATAAAGTGCTGTTAATTGACAGAAATACTATTGGAAGTGGTAATACGTCTAAAGCAGCATCATTAATGACGTTGGTTAGAACTAAAGAAGAGTTGATTCCTCTAATTCAAGAAACCTATAAAAATATTGATGAAATAGAACAAGAAACAGGTGAAAAAACAGGTAAAAATAAAGTAGGCACACTTCATATTGCTTCCTCTGAAGAGTCGGTAGTTAATCTTAAAAAAATAGTTGCTATTGCAAATAAACATCATATTAAAAATAAGGAAATAGGTATTGAAGAGGTAAAAAAGAAAGTTACTTGGTTAGATACTTCATCTATTAAAAAAGTTTCTTTTATGGAAGATGATTCTTTTCTAGATGCGTATTTGTTGGCAAATGCATTTGCAAAAGCTGCTAAATTAAAAGGCGCAACAGTAATGCAAAATACTGAAGTTATTGAATTGCTTTCTGAAAACAACCAAATTACCGGTGTAAAAACAACTAAAGGAATTATTAAATCATCCATAGTTATTGATTCGGCAGGCGCTTGGTCTAACCTATTATCTTTACAGCTAAACATACCAATACCAATGGCTCCGGTAAGAAGTATTTATTGGATTACCGAAAAAAATGATAAGTTGTTTCCGCACGATCATCCTATGATAGTAATGCCTGATGCTATGGCATATTCCAGACCGGAAAATGGAGCTTTATTGTTTGGGTTAAGAGAAGAAAACAGTCCACATTTTCATCCAAATAAATTAAATCCAAAACCTAATTCTGATTTTTTAGGGCCTAAAGATGATGAATGGGATATTTTAGAAAATTATGGGAAAGATTTTATCAATTATTTTCCTGAATTTGAAGAAATTGGAATGAAAAATTGTATTACAGGAATTTCTACGTATACGCCTGATGGATATTATACCGTTGGACCTTTTCCTAATTTTAAAGGATTTTACGCTGCAACAGGTTGTGCAGGAGCAGGTGTGGCAGGTTCGGGGGGAATAGGAAGATTAATTGCAGAAATGATTTTAAAAATTCCTTTGTTTACAAGTGCTGAAAAATTTAGAATTGACAGATTTTCTGATTTTGATCCATTATCTGAAAATTTTAGACAAAAATGTGCCGATGCAAGAAGTAAGAAAAAAGATGGCGGATAAAATAATGTCGATAAAAAAGGTTTAATTAACTTAATTCAGTTTCATTAAAAAAATACAAAACTAACATTTTAGCAGGTTCTGAATCTTTATTAATAGGAACATGAGGGAAACGGCCATCAAAAAATAACGAATCTCCTTCTGTAATTTCAATTTCTTCATTATCAATTATATAAGAAATTTTGCCACTTAACATATATTTAAATTCGTAAGCATCGGTAGTTACTTTATCGCGTTTACTATTTGGTAAAACTTCTAATAAAACTGCCTCAAAACCAATTGATGATAAACTTTTATTAAATATAAATTTATAAACAAAGCCTTCTGCTTCAACTTCTTTTTCAATTTCAGAATATTCGTTTTTTCTTGTAACAATAAATTTTTTACCATTTATTTTTTCCATTCCATCAAAAAAAGAACTGAGTTCAATTTCTAAGGCTCCAATAATATTTAATAGTACAGGTAATGAAGGTATTGTACGTCCGTTTTCAATTCTGGAAATTAATCCGTTACTAACACCGGCTTTAGTAGCAACTTCACTTATAATTAATTGCTTTTTTTTTCTAATTTTTTTAATTTGCTTTCCAATATCTAGTAAATAATCGTCCATAAGATTTTGTGTGTCTTAATAGTTTTTACAAATATGAATTTTTTGTATGAATTTAAATGTTAAAGTTGTTATAAGTTATTATAGCGTGAGTTCGATTAATTAAAACTTAATAAGCTTATTATATTTATGTTATTCCTGTGAAGGGAGGAATGACAGTTTCTTAATCAACTTAAAAACATATTTAATTTAATTATCAGATACTTTTATATCGAACTCACGTTTAAAGATAAAATCAATACTTGTATAAATTAATTGCCGGTTTTAGCTACTTATGAAAATGCTACGAGGATTCTTTATTCAGTTTTTTTTAGTGGGCGTTTCATTTTGCATTTCGAACATCGTTAATACTTAATTGAAGAAATCTAAAAGCTAGATACACAGACCATACTGTCCAACCTGCATACAAGAATCGCTGTTTTAATCCAAAATATCCATTCAATACATTTGGGAAAAAAATTGAAAAGCCCAACAACATTATTATAAAACTAATTATTGCTACTGCTCTTATTTTTAACAAATGTTCTTTCTTTCTCCATAAAATTAGGCTTAAAATTGGAGCCAAAATAATTAACGGAAAAGGAAGTCCTACAATACTATGTAATTTCAAAGGCATTGGAAATAAGGCTGGTCCTGCAAGAAAGGAATATAGCAAAATAAAAAGTATAGGAATAACGCTTAATTGCTTCATCTTACAGTATTTGTATAAACCAATAACAAAAAAAATATTCAATATAGAACTCAAAACTAATCCAGCAGTAAAAAGATACTGTGTTCTTGTTCCTAATGCTCCTAATTCGCTAACCAACCATGTAAAATGATTATAATCTTCAAGCATTAATCCGCAAACAATAGTAGTAATCCAAAAAATTATTGGACTTATTATTCCGAGGTATAACAAATGCCTTTCTTTCATAATTATTGCAAGTTTTTCTTAAATGCCCGCTAACTACCCACAAACAAACACGTTAAAAATGTAATTTATGAATTTACCTAAAGCGTTACATAAAGGTAATTACAACTGCAATAAAAATTGTAATATTGTATATACTTTTTTAATTTTTTGAAAATTGAAATACTTAAAAATTTTAATTTTATACGTTTTATGCTTTGTATCTTTTTATACTAAAGCACAAGAATTGCCTCCTTTAGAGAATTTTTCTCCTGATATTTATGAGGCTGAAAATCAAAATTGGGACATTTCACAATCAAACGAAAAATATATTTATGTAGCTAACAACAGTGGCTTGTTAGAGTTCAACGGTTCTAAATGGCGTTTGTATCCGTCGCCAAACAATACTATTATCAGATCGGTAAATGTTGTAGATCATAGAATTTATACAGGATGTTATATGGAGTTTGGTTATTGGGAAAACGATGAATATGGAAGGTTAAAATACAATTCATTATTAAACAAACTCACCGAACCTTTAATTGATGACGAGCAATTTTGGAATATTATAAAATTTGATGATTGGATGCTGTTTCAGTCATTAAACCGAATCTATATTTTTAATACAATTACCGAAAAATTTCGTGTTATCAACTCCAAAACTACACTTCCCAAAATTTTTAAGGTTGATGGTGGCATCTATTTTCAAAAAATGTATGATGGTGTTTATAAAATTGAAAATGGTAAAGAAGTTTTAATTTCTAACGATGCTGTATTGAAAAATAACACCTTGGTAAACATTTTTTCAGTTGATAAAAAATTGTTGTTTCAAACGCAAATGAGCGGATTCTATTTTTTAGAAAATAAGCAATTACAAAAATGGAATATAAGCGCCAATAAAGTAATTTCTTCACTTAGTATTTACAGCAGTATTCAATTAAAAGATGGAAGTTTTTTATTAGGAACCATTTCTAAAGGCCTTTATCAGCTTGATAAAAAAGGAAATATAATTTTGAACATAAATCAGGAAAAAGGTTTAAATAACAATACTGTACTTGCTGTTTTTGAAGACTACGAACATAATATTTGGCTCGCTTTAGATAACGGAATTAGCGTAGTAAATTTCAATTCGCCATTTAAAGTATACGATGATGTAAATGGAAAATTAGGAACAGTATATGCTTCTGCTATTTATAATAATTACTTGTATTTAGGAACCAATCAAGGTTTGTATTATAAAAAATTGAATGGAGATTCAGATTTTGAGATTATTCATGGAACAAACGGACAAGTTTGGTGTTTAAAAATTTATGACAAAACACTGTTTTGCGGACACAATCTAGGCACTTTTACAGTTGTTGATGATGAAGCTGAATTAATTACGGATGTGATGGGTGCCTGGGACATTAAACCAATTAAACAAAAACCAAATTTATTGTTGCAGGGCAATTATAACGGATTGAATGTATTACAAAAAGTAAATGGTAAATGGCAGTTTAAAAATAAAATTGAAGGGTTCGATATTTCGAGTAAATTTTTTGAATTTGCCCAAGACACAACAATTTTTGTAAGCCACGAGTATAAAGGTGTTTATAAACTTAACATTAATAGCGATTTTACAAAAGTAAAAAGTTATGTTACCGAAAAAACTGCTCCAAAAGGCTTTAAATCTAGCCTAGTAAGCTATAATAATAATTTGTTGTACACATCTAAAGATGGAGTTTTTAAATATGACAATAAGCTGCAAAAATTTCAAAAAGACTCAATATTAACAAATGATTTGTTTGATAATGATGAGTATGTGTCGGGAAAACTAATTGCGAATAATGAAACAAATACCTTGTGGGGATTTACCAATAAAAGCGTAGTATATTTTTCTCCCGGAAAACTGAACAACGAGCCGAAAGCCGATAAAATTTCGTTTCCAACATCTATAAGAAGAGATTTTGCCGGGTATGAAAGTATAGCACACATGTACGATAAGTCATTTTTATTAGGCAGTTCAAGAGGGTATGTTATTTTAGACTTGAATAAATTGGAGAGTAAAAGTTATGCAATTAAAATAAATTCAATTGAAAAAAGTATTCTAAACGAAACAAAAACACTTATTTCATTAGAAAAGGATACAAATTTTAAGTTTAAAGAAAATAATTTGTACTTCACCTATAGTGTTCCTGAATTTAACAAATACACACAAGTTAATTACCAGTACCGGTTAGAAGGTATCTATAATGAATGGAGTAATTGGTCTGCTAAATCTGATGTTTCTTTTAAAAATTTACCTTATAGCGATTATGTTTTTGAAGTTAGAGCATTAATAGGTAATAAATTGTCTGAAAATACGGCTTCGTATTCATTTAAAATCGAAAGGCCATGGTATTTATCAAATCAATTTTTATTGTTTTATTTTTTATTGTTTTTAGTATTGTTATTGGTGGTTCATAATTTATATAAACGCTATTACAACAAACAAAAACAAAAGTTGCTGGAAAAGAAAAAGCGAGAACTAACTATGTCTCAATTAGAGAGCGACAAAGTTATTATGAAGTTGAGAAATGAAAAGTTACAAAATGAAATTGAAAGTAAAACTAGAGAATTAGGTGTTTCTACAATGAATATTATAAAAAAGAATGAACTTTTAACTAAAATAAAAGATGAATTAACGTTGGTTAATGATGCTAAAAAAATCAAACCCGTAATTAATATTATTAACAAAAATTTAAATCATACCGGCGATTGGGAAATTTTTCAAGAAGCATTTAACAATGCTGACAGTGATTTTTTGAAAAAAGTAAAAAAAGCACATCCAACTTTAACGCCTAACGACCTACGTCTATGTGCTTATTTACGTTTAAACTTATCATCTAAAGAAATAGCACCTTTGCTTAATATTTCTGCCCGTAGTGTTGAAATAAAACGATACAGGCTTAGAAAAAAAATGGAATTAACCCACGAAAAAGGACTTGTAGAGTATATTCTAGAGATTTAACTCGCCACTACAATTTTGTAAATTACCTCAACATTACCTCAACTAAAAGGTTATAGTTGACTGTATTTTCATTATTTTCAAATTTCAATATACTTACTAAAATGTAGGGTTTACTTAGTTCTTTCTTTCTTTTTTTAAACTTTTGAATATGTTAAAAATAGTGTATGTTTTTTGTATAGGTTGGTTTTGGTAATCCATGGAATTTTAGGGTTATATTTATTAAAACTTAATTTAATCACTATATGAGACTACATATTTTATCAATTTTATTATTTTTTGCGAGTATAATTGCATATTCTCAAAATTATGAAATAAAAGGAAATGTATTAGATGCAAGTGGCGCCCCTTTACCAGGTGTTTCCATAATTGTAAAAAATACAACAAAAGGTATCACTACCGATTTTGATGGAAATTTCAGTTTACCAAACGTTCAAATAGGAGAAACATTGGTTTTCTCGTATGTTGGATTTACTACTAAAGAAGTTGTAGTAAGCGATTCTAATTTTTTGAATATTACACTTATTGAGGATTTACAAAGCCTAGATGAAGTTGTAGTAGTTGGGTATGGTACCCAGAAAAAAAGAGAAGTAACAGGAGCGGTATCTGTAGTTGGATCTGAAACATTGGAAACACTAAAGCCTGTTAAAATGGAACAAGCTTTGCAAGGTACTGTGTCGGGTGTAAATGTTACAACTACTTCAGGTGCACCTGGAGCAGACATTAGTATTCGTATTAGAGGTATTGCTACAAATGGTGATAACAAACCTCTTACCATTATTGACGGATATATTGGAGAACTGGCTTTACTAAATCCTAATGATGTTGAAACCATTACTGTTTTAAAAGATGCTCAAGCAGCCATTTATGGATCTACAGCCGCAAATGGTGTTATTTTAATCACAACTAAAATGGGTAAAAAGAATGCAAAAGCAAAAATTTCGTACAATACTTATTTTGGTTTGCAAGAAACTTCAAAAAAATTAAATGTTTTAAACGCTACTGAATATGCAGCTTTATTGAATGAAAGCTATGTAAGTGGTGGAAAGCAAATTCCTTATCCGGATTTAACGGGAATTGGAAGAGGAACAGACTGGCAAGATGAAGTTCTTGAAGAAAATGTTCCTATTATAAGCCACGATTTATCAATTTCCGGTGGTTCTGAAAAAATTACATATTTAGTAAGTGGTTCACATTTAGATCAAGAAGGTATTATTGGAAAGAAAAAATCAGGATTTTTAAGAAATACAGCCAGAATATCTTTAGGCGCTGAACTTTCTGATAATTTAAAATTAAAAACAAATGTTATTTATACGTATTTTAATAGAAAAACATTACCTGAAGGCGGTAATGCATCAGTTTTATTAAATGCGGTTAACAGCCCGTCTACACTAACGCCTTATGATGCTAATGGCGATTATACAGTATTCCCGATTGGAAATTTAGGAAACGAAATGATTAATCCGTTGGCGCAAATTGCAAATACTTATAATGACTATAATTTCAAAAAAATTAGTGGAAATTTTGGTTTGGATTATACCATATTTGAAGGTTTGGTTTTATCAAGTTCAATTGGTTTTAACACTTCAAATAGTGAAGGAAAAAGTTTTGCCAAAATTGTTGATTACGGAGGAAAAGTTTTTGATGTTGCGAGAAGTTCAGTTAATCAAAATACTGAAAATGCTAATGATTATTCGTTTGATATTTATGCAACCTATACAAAAGAAATTAGCGACCATAAAATTGTAGGAACAATTGGTAATACCATTTTTAAAGAATGGGGAAATCATTTAGAAGCAAATGGCTTCGATGTGCCAAATAATACTTGGAAAAATGCCGATATTTCTTTAACAACCGGAGCACCTGCTGAAGGTATTATTCCTGTTTCCTCATGGAATTGGGATGAAAGAAAACTTTCATATTTTGCAAGACTGCAATACGATTTTAAAGGAAAATATTTGTTGTCTGCAATGATTAGAAGAGATGCTTCAACAAAATTTGGACCAGGAAATAAAGTAGGTTATTTTCCATCATTTACAGCTGGTTGGATTGTATCTGATGAAAATTTCTTTGGAGAATCTAATATAGTTAGTTTCTTAAAGTTAAGAGGTAGTTATGGTACTTTAGGGAATGATAGAATTCCAACTAATGGATATATTTCTCAATTATCAGGTGAGGCAACGTATGTTTTTGACGGATCGTTAATTAATGGTGTAGCAACAGGTCAAATTCCTAATCCAAACTTAAAATGGGAAGAAGCAAGAAAATTTGATGTTGGTATAGATATGAAATTATTCAATGACAAAGTTAGTATTATAGCAGATTATTTTATAGATACAAGAGAAGATTTGTTAATACCTTATATACCGGTTTCAGGAATTTTAGGACCTGGAGCTCCGGGAGCTGCTTCTCCTACTATTAATGCAGGAACAGTTGAAAATAAAGGGTTTGAATTTTCAGTAGATTATAAAAATAATTTCTCTGACGATTTTTCAATGAATATTGGTTACAATGTAACGTTTCTTAAAAATGAAGTCACCGAAATTAATGGAACAGACTTTATTGAAGGTGGAGTTTTTGGAATTTCACAACCGGCACCATCCAGAATGGAAGTTGGTGAGCCAATAGGCTATTTTTATGGTTACAAAACAGATGGAATTTTTCAAAACCAAGATGAAGTTGATGCACATCCTTCACAAATTGCTTTAGGAGCCGAATCGGCACCGGGTGATTTTAGATATGTTGATACCAATAACGATGGTGTAATAGATGTTAACGATAGAACCAACATTGGTGATCCAATTCCGGATGCAACAATGGGCTTAAACTTACAATTCAATTATAAAGCGTTAGATTTTTCTATGTACACTTTTGCTTCCGTAGGCAATGATATGGTTAGAAATTATGAAAGTATTTATCCGGATGCTAATAATTTAAATTATGTTTTAGATAGATGGACAGGTGAAGGAACAAGTAATAAAACACCTAGAGTTACTACAGCAGCATCAGTTAATAATGTTTTTTCTGAATATTATGTTGAAGACGCATCTTATGTAAGAATACAAAACATACAATTAGGATATACTATAAATCCTGTTTTTCTTGAAAAATCAGGAGTTGATAAATTAAGGTTATACGCAAGTATAAACAACCTGTATACATTTACAAAATATAAAGGTTTTGATCCGGGAGCTTCTAGTGGAGATCCAATTGGAGGTGGAATCGATGATGGTTTTTACCCAATTCCAAGAACTTATATGGTAGGTTTAAACATTAATTTTTAATACGTAATTAAAATGAAAAAATATTTATATAATACTATAATTGTAACAGTGTTATTAGCAATTACAATTTCATGTACCGATGATTTTGTTGAACGCCCTGTTGAATATTCTATTGATTCTGAAAATTATTTCAATTCAAAAGAAGAATATGAAAGCGCATTAATTGGTGCTTATGACCTTTTACAATCTACTGCAATCAATGTCTTAATGTCAGAAATTGCATCAGATAATTCTTTATGTGGTGGAAATAGCCCAACAGATGTTCCAGCATATCAACAAATTGATGATATGATTCATACTCCGGTAAATGACATGCTTAAAAAATCATGGGATTTTATGTTTGCAGGTGTTCAAAGATGTAATTACATTCTTGAATTTAAAGATAAAACTGATTTTGAAGGTAAAGATCAAATAATTGCCGAAACACGTTTTCTTAGAGCATACTATCATTTTGAATTGGTAAAATGGTTTGGAGGTATTCCAATGAAAGAAAACGCAAGATTTACTCCTGGAGATGAAACTTCAATTCCGCGTTCATCAGTATCAGAAGTATATGCTTCTATTTATGAAGATTTAAATTATGCTTCCGAACATTTAAGTGCAACTCCATCGCAAGAAGGTAGGGCTACAAAAGGTGCTGCTTTAGCATTACTAGGAAAAGCTTATTTATATGAAGCCTCTTATACAGATCAATCAGAGAAATACAAATTAGCCGCTTCTGCATTACAAAAAGTAATTAATAGTGGAGACTATATGTTAGTATCTGATTTTGGAGAAATTTGGGAAATGGATGGTGAAAACGGTCCTGAGTCTGTATTTGAAGTTCAATATACTGATGTTGAAGGTGCAAGTTATGGACAAGAACAATACTTTGAAGGAAATGTAATGGTAGGTTATAGTGGTCCTTATGGATATGAAGGTCCATTGTTTACTTCAGGAAACAATTTTAACCTACCGGTACAAGAAGTTGTAGATGCTTTTGAAGAGGGTGATTTAAGAAAGGATGTAACCATTTTAGATATGATATCTTGGATGGCAGAAACAGGAGCAACGTACACTATACAACATGAAAACACTTTCTATTTCAACAGAAAGTACATTCCAAGAAAAAGAAGTGAAAATGCAGCACTCGATTTAAAATTAACAAACCCGAATAATTATAGAGCTATTCGATATTCAGATGTGTTATTAATGGCTGCAGAGGCTTACAGCAAATCTGGAAATGATGGAAAGGCAACAGAATATTTAAATCAAGTAAGAGATAGAGCCTTTGGTGATCAAAATCACAGAATAACATACTCTGGATCAAATTTATACAATGCGATATTAGCAGAGAGAAGAGTTGAGTTTGCAGGAGAAGGGCTTCGTTTCTTTGATTTGGTTAGAACAGGTAGAGCCGTTCAAGAAATAGATGGTTTTATGGCTAATAAAAATGAATTATTCCCAATTCCATTAGAAGAAATTCAATTCTCAAACGGTAATTGGAGTCAAAATCCAGGGTATTAAAATAAATGAATATTATGAAAACATTAAAATATTTTTTATCGATTTTTATTCTTATTTCAGCAGTTTTAAGTTGTAATGAGGATGAACTTGGCAGTACTGATTTTGTGGACTCAGTTGTGGCTCCAACAAATGTAACGGTTGTATTTGATATTACGCAAGATAATACAGGTTTAGTAACAATAACACCTAATAGTGAAGGAGCAGTTAGTTATGATATTTATTTTGGAGACGACACAAGTGATCCTGTAAATGTGAAGCAAGGTAAAAATATAACACATATTTATGCAGAAGGTAATTATGAAGTAAAAGTTATTGCTGCAGGAATTACAGGATTAAAAACTGAAATTACACAACCATTAACAGTTTCATTCAAAGCTCCTGAAAATTTAGTTGTAACCATTGAAAATGATGCTGCAATTTCAAAACAAGTAAACGTTACAGCAACTGCTGATTTTGCAACAACATTTGATGTATATTTTGGTGAAGAAGGAAACGATGATCCTGTTGCGGCAAATATTGGTGAAACTGTAAGTTATATTTATGCAGAACCTGGTATATATACAATTAAAGTTGTAGCTAAAGGTGGAGCAATTGAAACTACCGAATATATTGTTGAAAATTTTGAAGTAACCGCAATTTTACAACCACTCATGAAAGCTCCAACACCTCCAACTAGAAATGAGACTGACGTAGTTTCAATATTTAGTGATAAATACACAAATATAACAGTAAATGAATGGAATCCTGGTTGGGGACAATCTACGGTTTTATCTTCTTTTGATGTTGATGGAGATAACATTTTAAAATATGATTATTTAAATTATACAGGAATAGTAACTGATTATGATAACCCAACAGATCTTTCAACTATGGAATATATTCATTTTGATTATTGGACAAATGATGCTGAAAGTATTGGATTTAAAATTGTAAATACAAATCAAGCTGATGGTTCACCGGAAAAAGAATCAGAAATAACTATTTCCGAAATTACAGAAGGAGAATGGGTAAGTGTTGAAATTCCATTAACCGATTTTACCACAAACATGTCTGAAATAACACAAATGTTGTTTGTTTCCAATGGAGTAACTGTATTTATTGATAATTTATATTTCTATAAAGCTCCTTCAGGTGTTATGAAATTAATGATAGAAGATTTTGAAGGAACAGCTCCAACATTTACTGATTTTGGAAATGCCGGCGTACAAGTTATAAGCAATCCGGATATTTCTGGAAAAAATACCTCAGCTACTGTAGCACAATTTACAAAACCATCAGGAGCTGACACATGGGCAGGTTCATATTTTGAAGTAGCAACTGCACTAGAATTAAGCACATATAGTAATATAAGTGTTAAAACATGGTCGCCAAAAGTTGGTGCTGTAGTGAAGCTTAAATTAGAAAATTCTGACGCAAGTATAGTTTATGAAGTAGACATGAATACAACAGTTGCAAATGAATGGGAAGAATTAGTTTACGATTTTAGTGAAGCTCCTGTTGCAGACTATGTTAGAGTTGTAATTTTCTTTGATTTTGGAAATTCAGGAGATGATACTGTTTATTATTATGATGAAGTTCAACTAGTAAGTTCAGGAGGAGAAATTACTCCTTTAACAGGGACTTGGAAACTTGCACCTGAAGCATATGCTTTTAAAGTAGGGCCTGCACCTGAGTCAGGTGAATGGTGGGCTAGTAGTGCTGATGATGTAACTGCCCGAGCTTGCCTATTTGATGACACCTATGTTTTTGGTACAGATGGTTCATTTACCAATGTTTTAGGTACTGATACATGGTTAGAAGCCTGGCAAGGTGTTGCAGCTGATGGTTGTGGTACACCAATAGCTCCTCACGATGGATCTAATCCTGCAACGTATTCATATGATTCAAATGCAGGAACTGTAACTCTTAATGGAATTGGAGCTTATTTAGTGCTATCAAAAGCAAATAATGAAGGAGAATTACCTAATGTACCTGTGCCGGATTCAATTACATACAATGTTACATTTTCAGATAATGATAATACTATGACAGTTGTTATTGAAATTGGTGCAGGTTCAGGAACTTTTTGGACATATAAACTTGTAAAGGCATAATGCAGATTGCTTTTAATAATAGGTAGTAATTAAAATATATAAAAATGAAAAATATAAAATATTTAATTGGTCTTTTTCTAACACTTACTTTTATTGTAAGTTGTGAAGATGATGACTACAAATTTGGAGACATTGTGACTCCCTCAAATGTTCAAGTAACTGCTGAAATTGTTGGGCAGGACCTAAGTGACCCAGAGTTATTATATGGTGATGGGGCTGGTTTTGTTACATTTGAAGCTACAGCTGATAATGTTATTAGTTACAGTTTTAATTTTGGCGATGGTTATGTTGAAGTTGCACCCTCAGGAAAAATTACCCATAGATATACAAAAGTAGGGGTTAATACATTCACTGTTATTGTTAGTGCAATTGGTACAGGAGGAGTTTCTTCTACTACTTCAATAGATGTTGAAGTTTATAGTTCTTTTACAGATGTAGAAGCCGAAGATTTATTAAGTGGAGGTATTATAGGCGAAGGTAAAACTTGGTATTGGGCAGCTGATTTACCATTACATGTAGGTATGGGCCCTGTATCAGATGATTATGGCTCACTTGATTTTGCTTGGCCAAATTGGTGGAATGCGATTCAACCTTGGGATGATGAAAAAGGATGTATGTATACTAATGAATTTGTATTTACCAAAACTGAAAATGGAATTACATTTGAACAAACTACCGGACCAGCATTTATTCCGGGTACTTATGCCGGTATTCTTGGTGTTGACGGCGATACTTGTCATGATGAAACTGTAGCTACTACGATGTTTGGAGTTAAAAATGTTTCTATGTTCCCTTCTTCATCTAAAGCGGCATTAGAAGGACTTTATTATGATGAAACACCATATAGACAAACGGCATTTGAAATATCTGATGGTGGATTTATGGGATGGTATGTGGGCTCAAGTACGTATGATATTATTACAATTACTGAAGATTATCTGCAAGTTAGAATTGAAGAAGCTGGAGGTGGAGCTGCTTGGTACCAATTATTTACTTCAACAAAACCAGTACAAGATGAAGGATTTACTGAATTAGCTTGGGCTGATGAATTTGATACAGATGGAGCTCCTGATGCTACAAAATGGACTTACGATCTTGGTGCCGGTGGCTGGGGAAATAATGAAGCTCAAACATATACAGATGATGCAGCAAATGTAATTATAGCAGATGGAGTTTTAAAAATAACTGCAAAAGCTGAAGGTGATTCTTATACTTCTGCAAGACTAAAAACACAAGGATTATACAGCTTTACTTACGGTAGAGTTGATGTGAGAGCAAAATTACCATCAGTTGCTGGCACTTGGCCGGCAATTTGGATGTTAGGTGATAGTTTTGATTCTGTTGGATGGCCTAAAAGTGGAGAGATTGACATCATGGAACAAACAGGAGCCGATAAAAATACAGTTGGAGCAACATGTCATTGGTTTGATGAAGTGAATTCAGTTGCTGCAAATTATGGATTAACAACTAGTGTAGCTAATGCATCAACCGAGTTCCACGTATATTCGTTAGAATGGACTGAAGAATCTATCAAAGTATTTGTTGATGATGTTAAGTATTACGAGATGACAAATAGTGAGGCTTTACCATTTAATGCAGATTTCTTCTTGATTCTTAATGTTGCAATGGGCGGAAGTTTAGGCGGAGATATTGATCCTGCATTTACAGAAGATTACATGGAAGTAGATTATGTAAGAGTATATCAGTAAAAAAAATAATAAAAGCAGTATAATTTTATACTGCTTTTATTCATAATTAAATATTTATGAAGAAAGTAATTTCAGCATTTTTAATATGCACAGTAGTCTTTTTGGTTAGTTGTAACCAAAATGTAAATTTAGAAGGCGCAAAAGAAGTGTCAATTTCAAAAAAAGTTGATTCCATATTAGCTTTAATGACCTTACAAGAAAAAATAGGTCAAATGAACCAGTATAATGGTTTTTGGGACGTTACTGGCCCAACACCTAAAGAAGGTGATGCAGCTCATAAATATGAGCATTTAAAAAGCGGTTTGGTGGGGTCTATGCTAAATGTTAGAGGTGTTGAAGAGGTCACAAAAGTTCAAAAAATCGCAGTAGAAGAAACCAGATTGGGAATTCCTTTAATTATAGGTTTTGATGTGATTCATGGTTATAAAACATTAAGTCCAATTCCTTTAGCAGAAGCAGCTAGTTGGGATTTGGAAGTTATTAAAAATTCTGCAGCAGTTGCTGCGAAAGAGGCAGCAGCCAATGGTATCAATTGGACTTTTGCTCCTATGGTTGATATTTCAAGAGATGCACGTTGGGGAAGAGTTATGGAAGGTGCAGGTGAAGACCCGTTTTTAGGCAGTAAAATAGCATACGCCAGAGTTAAAGGTTTTCAAGGAGAAGATCTTTCAGCAGTAAATACAATTGCAGCTTGTTCTAAACATTTTGCAGGGTATGGTTTTGCAGAAGCAGGTAAAGATTACAACACCGTTGATGTAAGTTTATCAACTTTATACAATACCATTTTACCGCCGTTTAAAGCAACGATTGATGCCGATGTTAAAACGTTTATGAATTCATTTAACGAGTTAGCGGGAATTCCTGCAACAGGAAATAAATTTTTACAAAGAGATGTGTTAAAAGGAGATTGGAATTATAAAGGCTTTGTAGTTTCAGATTGGGGCTCAATAGCAGAAATGATTCCTCATGGATATGCCAAAGATGGTAAACAAGCTGCTGAATTAGCTGTAAATGCCGGATCTGATATGGATATGGAGTCATATCTATATGTAAATCACATAGAAGCATTGGTTAAAGAAGGAAAAGTTAATGAAAAATTAATTGATGATGCTGTAAAACGCATTTTAACAGTTAAGTTTGAATTAGGTTTATTTGATGATCCATACAAATACTGTGATTTAGAAAGAGAGAAACTGGTAACAGGAAGCAAAGAAATTAATGATGCTGTTTTAGATATGGCTAAAAAGTCTATTGTTTTATTAAAAAATGAAAAACAATTGCTTCCTCTTAAAAAAGAAGGTTTAAAAATTGCTTTAATAGGACCTTTAGCGAATGATAAAAACAGTCCGCTCGGAAGTTGGCGTATTGGAGCTGATGATAATACGGCAGTTTCGGTTTTAGAAGGTTTACAAGCTTATTCCGGCAACAAAATAACATTTAGTAAAGGTGTTGAACTTGTTAACGGAGAAACTATTTTTGGAATGGAAACTTCTATCAATACAACAGACAGAACTGGGTTTAAAGAAGCGATTGCAACAGCAAAAAATAACGATGTTGTTGTTATGGTTTTAGGTGAATATTCGTACCAAACAGGAGAAGGCAGAAGCAGAGCTTCTTTAGATTTACCGGGACTTCAGCAAGAG
The DNA here is from genome assembly GCF_012524075.1 of Lutibacter sp. B1. Lineage (GTDB taxonomy): Bacteria > Bacteroidota > Bacteroidia > Flavobacteriales > Flavobacteriaceae > Lutibacter. Next base: position 112,117 of record NZ_JAAZUI010000003.1, read on the forward strand.
TTGTTAGAAGAGATTTACAAAGTAAATAAAAACATTGTTTTGGTGTTAATGAATGGTCGTCCGTTGGCAATTAATTGGGCAAATGATAACCTTCCTTCAATTATTGAAGCGTGGCATTTAGGTACACAAAGTGGTAATGCAATAGCTCAGGTTTTATATGGCGATTACAACCCAAGTGGAAAATTACCAATGACTTTCCCAAAAAGTGTAGGACAAGTGCCAATTTATTACAATCATAAAAATACAGGAAGACCAACTATTCCTGGTCCAAATCAGGTTTTTTGGTCGCATTATATTGATGAAACTAACCAACCTTTATATGAATTTGGCTACGGATTAAGTTACACTACCTTTAAGTACGAAAATTTAAAATTAAGTTCAACAACAGTTAATGAAGGTAATTCAATTGAAGTTTCGTTCACCTTAACAAATACAGGTAAATATGAAGGTAAAGAAGTTACTCAATTATATATAAGAGATTTATTTGGAAGTATAACTCGCCCTGTAAAAGAATTGAAAGATTTTAATATGGTTACATTAAAGCCTGGAGAATCAAAAACAGTTACGTTTACTATTACTAAAGAAATGCTTCAATTTTATACTGCAAATAACAAATGGGAGGTAGAGCCGGGAGATTTTAAAGTATATATTGGAGGAAGTTCTAATACTGTTTTAGAAGCAGATTTCACATTATAAATAAAGAAATATGAAAAAAATAGTGAGTATTGGTTTAGTATTGTTTGGTTTAATTTCTTGCAATAAAAATCCTCAACTTATTTGGGAAGAAAATTTTGACGGTACTACTTTAAATGAAGACGTATGGAATTTTGAACATGGCAACGGTTGCCCTGAAATTTGCGGATGGGGAAACAACGAGTTGCAATTTTATACCGAAACCAATCATACCGTAAAGGATGGTTTGTTAACTATTACAGCCAAGTTAGAAGATTCAGTTTATACTTCAACCCGAATTACTACAGCAGGAAAATTTGAGTTTCAATATGGTAAAATTGAAGTAAGAGCAAAATTACCTGTGGGCAAAGGGATATGGCCTGCATTTTGGATGTTGGGATCTAATATTAAAGAAGTTGGTTGGCCTAAAAGTGGAGAAATAGATATTTTGGAATATGTAGGAAAAGAACCGGGAATGGTGTTTACATCATTACATACTCAAGATAGTCATGGAAATACGATCAATACTAAAAAAACAGAATTTAAAAATATTGAAGAAGGTTTTCATTTGTATGCAGCAAATTGGACGAAAGATAAAATTGAGTTTTTTGTTGACAATCAGTTAGTTTATACGTTTGCTCCGGAAAACAAAACTGAAGCTGTTTGGCCGTTTAATCAACCTTTTTATGTGATAGTTAATATGGCAATTGGAGGTAATTTTGGAGGACAGGAAGTTGATAATGCTATATTTCCTCAAGAATTTGTATTAGATTATATTAAGGTTTATAGTAATTGATTTTTTTATTTTTTGCATAATAAAGCTCTAATTAGATACTCTTTTTAGGGCTTTATTTTTCCCTTTTTTATACATTAAGAAAAATTTAACACTGAGTTTGGCTGTTAAATCTGTTATTCAGAAATAGAATTAGTATTATTGCTTAATTTTGATAAATTCGTTAAAGAACAATCGAAATTTCAATATGAAAAAACTATTTTTATTTATATCTGCAATTCTTTTAACTGCTATAAGTTACTCTCAAATTCACGAGCCGGTAAAATGGTCAACGGATGTTGAAAAGGTTTCAGATACCGAATACAATTTACTTATAAAAGCTACAATTGAAGATAAATGGCATTTGTATTCTCAACATGTTCCTGAAGATGGGCCAATACCAACCAATTTTACTTTTGAAAAAAATGACGATTTTGATTTGATTGGAGAAACTTCTGAAGAAGAAGGCCATACAGTTGACGATCCTGTTTTTAATATGAAAATTAAGTATTTTGAAAACAAGGCAATTTTTAAACAACGTATTAAAGTTTTAAAAGAAGATTCATTTAAAATAAAAGGAGAAGTTGAATTTATGGTGTGTGATGATGCTCAATGTTTACCTCCAACATTTGTAGATTTAGAATTCCCAATTGGAGAAAAAGGAGCAGCTTCGGTAATTTCAATTATAAATGAAAATAAAACAGAAGTAACTGCAACTCCTGTAAATGACAAAAAACCCGATAAAGGTTTGTTAAGTATATTTATTATTGCATTTTTATCAGGTTTTGCGGCTTTGTTAACACCTTGTGTGTTTCCAATGATTCCTATGACGGTAAGTTTTTTTACCAAACAAAGCAAAACAAAAGCTGCCGGTATTAAAAATGCCATTATTTACGGTCTTTCCATAGTTGTAATTTATGTGGGTTTAGGAATTTTAATCAGTTTAATTTTTGGACCTAATGCGTTAAACGCACTATCAACCAATGTGTGGTTTAATATTATTTTCTTTTTACTGTTAGTTATTTTTGCTATTTCGTTTTTAGGAGCTTTTGAAATTGTGTTACCAAGCTCTTGGGGAACAAAAGTTGATAAACAAGCAGATAGAGGCGGATTGATTGGAATCTTTTTTATGGCTTTAGCTTTAGCGATTGTTTCTTTTTCGTGTACCGGACCAATTGTGGGTACTATTTTAGTTGAAGCGGCTGCAGGTGGCAATCAAATAGGACCTATTGTTGGCATGTTAGGTTTTTCATTGGCAATTGCAATACCTTTTGCGTTGTTTGCAGCATTTCCGGGTTGGTTAAATTCATTACCAAAATCCGGAGGATGGTTAAATACCGTAAAAGTGGTTTTAGGCTTTTTAGAATTGGCTTTAGCATTTAAATTTTTATCAAATGCCGATTTGGTTTTACAGTTACATTGGTTAGAACGTGAAGTATTTATAGCTATTTGGATTGCTATTTTTGGAACCTTAGCCTTTTATTTATTCGGTAAGATACAATTGCCGCACGATTCACCAAACGGACATATTTCAGTTGGCAGGTTATGTTTAGGTTTAATTTCTTTAACATTTACCATTTATATGATTCCCGGTTTGTGGGGAGCGCCGTTGAATTTAATTAGCGCATTTCCTCCTGCACAACATTACAGCGAGTCGCCTTATGGAGTTGGGTTTGCAAAATCCGGTAATGTATTATCTGTGAAAGAACATTCCGAAATTCCTGAAGGAGCACATATAATGGCTCCACACAATATTTTAGCTTTTAATGATTACGATAAAGGTTTGGCGTATGCTAAAAAAGTAAACAAACCTGTGCTTATTGATTTTACCGGACACGCGTGTGTAAATTGTAGAAAAATGGAACAAAATGTGTGGGCTAAAGATAAAGTGCTGAATGTTTTAAAAAACGAAGTTGTGTTAATATCTTTATATGTTGATGATAAACGTAAATTACCGGATGATGAAGAAATAGACTCTAAATTGCGTCCCGGGAAAAAACTAAGATACATTGGGCAAAAATGGAGTGAGTTTCAAACTATAAAATATGGAGCCAATGCGCAACCGTTTTATGTTTTAATGGATCATAATGAAGAAAATTTAATAAATCCTGTTGCGTACACACCGGATGTTGATGCGTATTACAACTGGTTAAAGCAGGGAATAGATAATTTTAAATAAAAGTGATTTTTATTGTTATTGATTCACTCTAGTTTTATAAATTGGGGTGAATCTTTTTTTAGTAATAGAAATGACATTAAAATGAGTTTTTTTTCAGAAAAAAATATAAAAAACACGCTCAATCAATCTTCAGAATTAGAAAATTACTTTCAGCAATTTAGAAAGCATATAGTTGGTGTAGGACAAGTATTTCAATCGCCATACGGAGAAAAAGAAATAATTTATACTGATTGGACTGCCAGCGGAAGATTGTACCGTCCTATTGAAGAAAAAATGCTGAATGCTTTTGGTCCTTTTGTTGCCAATACGCATACCGAAACTTCGATTACAGGATCGGTAATGACTATGGCTTATCATAAAGCACGAAATATTATTAAAAAGCATGTAAATGCCGGAGAAAATGATGTTTTAATTGCCGAAGGTACAGGAATGACAGGTGTTATAAATAAATTTCAACGTATTTTGGGTTTAAAAGTTTCAGAAAATTTAAAGAAGCATACTGTAATTCCTACTGAATTAAAACCTATTGTATTTATCACACACATGGAGCATCATTCTAACCAAACATCATGGCTGGAAACTATTGCTAATGTTGAAATTATACCGAATGATGAAACCGGATTGGTATGCTATAAAAGTTTTAAAAATTTACTTAAAAAATACAAGGACAGACCTATTAAAATTGCTTCTGTTACAGCCTGTTCAAATGTAACAGGAATAAAAACGGATTACTATAAAATAGCTAAAATGATTCATCATTTTGGCGGACTTTGTTTTGTTGATTTTGCCTGTTCGGCACCTTATGTTAAAATTAACATGCATCCAATTGATAAAGATGCTTATTTAGACGCTATATTCTTTTCTCCTCATAAATTTTTAGGAGGTCCGGGAACTTCAGGAGTATTGATTTTTAATAAGAAGTTGTATAAAAATATGGTTCCGGATAATCCTGGTGGTGGCACTGTAAGTTATACAAATCCTTGGGGTAATCACGATTATATTGATGATATTGAAACTCGTGAAGATGGTGGTACTCCCGGATTTTTACAAACTATAAAAGCAGCACTTTCAATTCAATTAAAAGAAGAAATGGGTGTTGAAAATATATTGGCTCGAGAACACGAAATTAACAACATTGTTTTTAATAAACTTTCTACAGTTTCTAATGTAAATATATTAGCAAATCAGCATAAAAACAGGTTAGGGATTTTTTCATTTTATATAAATGATGTTCATTATAATTTGGTAGTTAAACTTTTAAACGACAGATTTGGCATTCAAACAAGAGGCGGTTGCTCATGTGCGGGTACTTACGGTCATTATTTATTGCATGTAGATCAGCAAACATCAAAAAATATTGAAGATCAAATAATGGAAGGTTGTTTAATTGAACGTCCGGGATGGATTAGAATGTCTATCCACCCAACGTTAACCAACAAAGAAATTTTATATGTGTGCGAAAGCATAAAAAGTGTTGCTGAAAATTGGCAAAATTGGAAAGATGATTATAATTATGAACCTGTAAAAAATGAGTTTATACACAAAACAGCAAAACCGATAGAAAAAGAGATGGTTAATAATTGGTTTTAGTATAACTTATAAGAAAAAACTTTTTCTATATTTGGAAATCAAAAAATCAAAAATTTAATGGATAACTTCATATTCTTCCTTAAAGAAGGTCTTTACCATGTATTGGACTGGAATGCGTACGATCATATTTTATTCTTAATAGCATTAGCAGTAGTGTACGATTTTAAAAATTGGAAAAAAATATTGTGGCTAATAACTTTGTTTACAATAGGGCATACGCTTACGTTAATTTTATCTGCCTATAAAATAGTTTCAGTTAATTCAAGTTGGGTAGAATTTTTAATACCGGTAACAATTATTGTTACAGCTATTGTTAATATATTTTATGCAAAAAATGCTACAAAACAAACGAAAACAAATACCAATTTATTTTTTGCTCTATTTTTTGGATTGATACATGGTTTAGGGTTTTCAAGTTATTTTAAAATGTTGATAGGTAGTTCTAGCACTAAAATTATTCCGCTATTGGAATTTGCTTTGGGAATAGAAATAGCTCAAATTGTGATAGTGTTATTAGTATTGATTTTTGGATTTATTTTTCAAACTATATTTCGTTTTTCTAAAAGAGATTGGATTCTTATAACATCATCAATAGTAATAGGTGTAGTTATACCAATATTAAGAGGAGCAATTTTTTGGTAAAAAATTAACTTTGAATTTATAAGATTCTTATTACATTCGTAATTGTTGAAAAACTATGAATAAAAAACAGCTAAAATACGATAGAGCTTATATGAAAATGGCGTTGGAGTGGGCAAAATTGTCGTATTGTAAAAGAAGACAGGTTGGAGCTTTAATTGTAAAAGACAGAATGATAATTTCTGACGGATATAATGGCACTCCTACAGGTTTTGAAAACTGTTGTGAAGACGATAATAACTATACAAAATGGTATGTGTTGCATGCTGAAGCTAATGCAATTTTAAAAGTTGCAAGTTCAACACAATCTTGTAAAGATTCTACGTTATATATAACATTATCTCCCTGTAAAGAGTGTAGTAAATTGATACATCAATCCGGAATTAAAAGAGTAGTTTATGCAGACCAATATAAAGATACTGCAGGACTTGAATTTTTAGAGAAAGCAGGAGTAGAGTTAACATATCTTAAAAATTTAAAATGACAGAAAGAAAAACGAATTTACCATTAATTATAGGGATAGCTATTGCTATTGGAATTTTTATTGGAAGTACATTCAATTATAAAAATAAGTCTGTACTGTTTTCTTCTAATTCAAGCGAAGCTAAAATAAAACGACTAATTAATTACATACAGTACGATTATGTAGATAAAGTTGATACCGACAGCTTACTTGATGATGCTATTTCTAATATGCTGATAAAGTTAGATCCGCACTCAGTTTACATTCCAAAAGATGAATTAAAAAGGGTAACTGAGAGTATGGAAGGTAAATTTGTAGGTATTGGTGTTACATTTTTAATGCATGAAGATTCTGTTGCTGTAACAAGTGTTATTGAAGGAGGTCCAAGTGAAAAGGCCGGATTAAAAGCCGGAGACAGAATTATTGTTGCAAATAATGATACGTTGTTTGGTAAAAGTATCATAAAAAAAGCAGGAGTTACAGAGAATGAATTAAATACACCATTAGCGAATAGAAAAATAAGCGATGCTGTTATGAATTCATTAAAAGGCGAACCTGATACCGATGTTACTGTTTCGGTTTACAGACGCGCTACAAACGAAATTTTGAAATTTCCTATAACGAGAGATGAAGTCCCTATTAAAAGTGTTTCAGCATATTATATGATTAATAAATCGTTAGGATATATAAATATAGATCGTTTTGCCAGAACTACTTATGATGAATTTAAATTGGCCTTAGAGAAGCTAATTTCTGAAGGAATGACTTCTTTAGTACTCGATTTAAGAGGTAATCCGGGAGGTTTTATGGATATAGCCAACAATATAATTGATGAATTTTTAGAAGACGGAAAACTAATTGTTTTTACTAAAAATAAAAGTGGTGAAGTAGATAAATCTTTTGCTACCGGCAGAGGAGATTTTGAAAACGGAAAAGTGTATGTTTTAATCGACCAAAATTCAGCTTCAGCCAGTGAAATTGTTGCAGGTGCTTTACAAGATAACGATAAAGGAACTATAGTTGGACGAAGATCTTTTGGTAAAGGATTGGTTCAACAAGAAATGGATTTAGGTGATGGTTCTGCGGTTAGACTTACAACATCGCGCTATTATACACCTACAGGAAGATCAATTCAAAAACCATATATAGATAAAGACACAAAATCTTATAATATTGACAGGTTTCATAACGGAGAACTTATTTCGAAAGATAGTATTAAAGTAAATGACGAACTAAAATATACTACGCCAAAAGGAAAGGTAGTTTATGGTGGAGGTGGAATTATACCAGATGTTTTTGTGCCAATTGATACTTTAAATACGTATAGTACAAGATTATATGGTAGATTAAACGAGTTTATATTTAATTATATTGACGATAACAGAGAAGAAATAAGCAAATGGTCATTGGAAGATTTTGTGGATAATTTTGATACAGATGATAAAATATTCAATCAATATATTGATGAGTTAGACTTAAATTATCCAATTGCACCAAATTCAAGAAAAAATTTAAAATTATATTTTAACGCTATAATGGCCAGAAATTTGTTTGATGAAACCGGTTATTTTATGATTACTCAAAAAGAGGATAATATGATTTTAAAAGTGCTCGAATTAGAGAGTGCACAATAGCACTTGTAACAAATAATATGTTACACTATCTTTGAGCATTTAATTAATACCTATTTTGATAACCAATAAAAAAATATATTTTGCTTCCGACCAACATTTTGGTGCGCCAACTGTTGAGCAAAGTAAAATTAGAGAACAAAAGTTTATAAATTGGTTAGATTCTATTAAAAATGATGCCGATATCATTTTCCTGTTAGGTGATTTATTCGATTTTTGGTTCGAATATAAAACTGCTGTACCAAAAGGTTATGTACGTATTTTGGGAAAATTGGCCGAACTTAGAGACAGCGGCATTCAAATTCATTTTTTTGTTGGTAATCACGATCTTTGGATGAATGGTTATTTTGAGAAAGAACTTAATATTCCGGTGTATCATTCTCCAAAAGAATTTATTTTTGCCAATAAAACCTTTTTAATAGGCCATGGAGATGGTTTAGGGCCCGGAGATAAAGGGTACAAACGAATGAAAAAAGTATTTACCAATCCTTTTTCAAAATGGCTATATCGTTGGTTGCATCCTGATCTAGGTATAAAACTAGCACAACATCTTTCAGTAAAAAACAAATTAATTTCAGGAGAAGAAGATGTAAAATTTTTAGGCGAAGAAAACGAGTGGTTGGCACAATATTGCAGAAAAAAATTAACAGAAAAACATTACGATTATTTTGTGTTTGGACACAGGCATATGCCTTTAGAAATTGATATTTCAGAAAATGCAAAATATATTAATACAGGAGATTGGATAACCCATTTTACTTATGGCGTTTTTGATGGTACCGAATTGCTGTTAAAATCTTATTAAACCTTTCAAAATCCTTATATTTTAACCAATTTTTAACAAGAATTAAAAAAATAATTCTGCTATTTGCATTGTGTTATAAAGTATGTTAAATTCACGCGGTTTAAAACAAGAAAAAATGATAGAAGAAAACAATGTTCCGGTAGATATTAAGGCTATCAATGAAAAAATTGAAAAAGAAAGTGCTTTTGTTGATTTATTGATGATGGAAATGAACAAAGTAATTGTTGGTCAAAAGCATATGGTTGAACGATTACTTATAGGTTTGTTGGGAAATGGACACATTCTGCTAGAAGGTGTTCCGGGTTTAGCAAAAACATTAGCAATCAATACCTTATCAAGAGCAGTTCATGGTGATTTTAGTAGAATTCAGTTTACCCCTGATTTATTACCTGCAGATGTTATAGGTACTATGATTTATAGTGTAAAGGATAATGATTTTTCTATTAAAAAAGGACCCATTTTCGCAAACTTTGTATTAGCTGATGAGATTAACCGAGCTCCGGCAAAAGTACAATCTGCTTTGTTAGAGGCCATGCAAGAACGCCAAATTACAATTGGAGATACTACATTTAAATTAGACGAACCATTTTTAGTAATGGCAACTCAAAATCCTGTAGAGCAAGAAGGAACCTATCCGTTACCGGAAGCACAAGTTGACCGTTTTATGTTAAAAACCGTAATTGACTATCCAAAAATTGACGAAGAACAATTAATTATGCGTCAAAATTTAACTGGAAGTTATGGAAATGTAAATGCAGTAGCTTCGCTTGAACAAATAAAAAAAGCACGTGAAGCAGCAAAAGAAGTATATATGGATGAAAAAATCGAAAAATATATACTTGATATTGTTTTTGCTACACGTTACCCGGAAAAATACAACTTACCAGATTTAAAAGGATTGATAAGTTTTGGAGCTTCGCCTCGTGGTAGTATTAATTTAGCAATGGCTGCCAAATGCTACGCCTTTATTAAACGAAGAGGTTATGTTATTCCAGAAGATGTTAGAGCTGTTGTACACGATGTTTTACGTCATAGAATTGGAATTACCTATGAAGCTGAAGCTGAAAATATTACTTCCGAAGAAATTATCAATAAAATTGTAAATGAAGTAGAAGTACCTTAACAGTTCTTAGTTTTAAGTTTTCAGTGCACAGTTTTTAATATTCCGTGCCAACTGCTAACCGTTAACTGCTAACTGCCAACTGAATATATGGACACTAAAGAAATTCTAAAAAAAGTTCGAAAAATAGAGATTAAGACACGTCGCTTGTCTGATCATATTTTCTCAGGCGAATATCACAGTTCGTTTAAAGGACGAGGTATGACTTTCTCTGAAGTGCGACAGTATCAATATGGTGATGATGTAAGAGCAATAGATTGGAATGTTACCGCACGTTATAACGAGCCCTACGTAAAAGTATTTGAAGAAGAACGCGAACTTACAATGATGTTAATGGTTGATGTAAGCGGGTCAGAATTTTTTGGAACAACACAGCAGTTTAAACGCGATACAATTACTGAAATAGCAGCAACTTTAGCCTTTTCGGCAATTCAAAATAATGATAAAGTGGGCTTATTGTTATTTTCAGATGATGTTGAACTTTTTATTCCTCCAAAAAAAGGAAAAAGTCATGTACTTAGAATAATTAGAGAGTTAATTGAATTTCATCCAAAAAGCAGTAAAACTAACATTAATGAAGCGCTTAAATTCTTATCAAGTGTAATGAAGAAAAAAGCAATTGTTTTTGTGCTGTCAGATTTTATGGATGATCATTATGAGCATACATTAAAAATTGTAGGAAGAAAGCACGATATAACAGGCATAAGAATATATGATAAGCACGATACCTCAATTCCAAACTTAGGAATGGTCTCAATGTTAGATGCTGAAACCGGAAAAACAATACTTGTAAACACATCATCAAAAAAAGTTAGAAATAACTATAAAGCAAATTATTTAAGAATGGTTGATTATTACGAAAAATCGTTTAGTCATAGTGGTGCAGGAACAATTAGTTCTAGAATTGACGAAAGTTATGTAAAAAAATTATTAGGTTATTTTAAACATAAAGGAGCAAGGTAGTAAATGAAAAAGCAACTTATTTTTATATTATTTTTTGTAAGTGTATTCGGTTTTGCTCAGGAAAACCCAATTACTGTAGCTATTGATACAGCTACTATAAGAATTGGAGAGCAAATTCAATATAAAATAGTTGTAGATCAAAAAAGAAATGTACTATTTTCAAAATTACAATTAGATAGCTTAGGAAAAGTAGAAGTTGTTGAAGATTTACCGATTGATACTATTAAAAATAAACTGGAAAAAAAATACATACTTACAAGTTTTGATAGCGGACAGTACGTAATACCAAAACAACAGGTACTTGTAAATAATCGAAAGTTTTTTACAGACTCGTTATTGGTAAATGTAGCTACTGTAAAAGTAGATACAACCAAACAAAAAATGTTTCCAATAAAAGCCATTAAAAACGAACCAAAAACATTTGATGATTACAAACATTGGTTGTGGTGGATTATTCCAATTTTAGTGTTGATAGCAGTTGTTTTGTATTTCATTTTTAGAAAAAAAGAGAAAAAAGAAACTATAAAAATTGCCATACCTCCAATTCAGGAAGCTTTACAACGCTTAAAAGAATTAGACGAAAAACATTTATTGGAGCAAAAGAAAATTAAAATTTACTATTCAGAACTTACAGATATTGTAAGAACATATATAGAAAAAGATATTCATATTCCTGCGTTAGAATCAACAACCAATGAGTTGATTGAAACCATTACAGATTTTAATGAATCGAGTAAATTAGGAATATCAAAAGAAACCATACAACAATTAAAAGAGGTTTTACAAAATGCCGATTTGGTAAAATTTGCAAAATCTAAACCAATTGTTGAAGAAATTAAAGAACATAGAAATATGTCTGAACATATTTTACAAAACTTAAAACCGGTAAAAGAAACAGCAAATGAAGTGGAATAATTTTGAGTTTTTGCATCCGCAGTTTTTATGGTTATTGTTACTTATACCATTATTGGCTGTTTGGTATTTTTTAATGAGAAAAAAGGACAATGCCGCTTTAACGGTATCCAGTACAAAAGGTTTTGAAGCTAATCCGTCAATACTTTCAAAACTAAAACCTTTATTATATGTATTGCGTTTACTGGCAATAGCACTGTTAATTATAGCTTTGGCCAGACCAAGAAATGTAGAGGTAAGTAAACGTACAAAAACCAATAAGGGAATTGATATAGTTATGGCTATAGATGTTTCGGCAAGTATGTTGGCTCGCGATTTAAAACCAAACAGATTAGAAGCTTTAAAAAAAGTAGCTATAGAATTTGTTAATCAACGGCCAAATGATAGAATTGGAATTGTAGTGTATGCCGGAGAAAGTTTTACGCAAACACCAATAACAAGTGATAAGCGAATTATTAGAAATACTATTTCTGAAATAAAATGGGGTCAGCTAGAAGGAGGTACAGCAATAGGAATGGGATTAGGTTCTGCAGTAAACAGGTTAAAAGAAAGTAAAGCAAAAAGTAAAGTTATTATTTTATTAACCGATGGTGTAAATAATACAGGTTTTGTAGACCCAAAAACAGCAACTGAGTTAGCTGTTGGATTAGGTATTAAAGTTTATACAATAGGATTAGGAACAAATGGAACAGCGTCATTTCCGTATGCAAAAGATCCTCAATCAGGAAAATTATTATACAGAAATTCACCGGTAGAAATAGACGAAGATTTATTAAAATATATAGCAAAAGAAACAGAAGGTAAATACTTTAGAGCAACTGATAATTTGAAGCTAAAAGCTATTTATGATGAAATTAATAAGTTAGAAAGAACTGAAATAGAAGAATTTAAATACTATAATTATCAGGAAAAATACAGGCTTCTAGTTATTATAGCAGGTTTATTAATTATTCTGGAAATATTTTTAAAGAACACAGTATTTAAGAGTTTTATTTAGTAATAGATGTTAAAAGGTGTAATTGTTTAAGTGTGTAACTATTAACAGGTTATTTAAAATGAAGAAAAACAATTAAACAATTTCATGATTAAACAATTAAAAAACAATTATGTATCAAATAGAAGAACCAACATATTTTATATACTTAGCAATTATACCTGTTATATTTGTGCTGTTTTTGTTGGTGCTTTGGTGGAAAAAAAGAACACAAAAACAATTTGCAGATAGTGATTTAATTCAAAAATTAAGTCCGGAAAAATCTACATTTAAATCGTTCTTAAAAATAATAGCAGTATTAATAGCTTTAGCATTTTTAATAGTTTCTTTAACAAATCCAAAAATGGGAACTAAGTTAGAAACAGTTAAACGTCAAGGAGTTGATATTGTTTTTGCCTTAGATGTTTCAAAAAGTATGCTCGCTGAAGATATAGCACCCAGCAGGTTAGATAAGGCGAAACAAATAATTACGCGAATTATCGATCAATTGGGAAGCGACAGAGTTGGAATTATTATTTATGCAGGAAATTCATATCCGTTATTACCAATTACAACCGATCATGCAGCCGCAAAAATGTTTTTACAAAATGCAAATCCGGATATGGTTTCAAGCCAAGGAACAGCAATTAATGAGGCTATTGAAAGGGCAATAACATATTTTGATAATAACGAGCAAACCAACCGATTTTTATTTATAGTTTCTGATGGTGAAGACCATGAAGAAAATACCATTTCTACAGCACAAGAAGCAACAAAACAAGGAATAAAAATATATACTGTTGGTGTTGGTACCGAAAAAGGAGGTCCAATCCCAATTCAAAGTATTGGCGGAATAACTTATAAAAAAGATAATGAAGGAGAGGTGGTTATTACCCAAATGAAAGAACAAGTATTAAGAGATATTGCTAATGAAGGTAATGGGAAATATATAAATGGAAATAAAACACAAGAAACCATAGATTTTATAGAAAATCTATTAATAAAAGCTGATAAAAGTGAATTTGAAACTAAGCAATTTTCAGATTATAAAGATCAATTTCAATGGTTTATAGGTTTAGGATTGTTATTTCTAATTATTGATGTATTGTTATTAGAAAAGAAAACGAAGTGGGTACAAAAATTAAATTTATTTAATGAAAAGAAGTAGTTTGATCATCGTATTTTTATGTTTTACAACACTCTTATTTTCTCAGCAAAAAGATTCAAAAAAACTGGAACGACAAGCAAGAGAAGATGTTAGGGAAGGAAACAAGTTATACAATCAGTTAAAGTTTGAAGAGGCTGAAATTGCTTATAAAAAAGCATTGTCTAAAAACCCGAATTATCCAAAAGCTTCCTATAATTTAGGAAATACAATTTATCAACAAAATAGAGGTAAAGAAGCTGTAAGTCAGTTTGAGTTGGTTGAAAAAACTGTTAAAGATAAAATGAGTAAGGCAGAAGCGTATCATAATATGGGAAACGCTTTTATGAAAGAAAAACAGTATGATAAAGCGGTTAATGCGTTTAAAAATTCATTAAGAAATAATTCAAAAGACGATGAAACCCGCTACAATTTGGCAATGGCCCAAGAATTATTAAAAAATCAACAACAAAATAAGGATAATAAAGACAACAAAGATAATAAGGACAATAAAGACGATAAAAACAAAGATCAGAAAGATAAAGAAGGAGGAGATCAGGATAAGAAAAACGATAAAAACGAAGATAAAGATAAAGGGAAAGACAAAGAAGATGATAAAGGAGATCAACAAAAAAATGATCAGAATCAAGATAAAAAAGATGAACAAAAAGATCAAAAACCACGACCAAATCAATTGTCTCCGGAACAAATGAAACAATTGTTAGAGGCAATGAATAACGAAGAAAATAAAACTCAAAAGAAACTGAATGCTCAAAAAGCACAGGGTAAAAAAATAAAACAAGAAAAAGACTGGTAATTGAAATGAAATTAATGAAGTTTTACATACTAAGCATTTTATTAGTTACAACACAAGTAATTTTTGCTCAAATTGAGTTTAAAACCTCTGTGAGTAAAAATAAGCTAGGTGTAAATCAGCGTTTTAGAATTGAATTTACGGTAAATAAGCAAGGAGCAGATAATTTTAAACCTCCTTCATTCACTAATTTTAGAATAGCAGGAGGTCCAAGTTCATCAGTAAATCAATCGTGGATAAATGGTAAATCAAGCTATTCTCAATCGTATATTTATATTTTAGAACCCAAAAGTGAAGGCGAATTTACCATAGAGTCTGCAACTATTGAATATGATGATGAAATTGTAAAATCCAATCCTGTAAAAATAACAGTAACATCTGCAGTTGAAATTCCTAAAGACCCTAATAATCCTCATTATATTGCACAGCAGAATATACATTTGGTTGCTGAAGTTTCCGATTTAAGCCCTTATGTTGGAGAAGGAATTTATGTGGTTTATAAACTATTTGTTAGTGAAAATATAAGCGTTCACGATTGGAGGGTAAGTGAATCTCCTGAATACAATGGCTTTTGGAATCAAGATATTGAGGTTAAAGATTTAAATGTAAAAAAAGGGAAGTATAATGGGGAAGATTATCGATACCTTGTTCTTAAAAAAGCGGTTCTAATTCCGCAAAGAGCAGGTAAATTGATTATAGAACCTATAAAAATGGATTTTTCAGTTGGAATTCCAACCGGTAGAGGAGATTTTTTTGGAAATATGATTACCAGAAATATAAATTTTTCAACCGAATCAGCAGAAAAAAACGTGAATGTAAAAGCCTTGCCTGAAGAAGGAAAACCGGTTGATTTTACAGGTGCTGTTGGTGAGTTCGAATTTAAAGTTACTACAGATAAAAATGTTTTGAAAGCCAACGATGCTGCTCAAATAAAGGTTGAAGTTTCGGGTAAAGGAAATTTAAAATTATTTGAAATTCCTAAAATAACAACACCTGCAGAGTTAGAAGTTTATACACCGGAGCATAAAGAGCAAGTAGTAACTTCGTTAAATGGTTTAAGAGGAAGTGTTTCCGATATATATACAGTAGTTCCTCAGTTTAAAGGAAAATATAAAATTCCGGAAGTTTCATTTACATATTTTAACCCAAAAGAGCAAAAATATAATACAATAAAAGCTGATGCTATTTTTGTTGATGTTACTGAAGGTAAAGAGTTACCTACGGCAAGTAACACTAATGAAACAACAAAACGTACAGTTACTGCAAGCGACAATAATTTTAAATATATTGCTTTAGATACATCATTTGAGCCAAAGGAAGAACAAGATTTCCTTCATTCAAAATTATTTTACGTATTGCTTTTATTACCATTTTTAGCTGTACCAATAGGAATATTTATAGGAAATAAAAGAGCAGAACGTGCAGGCGATGTGTTTGGAAACAAAATTAGAACAGCCAATAGATTAGCTAGAAAATATCTATCAGAAGCCAAAAAACAGTTGGGCAATAAAGAAGGATTTTATATTGCTTTAGAAAAGGCATTGCACAATTTTTTAAAAGCAAAACTATTTGTTGAAACATCCGATATTTCAAAAGAAAAAATATCTGAATTATTACAAAATAAAGGTGTTAACAAAGAAACAATTAGTGAGTTTATTGATGTTTTAAACGATTGCGATTTTGCACGTTATACACCAACTACCGATGTAATGATGCAACAAGAATTTGAAAAAGCAAAAGAAGTGTTAACTAAAATTGATAAACAATTGTAAAAATGATGAAAAGAGTTGTTTTAATACTATCACTTTTTTTTAGTTTGATAATTCATTCTCAAACTGCAAATGAATTATTTTCAAAAGCGAATGAATTGTATAAAAATGGAAATTACAACAAGGCAATTGAATTGTATTTGGATATTGAAAAACAAGACTTTGTATCGGCAGAGTTGTATTTTAATTTAGGAAACAGTTATTATAAGCTGAATAAAGTTGCTCCATCCATTTATTATTATGAAAAAGCGTTAAAAATTAATCCAAATCACCAAGACTCTATATCAAACTTGGCTTTTGCAAAGCGAATGACAATTGATGTGATTGAAGATTTACCCAAAACTTTTTTACAGCGTTTTTCTGAAGCTGTTATTCAAAAATTAACATTTGATTCTTGGGCTACTATTGCAGTTATTGCTTCTTTTTTAGCTTCAATATTGTTTTTAATGTATTATTTTTCAAATTCTTCAAAAAAGAAATTGTTCTACTTTAATACAAGTATTTTTACAGTTTTTGTATTGTTAGTAACGCTGTTTTTTGCATTCAGCAATTATAAAATTGAACAAAAGAATAGAACAGCTATAATTTTTGCACCAAAAACTGAAATTAAAAATGCTCCAACTAAATCAGGTGACGAAGTTTTTGAACTTCATGAAGGCACAAAAGTTGTTGTTTTAGATGAGTTAGATAACTGGAAAAAAATTAAAATAGCCGACGGTAAAACAGGCTGGATAAAAGCCGAGGATTTGAAAGAAATTTAATCGCTTGTATTTTCTGATTTTTCATCAACTACATTTACAAAACTAGGGAACAATACAGGTGCTAAATTTTTAACCGACTCGTATAAAACCGACTCTTCTTTTTGTTCACTTGAAAGAAAGGGAATAGTATTGTTTAGTTTATTGAATATTAGTAAAACTATGCTCAATATCAATCCAATTTTTAAAGCACCAAAAACACCTCCCAATAACTTATTTAACAAACCTAAAGCTGCAAAATCAGCAATTTTAGTAAACAGTTTCCCTAATAAAGCTATTACCAGTACAATTGCAGCAAATGTAATTGCAAACGAAACTATAGTAATGTATTTTTCATCCCAAGAAACTCTTTCTGCTAAAAAATTTCCTACAAAATAAGAGAAGTGTATTGCTCCGTAAATTCCCGCAATTAATGAAACTAAAGATGCTACTTCAACAAATAAACCTTTAAAAAGCCCTCTAATAAATCCAAATACCAATAGAGCAGCAATGATAATATCAAAAGTATTCATAAATAATTTTTTGTAAATATACATTATTCGATTTGTATATTTGCAGCCAAACAAACGTTTTAAAATGTCAAGAGATCAAAAAATAAAAGAAAACTGGGAGCAATTAACTAAAATATTATCTGATAAATTTGGTGATGGAGAAGAACTTAATTTGGATGCTATTATTTATTTAATAGGTGTTCAAGAGTTAGGTCAGGGACCAAAAGAGTTTAAAAAAGATGATAAAGTTAATTTAATGCATATTGCTATTTGCCGCTTACTGGAGCCTTTTGGTTATTATGAATTTGATTTTTTTGACAACGACGGATGGCCTCACTATAAAGTAATTGAAGAGTTACCGGTTTTAAAAGCCGGAGAACAAACGGTGTTAATGAAAGAGGCTATTGTAATGTATTTTCAACAAAACGGACTGATTTAAGTTACTGCCGATTTTCGAATTATTTTTGAAAGTAAGTTTGGAGTAAAGCGTTTTAAATAAACAGCCAGTACTTCTTTAAAACCACCAATATAAACTTCTTGCTTTTCTTTTTTAACAGAGGGCAATAATTTTTTAGCAAAATTTTCGCTTGTTAAGCCATTTTTAGTTGCTGTATCCATTTTGTTTTGAGGTGTTCCATCTCCCGTAAGTGCATTAATTGAAACGTTAGTTTGAACAAAACCCGGACAAGCAATAGTAATTTGTATATTGTGTTTATAAATTTCGGCTCTTAAGCTGTCAAAAAAACCATGAAGCGCATGTTTTGATGCAGCATAAGATGAACGTAACGGAGTTCCAACTTTTCCAACAATGCTCGATGTAATTACAAAACAACCTTCATTTTTAGTTATAAAATGAGGTAAAAGCGCTTTGGTTAAAGCAATGGTTCCTAAATAATTTATATCCATTATCCTTTTATCAACATCAACAGAAGTATATTTGGCATACGAACGCTGACTTATTCCTCCATTATTAAAAAGGATATCAACACTTCCAAATAAAGCTAAAGCTTCGCTTACTTTAGGTTTTAAAGTTGAATATTTTTCTAAATCTAAAGGTAAAACTCTTATATTTTCAGAATTAACACATTCGTTTTTTACTTTATTAAGTGCGGCTTCATTTCTAGAAGAAAGAATTAATTTAGCACCAATATCAAGTTTAGAAATTTCAAGTGCAATTGATTTTCCTATACCTGAAGAAGCACCCGTTATCCAAATGGTTTTATTTGTGAAATTCATAAGAATATATTTTTACACAAAATAATAAATTTAAGTACATTTGGTTCAATTATTGAGAAAATATTCCAAAATAGTAAGACCTCATGCTAAAAAAAATTATACTGTCGTTATTATTGCTTATTACATTTTTAGGCTATAGCCAAAATACCATAAAAGGGAAGTTAAATCCTCAAACTGATACTTATAGTTGGGTTATTTTGTACCAACTTAAAGGAGCAAAGCAATTGTATATTACCAACTCTGTTATAGAAAATAGTCAATTTACACTTGAAATGCCCGAGAAATCAGAACAAGGAATGTATCGTTTAGTATATAGTATGGATAATGGTAAAAATATTGACTTTATTTATAAAAATAATAGTGTTGAAATAACATTCAATCCTGAAAACCCTTTAGAAAATATAAGTTTTATAAACTCCGAAAATAATAGTAAATATTATAATTATTTAGCAAAATCTTCTTTAATCAAAAAGAAATTAGATTCGTTGCAATTAACGTATTTTAAGCTAATTGATGAAAAAGAAAGATTAACTACTGAAAATTTATATAAAGAAGGGCTGAATTCATATCAACAAATAGAGCAATCAATAGTATTGAATAGTACAGATACATTGTTTAATAATATACTTAAAATGAAAAAAAAGTATTATGCTCCTCAACTATTTTCATCAGCTCAAGAATATTTGAATAGCGAAAAAATGCATTTTTTTGATTCTTTTAATTTTTCTACCGAAGAATTAGAAACTTCAACCCTATTGGCAGAAAAAATTGTAGACTATATTTTTTATTTGAATGTTTCTGATGATGCTGAAGTCCAAAATAAATTGTACAAAAATGCTGTTAATGAGGTTATGCAAAAAATTGGCGATAATAATGAAGTTAAAAGCGAAATTTTGTCAACCGTTTTATATACTTTTTCTCAATTAGAAAATATTGAATTAACAAACTTTTTAGTTGATAAATACAATAGTTTACCTGAAAAATATATCAATAAATCACTTGTGGAAGAAGTAGAATCGTTGATAAAACTTGCCATTGGAAAAACAGCACCCGATTTTAGTTGGAAAGAAAAAAGCAAGGAAATAAAGTTATCAGAACTTGATGTGGCAGAAAAATATATTTTGGTTTTTTGGAGCACTTCGTGTTCTCATTGTTTAGAAGAAGTTCCTAAATTATATGATTACACAAAAGACAAAGAAAATATACATGTTATTGCCGTTGCATTAGAAAAAGATGAATTAGGTTTTAATCACTATACATTGAATTATGTAAAGTGGACGAATGTTTTAGGCTTAAAAAAATGGGAAAACTCAATTGCAAAAGAGTATAAAATTACAGCAACACCAACTTATTTTGTGTTAGATAAAGATAAAAAAATTATTGCTAAACCCGATTATTTTGAAGATGTAAAAGCTTTTTTTGAAAATTAAAAGTGTAAAAAAGCATCTTCTAAATGTTCAATTTTGAAGCTATTTTGATTTTTTATAATTGCAATAATGTCAAACCTAACTTCAACATCTAAATTTTTTGAAATAATATATTCGTTAATTGCTTCGACCAAGAGTTTTATTTTTTTAGAATTTACAAAATCTTGTGGATTTCCAAAATAATTGGTGGAACGTGTTTTAACTTCAACAATGGCTAAAACATCATTTTTTAATGCAATAATGTCAACTTCCGCTTTTTGAAAGCGCCAATTTTGCTCTAAAATTTTATAGCCATTTTTCACAAGAAATTCTACTGCAATTTCTTCTCCTTTTTTTCCTAGTTCATTGTGTGATGCCATTTTTTATAAGTAAATCGATATTCTTATCTTGAATTTGTTTCAAGGACGCATAATATTCAGTGTTTTGATATGTGATGCTGAAACAAGTTCAGCATTATGAAATTACTCTATTTTAAGCGCTTTGTTTATTTATAATTCATCGTAAGCTGAATTCGTTTACGCTCAACATCAACTTCCAACACTTTTACAATAACTTGTTGGTGTAAGCTTACAATTTCGGTTACATCACTCACAAATTTATCTGACAAATTAGAAACGTGAACCAAGCCACTTTCTTTAATACCAATATCTACAAAACAACCAAAATTGGTAATATTATTTACAATTCCTGGTAATAATTGTCCAATTCTTAAATCGTTAATAGTTCTAATATCCTTATTAAATGTAAAAACTTTAGCTGTTGAACGAGGGTCTAATCCGGGTTTTTCAAGTTCTTTCACAATATCCTCAAGAGTTGGTAAACCAACTGTTTCGCTGCAATACTTTTTTAAATCTATTTTTTGTAAAAGCTCTTTATTTCCAATTAATTCAGCTACATTTTTATTTAAATCTTTCGCCATTTTTGCAACAATAGCATAACTTTCCGGATGTACAGCCGAGTCATCTAAAGGATTTTTCGCATTTTTAATTCGTAAAAATCCTGCACCTTGTTCAAAAGCTTTATCGCCCAGTCTTGGTACTTTTTTAATATCATTTCTTGAAGAAAAAGCACCTTTTTCAGTTCTGTAACTCACAATATTTTCAGCCAATTTTGGACCAATTCCAGACACATAACTTAACAATGAAGTACTTGCGGTATTGATATTTACACCAACGGCATTTACACAACTTTCTACAACGGTATCCAAACTATTTTTTAATTTGGTTTGATCTACATCGTGCTGGTATTGCCCAACACCAATAGATTTTGCGTCGATTTTTACCAATTCAGCCAAAGGATCTGCTAAACGACGACCAATAGAAACTGCCCCACGAACAGTAACATCGTAATTTGGAAATTCATCACGCGCAATTTTTGAAGCAGAATAAATTGATGCTCCCGCTTCACTTACCACAAAAACCTGAATATCTTTGTTAAAGCGCATTTTTCTGATTAGTTGTTCTGTTTCTCTTGATGCTGTTCCGTTTCCAATGGCAATGGCTTCAATTTTATACGCATCAACCAGCGAGTTTATTTTTTTCATCGCACCAATAGAATCATTTTTAGGAGCGTGAGGATAAATGGTTTCATTATACTCCAAACCGCCTTGTGCATTTAAACACACAACCTTACAGCCTGTTCTAAAACCCGGATCAATTGCCAATATGTTTTTTTCACCTAAAGGAGATCCTAATAATAATTGTTTTAAATTTTTTGCAAAAACAGCAATCGCTCCTTCATCAGCTTTTTCTTTTGCCATATTTAAGATTTCATTCGACAATGCAGGAAACAACAATCGTTTGTATGAATCTTGAATTGCTTTTTTAATTTGAACGGAACAATCGTTATTAGAACGGATAATTCTATCTTCTATTTTGATTAAAGCTCTTTCATCATCAATTTCAATTTTTACACGAATAAAACCTTCTTTTTCTGCTCTTAAAATGGCTAACAATCGGTGTGAAGGAATTCTATTTAACGCTTCACTCCAATCAAAATAATCTCTAAATTTTTGCGCTTTCTCACTTGTGCTGAGCGGAGTCGAAGTATCTTCTTTTACTTTAACTACTTTGGTGTTTATTGTAGCGAATTTTTCTAACTGATAACGAATATTATTTCGAACATCGGTACGTTCATTAACCCATTCTGCAATTATATAACGTGCACCTTCTAAAGCTTCATCTTCAGTTTTAACCTCTTCTTTTACATATTTTAAAGCAATAGATTTAATATTTGTTGCATTCTGACTCATTATAATCTTCGCCAACGGTTCTAATCCATTTTTACGAGCAGTTTCGGCCTTTGTCTTACGTTTTTTCTTAAAAGGAAGGTAAATGTCTTCTAAAACAATTAAATCGTTCGTATTGGCTATTTTTTGCTTTAATTCTTCCGTTAAAACTTCTTGCTCCTCTAAAGCTTTAAGAATAGTTACTTTTCGTTTTTCAAGCTCTTCAAATTGCGATTTGTATTTTACAATTTCACCTATTTGAACCTCGTCTAAATTTTGGGTGCGTTCTTTTCTGTAACGCGAAATAAAAGGAATGGTACAATCTTCATTTAATAACTGAATGGTATTTTCAATGCTTTTTTCAGGAAGATTGGTGTTGGATTTTATGTAGTTTACTAATTGCATTTATTTTAAATATAATTAACATAAATATAAACGTCACCTGAATTTATTTCAGGGTCTCTTAATTATTAATACAAATAGGATGAGATGCTGAAACAAGTTCAGCATGACGAACAAATTATTTTTTAACTTATCTGCTCGCCATTTTTTACCGAATCATTTTCAGGTTCAATAAAAGCTAATTTCCCGTCAGGAGTATCAGTCATTAAAATCATTCCTTGACTTTCAATTCCTTTTAAAACGCGTGGAGCTAAATTTACCAAAACGGTTACTTTTTGACCAATAATTTCTTCAGGGGAGAAGCTTTCGGCAATTCCAGAAACTATAGTACGTGTATCAATACCAACATCAACTTTTAGTTGTAACAATTTTTTGGTTTTTGGTACTTTAACAGCTTCAACAATAGTTCCCACTCTAATATCCAGCTTTGTAAAATCATCAAATTGGATGGTTTCTTTTTGTGGTTCTACAACTTTATTTTCGGCTTCATTAGCTAGTTTGGTTGTTTCTAATTTATTTAGTTGAACTTGAATTTCGCTATCTTCAATTTTAGCAAACAATAATTCTGCTTTTCCTATTTGATGATTTTCAGCAAGTAAAACATCTTTTTCAGCAACATCATTCCATTGTAAATTTTCAGAAATATTCAGTATTCCTTTTAATTTTGAAGCTGAAAAGGGTAAAAATGGCTCAGCAACAACAGACAATCCTGTTGCAATTTGCAAGGCAACATATATAATTGTTTTAACTCTATCCGGATTTTCTTTAATCAACTTCCAAGGTTCTTCATCAGCCAAATATTTATTTCCTAAACGCGCTAAATTCATCAATTCTTGTGATGCTTCTCTAAATCTGTAACGCTCAATAGAATCTGCAATTATTGATGGAAATTTTTGTAATTTTTCCAACGTTTCATTATCAACATCTGAAAATTCATTTGGTTCAGGAACAATACCTTTGTAATATTTATTGGTTAACACTACAACTCTATTGATAAAATTTCCAAAAATAGCAACCAATTCATTGTTATTTCTTGCCTGAAAATCTTTCCAAGTAAAATCGTTGTCTTTTGTTTCTGGTGCATTTGCAGTTAATGTATAACGCAACACATCTTGTTTATCAGGAAAATCTTCTAAATATTCGTGTAACCAAACTGCCCAATTTTTTGAAGTTGAAATTTTATCGCCTTCTAAATTTAAAAATTCATTTGCAGGCACATTTTCAGGTAAAATATAACTTCCTTCAGCTTTTAACATCGCCGGAAAAATAATACAATGAAACACAATGTTATCTTTTCCAATAAAATGAATAAGCTTAGTGTCTTTATCTTTCCAATAAGGTTCCCAATCTTTTCCTTCACGTGCAGCCCATTCTTTAGTTGATGAAATATAACCAATAGGAGCATCAAACCAAACGTATAGTACTTTTCCTTCAGCTTCTTCTACAGGCACAGGAATTCCCCAATCTAAATCGCGTGTAACAGCCCTTGGCTTTAAACCATCATCTAACCACGATTTTACTTGTCCTAACACGTTGGTTTTCCAATCGTTTTTATGACCTTCAACAATCCATTCTCGTAACCATTTCTCGTACTTATCTAATGGTAAATACCAGTGTTTTGTAACCTTCATTGTAGGTACATTTCCTGTAATTGCCGATTTTGGATTGATCAAATCTGTTGCATTATGACTTGTACCGCATTTTTCGCATTGATCTCCATAACTTTCTTCATTACCGCATTTTGGGCAGGTTCCAACAACAAATCTATCTGCTAAAAACTGATTTGCTTCTTCATCATATAATTGCTCGGTTGCCTCTTCAATAAATTTACCTTCATCGTATAATTTCTTAAAAAATTCTGAGGCTGTTTTATGGTGAATTTTAGCAGATGTACGCGAATAATTTTCAAAAGAAATGCCAAAATCAGCAAATGATTTTTTAATAATTGCGTGGTATTTATCTACAATATCTTGTGGCGTAACACCTTCTTTTTTTGCTTTTAACGTTATTGGTACGCCGTGTTCATCAGAACCGCAAATAAAGGCAACATCATTTCCTGTGCTACGTAAATAACGTGCGTAAATATCAGCTGGCACATATACTCCTGCTAAATGTCCTATATGAACCGGACCATTTGTATATGGTAAAGCCGCTGTAATTGTATATCTTTTTGAATTGCTCATCAAAATTAATTTAAGAAAGTGCAAAAATAAGGATTGTTTATTAGAAAAGTGAAAAGTTGATTCGGTTTTCGTAATTTGCATTATCATTTATTAATTTTAAAGAATGATTCAACCGGTTAATTTAAAGAAAGATGATACTGTTGCCATAATTTCAACAGCCCGAAAAATTACTCCCGATAAAATTATACCAGCCATTAGGTTGCTTGAAAGTTGGGGTTTAAACGCAGTTTTAGGCGATACTATTGGCTCGGAAGAAAATCAATTTGCAGGAAGTGATGAGATACGAATAAACGATTTTCAAAAAATGCTCGACAATCACAAAATAAAAGCTATTTGGTGTGCTCGAGGTGGATACGGAACAGTTCGAATTATTGACCAACTTGATTTTACGGAATTTAAGAAAAATCCTAAATGGATTATTGGTTATTCCGACATTACGGTTTTACACAACCATATCCATAATTTTAGCATTGAAACCATTCATGCTACGATGCCTTTAGATATTGAAAAAAACACCAAAATGGCTTTAACATCCTTAAAAAAAAGTATTTTCGGAAAGCCTGTTTCTTATAAAATTCCTTCTTCAGAAGAAAATAAATTGGGAAGTGCTAAAGGAGAACTTATTGGAGGAAATTTGTCTATTTTATACAGTTTATTGGGAAGTAATTCATCTATAAATACTTCTGAAAAAATTCTTTTTATTGAAGATTTAGACGAATATTTATATCATATTGACAGAATGCTGATGAACTTAAAAAGAAACGGTTATTTTGAAAATTTAAGAGGACTCATTGTGGGAGGAATGACAGATATGCACGATAACAGTATTCCATTTGGTAAAAATGCCAAAGAAATTATTCTAGATATTGTTTCTGAATACGATTTTCCGGTTGTTTTTGATTTTCCTGCCGGGCATTTAAATGATAATAATGCCTTAGTTTTAGGACGAAATGTAAAATTAGAGATTAACAACCAAACGGTAACGCTTTTGTTATAAAATATATAAGATAAAACGATTGTTATTCTAAATGAAGTGATAACAAATGAAGAACCTCATTAAATAACAATACAGATTCTTAGTTGCACTATAACAATAGGAGTTTTCAAAACAAAAAACCGCCAATTGACGGTTTTTCTCTTTTTCAAAGCAAACTTCCCAATTACTTACCTCCAAGTAGTAGAAGCTCATTTACAACAACTTCAGTTATATAGCGTTTTTCACCATTTTTATCTTCATAACTTCTTGAAGTTAATTTCCCTTCAATAGCTATTTCTCTTCCTTTTTCTAAATATTGTTCAACAATTTCAGCAGTTTTATTCCACGCTACTACATTGTGCCATTGCGTATCAGTTACTTTTTCTCCTTGTGCATTTTTATAAGATTCATTTGTAGCGATAGAGAATTTCGCTAATTTTTTTCCTGAATCTAAAGTGATAATTTCCGGGTTGTTTCCTAAGTTTCCAATTAACTGTACTTTGTTTCTTAACGTACTCATAAGATAAGGTTTAAATTATGTTGAATATCATTCGTTCAATTCAACAGGGCAAATATCTTATGTTTTAAAAATGATATTCGGTTTAAATACATTTACTTTCGATAGTAAATGTTTGTAGTCGTTTGTAAACGGATATTTTGTATATTTGTAGTACTACTTTACTAAAAAAACCTAAAATTATGATAGTTAATTATAGAAATGAGGTATGGACACCATACAAAATGGAAAGTTGGAGTGATGAAGACGAGTATTTAATATCCAACTACGGAAGAATAAAAAGAAAAAAAGTAACTGAAGATGAATGGCAGCTATCTAAAACATCATTAGTAGGAGGCTATCCTTCTTTTTGGATTCGAAAAAAAGGAAAGAGTAGAACTTCATCCAGTTATGTTCATAGGGCTGTTGCAAACATTTATTTAAAAAAAAGAGAAGATCAAAAATTTGTAATTCATTTAGATTTTGATAAAACAAATAATGAAGCTTCTAATCTAAAATGGGCAAATAAAGAAGAACTTAAGCAACATCACACTAAAAATCCTGAGTTAATTAAACGAAAAGGAGAAATTAAATATTCAAAACTCACAGAAGGTAGAGTTAGAATGATAAAAAGAAAAATATTCGACCCTAACAGAAGAACCAGAATGCGTTTAATTGCTAAGCAATTTGGAATATCTGAAATGCAATTATACCGTATAAAATCTGGTGAAAACTGGGGTCATGTAAAAATTGACGGATAAAAAGATTAAAAATTTAAATGAAAAAAAATTGCTTAGAATGCGGCGAACCGCTTAATGGTCGTATTGACAAAAAATTTTGCTCTGATTATTGTAGAAACACTTATAATAATAAGATTAACAAAGAAAGTAAAAACCTAATTAGAAACATTAATAACAGGCTTCGAAAAAATCATCGTATTCTTTCTGAACTAAATACTTTGGGAAAAACAAAGGTGACCAGAAAAAAACTTTTGGATGATAATTTCGACTTCGATTTTATTACTTCTATTTATACCACAAAAGCGGGGAATACCTATTTTTATGTTTACGATCAAGGATATTTGCCTATAGAAAACGACTATTTTTTGCTCATAAAAAAAGATTAATTATTTGATATTTAGTAATTAAGTTTAAAGTTTTTTGCTAAAAATAACGAGTTTCTAAAAAATAAATTAATTTAGAAGTACTCAATTTTTTAGTTTATGGCTTCAAAAAAATACCGTCGTATTATTTCACTACTCTTAATTGTAGGAGCAGTTTATTATAGTTTTTATTCGTTAATGCCTTCTGAAAAAATAGAAGAAACCGCAACTTCTGCAGAGTTTTCTATTAATAATGCATTGCGTCATTTAAAAGAAATTTCAAAAAAGCCTCATTATACAGGTTCAGAAGAATTAGGTGTGGTTAAAAACTACATAGTTTCTCAATTAGAGGCTTTAGGACTAAAAGTTGAAATTCAAGAGCAAACAGCCATAAATAAAAAATGGAAAGCCGCTACAAACACAGTAAATATTTTAGCTCGAATTAAAGGAACTGAAGAAGGGAAAGCACTACTGTTACTTTCACATTACGATTCCAATCCGCATTCTTCACTTGGCGCAAGTGATGCAGGAAGTGGAGTTGTAACAATTTTAGAAGGTGTAAGAGCTTTTCTTACTCAAAATAAACAACCAAAAAACGATGTTATTATTTGTATTACGGATGCTGAAGAGCTTGGTTTATTGGGAGCGAATGCTTTTGTAAACCATCATCCTTGGGTAAAAGATGTTGGGTTAGTACTTAATTTTGAAGCTAGAGGAAGCGGAGGTCCAAGTTACATGTTGCTAGAAACTAATGGAGGAAATAAAAATTTAATTGAAGCATTTCAACAAGCAAAAACACCCTATCCGGTTGCAAATTCTTTAATGTATAGCATTTATAAAATGCTGCCAAATGATACTGATTTGACTGTGTTTAGAGAAGATGCTGATATTGATGGTATTAATTTTGCTTTTATTGATGATCATTTTGATTATCATACAGCACAAGATTCTTATCAGCGATTGGATATAAGCACTTTAAAACATCAAGCATCTTATTTAACAGCAACACTAAACTATTTTGCATTCAATAATTTGGATAATTTAAAAGCTCAGGATGATTTTGTTTATTTTAATTTTCCGTATTTCGGAATGGTTTTTTATCCGTTCTCTTGGGTTACACCTATTTTTATAGTGTGTGTTTTTGCATTTTTAGGTTTAATTTTTAGTGGATTTACAAAAAGAAAATTAAGGGTTAAAGGAATTGTAAAAGGCTTTATTCCTTTTATACTTTCTATTGTAATTTCGGGTGTAACGGCTTATTTTGGATGGAAACTATTGCTTAAAATTTATCCGCAGTACAACGATATTTTACAAGGATTTACCTATAATGGTTATATTTATATTATAGCATTTGTATCGTTAACAATTGCTATATGTTTTTGGTTTTATAAAAGTTTTTTTCAAAAAAGAACAAATCAAGATTTACTTATTGCACCATTGCTAGGTTGGATTATACTGAATGGATTTATTGCTTTTTATTTAAAAGGTGCAGGGTTTTTTATACTTCCTGTTATTGTTTTATTGATAATTTTGGCCGTTCTACTATTTTCTGATAAAGAAAATAACACCTTATTATTTACTATTTTAACAATTCCGGTATTGGTAATTTTTGCTCCTTTGGTAAAAATGTTACCTGTTGGGTTAGGATTAAAAATGTTAGCAATAAGCAGCGTGTTTACAGTGTTGTTATTTGGAGTTTTAACACCTGTTTTTTACAACTATTCTAACAACAAACAGTTAATCAAACTTTTTAGTTTAATTGGATTAATAGCGCTTATTTCAGCGTCATTCACGTCTTCTTATTCAAAAGACAGGATGAAACCAAACAGTATTTTATATGTGCTTGATACAAATAAAAAGGAAGCATATTGGGGAACCTATAATTTAAAGTTAGATCAATTTACCAAACAATTTTTAGGTGAAAAACCTACTGAAGGAAGTTACGATGAAAATACGACCGCCAGTAAATATAAAACCAAAATAAAATGGCATACAAAAGCTGAGATTAAAGATTTAAAAAAGCCGTTGATTCAAGTACTTTCCGATACTGTAATTAATAAAAACAGAAAAGTTTGTTTGAGTATTATTTCTGAAAGAAATGCCAATAAAATTGAAATATTATCTAAAATCCCAATCAGATTTAAGTCTTTTAAAGTTAACGATGAAGATTTAAAACGTAAATGGAGTAATCCGTATGTGCTTACAATTGATAAAGGAACAGTTTTGACCTATTATTTAACTAAGAATGAGATAATTGATATAGAAATGATTGTTGATGAAGGTCAACAATTTGATTTAGATATTTTAGAAGCTAAGTACGATTTGTTTACTAATCCTCAGTTTGATATTCTACCTCGTACAGAGGAAATGTTGCCAATGCCTTTTGTTTTAAACGATGCAACGGTTGTAAAAACCAATATTCAATTTTAAAAATGAGAAATTTAACGTTATTAATTATTTTAAGTTTGGCAGTTGCTTGTAACCAAAATAAAGATCAACAAAAATCAAAATATTTATCAGAAGATATAACATATCCAAAACCTGAATTAAATGCTAAAAGTGCAACGTATTTGTATCATTTTGCATACGAATGCATTGATAAAGAATATCCCAATAAATTAGGACAGGTTTTAGGTGATAGCACATATTTAAAAGAACCTTCAGAACTGCATCCTGCTTTTTACGGCTGTTTCGATTGGCATTCTTCAGTTCATGGGCATTGGGCACTGTTAAATATTATAAAACATCAACCTAATTTTGAGCTTAAAGAAGAAATTTGGCAAAAACTTAAAAAAAATATAACGAAAGAACATATTTTAAAGGAAGTTGACTATTTTGATGATATTCATAATAAGAATTTTGAAAGAACGTATGGTTGGGCTTGGTTATTAAAAATTGCAGA
This sequence comes from Lutibacter sp. B1, assembly GCF_012524075.1. GTDB lineage: Bacteria > Bacteroidota > Bacteroidia > Flavobacteriales > Flavobacteriaceae > Lutibacter. The sequence continues at coordinate 142,763 of NZ_JAAZUI010000003.1, forward strand.
AACTTTACAGGATTGGGATAATGATAATGCAAAAGAATTATATACAAACTTGAAACCTTTGGTTGAATTGATTGAAAACAAATATGCCGAATTTTTACCTAAATTAAAGTATCCTATTAGAGTTGGTGAGCACCCAAATACAGCTTTCGGAATGTCTTTTGCGTTAGATTACGCAAAAAAATATTCACCTAAACTAGATAGTATAATTACGCAAAAAGCTAAAGAATATTATTTAAACGATAAAGGATGCCCAATAACTTGGGAACCCGGAGGTTTCGATTTTATATCACCTTGTTTACAAGAAGCTTCATTAATGTTAAAAGTGCTTCCAAAAGATGAATTTGAAATTTGGTTAGATGATTTTTTGCCAAATTTCAGAACCAATCCTACAGCGTATTTAAAAGTTGCTGAGGTAACTGACAGGTCTGATGGTAAGTTGGCTCATTTAGATGGTTTAAATTTTAGTAGAGCTTGGTGTTTGTATGAAATAGGAAAAGAGTTAAACAATAAAAAAATGCTCAATTTGGCAAATGAGCATTTTAATTATAGTTATACAAAAATGGACTCCGGTGAATATGCCGGAGCTCATTGGCTAGCTTCTTTTGCTTTATATGCTATACTAAAAAGTAATTAACTTTTAATAGGGGTTTTAAATTCGGTTATGCGAATGGTATTGGCCATACCTCTCTTTTTAACAGGCATAGAAGTAATGTTAATAGCGTACTCACCTTCGTTTAAGTAACCGCGTTTGTGCGCCAGATTATTGATGTCTTCAATAGTTTGATCGGTACTAACAAAGCGATCGTAAAATACACCTTTAACTCCCCACAATAAATTTAGCATGGCTAAAATTCTTCTGTTTGAAGAAAATACCAAAATATTTGATTTTGGTCTCCATGATGATATATGGAAAGCTGTAAAACCAGAGTCGGTTAATGTTGTAATTACTTCTGCGTCTATAGAATTAGCCATAAGTGCAGCTTGATGACAAATGGTTTTAGATATAAAACGTTCGTTAATACATTGTACATATTCTTCAGGTACTGATATTAAAGGTGAATTTTCAACGCTTTCAATAATTTTACGCATTTGCTTAATTACCTCTAATGGAAATTCTCCAACCGATGTCTCACCTGAAAGCATAACGGCATCTGCGCCATCCATAATAGAGTTTGCAACATCATTTACTTCTGCTCTTGTAGGAACTTGATTTGTAATCATTGTTTCCATCATTTGCGTTGCAATTATTACAGGAATATGTGCTTTTTTAGCTTTTAACACTAAACGTTTTTGAATTAACGGAACTTTTTCCATCGGTACTTCAACTCCTAAATCTCCACGAGCCACCATCAAACCATCGCAATAAGGTGTTAATTTGTCAATATTAGCAACAGCTTCAGGTTTTTCAATTTTTGCAATTATAGGAATTTTATATGCTGAATGCTCTTTAATTATTTCTTTAAGATGTATTAAATCCTCAGGAGTTCTTACAAAAGATAATGCAATCCAATCAACTTCCATTTCAATAGCAAATAAAACATCTTTTTTGTCTTTTTCGGTAAGTGCAGGTAAAGATATTTTTGTGTTAGGTAAGTTTACACCTTTTTTAGATTTTAATTTACCACCACGTAATACTTTTGTTGTAACATTTTTATCTCTATCGGTTGCAGTAACTTCAAATAAAAGTTTACCGTCATCAACTAAAATTTGCTCACCAACTTCAACATCTTTTGGGAAGTTTTGGTAGGTCATATAAGCTTTTTCGGCAGTTCCTTCGCATTTTTCAGTAGTAAAGGTAAAAGTATCGTCTATTTTTAAGTTTACGTTTTCAGCCATTACGCCTACACGTAATTTAGGACCTTGTAAATCGGCTAAAACAGCAACATTAAATTCACGTCTTTTATTAATTTCTCTAATTATTTTTATTCTTTCTTCAACATCAGCATATTCTGCGTGTGAAAAATTAACTCTGAATACATTTACACCAGCTTCCATCATGTTTTCAATAATTTCCTTAGTGCCGCAAGCAGGGCCAAGGGTTGCAACTATTTTGGTGCGTTTTCTGTTTTTTGCCATTGTTAAAAAATTAGATTATTTTTTGATTTTAATATACTTGGTTCAATTGAGTATGAAGTTATTATTTGGTTAATTTTATTTAAATTTTCAACTAATTTTATGCTGAAACTTTGGCTGTTACAACCTTCAATTTTTAAAAAAAAATCAACTTTCTTTTTTTCCGGTATTAAATAATAGGTTGTGCTATAATTACCTCCAAATAACCCTTCATTATTTTTATCGTTTTCAAGTTGTATATCCTTGTTATTTATTAAATAATAATTAATAAAATTAATATCATCTTTATACTCAAACATTGGGAATTCTGCATTTGAATCTTTAAAATCTAAATGATGTTTAAACCTTACAAATTTAGTTTTTAAATGCTTGTTTATTAGATATGCCAACCTGTAATCTTCTTCAGTTGAGTGAATACCTATTAATGAATAATCATCTTCTAAATCAAGTGTTAATAGTTGCATATAAAAAATGAATATTGATATTGCAAAAGTACCATTGTTTAATTATAGTAACTAATTATTTTACGAAAGCGTATTCGTAAAATTCATTTTAAGAGTTCGACATTTCATTTTGGAAAGCGTAATATGCTCTTTTAGAAGCTGTTTCTTCAGCTTTTTTCTTTGAAGTTGCTCTTCCTTTAGCTATTATTTTACCTTCTAAATATAATTTAACACTAAAATGCATTACTTCATCATTTCCGGTGTCTTCATAAACGTCATAAAGAAAATCTTTTTTCTGTTTTTGGCACCATTCAATAAATAAGCTTTTATAGCTTGTTATTTTACCTTCTAATTTTGGAACATCTATATAAGGTACTATTACGCGTTTATTTATAAATTTTTTACAATAATTATAGCCTCTATCTAAATAAATAGCCCCAATTAACGCTTCAAAAACGTTTCCATGAATATTTTCACCAAATTTTGATCTTGAAATACTGCTTTTTACAAAGCGTAATAAGTCTAAATCTCTTCCTAATTCATTCAAATGTTCTCTACTAACTATTTTAGAACGCATTTGAGTAAGATATCCTTCATCTCCGGAAGGAACTTCTTGGAATAAATAGGAAGCTATAACTGCACTAAGCATAGCATCTCCTAAAAATTCTAAACGTTCAAAATTAACAGGATGTCCTGTAGTTTTATCTACAGCTTTTATTGAACGATGAATAAAAGCCTTTTTGTAAAGTTCAATATTTTTAGGGGTAAAACCTATAATCTTTTTTAAATCAACAAAAAATACCTCGTCTTCTTTTGAGCGAGTTTCAATAATTTTTCGAATGAAGTTCATTCAGTTTTGTTGTTGTTAGTCAAGTTTTTTAAAAAGAACACAAGCATTGTGTCCTCCAAAGCCAAATGTGTTGCTCATAGCAACATTTACATTACGTTTTTGTGCTTTGTTAAACGTAAAGTTTAATTTACTGTCAATTTGATCATCATCGGTAAAATGATTTATTGTAGGAGGTACTATTCCATTTTTAATTGCTAGTATTGAAGCAATAGCTTCTACAGCTCCTGCAGCACCTAATAAGTGACCCGTCATTGACTTGGTTGAATTAATGTTTAGTTTGTAAGCATGATCTCCAAAAACATCAACAATTGCTTTTGATTCGGCAATATCACCCAAAGGAGTAGCTGTACCATGCATATTAATAGCATCAACATCTTCAGGTTTTAAACCGGCATCTTTTAAGCAGTTTATCATTACACTTTTAGCTCCTAAACCATCAGGATGTGGAGCGGTAATATGGAATGCATCGGCAGATAAACCTCCACCGCTTATTTCAGCGTAAATTTTGGCTCCTCGTGCTTTTGCGTATTCATATTCTTCTAGTATAAGTGTTCCCGAACCTTCTCCCAAAACAAAACCTTCTCTGTCTTTATCAAAAGGGCGAGAAGCAGTTGCAGGGTCATCATTTCTTGTAGAAAGTGCTTGTAAGGAGTTAAAACCTCCCATACCTGCCATTGTAACAGCAGCTTCGGAACCTCCTGATATCATAACATCAGCATATCCTAATCGAATGTAATTTAATGCGTCAATTAGTGCGTTTGCTGAAGATGCGCAAGCTGAAACAGTAGCGAAGTTTGGACCTCTAAATCCATATTTGATTGAGATTTGGCCTGGTGCAATATCTGCAATCATTTTTGGAATAAAGAAAGGGTTAAATCTTGGTGTACCATCACCGGAAGCAAAATTCAAAACCTCATTTTGAAAGGTTTCTAAGCCACCAATACCGGCACCCCAAATAACACCAACTCTATCTTTATCAATTTTTTCTAAATCTAATTTTGAATCGATAATAGCTTCATCAGTAGATACCATAGCATACTGAGTAAATCTATCCATCTTTCGAGCTTCTTTTCTGTCAATATATTGAGTGACATCAAAGTTTTTCAGTTCACAGGCAAAACGAGTTTTGAACTTGGTTGCATCAAAATATGTAATTGGAGCTGCCCCGCTAACACCGTTAATGAGGCCGTTCCAATATTGCTCGATATTATTACCTATTGGCGTTAATGCACCAAGTCCAGTTATAACAACTCGTTTGATCTCCATATAAAAATTACTTTTTTGCTTCTTCTATATAGCTAATTGCTTGACCTACAGTACCGATGTTTTCAGCTTGATCATCTGGGATTTGAATATCAAATTCTTTTTCAAATTCCATGATTAATTCAACAGTATCAAGTGAGTCTGCTCCTAAGTCGTTAGTGAAGCTTGCTTCTGTTGTTACTTCATTTTCGTCAACGCCTAACTTATCTACGATAATGGCTTTTACTCTTGATGCAATGTCTGACATAATTCTTTAATTTTAAATTTAATTACTGGGCAAAAATATAAAACTTTATTTAAAACAAAATCGTTTAATTGATAAAAGATGAATTCTAATACTTAAAATTATACAAAGTTTTTTTATTTAGCCAGTAAAAGTTGTTAATAATTTATTTTATTTGCTAAACAACATTATAGATATGAAACGTATAATTATACTTGCTTCTGGTTCTGGCACAAATGCCGAAAACATTATAAAGTATTTTAATAATCACAAATCGATTTCTGTTGTTCAGGTGCTTTCTAACAAGAAAGATGCCAAAGTATTGGATAGGGCTAAAAGGTTAAAAGTGAGTAATTTAAGTTTTGATAAAAATGCTTTTGTTAATTCAAATGAAGTGTTGGATATTTTAAAAAATAATGCCGATTATATTATTTTAGCCGGGTTTTTATGGAAAATACCAGCGAAAATTATAGAAGCTTTTCCTAATAAAATTATTAATATTCACCCTGCTTTATTGCCAAAATATGGAGGAAAAGGTATGTATGGTGTGCATGTGCATAACGAAGTTGTAAAAAATAAAGAAAAAGAAAGCGGTATAACAATACACTATGTTAATGAAAATTATGACGAAGGAGCAATTATTTTTCAGAAAAGTGTAAAAATTATACCTGAAGATACTCCTAATGATGTTGCAAATAAAGTTCATAAATTAGAATATGAATATTTTCCTAAAATTATTGAAAAAGTTATTTTAGAGAATGACAAAAACTAGTGAGGTACATATTTTTACTGATGGTGCTTGTAGTGGAAACCCAGGTCCCGGAGGTTATGGTATTGTAATGGAGTGGGTTGGTAAACCTTATAAAAAAGAGTTTTCAGAAGGGTTTAAAAGAACTACAAATAACAGGATGGAATTGTTAGCGGTTATTGTTGCGCTAGAAAAAATGAAAACATCTGATGTAAAAATTACTATTTTTTCCGATTCCAAATATGTTGTTGATGCAGTGGAGAAAAAGTGGTTGTTAGGGTGGCAAAAAAAACAATTCAAAGATGTTAAAAATCCTGACTTATGGAAAAGATTCCTGAAAGTCTACAATCCTAAAAATACAGTTTTTAAATGGGTAAAAGGGCATAATAATCATCAGCAGAATGAACGTTGTGACTTTTTGGCTGTTGAAGCAGCTAAAAAAGAGAATTTAAAAGATGATGTAGGTTACGGTAATAATGGAGAAAAATTACTCTTTTAATAAGACAAATTCTTGTAAGGTATTTATTAGATTTTCTATTCCTTTAGGTAAGTTATTGTGCTCAAATTCAAAATTATAATCGGCTTCATTAAGTTTTAGTTTGAAATTTGCAGGAATTGCTTTGTCTACGGCAACATTTTCTGCTGAAAGATTGTTTTTCAATTTGGAAAAATCAATTTCTGAAATTATTTTTTGTAGCTCTGCAAGCTTTTTATTAGTTAAAACTTTTTTTGAGATATTGTTATTTTCAGAAATTTCTAATGTGTTTTCTTTTAAATTTATGGTTAAATGATAACCTCTTGTTTGTGCAACATAGCTTAATTCAGTTTTTGTACTATTTTCCTGGCTTTTACATGAAATAGAAATGATGAATACTATTAAAATTGTACTATAAAGTTTCATTTAAAGTGTTTTAGATATTTAAAGATATTAAAAAAAGGAGCAATTTGCTCCTTTTTTTGATTTTAGAGATATGATGTGTTTAATTTATAAAGCTTTCTCTTGCTCCTCCAGAAGCGAATAGAGCTCTCATTCTATCATTTTGACCAATTGTGAACATATACATACAATCGTCATAAACATAGTCCATGTAGTTCATAGTCATGTCGTTTGTTTTACATTTCACAGTTGGATAAGTTGGGCAACCATAGTTTGCACTATCTGATGTTGGGGTGTCATCAACAAAATCATCTTGACGGCATCTACCATCACCCCATATGTGACGTAAATTTAACCAGTGACCAATCTCATGAGTTGCAGTTCTACCGTGTCCGTATACACCACCAGCCGCATTTTTACCAAAATAATCAGAACCAATAACAACACCATCGGTAACTAAAGTTCCTCCCGGGAACTGTGCATAACCTAATATTCCACCACCTATTTCACAAACCCAAAGGTTTAAATAAGTTGTTGGGTCAGTAGCGTCAATTCCTCCTTCGCTTGAGTATTTCATAGCGTCGCTTGTTCCCCAAGTAGTTTTTGTAGATGTTTTTCTGTTAACTCCTGCAAGTGTAAAAGTAATATCAGCATTGGCAACTAAATCAGCAAATTCTGCAGGAACACTACTTGTATTAGAATTGTTATTGTTAAAATCTTCATTTAAAATAGCTATTTGAGAATCAATATGTGCTTGTGTTACCGGGTGAGCAGCGTCTTCAAGAATATTTACAATAACAGGAATAGTAATAGTACCTGTATATACAGGATCTGTAGTTGGGTCAGGAGTTGTTCCTCCACCTCCGGGAGTTCCGCTAGGTTTTTTTGCAGAAATAAAAGTTCTGGTATGTTTTTCAATGGCAAACATTCTATTTTCCAACCCGGGATTTTCTTTTAGTTGTCTGTTCAAAACTTTCATACTGTAACATTTATCATTTTTAGCTCCTTCTGATGCTTTTGAAGATAGGTCATCATAAGTATACACATAAAAATCGCTCATGTCTATGTTTACAGCTTCTTGATTTGGAATTACTTCATCAGAATTATTCTGACATGCCACTACTGTTAATGCCACAGCAGCAAAAGTAAAAATTAGTTTTTTCATAAATTGTTTAAATAAATTTTGGTTAATAATTGGGGTTAAATCTTTTTACTAAGCCCGCCGAATTTATTAAAAAAAAGTTAAAAAGCAATTAATTGTGTAAAAAAAAAGAAAAAACATTGTAATATGTAAACTATATAAATGTTTTTATTATTCTTTTCTCAGTTGATATTTTTCTATTATGAAAGCATCATTTTTGCTTTAAGTAAAGCTTCGTACAATAAGTCAATTTCTTCAAATGTATTGTAGAATGAAAAAGAGGCTCTAACTGTACCCGGAATTTTATAAAAATCCATGATAGGTTGGGCGCAGTGATGACCGGTTCTAACGGCAATACCCAGTTTGTCTATTATTGAACCAATGTCGTATGGATGAATGTTGCCAATATTGAATGAAAGAACAGATGTTTTTTCTTTAGCAGTTCCGTATATCCTTAAGCCTTCAATTTGCAACAGTTTTTTTGTGGCGTAGTTTAATAATTCTGTTTCGTAGGCAGAGATATTGTCAAATCCTAAATTGTTTAAATAATCAATGGCGGTTCCAAAAGCAATAACTCCTGCTATGTTTGGTGTGCCTGCTTCAAATTTATGAGGTAAATCGGCATACGTTGTTTTTTCAAAAGTTACTTGCTTAATCATTTCACCACCACCTTGGTAAGGAGGTAATTTATTTAACCATTCCTCTTTTCCGTATAAAATTCCAACTCCTGTTGGTCCACATAGTTTATGTGCAGATGCTACATAAAAGTCTACATTTAATTCCTGAACATCAGGTTTAATATGTGGACAAGCCTGCGCACCATCAATTAAAACAGCAGCATTAACTGCATGAGCTTTGTCTATAATTTGTTTGATAGGATTGATAGTTCCTAAAGCGTTGGAAACATGATTTACAAAAACCAATTTAGTTTTGTTCGAAAGTATTTTGTTGTACGCATCCATCAATAATTCCCCTTCATCATTCATAGGAATTACTTTTAAAATAGCTCCGGTTCGTTCACATAGCATTTGCCAAGGAACAATATTAGAATGGTGTTCCATTGCCGAAACAATAATTTCATCATCCTTTTGTAATAAGGAAGTAAAACCTGTTGCAACAATATTTATACTGTGAGTAGTACCTGCGGTTAAAATGATTTCATAGTTCTTTTTTGCATTAAAATGATGTTGCAATTTTATGCGAGCTTGTTCGTACGCATCAGTAGCTTTTTGACTAAGAGTGTGAACACCTCTATGAATATTTGCATTTAAAGTTGAGTAATAGTTAACAATACTGTCAATAACAACCTGAGGTTTTTGGCTTGTTGCAGCATTATCTAAATACACTAATGGTTTTCCGTTTACGGTTTGTGTAAGTATTGGAAAATCGGCACGAACTTTATTGATATCTATCATTTTCACTTTTTAGAATGATTCTAAATACAAAGTTACAAAACTACAAAATTGATATTGTTTCTTGTAAAAATCTTTTTAATTTATCTTTTTATAACTCCACACTGCCAGTCCGTTCATAATAACAGCATATCCAAGGGTTTTTATAAATTGTGGAAAAATATCAGAAAAACTGGCTCCTTTTAACATTACCATACGCATAACTTGTACAAAGTATTTAATGGGATTAAATTCAGTAATGTATTGAGCCCAAGTTGGCATACTTTCAACAGGAGTAAAGAGTCCGCTCATTAATAAGAAAACAACCATAAAAAACCACGCAATAAACATGGCTTGTTGTTGAGTATCCGTAAAATTTGAAATAAACAATCCTATTCCTAAAATTACTAAAAGATACACCGAAGTATAAAAATACATTAACCCTAAACTGCCCACTATTGGAATGTTAAAAATCAATTTTGCAATAATCAAACCTATAGTTAGTAACACCAATCCAATCATCCAAAAAGGGAAAAGTTTTCCGATAATAAATTGATATTTTTTTATAGGTGTAACGTTTATTTGCTCTAATGTTCCAATTTCCTTTTCACGAACAATATTCATTCCTGATAAAAAAAGCGTAATAAGTGTAACCAATAAAACCAAAATACCGGGAACCATGTAGGTTTTGTAATTTAAAGTTTCGTTATACCAAAAAGAAGTAATGGTTGTTATATTTTTAGGCATATTTATTACATCTGAAGGTTGCATTAACTCAACTCTTGCATTTTTATTGAAGTTTTGTACAATTTCAGTTATATACACATTTTCTACTCCGGCGGCCGATCCGTTTATGGCGTCAATTGTAACGCCTAAATCTGTTTTTTTATGTTTTAACAGAGTCTTTTCAAAATATTTTGGAATTTCTAAAATTACATCAACATCTCCATTAAGCATGGCAGAATTTGCTTCTTTTGTTGATGGAAATCTGGCAACTAAATTAAAATACTTGGAAGCATCAAACTTATCAACTAATGCTCTTGAGAACGAAGTATTATCGGAATCAATATATGAAAATTTAATGTTTTTAATTTCAAATGTTGCTGCATTAGAAAGTATAATTAACTGAATTAAAGGCACGGCAAAAATGATTGGAAGCATTCCTTTATTTCTAAAGATTTGCTTGAATTCTTTTTGAATTATGTATCCTATTATTTTCATTATTCTAATCTTATTTTATACTTTTTAATACTCAGCATAATAAAAAATAGTGTCATACCAATTAAAATCAACGTTTCTTTCCATAAGTAGGATATACCAACACCTTTTAACATAATTCCCTTTAAAATAATAACAAACCATTTAGCCGGGATAATATTGGTTATTGCTTGTAAAATCCAAGGCATACTTGAAATGGGGAAAATAAATCCTGATAAAATAATAGTTGGCAGCATTAAGGTTACCAAGGAAATCATCATAGCTTTTTGTTGATTTTCCGATACAGTTGAAATTAAAATTCCTAATGAAAGCGATGTAATAATAAATAAAATGTTTTCAGCAACTAAAAAAAGTAAGCTCCCTTCAATAGGCATTTCAAAAACCAAAATACTCAATAAAACAATTACAGTTGCATTAAAAATAGATAGAAGAATATATGGAACAACCTTCCCTATAATTACCTGAAAAGGTTTTAATGGTGAAACCAATAACACTTCCATAGTTCCAAATTCTTTTTCACGACTGATGGAAATTGATGTCATCATTGCAGAAACTAACATTAAAATAATGGTCATAACACCTGGAACAAACATAAAAACGCTTTTGAGCTCAGGATTGAAAATCATTTTGGTGTTTGGATTTATTTGATAAGCTAAATGAATGTTTTTATTAATTTGTTGTTGGTAATTTCGCAAAATTGAATTTATATAATTACTTATGGTATTTGCTGTATTTGGATCGCTGGCATCTGTAATTATTTGAATGGAGGCATTGTTTTCTTTAGTTAATTTTTTACTAAAATCTTTTTCAAAAATTAAAACGGCTTTAATTTTTCCTTTTTTAAATGAACGTTCAATTTCAGTTTCATTAGCAATGTATTCTTTTATGCTGAAGTATTTTGAAGAAGCTATTTTATTGATAATTTCTTGAGTAGTTACATCTTTTGAATGGTCTAAAATAGCAATATCAACATTATTAATTTCGTTGGTAATGGCAAAACCAAATAAAATTATTTGAACTATAGGCATACCTAAAAGAATAAACAATGAGCGTTTATCTCTTATTATATGATAAAATTCCTTTTTTATAAAGCCTATAAATCGTTTCATTAGCCCTCTCTAACTCTCCCAAAGGGAGAGGTTTTTTTTATTAGTTACAGATTACTTTTGTTTTCCAAAATTTTGCCATGGCATTTCATTTTTTTCTTCATGATTAATTTTCAGTATGAGTTCCGTTCCCTTTGGGAAGGGTTAGGGATGGACTTCTTGCCAGTTTTAAAAACACATCATTCATATTGGTTGCGTTATATTTTTCTTTTAGTTTTTTAGGCGTGTCTAACGCTTCAATTTTGCCGTTTACCATTATAGAAACTCTATTGCAATATTCTGCTTCATCCATATAGTGTGTGGTAACAAAAATGGTTGTTCCGGTATTGGCAGTTTGGTATATCATTTCCCAAAACTGACGTCGGGTAATTGGGTCAACACCACCGGTTGGTTCATCTAAAAAAACTATTTTAGGATTGTGTAATAATGCAACGGAGAATGCTATTTTTTGTTTCCAGCCTAAAGGCAAAGAGCCTACTAATTTATTGGCAACTTCTTGTAATGCTAAATCATTTATCAGTTGTGTTGTTTTTTCTTTTATTTGATTTTTTTTTAAACCGTAAATTCCTCCAAAAAAAGTGATATTCTCTTTTACTGTTAAATCATCATACAGAGCAAATTTCTGGCTCATATAGCCAATATTTCTTTTAATATTGTCTCTGTTTTTATAAACATCGAAACCTGCAACTATAGCTTCGCCAGATGTTGGCATAGAAATCCCGATTAACATTTTCATTGCGGTGGTTTTTCCTGCACCGTTTGCACCTAAAAACCCAAAAATTTCACCTTTTTTTACTTCAAAAGAAATAGCATCAACAGCAGTAAAATCACCAAATTTTTTGGTAAGAGATTGAACTTGTATTACGTTTTGGCTTTCCATCTAAAGTTATTTGGTTAATTCCATAAAAACATCTTCTATGGTAGGTATTGTATTATTAATTTCTACATCTTTTAAGTTTTTACTTTGCAAGAAATCATATAATTCTTGTGAATTAAAAAGATCTCTTTTATCGGTATAATGTACATTTTCACCAAAAGGATATACGCTGTAATTATGCTCATATTCATTCAAACATTCTATAAGATTGTGCATGTTTTCTGCTGAAATGTTATAGATATTTTTAGGATAATGATTGATAATTTCTTGAGGCGTGTCTATTTGCATTATTTTGCCATGTTGAATCAAAGCAATTCTATCGCACAATTCAGCTTCATCCATATAAGGTGTAGAGACCAAAATAGTGATGCCTTTTTGTTGAAGACGTTTTAGCATTTCCCAAAATTCTTTACGAGAAACCGGATCAACGCCCGTTGTGGGTTCGTCTAAAAACAACACTTTTGGTTTGTGAATTAAAGCGCATGATAATGCCAGTTTTTGCTTCATTCCACCCGATAATTTTCCGGCTCTACGTTTTTTAAAAGGTTCAATTTGAATGTATATTTCTTTAATTAAATCGTAATTTTCTTCAATAGTAGTTCCAAAAATGGTAGCATAAAACTCTAAATTTTCTTCAACCGTTAAATCTTGATATAATGAAAACCTGCCGGGCATATAACCCACATTTTTTCTGATGTTTTTATAATCTTCAACAACATCAAAACCTGCAACAGTAGCATTTCCTTTATCAGCAAAAAGAAGTGTGGTTAAAATTCGGAAAAGAGTCGATTTTCCTGCACCATCAGGACCAATCAATCCAAATAATTCTCCTTCTTTTACGTCAAAAGAAATATTTTTTAATGCAGTCACATTTTTAAATGATTTGCTGATATTTTGTGCTTTAATTCCCATTTTGTTCGATTGCAAATGAAGTTAAATTTCGTCATTCTGAACTTGGTTCAGAATCCCAATATATTGATTGCTAATTATTGTGAGAACCTGAAACAAGTTCAGGTTGACGATGTTCAAAAATTTTAATCTTCTCATTTTTTAAAATAATTTATTCTCCCTTTTCTTTGGAAAGGGGCGGGGATTGTACCCACATTTCGGCAGGCATTCCAATTTTAAGACTTCCGTCGTTTTTAACATCAACTTTTACGGCATATACCAAGTTTACACGTTCTTCTTTAGTTTGAATTATTTTAGGAGTAAATTCAGCTTCAGAAGCAATCCACGTAATTATTCCTTCGTAACTTTTCATGGCAGCACCCGAATCAATTTTAACAGTAACTTTTTCGCCAATTTTTATAGATGAAAGTTGTGTTTCGCTTATAAAAACTCGTAGTTGCATAGTGCTTAAATCTGCAATTTTATAAAGAGGTTTTCCAAACGATGTGATTTCATTGGGCTCGGCATATTTTACCAAAACAGTTCCGTTAATCGGATTTATAATGTTGCTTTTTTGAAGCTGATCTTCAATTTGATTTATTTGTACATCAATATTTTTTAATTCATTAATTGTTGGTGAATTTTGAATTTCTACACTTCTTATTTGTTGTTTAATTACATCAATTTCGCCATTAACATCATCTAACTGTTTTTGAGTTCCTGCGTTTTCTTTTATAAGGTTCTCAATTCTATTTTTTGAAATAGTAGCGGTTTTTAATTTGGCATTTAGCACACTTATTTGAGATAAAACACCTTTTGATTTAGATGATATTACATTTTTAGAAACTTCCAATTGTTCCTTTTTTAACGTAAGTGGAATAGTATCTATATATCCTACAAATTCTCCTTGTTTTAAGGTTTGCCCTTCTTCTACTGTAAACTGCATAAGTTTTCCGTTACTTTCCGATGAAACTGTAATTTCAGTAGCTTCAAAATTACCATAACCATCTGCTTTATCGCTGTTGCTTTTGCAAGAAAAAAAGAAGCCGGTTATCACAATTACTCCTGTTAGTATTTTTATAATTTTCATATGAATTTGTTTAAGTTTTTTTTTGATATTGGGTAATTTGTTTTGAGATAATGTTGCTCCTTATTTATACTTTCTACTTAAATAAGGAATATTTCCCCTTTGGGGTTAGGGGATTCCTTGTGTTAAATTATAGTTTGATTTTGCCAGTAACAGCTCAATTTTATGAGTACTTAAATTGTTTTCATCTTCATATAAATTGGTTAATTCAGTAATATATGCTGATGAGGTTATAACACCATTTTTTAATTGAGATTCGGCTGATTTTAAAATCTCTTTTCTCAACTCGATTATTGATTTATCAGATTCTATTAGTTCTGAAATTCTTAAAATATCAGTTTCTTGTTGTGTTAATTCAATAGTTGTATTTAATTTAAAAGCAGCGGTTTCAGTATCAATAATATCTTTATTAATCAATAATGATTCTCGTTGTTTTTTGTTTGCATTCCAGTCAAAAACATTCCAATTTAGTTTAATGCCTAAATGATAATAGGTTTGAAAAGAATTGTCTAGCATATTTAATCCGGGATTCCCGTAACCACCAGTTGCAAAACCCAATAGTTTTGGATTGTTTTGTTTTGAAATTAATTTTTCTGAAGTTTCCAAATAATCTTTTTGTAATTGAAACAATTCTAATTCAGGTCTTTTTATTTCGGTAGTTAAGTTGGTTAAAATAGTTGGAGTTTCTAATGTTGCTGATTTTGAAATTGGTTCTCCAATAAGGTTAGAAAGTGTTTCAATTAAATTGGTTTTGTTTAAATCAAGCTCAAAAAATTGCTGTGCTATTTTTAAAAGCTCAGCTTCTAAAACTTTGTCTGACGCAGGTAATAAAGCACCATATTTAATTCCGGCTTTAACTTCTTCTAATTTTGAGTTCAACTGATTTTTTTTAGCAGTTAGTAAGTTCTTTTTTTCTTGTATAAGCAATATGGAAAAATAGAGTTGATTTACACGTTTTTTTAATTGATATAAAGTTACTTCAACTTGTTTTTGTTGCGTTTTTAACTCGTCAGATTTTACGTGTGTAGAAGCATTTACCATACCGCCATCGTAAATTAACTGATTTACAGAAATTGTTGCTTTATACTGATCTTTATTGGGAGGTTCTATGCTAATATTGGGAATTTTAACAGGCATTTGCGTAATATCAGATTGGTAAGTTGCTTGAGCCGAAAAATCGAATTGAGGTAATTTTTCGGTTTTAATAACTTCTATATCCAATAAATTCTGTTTTTCGTATAACTGACTTTGCTTAGCCAAAGGATAGTTTTTTGTAACCAAATTATAACAATCCTTTAAATTCAAATTTTCTTGAGCTAACGAATTAAATGAGATAAGTATAAGTATAATTTTAGCTAAATTTCTCATTATTTTAAATTTTTATCGAATTAATTATAAAATCTGCCACTTCTGTTTTACGATCTTCCAACAGTTGATGATATTGTTTGTCATTTAATTTTAAAAACTCTTTTAATATAGGTTTAGACACAAAAGGGAAGATATTTAAAGCTAATACATTAATAAATAATTGTTCCGGTTTTATGGGTTTAATAATGCCTTCATTTATTTCTTTTTTTACCGTATTCTTAAAATTTTCAATATTGGGAAAATATTGATTTGTAATTAGTTTGGTTATAAATTCGGGATTTCTATTTAATTCTTGGATGATAAAATTAGGCAAAAAAGGGTGCTTAATTACAAATGAAATATAATTGTTTGTAAAATTTTTGATTTTGTCAAAAATAGAGGAGTCATCATTTAAAATCTTATTTATTTCAGGTGCTAATACGAAAAATAAGCTTTTAAATACAGCTTCAAAAAGTAATTGTTTACTCCTAAAATAGTAGTGAAGCAAAGCTTTATTTATACCGGCTTCATCTGCAATTTCCTGCATTCGAGCACCATCCATTCCTTTTTGTTGAAAAACACGCTTGGCGGCATTTAAAATTTCAGTTTCAGTAGTTACATCTTTTTCTTTAGCCATAATTTAACTATTTGGTTTAACCATTTGGTTAACAAATCTAAAATATTTTACGAAACTTTCAAAATAAGTATAAATTAAAAAATGTGCTCTGCAAATAAATGAAGAACAGATTGTTATAAATAAGAATACTAAATTTAGGCTATACCTTTTTCTTTTTTAATTTATTTAACCAAATAATTGTGCCGGTAATAGGTAAGCTGGTAGCTATTAAACACGCTAAAAAATAGATTGTTTTTGAAAATGTTCCAAATATAGAACCTGTATGCAATGGTTTTACAAGCGTTGCAATTTGTTCGTTTAAAGGTTTTTTACTAAAAATTTCCTTTTTTAGCATATTTCCATAAATGTCAACTGTTAATTTATCGGCAGTTTCAGGTGACCAACTTTTACTATTGTATTTTCTAAATTGGTACACTGCATTTTTAGCGGTTGGAAAAGTAACAGAAAGTTTACCATTATAATTTAACTCTTCGTTTGTTATTTTTATGGCTTCATTTAAAGAAATTTTGGAAATACTATCTTTTTTTACAATTTCAAAAGGAGCGTCTCTTTTACCAAATAAAGGACTTCCTAAAATTTTTCCCATACCTTCTCTATAACTGTCAAAAGACCAAGCAAGACCTGTTAAGCCCATAATCACAATAAAAATACAAGCATAAAAACCTAAAGTATTGTGTAGATCGTGGTTTATTCGTTTCCAGTTAGCATTGGTTTTAATTTTTAAGCCATGTTTAAAATTTTTCCATTTTAATTTTTTAGGAAACCACAAAATTATACCTGAAATGGCTAAGATTAAAAAGATGATGGTAGCAACACCTACTATGGGTCTGCCCACTTTTAAATCCAATAATAACCAACGATGTAATTTAAACATGGTAAGCATAAAATTATCAGCAGCAGTTGTTTTGGGTTTTACAATTTCTTGTGTGTAAGGATTCATTAAAAAAATAGAGCCTCTTCTTTCTTTAATGTCTTTTTTTACTTGAAATTCATAAGGTTGATTATTTTTACTTGGTATAGTTACGCCTGTTACAAATCCTTTTTCTGATGTTTTTAATGAAGTTACAAGTTTATCTATATCTATATCAATTTCTTTTGAAGGCTGTTCTACAGTAATTTTATCGCTAAAAAAATCTTTTATTTCATGTTCAAATGCTAAAACAGTTCCGCTTAAGCATACTAAAAATAGAATGATACCACTTGCTAAGCCTAGCCATAAATGAATATCATTAATAAAATTTCTTAAACTGTAATTAATTTTTTTAGCCATAACTGTTATTTTGTTAATGAAAGGTGCAGTTTTAAAAACTGCACCCAAATATAAAATAAATTATACGTATTCTTTTTAGAATGAATAGGATACAATTGCTGCAAATGTTCTTGGATCTGTTTGGTTTATAAAACTAGTTCTATAGGCGTTATAACCTATTTCATCAAATACATTATTTGCAGTAACTTTTAAATTCCAATTTTCATTAAACTTATAATTTGCTTGAATGTTAACAAGTGTATATTCATCTACATCAAACGGTTTTTGATTTGGTACAATTCCTTCATGAGTTACTGGTCCGGCTGACCAATCGTTTATTGGTCGCTTCCCTGTATAATAAGCACCGGCACCTAAAGATAATCCTTCTAAATTTCCTCTAAAATGATAATTACCATACACATTAAAAGTGTGTTTTGGTGTGTTTAATGGTGCTGAGCCATAAACGTAAGAAGTATGTTTTTTATATTGTGCATCAATGTATGAATATCCTGTAATAACTTCAAAGTTTTCTAATATTCTACCGGTTAATTCAACTTCAATACCTTGACGTTGATCATTACCACCTTTTTCATAAAACCCGGTAGCTACCCAGTTTTCATCATAAACAGGAAGATTAATATCTTTATTATTTATTTTAAATAAAGTAAGGTTAAAACGTAAGCGATTGTTTAACCAATTGGTTTTAACACCGGCTTCAAGTTGATCGTAGCGCTCATTACCTAGTTCTTTGCCATTTTCACTTAATCTTGAAGCTGTTCTTGGGTAAGAACTGTTTGTGTAAGAAGCAAATATATTTACATTTTCAATAGGTGTAAAAATAACTCCTGCTATTGGATTGAATGCATCACTTGTATTATTTTCTGTTGCATTTATGGTTTCTGTTGAACTGTAACGTAAACCTAAAAAGGTTTTAAACCAAGAGTTAAAAGTTATAACATCTTGAGCAACAAAACCAATTGATTTTGATTCTGCTCCACCCGTGCTTGCTGCTCCAAACTCAATAGTAGATGGTAATGTTATACTATTGTTTTTACTAAAAACATCAATTACATCTACGTTTCTGGCAGATTGACTAAAACTACTATATTTTGTTGTTCTGTAATCAAATCCTACCTGAAAAGTGTGTTTGAGAGATCCTGTTTCAATGTTATCTCCAATTAAATCAAATTGTATCACGCTGTTATCATCACTACGCGTAGAAATACCATAATTTCTATTTCTTAAATTATAAATAGGCTCATCGTCTTGTACTACAACGTTACCAAGACTTGCTCCTTTGTCATCTAAATCTAAAGCAGATTTATAATAAGCTCCTTTTAAAGTCAATTTATCACTTAATGCTCTGTCAAAACGAATTGCGTAGGTAGTGTTTTTAGTAATAGACCTGTCATTTTTGTAACCAATAAAAATATCATGTGGTAAATCGTAAATGGCATTTATATCATTTTCATCTAAATTTACGGTACCTAAGTCCGGAGTACGGCTATCGTCAAAATAGTCCATTTCAAAAGTAACTGTAGTTTTATCATCTATTTTCCATTGCAATGAAGGATTGATATAAAAGCGCTCTGATGAAATTCCTTTTCTATAATTATCACCTCTTTCCAAAGCACCATTTATTCTAAAAGCCAATGTTTCGTTATTGTTAAGTGGCCCATAAACATCAAAAGACGGACGAACTTGACCATAACTTCCAACTCTTAATGAGGCATTGCCTCCAAATTCATATTTAGGAGTTTTTGTAACAATATTAATTACACCACCCGGACTTCCTAAATCTGTAGCAACACCTTGTGTAATAGAAGCAGCTCCTTTTAATACTTGAATATTATCAACACCTTGCATATCGGTTAAAATTCCAACTCCTCTAAAATCAGAGTGTATTCGAACTCCGTTTTTTAGAATTGGAATTCCTCTAAAACCTCTTGACGACATACTTTCTCTTTTATTCCCATACGTAGCAAAGGTATATACACCGGGAACGTTTTTAGTTGCTTCAGAAATTGTTAAAGCACCTTGATCTTTTATAAGTTTATCTGAAATTACAGAGATACTTTGTATCTGTTCATAAGGTTCTAATGGTAAGCGAGTTAGTGTTTCGATTTTATCAGGATGTTTAAATCTGTTTCCAAAAACCTCTACTTGTTCTAATTCTGTATCATTTTCAAGGTTGAAATGAATATTAAAAGCTTCATTTTCTTTTAGAATAATTTGTTTACGTAAAGTTTTATAACCAACAGCACTAATTCTAATACTATGTGTTCCTATAGGAACTTTCGAAATTTGAAAAACACCATCTTCATTAGCAGAAGTGCCTTTATGTAAGTTTTCAATAATAATGTGTGCGAAAGGTACAGGATTATTTTGTTTATCTAAAACAGTACCGTTAATTTCTGATTGTTGTGAGTAAGCGGCTTGAAGGCTTAAAAATACAAGGAATAATAATTTTTTATACATATTGTTTTTATTTAGACTTATTATAAATAAGTGCAAATATATATTTAAAAATTGATTTATAAAAATTATTTAGAACGATTTTAAATAATATTTTACATTTTGTAAAAATGAAGTGTTGTAGTTATTACTTTATAAAGATTTATATAATAATTCATTAACTATACATACTATTGATTACTAAGTTAATTGGTTATATTTGTTAAAATAAAAAATGAATTTTAATGAAAAAATTAGCCTATTTTTTAATTCCTATACTGGTAATTGGCATAGCTGTTACTGTTTATAATAATTATCCTAAACTAGATATTGTTACAGGTTTTGCTGCTAAAAGTGTTTGTTCTTGCACATTTGAAGCAGGTAGAGATTTAAAATCTATAGAAGAAGGAGATAATGATGTAAATATGGTTGAAAAAGCAAAAAATACAATTAATAAAGATGAAAAATCGGTTACATCAACGTTTTTTGGATTAAAAAAACGGAAAGCTGTTTATAAAGAAGGTGTTGGGTGTGTGCTTATTTCAGATGAATCGCATATACAAAAACGTGATATTTTTAAGCCAAATAGATATATAGTTATCAACAATAAAATTCCTTATCCTTATGGTTCTAAGAAGCAAAAAGATACCATTTTTGAAAATATTGATTACGATAAATTGAAAATTGCAGTTGAAAACGCTTTTGATAAAGAAGGAGAAATTAAGAAAAGAACAAGAGCGGTTGTTGTAATTTATAATAATCAAATTATTGCCGAAAAATATGCTCCCGGTTTTACAAAAGATACTAAATTGTTAGGTTGGTCTATGACCAAAAGTATTGTTAGTGCCGTTATTGGTGTTCTTGAAAAACAAGGTAAAATAAATGTAAATCAAGCTAATTTATTTGCTGAATGGCAAAATGATGAGCGTTCTAAAATAACACTAAACAATTTATTACAAATGAATAGTGGTTTAGAGTGGGTTGAAGATTACAATAATATATCTGATGTTACCAAAATGCTGTTTTTGGATGAAGATATGACCAAAACGCAACTAAATAAACCATTGGTTGGCGAGCCAAATAACACATGGAATTATTCTTCGGGAACTACAAATTTATTATCGGGTTTTGTTCGTAATCAATTTAAAACACCTCAAGAATATTTGGATTTTTGGTATACAGAATTGATTGATAAAATAGGGATGAATTCTATGGTAATTGAAACCGATTTAAGCGGTAATTATATAGCTTCTTCTTACGGATGGGCAACTGCCCGTGATTGGGCTAAATTTGGTTTGTTGTATTTACATAAAGGCAATTGGAACGGTGAACAAATTTTAAACGAATCGTGGATTGACTATACGGTAACTCCTACAAATGGATCAAATGGAGCTTACGGAGCTCAATTTTGGTTAAATGCAGGAGGAGTTTATCCAAATGTGCCAAAAGATTTGTTTTCATGCAATGGCTACCAAGGGCAGCACGTGTTTGTAATTCCTTCAAAAAATATGGTTATTGTCAGGTTTGGTTTAACTGAGAATCCCGAGTTTGATTTTGATACTTTTTTAAGTGAAATAATTCAAAATATTCACTAAAAAGCAGGTATTAAATTTTTCATTTCAGTATAATACATGCATTCTAAATATGTTAAAAATATAAAGTTGCAAATAATTAACATAATTTAATTATTTGCAACTTTTATTGCATGTATTCATGTATTTTGAAATTTTAGACACCTTTTTCTATAAAATAATAAAGTTTTTTTATTAAATAATTAAGAAAAACATATTGTTAAATATGAATAGTAAAAATAAAATTAACCCATTTATTTATTAAAATGGGTAGTTTGTTAAGAAACTTAAAAATAGGATTATTGGGTTCTAAAATTTATATATTTTTGCGACCGATTTCAAAAAAATAACCGGTTAATACTCAAATGCAATAATTTAAATAATAGAGTGTTTAATCATTATTGAGGTCATTTTTGAAAAAAGTTTGAGCAAAATAGACAGAATGGAGAAGTATAATAATTTAGTAAATCTTTGTATCGAAAATTTATCGGATAAACTAAAATGTGAAGAATTTAAAAGTTGGTTTGAAAATTATCTGGATTTTTTCAAGCCTGATTTTATAACTATTTTAGATTTAAAAAATGAAAATAGAGTAATTTTTAATGAAAATTTTAATTTCAAATTTGCAGAAGGAAAAGAAGAAACTATTGAAGGCATTATAAGTTCGGTTGATGAAGATCAAAAAGAGAAGATGTATAAAATTGATAAAATAGTATATAAATTTGCGAAGAAGAACAGTTTTATTGATAGAAAATACTTGTTTCATATGTTATTTACAGCAAGTTTTGAAGGAGAATCTAAAACATATTTAAGAGATATTTACGTATTATCAAACGGGATTCTTTTAGTGTCACTAAAAAATGTATCTGTTTTAGCCGGAGTGCAAAAAAATATAAATGTAGATATTAAGCATTATAAAAATAATAAAGAAGTAATTGATAAAAATTTATTAAAGTTAAAGGAAGAAATAAATAAGGTTATAACTCCAAAAATTAATTTAACCAAAAGAGAGCGAGAAATATTAGAATTAATTGCTGCAGGAAAAACCAGTGAAGAAATAGCTGAAACTTTATCAATATCTGTTTTTACGGTAAATACACACAGGCAAAATATTATTAAAAAATTCAACGTTAAAAATACCGCAGCACTTATTCAATTGCTTTAGGTAAAATACTTAATTTTAAGTATGGTGTTTCAAAAAAAGAAGAATTAACTTAGGAGCAACACTTATTTACTGGCAATCTCTAAATGAAGCCCATAAAGACAAATAAAGTAAAAGAAAACTTTGCGGAGTATTAAAACACTAAACAAAGTCTTTTGTATATAAAAATATAAGTTACTTTTGTACAGTGTATTACATTTTTATCAAAAAAAGATACACGCTAATCAAATTATCATTCATGAAAAAAGAATACGTTATAAATTTTATTTCCAAAATAAAAAATATAAAAACTTTATTAATTATAGTTGTAATATATTTATTTAATACAAATATAACTACAGCACAATGTACAGATTGTACTGTAACAGGACCAACAAGTGGAGATGTTACTGTTCCTGCCAATTCGGTTATGTGTTTTACATCTGGAGCGAGTATCAATAATATTACTTTTGCCGACAACAGCAAAATTTGTATTGCATCAGGTGTTACTGTTTACATTAATATCAACACAAATTCTACAACAGGAAACAATATTGATATAGAAGTATATGGTACTTTACAGTTTAGTAATCCACCCGATTTTAAGGCTAATGTAGATATAACTGTTCATGAAGGTGGAGTTCTCAACTCAGGGAAAAATGGGAAATCTGATATTAAATTTAGTGGTACAGGTAGTAATACCCTATTAAATAATGGAGAATTTAATGTCAACGTTTTAACATTTTCAGGATCAACTCAAACCAATACAGTAGATAATTATGGTACTATGAATATTGGTAGCAATGTTAACCTTGAAAGTTCTACTACTCAATTTAGAAATGAAGGTGAATTATATATAGGTCAAAGTTTTAATAGTAACAGTTATAGTAGTTATGTTAATTGCGGTTATGTTAATACAGGAACTTCTTTTAATTTGCAAGGAAGCCTAGTTATTAATACAGGTACTTTTATTTCAAATGGAGGAGCGATAGACTTTAGTAATTCACTATCAAGATTTGAAAATTACGGTGAAGTAAGTGTGGGTAGTGTCAACTTAGGCGGAAATGGTAGTACTATATACAACCAAGGGTTATTTACATTATCAAGCAATTTTCAAAATGATGGTAATTTAACAGGACCAACGGATGATACTAAAAAAGGTTATTTTGTAGTGGGAGCTGCCGGAGCTATGAATAGCGGAACCATTGGCCCTAATCTCGATTTTAAAAATATAAGCGTTTCGCCAAATACTAATGCAGCAAGCGTATTTGGTAACAATGTGGGAAGCCTTACTTTTAAGACGAATGTAACATATGATTGCCAGGCAAAAGGTACTTGTTCCGCTCCACAAGTTACAACAGGTGTAAATTGCCCATTAATAGATGGTACATTGGTTACTTGTAATATAGAAGATGTTGGTCTTACCAATGTAACTTGTAGTAACAATGGAACAACAGGTTTGTCGTCCGATGATACGTTTACATTTACATTAAACCCAACAGGAACTAATCTTAGTCCAACATATTCCATAACGGGTGATATTGAACGTTCAAATATACCTTATGGTACACCGGTAAATTTTGGACCTTATGCTATTTTAGGAGGTACAATTAATATAACCATTACAGACGCGTATAATTTTTGCTCAACAGAATTATCAATTTCCCCACCGGGGACTTGTTCCGTTCCCGCATATACAACAGATACAGATGGCGATGGCATTACCGATGATATAGATTTAGATATTGATGGCGATGGAATTCCTAATTCTCAAGAGCTGAGCGATTGTGTATCTTCAGCCGACACATTTTTAGAAACATTTGGAGCAGGTTCAAATTTTGGTGCAGAAAGTCAAATTTTACCAGGTTCAACATCTTACTTATATCGATCAAATATTGATTCTAATAACAATTACTTGGAAGATGGACAATATACATTTGCAAATTCTCCACAGGCAACTCACTGGGATTGGCAGGATATGGAAGACCATACTGAAGGAGATGTAAATGGCTATATGATGGTGGTAAACGCAGCGTTTGAACCAGGCGAATTTTATAGGGTTGCGGTTGATGTTGAGCCAAATACTTATTATGAATTTTCAGCTTGGTTGGTTGTGGTGAATTCCCAAGAAACTGTTGATAGGTATTGTGGTGCCGATTTGGTTTTGGCTGATGCGAAATTTCAAGTGGAAAACAGTTCTGGGATAATTGGTTCTACTGTAACAGGTGAAATTCCTTTTTCAGATCCGGCTGAATGGGATAAATACCAATTTACATTTAAAACAGGAGCAACTGATACTTCCATAGATATAGTATTAATCAATAACGCTCCGGGTGGTTGTGGTAACGATTTGGCAATTGATGATATACAATTAACCCCTTTATGTGATACCGATGGCGATGGTGTATTAAATCATTATGATTTAGATGCCGATAACGATGGAATTCATGATCTTTTAGAAGCCGGTGGAACAGATGCTGATAACGATGGATTAACTGATAATTTTATCGACGTTAATCGCAATGGATTAAATGATGCCTATGATTATGAATGTACCGGTTTAATAACTACTACAGGATATGCAGTATCTTCTCCTTCAAACAGTGGAGCTTCCAATCCTACAAATGCGTTGGGAGAACCTGATAATACGCTTGCTGTTTTAGATAGAGGAAACGAATATGTTGTGCTGGAGTTGCAAAATATCGTTCCATCAGGAACAGTTATTACTTTAAGACATAATAGGACAAATGGAACAAGAGCTACAAGTGTAAGAGTAGAACAATCTTTAGATGGAAGTTCGTATTCAAATGCAAAAACATATAGCGCATCGTCAACCACATTTGTAAATAGTTCATACACCTTAGCAGCTAATGCTAAATATATTAAAATAACAAACACTGGAGGAGGATGGAATCCTGCGGATATTGGTATTGACGCATTAAGCTATTCTTATACTGTTGATCCTTGCGACGGTATAGTTGGAGTGCCTTTAACTATTCCTGATACTGATGCTGATGGGTTGCCTGATTATTTGGATTTAGACAGTGATGCTGATGGATGTAGCGATTCTAACGAAGCTTATGTTTTAGATTCTTCTGTAGTAGTAGGAAATGCCGATGGAAATATTGCAGGAACAGATGATATGTATTATGGTACATCACCAGTTTATGAAAATCCTGATGGTAGTGTTATGGGAGCTTCATACCCGGGAACAACTTCGGCAGTAACAGATAGTAGTGTTTATATAGCTTGTAGAGCCGATTTAGAGTTAACAAAAACAGTAGATAAAACTACACCAACTGTAGGAGAAACAATAATTTTTACTTTAACATTGGTAAATAATGGAGCAAGTGCTACTACTTTAGTTCAAGTAAAAGATCTTATGCCGGAAGGTTTAATGTATAATTCTGAAGGCACAGTTGTTCCATCAGGTACAACATATAATAGCACTACAGGAGTTTGGAATTTAGGAAATATAATTGTTAAAAGTGGAAATCAATATGTGTTAAAAATAGCAGCAGTTGTACAGCCAAATTGTGGAGACATTACAAACTTTGCAGAGGTAGTAAACAGTATTGTTATTGATTCTGATTCAACACCAAATAACAATCAATAAAAATAATAGTTTAAAAAAAGATTCCAAATTAAAAAGAATATTGAGAGTCAGTCAGCCCAAATAAGGATAAATTATCGTATAATTTAAAATATTAATTTTCGCTTTTTTGTTTCAATTTTAATTGATAAAGAGTTTTTTTCCTTGTCTTTTTAAGTAAAATTTTATATTTAAATGTTAAATTATTGACACTTAAGAAACTAAAGTAGCATATTAATTGTTGGAATTATTGTAACTTTGCAGACTAAAAAAACTAAAAAAAGTCAAAATACTTAAACATCAGTATAGGTTACTAATATTCTGTACTATAACTTTGTTGCATTACCCACAAATCGTATAGTTTAACTAAAGCACCCTCTATATTATTTATTAAAAATAAAATAATGTAGCAAAATAAAATAGAGTATAAATGTGTTTTAAGTGTTTTTTTTGTAATGTTGTAACGCCTTGTTTTGTAGGTGAATGTACTAAAGTTAAGTTATTTTAAAGACAATTTATTAAAATAAATAAGCTGTTTGTTTACCAAAACAAGAAACTAGTTAAAAGTTTAAAAAATAACCAAAAATAAAAGTTTCGATAGTCTATTTTTGCACAGCAAAAAAGTAATAAAAAAGAAATTAGAATAATAAAAATAAAAAAACTTATCAACATATAGTTAAGTTTTATAAATCAGTTAATTAAGCCCAATATGTATGAATAATTTTATTGAGTTTGTTTTTTGTTAATGGACATATCCAAGCTATTGATATTGATGGTAATGGCATTGATGATTTATGCTATAAAAAGCTACCTGTTGTTGAAGAAACCTGTCCGGAAAAAAATAATATCCCATTAAATGTTTCGCTTTTTTCAGATTGTAATTACACCAACTTAGAAATAATTAAAATAGATGGTAATTCTAATTATGTTGTAAGAGAAGAAATTACATTAATTATTGCAATATTAATACACCAATAACAATTGAAGGAAGATTTAAAAAAATATATAGAAGATGAAAAAACTTTTACTTCTAACACATAAAAGAAATATAAGCTTTAGAACATTCGTTCCGGATGTTTTAAAGTATTTCTTTTTTATAATATTTACTGTTGTATTTGCATTTACAGGGAAAGCACAAACCCCAGTTGAAGATGATGCTTCAGCGGTAACTATTACGGTAATAGATACAACACCTCCAACAGTAATAGCTCCTGGAGAAGTTTCTGTTGAAGGATGTGATACAAGCATTATTACAGCATCAAATGCAGGATTTGCTTATAGTGTAACTGAGATAACTATATCTGAAGCAGAATATGAAAATTATGTTGGTGCTAATACAGTATCAGATAATGGAGCAATTTCTTCAATTACATATAAAGATGAAATAACATCAACTTCTTCTTGTCCTATTATAGTAACAAGAACTTTTACTGTTATTGATACATGTGGTAATATAACTGTTGTAAACCAAATTATTACAGTCCAAGATAGTATAGCCCCTACGGCAACAAAACCTGATGATATAACTGGAATACAATGTATAAGTGATATTCCGGTGGTAGATGTAACTTTAGTAAATGATGAAGCGGATAACTGTACTACAAACCCTACAGTAGCTTTATTTTCTGAATCTAATAATAATGGTGTTGGATCTGTAGATAGTCCATATATTGTAACTAGAACTTATAGAGTTACAGATGAATGTGGAAATTATATTGATATTTCTCACACGATAACGGTATTAGATACTATTTTACCTATAGCTGTGAATGATAATTACACTACGAGTGAAGATGTTTCTATTAGTGGCGATGTTACATCAAATGATTTAGGATTATGTGATGAATTTACAGTAACGGACTACACGCAAGGTTCAAACGGAACCGTAGTGGTGAATGCAGATGGTACGTTTACGTATACCCCGAATGCGGACTATAATGGAGAAGACAGCTTTACCTATACGATAGAAGATGCCAATGGCGATACATCAACAGCGAGAGTAACGGTAACGGTAGTTCCAGTGAACGATTTACCGGTAGCGGAAGCAGACGCCTATACCACGGAAGAAGACACGGCTGTAAGCGGCAATGTATTGACGGATGGCACAGGGGATTACTTAGGCGATGCGCCAACGACAGTAACGGACTACACGCAAGGTTCAAACGGAACCGTAGTGGTGAATGCAGATGGTACGTTTACGTATACCCCGAATGCGGACTATAATGGAGAAGACAGCTTTACCTATACGATAGAAGATGCCAATGGCGATACATCAACAGCGAGAGTAACGGTAACGGTAGAACCTACAGTGGACATCATTGATGATGATGTTACTACTATTCAAGATTCACCAATCGATGTTGATATTTTTGTTAATGATAATGACATACCAACAGAAGGAATATTGACAGTAATAGACCCTATACATGGAATAGTAACGGTAGGTGACGGAGGTACATCGAATGATCCAAGCGATGATGTTGTTACTTACACACCGGATACGGATTACACAGGTGAAGATACTTTTGCCTATACGGTATGTGATGCAGTAGGTAATTGTGATACAGCAATTGTTAATATAACAGTTGTTCCTTATACAGATACGGATGGTGATGGTATTTCGGATATTTATGAAGATTTGAATGGTGACGGCAATTTATCAAATGATGATACAGATGGTGATGGGATACCAAATTATATGGATACTGATGATGATGGTGATGGTATACCAACAATTGATGAAGGAGCTGATCCTGATGGTAACTCAAACCCATCTGATGCGGTTGATACGGATAATGATGGTGTACCGGATTATTTAGATCCATTTGACGGTACATTAATAAATGTTGTTAACGACCAAATAGATATGTTGGAAAATTCATCAATAGTAATATCTATATTTGAGAATGATTTAAACATCCCAATGGAAGGAACAATTACTGTAACAAATCCGGTAAATGGAAATGTGGCTGTTAATAATAATGCTACTCCAAATGACCCAAGTGATGATGTGATTACGTATACGCCAAACACGAATTATGTTGGTGAAGATACTTTCGAGTATACAGTCTGTGATACAGCTGGTAATTGTGATACCGCAACGGTAGCTGTAACAATAATTCCGGAAATTAATTTGGAAGATGATTTATTTGAAATTGAATCGCTTGATCCTATTGAAGTTAATATATTTGATAATGATACTAATATTCCGATGGAAGGTACATTAAATGTAAGTAATCCTGAAAATGGAACTGTTAGTATAGATGATAATGGAACACCAAATAATCCAAGTGATGATGTAGTTACATATATACCGGGAAATAATTATGTAGATAGGGATATATTCACTTATACTGTTTGTGATAATAATGGTAATTGTCAAACAGCTACAGTTGAAATTGTAGGAGGTGTAGCACCTGATTGTTATTCCAACTTCCCAGGTCAAGAGAATAGTAATTATGAAGGGTATGGTTTTTCACCTAACGGCGATGATTATAATGATTACTTTGTAATTGAAGATTTGGAATTATGTTTTCCTGATTACAAAATAGAAATTTATAACAGATGGGGTAATATAGTATTTGATTATAAACATAATGGAGATTCAAGCAGTAAACCAATTTGGTGGGATGGTAGATCTAATGGAAGAATGACAATTAACAAAGGAGAAATTCTTCCTGCAGGTACATATTTCTATATAATTTATCCTAACAAAGATAATTATAAGCCTATATCAGGATATGTTTATTTAACTAAGTAATAAAATTATATGAGGAGTGGATTTTAAAAATCCACTCCTCTAAATAATCAATTGAATATGAAAATAATTAAATTAATAATTTTAGGGGTGTTTGCATTAAATATATCATTAATGTACAGTCAGCAAGATCCTCAATATACCCAATACATGTATAATATGCATGTATTAAATCCTGCTTATGCAGGCTCTCAAGGTACTTTAAGTATAGGTTTATTGGGGAGAACACAATGGGAAGGTATTGATGGTGCTCCTAGAACTATAACCGCAACGATAAATGCTCCAATAGGTAAAAATGTTGGTATGGGATTTTCTGTAATTGCTGATGAAATAGGCCCTGTTAAAGAGCAAAATGTATATGCAGATTTTTCTTATACAATAGAAACTTCAGATGAAGGCAGACTTGCTTTTGGGATTAAGGGAGGATTTACATTTCAAACAATTGATTTTTTAAGATTATCTACAAACCAACAAGATGATCCTTTATTTGCAGAAAATTTAAATGAAACCTATCCAAATTTTGGAGCCGGTGCTTTTTATTATACTGATGAATTTTATATAGGATTATCAATGCCAAATATGTTAGAAACAAGGCATTTTGAAAAAAAGAAAGGAATCATAAGTAAAGCCTCTGAGAATATGCACTATTTTTTAACAAGTGGTTATGTATTTGATCTTTCATATGATGTAAAATTAAAACCATCTGTTATGCTTAAAGCTGTTAGCGGAGCTCCTTTATCTGTTGATGTATCCGCTAATGCATTAATTTACGATGCTTTAGAGTTAGGTTTGTCGTGGAGGGTTGATGATTCTGTAAGTGGAATGATTAATTTTTTAATAACAGATAACTTAAGATTAGGCTATGCTTACGATTATACTTTAACAAACCTTGGAGATTTTAATAATGGTTCTCATGAAGTGTTTTTATTGTATGATTTAGATTTATCTAGAAGAGATTTAAGATCACCAAGATTCTTTTAATTAAAATTAACGGATAATGATTAAAAAAATTACCATAATATTTATTTTCCTTACTGTTTTTATTTCAAAGGCACAGGAGGACAGATATACCATAACGAATCTTAAAATTAATAATAGTTATTCTAATTTTGGAACTACATTTTATGGAGATGATAAAGTGGTATTTTCAGCACCAAAAAAGAAATCTTATATAATAAGAAATGTTTGGGAAGGAAATAATCAACCTTTTTTAGAATTATATATTGGTGATATTCAAGAAAATGGACAATTAGCTAATGTAAAAAAGTTTTCTGATGAAATTAATACACGTTATCACGAAGCTGATGTTGCATTTACCAAAGATAAAAAAACGGTTTATTTTTCTAGGAACAATTATTTTGACGGAAAATTTAAAAAGGACTCTACAGGTATTGGTTTAATTCAGTTATACAGAGCTAAAATAAATAATGAAGGAGATTGGGTAAATATTGAGCCAATGCCTTTTAACAATGACAACTTCTCAACCGGTCACCCTGCTTTAAGTGCCGATGAAAAAACATTATATTTTATTTCTGATATGCCGGGTGGTTATGGAATAACTGATATATATAAAGCTGAAATTTATAAAGACGGCAGTTTTGGAAAACCTGAAAATTTAGGTCCAAAAATAAATACACCTGAAAGAGAAATGTTTGTTTCTATTAGTGGTAACGATGAATTGTATTTTTCTTCAGACGGAAGGAAAGATGGTTTGGGAGGACTGGATCTATATGTTTCAAAAATTACTAAAGACGGAATAACTGAACCTGAAAATTTAGGAGAACCTATGAATAGTAATAAAGACGACTTTTCATTTATTCTGGATTATGAGACCAGAAGAGGCTATTTTTCTTCAAATAGAGCCGGTGGTAAAGGTGATGATGATATTTATACTTTCATACAAAATATTCCAATTGAATTTGAGTGTACTCAAAAAGTAGAAGGTTATGTTACCGATGCCAGTACAGCTAAAATTTTACCGGGTGCATTGGTTACGTTATATGATGGTTTAGGAAATAAATTAGATAGCATGGTTGTTGGGAATACAGCTAAATACAATTTTAATTTAGATTGTAATAAGTCATACAAAGTTATAGGAACTAAAGAAGCGTATTTGCCTTACACGAAAGAATTTTATACAGCAGAAGGAGAGGAGCTTAATGTGCCATTAAGTTTAATGCCAAAACCTGCAGAAGAATTTTTACTGGAAAGAGGAAAATGTATAGTTAAAATTAATGCTATTTATTTTGATTTTGATAAGGCTGATATTAGACCTGATGCCGAAATTGAATTGAATAAAGTTGTGGATGTAATGAATAAATATCCTGATTTAATTATTGAAGGCGGTTCACATACCGACAGTAGAGGAACTTTTAAATACAATCAAACATTATCATACAGAAGAGCATTTTCTACAGTTCAATACATTATAGGAAAAGGAATTGATCCAAATCGTATATCTGCTACCGGTTATGGTGAAACTCAATTGGTAAATGGTTGTTCAGATGGTGTTAATTGTTCAGAAGAAGAGCATCAGGCCAACAGAAGAACGGAATTTGTTATTGTGAATTATGAAGATATAAAATATAAATATCCTGAAATTTGCCCAACCAAGGCTATTTCTACCAAAGAACAATTGGAATTAAAACGACTAGAAGAAATTAAGCAAAAACGATTTTTAGAATCATTAAAAACTGAATTTGTAACTGCTCATGGTAATTTAATGATAAACATAAACCCAATTTATTTCGATTTAAATTCATCGTATTTTGGAAAAGAAGTTGAAAATGAGTTGAAAAAAGTGGTTGAAGTGATGACCAGATACCCTGAAATTATTATTGAATGTGGTTCACATACCGATTCTAGAGCCAGCAGTAATTATAATACATGGTTATCTGAACGTAGAGCTAAAAGAATTGTAGATTATATAATTTCAAAAGGTATTTCTCCAGATAGAATTTACGAAAAAGGCTATGGTGAAACTAACTTAGTAAATAACTGTAAGGATGGAGTTAAATGTTCTGATAGCGAACATGAACAAAACCGCAGAACAGAATTTGTTGTAATTAACCCGGAAGTTATTAAGAAATAAAAAAATAAAGAGTTGTGGAAGAGGGTTTATTCTTCTATAGTAGATATTTTGTGGGGAAATTCTACACTCAAAACCTCACACAACTCTTTTTTTGTTAAAAAAAGGATTTAAATGTATTAAAAATTAAAATTGAACGTTAATAAAATAATAAGTTTTTTAAATAAAATAAAAGAGTACTAATTGAGGTTCTTTTCTTCTATAGTAGACATTTTGTGGGGAAATTCTACACTCAATACCTCAATCAACTCTTTTTTTAATTCTTTTTATAAAAAGAATTAATGAACGCTATTTTAATAGCAACAAAAAAAAACACTGCATTTGCAGTGTTTTTTAATTTATAGATAAAAAAAGTATTATAGCTCAAAACCTAAATCAACACCTAATTTTTTGGCTATTAATTTGCTAATTCTCTTTTTTAATTGGGGAATTTTAATTTTGTTGACTACATCATTTCCAAAAGCATAAAGTAATAAGGCTTTAGCTTCTTTTTTAGGTATTCCTCTTGATTGCATATAAAATAAAGCACTTTCATCTAATTGTCCAATAGTACAACCGTGAGAACATTTAACATCATCAGCAAAAATCTCTAATTGTGGTTTGGCATTAATTGTAGCACCATCATCAATTAAAATAGTATTGTTTTGCTGAAATGCATTTGTTTTTTGTGCTTCTTGTTGTACAATCACTTTACCATTAAAAACTCCTGTAGATTTATCGGCATAAATTCCTTTATACAATTCGTGGCTTTCACAATTTGGAAATTTATGGTTAATTAAAGTATGATTATCTACATGTTGTTTTTCATTTAAAATAGAAACACCATTAAGGTTTGATGTAATATACTCGCCTTCATGGTAAAACTCTAAATTATTTCTGGTTAAATTTCCTCCAAATGAAAAGGTATTAACAGAAGCTACACTCTGTTGTTTTTGCGAAACAAATGTATTGTCAATTAATGAAGATTTCTCTGTGTCATTTTGAATTTTATAATAATCAACAATAGCTCTTTTATGTGCAAAAATTTCAGTTACCGAGTTTGTAAAAGCTGTGTTGTTAGATAAATTTTGATGACGTTCAATAATTTGAACATGTGAATTTTCTCCAACAATAACCAAATTACGTGGTTGCAATAATACCTCTTTTTCACTACCTGTTGAAAAATGAAGAATTTGAATTGGCTTTTGTACAATGGTGTTTTTTGGGATGTTAATAAAAGCACCTTCTTTAGCAAATGCGGTATTAAGTTCAGCTAAACTATTATTTTCTTTGGCAATTGAATTAAAATAATTATCAATTACCATTTTGTATTTTGGTCTTGATAAAGCTGATGATAAAACACAAACATCACAATCTTCGTGTGTAGTATCTGATAAAAAAGAACTAAAAACACCATCAATAAAAATTAGTGTGTAAGATTCAATTTCATTTATTAAATACTTTTCAATGTATTTAAAACCAATAGTTCTTTCAGTTTGTATTGAAGGGAAAAGACTAAAATCATGTTTTAATAAAGGTTTTAGACTTGTATATTTCCATTCTTCATCCTTTTTTGTAGGAAATCCTTCCTTCTCAAAATTTTGAATAGCTTTAGCTCTAATTGAATGTACATTTGAATCAAGGTCAAAAACACCATTATTTTCAAATGCCAAAAATGAAGAAACTAACTTATCTTTTAATTCCATAATAATTTTATTTCAACCAGTCGTATCCTTTTTCTTCTAATTCTAAAGCTAATTCTTTACCTCCGGATTTTACAATTTTACCATTATGTAAAACATGAACAAAATCAGGAATAATATAATCTAATAAACGTTGGTAATGTGTAATTACTAAAACTGCATTGTCTTTATTTTTTAGTTTGTTAACTCCATTAGCAACCACTTTCAAAGCGTCAATATCTAAACCGGAATCAGTTTCATCTAAAATTGCCAATTTAGGTTCTAACATTGCCATTTGAAAAATTTCATTACGTTTCTTCTCACCTCCAGAAAATCCCTCGTTTAAAGATCGCGATAAAAACTTACGATCAATTTCTAACAAATCTGCTTTTTCACGAATCAATTTCAGTAAATCTTTTGCAGGTAAATCATCCAAACCGTTTGCTTTTCTGGTTTCGTTTATAGCAGTTTTAATAAAATTGGTAACTGTTACTCCAGGAATTTCAATTGGATATTGGAACGATAAAAAGATACCTTTATGAGCTCTTTCTTCAGGTGCTAAATCTTCTAAATCTTCACCATTTAAAATTACTGAACCCTCTGTAACTTCATATTCTTCTTTTCCTGCGATAACTGCTGAAAGCGTACTTTTACCGGAACCATTTGGTCCCATAATTGCGTGAATTTCACCTGCTTTTATTTC
This sequence comes from Lutibacter sp. B1, assembly GCF_012524075.1. Classification (GTDB taxonomy): domain Bacteria; phylum Bacteroidota; class Bacteroidia; order Flavobacteriales; family Flavobacteriaceae; genus Lutibacter. The sequence goes on from NZ_JAAZUI010000003.1 coordinate 178,148, forward strand.
GAGATTTATTCCTTTTAAAATCTCCTTATCATTTATACTTGCGTGTAAATTTTTTACTTGTAACATTTTTAAATAGTATTAAAGTCTAAAAGACAAAAGTCTTAAAGCCTTATTTTTTTAAATATTTTATAAACCCACTTATCATTTTTGAAATTTCAAGTGTGTCATTTTTTAATTCATTAAAATCATTTTCATTTAAATATTCCAAATCATGAGCTAAATAAAGTTGAGAGCGAACCTCACCAGCCGATGCTTTTGCAACATTTAAAAAATAAATAAACTCTTTGTCAGAACTTCGTTCAAAACCTTCTGCAATATTTGAACTTATTGAAACAGTAGCTTTTCTAATTTGTCTGCAAAAGTCAAAATCTTTAGAAAACAAATTGTTATTAGTTTTTACATAAATCAATTTATTTAAGCTTCTTGCTTTTTTCCAACACTCAATATCTTCAAAAAAACGTATCATAAACTTTTTATAGCTTTTACACTTTTAACTTTTACACTTTTGACTTATTAACCTACGGATCCTTCTAAACTAATTTCTAATAATTTTTGTGCTTCAACAGCAAACTCCATTGGTAGCTTATTTAATACCTCTTTACTAAACCCATTTACAATTAAGGCGATAGCTTTTTCGGTACCTATACCACGTTGATTGCAATAAAATAATTGGTCTTCACCAATTTTACTTGTTGTGGCTTCGTGCTCAATTTGAGCTGTTTTATTTTTTGATTCAATATAAGGAAATGTATGCGCTCCACATTTATTACCCATTAATAATGAGTCACATTGCGAAAAATTACGGGCATTATTAGATCTAGGACTTACTTGAACTAAACCTCTGTATGAGTTTTGTGATTTTCCTGCTGAAATTCCTTTAGAAATAATAGTGCTTTTTGTATTGTTTCCTAAATGAATCATTTTTGTACCGGTATCAGCTTGCTGAAAGTTATTGGTAACTGCAATTGAGTAAAATTCGCCAACAGAGTTATCGCCTTTTAATACACAACTTGGGTATTTCCAAGTTACTGCACTACCGGTTTCAACTTGTGTCCAAGAAATTTTAGCATTTGTTTCGCATAAACCACGTTTGGTTACAAAATTGAAAACACCACCTTTTCCTTCTTTGTCACCCGGGAACCAGTTTTGAACTGTTGAATATTTTATTTCGGCATCATCCAATGCAATTAATTCAACAACTGCTGCGTGTAATTGGTTTTCATCTCGTTGAGGCGCAGTACATCCTTCTAAATAGCTTACGTAACTTCCTTCGTCAGCAATTACTAAAGTGCGTTCAAATTGTCCTGTTCCACTTTCGTTGATTCTAAAATAGGTTGATAATTCCATAGGGCAAGTAACACCTTTTGGAATATAACAGAAAGAACCATCAGAAAAAACGGCCGAATTTAAAGCTGCATAGAAATTATCTGTTTTAGGAACAACGCTTCCCATATATTTTTTAACCAATTCAGGATGCTCTTGTATAGCTTCTGAAATTGGGCAAAATATAATTCCTTTTTCGTTTAATGTCTTTTTAAAAGTTGTAGCAACCGAAACTGAATCCATAACCACATCAACAGCAACATTAGATAAACGTTTTTGTTCATCTATTGAAATCCCAAGTTTTTCAAAAGTTTTTAATAACTCAGGATCAACTTCATCTAAACTTCCTAATTTTTCTTTTTTCTTAGGAGCTGAATAGTAGCTTATATCTTGAAATGAAGGCTTTTTATAGTGAACATTCGCCCAATTAGGCTCTTCCATTTCTTTCCAAATTTTGAAAGCTTCCAAACGCCATTCAGTCATCCATTTAGGTTCATTTTTCTTTTTAGAAATTGCAATTACAACATCTTCATTTAAACCCACAGGAAATTTATCAGCTTCAATATCTGTATAAAAACCGTACTCGTATTCTTTGGTTTCCAGTTCTTTTTTTAAATCGTCTTCAGTAAATTTATTCATAAGTTTTAAAAGTTTTAAAGTTGAAAGTTTATAAAGTTGAATTTAAATATTTAATAAACCCACTTATTAACTTAGAAACTTCACTTAATTTATCTTTTAAATTATTAAATTCTTCAAAATTAATATATTCTAAATTGTAAGCTAAATAAATTTGAGATCTACATTACATTTTCCGGCAGAAGCTTTAGCTATAAACAAAAATCGAATAAATTCTTTTGTTGTTTCTCTTTCAAATCCCTCAGCAATATTTGATGAAATTGAAATAGAGGATCTTCTTATTTGAACTCGTAATCCGAAATCTTTAGTAAAAGTTGTATTTGTGTTTGTAACGGAATAAATAGTTTTATTTAGTTTTCTTGACTTTTGCCAAGCAATAATATTTTCTAATGAATCTAATTTTGCCATTAACTTTTTAAACTTTACAAACTTTTAACTTTTTAACTATAAAGAAAAACTTTCGCCACAACCACAAGTTCTATTAGCATTCGGATTGTTAAATACAAAACCTGTTCCATTTAATCCACCGGAATATTCCAATGTTGTTCCAACAAGGTATAAAAAGCTTTTTTTGTCAACAATAATTTTTACATCATTATCTTCAAAAACCTTATCACCTTCTTGTTGTTCTTTGTCAAATTTTAATTCGTATGAAAGCCCAGAACAACCACCACTTTTAACTCCAACTCTAACATAATCAGTATTTGGGTTAAAGCCGTCATCATTCATAAGCTCAAGAACTTTCTTTTTTGCTATGTCTGAAACTTTTATCATTACTTAAATAGATTAATTCTAAATTAATGCAAATATAGTTGTTAAATATGATATTTATCACATTTAAACAATTGAATTACACAATAATCTAATAGATATATCTTATAAAAACAAAAATACAGTTTTCCTTCTAAAATGTTTAAAACAATGTTACTCTTTTTGTTTTGTTATTATAAACAAATACAAACTAACTTTTCAATATCTTTGCAAAATGATAGAAGATAAAAACCAAGCACGTACAAGTTTGTCTGAATTAGGGGAATTCGGATTGATAAATCATTTAACAAAAAATATTACTATTAAGCAAAAGTCAACCACAAAAGGTGTTGGAGATGATGCTGCTGTAATTGAATTTAAAGATAGTCAAGTTTTAATTACTACAGATTTATTAATTGAAGGTGTGCATTTTGATTTAAGTTATATGCCTTTAAAACATTTAGGTTATAAAGCTGTAATGATAAACTTATCTGATATTTATGCGATGAATGGTAATGCTACGCAAATAACAGTTTCAATAGCAGTTTCAAACCGTTTTCCTGTAGAAGCTATAGAAGAATTATATGAAGGAATTTATTTGGGCTGTAAAATGTACAATGTTGATTTAATTGGGGGAGACACTTCATCATCTACAAAAGGACTTTTAATAAGTATTACTGCTGTTGGAGAAGTTAAAAAAGAAGATATTGTTTATAGAAATGGAGCAAAACCAAACGATTTGTTGGTTGTAACAGGCGATTTAGGAGCTGCTTATTTAGGTTTACAAGTGTTAGAACGAGAAAAACAAGTTTTTCAGGTAAATCCAAATTCGCAACCCGATTTAACAGATTATTCTTATTTAATTGAAAGACAGTTAAAACCTGAAGCTAGAAAAGATATTGTAAAATTATTGAAAGAATTAGATGTAAAACCAACTTCAATGATTGATATTTCTGATGGATTATCTTCCGAAATATTACATATTTGTTCGCAATCTAAAGTTGGATGTAATTTGTATGAAGAAAAAATTCCTTTAGACCCTCAAGTAATTTCAACTTGTGAAGAATTTGAATTAAACAGTACTACAATTGCTTTAAGTGGAGGTGAAGATTACGAATTGTTATTTACCATTTCGCAAGAAGATTTTCCTAAAATAAAAGGGAATCCACATTTAACGGTTATTGGTCATATTATTGATGAAAGTGAAGGTGCAAATTTAATTACCAGAGCAAATCAGAAAATACAATTAACGGCTCAAGGGTGGAATGCTTTACTAAAAAAGTAATTTTATAAATTATCAATGTTACACCTGAGTAGGGGTGTCTTTTGGTTTAGATTTCTAAATGTTTTTATTGAGGTTCTTTTTTACAAGAATGACATTAACCTTTTTATTTGCAATTTTTTATAAAAGAGTTCAAAACACTTACTAATTCATTTTTGTTTTCTATATGGCTCATATGCCCATCAGGAAATTCAACTTTTTGAACTTTAGTGTTTTTAGTCTGTTCAATTAAAGAATTATAATCTAACGCAGGGTCTTCTTTTCCAATAATCATTTGTATCGGATAAGAAGCATTTTTTAGAATTGAAGTATTGTTTTTTCTAATTTTCATTCCTTCAAGAGCTGCTATAATACCTTGTGGACTTATTTTTAAAGCTTCATTGGTTATTTCCTCTATTTCTTTTTTGTAAAGCTCTCTATTTTTTTCAGCAAAAAGCATTGGAATAGACAGTCTAACAAATGTTTTATGATTTTGTTTTACAGCTTTAATACCTCTGTTTCTATTCATTATTTTTTCTTTAGAATCGGGTAAAGCAGTTGAATTCATTAAACATAAACCTTTAATATTTTTAGGAAATAATTTTGCAAACTCCAAAGCAATATAACCACCCATACTATGTCCAATCAGAATGTATTTTCTTAATTTTAAATGGTCTAAAACCTTTTTGATCATTAAAGCCTGATCTTCCATAGTATGTACATAACCATGACTTTCAGTTTCGCCATGCCCTAATAAATCTATACAAACAACTCTGTATTTTTGAGAGTATACTTCAGTAATAGTATTCCACATAGCCCTGTTTTCTAAAAACCCGTGTAACAAAACAACAGCTTTTCCTTTTCCTGTTGTTGAGAAGTGAACATTGGTATTTTTACATAGTATATCCATATTATAAAAATAACTGTTTTTAAGCTTAAATATTTTAATTCTTTAAACTTTTTATTGCTGAAAAAGCTTTGTCAACAACCTCATCTTCAACTAAAATGGTGAATTCGTTAGTTGTAGAAACCACTTCGTATAATGAAATACCTTCCCAAGCAAGGCGTTTAAAAAACTGATAATACAATCCGGCAATTTTTGTGTTTTCTTTAGGTAAACCTATAGTTATAGCCGATAAATTATCTTGAACGGTAGTACAATCTTCGTTTTTATAACTTTCTTCAATATGCTTTTTTAATGCAGTGGTAATTAAAACATTACTTTCGTGTACACCACGGGTAAAAGTGTAAAAAATATGAGGATCTTCTTTTATAACCTCCAACATTTTTAAATGACTGTGAATTAAGCTGCTTGAGTTTTTAAAAGTATAATCTGAAAGATCGGAACGAACGGTAATATCTCCTAAATTTTGTAAAACTTTATTTAATTTAATTTTATTCGCCATTTCTTTTGGCGGACTGTAACGTCGTAAAGCCATCATTATAGCGCCCGATTTTACAGGTTTGCGTAACATTTTTGAAATAGGATCTTTTAATTCTTCAGCTAAAGCGCTGTAATTTAAAATGTTTCGAGTTAAGGCATCTTCTAAAAACGGTTGTGAAACTAAAATTTCTTCAACACAAGTGGCAATTGTTTTCATTTGTTAAATAGTTAACAGTTTGTGCAAAAATAGTTTATAATTTTTAAATAATAACAATAAGTTGAAAATCCTTTTAATTTCGCATATTCAAAATAAAAAATAAATGAAAGTTTTAAAATTTGGAGGAACCTCGGTAGGTTCAATTGAAAATATTAAACGTGTAAGAGAAATTATTACGGATGGAGATAAAAAAATTGTGGTTCTTTCAGCAATGTCTGGTACTACAAATGCTTTAGTTGAAATTTCCGACTTCATAAAAAATAACAACTCTAATCAAGCTTTGGTTAGTATAGATAATTTGTACCATAAATACACTATTGTTTTAGATGATTTAATTGAAGTTTCAGAATTAAAACAAGAAGTTGGTAATTATATTGATAAGGTTTTCGATTTTTTAAAGGCTTGTTCTTCAGAAAAACATTCAGAATTTTTATACAATAAAATTGTTGCACAGGGAGAATTGTTGTCTACATTCATTTTTACAAAATATTTAAATCAGGAAGGAGTAAACGCAAGGTTATTACCTGCTTTAGATTTTATGAGAATTGATAAACTGCATGAGCCGGACGATTTTTATATCAAACAAAATTTACAAAGAATAATTAATGATGCCTTACCTGCAGATATTTATATTACTCAAGGTTTTATATGTTTAGATGCGTATGGTAATGTAGCTAATTTACAACGTGGTGGCAGTGATTATACCGCAACAATTATTGGAGCGGTAGTTGAAGCTGATGAGGTACAAATTTGGACTGATATTGATGGAATGCACAACAACGATCCACGATTTGTAGAAAATACACATGCAATTTCAAATTTATCTTTTGATGAAGCAGCAGAGTTAGCTTATTTTGGAGCTAAAATATTACATCCGCAAACAGTTATGCCGGCTCGCGAAGCTAATATTCCTGTACGTTTAAAAAACACGATGGATCCGGAGTCTTACGGAACTTTAATTTCACAAGAAACAAAAGGTGATGGTATTAAAGCGATTGCTGCAAAAGATAATATAACAGCGATAAAAATTAAATCGGCCAGAATGTTGTTGGCTCATGGTTTTTTGAAAAAAGTATTTGAAATTTTCGAAAAATACGAAACTTCAATTGATATGATTACAACTTCAGAAATTGCAGTTTCATTAACTATTGATGATGATAGTAATTTGAGTTCAATAGTAGAAGAACTTGAGAAATTTTCAACTGTAGAGGTTGATAATCAGCAAACGATAATTTGTTTGGTTGGTCATTCTATAGTAAAACATCATGAAACGCATAAATTATTTAAAGTATTACAAGATATTTCTGTTAGAATGATTTCTTATGGAGGAAGTAATAATAATATTTCACTTTTAGTAAATACAAACGATAAAATTACAGCGTTGAAACGTTTAAATAAATACGTTTTTGATTTAGTAATTTCATAAATTGCTTAGATTAATTTGGTTAAATGAAACTCGGGATTTAATTCCGAGTTTTTTATTTAGTTGATTCTTGTTTTTCAATTTTTTTGATAAAATAAGAAGGATAAATACCTGTTTTTTTATAAAATGCTTTAGAAAATGACTCAGCATTGTTAAAACCAACTTCATTAGCAATTGCTTTTATAGAATATTTTCTACAGATTTCACTTTCTTTTAAAGTTTCAATGCAGTAATCAATTCGTAAATCGGAAATGTAAGTACTAAAATTTTTTCCTTTATAAAAATTAATAATTTTTGATAAATAATTTGAATTTGTGTTGAGAGATTTTGATAAACTGTTTAATGTAATGCTATTGTCTAAAAAAAGATTGTTGGCTTCAAAATTATTCAGTCCATCTATAATTAATTGTAAAGTTTCCTCGGGAATACCCATTAATTTTTCTGATGCTTTTTCAGAATGATTTACGTCTTTAAGATTACCGGAAATAAGTTTATTAAAGCGTTGCTTATATAAACGATGTTTTTTTACAAGCCAAATAACAACGCTTAGGGCAACAAGTATTATTAATGATAATAAATAGATTATGAGTGATGATTTTTTATTTTTTGAATTTAAAGATTTTATAATTTTTTCTTTTTCTGAAAGAAGTTGAGGTGTATCATATTTTTTAACAATAGCTTCATTTAAATGAATACTATTTCTTTTAATAATGCTGTCAATATATAGAAGGCGATCAATATATTTTAGCTGATTTTCGATATCATTAGCTTGCTTATAGTAGTTCACAAAATATTCTTGAATATCTCTAACTTCCGGTACAACATCCTGCGAGGCTTCATAAATAGAGTCAGCTTTTTTAAAGTGATAAAATGCTTTTTCGTCTGAATTTAAATCTTTAAAAATCAACCCTCTATAATAATGTTGGTTTAATAGTGCATTTGTTGATAATTTATCATAAGGGAGAGCTTTATCTAAACTATCTATTGATGCTTTATAATTTTTTTTGTAATAGGTAGCTATACCGGCTTGAGATACAAAAATGAAGTAATTAAACTTATCATTTTTATTTATTGAATTATGTATGCCTAAATTTATATAAATTAATGAAGAATCCGGTTTTTTTTGTAAAATATAGATGTTAGATAAGTGAAAATATACTTTTAGAACAAGTTCATCATAGCTTTTTAATTTTTTTAATTCGTTTGTTTTAAGTGTTTTAAGTTGGGATTTAAAAATATTTTTAGCCTCGTTATAGTTTCCCAAAAAATATTTTAATTCTCCAATGGCATTTTTAACGTAAAAGAGTTGGAATAAGTTATTTCTTTCAGAAGCGTATTTATGTGCAGTTAAATAATTATTTAAAGCAATACTGTAATTTCCTTTTATGAAATAACATTGTCCTTTTAACAAATATCCAAATCCAGGGTAAATAGGACTATAAATTTTTTCAGTAAATTGAATTAAACTATCACAGTATTTTATGGATTCTCCTATGTTTAAAGAACTATTAATAGATGCTAATTTTGAATATCCACTTGCAATTTTTATGGTATCATTTTCATTTTTTGCTTTGTTCAAATAGGTACTTGCAAAGACTTTTGATTTTAGAGAATCTGAAGAGTATATATTAAGTTTTTCGAATAGATCACTATAGCTTTTTTTTTGTAATGAATCTGGTATATAAAATTTTTGTGTTTTTTGAGAATAACCATAAGTTAAATAAGTTATTATCAGTATAAAAATGATTTTTTTTAAATGTATAAGTAATGATGAATAATGAACATTATTTTTTTTCATAAATTTTTAACTGCAATACATTACATATAACAAAAGTAAAAAAAAATGATTTTAAAGAAGCTTGTTAATTAAACTAAATATTATACTTTTTAACAAAAGAGTAATCTTATTTAATTTTCTTAAATCAATAATAAATGGTATAAAATTGTTAATAAACGGTCTAAATTCATGAATATAGAGTTATTTACTTTTTATGTTAGTTTTTAGTGATGTACATTTGTGTTAAATATTAGACCTCAGATTTTTAGAATAATAATCAACCCTAAAGTTTGAGTATAATTTTGAGGAAAATTGCAAATAAAAAAACTCGAGACTAGTCTCGAGTTTTTTTATTTTAAATAGTTTAAAAAATTAAGAATTCATTAAATCTTCAATTTCCTCAACTTCAATAGGAATATTTTTCATTAAGTTAAAAGGTTCTCCTTTTTGTTGAATTACAACATCATCTTCAATTCGAATACCTAAACTTTCTTCTGGAATATAAATACCGGGCTCAACTGTAAAAACCATACCGGCTTGCATAGGCGTTTTTAGCGCTCCGTAATCATGCGTATCTAAGCCTAAATGGTGTGAAGTTCCGTGCATAAAGTATTTTTTGTATGCCGGCCAGTTTGGGTCTTCGTTTTTAACATCAGTTTTATCAATTAAACCTAAGCCTAATAATTCAGAAGTCATTATTTTACCAACTTCTTTATGGTATTCAGCCCAATAAGTTCCGGGAGTCAACATCTTGGTAGCTTCATTTTTAACTCTTAAAATAGCATTATAAACAGCCTTTTGTCTGTCAGTAAAACGACCATTTACAGGTATTGTACGAGTCATATCACTTGAATAGTTAGCATATTCTGCACCAACATCAAGCAGTAACATATCACCATCTTTACATTCTTTATTGTTTTGAATATAGTGTAAAACACAAGCGTTAAATCCGGAACCAATAATTGGAGTGTATGCAAAACCTTTTGATCTGTTCCATAAAAACTCGTGCATAAATTCCGCTTCAATTTCGTATTCCATAACTCCTGGTTTTACAAATTGCAGAATTCTTCTAAAACCTTTTTCGGTAATGTTACAAGCAGTTTGCATCAGGTCAATTTCTTCAGGCTCTTTTACACCACGAAGTTTTTGTAAAATTTGATTGCTTTTTTCCCATTTGTGAGCCGGAAATTTTGCTTTACACGATTTGATAAAACGATCTTCTCTGGTTTCCATTTCAACAGACTGGCGGTAATGCTCATTAGTGTTAAAATATACCGTTTCGGCTTCAGTCATTAAATCATAAAATACTTTATTAAAATCTTGTAACCAATAAATTGTTTTTACGCCGGATGTTTTTGTAGCTTGTTCTTTAGTTAATTTTTCTCCTTCCCATATTGCAATATGCTCATTCGTTTCTTTTAAAAATAAAATTTCTTTATTTTCTTTATTAATAGAATCAGGAAAAAGAACCAAAATACTTTCTTCTTGGTCAACACCACTTAAATAAAAAAGATCTCGTTGTTGTTCAAAAGGAAGAGCACTGTCGGCTCCGGTAATAAATATGTCGTTAGAATTAAAAATAGCAATTGATTTTGGTTTCATAAAGGAAGTAAATTTTGCTCTGTTTTTAATAAAAAGCTGATTGCTTATAGGATGGTATTTCATTATAGTACGTTTTATAATATTGATTATTAAAACAAAGTTATAAATTTGTTGAACAACAAACTTTAAAACCGTCTTTAATTTATGTTAAAAAAAACACTACTCGTTGCAATTTTTTTATTTTCAATAGTAAATACAGCACAAAATAAACCGGCATATAAATTATATTCAAAAAACGGTAAAAAAGTTTCTTATAAAAGGATGATTTCAAAAATGAGTAAGGCCGATATGGTTTTGTTTGGCGAACTTCATAATAATCCAATTATACATTGGTTACAATTTGAAACTACAGAAGATTTATACAAAAAGCGAAAAATAATGTTGGGGGCAGAAATGTTAGAAGCAGATAATCAAAAAGAATTAGAAGATTATTTAACAGGAACTATTGATCAAAAAACATTTGATACAGTTGCAAGGCTTTGGAGCAACTATACAACAGATTATAAACCTTTGGTAGATTTTGCCAAACAAAACAACCTTAAATTTATAGCAACTAATATACCTCGAAAATTTGCCAGTCTGGTATATAGAGGTGGTTTTGAAGCTTTGGATGAACTTTCTGCAGAAGAAAAATCGTGGATAGCTCCTTTACCAATTAAATACGATGCAACATTGCCGGGTTATATAAAAATGAAAGAAATGATGGGAGGCCACGGAGGCGATAACTTGCCAAAAGCACAAGCAATAAAAGACGCTACTATGGCACATTTCATTTTAAAAAACAAAAAAGAAGAAGAGTTGTTTATACACTATAATGGCGCTTACCATTCTGATGATTTTGAAGGAATTTATTGGTATTTAAAACAACAAAAACCTGAATTAAACATTATTACCGTGAGTGTTGTTGAACAAGAAAATGTTAAAAAAATAACTAAAAATAATAAACATAAAGCCGATTTTATTATTGTGGTTCCAACTACAATGACCAAAACGTATTAGTTTAAAAAGTAATTAATAAGGAACTTTTTTGAAATTGATTTTTTAAATCAAAACATCATTATAAGTTCGTAAATTTTTAGTATTTTCGAATCACTATTAACTAAAAAATATACCATTGCCTAATTTATTTCATGAAAACGAATTCGTTTTCAATGTTTTATTTGAAGCAGTTTCTGAAGGTGTAGTGGTTGTTGATGAAAATCAAACAATTGTTGCTACCAATAAAGCTGCTGAAAATATGTTTGGTTACACTAAAGAAGATTTGCGTAATCAGCATTTAAATATACTAATACCTTCAACTTACCACTCAGTACATGGAGGGCATTTTGATAAATTCTACAAAAAATCTTCCACAAGGCAAATGGGACAAGGAAGAGAACTTTATGGAGCTCGTAAAGACGGAAAAAAATTTCCGGTAGAGGTTGGTTTAAATCCTTTTCAAATAGGTAATAAAGCTCTTGTAATGTCTATTATTATTGATATTACTGTACGAAAAGAATCAGAAGCTAAAATACTCGAATTAAACACACTCTTAGAAGAAAAAATAGCTGAAAGAACATCTGAGCTTAATAAAACTGTTGCTAATTTAAAAGAAGAAATTGACAAGCGAGTTAAAGCTCAATCTAAGTTGAGAAAAGCTCTTAAAAAGGAAAAAGAACTTAACGAGCTTAAAACCAAATTTTTATCGCTTGTATCTCACGAGTTTAAAACACCGTTAAGTGGTGTTTTAAATGCAGCTGTATTAATTGGGAAATACACCCAAACCGATATGCAAGATAAAAGAGAAAAGCATATTCTTACCATTAAAAATAAAGTTCATTATTTAAATGGAATTCTAAACGATTTTTTGTCTGTTGAAAGGCTAGAATCAGGTAAAGTAACCTATAAATTCACAAATTTTAAATTAAGTAAAGTTGTGAATGAAGTTATTTACAATGCTAACATGATGCTAAAAAAAGGGCAACGTATAATATATCCGAAAAACATTGATAATTTAGATATTTACCATGATGAAAAAATATTAGAATTAATATTTTCAAATCTTTTACATAATGCAATAAAATATTCTCCAGAAGATACTGAAATAGATTTTAAAATTATTCCAAGTTCAGATTCTATTGTTTTCGAAATAAAAGATCAAGGAATTGGAATTCCTTTAAAAGATCAAAAGTATATTTTCAACAGGTATTTTAGAGCCGAAAACGCCTTAACCAATCAAGGAACCGGGATAGGTTTAAATATAGTTAAAAGTCATTTGGAAAATCTGGGCGGATCAATAAAATTTGTGAGTATTAATAACCAAGGAACTACTTTTATTGTTAATTTACCATTAATTAAAGAAGAATGAAAACGATATTACTTATAGAGGACGACATAGTTTTAAGAGAAACTACAGCCGAAATTTTAGAGTTGGAAAAATATAAAGTTGTAACTGCTGCCAATGGTAAGCAAGGTGTTTTATTGGCAAAAAAAATAATACCTGATATTATTGTGTGTGATATTATGATGCCTGAATTAGATGGTTACGATGTGTTAAAACTTCTTTATAATGAAGAAAAAACCAAACGTATTCCATTTATATTTTTATCGGCTAAAACAGAAATGAAAGATATTCGTGTAGGAATGGATCTAGGAGCAGATGATTACCTGACAAAACCAATAGATGATGAACTTTTATTAAGTGCTATAGAAAGCAGATTGGCAAAAGCTGAATTGTTAAAAGAAGCTGAGGTAGTTACTAAAACTGAAAAACAAAGCGAGAATTTACCTGACGATATTACTATTGATACTATTGAAGATCTAAAAAATTATTTTTGCGATTTTGGAAAGGTAATGAAATGTAAAAAAGGAGAATTTATTTATGAAGAAGGGAATCATTCTAATTATGTTTATCTTGTTTATAAAGGTAAAGTAAAAGGGTTTAAAATAGATGAGTTTGGAAAAGAACTAATTATTACTATTCATAAAGATGATGATTTTTTTGGTTTTTCTGCAATTTTTGATAACTCGTTGAATTACGAATCTACCATGGCTATGGAAAAAGTTGAGATTATGGTAGTTGATAAAAAAACAGTACAAGAAATACTACAAAACAATTATAAACTTTCATTAGAAATTTTTCAGTTGATTAATGAAAATTTAACTGAAGTTAAAGAGCAATTATTACAAATGGCTTACGGTTCAATGCGTAGAAAAACAGCCAAAACCATTATTAAATTTGCTAAAAAAATGAGACATAAATCTTCTGATAGTATTAATATTTCTCGTCGTGATCTTGCGGGTGTTGCGGGTATTGCTACAGAAAGTTTAATTAGAACTTTAACCGATTTAAAAAAAGAAGGTCTTATTGAAATTGAAGGCAGAAATATTAAAATTCTTGATTTGAATAGATTAGAATCCATTCATTAATTTTTTCACTTTATATTAAAAAAAGATAACTTTTCCATCAAATTTTTACTGATTTATGTCATTTATTGTTAATACACCTTTATATAAGTTTGTATGAATAATAAATCTGATGAAAAATATATTGATTTTAACGGATTTTTCTCAAAAATCTTGGAATTCTATTGAGTATACGCTCAATATATTTCAAAATAACACCTGTATTTTTTATTTGTTGTATGCTGATAACAGTATTGAAAATGATTTTGAGTATACTGATGATAATCTAGAACAAGTAAAAGTAAAAAATACCGTAAATTCAAAAATTCAAAAATTAGTCAATAAAATTGATGTTTCACCACTAAAAGGGAATCATGTTTTTATTCCAATAAGTGCTGAAAACGATATAATAGAAACTTCAAAAGTAATTGCCAAAGAAAAAGAAATTGATTTAATAGTTGTAAGTACTGATACTATAAATTCAAAAGGAAAAATAACAATTGATACAATTTCTGAAGATATAATAACTAAAGTAAAATGTTCAGTTTTAGCAATTCCAAAAAAAGCAAGTTTTAAAGGGCTGAAAGAAATTGTTTTTCCTACAGACTATACGAATTTTTATGAAGCAAAATTATTGGAAGATTTAATGAATTTATTAGGCTATTATAAATCTTCGTTACGCTTTTTATATTTAGCTAAAAAGGATGAAGAACTTAATAAAGAACAAATTTGGAATAAAGAAACATTGCACGATTATTTTAAGGATCAACCGCATAGTTTTCATTCTGAAATAAATGAAAAGTTGGAAGTGTCTATAGAAAATCTTACTTCTAAAATAGAGGTGTCATTAATAGTAGTAGCCGCAAAAAACCTTAATATTTTAGAGCAAATATTGTTTAGACCACAACAAGATAACCTGAAATATTATACTAAATTACCTTTTCTGGCATTACATCAATCCAATTGATATTAAAGGAATTCAAACAAATTTTTAAAGTTCCTTTTAAAACTGTTTATTATATTGTTAAATTTGAGTGATTGTATTTTTACAATAATTACCTTTTAATTAAAAAATAAACACAAAACAATGAAAAAACTAACCTTAATTATTAGTTTTTTATTTCTTTCAATTGGAATAAACGCTCAAAGTACATTAGTTAACAATATTAAATTTAAAAATATTGGTCCGGCAATTATGAGCGGTCGTGTTGTTGATATTGATGTAAATGAAAACAAACCAAATGAATTTTATGTTGCTTATGCTTCTGGTGGTGTTTGGTATACAAATAATAATGGTACTTCTTTTGAGTCGATAACAGACAATGCTCCAACTCAAAATATTGGTGATATTGCAGTTGATTGGAATAGTGAAACTATTTGGGTTGGTACGGGTGAAAGTAATTCGTCACGTTCTTCTTATGCAGGTATCGGTATTTTAAAAAGTACTGATAAAGGAAAAAGTTGGACCAATGTTGGTTTAACGGATTCGCAACATATTGGTAGAATCATTATCAACAAAAATAATCCAAATGAAGTTGTTGTAGGTGTAATAGGGCATTTATATACACCTAATAAAGAAAGAGGTATTTTTAAAACTACCGATGGTGGAAAAACTTGGGAAAACGTATTTTTTATTGATGAAAATACAGGTGTAATAGATATTAGCGCTTCTCCAGCAAATCCAAATGTTTTGTATGCAGCTTCATGGGAAAGAAACAGAAAAGCTTGGAATTTTGATGGAGATGGAGAGCATTCTGCTATTTATAAAAGTATCGATTTTGGTTCTACTTGGACTAAGGTAACACACGAAGAAAGTGGATTTCCTACAGGAAGCGGCGTAGGAAGAATAGGTTTGGCTGTTTTTAATAATGATGTTGTTTATGCCTTATTAGATAATCAATATAGAAGACCTGAAGAAAAAAAGAAAAAAGAAGAAGGTTTACAAAAAGATGATTTTAAAAAAATGACTGTTGATCAATTTTTAAAGTTAGAAGACGATCAATTAAATGAGTACTTAAAAACTAATAAGTTTGATACTAAATACACAGCAAAAACTGTTAAAAAACAAATAAAAAAAGGAAGTGTTAAGCCAAGCGATTTAGCTGCGTATTTAGAAGATGCAAACTCTTTATTATTCGATACACCTGTAATTGGTGCAGAAGTATACAAATCTGTTGATGGTGGAAAATCATGGGAAAAAACACATGCAGGTTATTTAGATGATGTGTATAGCTCTTATGGTTATTATTTTGGAATTATAGCTGTAAATAAGTCTAATCAGAATAAAATTTATATAGGAGGCGTTCCTTTATTAAAATCTGACGATGGAGGTAAAACCTTTAATTCTATTGATAAAGAAAATGTGCATGCCGATCATCAGGCGTTATGGGTAAATTCAAATTTAGAAGGACATGTAATTGATGGTAATGATGGAGGAGTTAATATTACTTATGATGATGGTGAAAACTGGATTAAAAATAATCAGCCTGCTGTTGGTCAATTTTATTCCGTAAATGTAGATAACCAAAGTCCGTATAATGTTTATGGTGGTTTACAAGATAATGGTGTTTGGTATGGTCCAAGTAATTATAAAGCTTCAAAAAATTGGGAAAGTACAGGAGATTATCCTTATAAAAGCATAGGAGGAGGTGATGGAATGCAAGTACAAATTGATTTTAGAGATAATAATATTGTATATAGTGGCTCGCAATTTGGTTATTATTATCGTGTAAATTTAAAAACAAAAGAATTTATAACTATTCATCCAAAGCATGAACTAGGAGAGAGTCCTTATCGATATAATTGGCAAACACCAATTTTACTATCGCCACACAATCAGGATATTTTATATATGGGAGCTAATAAATTATTACGCTCCATGGATAAAGGGGTTAATTTTGAAGTGATCTCAGATGATTTAACTACAGGAGGAAAAAAAGGAAATGTACCTTACGGAACCTTAACTTCAATTTCAGAAAGCCCATTTCAATTTGGTTTTATATATACAGGAAGTGATGATGGCTTTGTAAATGTAACTGCAAATAGTGGAGGAACCTGGATAAGAATTTCTGATAATTTACCTCAAGGTTTGTGGGTGTCTAGAGTAATTGCTTCGCAATACGAAAAAGAAAGAGTGTATGTTACTTTGAACGGTTATAGAAACGATGATTTTAAACCGTATGTTTTTGTAAGTGAAAATAAAGGGCAAACATGGAAAAATATTAATAGCAATTTACCAAATTCTCCAATAAATGTAATTAAAGAAGATTCTATCGATGAAAATATTTTATATGTTGGTACCGATGAAGGTGTTTATATAAGTTTTAATAAAGGTGAAGAGTGGTTGCGTTTTTCAAACTGTATTCCAACAGTTGCGGTACATGATTTAGTGATTCAAAATGAAGCTAAAGATTTAGTAGTTGGTACGCATGGACGTTCAATTTATAAGGCAAGTATTGCTCAAATTCAGCAATATAATTCGATAAAAGATAAAGAAATTGTTGTTTTTGAAATGCCTCCACTACGTTTTTCGAAAAATTGGGGAAGTTCTTGGAGCAAATGGGATAAACCTATAAAACCGGAAATTACAATACCATATTATGTTTCACAATCGGGCACATATCAAATTGATATTTTAGCAGAAGACAACACTAAACTAAACAGTTTTGAGGTAGAAGCAATTGAAGGATTCAATTATTTTACCTACGATGTATCAGTTTCTGAGAAAAAAGCGAAAGAAAAATCGTTTAAAAAAGCAAAAAACGATGTGTACTATTTATCTAAAGGAAATTACTCAGTAATTGTTTCAAAAGGAAAAACCTCATATCAACAAAAATTTAAAATAGATTAAAATTCATATAATTTTTTCAATTTATAGGTTTAAATGAAAGGCTTTCGTGTAATTTTAGTTGGTGCAATAGTTTTTTTGCAAAATGCTATTTATGCACAATCTGATTGGGAAAAATTTAAAGAACAATCTTCACCTATAAAATTGTGGGTATTATACCATCCTTTTAAAGCCAAAAAAGCGTTACAAGTTTCATTAGAAGCGCAAAAAGTAGCAGATTCTGTTGCTAAAACAAATCTATTAGATGGTGATAAAGCCGGTGGACAAGTTGATGCTTTCAGACATGCATATTGGATGGCAAGATTGCATCAGGAAATTGGCAAAAATGCGGCTTATTCTTTAGGTAAAGCACATGAAAGAGAAAATTATAAATCTTTTAAAAAGCATAAATTAGAAGATGGAGAGGTACCCGATAAGGCTTCTAAAGAAATGGATTTATTTAACAATAAAAAAGGGTTAAGTTATACACAAAAAGGTGTTTTAACTCTAAAAAAAGCTTTGGTTTATAAAGTTGTGAATGCTGTTTTAAAAGGAGATTTAAAAATTATTAAAAAAGATTCTTTAGGGAATTATACAACTTGTAAAGGAGATATTATTCCATCTGAAGAATTACTTCATAAATGGAAAAATAAAAAATGTATTATATCGTCAGAAAATTAAAAAAGTGGCTGTTAAATGCAGCCACTTTTTTTAGTTTAGTATTTTAGCTCTTCCAATTCTTTAAAAGGCGAAAGATTTAGTTTTTCAACAGTTTTTTGGTAATTTACCCAATCAGTATTGTAAAATTTGTTAATTTTTGAGATTACTTCACTAACCTTTTTATCAGCATTGTTTACTAAAGTAATTTCTGTTTCTCCAGGCTTTTCAAGCAAAGCATTTATATACATTGATGCTGTGTACAAGTACGAAATATTACTAGGAAATTCTGTAGCTGTAATTCCTTGTCGTTTATCTTCTTTTCCTAACATTTCATCTAGCAAACTATCAACTTTTTTTAACATTTCTTTGTTTAAATCAGTTGTTTCTTTATATAATTTTTCTTTATCCTGATCTTTGATTCTTTTTTGATAATCTTCAATTATTTCTTTAGATTCCAGTAAACGTTGGCTAGCTTCTCCGGCAATACCCATTTTATTTTCAAGTTGTTTTAATAAATCGTATTTGCTTTTTAGAACTTCAAAAGGCATATTAACTCTAGGGTCATAAGTTACATTAATAGTTTCCGTAGCAGTTTGATTTCCAAAATGAAGTTTAATTTTATAAGTACCCGGAAGCACAGTTTGTCCACTTGGCTCAGAAATATTTTTTTTCTCTAATCTTCTTGAAGGGCCTTTGGTACCTTTTTCTTCTAATCCCCAATACATCCTATGAACACCATTTTCTTTTGGAGCTTTATTTTTGATTGTTCGTATTAGTTCGTTTTTGTCATTATAAACTTCAAAGAAAATGGAATCAAATTTTACCGAAGGTTTCTCAGATTTCATTTCAGAAGTGCTGTCTTTTTTAGATGTATTTTTAACATCTTCATCCTCTTTTTCACTTTCTTTAGGTCGGTTAATACTGTAAGTTATCATGGCACCGTCGTTCTTATTTTCTCCGTTAAATATGGCATTTGCTCCAAATCGTGTTCCTGTTGGTTGCTGTGTTTGTGTAATGTATGCCGGTGGAGGAGCGAATAAATGCAAAGGTTTTTCTAAAATTTGTTTTCCTTCTTTTGCCATAGCTCTAAAAGGTCTGATATCATCAATTACATAAAATGATCGGCCAAAAGTTCCAATTACCAAATCGTGTTCTCTTGGATGAATGGCTAAATCCATTGTTGATACCTGAGGGTAGTTGTTAGTCCATTTTGTCCATGTTTTACCTTCATCAATACTTATATATAAACCATATTCAGTTCCAAGAAACAGTAAATTAGGTTCTTCAATATCCTGTATTACAGAAAGAGTATAGCCAAAAGTTTCATCTTTACCGGCTAACAAGTTATCCCATGTTTTTCCGTAATCTTTTGTTCTAAATAAATAGGGTTTAAAATCAAATTGTCTGTAATTGTTTACAATAGCATAAGCTTCACTTTTGTTATATTTTGAAGCGCGTATTTGTGCAACCCAACTTTCTTTAGGCATTCCTTTAATGTTTTTTGCAACATTGGTCCATGTATTTCCTCCATCTTTAGTTAGTTGAATGTTTCCATCATCAGTGCCAACCCATATCATATTTTTATCTAAAGTACTGGGTTCAATTGCTAAAATTGTACAATGATTTTCAGCTCCTGTAGCATCCATAGTAATGCCGCCACTTTCATGTTGCTTTTGTTTTTCTTTGTTGTTAGTAGTTAGATCTGGTGAAATAATTTCCCAAGTATATCCGTGGTTTGATGATTTATGTACAAACTGACTTCCAAAATAAATAGTTTCATTATCAAAAGGATTTATGGCAATTGCCGAATTCCAGTTAAAACGAAGTTTCATATCAGCGTCAGGGTGAGTTGGTCTTATTAATTTTGAATATCCTGTAACTCTATCATATCTGCCTACATAACCTTGTTGAGACATGGCGTAACCATATCGTGAATTTTTAGGGTCAGGAACAACATCAAATCCGTCACCAAACATAACTTCTTGCCAATAGGAGTTTCTAATACCTTGAGATTTTAATACATATGAAGGGCCAACCCACGAACCGTTATCTTGCATTCCTCCGTAAATATTATATGGAAATTCCATATCAACATTTACGTGGTAAAATTGACCAACAGGAATATTTTCGGCAAAACGCCAAGTTTTACCTCGATCTCTGGTAATGTAAAGACCTCCATCATTTCCGTCTATCATAAAATCAGGATTTTTTGGATGAATCCACCATGCATGATGATCCGGATGAATTCCTTTTGAAGTACCATACGCCGGCATCAATTGTTTAAATGTTTCGCCACCATCTTCACTTACATTAACGTATGTAAATACTGTATAAATTCTATTTTCATTAAACGAATCAACATAAATATCAGAGTAATAAAAAGGTCTGTTTCCAATACCATCAGGGCCTCTGCCGCTCGACTTGTCATTTACCATTTTCCAGGAAACACCGCCGTCTTCAGATTTGTATAGTGCATTTTTTTTAGCCTCAATTAGAGCGTACACAAAGTTAGGATTGCTTGGAGCGATGGCTAACCCTATTCTTCCTAAATTTCCTTCAGGTAAACCATCTTTATCTGTTAGTTTTTTCCAAGTTTCACCACCATTATATGTTATGTACAAACCTGAGCCTTCTCCACCCGAATTAAAAGTCCACGGTTTACGTTGATGTTCCCACATAGCGGCAACTAATTTATTAGGATTTGTTGGGTCTACAACTAAATCGGAACAACCGGTTTTGTTGTTTACAAATAATGATTTTGTCCAAGTTTTTCCGCCATCAGTAGTTTTAAACACACCTCTTTCTGGATGTTCACCCCAAGGTGAGCCAATGGCACCAACATAAACGGTATTAGGATTATCTTTATCAATAATGATTTTATGAATATTTCGTGTTTTTTCTAAACCAACTAATTTCCAAGTTTTACCGGCATCTAAGCTTTTATATAATCCATAACCTCCGGTTAAACTGTTTCTCGGATTTCCCTCGCCGGTGCCAGTCCAAATTACGTCAGGGTTACTTTGTTGTACAGCAATGGCTCCTATTGAAGCTACAGGCTGTTCATCAAATATTGGTTTCCAGTCAATACCGCCACTTTCAGATTTCCATAAACCACCAGAAGCAGAACCAACATAAATTATTTCAGGACTATCATTTACCACGTCAACAGCAGTAATTCTACCACTCATTCCGGCAGGTCCAATAGATCTTGGTTTGATGTTTTTTAATTTTTCTAAATCAATTTGTTGTGATGTTGCAATTAATGTAATTAAAAGTGTGAGTAGTGGAAGTTTTTTCATTATTATTAATAATATGTTAAAAATTCATTAATTAAAGCTAATTTATAGTATTGAAGTGGAAGAAATGTTAAATATTTCACAAAAAAACCTTATTTAAAATTGTTCTAAATATGCTAAAATGTTATATTTGAATTTAAATAGGATAAACATAATTATTATATTTGGTTCCTTATTAAAACCTACAATAAAATGAGTGGATTTTTATCTTCATCAATCGCGAGGAAAGTAGCGATGTCTCTATCTGCACTTTTTCTTATTATTTTTTTAATTATTCATTTCGTAGCTAACGTTACATCGTTGTTTAGTGAGAATGTGTTTAATGAGGTGTCCCATTTTATGGGAACCAATCCTTTAATACAATTTATAGTACAACCAATACTTATTATTGGTGTAGTTTTTCATTTTATAATGGGATTTGTGTTAGAGGTAAAGAATAAAAGAGCTAGAAATGTAAAATATGCTAAAAATAATGCAGCAGCAAATTCAACTTGGATGTCACGAAATATGATCTATTCAGGATTGGTTGTTTTAGCATTTTTAGTTTTGCATTTTATTGATTTTTGGTTTCCGGAAATGAACTATAAGTATATCGAGTTTCTTCCGGAAGATCCAACAAGATATTATGCAGAGTTACATCATAAATTTCAGAATCCATTGAGAGTAGGAGCTTATGTAGTTGCATTTATTTTACTTGCATTGCATTTACTGCACGGATTCCAATCGGCATTCCAATCAATAGGCTTTAATAATAAGTACACAAATTGTGTAAAAAAATTAGGTAAATGGTATGCTATACTTATTCCTTTAGGATTTATTATCATTGCATTGTGTCACCATTTTAACCATTAATCTTAGAGAATATGACTACTTTAAATTCAAGAGTACCAGAAGGTCCAATAAAAGATAAATGGACATTATATAAAGACAAAATAAATTTAGTTAATCCTGCTAACAAGCGTAATATAGATATTATAGTTGTTGGTACAGGTTTGGCAGGAGGTTCTGCTGCCGCAACATTAGCTGAATTAGGATATAACGTAAAAGCTTTTGCATACCAAGATTCACCTCGTAGAGCACACTCGATTGCTGCTCAGGGAGGTATTAATGCTGCAAAAAATTATATGGGTGATGGCGATTCTAATTATCGATTATTTTACGATACTGTAAAAGGTGGAGATTATCGTTCTCGTGAAGCAAATGTATATCGTTTAGCTGAAGTTTCAGGAAATATAATTGACCAATGTGTTGCTCAAGGAGTCCCTTTTGCTCGTGATTATGGTGGATTGTTAGATAACCGTTCGTTTGGTGGTGTGTTGGTTTCTCGAACTTTTTATGCGAAAGGACAAACAGGTCAACAATTATTATTAGGTTGTTATTCAGCAATGAACCGTCAAATAGCACGTGGTAAAATTGATATGTACAATCGCCATGAAATGTTAGATGTTGTTATTGTTGATGGTAAGGCTAGAGGAATTATTGCGCGCGATTTAATAACCGGTGAAATTGAACGTCATTCTGCTCATGCAGTTGTAATTGCTACAGGAGGTTACGGAAATGTATATTTTTTATCAACCAATGCAATGGGTTCCAACGCAACAGCTGCTTGGAAAATACATAAAAAAGGCGCTTTTTTTGCAAACCCTTGCTTTACACAAATTCACCCAACATGTATTCCACGTTCCGGTGATTATCAATCAAAATTAACGTTAATGTCAGAATCATTACGTAATGACGGTAGAATTTGGGTGCCTGCAAAAATTGAAGATGCAAAAGCAATTCAACAAGGGAAATTAAGACCTACTGAAATTGCTGAAGAAGATAGGGATTATTATTTAGAAAGACGTTACCCTGCGTTTGGTAACTTAGTGCCTCGTGACGTAGCTTCAAGAGCAGCAAAAGAACGTTGTGATGCCGGCTACGGTGTTAATGCAACAGGTGAAGCAGTTTATTTGGATTTTGCTTCAGCTATTGAGCGTTATGGTAAAGAACAAGCTAAAATACACGGAATTAAAAATCCTTCAAAAGAAAAAATTACAGAATTAGGTGAAGGTATTATAGAAGCAAAATATGGAAACTTATTCCAAATGTATGAGAAAATTATAGATGAAAATCCGTATAAAACTCCTATGATGATTTACCCTGCAACGCATTATACAATGGGAGGTATTTGGGTAGATTATAATTTAATGACTACTGTTCCGGGATTGTATTGTATTGGAGAAGCTAATTTTTCTGATCATGGAGCAAACAGGCTAGGAGCCTCTGCTTTAATGCAAGGGTTGGCTGATGGTTATTTTGTATTACCTTATACTATTGGTGATTATTTAGCTGATGATATTAGAACTGGAGAAATCTCAACAGATTTGCCAGAATTTGAGGAAGCAGAAACAAAAATTAAGGAGCAATTAGAATTCTTTATCAATAACAAAGGAACACATTCTGTAGATTATTTTCATAAGAAATTAGGAAAAGTAATGTGGGATAAAGTAGGTATGGCTCGTAATGAAAAACATTTAAAGGAAGCAATTCAGGAAATTCAAGAAATTAGAGAAGATTTTTGGAAAAATGTAAAAGTTCCGGGTAATTTAAATGAATTTAACCAAGAATTAGAAAAAGCAGGTAGAGTAGCTGATTTCTTAGAATTGGGCGAATTATTCGCAAAAGATGCATTAGAAAGAAAAGAATCTTGTGGAGGTCATTTTCGTGAAGAATATCAAACTCCGGAAGGGGAAGCGTTACGTGACGATAAAAACTTCGCTTATGTTGCGGCTTGGGAGTATACAGGAAAACCTAGCGAAGCTATTATGCATAAAGAAGAATTAAAATTTAAAGATATTGAATTAAAAACTCGTTCATACAAATAGAAATTAGCGAAAAGGGAAAAGCTAAAAGTGAGCAGTATAAAATCATATAAAGAATTATTGGTTTGGCAAAAATCAATTGAATTAGTTAAAGAAATTTATTTGCAAACAGAACTTTTTCCTGCAGATGAAAAATTTGGATTGACAAGTCTAATAAGACGATCTGTTATTTCAATTCCTTCAAATATAGCAGAAGGATGGGGCAGAATGTCAAGAAAAAATTATATTCAGTTTCTAAGAATTTCAAGGGGTTCTTTGTTTGAATTAGAAACACAAATTATTATTTCAAAAGAATTAAAATATTGTACTTATAGCGAAAATATCGATAGTTTAATTATAGAAATTAGCAAAATGCTTAATTCATTAATTAAAAAATTGGAAGAAAAGCAATAATACCTTTTCGCTTTTCGCTAATCACTAAAACCTAAAGTTATGAATTTAACGTTAAAAATTTGGAGACAAAAAGGACCTCAAGATAAGGGTAAAATGGTCGAATATAAAGTAACCGATATTTCAGAACATATGTCTTTTTTAGAAATGATGGATGTATTGAATGAAGAATTGGTTGATAAAGGTGAAGAGCCTATAGCTTTTGATCATGATTGTAGAGAAGGTATTTGCGGTATGTGTTCTTTACATATTAATGGAGAAGCTCATGGTCCGGATAGAGGAATTACTACTTGTCAATTACATATGCGTATGTTTAAAGATGGTGATACAATTTATATTGAACCTTGGAGAGCAAAAGCATTTCCTGTAATTAAAGATTTAGTGGTGGACAGAACCGCTTTTGAGCGTATTCAGCAGGCTGGAGGTTATATTTCAGTAAATACATCAGGAAATACTCAAGATGCCAATGCTATTCCAATTCCTAAAAAAAATGCTGACTTATCTATGGACGCAGCTGCTTGTATAGGTTGTGGAGCTTGTGTGGCTAGTTGTAAAAATTCAAGCGCCATGTTGTTTGTTTCGGCAAAAGTTTCTCAATTTGCATTGTTGCCACAAGGTAAAGTTGAAGCGGCTGATCGTGTTAGAAATATGGTTGCTCAAATGGATGCAGAAGGTTTTGGAAACTGTACAAATACAGGAGCTTGTGAAGTAGAGTGCCCTAAAGAAATTTCATTAGAAAATATAGCTCGTTTAAATCGTGAGTATTTAAAGGCCAGTATTTAGAAGATAACTATTATAAATTTAAAAAAGCCTGTTTTAGAAATAAAACAGGCTTTTTTATTGCTAAAATATTTTTTAGATGTTAGTTTTAGTAACTTTAAAGTTAAATACGCCACCTTGAATTTATTTCAAGATTTCTATTTTTGAGATTCTGAAAAGAGTTTAAATGATAATTTTAAAATTTATGGAAAATCTTACAATAGCTTTGATACAATCCGATTTGATTTGGCATAATCCAGAACAAAACAGAATCAATTTTACAAAAAAAATACACCGGATAAATAATTATGTTGATGTAATTATTTTGCCCGAAATGTTTACAACAGGTTTTAGTATGAACCCTCAGCATATTTCTGAAACAATGCAAGGTAAAACCCTAAAGTGGATGCAAAGAACAGCTTCTGAAAAAAATGCTGCTATTGCAGGAAGTATTATCATTTTTGAAAACGATAATTATTATAATCGTTTTTTATTTGTGCATCCTTCAGGGGAAATTGATTATTATGATAAACGCCATTTATTTACGTTGGCAGGAGAAGATAAAATTTATACTGCAGGAGTAGAGAAAGTAATAAATGAGTATAAAGGTTGGAAAATTTGCCCACAAGTTTGTTATGATTTACGTTTTCCGGTTTGGGCCAGAAATGTTGAAAATTATGATGTATTGCTGTATGTTGCTAATTGGCCAAAGGTTAGAATTAAAGCTTGGAATGCTCTTTTACAGGCAAGGGCTATTGAAAACATGTGCTATACAGTTGGGGTTAATAGAGTAGGAATTGATGAAAATGAATTTGAATATGATGGACATTCAGCAGTTTACAATTGTTTAGGTGAAATAATAACAAGTGTAAATGAGAGTGAAGAGGTTACAGTAATTAGTACGTTAAATAAAAATCATATACATGAAATTAGGAATAAATTGAATTTTTTAAATGATAAAGACAGTTTTAAATTTCTTTGACTTAATAATAAAGTCTTGCTGAACTTGTTTCAGCATCCTCATTTAGGAAGTTAATATACTACTAAAAAGGTCAATCTAATTTTTATGAGTTAACTATAACTTTAGATTTAATTTCAGTTTCAACCTTACTAAATAATTCATCAAATGGTAATGAGTTAGCTTTAATAGGCTCATGAACATCAAACGTTAAGTTTACGCCTATTTCCATAGGGAAACCGCCATATTTTAACAATTTCCAAGAGTTATTTACGGTTATTGGAACTATATAAGACGAAGGCGCATTTTCAACCAGCATTTTTAGTCCGTTTTCTGAAAAACGTTTAGGTTCACCGGTTCTGCTTCTGGTTCCTTCGGGAAAAATTACAGCAGAGTAGTTATGCTTTTCTATATATTTTCCAAAATTTATAATTGCATTTAAGGCTTGTTTAGAATCTTTTCTGTCTATTAATACAGAGCCGCCATGTTTTAAATTAAATGAAATACTTGGTATTCCTTTTCCTAACTCTTTTTTAGACACAAATTTTGGATGGTATTTGCGTAAAAACCAAATGTATGGAGGAATGTCATTCATACTTTGGTGGTTGGAAACAATAATTAATGGTTTGTTTTCAGGAAGTTGGTATTTGTTGTTAAATTTAATTTTAGTTCCTAAAATGTATAAACAACTAACAAGAAAAAAGTTTAAATAGTCTACCGATTTTTTATGAACATTATAGCCACCAAATTTTAATGAAATCCATTGAATAGGGTGAAAAATCACTAAAAATAACCCAAAAAAGAAATAATATAAAACGGTTAATATATATGCTATTAGTTTTCTCATCACGCAGTTGAGAATTTTTAATAATACATTAAATAATATTCTGAGCAAAATACGTACTATTTATTTTACTCAGAATATTATAATCTTTAAATTAATTAGCGGTAAACCATAAATTCCATGGTATTACTGCAAGAATTAAAACTAAAGCTATTGTGTAAAAAATAGCTATGGTTTTAAATTTTGAATTATCAGTAGTTTTCTTTTTGTGTTTAGAAAAACCTATTGTAATTAAAGTTATTGCTATTAAAATCATTATTGGGTGTTCAACTAAAATTTTTCTTAGTTCGCTATTCTTCATTACAGGTCCCATTCCAACACTACGCATTGTTTCATAGTATGTAGAAGTGTAATAAGCCACTAAACCTATTAAAAGTTGTATATGTGTAACTATTAATGCAAATAATGAAAAACGTAAATCTTTAGCTTTAAATTCTTTTTTTGAAAAATAACCCATTAATGCATTAACAACAGCAACTATTAATACAATTAATACGATGTAAGCCCAGTAGGAGTGAATTGTTTTTATCATGTTTGTTCGTTTTAATTAAATTCAAAAGTAATGAAATAAATTGAAAAGTTTATTATTAAAATAGTTATAAGGTTTTAGTTAAATCTAATTTTAAATGTAATAATTTTATTAAGAATTGTTATTTATTAATAAGTTTGTAGAAACATAATTTTGGTAATAAATAATTAGAACCTTAAATTTTAAACTAAAATCTTTTGAAAAAAATAATTTATATATTCATTTTTGCATTTGTAAGCCCTTTTTATGCTCAAATTCAGTCGTATTATAATGGTTTGGATCTTAATAAAACAGGGAACGACTTGTTTTTAGAATTAGCGACCAGATTAGAATCTACACATACAGGAATTCCTTATACATCATCGTCTTCAACAGATGTTTGGGATGCTTGTAAATTAGCAGATGAAGATCCTGAAATTTCAACAAATGTGCTATTAATTTATGGGTTTAATGATGATGATGGTATACCGGATACAGATAGAACTAGAAACAAAGATTTACAAGACACAGGAAGTGGAGATTCAGGTGTGTGGAATAGGGAACATGTTTTTGCAAAATCATTGGCAATACCATCGCTTGTGGCTGAGCCTGATCTAATAAATCCAGGTTCTGATGTTCACAATTTACGTCCGGCAGATAGGGATAGAAATTCAGAAAGATTGAATAGAAAATTTACCGATGGAAGTGGTAATTCAGGAATAATTTCAAGTAATGGAGGTTGGTATCCGGGTGATGAATGGAAAGGAGATATTGCACGTATTGTAATGTATATGTATACTCGATATCATGGAGACGGATCTAAAAGTTCAGAAACAAGTTGCTTGCCAATTAATGTTGGTTACGGAACAACGTTAGCTGTTGATTCTAATATGATTGATTTATTTTTAAATTGGAATGTGGAAGATCCTGTTTCAACATTTGAAGCCAACAGAAACGAAGTTCTTTACGGTATTCAAGGTAATAGAAATCCTTTTATTGACAACCCATATTTAGCAACGTTAATTTGGGGAGGTTTAATTGCCGAAGACAAGTGGTGGTCTAACAATTCTTCTGATACTGAAGCTCCAAGTGTGCCAACAAATTTGATGGCGTCAAATATAACTGATGAATCTTTTGATATTAGTTGGGATGCTTCTACAGATAATGAAAATGTATATGATTATTTAATTTATTTAGATGGTGTTTATTTACAATCTTCAACAGCGCCATCAGCATCAATAATAAATTTAAATCCTAACACAAGTTACGCAGTTACTGTTAAAGCAAGAGATGTAGCTTCTAACCTTTCAGAAACCAGTAACATACTTAATGTAAAAACCTTAGAAGGACCAATAATTTTAATTGAAGAAGATTTTAGTGATTGTGGTCCAAATTTAAAATTTATTGAATATAGTGAGGCTAGTGAAAATAACTGGGCTTGCGAAACAATATATGGGGAAAATAATTCTGGTTCTATGAGTATTAATGGGCATAAAGAAGATGTGTTAAGTAAAGATTGGTTGATAACAAAAAATCCTATTGATTTTGATGTAACTACGGGAGAAAAGATAAGTTTTTATACCGATGCTGCTTATGGTTCAACACCATTGGAGTTAAGATATTCATCTGATTATGATGGCTCTGGTAATCCGATTGATTTTACATGGATAACTGTACCTAATATCACGATTCCTATACATTCTGATGGTAGCGGAACTGAAGAAGTTTATATTTTTAGTGATGTAGATATTAGCGCAATTACAGGTTCAGTATATATTGCTTTTAAATATTATTCAGATGGAAATCCTACACGGTGGACTGTTGATAGTTTTGAAATTACTGCTGAAGAAGAAAATGAAGATATCGATAATGATGGTGTACTAAATATAAATGATTTGTGTCCAAATACTCCTGAAGGAGAAGAAGTCGATGCAAATGGTTGTTCAAACGGGCAATTAGATGATGATAATGACGGTGTACAAAACAGTAATGATTTATGTGCAAACACACCTGAAGGAGAAGCAGTAAACTCCGAAGGGTGTTCTGAAAGTGAGTTAGATGATGATAATGATGGAATAATGAATAATGTAGATTTATGTCCAAATACACCTGAAGGAGAAGAAGTCGATGCAAATGGTTGTTCAAACGGGCAATTAGATGATGATAATGACGGTGTACAAAACAGTAATGATTTATGTGCAAACACACCTGAAGGAGAAGCAGTAAACTCCGAAGGGTGTTCTGAAAGTCAGTTAGATGATGATAGTGATGGGGTAATGAATAATGTAGATTTATGTGCAAATACTCCTGAAGGAGAAGAAGTTGATTCAAATGGTTGTGCTGAGAGCCAATTAGATGATGATAACGATGGCGTTTTTAATAATATAGATCAATGCCCCAATACACCTATTGGTGATAATGTAGATTCCTTAGGTTGTTCAATATTTATTATAGCCCCTGATAATTTCAATATAGAAGTAATAAGTGAAACATGTCCTAATAAAAATAATGGGCAAATTATAATTTCAGCAAATGAAACATATAATTATGTAGCAACACTAGATGGAATAGATTATAACTTTTCAAATAACTTAACAGTAGAGTCTTTAGCGCCTGATACGTATGAATTATGTATTGCTATCCCTGAAAATAATTACGAGCAATGTTATATTGTAGAAGTGGCAGAAGGAACAATTATTTCTGCAAAATCATCTGAAACAAAATCAGGAAAAACAACAATAAATATTGAGCAAGGAACAGCACCTTACCAAATATTTATTAATGGTGAACAATTATTCGAAACACTTTCATCATCATTTACAATTGATGCGAAACAAGGTGATTTAATTGAAATAAAAACAGCCATAGACTGTGAAGGGGTGTTTGCTAAAACAATAGAATTGTTTAATGTATTAAAAGTATATCCGAATCCAACAACAGGTTCTTTTGAAATTGCTGTACCAACATCTAAAAATGAAGTTACCATTGAATTATACAATGTACATTCACAAATAATTTCAGTAAGAAATTATCCTGTTAGTTATGGTAAAGTGTATTTAAACCTTGAAAATAAACCAACCGGAATATACATAGCAAAAGTATATTTGGATAAACCAATAACCTTAAAAATTATTAAAGAATAAGTTTCTTTATTCAATAAAAAAGTAAAAGATATTGTGTGTTTTAAATACAATATCTTTTTTTTGTTTTATACTTAGTTAATGTTTATTAAATTCTTATATAAATAAGATGGAATAGAGAACCTTTAAATCAAAGATATCCTCTTATTGAATTGTAAATTTTATAGAGAATAAATTAAGGCTATTGTAATAAAAAGTATTGTAAATAGCTATAGTATTAACGTTAGCTCAATTTAAAAGTGTCTGATAATTAATTAGATATGTTTTTGGTGACACTGTTTCACAAAGTGTGTAAGTATAAAATATCGAGGGTTTAGCTAATTATAGCTGGACCCTTTTTTCAAATATGACAAGGAACTGATTTAGGATAATGCCCCAATTTTGGATTGGCATTGACCATTTTTTGGTAGCTTCTCTCAAAGCCAAATATACGGATTTCATTACAGATTGATCAGATGGGAATGAAAGTTTGTTTTTGGTGTACTTTCGGATTTTCCCATTCAGATTCTCAATAATGTTCGTTGTGTAGATTATTTTTCTGATTTCCAGGGGAAATTCAAAAAATACGGTCAGGTCTTCCCAATTGTCTTTCCAGCTTTTAATGGCGTAGGAATATTTATCTTCCCATGCGGCTGCAAAATCGTCCA